>CANJLW010000089.1 GCA_947475245.1 Acetobacteraceae bacterium | reverse complement strand
TGTTGCTGGGCCAGATCGCCACCGACGTAAAATCCAATGAGATCACGGCAGTGCCAAAATTGCTGGCGATGCTGTCGCTACGGGGCTGCATCGTAACGGCGGATGCGATGAGCTGCCAACGAGCGATTTGCGCCCAGATTGTCGAGCAGGAAGGCGATTACGTGATCGCGCTGAAGGGCAATCAAGGCACCCTGCATGACGACGTTCGGTTATTTATGGAGGACCCCAAACGGCCGGTTGAGGCGACGCATACGACGGTCGATGCCGATCATGGGCGCATCGAGACCCGAACCGGCGAGGTTTCTACCGATATCGGCTGGCTTACCGCCGACCATGCATGGCCGGGGTTGGCGGCGATCGGGAAGATGGTGCGCACGCGCGAGATCCGGGGAAAGAAGACGACGGAGACCTCGTATTATTTGATGAGCATCCCGCTGTCCGCGGCGCGGTTCGCAGAGGTCGCGCGCGCCCAATGGGGGGTCGAGAATGGTCTGCATTGGGTTTTGGACGTGACGATGAACGAGGACCGCAAGCGCAGTTGGAAGGATCACGGTCCCGAGAACATCGCAATACTACGCCGACTGGCCCTAAATTTAGCGAAATTGGAAGGTTCCAGGGGCTCGATGAAGGGAAAACTCAAGCGGGCCGGATGGAATGACGAATTTCTGGGCCGCCTCCTGGCCCAGTTTGCCAAAAGTCATATGCAATAGCCCTGGCTATGTTTTTACACACGCTTTACGCACAATTTGAAACTGACTATTCATGGCTCTTATGGACAGCCGCGATATCATTCATGCCCTCCAAGCGGCCGGCTGGCAGCATGTGGCGACCAAAGGGAGCCACTTCCAGTTTAAACACCCGTCGCGACCCGGTCGGGTGACGGTGCCGCACCCGAAGCGCGACATACCCCCCGGGACACTGCGGAGTATCGAGAAGCAGGCAGGACTGACACTAAGGGACCGATCATGACCGCGTATGTCGCACTCCTCCGAAAGTACCCCGACAGTGACTTTGGTGTTGATTTTCCCGACTTCCCGGGCTGCGTCACCGCGGGCGAGACGCTGGAAGACGCCCGACGGATGGCCGCTGAAGCCATACAACTTCATATCGAGGGCATGATCGAGGACGGCGAAGCGATCCCCGCACCGTCCCGGCTGGACGAAATCATGGCCGACCCCCACCACCGCGATGGGGTGGCGGTTTTGATCGACGCCTCGGTTCGACGTCCGGCCGTTCGGATCAATGTTTCGCTCCCGCCCGATTTGCTGGAGGCGATCGACCGTGCCACCGATAACCGGTCGCGTTTCCTCGCGGAAGCCGCCCGGGAGAAGCTTCAGCACGCATAGCGTGTTGGGCCTGAGTTGGGGCGCAGTCAAACACCTTCCATTATGGGCATTGGCGTATCGCCAGTCCGAGCGGCAGTTGTTCGAGTCATTCAACGACAGCCTCCTGGCCCGCTGGTTCGTCGGTCTGTCGGTGGATGACGCGGTCTGGATGCAGGTCGGCGACCTCTCCGCGCCACCATCGCGCGGAGATCAGGCCGTCCGACGTAACGAAAACTGTCGTCGATAGGTGTTCGGCGTGCTGCCGAACCTTGTCCGGAAGTGATGGCGCAGCGTGGACGGGGAGCCGAAACCGGTCGCCGTCGCGATGTCGTCGAGCTTCGTGGTCGGCTCCGCTTCCAGGAGCGCTTTCGCGCGCGCCATCCGTTCCTGCAACACCCATTCACCTGGTCCGAGCCCGGTTGTCTCCTCGAACCGACGTTGAAGGGTGCGCGGACTCATGCCGGCGCGTTGGGCCAGGATTGCGATAGAAAGATCGTCGTGCAGCCGTTCGCGAATCCAATCGAACAACGTGCTCAACCGCGGGCTCTCCCGCGCGCGGGCGACCGGGGCCTGAATGAACTGTGCCTGTCCTCCGTCGCGATGTGGCGGCACCACCAGGCGCCGAGCCACGGTGTTCGCCGCTTCCGAGCCGTAGTCCTTGCGCACGATGTGCAGACAGAGATCGATCCCGGCGGCGCTGCCCGCCGCCGACAGCACATCACCCTCGTCGACATAAAGGACGTTCGGCAGCAGCGTCACCGTCGGATGCAATTCCCCAATCGTTCCTATGTAGCGCCAATGCGTCGTTGCTCGGCGGCCGTCAAGCAGGCCGGTCGCGGCCAGAACGCGGACGCCCGAACACAGCGACATCAGACGCGCGCCCCTGGCGTGTGCATTGCGTAGAGCCGCGATGAGTGGCTCTGGGACCGGCGCATCGATCGATCGCCATCCCGGAATGACGATGAGATCGGCGTCCGCCAGCAACGACAGGCCACCCTCGACCGTGACGGTAAGGCCGCCTGCCGCGCGCATCGGCCCGGGTTCGACGCCGGCGACAGTGTGGCGATACCAGTCGTGCCCCATCTCAGGCCGCGGCAGGCCAAACACCTCGACAGACACGCCGAATTCGAACGTGCACAGGCCATCGTAGGCCAGCGTGACGACGCGCGGTCCGGTCAAATGGGTTCCGGTATCGGCCATGATGTCCTCCGACCTTATTGGCATGATATTGACGAACTATGGCAATAGCGCCACTGGCGCGCAATGCGCCGTGGCGCGAACTTGCGCGGGTCGTTTCCGACAGCAAGGAGCATCCGCCATGACCAGTCGCGTTACCGAAATCCCCGCCGCGCCTTCCGCGGAGGTTCATTCTCATTATGCCGATCGCTTGAGCCGCGAAACGGATTGCTACGACGTGTACGAGTCCATGAAGTCAGGCAACATGGATTTTGTTCTTGTCGATGTGCGGTCGGAGGAGAAGTACCGAGCGTCCCACGTGCCCGGCGCGATCAACATGCTCGTCGGCAAGATGACTCGCGGACGTCTGGAGGCGTGGCCCCCGGGCACGTTGTTTGTGGTCTACTGCGCCGGCCCGCACTGCAACGGCGCCGACAAAGCAGCCGTCCGTCTCAGCGAGGTTGGTCGCAAGGTCAAAGTCATGATCGGCGGCATGACCGGCTGGGCCGATGAAAGCTATGCCTTTGCCTGCGGAGCGGAACCGGGCGCGGTTGCGGCGATAGGGCCCATTTCGTAACGAAGCGCGTGGCTTCATCGCCAATGGCTTTGCGACTTCCAATACGCCCGGATATGGGCCGCGAGCAGGCTGCCTGCCGGACAGATCGGCTCGGCCGTGTGCATGCGGATATCCGCCCGCGGCAATTCGTGTCAATCAGCGTTGAAAAATTTCCAGGTAACAGCGTCCAAAAGTTTCCAGTTTATCAGCCTGATTTCGATTGTTTTTTGCGTTGCTTGAAGCGGAAAGAATCGTTCCCGGTTTCCAGTATGTCGCAGTGATGGGTAATGCGGTCCAGC
>CANJLW010000088.1 GCA_947475245.1 Acetobacteraceae bacterium | reverse complement strand
CGCGGATCCGGCAATGGGCATCACACCACGATCAACGACCATATGCCGTCGAGCCATCGCCGCTACGGCGACTGGACGGTTGAGCGTCTGCTCGATGAAGCCGGACGGCTTGGTCCGTCGGTCAGGATGCTGTGCGAGATGATCCTGAGTGACAGGCCCCATCCGGAGCAGGGCTATCGTTCCTGCCTCGGCATAGTGCGGCTGGCACGCCCCTATGGTGCGGCCCGTGTCGACGCCGCTTCGCTGCGCGCGCTCGAGATCGGCGCGCGCAAATACGGCGCCGTCAAATCCATCCTCGAGAAGAAGCTCGACGGAGAGCCGCACCATCGCCCGCGCACCGCCGGCGAGGTCGGCATCGACCACCCCAACATCCGGGGTCCCAAATATTACCATTGAGGAGATAGCTCTTGCTGACACACCCCACACTCGACCAGCTTCAGGTCCTTGGCCTGCAAGGCATGGCCAAAGCCTTTACGGAACTCGACAGGCATGGCGACGCCACCACGCTCAGCCATGCCGAGTGGCTTGCCCTGCTGCTCGACCGGGAAACCACCTGGCGACACGACAAGAGGCTCAGCGCGCGCCTGCGGCACGCAAAATTGCGCCACCAGGCAGCCCCCGAGGATGTCGACTACCGAAGCCCCCGCGGGCTCGAGCGCCGGCTGTTCGAAGTGCTGCTCAACGGCGATTGGATCGACGCGCACGACAATCTGGCGATCTGTGGTCCGACCGGCATCGGGAAAAGTTGGTTAGCCTGCGCCATCGGCCACAAAGCCTGCCGCGACAACCGCTCGGTCCTCTATGTGCGCTTCACGCGCCTGCTCGACGAACTCGCCCTCGCGCGCGGCGACGGCCGTATCGCCAGCAGGCTCAAAAGCCTCGCCAGCGTCGAACTACTCATCCTGGATGATTGGGGCCTTCAGCCCCTGGATGCCCAGGCCAGGCACGACCTGCTCGAGATCCTGGAGGACCGATACGGCCGGAAGTCGACCATTGTGACCAGTCAGCTCCCAACGGCCTCGTGGCATCACGCCATAGGAGAATCCACCTATGCCGACGCGATCCTCGACCGCCTTCTTCACAACGCTCATCGCGTCGAACTCGAAGGTGACAGCCTGCGGCGCACCAGAGCCTCCATCAGCGATTGACCGCACCCTTCGAAACTGACACCAAAACAATGTCGACCGGGTGACCGCCTCTGATCGCGATCATCTCGGAACGGTGATCGCCATCATGTCGGAATGGCTGCGCGCGATCATCGGAATCCGCAAGCTGGAGTTTCCCGGCCCGATTCGGGGTGACCGACTGGCTGTCTCATCCGACGACGGCGGCTGCCTTAGGACCGCAATGGGTCGGGATCGGCCCTCACCACCAAACCGGAAAGCGGACCTTGCTGGTTAGGCCAGAAGCGGACGCATTGCATGTCGGCGCGGGGTGGAAAGCAGACACTGCCGCTTCGCTGACTGACTCCACCACCTCCTCTCCGCCCGGTACTTCCGAGGTTCGAGGCGGCGGGGCATGTGCAATGGATTGAGACCGACAAGCAGGCCTATTCGCCGAACAGCGCCGACCGGCCATGCAGCGGCTGCACCGCGCGGTTGGATGCGCCGAGCGCCGCCGACAGGGACGCGATCTGTGCCGCGGAGGCGGTGATCGGCGTCGACAGCACGTTCCAGCGCACCCCTTCGGTGCATGGCGGTGTCGTCAGCGAGCCGGAGTAGGCGAAATAGCGTCGGTCCGTTGGCAGCAGCAGGACGGGATCGACGACCGGACGGGTCACGCCCGCCTCGCCGACCTGCGATGGCAGGGCCGCCAGCAGGGCCGCCAGCGCCGGATTGGCGGCGCCCTCGGTGACCAGCACCCCGACCACGGCCAGGGCCCCATCGGCGTTGCGGTTCACGAAGTGGATCTCCGCAGGATAGGCCTTTCCGTTCAGCGTGTGCTCGCTGGGCGAATGGAAATGGAATTGCGCCAGGTCGTAGATGTCCGTCCCGATCGTGGTCCGGCCGGCCGCTCCAGGCGTTAATTGCAGGGTGTGGCCGTTGTTGAGAAATACCCCCGGCCCGGCCGCGTATGCGGGGGCGATATCCGGCAGGTCCACTGTCGCCGCCACGGTCAGCGCCACCGGCGACTGGGCCGTTCCGACCGGACACTCGCCATCCCAATGCGCCTGGTCGGAGTAGGTCCAGTGCGCCCCTCCCTCAGCCGAACCCCTGGTCTGGGCGGCCTCGCCCGACGGCGCGGACGCCGCCAGCGCCAGTGCCAGCACCGCCGCTGTCGTCAGAGAAAACACGCGCACGCTCATGACACCCTCCCGATCCATTCAAAGCGAGGCCATATCCGGCCCGTCAGCTTCAACCCTACATGAATCTGTAGAACGGCGTTATGCTTTTTGCCGGAGGTCCGCGTGGGGTCGTTTCTCCCCTATTATCGAAGGCCTCCGGGAGCTGAACTTCAAATGCGTGCCGCAGGTAGGGGTCGCAAACTTCTACCTCGACATTGGCGTTCGGGACCCCGGTGCGCCCAACGACTTCATCGCGGCCATAGAATGTGATGGTGCAAGTTACCATTCTTCCAAATCCGCCCGCGATCGCGATCGCCTCCGGCAGGAGATCTTGGAGAATCTCGGTTGGGACATCATTCGCATCTGGTCGACGGACTGGTTCCACAATCCGGCTAGCGAGCTCTCGAGGGTCTCTGCCGAGCTAAGGCGCTTAATTGCAGCAAGGGCCGTATCCCGAGCCTCAACGCCCGCCAGGCCCGCTATTGCCGTCGTGCCCGCTAGGTCCGCCATTGTCAGCACGCCGCCCGTCCCGGCGAAATCGGTGAAGGGCGCCGTCGTGCTCCCCGCACCGGTCGCCATGGTGCCAGCCAAGCCGCGGGCGGACGAGCTATCTCGGGATCAGGCCCGCGCCGAACTGATCGATCTCCGCGAGAACGTCATCAAGGCCGAGCTACCCGACGCTGACCCCGCCCGCGGGCTTTTGCGAAAGTCCATGCTGGATGAGCTGATTAGGAAACGGCCAACGAGCCGGGGCGAATTCCTCGGCAAGATTCCAATAGAACTGCGAGAGAACACCGATGCCGAACAATTGAAAAGGTACGGCGAGCGGGTGTTCGAGATCCTCGAAAGGACGGTGTGAGCCTAGGTTGGCGCCAAGCGAAAGGGTCGCGCTGCCTAAGAAGGCCGACGATTGAGCAGACTTTCTCCGGCGTCACGTTTGAGAAATTGTATCTGCTCAACCCCCTTCCTGACCGAGGCGGTGCCCTTCCATGACCTGACCAGGCGTCACGGCTCAGGCTAATTGACGCGTGGCAGGCAGGAAGCCCAAACTTTGGTTGACAAGGGGCCGCAGGATTGATTCAGCCTGCGGATGCAACCGCCGCCGCTGCCTGACCTGTCCCAGCTTTCGCACGAGCAGAAAGATGCGTTGATCCATGCGTTGTGGGCGCAGGTAACCGCAGGCGATCGCCAACATCCGTGCTCGCAGGATGTCGCCGAGGTCGTGCACGACGCGGCTCT
>CANJLW010000087.1 GCA_947475245.1 Acetobacteraceae bacterium | reverse complement strand
GCACAATTGGCTGGTTGAATCGATGCCGGCGGTTGGCGAAGGATTGGGAATGCCTGAATCGGAACGGACTCACATTTCTACGCTGGGCATCCGTGCGCGTTATGGTCAGAAGACTTTGTCAAAGCGTTAAATGATCCCGGACGGACTCTAAGAAGCGGCCCAACCGACCGACGGGTCCATGCCGAAGCTGGATACGATCCAGTAAGGGCACGCGGCGATAGGTGGCGGTCAGCGGATGGGCTGCGGTAGACGGTTGTGTCGACATAGTCCCCTCTCCATTTTTGGAAGTGTCGCGCGCCGCGAAATGCGGCGCGTGAGGGGACATTACCGAGATTACAACACCTGGGAGCCTTTATGAAAAAACCGTCACGGTTCGACCGCGGTCGGGCCGATCAGAACTTGAGGCGATCCACGCCATAGAACGCGGCGACCTGATCCAGGCGGGCCTGGCTGGGGACCGAGTTGAACCAGCCGTGGCGGCTGTGGGAAATCCCGGTCGCGCGTTGCAGATCGACCATGGTTTCCGCCATCTTCAGCGTGCTCGACAGCCCATCCAGGATCGGCACATCGTCCACCCGATTGATGCCATTTCGCGCCAGCAGCAAGTTAAGCGGCACTTCGCCGGGAACGATCACGTCCGCGTCGGTTTCCTTGATGACGCGACGAGCAGCTTCGGTGAATGCGGCGATGACGGCGGTGGGGTCGGTGTAACCGGCCAGCACGTCCTGAAAGCGCAGACCCGACGCGACGACGCCGGCACAGCGATCGGCCAGCCCGTAGGAGCGGATTTGCTCCTGATACAGTGGGATCATGCGATCGATGAACAGCATGACCGCGAAACGACGCCCGAACATCGTGGCGAGGTGGAAGCAGGTCTCCCCCATGCCGATGACGGGAATATCGAGGATGGAGCGCGTTTCTCGCAGCATCGGGTTGGGCAGCGTACACATCGCAAACGCATCGAACCCCTGCGCCTGAGCCGCTCGGCCTGCCGCGATCCATTGATTGCCGTGGATCCAGAACGTGTAGCCATAGCCGATATCGTCGCCGGGGTAGTCGCTGGGATAGGTGCCGGGGGCCTGCCCGTGGAAGACGACCTCGGTATCCGGGCGAAGCACCTTCGCGGCATGGGCGCGCATTGCGTCCTCATAGCCCGGCAGGTCGCCGAGAACGGTAAAGCTTTGGTGCCAGATCCGCATTGCCATCGATTTTCCCCCGATTATTGGCCTGCGCGATGTTACGGCAGGCGCGCCAGCACCGCCAAATCGGCGATCCGTTCCGGCGGGACGAAGTAGAAGCAGAATACATAGGGATCCGAGACCTCGAACGCCGCCGGGGAGGGGGAGGCTTTCTGCATGGTTTCGATATCGAGTGTTTCGATGGGTCGCCAATCGCCGTAAAACTCGAAGAACCCCACATAGTCCAGGTGGCGCAGAAGCGCGGGAACGGCCTGGGTGCTGCCGGCGCGGTGGCGTTCCTCGATCTCGATCGAAAGGATCGGGCGGCAGCGGCGCAGCGTGGACAGGGCGCCGGTCAGCATTTCCTGTTCCGCGCCCTCCACATCGATTTTCATTGCGGTGACGTCGGTCAGGTTCAGCGAGTCCAGCGTCAGGGTCGGCACGGTATAGTCGCGCACGGCGTCGATGCGGGGATCGTCGCGCCGCAGCGCTTCATAATCCTTGGCGAGCGAGGCCCATTCTTCCTGATCCACGCCGCCGACGGTGGGAACGGACAGAACGAAACTTCCGGCCCGATCCGACAGCGCTTCCGGCCGTACCGTGACCAGTGCGCCAATGTTCTCGATTTTTCGTTTCAGTTTCGAAAATACGGTCGGCAACGGTTCGAAAGCGATTACATGGGTGTTTGGCAGGGCGGAGAGCGGCAGGGTCAGCCGCCCGTCATGTGCCCCGGCATCGACGATGGTGCCGGGGCGGTGCAGGGCGCGATGGAAATCGATCTCCTGCACCGGGGGTTACGGAACCAACGCGCGGATGGCCTCCAGCTGGTTGGGGTCGTCGAAGGGGCAAACCAGCAGGGCATCGTCGAGGCCGGTTTGCTCAAGCCGCTTCAACCGGTCCTTGGCTTCCGCGGGCGCGCACATCAAGGTGATCTTGGGCGTATGGCCGATCGCGATGGGTTCCGCGTTCGGGCGCAGATCGGTGAAGATATTGGCGAGGACGGCCCGTTTTCCGCCGGCTTCGCGATACATTTTGATGCCGATTTCGACGTCTTCCGGAGAGCTGTGAATGCCGGAAGCGATCCAGCCCTGACAGACATTGGCGGCCAGATTGATCCAGCGCGGGCTGCGCCAGGCACCGAGAAGCATCGGCGGCCCGCCCTCCGTTCCCGGCCAAACCGACAAAGCCGGCCCATACACCGGCTGCTCGGCCCAGACCTTTTTCATGACGTCGAGCATCCCCGGCAGGACCTTGAAGCGGGTGTCGTAATTGGCTTCCACGGCATCGAAGTCGTGCTTGGTGGAACCGGACCCGACGCCGAGACGCAGGCGGCCGTTGGACAGCAGGTTGATGGTCTGCACCCGATGGGCGTGTTCGACGGGGTGGCGGATCGGCACCTGGACGACGCAGGTGCCCAACTCGATCCGGGACGTCACCGCGCACAGCGCCCCCAGCAAGCCATACGGGTCCAGCGTCGCTCGTCCGCGCGCGAAGGCATCGGTGAGCCAGAGGCCGTGGAAGCCGAGTTCCTCCACCTTACGGGCGAGGTTGCAGACCTGTTCGATGACAGGGGCCTGGCTGCCGGAGGCCGAAAGGCGGGGGATGGTGACGATGCCGACGCGCATGGTTGGACCCTTGGGAGCGTTTTGCAGTTGTAGCGACTATCCCTCACCCGGAGCGCGCGGACGCGCTCCGGCCTCTTCCAGAGGGAGAGGCGGCTGTCAGACCGGCCGGTCGCCCGCGACGGTGACCCGGAAGCCGGAGCGCGTGTGCGGCCAGTAGTCCCACATCGCGCGGTGCTGGACGCAGCGATTGTCCCAGAACGCAATGGAATTGGGTTGCCAGCGGAAGCGGCACTGGAACAGCGGGTTTTCCGAATGCGTCCAGAGGTAGTTCAGGATCGCGTGGCTTTCGTCGCGCGGCACGCCCAGGATGCGGCGGGTGAAGCCGCGATTGACATACAGCGCCTTCTTGCCGGTCACGGGGTGGGTGCGGATCACGGGATGTTCGGCCTTGGGATAGACGGGTTTGTCTTCCATGCCGAAATTCTTATAGGTGCCGCGGTAGTTTTCTTCCCCGTCGTGGACGGCGACCAGGCCTTCCAGATAGGTTTTCATCTTGTCCGACAGTGCTTCGTATGCGGCGTACATGCTGGCGAACAGCGTGTCGCCGCCCTTGGGCGGGCAGGTCTTGATATACAGGATGCTGCCCATCGGGGGTTCGGGATCGCAGGACACGTCGCTGTGCCAGCCTTCGCCGTTGGCGCGCGGGCTGTCCTTGTCGGCGTGGATGATCATCAGTTCCTTGTGTCCCGGCGCGTGCGGCGCGGCGGGATGGATGTGGAGCTCGCCGAAGTTGCGGCCGAAGCCCAGGTGCTGTTCCTGCGACAGGTTCTGATCGCGGAAGAAGATCACCGAGTTTTCGGCCAGCGCGCGATGGATCTCGTCCATCTGCCGGTTTGACACCGCGCCGGACAGATCGACGCCCTGGATTTCGGCGCCGATGATCGGGGTCAGCTTATCGACCGCGATCGTCTCGTAGGGCGCGGATTCATCGGCGACATGCTTATAGCGCGGGCCATTATTGCCACGCATCGGATCGGTCATGACTGCCTCCTGTCAACGTTGTACGTTGGCGCTGCGAACGGGGATACCGGTTTGCTCGTAACACACCTGGGCGAATGCGGCGACGCCGTCGCGGATGGTCTGCTTGCTGGGCATGGCGAAGCAAAGCCGCAGGTGAGAGCTGGAGTTATCGGGGCTGACCGCCCATGCCGGGCCTTCGTTGAACACGATGCCGGCATCCGCCGCGGGCTTCAGCAATTTCCGGACGTCGATGCTGTCGGGCAGCTTGATCCACAGGAAAATGCCGCCCTTGGGCGCCCAGCACTCGGCCGCGGTGCCGAATTCGCGTTCCACCGCTTCGACCATGGTCTTGAGCTTGTCGTGCAGAATGCCGTTCAGGTGGTTCATGTGGGTGTCGAAGTTTTGCGAGAAATACTCCGCCACCACCATCTGATCGAGCGCGCCGGTGCCGCTGTCGCCTTTGAGCGGGATCAGTCGGCTCATGAGTTCCCACGGCGCGATCAGGTAGCCGAGGCGCAGCGCGGGGGCGAGGCACTTTGAAAACGACCCGATATGAATGACGCAGCCGGGATCGAGCGCGTAGAGCGCGGGCGGGGCTTCGATGCCGTCCCAGATCAGATCGGCGTAGCACTCGTCCTCGAAGATCGCGACGTTGTATTCGCGGGCCAGCTTGATCAGCGCGTGGCGGCGATCCAGCGGCAGGATGCTGGCGGTCGGGTTCTGGATGGTGGGGATTGTGTAGATGAATTTCGGCGTGATTCCGCGCGATTTGAGGTCGGCGAGTTGGGCGGCCAGGGCTTCGATCACGATGCCGTCTTCGTCGAGCTTCATGCCCTCCAGCTTGGCGCCGAGCTTGCGGAAGCGGTTCATGGCGCCTTGGTAGCAGAATTCTTCGGTAAGGATGGTGTCGCCGGGGTTGATCAGCATGGCGCTGATCATGTCGAGGCCCTGTCCCGAACCGGTGGTGATCAGGATGTCGTCGATCGGGGCGACGATGCCGCGATGGCGGGCGCTTTTATCGGCGACGAACTGGCGCAGCGGCGGGTAGCCCTGGGTGCCGAGACCGAGGTTGTAGATGGCGAGTTTGGAGCCTTCGCGGCGCAGCACGGACTCGGCGGCCTTGATCAGGCCTTCGACCGGGATTTCCTCGGGGTCGTTGTTGCCGCCGACGAAGTAGTAGGGCGGGAAGGGTGCCCATTTGGGCGAGGGGACCGCAGGGACCGCGGCGCTGTAGAGTTTGCTGAAGTCGATCATGCTGGTCATCGGACGGTTTCCCTTGGGGCACGTATTGGTTGGGAGGTTAGCAAGTCTGGGCGGATGCGCCAGCCCTGGTGATTGGTTTGTCACTAGCTCGTGATCTGTCCGCATTTTGTAGCTCGTGAAGTGTCCGGTCCAAACCCTTCCCCCAGCAGGGGGCAAGCATGGACCGGACGCGCATTCACGAGGGAATACGTCAGATGCGTTTTGAACAAATCTTCGACCGCTGGG
>CANJLW010000086.1 GCA_947475245.1 Acetobacteraceae bacterium | reverse complement strand
TCGTGCCGCGAAGCGGCGCGGGTGAGGGAGGTGATGCGAATACAATGGGTTGTGCTGGTGGCACCTCCCTCACCCGACGCTTCGCGCCGACCTCTCCCCCTGGGAGAGGTGAAAATTCGCGCCCCCGGACGCCAAATGCGATCACCCTGTGGCGGAGCCGGTTCGGCGTGGCTGGGGTTCCGGCAGATGGGGTACACGGAGGATTACGACATCGCTGTCGCGGCAATGCGGTCGCCCCTGAGCCAAACGCCTGAAGCACGCAACCTCATCCGTTACGCGACCCTGGCCGCGAACAGCCATAATTCGCAGCCCTGGCAGTTCAACATCGTCCGCGACGGCATCGAGATCAGGCCTGACCTCGGCAGGCGATTGGCGGCGGTTGATCCGGACAATCACCATCTCTTCGCCAGCCTGGGATGCGCCGCGGAAAACCTCTCCATCGCCGCCGGCGCGCGGGGACTGGTCGGCGCGGTCAGCTTCGATCCAGAACAGGACGGTGTCGTTCGGATTGCGTTCGGTAAGGGGCAGTCGGCGTCCACAGAGTTGTTCGACGCCATCACGAAGCGGCAATCAACGCGCGGCGACTATGACGGCCGACCGATCAGCGTCACGGACTTGCAGCTGCTGCGTTCGACGGCCGGCGCGGTTCAGGGCGTCGATCTGGTCCTGATCACGGAACGGCCGCGGATCGAGCGGGTGCGCGACCTCATCGTCGCGGGCAACACCGCCCAGATGGCCGATCTCGCCTTTATGCGCGAACTCAAGGCCTGGCTGCGCTTTACGCCTCGGCAGGCGCTGAAGACCGGCGACGGATTGTTCAGTCGAACGAGCGGCGCTCCCGTGGTTCCGGCGTGGCTGGGGCCGCTGGCGATCGACATGCTGTTCAGCACCGCCGCCGAGAACAACAAATATGCCCGCCAGATCGCATCGTCGGCGGGTATCGCCGTATTCGTCGCCGAGAAGGACGATCCCGAGCATTGGGTCCTGGCGGGCCGCGCCTGCCAGCGCTTTGCGCTTCAGGCGACGGCGCTGGGCATGAAACACACCTTCATCAACCAGCCTGTCGAGGTTGCAACGCTTCGACAAACTCTGGCGAGGCTTGTCGGCATGCCCGGGCGGCGGCCTGACATCGTGATGCGCTTTGGGTATGGCCCTGCCCTCCCCTTCTCCGCGCGCAGGCCGGCCGCGGCGGTGGAGGGGTGACCGCGCTTCTGCTGTTGGCCGCGATTTCCGGGACGATCCTTCTTCAGGTCGCGATCGGCATGGGCGTCGGGTTCTGGCGGCTTCGGCATCGCGGGTCGGCCCCACCGCCAGTCGATGGCAATACCCCCGCGACGACGGGAGCATGGGCCGGATGGCGGGCGTTTCGGGTCGACAGCGTTGGCCCGGAAGACCAGGCCGGAACTCAGCGTACGCTTGTCCTTCGTCCGGTCGACGGGCTGCCGCTGCCGGGCTTTGCACCGGGGCAATACCTGACCTTTTCAATCGATCTGCCCGCATCGCCCTCAGGGCCGCTGCGGACAATTGTGCGTTGTTACTCCCTGTCCGAACAACCGAACGGCGAGACTTACCGGATCACCGTCAAACGCATGCCCGCACCCGCAGCGCGGCCCGCGCTGCCGGCTGGTGCGGCGTCGACCTATCTGCACGACACGGTGCAGGTTGGCGACCTTCTGAGGGTCAAGGCACCTGCCGGGAGCTTCGTGCTGGACTCTACATCCGACACAGCCGCCGTTTTCATCGCCGGCGGTATCGGTGTCACGCCGATGATCAGCATGATTGCGTGGTCGTTGGCCTATCGACCGGACCGTCCACTCTTCCTGTTCTATGGCGTTCGCAACAGCGCCGACCACGCGTTCAAGGCTTTGCTGGAGCAACTGGCCCAGTCGCATCCGGCCTTCACGCTGACTGTGCTTTACGCCGCACCCGGCCCTGACGATATCGAGGGGCAGGACTTTCAACATACCGGGTTCATCGACGTCGCATTGCTGAAGCGCGTCCTGCCCCATGGGCGGCATCAATTCTACGTGTGCGGTCCGCCGGCGATGATGGCGGCACTTGTGCCGGCGTTGGCGGATTGGGGCGTCCCGAAAAGCGACATCCATTTCGAGTCCTTCGGTCCGGCTTCTTCGGGATATGTTCGGCCCGTCGCCGGCGTGGCGGGAACGCCGCTCGCCATACCATTCGACATCCAGTTCCGCCGGTCGCGGCGGACTATTGTCTGGGACGGTAAAGATACAAACCTTCTCGATTTCGCGGAGCGGCGCGGCATTTTGGTGGAATCCGGCTGCCGGACAGGTAGTTGTGGGGCTTGCGAAACGCGTGTTGTTTCGGGAGACGTGCGATATGCCGACAAGCCCGACTTCGACGTGTCAGCGGGGTCGTGCCTGTTGTGCGTCGGTCTCCCGGCTTCCAACCTTGTTCTGGAGGCATGAAGACCATGCGTGTCAGCCTTTTCACGCGTGAGGTCATCCCATTCTTCCTGCAACTCGCGCTTCTGGGCTGCGCGGCATTGGGGCTCGATGCGATCCTGCACTGGCAGGACGCAGTCTGGATCGGGCGTTATCTCGGCATTCCCGGCGTGCTGCTGATCATTGGCTCTTTCGGATACTCGCTGCGAAAGCGCAAGATCATCACGGCGGGCAATCCCGCGACGCTTCTGCGGCTGCATGAGTGGATGGCGTGGGCAGGATCGCTTTTGATCCTTGTTCACGCCGGCATCCACTTCAACGCGATCCTGGGCTGGCTCGCCGTCTGGGCCATGCTCGTCAACATCGCCAGCGGCCTGACCGGTAAGTTCCTGCTGCGGCGCGCGCGAACCAGGCTGGAGGAAACCACAAAGCAGATGCGCGCCCAGGGTTTGTCCGGCGCGGTGCTTGAAGAAAACCTGTATTGGGACAGCCTGACCTTTGATGCCGTCAGGCAATGGCGCGCCGTCCACTACCCGATCACGCTGGCATTCACCGTTCTGGCGCTTGGTCACATCGTGAGTATCTTCCTGTTCTGGGGGTGGAGATGAAGCGGCGGTGGATTCTCCTGCTTATCGCGGTCAATCTTGTTGGAATAGCCGCGCTGACGTTTCTGTATCCGCACTTCATGGTGGCGCCGGGACCGTTGATTCCAGCGCACACCGACCTTGAAACGAACTGCTTCGCCTGCCATGCACCGTTGCGCGGTGCCGGCGCGGATCGGTGCATCACCTGCCACAAGGTCGCGGATATCGGACGGCGCTCGACCGCGATTACGCCGTTTCATCAAGGCTTGACGTCGCAGAACTGCATGGCCTGCCACAGCGATCATACCAACCCGGCCCTGACGCCGAGCGGGGGGAAGGCTTTCTCGCATGGGCTGCTGAACGCGGCGATCCGGGATAATTGTACGGCGTGCCATACAGCGCCCACCACACCCGTCCACAGCGACGCTACAGGCCAATGCACGCAATGTCATAGCCAGGATCGGTGGAAACCCGCGACGTTCGATCACGCGCGCTTCTTCGTGCTCGACCGCGATCACAATGCACCCTGCGCGACGTGCCACACGACGAGCGATCGTCGAGAATACACCTGCTATGGCTGCCATGCGCATACTGAAGCCAATATCCGTGCGAAACATATCCGCAAGGGTATCCCGAACTTCACCAATTGCGTTTCCTGTCATGGGCGCGCCCACGGCGAAGGCCGGGACGGCGGTCGGCGGGAGCGCAAGGACGACGACTGAAGCGCTTCGACGATCGATCCGTTCAACCGAAAGTATAACCCATGCGCCCGCTTCACCGAGAATCCCACCTGATCCAGCGCATTGGTTGGCTGCGCGCCGCCGTGCTCGGGGCGAACGACGGCATCATCTCCACCGCAAGTCTTGTTGTCGGCATTGCGGCCGCGTCCACAAATCCCGCCGATGTTCTGATTGCCGGCGTTGCCGGACTGGTCGCAGGCGCCATGTCGATGGCGGCAGGCGAGTATGTTTCCGTCAGTTCCCAAGCCGATACAGAGAGCGCCGACCTGGCAAGGGAACGGCGCGAGTTGGCGGAGCTGCCGGAAGCGGAGTTGCTGGAACTGACGCAAATCTATGTAGCCCGCGGCGTGAAGCCCGCGCTTGCCCGAGAGGTCGCGGAGCAGATAACAGCAAATGACGCATTCGCCGCCCACTCCCGCGACGAACTCGGCCTTTCCGACCACGTCGTTGCTCGGCCGATTCAAGCCGCGCTGACGTCGGCGCTGACATTTACCGTCGGTGCCGCCGTGCCGCTGGCCATCGCCCTTCTTGCCCCGACAGCATCGACAGCGATTGTCGTCGCTGTCGGTTCGTTGTTTTGCCTGGCTGGCCTTGGTGCCATTGGAGCCCGCATTGGCGGCGCGGCGATCCTGAAGCCGACGCTTCGGGTGACGTTCTGGGGGGCTTTCGCGATGGCGGCGACAGCGGCAATTGGGGCGGTGATTGGGCGTAGTGTTTAGGCGGGTAGCCACACATCGCGTGTTCTGGGTTTCGTTTACTGACCGCGCTGTATAGATACTATATACTAATGGATAAGACAGTATGTTCCGATATCAGATTCGGGCAATGGCTCTTGGACTCAGGCGCGAGCCTGCACCGGATCGAGCAGCTTACCAGTAAATCGCGCGACATTGATCTCCCCCTCCCTCTTGCGAGCCTGAGCGATGTCGAACGTGTTTTGCATCCTCATCAGGGTATCCATCGAAACGCCGAAGGCCTTCTCGATGCGCAGCGCCATCTCTGGCGAGAGGTGCGCCCGTTCATTCAAAAATGCTGACAGCGCCGCACGGGTCACGCCAAGCACGCGCGCTGCATCGGTGATGGACAGGCCGAGGCCCTCGACGATTTCACTTTTTACAAACCCGCCTGGATGGGCAGGGCTTTTCATACGTATGCCCTGAAGCATGCTCATGACCACCTCCTAGTGGTAATCCTCATAGTTCAAGTCGACGATCTCGATCTCGGTCTGGTCGACTCTGAACGTGAGACGCCAGTTCTTTGTTACAAACAAGCTCCATGTACCCTTGCGGTCTCCAGTCAGCGGATGCGCCTTCCAGCTTGGCACGGTCCGAATTTCGTCCTCGCGATCCATATCTTGGAGGAAGGTTACGATACGACGTACCTTTTCGACCACCGCGGGCGGCAGTGCGGATGCATCGTCATTCTCGATAAATCGGCGTAACCCCTTGTGGATCACATTCCTGATTTTCATGGCCTAAAATGCCGCAGACCGCGTATTGCGTCAATTGACGCTATACGGATAGCAGATCGCGCTCCGAGTATCTCGTCAAGCAAGCAACCGGTTTTTGCCATCTCCGGTTGGGCAAAATCACTCCCACTC
>CANJLW010000085.1 GCA_947475245.1 Acetobacteraceae bacterium | reverse complement strand
CGGATCGGGTTTGGCGTCCAGGGTCTCGTATCGGTGGCTCAGGTCGAAGAATCCGGGCTGGGTCATCGGCAATCCAATCGGGCGGGTCGGTGGCCCTATTGAATCGAAGGTCGGGCGCGGTCGCCAGGCGAATTTTTAGAGGTGCCCAAAAGGCGAACATCAGGGCCGGCAAATTTCGTGTAACATTTTAGTTTGCGCGACTTCTTCTCAACAATATCGATGATGTACTTCATTGGATTACGATTAACCCACCCAACACGATCTTTCACATTGAACCAATCGGCTTTTAATGACTTCGTCACATACAATTCGAGTCCAGCACGATCGCCTGTATCAATATCAATCATAATGTGATGACCGATCGGATATGAATCAATATTGTTTGCAATAAGAGCAGTTAACGCCTTGTTAATATTATCATCACATGTATCGCCCACGAACCTCACCGATAGCGGTATATTCTGAATCGCTTCATAATCCTGTCGAATGGCATCGATCTTTCTCTGAGTGTCAGCTTCACACCTCCTTTCCACTGATCCATTCCGATTTTCCCGCCCTCTGAAAATCTCACATACCTCAAGCCCGAACTTCTGATCGCCATCGGCGACGATGAAATCCGGATGTTCTCTGCTATCACCGAGATTCCAAGATTTATCCAATCGCTTCGCCGCCTCCTCAACGAAGTGGCGCTCATACCTCTTCTTCGAATCATCTGTCACCTTATCCTCCTCCCCCCCTTTGCATATCGGATCACGCGACGGGTGTCGTCGGGGATATTCGGCATTGTCCAACATCACGTCGCCAGCTTCGGTCGTGGTCACCTCTCCATCTAGCCTGCACTACTTACAACCTGCCTCGCTGCCGATGCGGGGACGGTGGTCGACGGTCCTGACCGCGGCAGCAGACGGACGTCTCCGGTTTCAAGGCAGTCAAGCGTAAGACGAAGCTACGCGCGGTCAGTCTTCGTCCCGCATGCCGCCTCACGGAACACCTTCGTCAGGTTACCACCTGGGCCGCTAACAGCTGGCTACCCCCACCCTCTCCCCAGCGTAGCCGCAGATCGCAAGGCTCCATACGCTCAATCTACCAACGGATTCACCCAAGCGCCTCGATACCCTTAAGGCGGATCACGTTAAGCAAAGCGCGGACCGGCCCCTTTGCCTCTTTGGTCCCACGTTCCAATTGCGATATAAAACCCGTGGTGACGTTAAGATACCGCGCAAGGGCGGCCTGGCTCAGGTGTTCATGCTCCCTCGTCTCGCGGATTTCCTCGGCGCTGATCGGGGCAGCCGTCGGCAGGGGCGTCCGGCCGAGGTGGCGGACGGTGATTTGATGATGTGTTTTGGCATCCATCACCCCAATGCGATGCATGTCATCCGCCATTTCCAGAATCTCGGCCTTGACCCGGCCGGGCGCTTTAGTCGTCATCGAAAACCTCGTGCAAAACACCTTCGTGGATGGCCTTCGCGATCTGCGGGTCTGGCGTGTGAAGCCAAACCTCCGCCAGTTTCCGCAAGGCGGTCAGTTCGTCCGGGCTGATATTCTCCCGCTCATTCTTGGCAAAGCCGAGCAGGAAGAACGCCCTATCTTGCGTCCGATAGGCGATCATCATGCGATAACCGCTGGATCGTCCCTGACCCTGTCGCGCAACGCGCTGCTTAATCAGGCCGCCGCCGAGATCGGCATCGATCGTGCCGCGCTCGGCCCGCTCGATCGCCTCCCTCAAGCGGCTGTCCGCGATCTGCTCACGCCGGGCAAACCGCGCCAGCCCCTTCATTTTGAAAATCCGCACGCCGGTCGCCATAACACAAAAGACTATAGCACATCAGACTACAAACGGCAGCAAATTTCAGATCGAGGCTTGCAGGAAGCGTCGAGACGGCAAAAGCCCAATTCCGCCGCGGACGCCCTGGGCAGCCGGCAGGTCCGCGGACTCGGTCACGTACGATCCCCCCCATGCGGCACATAAATCCGCCCGTCGAACAACCGCCGAGCGGTGCGGTAAAAGGCACCGCTGTGGGCGACCCAGTGGCCGGCGGGGTCGCGGGCCACGTCGGCGTCCACGGTCAGGATACCCGATGGCATACCGATACGAATCGCCCCGGAAGCCCCCTGCCCCACCGCCCGATTGACCAATGTGCCGTCGATCCGCGCGGCCACGGCGGTGCACAGCGATGCCGTCAGCGGCAGCGCCCGGTGCGGTTGCCCGTTCGAAATAAACCGCACCGTCAGATCGACATCGCGCGCCGCGATCGGCTCCCCCGACAAGGTCGGGGCATCCATCGGCGGGCGGACGAAGCCGACGATCGGCACGCCGTTAACGGCCCGCGCCGCCTCCACATCCGGGGCAATGCCCATGGCGACGGAAGCCGCTCGGCGGATGCGCTGCAATGTGTCGAGCAGCGCGTGATTGGCGTCGAGTTGCTCCGGCAGTTCATCCCCGCGCAGCCCCAGATCGGCGGCGCGCACGAACACACAGGCATTGGCGGCATCGACCATGGATACCTCGAACGTCCCGACTTCCGCCACGTCCAGCCGGTCCATCGCCTGTCCGCTCGGCAGTAAGCGCCCGGTCGTCGCCCCGCCGGGCGCGATGAAGTCCAGGCGGACGGGCGCGCCCGTGCCGGCAACGCCGGGAATGGCCAGGGTTCCGTCGGTCGCGGCGCGGCCGTCCTGCAACGGAAAGGTGGAGTGGATGATCTTCCTGGTGTTGGTGTTGAATATGCGCACGGTGGCGGTTTCGCCGTTGGGGCGCACCAGGCCCTCATCGACCGCGAAGGGGCCGACGGCGGAGCTCATGTTACCGCAATTGCTGCGGTAGTCGACGGCGGCTTCGCGGATTTGCACCTGCGCGAAGGTGTAATCAATGTCCGCGTCGGGGCGGGCGGATGGGGCGAGGACGCAGATTTTCGACAGCGACGATATGCCGCCGCCCATGCCGTTCAACTGACGCCCGCTCGGGTCCGGGCTGCCCATCGCGGCCAGAAAGATCGGGTCCCACGCCGCCCTATCCGGCAAATCCCGTTCATGAAACATCACCGCTCGGCTGGTGCCGCCGCGCATGAAAACGGCGGGAAGGGTAAGAAGCGGCATGGTCGATGCTCCTGCAATCGGGTGGCAGCATCGGAATCCCGGGGCGGCGGGTCAAGGCCGGCGCTTGCCCCGGTCTGGACGGCGTGCTTGGAATCGCGGCGTGGTAGCGTGACCATCCGCGATCACGAGGAAACGCGCGGATCGCGAGAAGGCCGGCGGCGTCGGCGGCGTCGTCGCGACAAACAGAAGGAGACAGCACTTGGCCAAATTCAAAATTGCCACCCCAGCGGGGGCGAGCTTTACGGTCGCGGGCGGCGGCTACGACGATGAAATGGGGCCCTTGGAGGGGATCGACGCGGAAATCGTCGAAGGCCCGACCGACGAAGACGGCTTCATCGCCTTCGCTCAGGACGCCGACGCGATTTATGCCAAGGGCATGCGCTTCAGCAAGAAAGTGATCGACGGGCTGCCGGAACGCTGCCGCGCGATCGTGCTGGGCAGCGTGGGCGTGGACAGCGTCGATGTCGTGGCGGCGACCGAACGCGGTCTGCCCGTCACCAACTGCCCCGATACGTTCATCGAGGAAGTCGCCGATCACGCGATGATGCTGCTGCTGGCGAGCCATCGCCGCACGCTGGAGCAGGATCGCATGGTGCGCGAGGGCCGTTGGCGCGAAGGCCGCCCTGCCCTGCTGCAAATCCCTCGCCTGATGGGCCAGACTCTGGGCCTGATCGCGTTCGGCCATGTCGCGCGCGCGGTGGCCAAGCGCGCCAAGCCGTTCGGCCTGCGCGTCATCGCCTATGACCCGTTCATCGAAGAACTGGTGATGGTCGAACACGGCGTGCTGCCGGTTACGCTGGAAGAAGTGCTCAGCCAGTCCGATTTCGTGTCGATGCACGCCCCGGCGACGCCGGAAGCGGAAGGCATGCTGATGGAAAAGCACTTCCGTCAGATGAAGAAGACCGCCGTGTTCATCAACACGGGTCGCGGACCGACCGTGCAGGAAACCGGTCTGATCAAGGCGCTGTCGGAAGGCTGGATCGCCCATGCCGGTCTCGACGTGCTGGAAATCGAGCCGCCCGGACACAACAACCCGATCCTCAGCATGCCGAACGTTACCTTGTCGGCGCACACTGCCTCGGCGTCCGCCCGGTTCGATCCGGCGCGCAAGCGCCATGTCGGGCGCGAGCTGGCCTTGGTGCTGAGCGGCAAGTGGCCGATGAGCTGCGTTAACCCCGCCGTTCTGCAGAACGGGACGAAGCTGCGCCGCTGGCAGCCGATCTCGATGGAACGCGGCCCGAACAGCTAGGCTATCCAAGGGGGGGCGTGGCGACACGCTCCCCCAATCGCCCTCTATTGGGCGTAGTCGGGTTCGTCGCGGTCCAGGATGCGTCGCCAGGCGTCGAGGTGCATGCGCGAGTCGACCTTGTCGCCCCAGGGGCCGTGCCAATGCCGACGCTCGCTGTCGGGCAGCGCCCGCAGCGGCCGTCCGGTGGACATCGCCGTTACCTGATACATCGCGGTACGTTCGGCCTGATGGCATTCGTCAAATGCCTCGTGCACGGTCGGCCCGATGACGGTGACGCCGTGTCCCCCCATCAGCAGAATGGACTTGTCGCCCAAAGCGACGGCGAGACGATCGCCTTCCGCATGGCTGTCGGCGGGGGCGACGCCGTGATTGTCGATCGCCAGGCGGTCGTTGAGAATCAGGTTGTTGTGATGCGACAGGGTGATCTCGGGATCGGCCAGCATCGACAGCGCGGTCAGGTATTGCGGATGCACATGCACCACGCAGGTTGCCGACGGCTTTTGCAGATGGATGCGGGCGTGGATGTAGAACGCGACCTTGCGCAGTTCCCCCTTCCCGCGCAGCACCTTGCCATCCAGGTCGCAGACGATCAGCGAACTCGCGGTCAGTTCCTGAAACAGGTGACCGCGCGGATTGATCAGAAAGGTCGGCTTTTCGCCGGGCAGCATCAGGGAATTGTGATTGCCGATCTGCTCGTTCCAGCCGAGACGCGCAGAAACGCGGAAGACGGCGGCCATGTCGCAGCGCAGGCGCCATTCCTCCTCCTCGGCGGCGGTGGATGACAGAGTCTGAACGATAGCGGCCATGGGCGGAACCTCCTGCGACGGTGGCGCGATCGTGCGACAGGCACGGACCTCTGCCAAGCCTGGGCGATGGGCGTGTCACTAGCTCGTGATCTGTCCGCATTTTGTAGCTCGTGAAGTGTCCGGTCCAAACCCTTCCCCCAGCAGGGGGCAAGCATGGACCGGACGCGCATTCACGAGGGAATACGTCAGATGCGTTTTGAACAAATCTTCGACCGCTGGG
>CANJLW010000084.1 GCA_947475245.1 Acetobacteraceae bacterium | reverse complement strand
GCAGGCAACCTGTAGCGCCTCGAGACCCGCGTCGCGTGCCATGATCAGCATCTCGACAAAACCCCGATCGCCTCTCGGTTGTTTAAGTATACGATCCCGCACCAGTTGAATGGCGATGGGTAGATCCCATTCCAGGAACGGCACACCATCGCGCAACGCACAGGTTTTTCGCTCCAGGAACTACTCAACCGGGTACTCTCGCATATCGTCGGTGATCGAATTGCTGCGCAGGAACTGGAGCGAGCACGGCGCAAGTCGCGGGGTCGGTGCACCTGATAGAGCGGGCGAAGCGGAGCGTGCTCTAAACTAACTTCGAAGACGAGAACGGCACGGGCGAGGAGATTGTCTTCGATCGGTTTGTCTCGGCCGACACATTTGCGCGGTTCCGCAAGAAGGCG
The DNA here is from genome assembly GCA_947475245.1 of Acetobacteraceae bacterium. Classification (GTDB taxonomy): domain Bacteria; phylum Pseudomonadota; class Alphaproteobacteria; order Acetobacterales; family Acetobacteraceae; genus Rhodopila. The sequence continues at coordinate 5,039 of CANJLW010000084.1, read as the reverse complement.
CGGCATTTCCTGAAGGCGCACGAGGATCACATCACCATCCGGAAGCTGGGGACCAATCTGGCGTTGACCCCGACAGACTTGACCAAGTTGGAGCCGATGCTGTTGGCGAGCGGGACCGGTTCGGCGGACGAGATCGATAAGGCGAAGGCCGACAGCGCGGGTCTGGGGCTGTTCGTGCGAAGCCTGGTCGGGTTGGATCGCGCCGCTGCCCAGCAGGCCCTGATGGCGTTCATGGATAGTAGGACCCATACGGCCAACCAGATTGAGTTCATCCAGACGATCATCGAGAACCTGACGCAAAGCAGGATCGTCGAACCGGGGCGGCTGTATGAACCTCCTACACGCGGTTCGGCGGCAAGGGAGTGGACGCGGTATTCCCCAAGGCGGAGGTTGTGCGGTTGATTGAAGTGCTGGAAGAGGTGCGTCAGCAGGCCGTGGCATGAGCAAAACCATGACCCGAACTCCGGCATTCGCATCACAGCTGGAGAATGCAGAATTTACGGGAGTGGGATTTTGCGAGGGATCAAGCCTAATGATTTCATCGACCGTTCGCCAATCCATCATGGCTGGCCATGGGATATTCGAAATCGCCCTCGGGTAATGTCAAAAATATTGATGTAATTTCAGTCGCTTGTTGCCGCCGCACTAAATTGCACAAGTCAACAGGTCCGGAGAGAAACCGCCGTCAGAGAGAGCATTTCGAATGTCGTTCCACCCCTGGCGGTCATCGGCTTTCCCCGCAAAACCCAGGGAATCCTGCGCTTTTCGGCGACCAATATGGCACAGGAGAATGTTATCGGAAGAAAAACTGGCGGAGAGACAGGGATTCGAACCCTGGGTACGCTTTCACGCACACACGCTTTCCAAGCGTGCGCCTTAAGCCGCTCGGCCATCTCTCCGCGAGCAGGGACGCGTCAATAGCAAACCCAGACGCATCCGCAAACCCCGATTACGCATCCATTTTCAATGCAGCCAAAAATGCCGACTGGGGGATCTCCACCTTGCCGAACTGGCGCATCCGCTTCTTACCCTCTTTCTGCTTCTCCAGCAGCTTCCGCTTGCGGCTGATATCGCCGCCATAGCACTTCGCGGTCACGTCCTTGGACAAGGCGCCGATCGTCTCCCGCGCGATGACCCGGCTGCCGATCGCGGCCTGAATCGCGATCTTGAACAACTGCTTGGGGATCAAATCCTTCAAGCGCCCGCAAATCGACCGTCCCCGGGTCTCCGCCACGCTACGATGGGCGATGAAGCTCAACGCATCGACGGGATCGGCGTTCACCAGGATGGAAATGCGGACCAACTCGCTCTCGGCGTAGCCATCCATCTGATAATCGAAGCTGGCATACCCGCGGGAGCAGGATTTCAGCCGGTCGTAGAAATCGAACACCACCTCATTCAGCGGAATCCGATACACGGCCATGGCGCGATTGCCGACATAGGTCAGGTCCGACTGCACGCCCCGACGCTCACTGCAAAGCCCCAGCACGGCGCCCAGATACTCGTCCGGCACCATGATGGTGGCTTTGATCCAGGGCTCTTCGATATGCTTGATCACGGACTGATCCGGCATGTCCACGGGGTTATGCAGCTCGATCACCTGCCCGTTGGTGCGGTGAATGTGGTACACGACCGATGGCGCGGTGGCGATCAGGTCCAGATCGAACTCCCGCGACAGACGCTCCTGGATGATTTCCAGATGCAGCAGTCCCAGGAAGCCGCAGCGGAAGCCAAACCCCAGGGCGGCGGACGTCTCCGGCTCATAATGGAAGCTGGCATCGTTCAGCCGCAGCTTGCCCAGGCTTTCCCGCAGCTTTTCGAAATCGTCGGCATCGACGGGATACAGCCCGCACCAAACGACGGGGATCGAGGGCTTGAAGCCCGGCAGAGCCTCCAACGCGGGTGTGCGATCGTCGGTAATGGTGTCGCCGACGTTGCAGTCCGCAACGGTCTTGATGGCGGCGGTGATATAGCCCATCTCGCCCGGCGCCAGATCGTCGACCGCGATCATCTTGGGTGTAAAGACGCCGACCTGCTCGATCTGATGCACGGACCCCTTGGACATCATGCGGATTTTCTGGCCGCGCCGGATGCGGCCGTCCTTGATGCGCACCAGGATGACCACGCCCAGGTATGGGTCATACCAGCTGTCCACCAGCAACGCCTTCAGCGGCGCGTTGGGGTCGCCCTTGGGCGGCGGCAGGCGGTGTACCAGGGCTTCCAGCACACCCTCGATATTGATGCCCGTCTTGGCGCTGATTTCGACGGCTTCGGAGGTATCGAGCCCGATCACATCCTCGATCTGCTGCTTCACCCGTTCCGGTTCGGCCGCCGGCAGATCGATCTTGTTCAGAATGGGCACGATTTCGTGATTGGCGTCGATCGCCTGATAGACATTGGCGAGCGTCTGCGCCTCGACCCCCTGGCTGGCGTCGACGACCAGCAGTGAGCCTTCGCACGCGGCGAGGCTGCGGCTGACTTCATAGGCGAAATCGACGTGGCCCGGCGTGTCCATCAGGTTCAGCGCGTAAACCTCGCCGTTCTTGGCCTTGTAGCTCAGACGAACCGTCTGCGCCTTGATGGTGATGCCGCGCTCACGCTCCAACTCCATGCTGTCCAGCACCTGGTTGGTCATTTCCCGGTCCGTCAGGCCGCCGGTGAACTGGATCAGGCGATCGGCCAGGGTGGATTTCCCATGGTCGATGTGGGCGATGATCGAGAAGTTGCGGATGTGGTCGATCGGAGTATCGGTCATGGGCCTGTACAATACGGGGCGGAAGGGCCCCTAAGGGAAACGCCGGAAGCAGCGGACTGATAGAGCCTCCGGCGCTCGGTGTCATCCTTTGACACGCTTTGCTGCCCAGCCATTCATCTTCGTGCTAGCATTCGATCGCGCCGGATCGAGGCGAGGCACACAGGGTAACCCGCATGCGAGCGATTTTCGTGATGATCAAGTGCGAGATGGGCCAGGCCTATCGCGTCGCGCGTTCCGCCGCCGACACCATCGAGCAGATGTCGGAGCTGTTTTCCACCTCCGGCCAGTACGACCTGCTGGGCAAATTCTATCTGGAGCCGGAGCAGGATATCGGCCTGTTCGTGACGGAGAAAATTCAGACCCTGCCGGGGGTGAAGGACACCTACACCCTGATCACGTTCAATGCGTTCGGGCCGAGCGCGTGATATGGGCCCGTTTGTTGATTCGACGGGGTTGATGGGGAATGGGCCGGCATTGGCCGAACGGATGCGGGCGGATGGCTATCTGTTCCTGCGCGGTTTGTTGCCTGCGGACGCGCCGCGCCTGTTGCAACGTCAGATCGGCGCGATCGCGCGCGAGGCGGGTTGGCTGCGCGCCGACGCGCCGGTCGAGGACGCCTTGGCCGATTTGAACGGCTTCTGCGTCGACCCCGACCCGACCTATCTGACCGTCCTGCGCCGCATCAATCGGTTGGAGGACTACCACGCCCTGAAGCATCATCCCGCCTTGATCGGCCTGTTCGAACGGATGCTGGGCGGCCCGATCCTGCCCCATCCGCGCGTGCTGATGCGCAATATCTTTCCGACCCAGCAGGATTTCACGACCAAGGCGCACCAGGACTACCCGAACGTGCAAGGCACGACGGAGGTCTATACGGCCTGGATACCGCTGATCGACTGCCCGCTGGAAACGGGTCCGTTACAGGTCGCCGCCGGCAGCCATACCGGGGAAGTGTACGATTTCGACATCGGTGCCGGCGCGGGCGGGATCGAGATCGTCAACGCCTTCGACGATCGCTGGGTCTCCGGCGACTTCGCCCTGGGCGACGTGCTGATCTTTCATAGCCTGACCGTGCATAAGGGCGTGCCCAATCGAGGCAATAGGCTGCGCATGTCGATGGATGTGCGGTATCAATTGGCCGGTGAGCCGTTCAACCTCGACAACGCCAATGCCGACGGACAGCCCTTGGCGTGGGACAACATCTATGCGGGCTGGCAGTCGGACGCGTTGCAATACTACTGGCAACGCATGGATCTGACACTGAAGGACTTTGATCGGGTTTGGTTCGACAAGCGCGACAACCGCGCCTTTGAACTTGCCGAGGCCGACGATCCCCGCGCGATGTCGGTGCTGCAACGTATCGTCGCGCGGGATGCCGACGCCGCCAAACGGGCCCGCGCGCAGGCACTGCTCGATCGTTTGGCTTCGGGGCAACGCCATCGCGGCTGATCGTCAGGCGTATGTAATCGCCACCCCCCCATGCCCATCGCTCCCCATATGGAACCCACCGACCGAGTAAGTCCCCACCAACGCAAACCCAGCGCTGTGCGTCCCATCCCCCACCGTCAGCGTCCCCGCGTTGAAGCCCAGCGTATTCCCCACGCCGAACACCACCCCGGCGGCGTCGATCACATCGCCCGCCCCAAACCCCGAGATCGTCGCGCCGAACAGCCCGTCGGCATGCGTCGCCAACGTCCCGCCCGCATGCAGGAACTGCATCGTGCTGCCCCCGCCGACCCCGCTGACGAAGTCCAGCGTCGCCGCACCGTCCAGAATGAACGTCCCCGCCCCCGTCGCCCCCTGCGCCAGCGACAGAGTCCCCGCCGTCGCCACGATCGTCCCGCCGCCGTTGTTCACCGCCGCGTTCAGCGTCGTCGTCCCCAGCCCGCCCGACTTCACGATCGTGCCGCCGTTGTTGATCGTCCCAGCCCCGCTCAGCCCACCATCCGTCTGTATCTCGAACACAGCCCCGCTGTTGTTGTTCAGCGTCCCCGCATGCGCGCCCACGCCGCCATCCCCGGACCCCAGCCCGATCGAGCCGCCGTTCCACACCAGTGACGACGTGTTCACCACCGTCCGCCCGCCGTCCACCGACGTCGAACCCACGATCGTCGTCGGCGCCGTCAGCACCGTGACCCCGGACCCCGTCTGCAACCCGCCCGACAGCACCGCGTTGCCGCCCACGAAGAAGAACCCGCTGCCCGTCAGCACGCCCGAACCGCTCAGGCTCAGCACGCCCGAACTGGCGTTCAGCGCCCCCAGTTGCAGCAGCCCCGCCCCGATC
>CANJLW010000083.1 GCA_947475245.1 Acetobacteraceae bacterium | reverse complement strand
TGGTACAAGAACCTGGACGACGTCGTGCCGTCCGGCGATTACGAGGTCACCTTTCATCTGAAGCGGCCGCAGCCGGCGTTTATCGCCCTGCTCGCATCCGGTTACTCGCCGGTTTATCCCTGCCATGTCCCGGCCAACACCATGCGGACGAAGCCGATCGGGACGGGGCCGTTCAAACTGGTTGAGTTCAAGCCGAACGATTCGTTCAAGCTGACTCGCAATCCGGATTACTGGAAGCCGGGCCTGCCGTATCTGGACGGCATCGAGTTCACGATCATCCCGAATCGATCCACCGCGATCCTGGCGTTTGTCGCCGGGCGGTTCGACGTGACCTTCCCGTACGAAGTGACCGTGCCGTTGTTGAAGGATCTGAAAGCGCAGGCGCCGCAGGCTGTGTGCGAGGTGAACTCGACCAACGTCAGTACCAATCTGTTGGTGAACAGCGAAGCGCCTCCGTTCAATAACCCGGCGATCCGCCGAGCCATGGCGCTGACGCTGGATCGGAAGACCTTCATCGACATCATGTCGGAAGGGCAGAGCGATCAGGGCGGCGCGATGCTGCCGCCGCCGGAAGGCGTTTGGGGGATGCCGGCGGACATGCTGGCGACCTTGCCGGGCTACGGCGCGGACGTGGAGAAGAACCGCGCCGAGGCGCAGCGCATCATGCGCGCCGAGGGTTACGGCCCGGACAATCGGCTGCGGGTTAAGGTATCGACGCGCAACATCCCGCCCTATCGCGATCCAGCGGTTATTCTGATCGATCAGTTGAAGCATGTTTTCATCGATGGGGAACTGGATGTCATCGATACCGCGGTGTGGTTCGCCAAGGTCACGCGCAAGGACTTCACCGTCGGACTGAACCTGACCGGGAGCGGCGTGGACGATCCCGATCAGCAGTTCTACGAAAGCTATGCCTGCGGAGCGCAGCGCAACTACACCAGCTATTGCAACAAGGACATCGAGGCGCTGATCCTGAAGCAGTCGATGGAGATCGACCAGGAGCAGCGCAAGAAGATCGTCTGGGAAATCGATCGTAAGCTTCAGGAAGATGGGGCGCGACCGATCATCCTGCACAGCAGAGCGGCGACATGCTGGTCACCCAAGGTGCGGAACATGACGGTCATGGTGAACAGCATTTATAATGGCTGGCGGTTTGAGGATACCTGGCTGGATAAGTAAATCTACTCAGCGGCATGTAGGTAGCGGTCTGTATTTTGGCCGCTGCAATATTGATGATCCAGATCAACTGCATTGGGCATGACGTGGGACATAACACTCCGGCCTCGCCGGAGTTCCCATCGTCGTCAAACCTGCGGGGGTTGTTAAAGACGGCGGCGATTTTTCTGTAAAGGAATGCGTCATGGAAACGACCAAAGAGGCATGGGTCAGGACGAAGAAGGCCGCGGCCGATCACGAGGCCAATGAAAACAAAAATATGGGTGGAAACAACGCGGGTGAAGCACGCGCGTCCAACGCCGACGTCGAGGAAAGACGGCAGGCCAAGCATCGAGAGATTGATGAGACGGCGACGCATCTGGGCGACGGCAACCGTGACTATAAGCCGAAGCACTGAATAGCGTTTGACGTTCGTATTGTCCGCTACGCCGAGGCCGAAGGGCATCGACGTGGCGGCAAGATGCGTTGGGCTGGCCGCCACGGGCTGTCCGTTTTTCGGACTGGCGGAATAGAGTCCGTTGAGTGAGACTGGTGCCGGCGCACAGAATTGAACTGTGGACCTACTGATTACGAATCAGTTGCTCTACCCCTGAGCTACGCCGGCGGACCAGAGACGCGGCGTATACTCCCGATCCCCAGGCATCGCAACCGCGCATTCCCGGCATTTTTTCACGGCGGTTTTCGGGTTACGCTGCGGCCATGAGCATTGCGCCCGCATCCCTGCCGATGACCCCGCCAAGGCTGCGGGAATGCCAGGATTGCGGCCAGTTTCAGACAATCCCGCCGATGCCGCCGGATGCCAGAGCCACCTGCATGCGATGCGAGGCTCCGCTGCGCCATACGCGCCGCGATCCCTTGACCCTCCCGCTCGCGCTCCACCTCGCCGCCCTGATCCTCTTCGCGCTCGGCATTGGGATGACCATGCTGACCGTCAGCGCCGCGGGACAGTACCGCTATGCCAGCCTGTTGAGCGGCCCGGAAGGGTTGGACGAGCACGGGATGTGGGCGTTATCCGCGATTGTCCTGATCACGACCGTGCTTGCGCCTTTGGCGCGTGTGATCGGCACGGTCTTCGTGCTGAGTTGCCTGCGATTGGCGCGGCCGCCGCGTGTGTGCCGCGGCATTTTTGCCTGGGTCGAACATCTGCGTCCCTGGTCCATGGTGGAAATCTATCTGCTCGGCGTTTTCGTGGCCTATGTCAGGTTAAGCGATATGGTGATCATCGACCTCGGGGTGGCGCTTTATGCGCTCGGGGCACTGATGGTCACCGGGATCGTCGCGGATCAGATGCTGGATCGGCAGGCGGTGTGGGAGGCATTGGCCCATTGGCCGCCGCGCGATCCCGCCCGCGCGCACCCGGCGATCGCATTGGGCAAAAAACTGGAACGCATGGGGTGCGACACCTGCGGTCTTGTCAGCCGAGCGCGAGAGGGTGATTCGTGCCCGCGTTGCGGCGCGGGGCTGAGGGGGCGCAGGCCGCATGGCGTCGGGCGAAGCTGGGCCTTCGCTATTGCCGCGGTGATCGTCTACGTCCCGGCAAACCTGTATCCCGTGTTGACGCTGACCCACCTGGGCGTCGGCCACCCGAGTACCATCATGGGGGGCGTTGTTGAATTGGCCGAGGTTGGGATGTGGCCATTGGCGGCCTTGGTGTTTTTTGCGAGTGTACTCGTGCCTGTGTTGAAACTGGCGGGATTGGGGTTCGTGTTGGTGACGACACAGATGGGCATCGCGGAGTACCGCAAGGAACGGGTGAGCCTGTTCCATGTCGTCGACTCCGTCGGACGTTGGTCGATGATCGACATCTTCATGGTGTCGATTCTGGTGTCCCTGTTGCAGTTCGGCAGCGTGGTCACCGTTGTGCCCGGCATGGGGGCGCTGGCATTTTCCAGCGTCGTGATCCTGACGATGCTGGCGGCCCACAGCTTTGATCCTCGGTTGATCTGGGATCGCGCCCGGGCGGTATCGCCGTGACGGAAACACCGCCGGTCGCCGTGGTCGCAACGCGTCGGCAACGTCGGCGCAATCTGTCTTACGTCTGGGCGGTGCCGATCGTCACGGCTTGCGTCGCCGCCTGGTTGGTCTGGAATACGGTGACCGCTCGGGGGCCGCTGATCACCATCACCTTCGACAGCGCCGAGGGGCTGATCCCCAATCAATCCCGTGTCCGACACAAGGCCGTCGAAATGGGCATCGTGCAGAAGGTCGCGCTGACGCCCGATCTGCGCCAGGTCGCGGTGACCGTGCGCATGAGCCGGGAAGCCTCGGGACTTTTGACCGACAAGACTCGCTTCTGGGTCGTCAAGCCGCGCATCTTCGCCGGCTCGGTATCCGGCCTCGAAACTTTGGTGTCCGGGTCGTACATCGAAATGCTGCCGTCGACGAAACCGGGAGAGCCCCTGTGGGAGTTCGGCGGCCTGAACGACCCGCCGGTTCTGCAGGCCGACGTGCCGGGGCGCACATTCCGGTTGCGCGCCAATCGCATCGGTTCGATCAATCTCGGTTCACCCGTATTCTATCGAGACCTGACGGTGGGAGAGGTGCTGGGTTGGGATGTCGAGGAAATGGCGAACAGCGTGACGATCCACGCCTTTGTCCGCGCCCCCTTCGATCAGTATGTCCACGATAACTCCCGGTTCTGGAACGCGTCCGGCGCGTCGTTGCAACTGACCGGGGCGGGCTTGCATCTGCATATCGAATCCCTGCGCGCCCTGATCCTGGGGGGGATCGCGTTCGAAACGCCGGAATCGACGGCGTCGACCCCGCCGGATCGGCATATCCAGGATTTTACACTGCATGCCTCCAAGGACGCGGCCGATTCCGCCATCTATGCGCGCAGCGTGCCGTTGATCGCGCGGTTCCTGGGGACTGTGGCGGGGCTGGAGGCAGGGTCGCCGGTGACGTTGCGCGGGATCAAGATCGGCTCTGTTGCCTCCGTGGCGCTGCTTTACGACCCGCTGGCCGATACCGTCGTCGCGCCGGTGCGATTTGCGGTCGAGCCCGATCGGATCGCGCAATTGGATCTGCATGTCGACACCGACCTCGACACCATGCTGGCGAACCTGATCCGGCGCGGGTTGGGGGTGCGCCTGGAAACCGCGAACCTGATTACCGGCCAAAAGCAACTGGCGATGGAAGTCATACAGAACCGGCCGATCCTGGAACCGTCTCGGCTGGGCGGTGTGTTTGTCGTGCCGGTGCTGGACGAAGGATCGGGCGATCCCGTCGCGGCGGCCGGCACGCTGATCGCGCGGATCGGCGCCATTCCGTTCGAACAGATTGGCCAGTCGCTGAACAAAACCCTTGCCGATGCCGGCGGGTTGATCGGCGATCCCAAACTCAAGGACTCGCTTACCGCCTTGCAGGCGACGCTGGCGGGTAGCCAGGCCTTGGTCAAAAACCTTGATCGCGGGTTGGAGCCGGTGCTGAAGCGTCTGCCGGCTTTGGCATCGGCGCTGGAAGACGCGACCAGGCGATCGGATCGGGTCCTGGGCTCGGTTGAAGCCGCGTATGGGGCAAACTCGCAGTTCAATCGCGACCTGGGGCGGTTGATGGCGCAGGTCGCCGACGCCGCGCGCTCGGTCCGTGTGCTGACGGATTTGCTGTCCCGACACCCCGAGGCCCTGATCCGTGGCCGAACCGAACAAGGACCGTATACGCCATGAGCCAGTCCGGGATGCCCATCTTACGACGCGGAGTATTACTGCTTGCCGCCCTGCCGCTGGCATGCGCCTCGCCGTCGCCCAATCTATACACCCTGTCGATGCTGCCTGGACGCGAATACCGCGGCGCCCCAAAGCTGATCGAGTTAAGGACGATCGGCCTGGCGCGCTATCTGGAGCGCTCGCAAATCGTGCGGTCGACGGAGCCGTATCGTCTCGACATCCTCCCCAACGACTGGTGGGGTGAGCCGCTGGACACGATGCTCGGCCGGGTTCTGGTGCAGTCCCTGTCGCAGCGCCTGGTGGGCGGAACGGTGTTCCCCGAGAATGGCGCGATTTCCGGAACGGCGGACGCGACGATCGGCGTGAATGTCCAACGGCTGGATCAGGCAATGAGTGGTTCGGTCATGCTGGTGGCGCAGGTTTCGGTGACCCGGCGCGGTATGGTGGCCAAAACGTTTACCATCGCGGTCGAGCCGCGCGCGGCGGGTGTCGCGGGATTGGTGGCGGCGATGAACGAGGCGGTTGGCCGGCTTGCGGACGATATCGCGGTTATGGTCGCGGGCGGTTAAGTCAGGAGGTTGCGGTAGACGGCGAGCGTCCTTATAAGCCCCCCATCGAGCCGCGGAGAGGTGCCGGAGCGGTCGATCGGGGCGGTCTCGAAAACCGTTGTACCCTTATGGGTACCGAGGGTTCGAATCCCTCCCTCTCCGCCAGTATCTCTTATTAAATCGTTGATATTGCGTATGAATATTTTATATCGCCGCAATCGATCCCTATCCGTCCCCTCTATGTGAACGCGGAAGCTAGCGAATGAGCACGGTCAACGAGCGGGTGGTAGCTACATCGCACGGTTCGGGCTTCCCTCAAAAGAGAGGGAAAGGGCAACCTCGGACGTTACCCATTTTTTGAACCGTTTTGCGTTAGGCTTTCGGCTGACCATAATCAGGCGATAAAGCCCGCTTTTGCTGATGATGGCATAGAGCTGCGGGCCACGCCCCGCCCGACCTTCGATATTATCGAGGGTCGCTTGCTGCACGCCATTGAAGCCGGGGACCCCCTCATTCTAACCCATCTTATTCATCGTGATTTTGGGCGAGCGATGATCTGACCTGCGGACGCGGTATCTCGGCGCGCAATTTCATCGCCAATACGGCTCGTATCTGTTGGGCGTGAGGGGTGTCGGTGTCAGGTGTGTTCGAGGCACATTGCCT
>CANJLW010000082.1 GCA_947475245.1 Acetobacteraceae bacterium | reverse complement strand
GGCAATGTGCCTCGAACACACCTGACACCGACACCCCTCACGCCCAACAGATACGAGCCGTATTGGCGATGAAATTGCGCGCCGAGATACCGCGTCCGCAGGTCAGATCATCGCTCGCCCAAAATCACGATGAATAAGATGGGCTAATGTGCCCTCCACCGGCACTCATAAAATTGCGATCGGGCTGACCGGACTCCCAGTTCCGCCCACAAACGGTAACGGGGTCGCTGCAAACATAAACGATGTTCGACCGGTCTCGCCAAGTTCCTTGAGCACAAGTCCCTCGAGAAGAGGGATGCCGTAGTCTCTGATCAGTCGCTGATGGACAGGGAAAACGCTCCCCTTCGCAAACGGCAGAACTTCCAACGCAAAATTATCGGCTCCAACAACTGAAACACCGCATTCCGCCAACCACAGGGCTGCGGGCAGATCCAAACCCGGCTCGGTATCAAACGAAACCACTTGTCCTCTCGCCTGGAATTCCTGCCAACCGGTTCGGATCAGAACGACGTCGCCGACATTTGGCTCAAACCCACCCAACTTCGCCAAGCGCTCCAAGTCGGAACGGGTTACGACCTCGCCATCGGCCAAACCTCTCCCCTTCAGGCTGACCATATCGAACAGTAGCCCTCGGGAAACGATTGGGCCCATTTTGTCGATACCACAGCGTGTTGCTCCAGTTGTACTACGTACTCCGGTCGACGGGAAACCGTTGTAAAGCTTATCGTCGTACCATGCATGACATAGCGCATCGATGTGAGTACCGCTGTGAAGCGGGAGAATGACGGTGTCTTCCGCAAACTGGAATCCAGAAGGACGCCGAGCGCCGGCCGCGTAGTCACCGCCATCTCGTCCCATAAAGTGCTGGATTCCGGAACGATGAGATGGAAATGGGGTAAGTGACGATAGTGGCTGAGCGAGGTTCACGACCTGTCCAGTCTTCACAAGCGCCGCAGCGCCCAGAATAGACTGCGTGGATATATGGTTTAGCGCCCCACGTTCGTCCTCGGCTCCCCACTTATTCCATGCGTCCTCGGTCATTGTATCTCTATACCCGTTCCAATGTTGCTCTGGAGATCGTCAAGACGCTGTCAACTCTCGACTTGTAAGCTCCGCGCTTCGAGTTTCAGCTCCCGTCGCAAAAGCTTCCCAGTTGCCGTCGCAGGGAGCGCATTACGAAATTCGATGAAATCTGGTATCTTGTATCGAGACACCAGTTGCCTGCAATGCGCCTGAAGGTCGGATGCCGATACTGATGAGGCCGTCATCACGTAGGCAGCGATCAGTTCTCCCCGGCTTTTGTGGGGGACACCAACTACCCCGGCTTGCACCACAAGCGGATGCCGCATCAGGACATCTTCAACTTCAGCCGGGGAGACATTGATCCCGTCCTTTTTGATCATTTCGGAGCTGCGGCCAAGAAATCTCAAGGCACCGTCAGAGCCCAGGCTCCCGAGATCACCGGTTCGAAAAAAGCCTTGTTCAGACCAGGCGTCCCGATTCTGCTCCGCGCTCGCATCGATGTAACCCGACGTCACATACCCCCGAACCTCGATCGCCCCTGGGATCCCCGGTTGCAACTCCTGCCCGCTCTCCGGGTCCACGATCCGTATCGTAACCCCCGGCAACGGCTGTCCCTGGCATACCATGCGCTGTTCTAGCGGCCAGTGGTGCCAAGTCACACAACAATTGCCGTAACTCTCGGTCTGTCCGTAAACATTGCAAATCTCGGCAGCCCCAAGCGTTTCCGCCGCTAGTCGGACATCCTGGGGCGCACCGATCGTTAGCCCCGTCCGCAGACTGGCTGTGCGTTCTCGTTTGAACTTCGGATGGGTGACCAGAGCAGAGGTAATGTTGGGAAGGGTGTAGAGCGCGGTACACCGGTGCTGCTCAATCAGATCGAGCGCTTCACCGGCTTCAAATCGCCCCTGCAACACCAGCGCGGCGCCGTGCGTCAATGTCGCGGACATCGCGTTTGCGCTGCCGTACGACCAGAACAAAGGCGGAGCCAGCAATACGCGATCCTCGGGACCGTAACCTTGCCGTTCACCGATATTGAAGCCGTTTTCAATGATACCGTAGTTCGCAAGGGGAACGGATTTGGGGCGACTGCTTGAACCTGATGTGTAAATGATCACTGCGGTACCAAGCGCTTCCGCAGCCCCCCCAGATTGATCGGTCCGCTGCTCCGAATGTGGGCCTGAGAAAATCTCTGAATAAGCCGTCCACCCGCTCGGCGCATGATCGCCAAGGACGACAACGTCTTCCAATAGTGGATAGCGAGCATATTTCGCATCGCCAGCGTGCGATACGTCAGACAGCAAATCGGTTACGATCTCGACGAAATTCTGACCGGCGAATTCATCAACCGTAATCAACATTTTGATGGACGAGTCACCGATCAGGTAGTCCAACTCATCGCGTCGCGACCATGTGCTACAGGCCACAATCACGGCCCCGATCATATTCGCGGCAAAAAAGACCTCCAGCCACTCGACACGGTTGTTCATCAACAACCCTACGCGGTCCCCCTTTGCGATCCCCTTGGCCTGCAACCAGGACGCAAGCAGGGTAGCCCGAGCATAGAGTTCTCGGTAGCTAACCGTTCTTGTTCCGCATATGACGGCGGTTCGGCTTTCGTACCGATCCGCCTGTTCGGACAATAAATCCCCAAGCGTTCGACTATATGGCGGTTTCATACAACGATAACCCCCGTTTCGATCCATTCACGGATTGTCCCCTTCGCCAGTTTGCCTGTCGATCCATACGGTAGACGATCGACGAACACGATTTCATCCGGTAACCACCATTTCGGCACTCGCTCCGCAAGGTGCGCCCGAATTGCGTCCTTCGAAACAGACTCTCGTGTTACGAGCAGCATAAGCGGTCGCTCCTGCCATACCGGGTGGTTCATGGCGACCACCGCCGCTTCCTGAACCATGGGATGCTTGGTCGCTGCATCCTCCAGAGCGGTTGAACTGATCCATTCACCGCCAGACTTGATCACATCTTTTGCCCTGTCGACGATATGAAGCGTATTGTCCGGGTCTATGCTCGCGATGTCACCGGTCAGCATCCATCCGTCCTTGGTTTGCGACTCAACATCCTCGCGCCTGAAATATCCCCCTGAAATCCAATGGCCGCGCACCTGCAAGTGTCCCGCGGCCACGCCGTCACGAGGAAGCGTCTCGCCGGTCTCGCCGACAATTCGGATTTCATTTCCATAAAGCGGCTTGCCCGGCGTCCGCATGCGGTTCACAGCCTGATCGTCATCCAGGCCGTCCGGGACAAATGACATCGTTGATCCGCTGGTGGTCTCCGTCATGCCCCAGCCATGAATTGTGCGGACACCGTACTCCCTGAGATACTGCTGGATCATCAGAAACGGGGGCGTGGTTCCTCCAGAATATATGCGATTGAGACGACCCAGGTTCAGCCCGTTTTCGCGGCAGTACTCAAGCATCGAGAGCCAGATTGTCGGGACACCGGGCGCAGCGGTGATGCCTTCATCCACGATCAAGCGATGCAGCCATTGTGTCTCCATGCGCCGGCCGGGAATGACAATCTTCGCCCCGAACATCGGACCGAAGAACGGTACGGCCCACCCGTTGCAATGAAAGAAGCCGGGTATCGCAATGATCGCGTCGCTCGCGGACAGGCCCCAACCATTTCCGGCCCCGGTCGACATCGCGGACAGAACAGTCCCGCGATGACTGTAGAGCGCTCCCTTCGGCAGCCCAGTCGTGCCGGACGTGAAGCAGAGCAGACACGCCGTGCGTTCGTCGAACGTCGGCCACGAGAATGCACTGTCACCGTCCGCGATCAGCGTCTCGTAATCGATGACATCGGACGCCATTGGCTGGTCCGTCGATCCCATCATAACGATCACTTCGACGGTTGTCAGGCGCTCGCGCAGTTCGGCCAATAGCGGCGCGGTATCGGCATCCACAAACAGGATCCGATATCCGGTGAAGTTGATGGAGTACACGATGTGCTCGATCGGCAGACGGGGGTTCGCTGTATGCAACACCGCGCCGATCCCCGCGACGCCGTAGAATAGCTCAAGGTGACGGTGCGAATTCCAGGCGAGCGAGCCGACAATCCCACCTTCATTGACGCCCATGCGCAGTAACGACGATGCCAACCGCCGCGCCCGGACCTCGGTCTGGGCATAGTTTGTCCTTATGACCTCCGCATGGCCGTGAGACACGATTTCCGTGTCGCCGAAATTGCGCGCCCCGTGTTCGAGTACGCTCGGTAACAGAAGCGGGTAGTCCTGGTTCAACCCTAGCATGGCTCGACGTTGCCTCCTCATACGGGCATTATCGTCGGCGAAGTTCCAATGGGCAAACAGGGGGAAGCTGAATCGTGGCTGGGATGATGAATGGCAAGGTCGCCGTGGTTACCGGCGCCGGCGGTGGCATTGGGCGAGAAATCGCGATTATGATGGCGTCGGAAGGCGCAAAGGTCATCGTCGCCGATATCGGTGCCTCCCTTTCGGGCGAAGGCGGCTCTCAATCTCCCGCGGAACAAACAAAAGCGTTGATCGAACAGCGCGGCGGCCAGGCTGAAATCTGCACCGAGTCAGTTTCCGGCTGGTCATCCGCGCAAAAGATCATCCAGGCCGCAATGGACCACTACGGCCAGGTCGACGCCGTCGTTAACAACGCCGGCATTCTGCGCGACGGCATCTTCCATCGTATGAGCGCCGACGACTGGAACTCGGTCATCGCCGTGCATCTCAATGGTAGCTTCTTCGTTAGCCGAGCCGCGGCGGAACAGTACCGGAAACAGGAAAGCGGGGCCTTCGTTCACATCACGTCGACATCCGGCCTGATCGGCAATCTCGGCCAAGCCAACTATGCCGCGGCCAAGCTCGGCATTACCGCTCTGTCCAAATCAATCGCGCTCGATATGGCCCGCTATAATGTGCGGTCGAATTGCCTGTCGCCGTGGGCATGGAGCCGGATGACGAGCTCTATCCCCACGACAACACCGGAGCAAAAAGCTGCGGTCGAAAAAGCGCAAAAAATGACACCCGACAAGAATGCGCCTCTCGCTGTGTTCTTGTGCTCCGACGCGGCCAAGGGTGTCAGCGGCCAAGTGTTTGGCACGCGCATGAACGAAATCTACCTGTTCAGCTCCCCGCGCCCGATACGCATCGTGCATAATTCCGATGGCTGGACACCCGAGAGCATTGCGTCGATCGCGGTACCAGCCCTGCGCTCGGAGTTCATGCCTCTCGATACGTCGGAACAAGCCTTTGCGTGGGATCCCGTTTAACGCAGTTCCAGGCGAACGGCCGGCAGCGTTGCAAATTCTACGGTCACGCTAGCCGGCCGATCCAGCCAGATTGGTGGTGTCACGCTGCCGAGCATCACCACTTGGCCGGCTTTCAAGCCGCCAAAAGCGGCAGCGACCGATGAATTCGCTAACCACGCCAGACAATTCATTGGATCACCCATCAAATCGCCGGTCGTGCCTTGGTCACGCAGCACACCGTCGATCGATATGCGCCCGCGCAAATCCGTCAACGGCAGTTCTCGCCAATCAATGTTGCCTTGCGTCCCCACGATCGCCGCGCAGTGAAAGACTTGATCCGCGATCAGGGTAGGGGTCCCTAATTCAACCAAATCGCCATAACGATTATCGACAAGCTCAATCCCGGCGGTGAAAGCCTCTGCGGACTCTAGCGCCATGGCAGGTGTGCACCGACCAACCGGCAGATCGCGTCCCAATCTCACCGCGACCTCACACTCCACGCCGGGCTTCTGAAATGCATCAAAGCGCAGGCTTGCGACGCCAATATGGATATTGCGCTCTTCCATAAATCCGGCGGCGGCCCCCGACAGTCCCAGATATTCTTGCATGCGCCGCCCGGTTGCGCCGATCTTGAACCCCGCGGGCGGGACGGCACCGACCATCTCGGCGCGCTTGTATTGTACGGCGGCCCCCTGCTCCTCGTCGGTCGGGGCAATTCCGGCACTCAGCGGACGTACGATTGCCTTGGTGCTTCTGACCTCATGCAGCGCCCTTGCGGCGGGAGTCGGGTCGAAGCTCACGGCTTACGTGTCAATTCATAAAGAGCGACGGCGGCGGCGGCAGAGACGTTCAGGCTTTCAACAACGCCCTTTATCGTCAACACCGCGATTTCGTCGCAGGTCTCTTTGGTAAGACGACGCATACCGTCTCCCTCCGCGCCCAACACTAGCGCCACACGTCGTCCCGCAAAGGATGGCCCGGACAACACCGTGCCCCCCGCTGCGTCGAGACCGACACACCAAATATCCGCAGCCTTCAAAGCAATCAGGGTCCGCGCGATGTTGACGGCTCGCAGAAGGGGCATTGTCTCTAGCGCGCCAGACGCAGCTTTAGCCAACGCGCCATTTTCCTCCGGCGCGTTGCGGTCCTGTGTGATCACGGCGACGGCACCGAACGCGGCGGCCGTGCGCATAATCGCGCCGACGTTTCTGGGATCGGTTACCTGATCCAGAACAACCAGTGGCCCTTCCTTCTCCAAAACTGACTGCAAGCTTGGCGGCGCCAGCGGGTCGGCAAGAAGTGCCACGCCCTGATGCACGATATCCCGCCCGAGAAGCTGATCCATCCTTGACCGATCAACCCGCTCCGGCGTCACAGGCCATGGCGGACGAAACTGCTGTGCCAGCGCTGCTTCCGCGTCCTCCGTCAGCAAGAGCCTGCGCAATCTGCGGGCGGGATTGGCCAGAGCAGCGGCAACGGCATGATGGCCATAGAGCCAAACAGTACCCTTGGGTGAGTCGACCCCACGGCGTGGGACAGCATGAACCGCCTTCGTGTCATTCGTATGATGATCGGAAAGCGGCTTCTCGGCGCGCGGGCGGCTAAAAGGACGCACGCCGGGCGGCGGGCGATCCTCCCGAGCAACCATGCCGGCAGGCGCGCGCAGCGTTTGGGTCTGGCTCTGCTTCGGCACTTGGGCGGCTCGGTTGGTGCCTTGCGATCGCGAAGGGGACCCGCCCTTTCCTGCGTCGGGGGATTGTCCGGAGGGACGACGCTGAGAGCCGCTCGGTCCCGAATAAGGACCGCGATCGGATGGTGGGCGACCCGCACCGCCCGATCTGTTGCCATGAGGTTGTTTCATTGTTAGCCGATATAGACCGAGTGCTGGCTAAAGGACAGGGCCTCTCCAGGGCTATTGCATATGACTTTTGGCAAACTGGGCCAGGAGGCGGCCCAGAAACTCGTCATTCCATCCGGCCCGCTTGAGTTTTCCCTTCATCGAGCCTCTGGAACCTTCCAATTTCGCCAAATTGAGGGCCAGTCGGCGTAATATTG
>CANJLW010000081.1 GCA_947475245.1 Acetobacteraceae bacterium | reverse complement strand
TCATCGGGCCAGTCAGGAAATGCGCAACCAGCTCCTTCGGGATCGAAGGCAGTTTGCCTACCTCGCGCTCAACGCGCTTCGCTTTGCTCGGCATGATACGCCTCCTTGGCGTAGGTTATGCCTCGCACACAAAATTTCGGACAGGCTCGCCGAGCGCCCAAAGCGTTCCAACGACACTAAGCGTTCCCGCAGCCGGCCTCACGCCGCCCATCGCGACCTGATACCAAGCGAACAGCCCCCCGACCCAAGAACCGAGGAGCCGCCCACCCAACCGATGCCCGTCCCTAAGCCACGTAAATCGCCGGCACGAAAAACCGCCCGCCAACGGTCTTCAACGCGTTGTTCTCACTGGCCAGCGCCACAAGACGCAGCGCGTTCAACAGTTTCCCCGCCGCGGTTTCGTGCCAGAACCAGCGATCGACCTGACCGGCCGAAGGCGCGGGTCCGACCGCCTGCGCGGCCTCGCCGTACAGCGCCTTGATGTCGTCGCACAGAAAGCGCAACGCAAGCGCGGCCGTGTCCAGCCCTGACACCGTCGGCAGCCCGCCCGCCAGGAACGCGTCGGTAAACGCAGCCCAACGCTCCGGCGGCTGAAACCCCAGCCCGACCGACGTACGCCCAAATCGCGCCTTCGCTTGTTCCCACACCGGCATCAATGCGGCCAGTTCAGTCGCGAAATCGTCGTGCGGAACGTTCGGCGCGCGCCAGTCCGGACGATCCGACGCACCCGGCGGGTCGCTCTCAAAATCCTCCAGAACGACAGGCCCGTCGGCTCGTTCCAACAGCCGCAACGCCGCCATCAGCACCTGGCGCTGAAATGCGGGATCGTTCGGCTCACCCAGCGGGCGGCCCAGCATGGCGCTGGTCCACAGCGCCCGCGGCGGGCGTGTCTTTTCGGCCTGCGCGCGCACGGAGGCAATCGCCACCGTCGAAAAGCCCCTGTCTTCGATCATATGTGCCAACGCGCTCACGGCGCGCGTGCACAACGGTCAAACGGGGCTCAGGACGACGGAATCAACGCCTTCGGCGGCCAGTTGTGCGGCGATCCGGTCCGCGGCGTCCGCCATGCCGGCGGGATCGGTCGATCCCATCACGGTATAATGCGTGTCGGCCACCCCGCCGATCGACCCGGCCTGGGCCAGTTCGCGCAGACGGTCGATCGGGTAGACGACATTCACGTCGGTCTGAAACCCGGCCCGGTCGAAATTGATCGACACGTGGCTGACCAGGATGTCTTCCGTCGGGACGGAGGCCGGCAGAAACCGTACCTCCGCGCTGCCGAAGGCAAACGGTGCGTCGCCGCGCCGGATCAACGCGGCGGAGGAAACGATGGCGATGCGTCGTTCGGCCAAGGGCCGACCGGCGACAAACGGCGTCGTCTCAAACGAAGGACACGGGATCGCCAGTACGGCGTCGCGCGTCGGTTGGGGGATGTCTTCAATGCGTGCCATGGCGGACAATGAATCGCCGGCGCGCCCGACACAAGGTCCCCTGGCGCGCTACCGCAGCCAGAGCGCCGCCAGCCCCACGCTGCCCACGACAATGCGATACCAGGCAAACGGCCCAAACCCGTGCTGCCCGACGAAGCGCACCATCCAGCGGATGACCAGTAAGGAGACGATGAACGCCATGACGAACCCGACGGCGATCAGCGTTCCGCCATCCAGCGACAGCGTCGCCCGGTTCTTGTAAATATCGTAAACCGCCGCCCCGCACAGCGTCGGGACGGCCAGGAAGAACGAGAACTCCGCCGCCGTCTTGCGCGCTACGCCCATCAGCAGCGCCCCCAGGATCGTCGCCCCCGACCGCGACACGCCGGGGATCATGGCGACGCACTGGATGAACCCGATGCTCAGCGCGAGTTGCGGAGAGAATCGCTCGATCCGATTGACGGTCGGAACCGGTCGGTTGCGCTCAATGATCAGAATGGCGATCCCGCCGACCACCAGAGAGACACAGACCGTCGTCGGGTTGAACAGCGCCTCCTTAATGAAGCGGTGCAGGAACACGCCGATGAAGGCGGCGGGGAAGAACCCCAGCAGGATGGCAACGACGAAGCGCCGCGCGTCGGGATCGGTGCGCAGCCCCAGCGCAACGTCCCAGAACCGGCGCGCATAGACTACCAGCACCGCCAGGATGGCGCCAAGCTGAATGACGATTTCGAAGACCTTGCCGGGCGGGCCTTGAAAGCCGAGCAGCTCGGTGCCGAGGATTAGGTGGCCGGTGGAGGAGATCGGCAGAAACTCCGTCAGCCCCTCCAACACGCCCAGCAAGGCGGCTTCGATGATATCCCGCATCGCTATGCGTACTCCCGATTGATGCGCCTCGGGTTACGCCTCCGCGGCGCGAGTCTTCAAGCGCCCATAACGCTGGTGTTCCACGCCCCAGGCGCGTAGCGGTGCATCCCTCGCGCGCGCTTGCAAAGGGGAGTCGGCGATGGTGATCAGGCTCGCGCCGCTTCTGTTCGTGCTGCTGTGGAGTTCGTCGTTCATCGCGGTGAAGACCGGGTTGCGCGACGTCACGCCGCTGCTGTTCGTGGCCATACGGCTGTCGCTGTGCGCGCTGGCGCTGGTCGCGATCATGGCGGTCATGCGCCGATCGTGGCGTCCGCTGGGTCATGGGCGTTGGCTGCATTGCGCCGTCGCCGGGGCGCTGCTGAATGGCCTCGGCCTGTTGCCGCCGCATATCGGCATGGCGCTGGCCCCTTCGGCGCAGGTCGCCTTGGTGCAGTCCCTGACCCCGCTGTTGACCGCCGCCCTGAGTGTCGTCCTGCTGCGCGAAAGCCTTGCGCGGTTTCAGTGGCTGGGCCTGGCGCTGGGTCTGGCCGGCGTCGCTGTGGTGGTCGGACAAGCCGCGCTGGAAAGCGCCACGCGGTTCGAGGGTTTGGTGCTGGCTTTCGCCGGCGTCGTCGGTCTGGTGTCGGGCACGCTGTATTTCGGCCGCTTCTGCCGCGGCGTGCCGCTGTTGCAGGGCGCGACGGCGCAGTTCATTGCCGCCGCCGTCGTCGCGGCAATCAGCACCTGGACACTGGAAACGCCTGCCATTCGGTGGACCGAGGGTGCCATCGCCGCCATCGCCTGGAACACCGTGCTGGTCTCCCTGGGCGGCATGGCTCTGTATTCGGCGATGCTGGCACGCGGCACCGCCGCGCGTGCCGCCGCGAATTTCTATATGGTGCCCGGCACCGCCGCCCTGCTCGCCTGGGCTTTCCTGGACGAGGCTTTGAGTCCGCTTGCGATTGTCGGCCTGGTCCTGGCCTCCACCGGCTGCTGGCTCGTCAACGCCGGTGCCGTTCGGCCGCGCCGGGTCTGATCGCCTCTCCGATCAGGCAGCGACCAGACGCGGCTTGGCCAGGCGCAGCCAGCCGACGGCGACGATGGCGATCAGCACCAGGCAGACCGACAGCCAGTTCAACGGGAACCATCCCAGCCGGTTTTGCAGGAACCCCGCCAACAGGCTGCACAGGGTCGTCGTGCCGAAGACCAGGAAATCGTTCAGCGCCTGCGCCTTGCCGCGCTCCGACGGGCGATAGGTCGTGGTCACCAGCGTCGTCGCGCCGACGAACAGGAAATTCCAACCCAACCCGTTCAGGGTCAGCGCGATCCGGAAATTCCACTCCGACAGGCCCAGCAGCCCCGCCGCGACGCCCAGCAGAAAGATCGCCGTGCCCAGCAGCATGATGTTCAGCACGCCGAAGCGCTGGATCAGATTGCCGGTGAAGAACGACGGGACGAACATCCCCATGACGTGCATGAAGATCACCCAATGCGCCTCGGTATGCGGCAATCCGCAGCCGACGATCGCCAGGGGAGACGCGCTCATCAGAAACGACATCGTGCCGAACGCGATCATGCCCGCGACCACGGCCACGACATAATCCCGCTGCATCGCGATTTCCCACAGGGAGCGCTGCGGTCCGTCGATCGGGTTCGCCTTGACCGGCGGCGGGAAGCGGATGAACGACATCACGCAGAACACGACGACATGGATGCCGACCATCGCGGCATAGGTCGCGGTATAAATCGGCACCCACTGATCGTGCGTGATCCGCGCCAGGGTCGGCCCGATCACCCCCGCCGCGACGCCGCCCGCCGTCACCCAGGAAATCGCCTTCGCCCGCATTGCCGGCGGCGCAAGCTCCACCGCGGCAAAGCGATACATCTGCAGGCTGGCAACGGCATAACCCAGCACCAGACCGCCCACGCACATCATGATGAAGTTGCCGGTATAAAGCCCCAGGCCGCAAATGCTGGAACCGGCCATGCCGAACAGCGACCCGATCCGAAAGCCGAACCGCCGCCCCATCCGCTGCATCAGCATCGCCGCCGGGAACACCGACAGCATGACGCCGAGGTGCTGCATCGTCACCGGCAAGGTCGCGAGGTCGTGCATTTGCAGCACGCCCGACACCGCAAGCGCGGTCGCCGTGAACATCATCGTGTTCCCGGCCTGGCCAATGGCCTGACACGTCGCCAGCAACAACAGGTTTCGCGCCATGGAGCGATTCGGCATGGGAAAGGCCCTCGGGGCTTTTTATCTTGGACGGAGCAGACGTTTGCCCGATGCGGCGCGCGCACGACATGGTCCCACGCTCATGCCTGCCATGCGTGGGTTATTTTACCCTTCGCGTACCCAGAAGCGATTTTTCGCGCCGGCCACGTAGCCCAGACGCTCGTACAAAGCCCGCGCCGCCGTGTTGGTCGCGACCACCTGCAACCCGATCCAGTCCACGCCTTGCCCACGGGCCCAGGATTCCAGCGCGCGCATCGCCCGCTCCGCCCCACCCTGCCGACGCGCCGCGGCGGCGGTCGCCACGCATTCCACGACCGCGCAGCCGAACCCCGTCACGCACAGGGCCGACGAAATCGCCACGCCGTCGCGCCGCACCGTGAAAAACGCCCGCGGACCCGGCGCCCGCGCGAGGATCCCGACATTCACCCGACGCCGATTTTCCGTGATCGCGCTCAGATAAACCGACAGCCAATCCTCGGTGGGAGACTCCGACCGCTCGACATCCGCCGGTTCCGCGACAGGTTCCGGCCGCTTGAACAAAGTCAGCGTCGCCTCGGTCTCTCGATACCCGCGAGCCGACAGTCGGTCGGGCAAATCCGCCGGCAGCGTCAGATCGAACGTCTGCACGCGCGGCGGCAAGCCCTGCGTCCAATACCGAGCTTCGATCGCGTCCAAAGCGGCGTCCGGGTCGCCCCCGTCGAAATCCACAGTGGATACGGAGTTCGCCCGCTGCGATCCCCCGCCCGAGCAGCGCCACAGCCAGCCCTGCACCAACGCCGTCGTCGTCGCCGGCCAGGCCTTCACATGCGCGCGTTCCATCGCGCGTCTGTGGTCATCGTTCGGCAGCATCGAGCTAATCGCGCACGACCTGTCGCATGATCGCCACCGCTTCCTCCACCTGCCCCGCGCTCACGTCCAAATGCAAACACGCTCGGCCACGCCACGTATCCGATACCGAGACCATGACGCCCAGCGGACGCAGCTTGCCCGCGAACTCCACGACCGTCATCCCGGTGCCCTGGGTATCGAAGAACACCAGATTGGTTTCCGGCGTTTCGACGGTGATGCCTGGGATTTGCGCCATGCCCCGCGCCAGCGCAGCGGCGTTCGCGTGATCCTCGGCCAGGCGGTCGATATTATGCTCCAGCGCGTAAAGACACGCCGCCGCGTTCATGCCGCCCTGGCGCATCGACCCGCCCAGGCGCTGCTTCCAGCGCCAGGCCTCGCCGATGAACGCCGCGCTGCCGGCCAGAACGGCCCCCAGCGGCGCGCCCAGGCCCTTGGTGAAAT
Source organism: Acetobacteraceae bacterium (assembly GCA_947475245.1). Taxonomy (GTDB): domain Bacteria; phylum Pseudomonadota; class Alphaproteobacteria; order Acetobacterales; family Acetobacteraceae; genus Rhodopila. The sequence continues at coordinate 1,789 of CANJLW010000081.1, read as the reverse complement.
CCAGCCAAACCGTATCGCAGCCCGCCGCGATTTCCGACGCCGGCACGCCCAGCGCGACGGCGGCGTTCATCAGCCGCGCGCCGTCCATGTGCACCTGCATGCCGTGGCGATGCGCCACGTCGGCTACCGCGTTCAACCCATCGACGCTCCAACACGCGCCGCCGCCCTTGTTGGCGGTCTGCTCGACTTCCACCAGCCGTTGCGGCGGCGAATAGCGAGAGGTCGGGCGAATGGCTTCTTCCAGCGTTTCGGCGCTGAAAATCCCGCGCTCTCCCGGCAGACCACGCACCATCACGCCGGCGATGGCTCCGGGGCCGCCGCCCTCGGCACCCTGAATATGCGCGTCTTCGTGCGCCAGAACCTCGTCACCCGGACGGCAATGGGTCGCGAGCGCCACCTGGTTGCACATCGTGCCAGACGGCAAAAACATCGCCGCTTCCTTACCCAGCATCGCCGCGGCCTTGTCGCACAAGGCCCATACGGAGGGGTCGGAACCGCCCTGCTCGTCGCCCATCTCGGCGTTCAGCATCGCCTCTTTCATGGCGCGGGACGGTCGGGTCTGGGTATCGGAATAAAGGTTGATCCGAACCGGGATGGAAAAATCGAAACGCTTCGGCGCGTAGGTCATACGGTCAGGCTCCTGCCGGGGATCACCGGCCGAGAGTATCCAAGCGACGGAAAGAGGGGAAGGCCACGTCGATTGCCCCCAAGGGTGATCGACGGTGGATCGCCGGTGTGTCGCCTATTCGTCCTTGAGCGCCTCGGTGACCATCGCGAGCGTGGTCAGCGCGGCGTCGATGCCGAAACGCTGCTCCACATGCTTCATCCGCCGCTTGATCTGCGCCGGCGTTTCCGACGGGCCGGGGATGTAAAGCACCTTGCCCTCCTTCCCGCATCGCGCCGCATAATCGGTTTCGGCGGGCACGACGTCGCCGAACAACGCCTCGATCGCCGCGAAGGTCTTTGGCGGCGCAAAGCCGGACCCGTTCGCCCAGGCAACCACGTCGCGCAGCAACTTGCGCGCTTCCTCCGGCGGGGTCGGAGTCAGGGCATCGGCCGTATTCACGGCATCCAGCAGGAATTCGGCTTCGTCGCGTTCGGCGACCCGAAAGGACAGCTCCTTCACGCCCAACGCGAAGCTGTCGACCATGAACAGCGCGATAAACTGGCGCGCCGTCGATGCGCCGCGCGACAGGTAGACCGCGCCCATGCCGTTCTCGAACAACCCGGCGGAGACCATGCAGTCGCGGATCGGCAGCAACGCCCCTTCCCGCACCCGACCGGACTGGCTGTTGGCGGCCATCGCCTGCGCCTGCCGGGCGGTGGCCTCGGCTTTACGCTTTGCCGCGCGGGCGGCTTTACGGACTGCCGGAGTCTGAGCCATCGAACGTCTCCATCTCGGTTACCTCGTTATTGGTCATCCGTCGGATCGGAGGCAAGGCCCCCAGATCGTGTCCCCGAGCCGCCAGGGAAGCGCGCCGCACCGGCACGACAGATGAGCGACGATCCTTACATCGCGATTGGCGCGGAGTCTGTGAATGGGTAGTACGGTGGAATGGTCCCCCGTCGACTCAATGCTCATGATTCCCCGCCAACCCTCGACAGGCGCGCGCGATACGTTCAGCCGAGCGAGCCGCGGCGGAACTATCCGAATTTCTGTGTGCAAGGCGTTTTGCAGTTTCGCCCGTTCGGGCAGTCAGACGGTATCGAAGCACCCCGATCCCGGCAAGATCCAAGACACCCGGTCAACCGATGTTCCTTGGTTTGATCAAAACGCCTGTTCCTCCGT
>CANJLW010000080.1 GCA_947475245.1 Acetobacteraceae bacterium | reverse complement strand
GTCCGCATGGTGTTGGCCGGGACATGGCAGGGATAAACCGGCGAGTAACCGGATGCGAGCAGGGCGATAAACGCCGGCTGCGGCCGCTTCAGATGAAAGGTGACCTCGTAATCGCCGGACGGCACGACGTCGTCCAGGTTCTTGTACCACCCCTCCCGAAAGTTCAGCCGGAACTTGTCGGTCGATTTCCCCATCAGCAGGTTCCAGGTGCACTGCACGTCCTTGGCGGTGAACGGCTTGCCGTCATGCCACTTCACGCCTTCCTGCAACTTAAACGTCAGCTTCGTACGCTCATCGTTCCACGACCACGACTTCGCCAACTCCGGCACGATCGTGTTCATGCTGTTTTGCTTCACGTGCTGATCGTAGACGACGAGGTTGTTGAACACCGCCATCATCGGGGTCAGGACCGAATTGGTGCCTTCTTCGTGAATGGATACACTGCTCGGGCTGTCACGATGGGTGATGCGTAATATGCCGCCGGACTGCTGCGCCGACGCCGACGCACCAAACAGGACCATGGCGATAAAAAGCAAAGCACGCATCGACAACCTCCCTCGCGCCTTTACGACGGCGCATTACGATTCATCAGGACAGCAGCCCCGATTGGAGTCAATCATGCTTTCCGCGAAGGAGTGTCACAATGTCCCGTTTGACCCGCGGCGATCTCGTCGGCAAAGCCCAAACCGTTCTCGGCCCAATCGACCCCAATCTGCTCGGCCCTACCCTGATGCACGAACACCTGCTCTGGGACATCCGAACACCGGCGATGCGTGCCTCGACGGATCAGGGCCCGGAGATCACGCTGTGCAACTGCTACGCGATCAACTACGGGCGGAAGAAGGTTCCGAACAACTTTCGCCTGACGTGTGAGGCGACGGCGACCGAAGAACTGAAACTCATGTCCGACGCGGGCGGGCGATCGGTCGTGGAACTGTCCTCCGGCGGGTTGGAACCTCGACCCAACGGCCTCGTCGCCCTGGCACGTGACGCCGGCGTGAACATCGTCATGGGCTGCGGCCACTACGTGGACGAGTATCAACCGCGCGCCAACCTCCTCCGCTCCGTCGAACAATTCGCGGCGGAGATCGTCGATCAGATCCAGGTCGGCGCGTGGAACACCGATGTGCGCGCCGGCATCATCGGAGAGATCGGCTGTCAGGCCCCTTGGACTGATCTGGAAAAGCGCGTCATGGCCGGCGCGCTGCTGGCCATGAACGAAACCGGCGCGGCGGTGAACGTTCATCCCGGCCGCAATCCCGACCAACCCCAGGAAGTCGCCGATTTCGCCCGCGCCCACGGCGCGGATACCGGACGTATCGTCATCAGCCATATCGACCGGACGATATTCGACGAAGTCCGGCTGTTACGGCTGGCCGATTCCGGCGTCGTGATCGAATTCGACCTGTTCGGCCAGGAACAATCGTACTACGGCCTGTCCGACATCGACATGCCCAACGACGCCATCCGCCTGCGGCTCATCCGATCGTTGATCGCGCGCGGCCACCTGGATCGCATCGTGATCAGCCATGACATCTGCTATCGCACGCGCCTCACCCGCTGGGGTGGTCACGGCTACGGGCACATTTTCGCCAACGTCGTTCCGATGATGCGCGCGCGCGGCTTTTCCGCCGAGGAAATCGAGGCGATCACGGTCCTGAACCCGCGCCGCCTGCTGACCTTCGTGTAACCCGATCAGCGGCCGGATCGCGCCCGATCGTTGCTGCCGTCGCTGCACCCGCGCATCCCCCAACGGATGCTGTCGGTCGACGGCGGCGTCCAGGTGTGTCCCGCGAACCAACGGATCAGCCAAATCGGCGGAAAGTAACCGGCGATCTTGACCGCGTCGTAGCCCAACGTCAGCGTACGCATCACATATTCGTTGGTTTCGCCGGAGCTGACCATCCATCGCGCATACATATAATGTTCCGCCGCCGCCAATTCGACATTGGTATCGTTCGGATCGGTGTTCTGACGCTGCATGTAAAGGCTGCTCCAGGCCTCGTTCGGGTTGTTCCCGCACGTGCGCATTGCCTCATTGATATAGGTCTGCACACGCGTATCGCTGAACGGCATCGACGTCTCCTGAAGCTTCCGAAAACCTGTGTAATGCAAACCCCGCCCGACGCTCACTGCAAAAAGTGACAACCAACAGACACGGGCATGTCGGCGATGGAAAAGCCGTGCTTTAGTCCAGCCAAACAGACAACCGGAGGCAACGCCCATGACGCACGGCATCGTATCCGCCGCCCAGCCCGAAGCCGCCGAAGCCGCGGCGGACATCCTGCGCGACGGCGGTAACGTCATCGATGCCGCGATCGGCGCGGCCTTGGTCCAAACCGCCGTCGATCCCCAGATGTGCGGTATCGCCGGCATGGGCTGCATGCACGTCTACCTGCCCAGCCGCGGCGTTCACACAACGCTCGACTTCCACGGCCGATCCCCGGGCGCGGTCCGCGCGGACATGTGGCAGGACATCATCGTGCGCGAGTCCGACGACGGCTGGGGCTTTATCCTGCAAGGGCGCGTGAACGAAATCGGCTACCAATCGATCACCACGCCCCGCACATTGGCGGCCTTCGAGACCGCGCTGAACCGATGGGGCACGCGGTCGTTGGCCACGTTGATCCAGCCCGCCATCGCCTATGCCGAAAACGGCTTCCTCGTTCGCCCGCATGTCGCCGAATTCTGGAACCGTCCGCCCGCCGCCGGTCGTCCCGGCAATATCGACATCGTCACCAAATACGATCCGGCGCGGAAGATCTACGTAAAGCCCGACGGTCAGGTCCACGCCGTCGGCGACGTGCTGCGCAATCCCGATCTGGCGCGCACCTATCGGCACATCGCCGAACACGGGGCCGCCGATTTCTACAGCGGTTCGCTCGCAAACCGCATCGCCGAGGACATGACCGCGCATGGCGGGCTGATCTCGCTGGACGACCTGGCCAACTGCGGACCGGACGAAAACCCGCCGCTCTGGGGCACCTATCGCGGCTACCGCATCGCCACCAATAACCCGCCGGGCGGCGGGATCATGCTGATCCAGATGTTGAATATCCTGGAACATTTCGACCTCGCCGCGATCGGCCACAACACGCCGGAATATATCCGCATCGTGTCGGAGGCGATGAAGATCGCAACGGCCGACAAGGACGCCTTCGTCGGCGACCCCCGCTTCTTCGATGTTCCCGTCGAACGGCTGACGTCGAAAGCCTATGCCGCCGAAATGGCGGCGCGCATTCGCAGACACGAAAAAACCCTGGTCCCGCGCTTCAACGCCGGCGGCGCGGAGAGCAAGCATACGACGCATCTCTGCATCGTCGACGCCGACGGGAACGCGGTCACGATGACCCACACCCTGGGTCAGCCATCGGGCGTCATCACCGACGGCCTTGGCTTCATGTACAACGGCGCGATGGCGGTATTCGATCCGCGACCAGGCCGAGCAGGGTCGCTGGCGGCGGGAAAGGCGAGGTTTTCGGCGCTGTCGCCGACCATTGTCTTTCGCGACGACAAGCCGTTCCTGGTCCTCGGCGCCCCCGGCGCGACGTACATCACCATGGGCAATCTACAGGCCATGCTGAACGTGATCGATTTCGGCATGACCGCCGAACAGGCCGTCTGCGCCCCGCGCTTCGCGGCCGTATCGGACACAATCGAAGTATCGAACCGCATCCTGCGCGCCGCCGAACGGGCCTTGGTCGATCAGGGCTATCGGGTGATGCGTCACGCGCAGAGCTACACAATCGCCTGGGTCCACGCGATCCGCATCGTCGACGGGCAAATGGACGGCGGCGCCGATCCCGCGACCGGAGGCCTGGTGATCGCGGTCTAACCGACCTCGATCATCAACCCGCCGCGCGCCGTCACATGCGCGGAACATCCCGGCGGCACCAGCGCCACCGTCAGACGGGTCTGCACCAAAGCCGGACCCGTCAGACGGACACCGGTTTGCAGCATCGCCCCATCGAACACCGGGATATCCGCGAAGCCGCCGATTTCCTGCAGAAACACCCGCCGAAGCACGGGTTCCGCCCGCCCAACCGGTTCGGCGCGCACGGCTTCGGAGGCATCGCGCGCGACGTGGCCGATTGCCAGCAGGTTCCACTCGGTGAACTCCACCGGATCGTTCGCCCGCACGGCGTAGACCTGCTCGTGCAGCACGTGGAACGCCTCCACCAGTTGGGCCAGCCCCTCCCCCGGTTCGATGCGGGCCGCGGGCAAACGCAACGTCAATTGCCAGACCTGGCCGGAGTAGCGAGCCTCGGCGGTGAACACCATGGAACGGCGCGCGTCCGGCACGCGCATGCGATCCAGATAGGCGGTGCCCTCGGCTTGCAGCTCCGCCAGCACGGCATTGACAGCGGCATGGTCGAACCGCGCGCTGCTCGCGAACAACCCCCGCGCGAAGCCGAAGCGCACATCCCCGGTCGCGATGCCGTAGGCGCTCAGCACCCCCGCCACATCCGGCACCAGCGTTCGGCGCATGCCGAGTTCCCGCGCGATTGCCGCCGCATGCAGCCCCGCCGCCGATCCGCCGGAGACCAGCAAATACCCGCGCGGATCGACCCCGCGCCGAATGGTCAGGTCCTCGATCGCGCCGACCATGTTCTGCTCAACCGTTAACGCAATCAGGCACGCGGCTTCTTCGATACTCACACCCAATGGTTCGGCGACATGGTCCTTGATTGCGGTAGCTGCGGCATCGACGGATAACTCCATCTGCCCATCCGCGAAGCCTTTGGGGTCGAGCAGGCCGCGCACCAGATTGGCGTCGGTCACCGTCGGTCGGGTGCCGCCACGACCGTAGCAGGCCGGCCCGGGGCGAGCGCCCGCGCTTTCCGGCCCCGCATGGGTGAAGCCGCCGGCATCGACCCGCGCGATCGACCCGCCGCCCGCCCCGATGGTGCGCACATCGACCGACGGGACGCCGAACATATGCCCGCCGATCAGCCCCTCTCGGTGCATCGGCGTTTCCCAGTTCGTCGCGATGGAGACATCGAAGCTGGTGCCGCCCATATCGATGGTCAGCACGTTGCCATCCGCCACGCCCTCCGCGCGCGCCAGCGTAACCCCGGCATGCGGTGCCGCCGAAGGCCCGGACAGACACAGATAGACCGGCTTCTCCAACACCTCTCGCGTGGAGGTCCGCCCGCCATTGGATGTCACGAAGGTCAGAATGCCGCCAAACCCATCCGTGGCCAGGCGGGTCTCGATCTCCGCGATGTTCCTTTGCACGACCGGCTTCAGCGAGGCATCAATCGCCGTCGCCGAGAAGCGACGATACTCCCGCAAGGTCGGGCTGACCCGGTGGCTCAGGCTGAACGGCACGTCCGGCCAAAGTTCCGCCAGGATTTCGCCGATGCGCAGTTCGTGGGTCGGATTGGCGATGGACCAGATCAGCGCGACGGCGACCGCCTCGACGTTCCATTCCTTCATCTGGGCGATCGCCGCCCGCACGGCGGCTTCGTCCAACGGCGTTTCGACCCCGCCTTCGGCGTTCATCCGCTCCGCCACGCCGAAGCTGAGGTATCGCGGGATGTACGGTTCCGGATAATCGACGAAGATGTTGTAGGTATCGGCCTTGCCGCCTTCGCGGATCAGCAACGTGTCGCGAAACCCGTCGGTGCAGATCAGCGCCGTCTTCGCCGCCTTGCCCTCCAGGATCGCATTGGTCGCGACGGTGGTGCCGATCGACAGGCTGTCGCAGCCGGCCAGCAGATCGCGCAGCCCGACGCCGCGACGCGTGGCGATCAGCGTCAGACCGGCGAAAATCCCATCCGCGATGCGCCCTGGCGTGGTGGAGGATTTGAACAGACCAATACGCCCGTCAGCGTCGCGCACCACGAAATCCGTGAACGTGCCACCCACATCGGCGGAAATCTCAATGCCCATGCCCGTCTACTCCGCCGCCGCCATCGTTGAACGCAACGCCTGAGTCGCGGCGTCATCGACACGAAACCGCTCCCCGCTCGTGTCCAGCACAACGCCATAGGTCGTCCGCGCCCGATCGAGCGATATCCACCCCTCCCGCGCCCGATGCGCGACGGCTGCGGGATCGCGCAGCAGGGGGTTGCCGTATCCACCGCCGCCGCAGGCGATGGACTCCAGCCGCTCCCCAGCCACCAGCGTGACGTCGGCGGAATTCGGCAGCGTCGTCCGCTCCTGATTCCTCCCAATCGCCCATGCCTTGCTCGGCCCGCCGGACTGCCCGCCCCCCGCGCCGAACGGCGGAAAATCGTTGCCGCCGGCATTCGTCGTGAAACGCACGGGATCGTGCCGGACGCGATACACCAGATGTGCCCCCGGCCCGCCTTCCCACTGACCGGGCCCGCCGCTGTCGACCCCGAGTTCCAGACATTCCACCAGCACCGGCTGCTGCTGTTCGGCGACCTCCACACTGGATTGCCACAGCATGCCCTGCGCCCCGGCACCGCCGAAGGTCAGCCATCCGTCATGACCCGGCACGCCCGGCCCGCCCCAGTAGCCCATCAGGATTTGGTTCGCGAACGGCCGCCCGTCGTAGCGCGAGTCCGTGCCGCTGACGCAGGCGCAGGAGGCCGGATTGCCGATGGTGCTGCACGCCGCGCCCAATCCGTCGCCCAGCCCGGCAAACAGCGACTGCACGAGTGAATTGAGCACATGGCAAAGATTGGTCGTGGCGGTGGACGTCGCGGCCGGAAACCGAGGGATCCCCACCGCGCTCCCCTCGCGCAGTTTCAGTTCGATGCGGCGGAACGCGCCGGTCGCGCGCGGCACGTCCGGCCCCAGGATCGTCAAAACAGCGACCCGACAGGCCGCCGTCACCGTCGCCTCGCTCAGGTTGATGCCCAACGGCAGGTTATCGACGTTATCCGTCAGATCGATCACGATCCGCGCATCGACCGGATCGACGTCCAAGGTCGCGCGCACCGGTATCCCGTCGGCATAGGCGGCAATTTCGGAATCGTGGCGCTGTTCGCCGGTTACCCGCCCCGCCGGCAGACGCTTGATGGCGGCAACCGCCATATCCTCGGCATAGGTCTGGAACTGCTCCAGAAACGCGCGCACCGTTTCCAGCCCATACTGCGCGCACAGCGCCTGCACCGCGCGCTCTCCGGTGCGCACGGCGGCGAGTGTGGCCAGGTAGTCGCCATGGAACTGCTCCGGCGCGCGGATATTCGCCTTACAGATGTCCAGGACATCGGTCAGGTCGACGAAATCGCGCTGAATGCGCACGCAGGGCAGCATCAACCCTTCTTCGTACAAATCCCGCGACAGCGGACTGTACGTCGTCGGCGTCGGAAACCCCATGTCGCCCAGATGCGCCCGCGCGATCGCGTGGAACACCAACTGCCCGTCGACAAAGATCGGCACGCTCAAGGTAAAATCGCCGCAATGCGTATTACCGTGATAGGCGCTGTTGTTTGCGAAACAATCACCGGGGCGGATATCGGTGCCGAACTTCCGCTCCACGGCGCGGGAGATCAGGTCAATCGCCGCCACATGAATGGGCAGGCCCAACGCGGTGCTGATCGCCTGGTGGTTCGCGTCGGTGATGCAGCAGGAAAAATCCATCGCCGTGTTCAAAACCCCGGACCTGCCGGAGCGAAACAGCGCGTTCACCATCTCCCGAATCGCCGCTTCGAACCTGCGACGGAGCACGACCATCGTGAACCTGTCGATCACCGCCGCCATCCGAGCCTCCCCCAACCGATTGTCGATGAGGGAGGCTGTCCCGATCACGGATGCATGGCAAGGGGACGTGTCAGGCGGTGTCACTAGCTCGTGATCTGTCCGCATTTTGTAGCTCGTGAAGTGTCCGGTCCAAACCCTTCCCCCAGCAGGGGGCAAGCATGGACCGGACGCGCATTCACGAGGGAATACGTCAGATGCGTTTTGAACAAATCTTCGACCGCTGGGAG
>CANJLW010000079.1 GCA_947475245.1 Acetobacteraceae bacterium | reverse complement strand
GCAGAGAGAACGGCAGTGGAGTATTTTCGACCATGGCGGGTGTGGCACCGTCCGATTCGGCAGATGTTGGTCTCGACACCCAAATCTCTGCATCAAATCAGACGATTACGCTACGCCCGCCAACGAATCCCTGGCATGCGATGAATAAGGTGGGCTAACTTAAGAGCCTGGGCTTTCTCATTCAGATTGATGATACCTTCGGCGTGCTGTCTCTTGAGTTCGGCGATCACGTCAGGTGCCAAACCGTCCAGCACGAGCGCACTGTTGGGGGCGAGATCGATCCGTCGTTCGGCTGGCACTGGGCTTCCGCCAGTCCCCGTACGCTCTAGTTCCTGAGCCATAACCGTCCCCCAGATATAGGCCGCGTCTGAGACGCCTAAGTGGTCACAAAAACACAAAAGCACATCTTCGTCCAACATCATGAAAATCGTGCGTCAACGATGTCGCGGCCGCTCACATGCTGGCCCGTCCCGAAAGGCGTAGTCACATTCCCCCGCGAAATCAGCGGTAGGCTCCATCCACATTCAAAAAATGGGATGTTAACGCAAAGTTAGAATGTCCCCTTGATGGGCAGACACAACGAACCAATGTCGGCACATCAGTGAAGAAAAATGCGTAGAAGCTGTCGAGGCCAGGCAAGGCACGACCAGTTTCACCCATTGTTTGTTCGGATACGTTGGTGTGGCCTCGACAGACCTATCTTCGAGTCCGCCCTCACAGGCACGGCGGGTTCGGCGGCGGGGGAGGGGACGTAATGCCCAAAGGGCCTGATCGAGCGTAGCTGTTTCAATCATTCCGCGGATCGTCCAGCTTCAATGCCAGTTTATGGACAGTACGGATCAAGGCGCGATGGCCACGATCGTGGTTCGGTGCCCGGCGCACCCGCGTCGTTCCACCATTTTGCCGACGCGCCCGAATACGCTACGATCCCGCGACCTTACGGAGGAAACACACAATGCGCGGCGTCGTCTTTACCGGTGAACGGGATCTGGAAATCATGACCTTCCCCGACCCCACCCCTGGCCCGGGTGAGGTTGTGATCGAGATGAAGGCGTCGGGCATGTGCGGCTCCGACCTGCACCAGTATCGCCGTCCGAAGACCGGCGGCCGCCCCAACGGCCTGCCCGCAAGCTCCGGCCCGACCATCGCCGGGCACGAACCCTGCGGCGTGGTGTGCGCGATCGGGCCGGGCGTCGATGCCTCCGAAGCGCATATCGGCCAGCGCGTGATGTGCCACCATTACCAGGGCTGCACGCAATGCGGTCATTGCCGGTCCGGCTGGCAGCAGCTTTGCCAGGAAGTCCCGGTGAAGGTCTATGGCTCCAACTCCCACGGCGGACACGCGAAGTATCTGCTGGTGCCGGCGAACACGCTGGTGACGCTGCCGGACGAACTGTCCTTCTCGGCCGGCGCCGCGATCGCCTGCGGCTCGGGCACCGCCTATGGCGCGCTGCGGCGGATGAACATCTCCGGGCGCGACACCATCGCAATTTTCGGCCAGGGACCGGTGGGTCTGGCCGGCACGCAATTCGCCAAGGCGATGGGCGCGCGCGTGATCGCGCTGGACATCAACCCGCAGCGCCTGGAACGCGCCAAGGAGTTCGGCGCGGACGAGGTCGTGAACCCCGGTTCCAACGACCCGGTGGAAGCGATCAAGGAACTGACCAAGGGCCGCTACGCCGACCTCACCCTCGATACCTCCTCGAACTCCGAGGCTCGTCTGAACGCCATCCGCTCGACCAAGGTGTGGGGCACGATGTGCTTCGTGGGCGAAGGCGGCGATGTGAAGATCGACGTCAGCCCGCATCTGTTGCGCCGCCAGTTGACGCTGGTCGCGTCCTGGACCTTCTCCAACATCATCCAGGCCGAATGCGCGAATTTCTGCGTGGAGCGGAAAGTGGATGTGGACAAGCTGTTCACCCATCGCTGGACGCTGGATCAGGCGGATGAGGCGTATAAGCTGTTCGACCAGCAGTCCGACGGCAAAGGCGTGTTCCTGATTTGAAACAAGCCGATGCCAGAAAGGCGGTCGCCCGGGTTTACCGGGAGATCGCCCGCGTCGGCCTGAACGTCGGCAGTGCGGGCAATGTCAGCGCCCGCACGCGCAAGGGGATGGTGATCACGCCTTCCGGCTGTTCGGCGGAAACGCTGAGCGAAGCCGGATTGGTGGCAATGACGCTGGACGGCGCGGTCAAGGGCGACGCCACCCCGTCCAGCGAGTGGACGATGCATGCCGGGATCTATCTGGCCTGCCCGGACGCCGCGTTCATCGTCCACACCCACGCCGATGCCTGCACGGCGCTGGCCAGCCTGAACCGGCCGCTGCCGGCTTTTCATTACATGGTCCTGGAATTCGGCGGCGCGGATGTCCGCTGCGCGCCCTATGTCACCTTCGGCACGCCGGAACTGGCGGCGCTGGCGGTGGAAGCGATGACCGATCGATCCGCCTGCCTGTTGGCCAATCACGGCATGATCGTGCACGGGCGCGATCCGGCGCAGGCACTGGGCAGGGCGCTCGCGCTTGAAACGTTATGCCGCCAATATCTGCTGGCCTGCGCCGCCGGCGCGCCTCGGTTACTGAACGCGACCGAGATCGCGGCCGCGCGCGAGCGTTTCAAAACCTATGGACCGAGAAAGACCACCGATGCAGCCTGATCTGACGAACCGCGTGGCGCTGGTGACCGGCGGTTCGCGCGGGATCGGCGCCGCCGTGGCGCGGGCGCTGGCCGCGGCGGGCGCGGATGTCGCGGTGAACTACCGCGAACGTGCGGCAGAGGCGGCGGCGGTCGCGGCCGATATTCGCGCCATGGGCAGGCGCGCCGTCGCGGTCGGGGCCGATGTGTCGGACTCCGCCGCCGTCGCCGCCATGATGGCGACGATCGCCGACGCGCTGGGCCCGATCGATATCCTGATCAACAACGCGGGCATCGGGCTGGTGCGCGGGGTCGATGAACTGACCGAAGCCGAGTTCGACCTGACCATCGCGGTGAACCTGAAATCCGCGTTCCTCTGCACCCAGGCCGCGATCCCGCATATGCGCGCGCAGGGCTGGGGACGGATCGTCAACATATCGTCCGGCGCGGCGCGCGGGGCGGGCGGCGTCGGGGTGCATTACAACGCCTCCAAAGCCGGGATGGAGGGGCTGACGCGCGGCTACGCGGCGCGCCTGGTCAAGGACGGCATCACGGTGAACGCGGTGTCGCCGTCGCTGATCGAAACCGACATGGTGCGCGGCGGCGTCGCGTCATCCCCGGCGCGCATCCCGCTGGGGCGGTTCGGCACGCCGGAGGAATGCGCGCAGGCCGTGCTGATGACGATCGGCAACGCCTATATGACCGGGCAGACCATCCAATTGAACGGCGGCATGTCGTTCATCTGATCAGCCCATCGCAAACACCCCATTCGCCCGGAGTTCGGCGATCCGATCGGCCGACAGGCCCAGCGTGTCGGTCAGGATCGCCTCGGTATGCCCGCCGAGGGGCGGGGCCGCGGTGTCCGCGGTGCCGCCGCCTTCGGCCAGCTTGAACGGCGTGCCGACCAGATCCTGCGTCGTGCCGTCGGGGTTGCGCGCCTGCACCCGCATCGCATTGGCCAGCACCTGCGGGTGCGTCATGACCTGATCGACGGTATGCAGCGGCGAACAGGCGACGCTTTTGGCCTCGAACCGCTCCACCCAATAGGCCACCGTCGCCTGACCGAACCGTTCCTCCAACATCGCGATCAGCACGTCGCGCTGTTCCACCCGCGCCGCGTTGCCGTGGAAGCGCGGGTCGCGCGCCAGTTCGGGCCATTCCAGCGCCTCGCAAAAGCGTTGCCAGGCGCCGTCGTTGGGCGCGCCGGCCAGCATGAAGCCGTCGGCGCAGCGGAACGCCTGATACGGCACCAGATGGCCGCTGCCGGAGCCCTGCGGTTCGGGCATCGCCCCGGCCTGCATCCAGCCCACCGCGTGATAGCCCAGCAGCGCGACGGCGGTTTCCAGCAGGGAGCCGCGCACCCAGGTGCCTCGCCCGGTTGTCTGGCGCGCCAGCAGGGCGGTGACGATGCCGGCATAAAGCGACAGGCCGGTGGACATGTCGATGAACGACACGCCGCAGCGAATCGGCGGGCCGTCGGCGAAACCGGTGGTGGACATCGCGCCGCTGAACGCCTGCACCATCAGATCGTAGCCGCGCTTTTCCGCCAGCGGCCCTTCCGCCCCGTAGCCGGAGATCGTGCCGACCACCAGGCGGGGGTTGGCGGCCTGCAGCGCCTCCAGACTGATACCCAGGCGTTCGGCGGTATCGGGCAGGAAGCTGTGGATCAACACATCGGCCTTGGCGGCGAGGTCGCGCAGGATTGCGCGGGCCTCCGGCTTTTTCAGGTTCAACGCGATGGCGCGCTTGCCGCGATTGACGGAGCCGAAATTGGCGCTGTCGCCGGATGCCGTCAGCGGCGGCCAGCGGCGGTTTTCGTCGCCTTCCGGGCTTTCCACCTTGATCACGTCGGCGCCGAAATCGGCCAGCATCTGGGCGCAGTAAGGTCCCGCGAGGACGCGGCTGAGATCGACGACGCGGATACCGTGCAGGACTTTCATGGTTTCGTTCCCTTCTGTTCGTGGCCCCGTCTTCGTTGGCCGGTGCTGCGGTGGGCGCGCGGATGCGACGGAAAATTTCTCCTCCCCACACGATTCCGCAACGCGGCCGATTACGATAGAATGCCCCTGCCTGACCTGAAGGAGAAGCCGGCGTGAATGAACTGGTCGAACGGGTGCATGAAACAGTGCACGAGCAGCAGCATGGACATGGCGGGGGTGCCGCGAGTTGGACGCGCGGCGTGGCGATCCTGGTTTCGTGCCTTGCGGCATCGTTGGCGCTGACCCAGATCGGGGAGAAGCAGGAGCAGAACAACTACCTGACCAACCACATCCAGGTGTCCGACGACTGGGCGTTCTATCAGGCGAAGAACCTGCGCGCCGTCGTGCGCACGTCGGAAGCGAATATGTTGGAAACGCTGCCGAATGCCGCCGATCCCGCGATCCAGACGCGGATCAAGGACGCGCGGGACTATATCGCGCGTATGCGCGACGACCCGAAGGGCGGCGACGGCATGAAGCAGATGGCGGAAAAGGCGCGCGAGCACGAGCACGCCCGCGATCATGCCAACCACCGCTATCACCAGTACGAATATGCCGCCGGGGCGCTGGAAATCGGCATCGTGCTGGCCTCGGTCGCCGTGGTGACCAGCATGCCGGCGCTGGCCATCGGCGCGGGGGTGATCGGCGCGGTCGCCAGTGCTTACAGCCTGGCCGTGGCGCTGCACATTTTGTGATGGTGCGGGGGGCGCCGGTTGGTGCCCCCCTTTTTCAGGCGGCGAAGAACCGCATGAACCAGTCGAGCACCTGTTCCGGCGCTTCCTCGTTCACGTAGTGACCGCCGGGGACTGCTTCGCCCACGACATCATTCGCGCGTAGCCGCCACAGCGCCAGCGGATCGTCGAAGCGCTTGCCGACGCTGCTTGCGGCGCCCCACAGCACCAGCAGCGGCATCGCGAGCTTGCGGCCGAGATCGGCCGTATCGAGGTCGCAATCGATCGTCGCCGCCGCGCGGTAGTCGCCGCAGGAGCCGCGGATGGTCTTTTCGTTGAAGCAACGCACGTACTCCGCCCAGATTTCCGGCGGGATGTGGTTCAGATCGGCGGTCAGCTTCAGCAGCTTCTTGCGCATGAACCAGTCGGGATCGACGGCGTTGAAAAACATCTCCGGAAAGCCCTGGGGCTGCGCCATGAACGGCCAGTGCCAGCCGCCGATCGCGCCGTCTTTGTCCATCGCCGCCCACATATCCAACGTCGGCACGATGTCGATCACCGATGCCTTGATGATCTTTTCGGGATGATCCAGGCACATGCGGTGCGTGGTGCGCGCGCCGCGATCGTGTCCGGCAACGAAGAACCGGTCGTAGCCGAGGGCCTGCATGACTTCCACCTGGTCCTGTGCCATGGCGCGGAAGGAGTAGTTGGCGCTGTCCGGCTCTTCATCCGGCGCGGAACTGTCGCCGTAGCCGCGCAGATCGGCGGCGACGACGTGGAAATGTTCGGCCAATCCGGGGGCGACCTTGTGCCAGGCGACATGGGTCAGCGGGTTGCCGTGCAGCAGCAACAGCGGCGGCCCCTTGCCGCCGTGGCGCAGACGGATGCGCGCGCCGGAGGTGTCGATATCGGTCAAGGTGAAGCCGGGCATGATGTCCATGGGCGCGTCCTGTGGTGCGGCGGGGTTGGACGGAATTTTACAGATCGGGGGAGTTCTCGATAGGGGCCGGGGTGGTTGGGAGAAGGGTAGCGATTTTCACCACGAAGGACACCGAGGACCACGGAGGCGGTACGAAGGGTGGGTTGGGCGCGGGGCGTTGCGTTCGGCGGCGATCCGGGAGCGTTTCCTGGCGGGATGACGGATGGTCGCCGCTCGCAGTCGATCCCCGCGTTCGGGGATTCGATGGCCGAGGATCTGGCGCGCGCCGGAAGCGGCGTTCGCGGATACGCGTGGGGCTGAAAGGCTTCGTTTGCCCGCCACATAATCCGCTCATCCGGGACAAGACGATGGTTCGGCGTGTCATTGGATGGTAGGATCGTGCGAGCGATAGGCAAGGATTGTCGATCATGAACACACTCCTCGATCGTATCTCGATCGATCCCGCGATCTGTGGCGGCAGGCCTTGCATCAAGGGCACGCGGCTTTGGGTATCGCTGATCCTGGATTTTCTGGCGGACGGGATGACCGAGGCGGAGCTGCTGTCCGAATACCCGCAGTTGACGCACCAGGATGTCATGGCGGCGATCGCTTACGGCGCGGAAATGTCGCGGGAAAGGATCATTCCGATTTCGTTGGCCCATGTGGCGTGAATGAAAATCAAGCTGGATGAGAACATCGGCCGCCGGGGGATCGAATTATTGCAGGCGGCCGGTCACGACGTGATGACGGTACGGGATCAGAACCTTCAGGGCGCGAGCGAC
This sequence comes from Acetobacteraceae bacterium, assembly GCA_947475245.1. GTDB lineage: Bacteria > Pseudomonadota > Alphaproteobacteria > Acetobacterales > Acetobacteraceae > Rhodopila. The sequence continues at coordinate 967 of CANJLW010000079.1, read as the reverse complement.
GAGACATTGTTTGACGTATGGGGCGGCGAGGGGCGGGTCCTGATCACGCTGGATCACGACTTCGGTGAGGTTCTGCGGTTCCCCCCCGAGCGCGGCGCGGGCCTTGTTATCCTGGAACCCGGGCCTAGGCTGACACCCGGGTCCCTGCTGGGTAGGCTGCGGGATTTTCTGGCTTTGGCCGAAACGCGATCACCGTTCGGGGCGCTTTGGATCGTGGAACCGGGTCGCGTTCGGGTTCATCTGCGGGGTGGCGATTGACGTCTGCCTGGGCGGAATCACTATGTTTGGCCGGGTAGTCATCGACACCAGCTTGTGATCGAAAAGTGGTGCAGAACCAAGAGAAAATCTGCCATCTCGGCGTGGCCTTCAGGTGGTACGGTGAACAAGATCAAAACCACGAACGGTTTGGTTTGCCCCAGCTATCTCTTCTCACCCAATTCCGCACATGATCGCGTTTCACCCAGGCACGGTACCGAGGACGGCAGAAAGAGGTGGGGGGAAACCCATATCCCGGCGTAGCCCGACAGTTGATGATGCCATACACTCGGTGGAATAGGTGAGCGGACGAGGGCACGCCGACTATCCGTTGGCTCACGAGGTGTGCTACTTGCGCGACGGAAACGCCTAAGTGTCCGTTTGAGAACATCCCGAATCATTGGAATCGGTTACCCTGGGGCCTTGAACCCATTGAATCTTCTGTGATTCCCTACACGGCATCGATTCGGGAGGTGCCCCATGTGGACGCAACAGTGCCGGCGGCGACACAACCAGGACCAGTTACGCTATCCGAGCGACCTGACCGATGCGGAGTGGTCATGGGTCGAAAAGCTGATCCCTCCGGCCAAGCGTGGCGGCCGCCTGCGCGAGATCGTGGTCAGGGAAGTCCTCAATGGCATCATGTATGTGCTGAGCACCGGCTGCCAGTGGCGCTACGTGCCCCGCGATCTGCCGCCAAGCGGCACGATCT
>CANJLW010000078.1 GCA_947475245.1 Acetobacteraceae bacterium | reverse complement strand
GTCGCTCGAAAGGCGAAGAGGCGACGAAGTTACAACTCAGGCGGGATGGGACCGAACAAACGAGCAACGCGATCTGAAATTTTCACGGCGATCGCGACGGCTGGCGGGTCAAAGGGCGTCAGAAATTTGGATTCTTAGAGGTGCCCTTCATATCAGCATGCGGTGTTCGATCTGGCACCGCAGGCCGCCCGCGCCCTGGCGAGCGTTCTGGCCGTATTGGGTGCCCGCGTACCCCACTATCGAATCCTCGCTCATAGTCTCGGGACTCGCACAACCTCCCTCGCCCTGCGCCTGCTTCTCGGCACGGGTCTCAAGGCTCCCGAGCGCGTGGTGCTGCTCGACGGAGCGGAATTCAGCGTGGATGCCTGCGTCAGCTTCAAAAATTGCCAATTCGATGTGTTCAACATCGTCAACCGTGACGACAGGGTCCTGCAAGCCGGCGCGACACAAGCTTGCCATCCCCTGCGCGAGACCAATCGGCTGCCGTCCTGCGTCGTCGGCCTCCACGGGCTGGGGACGAACCCGCGCTGGATGGACCTGCAACTCGATAGTGCCGCGCTGTCCGCCTGGCTTGCCGGCGGTAACGCGCCCACAAAACGTGCCTATGCCATCGACCCGGACGCGCAGGAAAAAAGCCATTCCGCCGCATGGCTAAAGCATTGGTCCTGTTATACGAACGACGGTAACCGTGAGCTCGTGCGCGACCTGTTGCTGGATGATCGTATGACCGTGGCGGCAATGAAGAACCTCGGCGCACCTTCCGGCAGTAACAGCCCATCGACCAAGCTATTCGACAACGTGCCGATCCCGCAGACACCGACATCAAGGTCGGAGCGCAGCGCAATGATGGCGCAAACCAACTCCACGTCAAACAGCTAGACCAAAACCGCCCCACCCGCCTTCTTCCACGCCGCGATACCGCCATCGATGTGACAGGCCGCCGTCACGCCCGCATCCTGTGCCGCCTGCACCGCCATGGCGGAGCGTTCACCGAAGGCGCAGTAAAACAGCAGCCGTTTGCCGGTGGCGACGGCAAGTTCGTGCAGCATGCCGCCTTGCTCGATATTCTCCCGCAAATCGGGATAGGGCGCATGCAGCCCGCCCGCGATGGTACCGTGGCGCGCGCGCTCCGTCGGTTCGCGCAGGTCGATCAGCACAACATCGCGACAGCCCACCAGCTTCATCGCATCGTCAGCGGAAACAGCCCAACCACGCCGCAGGATTTCCTCCTGATGCAGGCCCTGGCGCATGTTGGCGGGCACGGCGACGTCCATCATCTTGGGGTTGGACAGATTCAGACCGTTCATCAACGCGACATAGGCGTCGACGGAGGCGACCTGTAAACGCGGATTGTAACGCCGCTCCTCCCCGATCGTGCTGACCGTGTCGCCTTTGTAATCGTGCGCCGGGAAGACCATGGTTTCATCGGGCAGACGCAGCAGGCGATTGAAGATCGACTCATACTGCGCGCGCGCATCGCCGTTCTGGAAATCGGTGCGCCCCGTGCCGCGGATCAGCAGCGTATCGCCGGTAAAGACGCGATCGGCCATGGCAAAGCTATAGGAGTCGTCGGTGTGTCCGGGGGTATAGATCACGTCCAGGGCCAGCCCCTCGATCGTCAGGCGATCGCCGTCGGCCAGGCGCATCGACACCACATCGACGCCGGATTGCTCCCCCATGACCGTGATGCATTGCGTCTGATCGCGCAGCGCGCCCAGGCCGGTGATGTGATCGGCGTGCAGATGGGTATCGACGGCCTTGACCAGCTTAAGATCGAGTTCGCGGATCAGTTGCAGGTAGCGATCCACACGCTCCAAAACCGGATCGATGATCATCGCCTCCCCGCCGCGGCGAGAGGCCAGAAGATAGGTATAAGTGCCGGAGGTCGCGTCGAAAAGCTGACGAAAAATCACAATGGCCTCCCGGGTCCGATCTTGATGGAAAATCGAACTATATGGCCGGCTTGTCACGATATTTTTTCCTGTCGGCGCGCGTGAAGACGGGCGAGCGGACAGAAAAAAGGCGGCGCTTGCGGCGCCGCCAAGTTTGGGGGGGAAACGTCACGCGACAGACGAGTATGCCGTCAGTCACATCACCGAAATTGGCCCGCCGATCGTCAAATCAAGGCCCGCCAAACATTAGAAATTGCTAACCTTTGCACCGACGCCGACGCAGCCAACCCAATCCCGCCAGACCGACGCCCAGGAGTGCCATCGCACTGGGTTCCGGCACCAACACCGGCCCCGCAAACGCCGGCGCCGCGATCTTCGGACTGCTCTCCGCGCTGAGCTTCAGCGAGACGATCGACGACAGGGTGTTGTTGAAAACCAGCACGACCGAATCGATGGTCTTGCCGATGAAATTGTCCAACGTGAAGGTGATCGATCCAACCGCGACCGGCGGAGCCTCCACTTTCGTATCGCAGGTCTCGCCGCGGCAGGTTTCGGCGCCGATCAGGCCGTAATCCTCGCTGCCGTCCCCCTGCTTGAAGCCTTCGGCGGCGAATGCGTCTTTCCCCGACGCGGCGGCGATCCCGTAGCTCATGGCCTTGCCGTCGGTCGGCGCCACATCGGTCCGCACCTGCCATCCGCCGGTGAAATCGGCCTTGTCGCTCCGCGACTTGCCATCCCAGCTCTGCTCCGCGGTTACGGTCGGCGGCTGCTCTGGCGTTCCGATCTCATCGGTATTGAAGTAAATCCCGGTCATCACGCTGGCCGACGATGTCGTCCGCCCCAGGCTCGAAATCGTCACGCTCAGCGTCTTCTCGCCGATCTCGAAGGTCGCGGACGCATTGAGTGTGTCCTCCGATCCGGGAATCCGTTCCCCATCGGCCGTGAACACCGAACTGGCCAGTACCGGCATGGCGCTGGAGAGCAGGAAACCCGCGACCACCCCGACGAAAAGCGCGCTTTTGACCACGTTGCAATGCCCCATAATCGCGACTCCGACCGGTCGCTATCCCTGAGGCAGTATATACGTTGATATTTTGCGTTTTTGCACGTTATTTTTGACACACCTGATTGCGCGGATCAGCATACCTCCGTCATCCCAGCGCGCGGATATCGACGGAATCGAACCAGGTTACGCTATCCGCCTTGGTCCACAGAGCGACCCGCCCGGCTTTGGTCAATGCACGATCGGTCGCGCGGAACAAGGTCTTGCCGTCATAAGCGACGGTGAACGTATCGCCATCCGCCGTCAGCCCAAGCGCGTGCCAGACACCGGACTTTACAGCGACATCAACACCCTTGATCTGCCGACGCACACCGCCCGTCACACGATAGAAGTTAACATTGTCCTCCAACGCATTGGCCCGCACGAGGTAGTAATTGTCGGGATCGATCAGCCGCACGGCGATGCCGCCTGCCTGATCGACCTTGCCGGACACCGAGCGAAACCGAACGGACACGGCGACCGACGCAGCAACCACAGGTTGCCATATTGCCAGCGGAAACCTGTTATCGGTTGGATCGTCGCTGATCTGAGCGATCGCGCCATTGGCCTCCGCCCGCCACAGCCCGTCTTGCCCCTGCCCCGTCCGGGCAAACCGCCAGGACCCGGATAATGCCGATCCACGATCCTCGGCCAACGCCGGCCTCGCGCCCAGCACGCCGCCAATGCCGGCCATAACCCCACGGCGTGTCACGATCGACATGGTTTCCTCTCCCTACGCAACCAAGGGCGGACCGACATAGGCGGAGGTCGGGCGAATCATGCGCCCGGTCTTTCGCTGTTCCAGCGCATGCGCGATCCAACCGGCGGAGCGTCCGACGGCGAAGACCGGCGTGAACGCCTCCCGATCCAGCCCCACGGAATCCAGCAGCAGCGCCGCCATGATCTCCACATTCGGGGGCAGTTTGCGTCCGGGCTTCACCCGCTCGATCGCCGCCGCGACCGCCTGTTCGACGCGCGTCGCGAACACCAGACGCCCAGCCATCGGCCCCATCCGCACCATCGACTGCCGCATCGCCTCCGCGCGCGGATCGTTGCCGGCGAATACGCGGTGACCGAAGCCCATCAACCGCTCCCCGGCCCTGAGCTTGGCTTCCACCCAGGCATCCAGGTCCGCGACCGACTCCGCCTCATCCAGCATGTCCAGGGTCGGGCCCGGCGCACCGCCATGCAGCGCGCCGGTAAAGGCGCACCAGGCCCCCAGCACCGCGCAGGCCAGCGACGCGCGGGTGGACGCAACGACGCGGGCGGTGAAACTCGACCCGCTCAGCCCGCTTTCGGCCATGACGGTGAAATACGTATCGAGCGCGGCGATTTTCTCCGCCTCCGCCGGCACGCCGTTCAGCATGCGCAGCAAATCGGCCGCGGTCGACAGCGACGGATCGGGCGCGATCGCCGGCAGCCCCGCGCGCACCCGCAGCAGCGCCGGCACCGCGACGGTGAACACCGCCACCAGATCGGCGGGAGTCGCTGAATCCGGCTGCATCGCCAGCGCCACGCGCATCGCCTCGAACAACGTCGCTCCCGGCGCGCCCGCCAACCAGGCGGCGGACCCGTCGAACGCGCGCTGCCGAGCCGTTCCGAAGGCTTCGGTCATGCCGGCGCGGGTCAGGTTGTCACCGGCGAAACCGTCCCAAAGCAGCGCGATCGTGCCTTCGAACCCATGATTGGCGACCAGATCGGGCAATGCGTGGCCACGCACCCAGACCATCGCCGCCTGCCGATCCGTGTGGCTGAGGATGGTCTCCGCCGCCACCACCCCGTCCAATCCACTTTGCATCCGCTGTGCTTCCTTCTATCTGTCCCGCCAGAATGAAGGCTGGGTGCCCGTTCCGCCAGCCCAACCCCGCCAGGCAACCGGCTTGATCGGGTTGGGCCGGACTGCGACACTCCCGCCGGAGACAAAAGGGGCTGCCGTGACCACCACACGCACATTATCCGAAGGCCAGCGCGCCTATGAAGCCAAACGCGCCGCCAAGGCGGGCATGAGCCTGGATAAGTGGCTCGCTACCAAGGAACGTGACCGCCTGGCCGAGGAAAAAGCCAAGGCCAAGGCCGTCGAACCGCCCAAGCCCGCAAAGCCGCCGGGCTTCTTCTCGCGCCTGCTGGAACGCGCGCAACGCCCCCTCGGGTCCTGAGCCTTCTCGCCGCCCACGCGGATTGGAGCGTCGATCCCCGCAAGCGTTGGGTCAGCGTCGCCGTCCAATCCGACACAGCCTGGCATCTGCGCGCGCCGCGTCCGGTGGGGCCGGTCGACGCGTTTCTGAATACATTGCGGGCGGAAGCCGGCGGCGGCCCGGTCGCGCTGGGGGTGGATTTGCCGTTGGGCGTGCCGCGCGCTTATGCCGCGCAGCGACCGGAAGCGGATTTCCCGGCGTTTCTCGCTGCCACCGCCGAATTCCCCGACTTCTATCGGGTCTGCCCTACCCTCCAGGATCTGCACGCCGAACGCCCGTTCTATCCGGCACGCGGGATCGCCGGCATGACCCGCGCCGCCCACGCCGCCGCGCTTGGGCTGGGGGAGGCTTCCGGGCTGTCCCGCGCCTGCGACCGCGCGACCGCCGAACGCCCGGCCGGCGCGCCGGTGTTCTGGACCCTGGGTGCCAATCAATCCGGCAAGGCCGCCATGGCCGCGTGGCAACAGATGCTGCTGCCCGAAATCAGGCCGAACAGCCCCCTGCGCCTGTGGCCTTTCGCCGGGTCGTTTCAGGCGCTGCTGGCCCCCGGATGCGTCGCCATGGCGGAAACCTATCCCGCCGAAGCCATGCGCCATCTGGGCATCGCGCGCTTCGGCAGCAAACGCCGCCAGGCCGACCGCGCCACCCTCGCGCCCCAACTGCTCGCCATCATGGCGCGGCTGAACGCGACGCCCGATCCGGCGCTGATCGCAACACTCGCCGACGGGTTCGGCGCCGACGCATCGGGAGAGGATCGCTTCGACAGCGTTCTGGGCGTGCTGTGCGTGTTGAACGTGCTGAACGGCCACCGCCCCGACACCGCCCCGGACGATCCCTGGATCACACAATGGGAGGGCTGGGTGCTGGGCCAAACCGCCCTGCCGCGGCCACCTACCCCGCGTATAACCCCCTCGCCCGCGCCTTCACCTTGATCAACGCCACGATCAAATCCAGCGTCGGCGTCGGAACGCCCAGCATGCGCGCCATCTCCAGCGGAACCGTGTAGAGCGCATCGATCTCCATCGGTCGCGAGGCTTCCAAGTCCTGTAAGATACTCGGACGGTGCATCAATTGCGCGTTCGAATCCATAATCGCGCCCATATCGACATCCGGATCGATCCCGATCGCCCGCACCAGAGCGGCGGCTTCCGTCACCATCGCCCGCGAACACAGGACCGAGGCGGCCTCGGCATACGTACGCAGCACCGGCGTCTCCGTCAGCACGCACATCGGCCCGGCGCTGAGGTTGAACAACAGCTTCCGCCAGATCAGCGCGCGGATATTGTCGGCGACCGCGATCGGCAGTCCGCCGGCGCGAAACGCGTCGGCCAAGGCCAGAACGCGGGCGGACGACCGACCGTCCGGTTCCCCCAGGACCGTCCCGCGACCGAAGCCCGTCAACAATCGCACGACACCCGGCGCGGGAGACGAACAGGCCGGCCAGAAAATACCGCCGATGGCGCGGTGCGGACCGACCGCGCGCTGCAATCCGCCATTGGGATCGAGCAGGGGCAGTTGCCGCCCGTCCAGTGCGCCGCCATGGGCGTGGAAATACCACCAGGGGATGCCGTTCATGATGAACGCAACCGGCGTATCCGGCCGCAACAACGGCGCGATGGCGGCGCCGACGGATGGCAGCGCGGGGGCCTTGACCGTCACCAGCACCGCGTCCTGCGGCCCCAGATCGGCCGGATCATCGCCGGCGGCGACGCGCGCGACGACGGTTTCATCCGGTGTTTCCACCCGCAGGCCGTCGGCGCGGATCGCCGCCAGATGCGCGCCTCGGGCAACGACGGAAACCTCCGCCCCGCCACGCGCCAGAAAGCCCGCCAGATATCCGCCGACCGAGCCGGCACCGAAAACACAAATACGCATGCGCTGATCACTCGCCGAAGAACGTTCGTCGCTTGATCATACAGCACAACAGCGCCGCCGATCCGCACTATTCGGCGGGCATGCCGCGCGGAATCGCCTCTCGCCGTCCGGCCAGACGTTCGAGCGCCAGGTAGACCACGGGCGTGGTGTACAGCGTCAGCAGTTGCGACACGATCAGACCGCCGACGATGGCGATGCCCAGGGGTTGTCGCAGTTCCGATCCCGTCCCCGACGCAAACGCCAGCGGCAGCGCGCCCAGCAGCGCCGCCAGCGTCGTCATCAGGATCGGCCGATACCGCGCCAGACAGGCCTCGTGGATCGCTTCAAACGGAGTCAGCCCCTGGGTCCGCTCCGCCTCCAACGCAAAATCGATCATCATGATGGCGTTCTTCTTCACGATCCCCATCAACAGAATGATGCCGATCATCCCCATGATCGACAGTTCCGTGCCGGTGATCCACAGCGCCAGCAAGGCCCCCAGACCCGCCGACGGCAGGGTCGAAATGATCGTGATCGGGTGCAGCAGGCTTTCGTACAACACACCCAGGACGATGTAGATGGAGATCAGGGCCGCCGCGATCAGCAAGGGCTGACTGCTCAACGATTTCTGCATCCACTGCGCATTGCCGGCGAATTCCGTGCGCACTTCCTCCGGCATCCGCATTTCGCGCGTCACCGCCTCGATCGCGATCTGCGCATCGCCCAGGGAAACGCCGGGCGCCAGGTTGAAACTGATCGTCGCCGCCGGAAACTGCCCCTGGTGACGCACCGCCAAAGGCTGCGTGCCGCGTTGGAACGACGCCACCGCGGACAGAGGCACCTGCCGACCGCCGGTCGCGCCGACATTGACACGGTTCAGGAACGACGGATCGGTTTGCAGGCTGGGATCGGTTTCCAGCACGACCTTGTATTGATTGCGCTGCGCGTAAATCGTCGACACCTGCCGTTGGGCAAAGGCGTTGTTCAGCGCGTTGTCGATCGCCAATGTGGAAACACCCAGCCGCGACGCCGCATCCCGATCGATCGCCACATTGACCTGCAACCCCGATCGATCCTGATCGGACGTGACATCGACGATCCCCGGCGTCTCGCGCAGCCGATCCGTCAGCAGGATCGCCCAGCGGCGCAACTCGTTCAAATCCTGCGTCACCATCACGTATTGAAACTGCGAACCGCCGGTGCGCCCGCCGCCGCGCAAATCCTGCGCCGAGAACAGGAACGTCTGGATACCGCCGATCCGCGCCAGTTGCGGCCGCAGTCGCGCGATCAATGCCTCCGACGAGACATCGCGTTCGGCTCGGGGTCGCAGGGTCAAGGTCACATTGCCGCGATTGAGCGAACTCCAACCATTGCTCACACCGATGGTCGAGGCGACGGAGGCGATGGCAGGCTCTTTCAGCAGCACATCGACCACCGCCTTTTGTCGTTCCTGCATCGTTTGAAACGAAATATCCGGGTCGGCCAGGGTGGAGCCGACGACGATGCCGGTATCCTGCAGGGGCAGAAAACCTTTCGGCACGGCGGAATACATGCGCACCGTCAGCACCACGGTCAGCAACGTCACCAACAGCATGAACACCCAGTGCCGCAGCGCCCATCCCAGGCTGCGCGCATAAAGCCGCTGCGAACCGCCCAACACCCATTCGATCGCGCGCCAGATCGGACCGTTCGGCGCGGTCGTGTCGCTTGCGCGCATGTAGCGCCCGCAGATCATCGGCGTCAGCGACAAGGAAACAACGGCCGACACGACGATCGCCATTGTCAGCGTCACCGCGAATTCGTGAAACAGCCGCCCCAGCACGCCGCCCATGAAGAGCAGCGGAATGAACACCGCCACCAGGGAAACGCTGATCGAAACGACCGTGAAGCCGATCTGCCGAGCACCCGCGCGTGCGGCGGCGAGGGGGGTCATGCCGCGTTCTATCTGACGCACGATGTTTTCAATCATTACGATCGCATCATCGACCACGAAGCCGACGGAAATCGTCAGCGCCATCAACGAAAAATTGTCGATCGTGTAGCCCATGAACCACATGCCCACGAGCGTGCCGCACAGCGACAGCGGCACCGTCACGGCGGCGGCGATGGTCGGCGTCAGCCGACGCATGAAGATCACCACGACGACCAGCACCAAGGCGATGGAGATCAGCAGCGTGATCTGCACATCCTCGACGCCGGCGCGGATCGTGGTCGTGCGGTCGGCGATGACGGTCACCGCGATATCCGGCGGCACCCAACTCATCAATTGCGGCAGCAACCCGCGGATGCGATCGACCGTTTCGATCACATTGGCCCCGGACTCCTTCGTGATGGTCAGCAAAATCGCGGGTTGCTTGCCGTTCCAGGCCGCCAGTCGCGAATTGGCCGACGCGTTCACCACGGTCGCGACATCCGACAATCGCAGGACGGAGCCCTCGGCGGCCTTGATCACCAGCGGCGCGTAATCCGACGCCTGCGACAATTGCCCGTTCAGCGCGATGGTCTCGGCCTGTTCGGCCCC
>CANJLW010000077.1 GCA_947475245.1 Acetobacteraceae bacterium | reverse complement strand
GCTGGACCGCATTACCCATCACTGCGACATACTGGAAACCGGGAACGATTCTTTCCGCTTCAAGCAACGCAAAAAACAATCGAAATCAGGCTGATAAACTGGAAACTTTTGGACGCTGTTACCTGGAAATTTTTCAACGCTGATTGACAGTCTGTTGGCCGACGGGTCGATCGACGTCATCCAGTTTGAATTTAACGAGATGAACGTGATCTCCCGCGTGTTCATGAAGGATTTCTTTGAACTGCTGCCAAACTATCGCATCTATCGTCTGTTGGGCGACGGCGTGATCGAGTTCGAGGTTTACGACCCCACTTTCATGGAAGTCTTCGCCTTTCAGAACATCGCCTGCGTGCGACGCGACATCGATCCTTTTTGGATCCATCTGGCGTAATCAGCGCCCGCGCCACCCCCGATAGACGCCGCGCAGACGCTCCACCGTCGAAGCGGGCAGCACGATCGACAACACCCAACACGCCGCGCGGAACAGCTTTCGGGCTACGCGGCGCGGCAGGCCCAGCACGCCGGAGACGAAGAGCCGAAGCGCCTTCGACAACAACCTTAAAGACGAGAGAAACGGGCGTCCTCGGTCAGCGCCGTACAGAAGGTCGCGCAGGGCATCAACCTCGCGCAGGTTCGCCGACAGTCGTTCCGTATCGATCCGAGCACTCAGCAATGCGTCCTGCAGGATCGCAATCCGCCGACGATCCCAGGCCGGGGACGCATATAAGGTCGCGCTGTCCTGAATGGCATGCACTTCCGGCTGGCCGAGCGCCAACTGAGACGAGGCACCGCCGTGCAGGAAGGAACCCAGCAGGGTATCGATTCGGCGGACCGCGATGGCGGGATCGGCGAGCACCTTCAGGAACCAGTCGTAGTCGGCATGGCGCTTGTAGCGCAGATCGAACGGTCCGGTTTTGGCGAAGGCCGTCGGCGCGGCGAGGGTCGACTGGTGCGGCAGGCAGCCGCAGACCATGAACTCCGCGGCGTCGTCCGGCAAAGGTGGTTGAAAGACCGATACCTCGCCATGGGTGTTCCGAATTTCCAACGACCCATAATAGACATCGGCGCCGGGGTCCCGCCCTATTGCCCGCACTGCGTCGGCAAGCGCGGTGGCGGAGGCAAAGTGGTCGTCGGCGTTCAGGAACAGGACATAGTTACCGGTGACGTGGCGCAAACCCTTGTTCATCGCGTCGTAGATACCCTGGTCGGGTTCCGAAACCAGGACGGCGACGTGCGGATAGCGTTTGACCGTCGCGACCGTTTCATCCGACGACCCGCCATCGATGACGATGTGTTCAACGTCGGCGAAGGTTTGTTCCGCGACACTGGCGAGGCAACCCTCGATCACCGAGGCGGCATTGAAACATACCGTAATGACACTGATGCGCATGCTCAAACGCACACTCTGATGGATTTTGTCAGCTTCTGACCCTTACCTGTATCGATGTCTGTCCTGCGCCAACATGTCGCGCGATGTCATGCATATTGATACGGTTGCCCGCCTGGTTCAAAACCATATCTGTAAGCCGTATTCGTACAGGCGATACGTCTGGTTAATCTATCTCGGGGATAATTTCGATGGAAATACGCAAGATGCTCGCCGAGATCGGCCTGGGCAACCCATATAAGGGCTTCGATTCTCGCGGGCTCAAGGTCGACTTGCAGGGTTGGGCGAGCGAGCATCACTATTTCCCGACCCTGATCGGGATGACAAAGCCGCGCCAAATCATCGAGGTCGGCACGTGGAAAGGCGCATCGGCCGTCAACATGGCGCGTCACGCCCTCCCCATCGACCCGAAAGCCACAATCCTTTGCATCGACACCTGGCTCGGCTCCAACGAAGTGCTGTGGCGCGATCCCACGCTGCGCCCCATGCTGATGCTGGAAAACGGCTATCCGTCAGTCTACCGCCAGTTCATGCACAACGTTATCTCGGAGCGGCTGACCGATACCATCTTCCCGCTGCCGATGACCTCGATTTCCGCCGGAGAGCTGTTGGCCGCGTACAACGTAACGGCGGACCTGATCTACATCGACGCCGCGCATGGTGAATACGAGGTCTACGGCGACCTGACGCATTACTGGCCGTTGGTGCGGCCCGGCGGCATCATGTTCGGCGACGACTATTACACGACCTGGCACGGTGTCATCAAAGCGGTGAACCGTTTCGCATACGAGCATAGCCTGCCGTTGGAAACCAATGGCGGAAAGTGGTTCATGGTGAAGCCGAGTTGAACGGTCGCGTCGAATTCGGCTGTCGGTCAGGATACACCGTGTATCCGACACGCGCGGGCTTGCTCCGCGACCGGCGACGGGCAAAAAGCGGTAGGAATCGCAATGTCCGGCTCGCTTCAGGCGCGCCGACAGCAGGGGGAACGACATGGGCAAGGTCTTGATCATCACCGGCGGCAGCCAGGGCATCGGCGCGTCCATCGCGCGTAAGGCCGGAGCGGCGGGCTACGCCGTGGCGCTGACGTACCAGAGCAATCAGGCCCTCGCCGACGCGGTTGTGGCCGATATCGTCGCGGACGGCGGACGCGCCATCGCCATCAAGGCGGAGATGGCGGACGAAGCCTCGATCCTCGCGCTGTTTCAGACCGTGGACAAGGCGCTGGGGCCGGTCACCGCGCTGGTCAACAATGCCGGCGGGCCAGGACCGACCTGCAAGCTCGATGTCGTCAGCAGCGCGATCATCGACGAGGTGATGGCGGTGAATGTGCGTGCCCCGTTCCTGACGATCCGGGAAGCCATCAAGCGCATGGCCACCGATTTGGGCGGTAAGGGTGGGTCGATCGTCAACGTGTCATCGCGCGCGTCCGAGATCGGCGGTGCCGGAGAATGGGTGCATTACGCGGCGTCCAAGGGCGCGGTGGACAGTCTGACGATCGGCGCGGCGCGCGAACTGGCGACGCGCGGCATTCGCGTCAACGCGGTCAACCCGGGCCTGATCGAAACCGACCTGCACGCCCGCGCCGGACTGCCGGATCGGCTGACCCGTCTTGTCGGCGGCGTGCCGATGGGGCGCACGGGATCGGCGGACGAAGTCGCCGATGCCGTCATGTGGCTGCTGTCGGATGCCGCATCCTATATCACCGGCATCCTCGTGCCGATTTCCGGGGGACGTTGAATGGAGCCGAAAACCGCCCTGATCGTCGGCACCGGCCCCGGTCTCAGCGCCTCTCTGGCGCGCCTGTTCACCAAACACGGCGTGCAGGTGGCGCTGGCGTCGCGCGATCCGGATAAGCTTGCCGCCCTGGCGCACGAGACCGCCGCCGCGACCTTTGCCTGCGAGGCGACGGAGCCGGAGGAGGTCGCGGCGCTGTTCGACGTGGTGGTGGCCACGCAGGGCGTGCCGGATATCGTGGTCTACAACGCCTCTGCCCGCGCGCGCGGACCGATCACCGACCTGGACCCGGCCGACGTCGCCCGATCAATCGCCGTCAGTGGCTATGGCGGGTTTCTGGTGGCGCAGCAGGCCGCGCGCTTGATGGTTGCGCGTGGATCGGGGTCGATCCTGCTGACCGGGGCGTCGGCGAGCGTGAAGGGCTATGCCAATTCCTCGGCCTTCGCGATGGGAAAGTTCGCGCTGCGCGGCCTCGCGTCCGCTTTGGCTCGGGAGCTGTCGCCCAAGGGCGTGCACGTCGCGCATTTCGTGATCGACGGCGGCATTCGCAGCGCGGTCCGCTCGGAATCGACCGACAATCCCGACAGTCTGTTGGACCCGGACGCGATCGCCGAAACCTACTGGCAGGTCGCGACGCAACCGCGCAGCGCCTGGACGTGGGAGATCGAGTTGCGTCCCTGGGTCGAGCGGTTCTGATCCGGAAGCATTATCCAAGTTGCCTGATCCGCGCGGCTTCGTCCGCGCGGTCGCTTGAACGACAATCTGACCGGACTTTCATTCTATGACGAAAGCACGCCTGTCTATGACCCTGCTTGCCGCGATGGCGGCTTCCACGTCGGCCGGTTGGGCCGCCGTACAAGGCACCAGCCGCACCACCACCTTCGTCATCGATCCCGGCGGATCGAGCTTTGTCGGCGCGTCCGGCACGTCGACGACCCAGATCGGACTGAACAATTCGGCCGGAAGCCTGAACCAGACCGTCAACCTGTTGCCATTGGCGACGAGCATCCAGGTTTCCGGCACCGGGGGCGCGAACACGTCGGTCAGTTCGGCGGCGGATTTCACGACCTCGTTTCCGGTTACCATCACCTCCCCCGGCGGCAGCGGGGTGGGCTGGCAACTCGGCTTTCAGATCGGCGCGGGCACGACATCCGGCCAATCGCCGTTGACCGATACGATTGTCGGCGGACTGCACCAATTGTCGCTGTTCCTGAACCCCAGCGGCTTCATCGTGAACGGCAGCCCCTATACCGCCACGGTCGAAATCCTGGGCGATTGGTCGGGTTCGGCGTCGCATACAACGGCCACGCACAGCGCCGGCTACACCGTCCTGGACGATTTCGTCTTCGACGGCACCTACACACGCTATTCCGTGCAGAACACAAACTTCCAGGGGTCGGGGCCGAGTATCTCGTTCTCGCTGGTACCGGAGCCCGGAACGATGGCGGTGCTGTCGGTCGGTCTGCTGGGCGCGGGGATCGCTCGTCGTCGCGCGCGCCGGGGCTGAGCGCGCGCCCAACGCTTCAGGCGGCTTGCCCGAAACCCGACGCCAAAGCAAACTGGCGGGGTCCATCGACAGGAGGAAACCACGATGCTGTACGAACTGCGAATCTATGAGTGCGTTCCGGGCAAGTTGCCCGATCTGAACAAGCGCTTCGATACCATCACGCTGAAGCTGTGGGAAAAGCACGGCATCAGGCAGGCCGGCTTCTGGACGACCGTGATCGGTGAGTCCAACCAGACCCTTTACTACATGCTGGCCTGGAACTCCCTCGCCGAACGCGAGCAGAAGTGGAATGCCTTCGGGGCCGATCCGGAATGGCTGGCGGCACGCGCGAAGACCGAAGAAAACGGTCCGATCGTGGCCAATGTGAAGAACTTCATCCTTGGCCCGACCCCCTACTCGTCCGTGAAGTAAAACACGCGTACCCGACCGGAGCCTGCTCCGGTCGGGTGCCGTCGTTTCGCTAAAGCGCGTGCGCGACCGCGGTCGCCTCGGCTTCTTCCTCGATCCCCATCGCATCGTTGAACTTGTTGAAGAACCCGCACAGCGTGATGCGCAGGGTCAGTTCGACAATCTGCGCCTCGGTAAAGTGCGCGCGCAGCCGTTCGAACACTGCGTTTTGCAGGCGGTTCGGATGCGTCCAGGCCCCGATCGTGTATTCGACGACCAGCTTGTCCACCGCGTCGAATTCGGGGTGGTCGGCATAGTCCAGGACACGGTCGACACCGTCCGACGAAATACCCTCCGGCACCAGAAACGGCTTGTGGTGCGTGACGCAGTACTCGCACTCGTTCAGCTTGGACACCGCGACGATGGCGAGTTCCAGATAGCGCTTCGGCAGGGTCTTCGCCTCCCGCAGTTCCATCAGCATCGACATCAGATGCCGCAGCGCCGCCGGCACATGCGCGATGACGGCGACCTGATTGCGGAACGGCCCGTAGCCCGCGGCGAAGCGTTCGTAGATGTCCGCGAGATCGGCCGGCAATTCGGACGACTCGATCGATTTGACCCGCGCCATCGATCAGGCCGCCGGCTTCTTGCGCATCATCGCCTGTCGACGACAAATCGCGACCATCTCTCCGCGTTGGTTATGGCAGGTGTGCTCGAACTCCACGATGCCGACATCGGGGCGGGATTTGCTTTCCCGCATCGTCAGCACCGTGGTCTTGGAGCGCAGCGTATCGCCGGCGAAGACCGGCTTGGGAAAGCGCACGTCGGAAAAGCCGAGATTACCGACTGTCGTGCCGATCGTCGTGTCGTTCACGGAAACGCCGACCATCAGACCCAGGGTGAAGATTGAATTGACCAGCGGCTTGCCGAATTCGGTCTGCGCGGCGAACTCGGCATCCAGATGCAACGGTTGCACGTTCATCGTCATGGTGGTGAACATGACGTTGTCGGTTTCCGTGACCGTGCGGGTCCAGGGATGGTCGAAGACCTGCCCGACCGAAAATTCCTCGTAGTAAAGACCTGCCATTCCGTCCTCCCGCATACGTTTGGTTGCTGATAGACTATTGCGATTAATGGATCGGAAAGGAACAGTCCATGACCTCTGGAATACGCGCGCTCGCTGCTCTTTTTCTGGCGAGCCTGGTGCTGAGCGCCTGCAACACCATCGCCGGCGCCGGGCAAGATTTGCGCAAGGCGGGTTCGGCGGTGGAACGCGCGGCGGAACGCAACAAATAGCCGCGGCCGGCGGCGGGGATCCCCTCCCCGCCTTGCGGCCCACGAGAAACGGCTTAGCGGCGGCGAAGCCGCGCCAGCCCCAGACCGCCGATACCCGTCGCCAGGATCAGCAGAGACAGCGGCTCCGGCACCGAATTTTCCCCAAAGCCGCCGCCGCCGTTGGTCAGAAACAGCCGCACCACCGTACGCCCTTCAAAATACTGATTCCCGTCGCCATAGATCGGTCCGTCCTGATCGACGTAAAACGAGCCGTCCGGCCCGACCGCCGCCAGATCGCCGTAACCGCCGCCGGAGGCGATGACGGTTTCATTGCCGACACCGACGAAGCCGGGGCCGGAGAAATCAACCCGCGTGATCGTGCCGTCGGTGTTGTTCTTGAAGATCGCCCCCTGGCCATAGGCCATGCCGTCGGCGTTATGGCTGGAACTGAATGTGTTCACCAGCGTGCCGCTCTGATTGATCACATCCAGCCGACTGGCGCCCAATACGGCGACGAAGATGTGGCCGTCCGGCGAAACCGCGATGTCGTCGTTGAAACTGCCGGAGAAGTAAATCGCGCTGTCGGTGTTGGTGCCCAGGTTATAGATATGCACGTAGCCGTCGTTGGCGTTGTAAACCAGATTGCCGTTCGGCAGCGTTTTCAGCCCGTAGGCGCCACTGGCCGAACCGGCGAGCGTCGTGCTGCTCCAGGTCGTCGTGTTGATCTTGCGAATGCCGCCGAAGCTCTGGGCGTAAAGAAATCCGTCATGCCCCAGCGACATGCCGTAGCCGCCCAGCCCATCGCCGCCCACCGATTGCGCGGTCTGGCTGTGCAGCGTGTTGGTGCCATGCAATGTCGTGTCCGCGGTCAGGCTGCTGATATACAAGCTGCTGAAATCGCTGCGAACCAGCGCCCCATTCGACAGGAACGCCAGCCCGGTGGAGCCGCTGGGTCCCGAGTAGATTTCCGCGGTATAGGCTGGATCGACATAGGAATAGGGGGCCCCGTGCGCGGCGGCGGTCAGGGCAAGGGCGCCGATAGCGGTCAGCGCGGCGGAAGCTTGTTTGGCCATGTCACACTCCTTGATTGGCGTATCCGAGCGATACAACAACCATGGGTTGCAATTCATGGGCCAAGCGATAAGCGGCTGAAACCGCGCGATTAATTATCGATTAATAACGAATATGTAAAATATACCGACAAAACAGCGGATTTCAGGCCGCCAGCTTCTCCGCCCGCACATCCTTGATATCCCTGAACGTCACATCCGGCGCCAACTCTTCCGCTCGGCGCATCATAAAGCCCGAGGTCGCCAGGAACACCGGATCGCCGTCGACATCGTCGGCCATGCCGCTGCGATTGGCCGCGATAAACTTCGCCAGCGCGGCGCGGTCGGTGGAGGTGATCCAGCGGGCCAGCGAAACCGACGGCGTTTCGAACCCGATCGCCACGCCATACTCACCGCCCAGCCGCGATTGCAGCACGTCGAGCTGCAAGGTCCCGACAACGCCGACCAGCGGGGCGGAGCCATCCTGCGGGCGAAACAACTGCACCACGCCTTCTTCGGCCAGTTCCACCAGGGCCTGGCGCAGCTTTTTGGCTTTCATCGCGTCGTCCAATCGAACGCGGCGCAGGATTTCCGGGGCGAAATACGGGACGCCGATGAAGTTCACATCCTCCCCTTCGGTCAGCGTATCGCCGATGCGCAGGGTGCCATGGTTGGGGATGCCCACGACGTCGCCGGCAAAGGCCTCGTCGGCGATTTCACGTTCCCGCGCAAAGAAGAACTGCGGCGCGTGCAGCGGGATCGACTTGCCGGTGCGCACCTGCTTCAGGCGCATGCCGCGGACCAGCCGCCCGGAGCAGACCCGCGCGAAGGCGATGCGATCGCGATGATTCGGGTCCATGTTCGCCTGAATTTTGAAGACCAGTGCCGTCAGCCCGGGTTCCGTCGCCTGTACCATGCGCTTGTCGGCCGGTTGCGCGCGCGGCTTGGGGCCGTACTCGGCGAGACCGTTCAGCAGGTCGGACACGCCGATCCCCTTGATCGCGCTGCCGAAATACACCGGCGTCAGATGCCCCGCATTGAACGATTCCAGGTCAAATTCCGGCAAGGCGGAGCGGACCAGGTCGATTTCGTCGGCCATCGCCGCCATCCGCGGGTCGGATTGCGAGACCTCCGCGATCAGGTTCATCTCGCGCTTGCGCATGTCGTAGGTGCCGATGAATTCCGACGCGCGCCCGATCGGCCAGGTCACCGGGCAGGTATCCAGCGCCAGGCTGCTGGCGATTTCGTCCAGCAGTTCGAACGGGTCCAGCGCCTCGCGATCCACCTTGTTGATGAAGGTCACGATGGGGATGTCGCGCAGGCGACAAATCTCGAACAGCTTGCGCGTCCGCGCCTCGATCCCCTTCGCGGCGTCGATCACCATCACGGCGGCATCGACGGCGGTCAGGGTGCGATAGGTATCCTCGGAGAAGTCTTCGTGGCCGGGCGTGTCGAGCAGGTTGAACACACAGTCCTTGTATTCGAAGGTCATGACGGAGGTGACGACGGAAATGCCGCGATCCCGCTCGATACCCATCCAGTCGGAGCGTGTGCGCCGCCGTTCACCCTTGGCGCGCACGTTGCCCGCGAGTTGGATGGCGCCGCCCGCGCGCAGCAGATGTTCGGTCAGGGTGGTTTTGCCGGCATCGGGATGGGAAATGATCGCAAAGGTGCGACGGCGGGCAATTTCGGCGACTGGGTCGGTCATCTGTCTTCCTTGGGCGCGCGGATCGGACGCGGTTGGCCGCTATATAGGCCCGGAGCCGAACCGCGTCACGCGCCGGGTCTTTTTTTCCGACGTGTCGACGCAGCGGTAGACACGGCGAACCATGGTCGGCGCCAATGCGTCCCTTTTGGCCGGTGCGCGGGGCGGTCATGCCCGCCAACCGCTGCCATGGCCAATCCAAATCCCCCCGAAACCATGAACATTCGCGTCAGTAGCGGTCTTGCTTGGGCGGCAACTCCGCCGGCACCGGCAGCGCTGTTGCCGGCATTCTGACGCCTCCATCGACCACGGCAACGAAGAGATCCAGCGGAGGCTGGGTCACCGCGGGCGGGATCGCGGGAACCTCGGGGGGCACCAGGACCGTTAACGGGGGTGGTGTTGGCGTCGGGATGGGAGGTGTCGTCGGCGTAGGCGTGACTATCGGCGCTGGGATGGGGACAGGCACCGGCGTGGGCGTCGGTATTGGGGTCGGCGTGGGCGTCGGCGTCGGCGTGGGCGTGGGCGTCGGTGTGGGCGTCGGCGTAGGCGTCGGTGTGGGGGTCGGTGTGGGCGTCGGCGTTGGGGTCGGCGTGGGTGTCGGCGTGGGCGTCGGCGTGGGTGTCGGCGTGGGTGTCGGCGTGGGCGTCGGCGTGGGCGTCGGCGTGGGTGTCGGCGTGGGCGTCGGCGTGGGTGTCGGCGTGGGCGTCGGCGTGGGTGTCGGGGTGGGCGTCGGCGTGGGTGTCGGGGTGG
>CANJLW010000076.1 GCA_947475245.1 Acetobacteraceae bacterium | reverse complement strand
GAAATGGCTCAGAAAGACTGTCGCCTCGAATAGGCTGCCATCGTCCTCTGTCGTCGCTTCCATCGGTGCACCCCGTTATTCGAATCGAGGGACCGCATAGATTCAGCACTTTCACGGTTTGTCACGTACTTCTTCACCCGATTGCCCTGACATTAACCCTTTCGCCGCTTGCCAGCGGCCTGGGAATCCCGCACGGTCGGCGTCACAAAAAGCTCGGTTACGAGCGGGATAAGCCAGGGAGGACTGCCATGCCATTCACCAAGGGCGCGCGCGCGCTGCTGACGGTTGCATCCATTCTCGCCGCCGGATCGGCCTGGGCGCAAAAATACGGCGGCACCGTCACTGTTCCGCATATCGACAGCCCGCCAAGCCCTTCGATCCAGGAAGAGGCCACGGCGTCGGTCGTTATTCCGTTCATGCCGATTTACAACAATCTGGTGCTGTTCGATCAGCACAAGCCGCAGAACACGATGGACACGATCGTGGGCGAACTCGCGACCGGCTGGACCTGGGACGCATCGCAGACGAAGCTGACCTTTACGCTGCGCCAGGGCGTGCAGTGGCACGACGGCAAACCTTTTACCTCCGCCGACGTGAAATACACCTGGGACATGGTCTCTGGCCTGACGCCCGGCAAAATCCGCAAAAGCCCGCGCCAGGCCTGGTTCGCCAATCTGGAAAAAATCACCGTCAACGGGGATTTTGAGGCGACGTTCCACCTGAAGCGGCCGCAGCCGTCGTTCCTGTCGCTGCTCGCCGCCGGCTGGTCGCCGGTGTATCCCGCGCATGTTTCCTCCGCCACCATGCGCACCAAGCCGATCGGCACGGGGCCGTTCAAATTCGTCGAATATCGCCTGAACGAAACAATGCGGATGGAGCGTAACCCGAACTACTGGAAGAAGGGCCTGCCCTATCTGGATGCGATCGAGTACCGCATCACCACCAACCGCGCGACCCGCATGCTGGGGCTTGTCGCCGGCAAGTTCGACATGAGCTACCCGACCGACGTCACGCCCGCGCTGCTGAAGGACGTCAAGGCCCAGGCGCCGAACCTGCAATGCTTCATGCGCCGCACCAACGTGACCACCAACCTGATCATCAACCGCGACATCCCGCCGTTCGACAACGCCGATATCAGACGCGCTTTGGCGCTGACGCTCGACCGGAAATCGTTCAACGAGATCATCAACGAAGGCGAAGGCGGCATCGGCGGGGCCATGCTGCCCGCCCCCGACGGCGTCTGGGGCATGTCGGATGCGATGACCGCGACGCTGTTGGGCTACGATCCCGACCTGAACAAGCGCCGCGAGGAAGCCCGCGCGATCATGCGCAAGCTGGGCTACGGCCCGGAAAACCGGCTGAAGACCAAGGTGTTCACCCGCGACATTCCCAGCTTCCGCGATCCCGCGCTGATCGTGACCGATCACATGAAGGAAATCTATATCGACGCCGAACTGGAAGTCGTGGATACACCGATCTATTACAATCGCGTGTTCAAAAAGGATTACAGTATCGGCATGAACCAGACCGGCAGCTCGCTGGACGATCCGGATCAGAACTTCTACGAGAATTATGCCTGCGGCAGCTTGCGCAACTACACGAACTACTGCAACCCCGAACTCGAAAAGGCCTTTGCCGAACAATCGGTCGAAGCCGATGTCGAGAAGCGCAAGAAGATGGTCTGGGAAATCGAACGTAAGCTGGCCGACGACGTTGCGCGCCCGATTATTTTTCACAGTGTCGGCGCAGCCTGCTGGCAGCCCTATGTGAAGAACGTCACGATCATGGTGAACAGCATCTATAACGGCTGGCGTTGGGAAGACGTCTGGATCGAGAAATAATCCCGTCGGTCAGTCCCGAAACGCCGGCATCACCTCGGTGGCGAAGCGTCGCAAATTCTCCCGCGACGTTCCGCCGCCGTTCAGCAGCAGATACTCGACGCCCATCGCGCGCAGCGCCTCGATCTTCCGGCAAATCTGATCGGGATTGCCGTACAGCGCGCTTTCCTCGCTGGCCTCGCGGGTGTCCGCAAACGCCATGATGCTGGCGTCGTTCCCGCCGTCCGGCCCCACGCTGATGGCGTGCAGCCGCCGTTGCGCGGCCAGCCGGCGATCCAGCGCCGCTTCTTTCTCCGCCTCGTCCCGCGCCACGAAGAACGCCCTCGCGACGCCGACCTGGTGCGGATTGAAGCCGAACCCGTTGCGGATCATCGCATCGCGGTACAGCCCCAGCCGCCGCCCGGTTTCGGCCATCGAGGCGAACTGATCCAGCAACAGGTTATGCCCGCGCGCCGCCACACGCTCGATCGACGACGGATGACCGGCACCTTGCCAGAACGGCGGATGCGGCTTCTGGTGGGTCGGCGGCTCCACGATCACATCCTCAAACCGCCAGAACTTACCCTCGAACGTAAAGCGCTCGTTAGAGGTCCAGGAGCGCGTGATGACGTCGATGGCTTCCTCGAACCGGGCCGAACCTTCTTCCATCTTCACGCCGAACCCGGCGTATTCGTTGTGGCGATAACCCTTGCCGACGCCGAAATCCAGGCGTCCACCGGACAGTAAATCCAACGTCGCCGCCTGTTCGGCCAGCAAGACCGGATTGTGCCAGGGCAGAACGATCACCGCCGTGCCCAGGCGCAAAGTCGACGTGCGCGCCCCGATCCAGGTCAGCAGGTTCAGCGTTGCGGAGACCTGGCCGAAGCCGGTGAAGTGGTGCTCGACGATGAAGGAACTGTCGTAGCCCAGTGCCTCCGCCTCGATCACGTAGTCGATGTAATCCTTGAAGCCGGCAGCGCTGTCGACGTCGGGTCCGCCGCGCTGCGCCTGAGCAGCGCCGAACAATCCAAACCGCATCTGTCGTCAGCCCTTCAGGACTTCCAGCATTGTGCTGCCAAGCGCCGCGGGGCTTTCCGCGACGTGGATGCCGGCCGAACGCATCGCGTCCATCTTCGCCGCGGCGGTATCCTTGCCTCCGCTGATCACCGCGCCCGCATGCCCCATCCGTCGGCCCGGCGGTGCCGTGGCCCCGGCGATGAACCCGACGGTCGGCTTCTTCACACTGTTCCCCCGCAAAAACTCCGCCGCGTCAATCTCGCTCGGCCCCCCGATTTCCCCGATCATGACGATCTGCTTTGTTTCGGGATCGGCGAGAAACATCTCCAGAATGTCGATGAAATCGGTGCCCTTGACGGGATCGCCGCCGATGCCGACGCAACTGCTTTGCCCGAGACCTGCCGCCGTGGTCTGCGCCACCGCTTCATAGGTCAGGGTGCCGGAGCGGGAGACGATCCCGACCGAGCCGCGGCGATGGATGTGGCCGGGCATGATGCCGATCTTGCAGGCGTCCGGCGTGATGACGCCCGGGCAGTTCGGCCCGATCAGCCGGGACCGCGATCCCGTCAGGGCGCGCTTGACGCGCACCATGTCCAGCACGGGAATGCCGTCGGTGATGCAGACGATCAACTCGATACCGGCGTCGATTGCTTCCAGAATGGCATCGGCGGCGAATGGCGGCGGCACATAAATGCCGGTCGCATTGGCGCCGGTGGCCTGGCGCGCTTCCCAAACGGTATCGAAAACCGGACGATCCAGATGGGTGGATCCGCCCTTGCCCGGCGTTACCCCGCCGACAAGCTGCGTGCCGTAGGCAATGGCCTGCTCACTGTGGAATGTGCCCTGAGAGCCGGTGAAGCCCTGCGTGATGACCTTGGTGTTGGCGTCGACGAGTATGGCCATGTCAGGCTGTCTCCCGAACCGCTGCGACAATTTTCGCGGCGGCATCCGCCAGATTATCGGCCGAAACGATCGCCAGATTGGACTTGGCCAGAATGGCCTTGCCCAGTTCGACGTTGGTGCCTTCCAGGCGCACCACCAGCGGTACCGACAACTGCACGTCGCGCGCGGCGGAGACCACGCCCTCCGCGATCACATCGCAGCGCATGATGCCGCCGAAGATGTTGACCAGAATGCCTTCGACATTGGGATCGGACAGGATGATCTTGAACGCCGCCGTCACCCGTTCCTTGGTCGCGCCGCCGCCGACGTCGAGGAAGTTGGCCGGTGCCATCCCGTAAAGCTTGATGATGTCCATGGTGGCCATGGCGAGGCCCGCGCCGTTGACCATGCAGCCGATATTGCCGTCCAGCGCGATATAGCTCAGGCCGTACTTGGCGGCTTCCAGCTCCTTGGGGTCTTCCTCCGCCTCGTCACGCAGCTTTTCCAGTTCGGGATGGCGGTACAGGGCATTGTCGTCGAAGGAAATCTTGGCATCCAGCGCCACGATCTCTCCGCCGCCGGTGACCACCAGCGGGTTGATTTCCACGACCGAGCAATCGAGCGAGACGAAGGCACCGTAGAGCGCGGTGACGAATTTGCCGAACGCGGCGCCCTGCTTGATGTCGAGACCCAGCCCGGCGGCGAGGCGTCTTGCATGGAAGCCGGAGACGCCCACGGCGGGATCGATGGCCACGCGCAGGATTTGCTCGGGGTGGTGGGCCGCGACCTCCTCGATCTCCATCCCGCCTTCGGTGGAGGCGATGACGGTGACCCAGCCGGAGATGCGATCGACCAGAAAGGACAGGTATAATTCGCGGGCGATATCGCAGCCCGCCTCGACATAGACCCGATGCACCGGTCGTCCGGCGGGGCCGGTCTGCTTGGTGACCAAGGTATGGCCGATCATGGCCTCCGCGGCGGCGCGCACATCGTCGATGGAGCGCGCGACCCTGACGCCGCCCTTGCCGCCGGGATCGTCGGCGAAGCGGCCGGCACCACGCCCGCCGGCGTGGATTTGCGATTTAACGACGTAGATTGGGCCGGGCAGTTTGCCCGCGGCCTGGACCGCCTCCTCGGCTGTCCAGGCGACATGCCCGTCGGGCACCGTCACGCCGTAGCGCTTCAACAAATCCTTGGCCTGGTACTCATGAATATTCATTGGGCAGACCTCGGTTTTCGGGTTGAACGCTCAGGCGCGACGGCCCGGCGTTCAACCGATGAGTTTGCGGGCCGCGTCCACGAGTTCGCGCACCGCGCCGCAGGATTTATCGAACGCCGCTTGTTCGTCCGGGTTCAGCTTGATCTCGACGATCCGCTCGATCCCGCCGGCACCGATCACGACGGGCACGCCGACATACATGTCTTTCTGGCCGTACTCGCCGGTCAGGAAGGCCGCGCAGGGCAGAACCCGCTTCTTGTCCTTCAGATAGGCTTCCGCCATGGCGATGGCCGAGGCAGCCGGGGCGTAGAAGGCGCTGCCGCGTTCCAGCAGCTTGACGATTTCGCCGCCGCCGTTGGCGGTACGCTCGACGATGGCGTCGATCTTCGCCTGCGTCGTCCAGCCCATCGCGATCAGATCGGGGACCGGGATGCCGGCAACCGTGGAGTAGCGGGTCAGCGGCACCATCGTGTCGCCATGGCCGCCCAGCACGAAGGCGGTCACGTCTTCGACCGATACGCCGAATTCCTGCGCCAGGAACAGCTGGAAGCGCGAGCTGTCGAGCACGCCGGCCATGCCGACGACCTTGTGCGCGGGCAGGCCGGACTTTTCCTTCATCACCCAAACCATCGCGTCGAGCGGGTTGGTGATGCAGATCACGAACGCATCCGGGCAGTGGGTCTTGATACCCTCGGCCACTTCGGCGATCACGCCGGCGTTCTTGCCGATCAGGTCGTCACGCGACATGCCGGGCATGCGCGGGAAGCCGGCGGTGACGATCACCACGTCGGAGCCGGCGATCTGGGCGTAATCCTTGGTGCCGATCATGTGCGAGTCGAACCCGTCGACCGGGCCGGATTGCATGATGTCCAGCGCTTTGCCAGCGGCGACACCGGGGAACACGTCGAACATAACGACGTCGCCCAGTTCTTTCAGGCCGATCAAATGGGCGAGCGTGCCGCCGATGTTACCGGCGCCGATCAGGGCGATCTTGTTGCGGGCCATGGGCCGAAATCCTTCCAAGGCGCGGGTTATCCCGCCTTTCTGAAAATAACAGAGGCCACCGGGCTGCGGAGGCAACAGAAAGGGCGGCCCGGAAGGCGACAGCCAGTTAGCCTATTGCCGGTCCCCGAGCAAGACGGTGCAGTGCAGCAAACTCCGCTCGCGCCGCCGGAGTCTAGTCTTTTTCTAGCCGTCCACGCAGGCGTCTGCCTAGCGCCAGTTCAGTTACAATACCGTGCAACGTGCGCAGTTCCTGCTCCGTCACTTCGCCGCGCTGAAACAAATGCCGGATGTTGCGCACCATCCCCGGCCGCTTCGGCGCGTTGCGCAAAAAGCCGCAGGCGTCGAGCTGATCGACGAGATGCGTCAGGAAGTTGTCGAGCTTACCCTTGGTCGCGACCTGGGTTTCGTTCGTCATCAAGACCTTGGGCGGCGTCGTGTCGATGGTGCTCCACCACTCGTACGCCATCACCATGACCGCCTGCGCCAGGTTCAGCGACATGAATTCGGGGTTCAGCGGATAGCGGATCAACGCGTCGCAGGCCGCCATGTCGTCGTTGTCGAGGCCCGCCCGCTCCGGCCCGAACAGCAACCCGACGCGCAGCCCGCGAGCACAGATTTCGCGCATCTCCGCCGCCGCCCCGCGCGCCGTCATCACCGGCTTGACGATGTGGCGCGGGCGCGGACAGGTGGCGAAGACGTGGTGCAGATCGGCGGTCGCATCGGCAACGTTGTCGTGCAGGGTCAAATCGTCGAGCAGGCGATCAGCCCCCGACGCGTTGCGCCACGCCCTTTCCTGCGGCCAACCGTCGCGCGGGGCGACAAGACGCAGATGATACAGCCCGCCATTGGCCATCGCGCGCGCGACCGCGCCGATATTGTCCGCGAGTTGCGGGCGCACCAGGATCACCACCGGCATGTTGCCGATCGGATGCAGATCGGCCCCACCGTCGCGCCCGGTCATCGGCCCATTATCCCAGCCTGAGCCTGACTTGAATCAGCCACCCTGGCGCGCCAGACGCTTCCAGCCCGTCGTGCCGTCCCGGCGATCTTCCAACTCAATCCCACGATCCAACAATTCTTTCCGAATCGCATCCGCTCGGCTGAAATCCCGCGCCTTGCGCGCCGCCAGGCGTTCGGCGATCGCCGCCTCGATCTCCGCCGCGTCGTCGCCCGCGCCGCGAAACCAGGCATCCGGGGTCGATCCCAGCAGGCCCAGCAGCGCGCCGGCCCCGCGCAAAGCCGCCGCCGCGTCCGCTTCGCCCGTCAGCGCCCGATCCGCCAGCGCGTGCATCGCAGAGAGCGCCAGCGGCGTGTTCAGATCGTCGCACAGCGCGTCCATCACGACGGCTGTCGGCTCTCCGACATCAACGCCGGGGCATGCCTCCACCGCGCGGTAGAAGCGATCGAGTTCCTTGCGTGCCTCCTCGATCGCCGCATCGCTGAAATCGGGGGTGGAGCGATAATGGGTGCGCAACAGCAGCAGGCGGATCACCTCCCCCGGCGCGCGCTTCAGCGCGTCGCGCAGCGTGGTGAAGTTGCCCAGGCTTTTCGACATCTTCTCGCCGTCCACGAGCAGCATGCCGTTATGCACCCAGTAGCGCGCGAACCGGCTGCCGGGAAAGGCGCACAGGCTCTGCGCGACTTCATTCTCGTGGTGCGGGAAAATCAGGTCGGTGCCGCCGCCGTGGATGTCGAAGCTTTCGCCCAGATGCTTCCAGGACATGGCGGAGCATTCGATATGCCAGCCGCACCGCCCCCGGCCCCAGGGGCTGTCCCAGCCCGGCAATTCCGGCGGAGACGGCTTCCACAGCACGAAATCCCCGGCGTCGCGCTTATAGGGCGCGACATCGACCCGCGCGCCGGCCAACAACTCATCCGGGCTGCGCCCCGACAGCTTGCCGTAATCGGCAAAGCTGCCGACGGAGAATAACACGTGCCCCTCCGCAGCGTAGGCGTGGCCGGAGGCGATCAGCCGCTCGATCATCACGATCATCTCGTGGATGTGCTGGGTCGCGCGCGGCTCGATATCCGGCGGCAAGGCGCCCAGGGCGGCCATGTCGGCGTGAAACGCTTCCGTCGTGCGCGCCGTCAGCGCCTCGATCGGCTCTCCGTTCTCCGCCGCGCGGGTGTTGATCTTGTCGTCTATGTCCGTGATGTTGCGGACATAAGTGACGCGCGGATACAGGCGCCGCAGCAGACGGGCCAGGACATCGTATACGATGACCGGGCGCGCGTTGCCGACATGCACGAGATCGTAAACCGTCGGTCCACAGACATACATCCGCACATGATTGGGGTCGATCGGCTCGAACCGCTCTTTGCGGCGGCTCAGGCTGTTGTGCAAATGAAGCTCGGGCATGATCCTGTCGGGTCCGTTAAGGCCAAGGCGGCGTTTTCCGCCAATCGGCGAACGATGGCAACGTAGAGACGCTGTAGGCCGTTGTCCCTGGACCCATTGAACGGGTCCAGGGGCAAAGCTCCTGGTGGGGCCCCGGGGCAAAGCCCCGGGTCGGGGTCCGGGGGGAAGCCCCGCTTTTGCCTCAGTCGATCGCCGCGTGGACCAGGTTCGCCACGCGATCCAGACGCATGGAATGCCAGGGATCGGGCGAGACGAAATTGGTCAGATAGGTAAACGACACCCCGCTGCTGGGATCGGCCCAGGAGTAGGACGACCCGACCCCGCCATGCCCGAACGTGCCGGGATAGGCGATGGTGCCCAGGCCGCGAATGCGGTCGCTTTCACCGCGCACATGTGGACCAAGGCCGCGGTGCATGGGGATTTCGGTCATCGCGAGATCGGGCGACTCGGCGGTGTGGTTACGCGCGACATAGGCAATCAGTCGCGGCGAGAACACGCGCGTGCCGCCGAGACGTCCACCATGGCCCAGCATTTGGTAGAAGGCCGCCATGCCGCGCGCGGTGGCATAGCCGCCGCCGCTGGGCAGACCGGCGGCGCGGAACGCGGCCATGTTCTCCCGCGGTTCGCGACCATAGGTATCCGCGCAGCGGCCTTGCTGATCGGCCGGCACGCCGACGAAGATGTCATTGCCCAGGCCCAGCGGTTCGACGACGCGGGTGCGGATGACGTCGCGATAATCCTGGCCGGTCGCGGCCTCGATCACCATTGCCTGCACCAGATGGGCGGATTGCCCGTGGTATTGCAGGCGCGATCCGGGGGTCCATTCCAGCGAGAAATCGCAGACTTCCGCGCGCATCGTCGCGTGATCGGCCCAGCTTGCCTCGGTGACTCCGGCGCTGGGGAACCCGCCTTGATGCGTCATCACCTGTTGCAGCGTGATGTCGCCCTTGCCGCGCGCGGCAAATTCCGGAAGGTGATCGGACACCTTATCCATGAACGAGACCTTGCCTTCCTCCACCAGGGTCCACAGCGCGGAGGATGTCAGGACCTTGGTCTGGCTGTACAGCAGGAACAGACTCCGTTCGTCCGCCGCGACCGCGCCGCCTTCGACGCGAGCGTTGCCGTAGGTGCGGTAGAGCGCCAGCTTGCCATGCCGAGCAAGGGCGATCTGGGCACCGGGGTAGCGGCCTTCGAGGATGTGGCCGCGGATCAGCGCGTCGAGGTGGTCCAGCGGCGCGGAACTGAAGCCGAGATCCTGCAGATTGGCTTCCGGCAGTGGGTATTGGGCGGTCATGCTGGCGTTTTCCCATTTTGGCATTGCACTATGGTCAGGCTACGCGCCGAACCGCGCCGCGCCAACCGGTCACCCCACCTTTGTCACTAGCTCGTGATCTGTCCGCATTTTGTAGCTCGTGAAGTGTCCGGTCCAAACCCTTCCCCCAGCAGGGGGCAAGCATGGACCGGACGCGCATTCACGAGGGAATACGTCAGATGCGTTTTGAACAAATCTTCGACCGCTGGG
>CANJLW010000075.1 GCA_947475245.1 Acetobacteraceae bacterium | reverse complement strand
TGGCTCTGCCCGCGACGCCGGACTGGCGCTGGGGGCGGGATGCGACCACGACGCCCTGGTATGCCTCGGCGACGCTGTTCCGGCAGGCAGCCGATCAGAGCTGGGATGAGGTGGTCGCCGGACTGTGCGCAGTGGGCGCGTAACCGGCTCCATCCCACGCCTCATCACCGCACCCTGCCCCGTCATTCCCAGAGTCTCTCCCCGTCAAGTGTCCGCACAGTGTCCGAACAGCACCAATGCCTTATCGGTTGCTCAAATTGGCCGAAGTTTATCGGTAAGCAGGAAATCATATCCAATTGATATAACGCGACAAAGGGAATATCGGGAGGCAGAGACTATTTGTTCCCGGTATCTCTCCCTCCGCCAGTTCTCCCTTGCGAACTCCCAGACCATCCAATTCCGGACCCAAATTTCCCCGGGTTTCAAAGGGGTTTGCGGATTTCGAGTTTACCTCGGAGACTGGCCAGAGCCGCCAAAATCCGACTTTTCCGGTCTCCGTCTCTTTCCACATTAACCTGCCCTCCGCAGGTTAATGTCAATACTTTCAATCAGTTGATTGAACTCAAGCAAGTTGGATTTTAGGCCCGAAATCTCCCCTTCGGTCGGCACCGCAACCGCCAGTTAATTATGACCCTGCCGCGCGTTGGTGAGGGCTGGCGCGAAGCAATGTGGTCGCGCGCGAAAGTCGAGCGAATGGACCACGTGCCGGGGTCCTCGATGCCTGGTGAACGGATGAAATGGGCGATGCTTTCGCTATCGCTCATCTTCCAACCGCGCAGCAGGAACCGGTCGCGGAGCGCGGATCAGTAGCCCGGGCGGTCCCGCACCAGACGCACGAAAGTGGCGATCAGCCGGGGCATGTCTTCGGGGGGCGCAGGCAGCCTGCTGGCCCGCATCGTCAGGCTGTCCACGAGTTCCCCAGCGCCCGTGTAAACCGAAAGTTCCAGGGAACCGGCCATGGTTTGGTGATGGCACACGATCTCATCGCCGCCCGCTTTGTCACGGCACCCAGCGACGAACGCCCGGATCTCGTCCAGGCCGCCTGTCTGCTCGCCAGCTTCAGCAAGGAAGTCCTCGATTTCGGCCGCCACCTGGGAAAACGGCACCAGGTCCAATGGCACGCAGCCCTGGCCGTTCTGAAAGACGCGGCCTCGCCATTGGTCGAACAAAGCGGTCCGACGCGCCTCCTCAGGTGTATCGGTAGCTTGCTCGTCGAATTCTTCCGGCAGGTCGCCAGCGGCTGCGATCTCCTCCCAGACCGGGATGGCCCAATCGATGCGCAGGCCGACCAGAACCCCGAAACCACGACGCGCGAGTTCATCCGTGTCGCCCGGGGGCAGGTCACGCGGAGCCTTTCCATCGGCCATGTCGAGCAGCACGCGGCGCACTGCCCCGAACGACAGCTCCGCGAGGGCGTCGGGCGACCGCCAGCCAGGCAGCAGGCGCAGTTCCTCGCAGTCCGCCAGCGCGCCCGACAGGATCAATCCCTGTACGATCTCATCTCCGTCCGGCACTTCGCTGGCGGGCAACGCCACGGGCAGGGCAACCAACTCCGTCCATCCCGAAGGACCGATTGCCGCCCCTTCAGCCGCGACCAGCAAAGCCCAGTCCAGGTCATCGCCAGCCTTATCGCCGTCGCGTTCCCCGCGTTTGCGGACCGCGAGGTCCAGGACCTCAGTCCGCCCCGCGGCCAGGAGTTCCTGAACCAAGCGGTCGAAGTTTCCGCTGTCCTGGTCATTGTACGCTTCCAGCAGTTGGTCCGCGATCGGTCCCGGTGCCTTGCCGAATGTCTGATGTGGGAGTACGGTCGGCTCCTTGAGGCCGAGCGCCGCCAACGCCGCTGACCCGCGAAGCAGGCGACCGCGGTCGATCCACCGACGGCGTTCCTCGGGCGTATCATCGCGGTCGGACAGCCAGCGGCGAAAGGCGGCGCGGTCGGCACGCTGGACCAACACGTCCACACCGGCATCCAGCATCGCCAGGGCAACCGCCCGGTTCACGGCCTGGACCGCCGGCAGATCGGTTTCACCCGGACGCAGCGTGTCGAGCGTCTCGACGTCGGGGTAATGGGTGAGAAGAATCACATCGATATCGGGCGCGATGTCCCGCGCGAGATCGGCGGCCTCGGTGATGCGGTGGTCTCGGGTCGTCGATTTGGCCATGAGGTGTTCCAGAGCGGGGGCAGGCTATTCTTTTGAACCAGGCCATATTGCAACGGCCAGCGGACGCTACGGCCTAGGTTTGCACTGCTGCCCGGGCCCTGACACGCGTCTTCTGGCTGGGGCGCACGGAAAAGCGGCGAAATTTGTCCAATTGGGCGCAAAGCAACCGTCGAGGGCGCGAGAGATCGAGTCCTCAGTGGGCGGAAAGGCTCCGCCGCAGCCGCGTGATGGCGCCGGGCAGGCCGCGCACCTTCAGCACCCGACCAGTCTCGTCGTACTCCTCGGATAGGACCCGGGCGTTTTCGTATACCTCGCCGATCAGCCCTTGCTTCGCATAGGGCAGCACCAGGACATCCTCCACCATCGCCGCCTCGAAGAATGCGATGATGGTATCCCGCAACGCGCTGACATCCTCGGGCGCGTGGGCGGACAGCAGGATCGCATCTGGATGCTTCTCCATCAGGGCCGCGCGCCCGGCCGCGTCCACCCGGTCGATCTTGTTCAGCACCAGGCGTGACGGCACCACATCCGCCCCGATCTCACGCAGCACACTACGACTCACCTCCAGTTGCGCCTCGTACGTCGGGTCCGATGCGTCGACCACGAACAGCAGCAGCGAGGCCTCCAGCGCCTCGGCCAAGGTGGAGCGGAAGGAAGCAACCAGGTCGTGCGGCAATTGCTTGATGAAGCCGACCGTGTCGGAGACAAGCACGCGGGGACGGGTGTCCGGCTGCAGCGCGCGAACGGTGGTATCGAGGGTGGCGAACAACTTGTCCTCCACCAGAACCTGGCTACCGGTGAGGGCCCGCATCAACGACGATTTGCCCGCATTGGTGTAGCCGACCAGCGCCACTCGAAGCTGGTCGCGGCGAGCGGAACGGCGCTGATCACTATCGCGCTGCACCGCTTCCAGTTGGTCCTTCAGCTCCGAGAGCCGGTCGCGGATTTTGCGCCGATCGAGGTCCAGGGCGCTTTCGCCGGCGCCCGGGCCTTGCTGCCGTCCGCCACCCGCCGAGGATTCCCGCATGCGGGGGGCGACGTATTTCAGGCGCGCCATCTCCACCTGCAGCTTTGCCTCGCGGGTATTGGCATGGCGGTGGAAGATCTCAACGATGACGCCGGTGCGGTCCAGCACCTGGGCGCCAGTGGCACGCTCCAGGTTGCGGATCTGGCTGGGCGAAAGCTCATGATCGACAATGACGAACTCAGGCTTGCGGGTGGCGCCCTCACCTGGTCCACCCAAATCGGGTTCGGCTGGATTGATCGTTGCGGCGGCGCTTTCAAACCGCTGCCGCGCCTTGGACTTCGGGGGTGGCGCCATCGAGCCGACCACACCGGAGCCACCGGTCAATGCCGCCAGTTCTGCAAGCTTACCGCTGCCCAGCAGCAATCCCGCGCCGGTGCCCTCGCGCTTTTGCGACACTGTGCCGATCATCTCATAGCCCAGCGTCTTCACCAAGCGCCCCAATTCCTTGAGGCTGGCTTCGTGCGCGACGTCGTCGACATCAGGTGTCTGAATGCCGACGAGGACGGCGAGCGGGATCGGTGGTTTGGTTTCCATGGACGGTCAGGTAGCACGGATTGGTTCGACGCGCGGCAATCGCACATCGCCGTCGAACCCGCCGCTTCATGATACGGCGCGTGATCCCTGGCCACACCAATAGCAGCTGGGCATCACCCGTTGAAAACCACGCCAGCCTGCTCCGCCTACGCAACAACGCGGTCGCCGCCAGTCTGTCCGGCGGCAGCGCTCAGAGCCACCTCTGGATCAGGAGGCGTCAAGGACATCCGTCCAAGCTTGGCATGCGCTTATCGATATAAGCTGGCTTAGTCCGCCTTCACTTCCAGCGGCCACGGGCGGCCCATTCCGATGTCGGGGTGACGGGGTTCGAATTCGACGCGCCCATGCTCGTCGCGCAACTTGTCGATGCGCGTAAGACAGGCCTTGGCCAGTTCGCCGGAAGGGCCGTTGATCATTGCGAAGAGCGCCTTGCGCAGCTTCTCGGCATTTACGCCATGGATTTCATAGCTGTTGCCGCCCAGAGGTCTGCGTTCCAGCACGACCGCCTCCACGGCGCCATGCAAATACCGGGTATGGTTAACGCCCTGACGCCCCTTGACCTCGACCATAGTAAGGAGCGTGTCGGCATCGGCGGACGCAGCCAGTGCCTTTTCCACCGGCCCGCCGGCCCGCCGGAATTCGCCCTTCTTGTACCGAGCCAACAAGGTCGCCCTGAGCGCCGGAGAGCCCACCAGCAAGGCTTGCAACTGCCGCTCCTGGGCGTAGCCGCCCTGGGAGCCCATCACCTTCGGGTCCACGTCCGCCATTTCCAGAAGCCTGACCAAGGCAGTTTCGGTGCCGAGCCGGAGGACGGCGCCAATCCAGGTATGGTCGCCATCCAGGGACGGATTCTGGGCAGCTATCGCGAGCAGCGTGTCCTCCGCATGCGGGTGGCCGATGCTGCCCAGCGGGCGAACGATATTCTCAAGCTGGTGCCGGTCGTTCAAATGCGCCGGCAGCGTCTTCCACGCCTCGAGGAGGCTTTCCGGATGGTCCGAGAAGGCGAACAGTCGAAACCATTCATAGAGTCCATAGGCCTGCTCGTTGTGCAGCAAATAGGTCTGCTTAATCGTCCGTTCGTAGTACTCGGCAATGGCGGCATTCACATGCTTGGCATGCAGCGTTTCGCCGGCATAGGCCAGCGCACGCATATGCCCATACTTCGCCGCCCACGGGACCGGTAGCGCGAGAAGCCGCGCGACCAGCCCGGGACGCCGGTTATGCGGCATGTAGGTCGCGGCGCACACGATCTGCAACGCGATCTTATGCTGATCCTCCGTCGTGCCCTCGGCCGTGAGGCGGTCCACTGCCGTAAAGATGGCCGCTGCTTCGCGAGACTCCTCCATCGGCCGGCCTTCGGCAGTGGCGCGCCTGCGGTCATTAATCTCGCCCGCGTCCAGTTCGCCCGAGCGCCACTGCCGCTCTTCCGGTGGTACCGGCCCGTCCTGGATGTCCTTCATCGCGAAGGCGGCCTCTTTGGCCATCGGCGATACGGTCAGGTACTTCTCGAGGACTTTCGATGACGCCTCACTCTTCAGGTGGCTGAACGCGGCACGATAAACGTTAGCGTAGCTCATGCGGGCTTCGTTTGTCGGGTCCGAACGCCCGCCGTCCGCGATGAAGTCGGCAAGCCGCTTCTCTTGCCTTTTGAGGTCTTCATCCAGCATCCGCTCGACGACATCGAGGTCTTCAAGAAGCCCCATCCGTGCGATGGCCTTCGTGACCGTCGCCATGGTGTTGGGCTTGGTCCAAGTGTCCGTGATGAGCGCCCCGGCCCAGCTGCGCAGCACCTGGCTGATGCGACGGCGGATGCCTTCGTCCAGCGCGAGCGACCCTTTCTGGCCGACGTCACTACCGTGCTTGGCCCAGAGGTCCGCCATGAACGCATAGTGCTTGGGTTCGGCGTTACCGCTGCGTGCGAGCCAGGCATGGGCCAGCGCGGCGTCGGGCACGAGGTCCATGCGCCGTTCGATGGCCCAGTATTCATGCTCCTCTTCGGACTCAGCATCCTGCCCGATCCTGTGCCCTGCATCGAACAGGGCGAATAGCCGGTCGAGCATACGCAACACTGTCACCTCGCCGATGAGGGACGCGGCGATGGCCGCCTGTCGATCATGTGTAATTTTGGAAAGGGCCATTTCGGGGATAGGGCCGGCGTCGATCGGCTCTCCGCCCCGCAGCATGTCGGCGCCATGGAACGACAGCGACGCTCCGGCCTTGAACCGCTCGAGCAACGCTCCGCGCACAGCGACCGGGTACTGCTCAAAGGCCTGGCCGACTGAATGCATCGCGTGCCCGTCATCCACAGGGAATGCCGAGTCTGCGATAAGCTCGTAGACGGCGCGTTCGACGTCCGCCTGCATCGGGGCGTCATCTTCCGGTTCGATGAGCAGCGACAGCAGTCTGGGCTTGTTCGTTTCCTTTTTGATTAGCCCGATCTGCAATTGTCGGATATGGTCGGAGATGTCTTTGTCGACGAAGTGCTTACTCCAGCGGTCCTGCGCGACCCGTTCCCAAAGCGTGTCCGGTCCAGTGCGTAGGATGTCCGATGCGAGGCGAATGCCGCGCCGAAACATCAGTGAATGCACGACGGAGAGCTGGACCTCAACGTCAGCATCGGCCGTCGCCAACTTGGTCGCCAGCTCCATGCCGTCCATTCCGCTATTGCCGGAAATCTCCCCGAGCACGTCGCTGCGGACATCGGGCGGCAAGGCCGCCAGCCGCCGCTCGCGGTCCGCGCCCAGTACGGACGGTCGGAAGCGGGGTGCATGACGCAGCACCCGCAAATAGGATTGGTTGTCCTGGGTCTCGATGAAGGGCCACACCAGCTCCGCGAACTCCGGCCGTCCCGACATGATGGCGAAACGGATGGCGCGGTCGATCTTGCCGACCTGGTGCCAACGTCCTGTAAAGGCCGTCACTTCGGTCTCAACGCGACGCCACACTTCTTCGCTCGAGCGATAGATCATGTCCGCGGCGAGCATGGGGTCGATGCCAATGGTCGCCATAATGGCCTTCGCCAACGCATCATGTTCCTTATCGCCGGCCCGGGACAGCCGCTCGCAGGCGAATAGGATCGGCTCTTCCCACGTAGCGGCATTCAACATGCCGACTAGGTGCGAGTGTGCAGCACTATCACCCGTACCGGCGGCCAGCATCGCGCCCTCCACATCGAAGGAAGCATGCCATTCTTGAAGCTGCTGGTGCTGGAACCCGACCGAACGGTCCGGGGCACGAACTAGGATGTCGTGGTTAACCAACGTGTCGAGCACGACCATCGGGGCCGGGACGGTGATCGAGAGTTGGCCGGCTTCGCTGAGTTTTCTTGCGATGATGCTGACGAAGGCTTTCGCGTTCGCATCGGACAGATAGGTGTTGCCGCTCGACGTAGCGGCGACCGCCAACTGGATCAGGATGGTCCGGTGGTTATCCTCCAGCACATCCCGCAGCGCGGCAGCGTTTGGATGTTTGCGCTCCTGCCCCTCGATGAAAAGCCTCAGCACTTCCTCTTTGGTTGTGGGAAGGACGCCGCCGGGCGCATTCGTCACCAAGGCATTCAGGTACAGGGGAATTGCGACAAGGTCGCGCAAGCCCGTGGTCCGCCACGCACTATCGACGACCTTGATGCCGTCCTCACCCGCGATGCTCCGTGCGATCTCCATCTGTTGGTCGTCAGAGAGCGCCTGCACGTCGATGATCATGCCGGTGATTGGAAGTTCGGTGGCCTGTCGGCGCGTGCTGATGACGATGCGCAGCAACGGATAGTTCAGCTTCAAGTCATCGATTTCCGCTGCCGCCCGGTCGCGCTCCAATTTGTCGAGCTCGTTCCAGCCGTCGAGGATCAGCGTCAGCCTGTTCTCCTCGGCGCGGTTCAGGATGTCCCGCGTCGTGACGCCATCGAACGCGGGATTGCTCGCCACCGCCTCGATGAGGCCGTGGCCGCTTTTCGCCCAGTTACCGAGCCGCACGAAGGCCACCGCCTCACGAGGGTCCGCCAGGATGCTCTCGGCGGCCTGTATCAGCGTGGTCGACTTGCCAGTGCCCGGCGCCGAAACGATGGCGACCTTGCCCACCGTGCGGATGGTGCTGCCAAGATCGGTAATATGGTATTCGCCTTTATCGTCCTTTGCCTTCAGACCCAGGGTCACGGCATGCTTGGGCCAGGCCTCGAGCTTCCTGAATTTGGCGATGTCGGCGACAGAGGCGGCATGGATGAATGCCGGGAAGGCGGAGACCGCCGATGGCTGAGCGAGCGCGATGGCGTTCCCGTCCATGTCCTCGAGCATGGGCGCGGCCTCGGCCGGGATGACGATCCTGCGAGTCTGTAGCTCCCGCGCGGTGGCCTCCTCGGATTTCCGGCGCCAAGTATGCAGCATGTCGA
The DNA here is from genome assembly GCA_947475245.1 of Acetobacteraceae bacterium. Lineage (GTDB taxonomy): Bacteria > Pseudomonadota > Alphaproteobacteria > Acetobacterales > Acetobacteraceae > Rhodopila. The sequence goes on along the minus strand of CANJLW010000075.1, from coordinate 1,861 downwards.
CAGTGAACTTCGTGTCGGAGTCGATCAGCTTGCCGCATTGCTGGCACATCCAGATGCCGTTGTCGGCATGCAAGCGCAGCGCAGACGTCATGGTGGCGTCATAACGGGGGCCACCCGGCGATGCGGCACAGATATGGGAAGCCACGCCAAGACGGGCCGTCCGACCCGTGCTGCTTGAGCCTATCGTCAGGGTGCGGCATTGCGGATTCGAGCAACGATATGCCACTCGCTCGGCGAGCAGCCGTTTCGTCGGCACGTTGAAATTGTCCCGCTGCAATGGCATTCGGTAGCTTCGGAGGGTGACCGGGTGTTAATCCATTGATACCCCAGATGTTAACGGACGGCCAGCGTTTGCGCCCGGATATTCACGTCAGCGCGCCCGCGCATGCGCCGTTCAGCTGCGACTCAAACTACGTGATGTGAGCGGATGCCGGACCGATTTCGGTCGGGAACTTGATCTTGGGTTTCCGCATTGAGCGCACGAGACCCGACCGTCCGCTTTCCTCCCATAGCGGTCTGAAAGCCCAGCGAATGAACCGTTAGATTCAGAGGGGCGCGGAATTCGTGATTGCGACTCAAGTGGCCACAGAGAGGACTCAGACCACAGGCAGCGTCACCCGTCAAAAACCACCCCCGCCTGCTCTGCCCACGGGACCAACGCCGTCGCCGCCAGCTTGTCCAGCGGCAGTGCGCACGCCCGCCGCTGGACAAGCAAACGCTCCAGCACATCCGGCGAGAGATAGGCCAGCCGCAGGAACCGGCTGACGAAGGCGTCCGTGATGCCCTCGGTGGCGGCGATGTCCTTGATCGTCGCGGCCTCCCCGCGATCCAACCGCCGCCGCCAGTCCCAGGCGCGGGCAATGGCACGCAGCAGCCGTGGGTCGGGCGCTGATCCGTCCGCCACCGCCTCGGTCTCCGGCGGTGGCAAGATGCGCGGGCGGCCGTTCCGGCGCCTGAGGGTCAACGGAATGACGACGCGGATGGTTTCGGATACGGCGCTCATGCGACGGCCTCTTCTGGGCGCCGGGACAGCATGTCCCGCACAACCGACCCAAGGCCCCCGGTGCGCAGGTCAACGGCGATCCCCTCGCCGGTGATGGTGACGCGTTCGACCAGGAGGTGAATGATGCGCGCCTGCTCGACGGGAAACAGCGACGACCACATCGCGTCGAATTCGTTCAGGGCGGCCACCACTTCCCGGTCATCAATGTCTGGCTGCTCCTGACGCGCCGCTGTCACGGTCCGCGCCACCACCTCGGGCGTCCGCGCGAGGCGCCGGATTTCCTGGACCACAGCGTTCTCGACCATCTCCGCCGGCAACCGATGTGGGGCGGCGCCGGTGGCTGGCTCTCGACCCCGGATGACGTCCATCGACGTGTAGTAGCGGTAGCGGCGGCTGCCCTTATTGGTCGCCGTGGGAGTCATCGCCGTGCCGGTGGGGCCGAAGATCAGTCCCTTCAGCAGCGCCGGTGTCTGGCTCCTCGTCCCTGCCGCCCGCAAACGCGGACTGACCTGCATCACGCCATGAACGTTGTCCCACAGTGCCTGATCCACAATCGCCGCGTGTTCGCCCGGGTAGGACGTGCCCTTGTGCACTGCCTCGCCGAGATAGACGCGGTTGTTGAGCAGCTTGTAGAGATACCCCTTGTCGATCGGCTTGCCGCGCTTGTTGCGGGCGCCCTCAGCGGCGAGTGCCCGCACCAATGTGGTGGCGTGCAAAACAGCGTGCAAACCTTTCCAGATTCCGGGGGTAAACAGCGTCCAATAGTTTCCACCCTGGTCCGTGCGATCCTCCGGCGTTTACGCGGGAGAGTCTGGGGTGTTTTACATGGATACGATTGCCGAAATCCGCCGCCGTCAC
>CANJLW010000074.1 GCA_947475245.1 Acetobacteraceae bacterium | reverse complement strand
TGGTCCCGGTTGTGTCGCTGCCGGCTCTCTTGCGTCCACATGGGGCACCTCCCGAATCGATGCCGTGCAGGGAATCACAGAAGATTCAATGGGTTCAAGGCCCCAAGGTAACCGATTCTAATGATTCGGGATGTTCTCAAACGGACACTTAGGGGCACCTTGCGTTGTCAACGTCGCCCATTATCGTTGCAGGGCGACGAGTGATGGGCAAGTAGGGTGGAATGATCTCTCGCGCGACATGTGCACATCACATTGTTCCGGAATTGCCGCATAGCTCGGCTCTTGAACCTCCTCACTTGCAACCAAACGCACAAAAACTATATAGTTTTTGTGTAATTCCTCCGGAGGTTCCCGCAATGCCCGTTACCAGCTTCGAAGTGGACGATCGGACCCTCGCTCTGATCGCGCAGCTGCGCGAAACCTTCGGCGTCAGAACCAATGCCGCCGTGATCCGCAAAGCACTGGCACTGGCGAACGTGGCCAGCCAGCACGCGGCATCGGACCATACGATCACCATCACGTCGGGTGACGACAAACCGCCCGTGAAGATTTCCCTTGCCGGTTGAGCGGACCGACGCGGCCGCCCTTACCGGGGCAGGGCAGAGTCCAGCCAAAGCCGAGGTGATCAATCTTAACGAGGTCGCGGATCGCGAAGCGCTGTCCGTCGAAGATCAGATCGCCCTGCAAGACGCGGGACTTCGCAAGCGGATCGGAAACCGTATCGTCTGGACGTTTATCGCCGGACACATCGTGACGCTGACTGTCCTTGCCGGGCTGGTCTATCTGGACCAGTCCAATATGGGCAGTCATGTGATTACTCCAGATCAGCGGATCATTACCGAGAAGGTTATCATAACGCTGTTGGGCGCAACCACGGTACAGATCGGTGCCATCGCGGTTATCATCGCCCGATATCTGTTCCCCGGTCGCGGCGATTAGTCGGACTATCGGTTGGGGCAGCCCCTGAGTCGCAGCCACCGAAACCGGGTCATTCACAAACCGAGGATTTCGAGAGAGAGGCCGTCCCTCGCCCGAATGCGTCATCCTTACCAAAACCGGCTGCCTTCCGAGGGGACCCCGAAAGGCAGCCAATCACAATCAATCAAACCCAAGAAACCCTTCCGCCTCCGAAATAGGCCGAGCCGCCTTCAGCTTCGCGATGTCGGGCAAAGGCCGAGCGGTGGCGGGATTGGAGGCCAGAAGGGCCTCGAGTTCGGCGGCGACCGACATCACCAGCGCATCCCCCCCACGCGGGCCGACGATTTGCAGCCCGAAGGGCATGCCGTTGCGATCGACGCCGACCGGCAGAGACAGCGCGGGATGGCCGGGCAGGGTGACGGCATAGGCCATCGCCAGCCAGTGGAAGTAAGTGCGGGTCGCCTGACCGTCGATCTCCGCCGGGAACAATTCCCGCCAGGACCGCGGGCTGATGGTGATCGCGGGGGTCACAATCACGTCGTGGCTCTGAAAGAACGCCTGCCAGCGGCGATAGATCGTGGTTTGCAGGGTTTGCGCCCGCGCCACGTCGGCGGCGGAGTAGCGTTCACCCTCCGCCACATTGGCGCGCACGTTCGGTCCGACATCCTGCGGCCGCGTGCGCACTTTCTCGGCATGGCTGGCCAGAAAGCCCACGGCGCGCAGCACTTCGAACGACTCGTCGGTGCCGGAACAATCCGGCGTCGCGTCCTCGGCCTTGGCGAAGACGTGGCGGAAGTTGCCGACCTTCTCGGCGAACACCGCGCGGATGTGGTTTTCGGTCGGCGCGAAGCCAAAGTCCTCGGTCACCGCAACGCGCAGACGCGACAGATCGATCCGCGCCGGCGGCGTGAAATCGCCGGGCTTGCGCACCTGTCGGCCATGCACCGTCGTCGCCAATGGGTCGCTGCCGTCATCGCTGACGATCGATCCCAGCAGCAGCGCGGTGTCGGCGACCGTGCGCGCCATGGGGCCGAGCACGGGAAGGTTGGACCAGCCGATGCCGCGCTTGTCGGAGGGAACAAGCCCGGGGGAGGGGCGGAACCCGACAATGCCGCAGAACGCCGCCGGGTTGCGCAACGATCCGCCGGTGTCGGACCCGGTGCAGATCGGCGCCATCCCGGTCGCTAGCGCCACGGCCGATCCGCCCGAGGACCCGGCGCATGATTTGGCGGGATCGAACGGGTTCGCGGTCACGCCATAGACGGCGTTGCGGGTATTCGCGCCCGCGCCGAACTCCGGCGTGTTGGTCTTGCCGATGACGATGGCGCCGGCCTCGCGACTGGCCGCGACGATGCGCTCGTCTTTCACGGGCACGTAGTCGCGGAAGATGACGCTGCCGTGCGTCGTCACCAGGCCGCCGGTTTCTTCCAGGTCTTTGATGCCGATCGGCAGCCCGTGCAGCGGCCCCAGCGCATCCCCGCGCGCGACGGCGTCGTCGGCCTGGCGAGCGGCCTGACGGGCGCGATCGAAGTCGCGCGCGACCATGGCGTTGACGGCATGATCCACCGCCTCGATCCGCCCAATACAGCTTTCCACCAATTCGCTCGGCGCAAGCTGTTTGGCGCCGATCAGGCGGCGGGCTTCGGTGGCGGACAGATCGCAGGGTTCGGTCATGGTGGGATCCCGATCAGAATTCCCCGCGACCATAGGCCGGTCGTGGGGGTCTGGAAATGTCCCCGTGCCATGGACACGCTGGGTCCCAGGGTTGCGAACCCGGGGGATCGGGGCCTAGCCTGCGCGCCAACCACGGCAAGATCAGGACTCAGACGACGATGAAGATCGGCATCCTCTATACCTCTCATCCCGACCCGGCGACGGAACCGCACCCCTATCACGCCGTGCACGCCCGCACGACGCGGGAAATCCTGGAAGCCGAGGAACTGGGCTTCGACAGTATCTGGATCGCCGAACACCACTTTTCCAACAAGTACGGCATCCTGCCCGACCCGTTCAGCTATTTGTGCTACCTCGCCGCGCTGACCAAGCGCATCAAGCTGTGTGCCGGCGTCATGGTGGTGCCGCTGCACCATCCCATGCGCATCGTCGAAAACGCCGCCTTCATCGACATCCTCAGCAACGGCCGCTTCCAGCTCGGCCTTGGGTCGGGGTATCGGCCTTATGAGTTCGAGGGCCTGGGCGTCGATTACGAAGCCCGCCGCGACATGCAGGAAGAAGCGATCCCGCTGATCCTGCAAGGCTTCCACGAGAAGAAGATGACCGCGCGCGGCAAATACTACAACTTCGAGATCAACGACCCCTACGAGATCTACCCGATCCCCGTGCAGTTGCCGCATCCGCCGATCTACATGGGCGCCGGCACCGATCGCTCGATGGCGCAGGCCGCGCGCTGGGGCTTTGGGCTGATGCAGTCCACGCTGCCCGACCTCGCCACCATCGCCGCGCACATCGAAACCTATCGGTCCCACATGAAAGAGGCGAAAGCCCCGTACAACCAGAACCCGGCCTTCGGCGACGTCGACGTCACGCGCCTGGTCTACGTGGCCCCGACCGACGCGCAGGCAAAGGCGGAAAGCGCGGAAGGCGTCGTCCGCCACGTCCGCAGCTTCGTCAGCGGCGGCACCGGGCGCTATTTTGGAGAGGTCACGGCGGAACGCGACGACAACGCGCTGAACTACGACAACCTGTGCGACAGCACGATCCTGCACGGCTCTCCGGATACCGTCATCCGCAAGATCGAGGATCTGCGCAAAGTCGGCGCGTCGTCGATCATGCTGCATTACCCGCCGTACTACGGGCCGGAGAAGACCTCCGCGATGCTGCGCCTGTTCGCCAAGGAAGTGCTGCCGCACGTCCAGGCGATGGAAGCACCGCGGCTGGCGGCGGAATAACCTGAACCGGAACAAGGGGGAGAACGACAATGACCTTACGGGTACCGATGGTATCGCCGGAACGCGCGCGCGATCTGGGCAACGCGATGGGCATGCCGGCCAGACGCACGCAGAGCGAGGCGTTCCGCGTCGTGGCGAACAATCCCGGCGTCGCTCGCGTGGCGTTCAGCCAGTTGATGCAACTGCTGGAGAACAACACCTTCGACACGCGGCTGCGCGAACTCATGATCATGCGGATCGGCTGGGTGACCGGTTCGGCCTATGAATGGACCCAGCATTGGCGCGTCGCCGCCGTGGCCGGCATCCCGGCGGAGGATATTCTGGCCGTCCGCGACTGGCGCGCGTCGGACCGTCTGACCCCGGCCGATCGGGCGATCCTGGCGGCGACGGACGAATGCCTCGACGGCAAATCCATCTCCGACGAAGCCTGGGCGGAGGTGATCAAATATGTCACCGATCCCGGCGAGCAGGTCGAATTCGTGATCGCCATGGGCAACTGGATGGCGTTTTCGCTGCTGTTCCGTAATCTGCGGATTCCCTTGACGCCGGAACTGACGATCTGGCCGCCCGACGGCGTGCCGTCCCCCTCGGCGAACGGTTGAACGCCTCGACGCGAAGGAAGCAGCCATGTCGGAACACGCCGATCTCCCCCTGTTGGACCACCAGTTGGCGGATGACGAGTTCGCCTGGATGAAGGCGGTCTACGCCGATTTCTCCGCCCTGCGCGACGCGGCGTCGGGCCAGGCGTTCAACCCCAAGGAAGCCCTGCGGGAGGTCCTGGGACGCGACGCCCATCGCCTGGCGAACCCCATGGAGCTGACCGGGCCGGGCCCGTGGCGCAACGGGCGCAACCATCACGGCCGCAATGTCGCCGCCGTGTTCCTGCCCAAGGTGGAACTCCACCGCCATTCCCGCAGCCGCACCGATCAGTTCCCGATGTATGTGGTGGGAGAGGCCGATGCCTTCTCGCTCGACGAGAACGATCGTCCGGTCCTGACCCCGGTGAGCAGCGGCGATCATTGCCACAACTCACCCGACGCGCCGCACGCCTTCGTGCCGAAAGTGGGCAAGCCGATCCCGGGTGACTGGGAAATCGCGTTCATCGCGATCACGCCGCGCAATCTGAAAGAGGATACGCAAAGTGTATCCGACGCGGTGCGGGCCGCCTACAAAAGCGTCGTCGGAACGGACGCGCCGCAAGGCATTTGACGACCCGCACGCAACGCGCGGGGTGCGAGGGGAGAAGACGACCATGGACAGCCAAACATACGACTACATCGTCGTGGGCGCGGGATCGGCGGGCTCCGTGCTCGCCAACCGGCTCAGCGCCGATCCGAAGAACAAGGTGCTGGTGCTGGAAGCCGGACGGGAAAGCCATCCCTGGTCGCGCATCCCCGTCGGCTTCGCGCGCCTGATCGACAACCCCGCCGCCAACTGGCTGTACTCGTCCGAACCCGACGAAGGTTCCGGCAATCGCCGCATTCCCGTGCCGCGCGGCAAGCTGCTGGGCGGCTCGTCGTCCATCAACGGCATGGTCTTCGTGCGCGGCCAGTCGCAGGACTATGACACCTGGGCGCAGTTCGGCAATCGCGGTTGGAGCTATCGCGAAGTGCTGCCGATCTTCCGCGACATGGAAAGCTATCAGGGCGACGGCGACGACGAATACCGCGGCCGCGGCGGCCCGCTGAAGGTGACCGAGAACCACGAAACCGGCCCGATCTACGAAGCCCTGATCAAGGCCGCCGGTCAGATCGGCATCAACTATACCAAGGATTATAACGGTGCCAGTCAGGACGGCATCGGCATGACCCAAACGACGATTCGCAACGGTCGGCGCATGAGTACGGCCTATTGCTACCTCGATCCCGCCCGCGGCCGCCCGAACCTGACCATCCAGGCCAACGCGCTGACCGAAACCCTGCTGCTGGAAGGCAAGCGCTGCGTCGGCGTTCGTTACACCGTCGGCGGTCAAACCCGCGAGGCGCGCGCCAACCGCGAAGTCGTGGTCAGCGCCGGCGCCATCAATTCCCCGCAGTTGCTGGAACTGTCCGGCATCGGCCAGCCCGACCTGCTGCAAAACCTGGGCATCGAGGTGAAGCACGCGCTGAAGGGCGTCGGCGAAAACCTGCGGGACCATTACTCTCCGCGTATGAAATGGTCGATCCTGCCGTCCCTCGGCATGACCTATAACGACAAGGCGCGCGGCCTTGGGCTGGTCTGGCAGGCGCTGCGCTATGCGTTCACGCAAAAAGGCCTGCTGGGGCTGCCCGCCTCTCCGATCCGCGCCTATGTCCGCACCCGCGCCGGGCTCGACGCGCCGGATGCCGCGATTTCCTGGATTCCGTTCCTGGCAACGTCGGACTTCAAGATTTCCAAGCAGTCAGGCGTCACCGCGATCATGAACATCCTGCGCTCGGAAAGCACCGGCAGTATTCACGTCTCCTCCAAATCGGCCAACAAACAGCCGGCCATCAGGTTCAACTTCCTCAGCGCGCAACTCGACCGCGAGGTCACCCTGGAAGCGATGCGCATCACCCGCCGCATCATGACCGCGCCCGCCATGCAAGGCATCGCCACGGATGAGATCGCCCCCGGCATCAACATCGCCTCCGACGACGAATTACTCGCCTGGGTGAAGAACAATGCCGAAACGACCTACCATCCCGTCGGCACCTGCAAAATGGGTTCCGACCCGATGGCCGTGGTCGACGATCAACTGCGCGTGCACGGCATCCAGGGACTGCGCGTCGCCGACGCATCGATCATGCCGACGCTGACGTCGGGCAACACCAACGCCCCGTCGATCATGATCGGCGAGAAAGCATCCCGCATGATCCTCGCCGCCGCCTGATGGAAAAACCCTCTCCCGCATAAGCGGGAGAGGCCGCTTTACGCCGCCTGCAACACCATATCCGCCGCCTTTTCCCCGATCATGATCGACGGCGCATTCGTGTTGCCCGATGTCAGCGTCGGCATGATCGACGCATCCGCCACCCGCAGCCCGGCAATGCCGAGCACCCGCAATTGCGAGTCCACCACCGCCATCGGGTCGGAGCCCATCTTGCACGTGCCGACCGGGTGATACGTCGTCTCCGCCGCCCGTTTCACCCAGTCGATGATCTCGTCATCCTTGGTCAGCGCCACGCCGGGTGCCAGTTCCGTCAGCCGCAGATCGGCCATCGCCGGCGCATACATCACCGAACGCGCGATGCGGATCGCGCGAACCGTCAACTCCGCATCGATCGGCGAGGACAGGAAGTTGAAGTTGATCGCCGGCGGCCGCCTGGCGTCGGCGGAGGTGATGTGGATATGCCCCTTGCTCTCCGGACGCATCGGATGCGCATAACAGGTCATGCCGCGCATGCGCGACAGTTTCGGTCCCGTCCGCCCCGGCTCCGTCAGCATCGGCACCCATCCCAGCAACAGATCGGGCGCTTCCAACCCTTCCCGCGAGAAAACAAACGCCCTCAGCGGCGCCGCAACCATGCTCAACATGCTCGGCTGCGACAGCGCGTAGCGCAGCGCCTGCCCGACAAGACCCAGCCCGCGGCCGCGATCGTTGTAGGTCACGCCCCGTGTCCCGATCTCCCACCGCGTGCGCGGCGCGTAATGATCGCGCAGATTTTCGCCGACGCCCGGCAGATCGTGGACAACCTCGATCCCCAACCCGCGCAGCCGTTCGGCCTGACCGATGCCCGACAGTTCCAGCAATTGCGGGGAGTTGATCGATCCCGCGCTGATCACGACTTCGCGCCCGCAGCGCGCTTCCCGCGTTTCCGTGCCGACGGTATAGCGCACGCCGACGCAGCGCTTGCCTTCCAGGATCAGACTGCTGCCCAGCGCGTCGGTCTCGATATGCAGATTTGACCGGTCGCGGACCGAATCGAGGTAGCAATGGGCTGTACTCATGCGTCGGCCGGATGCGATCGTCGCCTGACTCATGGCGATGCCGTCCTGTTTCTCACCGTTGTAGTCGGGATTGTGCCGAATGCCGACTTCCCCCGCCGCCTTGATCAGCGTGGACAGCAGCCGGTCATGCGGTTCTGGGTTGGTGACCCGCAGCGGCCCGCCGCGCCCGCGATAGGTATCGTCGCCGCCGGCTTCATAGCTTTCCATCCGCTTGAAGAACGGCAATACGCTGTCGTAGCTCCAGCCGTGATTGCCCATCTGCGCCCAGGTATCGAAATCCTGTGCCTGCCCGCGCACGAACGCCAGACCGTTGATCGCGCTCGATCCGCCCAACAGCTTGCCGCGCGGCACCGGCAGGCGGCGGCCATTGGTGTTGGTTTCGGGTTCCGAGGAATACAGCCAGTTCGCGGCAGGATTGTTGATCAGCTTGGCGAAACCGATCGGAATCCGCGACCACGGATTGCCGGCCGGGCCGGCTTCCAGCAGCAACACCTTGTTGCGCGCATCCGCGGACAGCCGGTTGGCGACGACCGCGCCGGCGGAACCGGCGCCGACAACGATATAGTCGTAGGTTTGCATCTCGTTCGAACCCTTTTGGCACATGCCGCGCGATTGGGCGGACACGCCGTGCTTGACGCCCCCACACCCTGACCTCCCACACTAGGCAACGATCACGCGGGAGGCAAAAGCGGCCGCATCGACTGCTGAGTCACGCCTCGACGCCGAGAGGGGCATGAGGCTGCGGAGGAAGGTTTTAACGCGGTTGGACGCGGATAGAGAGGATAAGCGCGGATCGTGGTTGACAGGGCGTTCTCCACGGCCAGATCGCCGGCGGCGCTTACCCGAGACGCGGGCCATTCGCCGCTCCCCACCCGCGCGAACCGACGACCGCCCGACGGCTCACCGCCGACTGATCAACCGCGATCCGCGTTGATCCTCTTCATCCGTGTTCATCGGCGTCAGCCCTTCCTTTCGCACGATGCCGGCGCACCGCCGGTCGGTCAGTTGAGGGGGCACACCGCGGGTCACTCCTCGACGCCGAGAGGGGCATGAGGCTGCGGAGGAAGGTTTTAACGCGGATGGACGCGGATGAAGAGGATAAGCGCGGATCGTGGTCGACAGGGCGTACTCCGACCTTCGATCTCCGGCGAGGTTTTTCCGAGACGCGGGCCAATCGCTGCTCCCCACTAGCGCGAACCGACGACCGCCCGACGGCTCACCGCCGACTGATCAACCGCGATCCGCGTTGATCCTCTTCATCCGTGTTCATCGGCGTCAGCCCTACCTTTCGCACGATGCCGCCGCACCGCCGATCGGTCAGTTGAGGGGGCACACCGCGGAGTCACTCCTCGACGCCGAGAGGGGCATGAGGCTGCGGAGGGAGATTTTAACGCCGATGAACACGGATGAAGAGGATCAGCGCGGATCGTGGTTGACAGGGCGTTCTCCACGGCCAGATCGCCGGCGACGCTTACCCGAGACGCGGGTCATTCGCCGCTCACCACCCGCGCGATCCGACAACCGCCCGACCGTTCGCCGCCGACTGATCAACCGCGATCCGCGTTGATCCTCTTCATCCGCGTCCATCGGCGTTAGCCCTTTCTTTCGCACGGTGCCGCCGCACCGCCGGTAGGTCAGTTGAGGGGGTACACCGCGGAGTCAGTCCTCGACGCCGAGAGAGGGGCATTAGGCTGCGGAGGAAGGTTTTTACGCGGATGGACGCGGATACAGAGGATAAGCGCGGATCGTGGTCGACAGGGCGTACTCCGAGCTTCGATCTCCGGCGATGTTTTCCCGAGACGCTGGCTATTCGCCGCTCCCCACCCGCGCGAACCGACGACGGCCCGACGGTTCACCGCCGACTGATCAACCGCGATCAGCGCTTATCATCTTCATCCGCGTCCATCGGCGTTAGCCCTTCTCTTACACGCGGCGCCACCGCGCCGCCGATCAGTGTAGCCCCGCAACCTGTTGGGCAACGATGCTTCGGAGTCACCCATCGACACCGAGCTGGGGCATTAGGCTGCGTAGGAAAGTTTTAACGCCGATGAACACGGATGAAGAGGATCAACGCGGATCGTGGCTGACAGGGCGTACTCCGAGCTTCGATCTCCGGCGAGGATTTCCCGAGACCAGAGCCATTCGCCGCTCCCCACCCGCACGAACCGACGATCGCCCGACGGTTCACCGCCGAGTGATCAACTGCGATCCGTGTTGATCGGCGTTAGCCCTTCCTTTCGTGCAGCGCCGCGACGTTCAGGTCGAATGCGACCGCGCTGTTAAAGCCGTCGGAAATGGTTGGCGCGCCGAACGCCTTTCGCCAGGATAGCCGGCTGAAAGGACGGAAGGCGCGGATGAGACGACGGTGTTCCAGGCTGAATATTCATGCGGACAAGCGGGCACGATCCGCATACGCCCACGCTACGCGTTGCAACGCGGCAAGACCCCATACGCCCAGGGAGGCCGGCGCCGGGAAGGATCGCAAGGCCGATGGATTATTGGGGAGTTTCACGGAGGAGGGTCAAACCGCTCTCCTCCCAGGGTGATCGCATTTGGCGGCGGAAGGTACGAATTTTCACCTCTCCCCCTGGGAGAGGTCGTGCCGCGAAGCGGCGCGGGTGAGGGAGGTGATGCGAATACAATGGGTTGTGCTGGTGGCACCTCCCTCACCCGACGCTTCGCGCC
>CANJLW010000073.1 GCA_947475245.1 Acetobacteraceae bacterium | reverse complement strand
GTGACGGCGGCGGATTTCGGCAATCGTATCCATGTAAAACACCCCAGACTCTCCCGCGTAAACGCCGGAGGATCGCACGGACCAGGGTGGAAACTATTGGACGCTGTTTACCCCCGGAATCTGGAAAGGTTTGCACGCTGTTTTGCAGCAATTCGGGCATCCCCTCCGGCACGCCCAACGCCATAAGCGACGATGGCAGCATGCTCTCCTTGACGACCGTCACGGCCAGGCCTTTCGCGGCAATGGCCTCGACGGCACCGAGGCTGTGGCTCACGAATGCCAGCCTCCAGGGGCGTCCGGAGCGGTCCAGCGCCTCCAAGGCCCATTGCCGGAACAGGCATCCAGACGGGTAGAGCGCCACCGGCAACGGGTCGGCTTCCTTGCAGTCGAGCAGCGCGCTGCCGGCCCAGATCGCGTTTTCTCGACACAGCAGCACGCCGTACTTTTCCCCGACGGCGTGCATGGCGATGACGATGTCGAAATCGGTTCCGATCCGGTCAACCATGCCCGATGTCAGGCCGGTCTCCATCTCGATCTGAACACCCGAGTAGGAAACCGCGAAGGACGTCAGCAGCGACGGCAAGGCGAGCGTTCCGTAGTCTTCCATAACGCCAAGGCGAACGCTGCCTTGAACGGTGTGCTCTGACATGCGCTGCATCGCTTCGTCGTTCAACGACAGGATGCGACGCGCGTAGCCGAGCAGCTTTTCTCCGGCCGGGCTCAACGCCACGTGGGTCGTCGTTCGTTCCAGAAGGCGAAGACCGATCTGGTCCTCCAACCGCTTGATCTGCGTGCTGACCGCTGACTGGGTGCGATTGAGCATTGTCGCGGCGCGGGTGAAGGAGCGCTGATCGGCGACCGCGATGAGCGCTCGCAGCAATGTCGGATCGAGTGCGGGTCTTTTTATCATCAATGCCGATAACTCTCATCTCAATAATCAATTTGTAAGATGAGATAGCCGACTGCTATCGCGGTCGCAACCGTAGCGGCGCGATGCCGCCTCTCGGTTGGGTGACGACATGAGATCGGATGGGCGAATGGCCGAGCGCGATGGGGCTGATAGCGCGATGTCGATGGGGCGGAGTGCGCGGCTGGGCGTGCGACGCGCGACCTCTCTGGCCATCAGTTCCGGCCTGTTTGGTATTCTTTACGGCGCGGCCTGTGCGTCGCTGGGGATTTCACCGACACTGGCGGCGCTGTCCTGTGTCTTGGTGTTCTCCGGCGCGGTTCAGTTTGCCGTGCTTGGCATGCTGGCGGAGCCGTTTTCGGCTCTGACCGTTGCGGTTTCCAGTTTACTCATTTGCAATCGGCTGTTCCTGATGGGCGTTTCGATTGCCGACCATCTTCGCGGGCGATCCTGGAGCATGCGGCTGTTGTCGATGTTGGTGCTGACGGATGGGGCCTGGGCGGCGACCGTCGCGGAAAAAGCGCCAGTCGATCGGTTCATCTTCTTCGTATGCGCCGGGGTGTGGATCCTGGTGCTTTGGGTATCCGGCACATTGCTGGGGTCTTTTATCGCGGGACGACTCGATCCTGAATTCATCGCGGCGCTGAGGTTTGCCGGCGTTCTGTTTCTTGGGTTGCTGCTTTTGCTCGTGGTCAAGAATTCGTCGATGGGACATGCGTCGTGGATCGTTGCCGCACTGACGTCCGCGGGAGCGAGCCAGGTTGTGCCGTTGCCGCTCGGGTTTCTGCTTGGCGTTACGGTCGGTGCCCTTATCGCCTGGTTTGGCGCATCCTCGGGGACAGCAAGATGACGATTGACGTGCGGTTTTCTATTGCCATCGCGACGATGGCGATTGTTGCGTTTGGGTGCCGTGTCGTTGGATTGATCGTTGGGACGTCTTTGGGGGACAGTCCCAACCTGCGGCGCTTCCTTGACCTGCTGCCAGCTTGTGCGATGGGTGCGGTGCTTGGTCCGGCGATGGTCGCGATGACGTTTGTTCAGTCGGTCGCGGCTATTGTCTCGGCCGTGGTGTTTCTTGCGTCCGGGCGATTTTTGTTGGCCCTGGCGGTCGGTTCGGCCGTTCTGATGTGCGAGCGGTGGATTCTGGCGGTGCTGATGTGAAGGCGGATATCGCGTGTCGGTGCCTGGCCTTTCATGGTCAGGTCAAATCACGATGTTTCGTCGATTGGGATTCTCGGAGTCCGTTCCGGACTCTGAGACCTCGACCCCACACCCTCAGTACATATGCTGCCCGCCATTGATCGAAAGCGTCGATCCCGTAATAAAATCGGCTTCGTCCGCCGTCAGGAACGCAACGCCGCGGGCGATGTCTTCGGCATGGCCGAGCCGGCCGACGGGGATTTTGGCGACGATTTTGCGCAGGACTTCACCGGGCACCGCGCGCACCATGTCGGTATCTACGTAGCCAGGCGCGATGGCGTTCACGGTGATGCCGTACCGCGCGCCTTCCTGGGCCAGGGCCTTGGTGAAGCCGTGGATGCCGGATTTCGCGGCGGCGTAGTTCACCTGACCGTACTGCCCTGCCTGTCCGTTGATGCTGCCGACGTTGACGACGCGGCCGAACTTGCGTTCGCGCATGCCTTCGAAGGTCAGCTTGCATGTGTTGTAGCACGAACCGAGGTTGGTATCGATCACCGCGTCCCACATGTCGCGCTTCATGCGCATCAGCGTGCCGTCGCGTGTAATGCCGGCGTTGTTCACCAGAATTTCGATCGGCCCGATCTCCGCCGCGATCTTAGCGATAGCGGCTTCGCACGCATCCATCTTGCTGACGTCGAACTTTGCGACCGCGATGCCGGTTTCGGCATGAAAAGCCTCCGCCGCCGCGTCGTTACCGGCGTAATTGGCGACAACCGTTCGCCCCTGCGCTTTCAGCGCGAGGCTAATGGCCAGACCGATGCCCCGTGTTCCGCCGGTAACCAGTGCTATGCGCGCCATGGTGTTCCTCCATTATTGTTGCTTCGGAGAGCGTTCAGCGCTCCAGGCACATGGCGACGCCCATGCCGCCGCCGATGCACAGAGTCGCGAGGCCTTTTTTCGCGTCACGCTTTTGCATTTCGTGCAGCAGGGTCACCAGCACCCGCGCTCCGGATGCACCGATCGGGTGGCCGATGGCGATGGCACCGCCGTTGACATTGACCTTTGCCGTATCCCAGCCGATTTCCTTGTTCACGGCCAGGGCTTGCGCGGCGAAGGCTTCGTTGGCCTCGATCAGGTCAAGGTCGTCGATCAACCAGCCCGCGCGGGCCAGCGCCTTGCGCGACGATGGGATCGGCCCGGTGCCCATGACCGCCGGATCGACGCCGGCGGTCGCGAAGGATGCGATCCGCGCCAGCGGCGTCAGGCCGCGCTTTGCCGCTTCCGCCGCCGTCATTAGCACCAGCGCCGCGGCACCGTCGTTGATGCCTGACGAGTTGCCGGCGGTGACGGAGCCGTCTTTCGAGAAGGCAGGGCGCAGCCGGGTCATGGATTCGAGGCTGGAATCGTGACGGATATACTCGTCTTCGGAGACGACGATATCGCCCTTGCGACCCTTGACGGTGACGGGAACGATTTCATCCGCGAAGCGGCCGGACTTCTGCGCCGCGCTCGCCTTCTGCTGCGATCCCAGGGCGAAAATGTCCTGCTGCTCACGCGTGATCTGGAACTTGGTCGCGACGTTTTCCGCCGTGTTGCCCATGTGATAGCCGTGGAACGCGTCCCACAACCCGTCTTTCAGCATCGTGTCGACAAATTCCAGCCCGCCCATCTTCTGGCCGGTGCGCAGTTGCGCGGCGTGCTTCGACAGCGACATGCTTTCCATACCGCCGGCCACGACCACGCTGCTTTCGCCGGTGCGGATTTGTTGAGCAGCCAGGGCGACGGCGCGCAAACCCGATCCGCAGACCTGGTTCATACCGAAGGCGGTGGCGGCGTCGGGGATGCCCGCGCCTCGCGCGGCCTGCCGAGCGGGGTTCTGGCCTTCACCCGCGGCCAGGACCTGTCCCAGGATGACTTCTTCGACGTCGGCAGCCTCGATCCCCGCGCGAGCGATTGCGGCCTGGATCGCGACGGCACCGAGTTGGTGGGCGGAAAGAGTGCTGAGCGCGCCGCTGAAGCTGCCGACCGGCGTCCGAGCGGCGGACACGATGACGATCTCTTCCATGCTGGTTCTCCCTGTGCAGGGCGTTACCCTACCCGCCTTCATGGACCTGGGAAAGCAGCCACGCCAGCAAAGGCTCCCATAATTGCCGTTGTGCGGCGGCACCGGCGACCATGCCGACATGGCCGGCGGCGGGGCTGTGGGTGGATGCTTCGGGAATCAGGCGCGCCAGGGCCAGGGCCGAGTCCGGCGGCACAATCCGGTCGCGTTGGGGGATGGCGACGAACACGGGCAGGCGCAGGGCGGACGGATCGACGATTTGGCCGGCGACGCGCCAAAGGCCGCGCGCCGGAGTGTTGGCGCCGTACCAGGCGGACAGGCATTCTCGGGCGACCGGGGCCGCCAGGGGCATGCCGTCGTTCAGCCAATCTTCCAGCGCGACAAACCGGTGCGCGCGGGGGCTGTCCGTCGGCAGGGCGGCGAAAGCGCGGTATTTATCCGCGACACCCCAGGGATCGAGCAGCGCGAACAGCATCTGCAAGGCATCGACCGGCATCGCGCCCAGCAATTCCAGCGCGGGTTCGATCAACGCCAGGCACCCCGCCGCCTCGCGCGCGCGCTCGACGGTCGGAGCGTGAAAATCCCACGGTGTCGCCAGCAGCGCAAGACCGTGCGTCAGGTCCGGGCGACGCTGCGCGGCGGCGACGGCAAGCAGGCCGCCCATGCAGTAGCCGGCCAAGATGATGGGGCCTCCGGTCAGGCGGGCCGCTTCGGCCATTGTTCGTTCCAAACGTCCTGCGATGTAGTCGGTCAGGGTGAAGCCGCGTTCCGTCGCGTCTGGCCAGCCCCAGTCCAGCAACAAGGGCCGCGTGCCGTTGGCGGCGAGCCAGCGCAGCATCGAATGGTCCGCCATCAGATCCAGCACCTGAAAGCCGTTGATCAGGCTGGGCACGAACAAGACCGTGGGGCCGGTGCCGCCGTAATCCAGCAGGCGGCTGCCGCCTTCGGACCAAACCACGGGCGGATCGCCGATATCCCGTCGCCATGGATGGCGGCGATAGGCGGTGATTCCATGGATCAGGGCTGCATCCTGGCGCAAGGCTTCCGTCCAGACCGCGATCGGGAAGGCGGTATCGGCGCTATGCTGGGTCAGTGCCTGTCGGATCGTCGCGGCGTTCAAGTTTGGCCAGTCGTGCTTCCAATTCAGCGACGTGGCGCGCGAGACGCTGGATCTCAGCATCGCGAGGGTCAGATGCAGCAGCAGCGGGCGCGGTCCCCGGCGCTGAATCACGCGCCGTCCCCGGCGCTGCGGCGTACGGAGTCGCCCGCATCATCGCGCTCAATGCGCCGGCCCAAAGCGCCGTGGACGCCTGCATGGCTTCGCGCGCTTCGCGGTCCATCGCCAGGGCGGTTAATTCGCTCTGCCACAGAGCGATCCAGTCCCGTGCCAACGCTTCCAGATCCGGGCCGCCGGTGTCGCTCATGCGGCATTCTGACTCCTCATCGGCGGGACCATACGGTTGGCGCGTCGCCTGGGGAACCGCAAACCTGTCGAGGGCGGTTGATTTGCGTCTTCGCACATGCGAAATGCGGGTATGGTATGACCGTGTCCCGCCGGCTAGCGGGTCTGTCGAGCGCGTTGCCGTGGTGGCGCGCCGGTACCGGAATGCCCGCGCTTCGGATCGAAGCCGGTCATAATCGCCGCCCCGTGACGCGAGGGATGCATGGCCGACCCCGTACAAGCTCCACCCGACCACAAACCCGCGCAGGCGCTGCCGGTTGTGGTTAAGAAGTATGCCAATCGGCGTTTGTACAACACCGAAAGCTCCAGTTACATCACGCTTGATAACCTGGCGGAGATGGTACGCAATGGGCGCGACTTCGTCGTCTACGACGCCAAGACCGGTGACGATATCACACGGGGCGTGCTGACGCAGATCATCGTCGAGGAAGAGGGCAAGGGCCAGAATCTGTTGCCGACCGAATTCCTGCGGCAATTGATCGGGTTCTACGGCGGGTCGATGCAGGGCCTTGTACCGCAATATCTCGAACAGGCGATGGCCGCGTTCTCGGACCAGCAGGAGCAGATGCGGAGCGCCATGCAAAAGACCATGGGCAGCATCTTTCCGTTCGGAAACATGGAGGAAGTCGGTCGACAGAATATGGCGATGATGGAGCGTGCGTTCAGCATGTTCGCGCCGTTTCACCGTCCGGACGAAAACACGCCCCCCGGCGCGCCCCAACCCGGTGCCGGCGCGGCGTCGGAGGCGGAGTTGCTGCGGCGGGAGAACCAGCGCCTGCGCGCCGAACTGGCCGCTGCCCAGGCGAAGTCGCGCGGTTAGCCGACCGGCTCCGCTCTGCCTGACGCGGTCGAACGCAATACCGCTTCGAACACCTCCACGCCGTGCAGAATTTCGCCGAGCGGGGTTGGAAAGGATGTGCCGGTGGCGATAGCGGTGGCGAAAGCCTCCAGCTCCGCCGTCAGCATGTTGAACCCCGGTATCTCCGCGACCTCTGCCGGGGCGGGAACGCGGTTTTGTCCGGCTTGCGACCGAATTAGGCGCAGCGTCGCCATCGGATGCCCCAGAATTTCCGCCAGGCCCTTTGTTCCGTAAACCGCGAACCGGTAATGCGGCGTTGCGACGGTGGAGCAGAAAACCTGCCCGCTCGCCCCGTTCGCGAACCGCAGATGCAGTGTCGTCGTATCGTCGGCATGTGCCGCCGCTCTGCGTGCCACCTGAGCATGGACGCTCGCGATTGGGCCGAACACATCGATCATGCCGTCGATCAGGTGAACCCCGATCGCGGTCATCGCGCCGGCGGGGGACTCGGAGGGCTGGGCGCGCCAGGCATCCGGCGTCAGTTCCAGCCCGTGCAGCGCCGTCTGTTCGGCCGCGACGGTCACCAAGGTTCCGAGTTCGCCGCTTTTGACCAACGAACGCAGCCTGATCATCGATGGGTGAAAGCGGCGGTTGAAGCCGACGGCCAGAACGACTCCGGCCTGTTCCGCCGCCCGGATCATCGCGCGCGCGTCGTCGACCGTCAGCGCGAACGGTTTTTCCACGAACACCGCCTTGCCGGCGGCGGCCGCGCGGCGCACCTGGTCCGCATGCAGGCTGTGCGGCGTGGCGAAGACAACGGCGTCGATCGCCGGATCGTTCAAAATGTCGTTAAGGTCGCCCGTCCAGCGCAGGCCATGCTCCGCGCAGAACGGCGCGGAGGTCGCCGTCCGCGTATGGGCGTGGGTAAACCGGATCAGCGCGCTGTCCTTTACGGCGCGCGTCAGATTTTGACCCCACCAGCCCAGACCGACGATGGCGGCTTTGATCATCACGCGACCTCCCGCAGAAAAGCCTCGACAAATTCCCTCATCGTCGCCGAACGCCGTTCCGCCATCGCCTGACCGACGCGCGTACGAAATCCGACGGCGACGCGAAACAGCTTTGCCTTGAAGTGGTCCAGCGCATAACGCCGATCGTCGAGCGCGCGGTCTTTTCCGGCGGGATCGGCCGGTTCGTACAAAGCCGAGTGCATCCGCCCGCCGGTATGAAAGCAGCGCGCGATGCCGATCGCGCCGATGGCATCCAGTCGATCGGCGTCCTGCAACACGAATGCTTCCAACGTATGCGGCTCGATGCCGGCGGAGAAGCTGTGTGCCTCGATGACATGGACAAGGGCGTCGAGGCGGGCCGCATCCCATCCCAGGTCGCCTGCGATCTCCCGCGCGCGTTCCGCCGACAGGCGAGAGGCGAACGGTCGTTGCGGTGAGTCTTTCTCCACCGCGACGCAATCGTGCAACAGCACCGCGACGGCCAGTAGTTCCAGGTCGCAACCTCCCTCCTCGCGGGCAATGGCCTCCGCCGAACGCCATACCCGCAGGATGTGCGACAGATCGTGCGACCCGTCGGTGCTGAGCGGCCCGGCGGCGGTCAACACTCGGTGGGCCAGAGGGGCGAAGGGGCCGAACGCGGACAGAAGATCGGACATCGATGGGGACCTTATAACCGGATAGCCAGACACTTAGCGTTCCGGTTACGCTGAGGCCAATGCGTCAAAGCTGACGGGCAGGAGACTCCAAGCATATGAGCACATTCGAATTGGTCTGGGATTCGCGCTGCGGCGTGGCGGAATCGCCGGTTTGGGACGAGGCGAATCGTCGCCTGCTGTTCTGCGATATCGGCGGGAAGCGCATCAACGCCTTGTCGGTCGATACCGGCGCGCGCGCCGGTTGGGACTTCCCCGAGGTCGTCGGCAGCTTTGGCCTGTGCCGCTCCGGCCGTCTGGTCGTTGCGTTGCGCCATCGCGTGGTGCTGTTCGATACCGTCGCGAACGCACTGACCGAATTGACCCCGGCCGTCGACGAACCCACGACGAACCGGATGAACGACGGCAAGGTCGGTCCAGACGGCGCGTTCTGGGTCGGCAGCATGGACGAACGCTCTCCGCGCCAGCCGACCGGCTCACTCTATCGTGTCACCGCTGATGGACGCATCGAGAAGAAGTCGGAAGGCTATGCGGTTTCCAACGGTCTCGCCTGGTCGCCCGACGGAAGCATCATGTACCATTCGGACTCGACCTCGGCGATCGTCGAGGCCTGGGACTTCGATCTCGCGACCGGCGGTATGACCAACCATCGGGTGCTGCTGAAACTGACGAATGAGGACGGTCGACCGGATGGCGCGGCGATGGACATGGACGGCAATTATTGGTCCGCCGGGCCGTCCGCCGGCTGCGTCAACTGCTTCTCCCCCAGCGGTGCCTTGTTGCGGAAGCTGCCGTTCCCGGTTCCCGGTCCGACGATGCCATGCTTCGCCGATGGCCACATGTACGTGACGTCGCTGCGGGAGGGGAAGTCTCAGGCGGTGCTGGACGAATTCCCGACCTTGGGCGGTCTGTTTCGCATCGCCGCGCCGGCTGTCGGCGCGCCGGTTGCGCTCTTCGCGGATCAATAACCTCGCGGGGGCGGATAGTATCCGGGCGGCGGCTGATTGTAGTACGGCTGCCGTCGCGGCTCCGGCGCGGTGACCGCCCCACCGATCGCGCCTACAGCGCCGCCCACCAATGCACCGACCGCCGCCCCGTGCCCACCGCCGGCCAATCCACCAAGTGCCGCGCCGGCACCCGCGCCAAGCAGCCCGCCACCGACGGCGCGTTGTCCGGGGTCGTTGGGATTGGTGCAGGCCGTCAACGCAAGCGTCAGGCCCAAAAACGCGGCCATCGTGGTCATGGGACGAATCACAGTGGCTATCCTTCCTGTGGTATCGCCCGATTGGAACGGGCAATCATGGCGATTGTCTGACGGTGCCGTCGATCAGACGTCGAGGTAAGCGCGCAGTTCGACCATCTTGCCGTCGCGCCATTCGATCAGGTCCATGCCCGTGAGGACCTTGTCGTCAAGCGTCAATACGAACTCGATCAGCGTTGTGTCGCCGTCCTGGTAGATATTGCGGGCCACGAAGGACAATTTGGCGCAGGAGCCGAACAGGCCGCGCACCACATCCATCACCGCGTCCCGGCCCTCAACCCGCTTCACAACGGGGTCTTCCAGCGCGAAACTTGGATGCATCAGATTGGCGCAGGCAGCGGGATCGCGGGCGTCGAAGGCGGCGACATAGGCGCGGGTCAGGTCTTTCAGCATGGATCGGCTCCCCGGGGAAAAAGCGCGCCCTTGTCGCATGGGCGCGCATCCCCGGGCAACGTCGATCAGACCTTATGTGCCCGCCGCCCGGTGGCCAGGTTCAACGTTTCGACGATCGCCGAGAACGCCATCGCCGCGTAGATGTAGCCCTTGGGCACATGCATCCCGAAGCCTTCCGCCATCAAGGTCATGCCGATCAGCAACAGGAACGCCAGCGCCAGCATCTTCACCGAAGGGTGGCGACCCACGAAGGTCGAGAGCGGTCCGGCGGCTGCCAACATGACGCCCACGGAGATGATCACCGCCGCGACCATGATGCGCAGGTCGCTGGCCATGCCGACGGCGGTAATCACGCTGTCCAGCGAGAAAACGATGTCGATGATCATGATCTGAACAACGGTTGAAGCGAAGCTGGCCCCAACGCGGGTAGCGGTGTCGGGCGAACCCTCGTCCTCGGCGCGGTTGTGAATCTCGACCGTGCCTTTGTAAATCAGGAACAGGCCGCCACCGATCAGGATCAGATCGCGCCCCGAGAACGACTGCCCCAGCACGCTAAACAAGGGCGCGGTCAGTTGCATGATCCAGGTGATCGTCGCCAACAGCCCCAATCGTGAGGTCAATGCCAGGATCAGCCCAACCCGGCGCGCCGCGGCCTGCCGCTCCGGTGGCAGGCGGCCGGCAAGGATGGCGATGAAGATCAGGTTGTCGATCCCGAGGACGATTTCCATCGCCGTCAACGTCAAAAGGCTGGCCCAGGCGGTAGGGTCGCTCATCAGTGCGGTCAGACTGGTCATTGTCGGGTATTTCCTCGGAATGGCCGTTGGATATTCGTGCAACGGGCCGGCTCCGCAAGGGCAAGAATAATGACATCGCGGCAAGCTTTTCGCTGACGCAATTCTGAACGTGTTCGACACGCGAGATGTCGCGAGCTAATGATTCTGTCCGGTTTTTGTAGCTCACGATCTGTCCGGTTGTTTCCGGTCTGTTCGGAAGCCACCCAGACCAGGCAGCTGTGGTGCAAGAGTGCGCCATGGCGCCTCGCGCGTCCTTCCGCGTCCTTCTCTTCCTT
>CANJLW010000072.1 GCA_947475245.1 Acetobacteraceae bacterium | reverse complement strand
TCGGCGCGAAGCGTCGGGTGAGGGAGGTGCCACCAGCACAACCCATTGTATTCGCATCACCTCCCTCACCCGCGCCGCTTCGCGGCACGACCTCTCCCAGGGGGAGAGGTGAAAATTCGCACCTTCCGCCGCCAAATGCGATCACCCTGGTCTGCCCGAGAGGCTCCGCGACACTCCGCGCAAACACCGTGAAACTCCCCCGCAAACAATGTCGCCGAACACGCCCCCGCCGGCGCCGGCGGGAACAGAAATCCAACGCAAAAACCCTGCGCCGAGAGTACAGCGTCAAGGACAGGTCGTCAGCGACGGTACCCGCGCCACCATCGGCGGCGCGGCCAACAAGCGCAGAAACGCTTCCAAAGCGTCGATCTCTGCCGAACTCAGCCGCAGGGGCCGCAGCAGCGCCTCGCCATCCGCGTGCAGCCGATCCTCGTCCAGTTCCGAGTAATGCCGGATCACGTCGCGCAGCGTCGCCAGGGAGCCGTCATGCAAATACGGCGCGGTCAGGTTCAGATTGCGCAGGCTGGGCACGCGAAACTCCCCCCAATTGCGATGCAGGGGCAACACGGCCGCCGTCAATGCCGCGGGTGCCGCGACGGGATCGTCGTTGAACGGGCCGGACAGACCGAAGCGTGAGGCCCGCAGGCTTTGAATACCGCCATGCCGACCGGGATCGACCCGACCGGAGGCCACGAAAAACGGCACGCCTGTATCGTGGAACTCCCGGTTGGTGAAATTCGGCCCCAGATGGCAGACCGCGCATTGCCCCCGCCCGACAAACAATTTTGCCCCCATCAGCGCATCCGCGGGGATCGCGTCGACGGCACCCGGCGCGTTCGCCGCGAGCCCATCGCGGAAATCGTCGAACGCCGCCCGCGGGCTGGTCAGGGTTTCCAGGAAGGCCGCGATCGCCTTGGCGGCGTCGACCGCCACGCCCTCCGTCTCGGCGGACGGTTCGTGCCCGAACGCGGCGCGATACCGACAGGCCAGGGCCGGATCGTCCCGGATCAGCGCCGCCGTCCCCGCCAGGCTGCCGCCCATCTCCCGCGGATCGAGGATGGGTCGCAGACTTTGCCCCCATAACGTGTCCATCGCCCCGTCCCAGCCGAACCAGCGCCATAGCCGCACATCGACAAGACCGATGCTGTTGCGATCGACGGGAAGCAACCCAATCGCCGTCGGACGCTCATCCGCCCAGCCTTTTTCGGCGGCATGACAACCGGCGCAGGCCATCGTGCCGCTGCCCGACAAGCGAGCGTCGTGGAACAGCATCTGTCCCAGGGCGATCGCGGCGGGATTGCCGGAAGCCCGATTGCTGGGGTCGATGTGCGGGGCAGGGGGCCACGGCCCGTGGCGCAGCAGCGCGGCACGTTCCGCCTCGGTCAGCGAACCCGCCGCCGCCATCACCGGAAGCAGCAGACAAAGCGCGATCAGCCATCGCTTCATCGGATGTCGAGGGGCAGGGCAATCCGTTCGGAGCGACCCGCGACACTGGCCTCGATCAGGATTTCCCATTGCCCGGTCATGTGAAACAGCAATCCGACGGCCCGGAACCCGCCGTCGGGTTGCGCCGAGACGCGCGGTCGATAGTTCATCCCGTGGCGATGGGCCGGCATCCTTGCATCCACCCGCACCTCGGTAACGAAGCCAAGCCGGGAGCAGAGGGTGAACACCAGGTCGAACGGTTCCCCCGGTTCAATCGGCGACGGCACGGACGACAAAGCGGCGGCAAGCGCTTCGGTTCGGAGAATGTATTGTCCGCCGCCGGGATCGCAGGCCCGGGCCGACGCGGGCACCGTCAGGCAGGCGATCAGGACGGCGGCAAGACGCTTCATTCGCGCGCGGGCTTGAACGCGAACAGTCTCTCCCCATTCCGATAGGCGATCTGTTCCGCCACCGCCGTCGGCAGATCGGCCACCCAGGCGCGGGCCGATTTCGCGTGTTCCGTAATGTAATGCCAACGCTCCGGCGCGAAGGTGTCGGTGCCGACCAGGAAGCGGTCCGGGAATTCCAGGAACAGCGCCTTCCAGCCGGGGTCGACCCGCGCGCCGGCGGCGTGTTCATTCCGAAACGCCAGATCGCACCACAGGCCGGGATAGCGGATCAGCATGGCGCGAATGGCTTCCGGCCGATCGAACCCCGAATGCGCCCACAGGACCCGCGCCGCCGGATCGTGCGCGAACAGCCTTTCGATCGCCGGGATATCCCCGTGCGCGTGCAGGAACAGCCCGTGCTGCTTCGCCAGCGCCACGACGCGACGCATGTTCGGCAGATCGGCATCCGCGCCATAGACGTGAAACTCCCCGATCGCGACGTAGCGGAACCGCGCCAGCCGATCTTCGAGGTAGCCAATGATCGCGTCGTCGCGCAGCCAGATGCCGATGTCGGAGCGTCGTCGATACGGCCTCAGTTCCGGCACGATCAGGTCGGGCGCCAGCGCCAGCAACGCCTGCGTGCCGGCGTCGTCGGAACTGGAGACCATCGCCTTGCGCAAGCCGGCTTCCCGCAGGATCGCGATGGCGCGCGCCGGCGGTACGGCTTCGACCGCGTCGTGGCTGTAATGCAGATGCGCGTCGAAGATCGGCAATTCGGCGGCATGGCCGACGGCCGATGTCGTGACGGTCAGCGCGATAGCCAGCAGAGCCGAACGCATGGCGGATGTCTCCGTATCAAGGGCGCGGATGCGCATGTCCGTTCGGGTCGCGCACCGTCGTCGCGTCGAGGTAGTTGGGGCCGATCGGCACTTTGCCGTAGCCGCCTTCGATGTCCAGCACATAGGTCGGCCAGGCCAGACCGGTGACGCGCCCGCGCAGATCGGCCAACAGGCGACGGCCTTCCTCGATCGGCACGTGAAAGCGGGCCGTGCCGGGGGCGGGGTCGAGTTGGTGCAGGTAGTACGGCTTGACCCGCGCCGCGAGCATCGCGCGAAACAGTGCCTCCAACGCTTCCGGCGTATCGTTGACGCCTCTCAGCAGTACGGATTGGCCCAACACCGGGATGGCGCGCGACTGAACCCGGCGCAGCGCGGCGCGCGCGGCCTGGGTGAATTCCCGCGCATGATTGGCGTGCACGACGAGCCACACCGCGCAATCGGAGTCGAGCGCGGCGGCGAGCGCGTCGGTCAGACGATCGGGATCGGCGACCGGCACGCGGCTGTGTACCCGGATGGTATGAATATGGGGGATGGAAGACAGCGCGGCGACGATCGCGCCGAGACGCCGCGGCGACAGCATCAACGGATCGCCGCCGGTCAGGATCACCTCCTGAATGGCGGGACGATCGGCAAACCAGGCATAGGCCGTGTCCAGTTCCGCCTGCGTCAGCAGACCGCCGTCGGGGCCGACATGCTCGCGCCGGAAGCAGAAGCGGCAATAGACCGGACATATCAGCAGCGGCTTCAGCAGCGCCCGGTCGGCGTAGCGATGCACCACGCCCTTGATCGGCGATCTCGCGTCGTCACCAATCGGGTCGATCAACTCGTGCGGCGCGGTCAGCAACTCATCGGGATGGGGCAGGAACTGCCGGCCGATCGGGTCGTCGGGGGAGGCGATCAGCGCGCGCATCGCGGGCGTGATCGCCACGGCATAGCGTTCCGCCACGGCCCGGGCGTCGGCGAGCGACTCCGGCGGCAGCAAACCGCTCGTCACGAGGTCGGTCGCGATAGAGTGAGCGTGAGGGTTGGATCCGTCGGGCATCCGGCCAGGGTATCAGCGGCCTGTTGCGCCGTTAAGCCCGAAGCATGCGGCGGGCAGGGTGATCGCATTTGGCGGCGGAAGGTACGAGTTTTCACCTCTCCCCCTGGGAGAGGTCGTGCCGCGAAGCGGCGCGGGTGAGGGAGGTGATTCGAATACAATAGGTTGTGCTGGTGGCACCTCCCTCACCCGACGCTTCGCGCCGACCTCTCCCAGGGGGAGAGGTGAAGATTCGCGCCCCCGGACGCCAAATGCGATCACCCTGATGCGGCGGGCAGCGTATCTTCGCGGGCGCGACGAACGAAAAAACTTGCAAACCCTCCCTGCGAAGATAAATTACATTTTATCAATATTCTTAAGGTTTTGATCGTAATGGCTTCTAACTGGTCCGTGGTTGGCGCATTTTCGGCCCTGGCACTGTTATCGTCCGCCGCTTTCGCCAATCCGACGCCGCAAAAGGCGACTGTCTTTTACAACGTTTTCGTTGGGGACAGAGTTCTGGATGCAGATAATATCCCGGTCTATACGACCAACGCCCGTAGCGACGCCGATTACGTGTCAAACAATATGGAGGCTCCGGTCGGTTTCCGAACCCTCACGATGGGTGCAGCTACGGGTGCCTCGACGACCAGTTACAATCCCATCCCGACGGTTTACTCCACGGCGTCCGGATTGGGGGGCGGTGCCTTTACCAATGCTCGCGCGTCTTCCTCGATCGTCTACCAGTTCATGGTGGATTGCGGCATTTGCGGCGTGGGAACGACCAAGAACGTCGATATTACCGCGACGGTGGAGGCGATGATGCTGATCGTCGGCGGCGCGCCGAACATCATCCCGACAAACGTTCCCGCCGGCGGATTTGCCACGGCCAGAGTCACCCTCGGGCAGAACGGCGGCGGCGTCCTGCCGACGATCCTGGATCAGATCGCCCTCTCGCTGGCCGGAGGTGTCGTCAACAAAACCGATTCCAGCGGCACCACCAGCTTCGGCGCGGCTTACGACGGGACGAACTTCACAGTGACCAACGATACGACGACAGTCGCGATTGTCGTCAACGAACTGTACAATATAACGATTGAAACCAACGTCGCTGCCGGCCAAAACACGGAGGCCTCGGCCTTCGCCGATCCGACGATTGCCTTCTCCGCCGGTCAAACCCTGGAGTCCGGCATTCAATTGCTGTTCTCCGCCGCGCCGGACGAAATTCCCGAACCGGCATCCATCCTGCTGCTCGGGCTTGGGATCGCCGGTCTGGCCGGTCAACGCCGCCGCAAGATCGCCTGAAGGCTTTTAACCCCGGGTTAACCCGGGTCCCGTAGCCTGACGGCATGGAACAGCAGATCGTTTCGTGCCTCGGGCGACGGTTGGCACTATGGACCCACGACGCCCCCGACCACATGGCGGCGGCAATCCGTGCGCATCGCCAGTTCTACGAAATCGACGTACTGATGAAGTGCCGGGAACTCTATCTTCCCGGCACCGCCGTCGTCGATGTCGGGGCTAACATCGGCAACCACACGGTTTTCTTCGCCGCGATCCTGGGCGCGCCGGTCTACGCGTTCGAACCCGACCCCGCCAACCATGCCCTGCTGGCATTGAACATCGCCGCCAACGGTCTGGATCGTCGGGTCATCGCGACCTGCTGCGCTCTGGGCGCAACCAACGGGACAGCGACCCTGCATCCCGGCCCGGCCGCTAATCGCGGCGTCGCCAGCGTGCGCTTCGGCAACGGCGAGATCCCGGTGCGCGATCTCGACGGGTTGAACATCCCCGACCCGATCGGCCTGCTGAAAATCGACGTCGAAGGATCGGAAGCCGCCGTCCTCGCCGGCGCGCACCGCCTGATCGAGGCCTGGTTGCCGGATATCGTCATCGAAGCCGCCGATGCCCGCGCCTTCCGCGACACCGCCGCGACCCTGCTGGATCGCGGCTATGTTCCGTGCGGACGCCATGCGGCGACCCCGACTTATGTCTTCCGCGCCGTTGACCAGACGCGCCGCATGCGACGCATTCTGGCGGACACGCCGATGGGCCGAGCGCCTAGCTCACCTTGAACGCGGCAACGGCCTTTTCGTCGAACTTCAGGCCCAGGCCCGGCGCCGTCGGCAGCACGAGCATACCGTCCTCGATCGCCGGCGTTTCTTCGTACAAGGCCAGCATCCACGGCATGTATTCGACCGTCAGCCCGTTCGGGCACGCGGCGATCAAATGCACCAGGATTTCCGGCATCACATGGCTGACGACCGGCAGATTAAACGCCTCCGCCATCCCCGCGATCTTCATCCACGGCGTTACCCCGCCCGCTCGGCAGATATCGATCATCGGGATATCGACGGAGTGCTGACGGATCATCTGCGCGAAGGGCGCGATGCCCCACAGATACTCGCCGCCGGCGATCGGTGTCTTCAGCGCGGCCGTGACCCGCGCCAGGCCCTGATAGTCGTCGGCCGTCGTCACATCTTCCAGCCAGAACAGGCCGATGTCCTCCACGCGGGAGCCGATGTCGATCGCCTGTTCCGGGCGCCAGCGCTGATTGATGTCGCACATCAGCTTGATGTCCGGCCCGATCGCTTCGCGCACGACGCGCACGCGACGGATTTCGTCGGCCGGCGTCGGATTGCCCGGCAGCGCCATCTGGGTCTTCATCTCCTTGAAGCCCTTCTGGATCAGGATTTGCGCGGCCCGCTGCGCCTGATTATCCGTCAGTCCGCGACGGAGGGAGCCGGAGGCATAAGTCGGCACCCGATCACGATGCCCGCCCAGCAGCTTGTAAAGCGGCTGATTCAGGAACTTGCCCTTGATGTCCCACAGCGCGATGTCGATCGCCGACAGCGCCAACGTGAAGATGCCGCCCGGCCCGCATGAGTCGCCCGTGCCGGCCTGCAACTTGGCGGCGATCTGCTCGTTGCGCAGCGGGTCCATGCCGATGGTCAGCGCGGCGAGTTCCTCGACCGCCACCCGCAGGCTGCCGGTCATCTTCCCGCCGTAGAAGGTGATTCCCATGCCCTCGATACCGTTATCGGTGCGCAGGCGCAGGATCACGACCGGACGGGTGCGGCCCACTTCTTCCGGCATGTTCGCCAGGGGGTCATCCTCGGGGATCGCGAGGGTTGTGGCTTCGTAGCTGACAATCTTCATGGCGGCGTTTCCTGTCGCGGTGGTTGCCCGATCATAGCGTGCCCGCGAGAACTTGTAACCGATGCCGCTCGCCCGTTCAGGCGATCCGTTGCAATGCCGATGGGCGCAATTGCGTTACGGACTGCACGCCGATCACCTGTCGCAGGTTACCCTCCACGACATGCACGACCTCTTGCGGCATCGCATCCATCGCGATTTCGACGTGAACCATGTCGCCGGAACGATGCGACCACATGCGATCGGGGATCAGATCGCGCTTCGCATAGGGCATCAGAAGACGGGACAGCAGGCCCGGCGATGCCTCGGCATCGACCAGAAAACGCACGCGAACAGACATAGGGAATACTCCGAACAACCAACACAACGACGCGGCCTCGGCTGTCTCAGACAGCCGAGCGGGTAATTCGCGTTGTGTGGAGGGCGGAGGACATGGGGCGTTTGTAGCATCACGGGTCTGCCGCGTGAAGCAGCCCGCGCGACCGAGGACTCACGAAAGCGCGTAGGTCGTCGTCGCCTGCGACACCAGCCGACCGCTCGCTTCCTCGGTAATGCGAATATCCGCGGTAAACAGCCGACGCCCGGCGCGCAGAGGCCGAGCCTCGGCGCGCAACGGCAGGGTCATGGCCGGGCGCAGGAAGTTGATCGTCAGATCGACGGTCACCGCCGCCGGGTCGTGCTTTGCCGCCAGGATCAGCGCATAGGCGGCGACATCGGCCAGGGCGAACTGCACCGGCCCGGCGACGCTTCCGCCCGGTCGGGTCACATGGTCCCCAGTGCGCAGGCGAACCGCGCCGCATTCGGCCGATGCCTCGATCACGTCGATATTGAACAGCCCGACCAGCGGCAGCCCTTCGGCGATGTGGCGTTGGATACGGTCCAATGTCCAATCGTCCATGTGTGTCCCCAATCCGTGCATAGCGCCGGTGGACAAGGCTATAGAGAGAGGCAAGCAACCCGGCAACGCGAGGAAGCCGTCAGGAATGTCGTTCAAGGTTCAGGTCGGCCCGCCGCAGATTGCCATTCATCGCGGGATGACGGTGTTGATCACCGAACCCGACGGGCAGGTTACACCGCCGACGGACAAGGGGCTGTATTTTCAGGACACGCGCCTGATCAGCGCCTGGGCGATCTACGCGAACGGCGCGCCCTGGGAACTCCTGAACGGCGGCGCGCTGCATCACGACGCCGCCCGCATCTTTCTGATCAATCGCGAGTTTCTGACCGAAGCCGGCACGGTGCCGCGCCGCACGCTGGGGCTGGTGATATCGCGCGGGCTGAACGGCGGGATGCACGAAGACCTGGATATCGCGAATTACGGCCCCAAGCCGGCGCGCTTCAATCTGGAAATCGCCATACGATCGGACTTTGCCGACGTGTTCGACGCCAAGTCCGGGCGCGACATCCGCCGCGGCCGCATCGAAACGATCTGGTCCGACGCGACCCAAACCCTGGCCACGATCTACCGCAACAAGGACTTCCTGCGCGCGGTGTCGGTCTCGGTCGGCGGCGGCGCGCGGGCGGTGCTGGCGAACGGACGGCTCAGCTTCGACATCGATCTGCCACCGGGCGGGCATTGGCATTGCTGCCTGCTCTACGCGCTGTCCAGCGCCGACCGCACCGATGCCGCCCCGACGGACTGCGTCGAACCCGACGGGCATGGTTCCGCCTGGCAGGTCGCCATGCCGACGCCGCGAACAAGCCATGAATCGTTCAGCCAGTTCTACCGGCAGGCGCTGGACGATATCGAGGCGCTGCGCCTGCCGATGGATATCGACGGTCGGACAGTGATCGTTCCCGCCGCCGGGCTGCCCTGGTTCATGGCCCCGTTCGGGCGCGACAGCCTCATCGTCTCCCTCCAAACCATCCTCGTCGACCCCGACCTCGCGCTCGGCACACTGGAAGTGTTGGCGCATTGGCAAGCGACGGAACGAGATGCCTGGCGCGACGCGGAGCCGGGCAAGATCATGCACGAGCTGCGCTACGGCGAGTTGGCGCATTTCCGGCTTATTCCGCATACGCCGTACTACGGCACCGCCGACGCCACGCCGCTGTTCGTGATCGTGCTGCACGCGGCATGGCGCGCCACCGGCGATCGGGCGCTGCTGGAACGCTATCTGCCGAACCTCGAAGCCGCGCTGATCTGGATCGACCGCGACGGCGACCGCGACGGGGACGGGTTCCAGGAATACGAAACCCGATCCGCCGTCGGTTACGAGAACATGGCCTGGAAGGACAGCGGCGACGCGATGCAGAACACCGACGGAACGCCGGTGCGCGGCCCCAAGGCGGTCTGTGAGTTGCAAGGCTATGTCTACGACGCCTGGTGTCGGTCGGCGGAAATGTTCGAGGCATTGGGCAACCCCGCCCGCGCGGTCGCGCTGCGGGCGAAGGCTCAGGCGCTGTTCGTCGCGTTCAACGAGCGCTTCTGGGACGAGGCGACGGGTTTTTACGCGTTCATGCTCGACGGCGAGAAGAACAAGGTCCTGTCGGTCGCGTCCAACCCCGGGCATTTGCTGTGGTCGGGCATCGTGCCGCCGGAACGCGCCGCCCGCGTCGTCGCGCGCCTGCTGGCGCCGGACATGAACACGGGATGGGGCATTCGCACGCTGTCGAGCCTGCATCCCTCCTACAACCCGTATTCCTACCAGAACGGTTCCGTCTGGCCGCACGACAACAGCCTGATCGCGCTGGGTTTCAAACGCTACGGCTTTTCACGCGAAGCAGCGGAACTGGCGCGGGGTATCGCCGATGCCGCGAGCCACTTTCTGCTGAACCAGATGCCGGAGCTATATGCGGGCATCGATCGGGCGGAATCCGGATTCCCCGTGCAATATACCGGCGCCAATGTGCCGCAGGCCTGGGCGGCGGGATCGTGCTTCGCGCTGTTGCAGGCCATGCTGGGCATCGAGCACGATGCCCCCAACAACGTGCTGTATGTCGATCCGGCGCTGCCGGACTGGCTGCCCGAATTGACCTATGGGCCTTTGCGGCTGGGGCCGCATCGCCTCGACATCCGCTTCTGGCGGGAAGGGGACGCCACGCGGTTCGAGGTCGTGTCCGGCGATGCGTCCCTGGTCAGGCTGCGCCCGCAAGGACGGTCAGGATAAACCTCGTTCCTCGAAACTGGCGCAGCCCGATCGCGCCGGCAGATAAAGGTCGCGCAGGGTGCATATGCCGTCCCGCCCGCGGACGGACGCATCGGCCGATCCCATGGACGTCATGCCGGGGATTGCGGCCTCGATAGCGCGGGGATCGTCGTTGAAGTGGGCGCAGTGCCTGCACTGGCGGCTGCCGGTCACGGCGACAGCGCCATCCAGTAATCGGCGAACACGACCGCGGACAGCACGAAGCCAAGCACAAGGTTGACCACCACGCCGGTGGAGAAGGCCAGGAACGCATTGCCGCTGACGCCGCCGAATTCCTTCAGTCGCGTGGTCAGTCCGATGCTGAGGAAGCTGAAGGTGAATGCCCAGCCGCGGAACGTATTGATCGGCGCGATAAGCGTGGGACGCACGGCCTGATTGTAGTCGGCGAAGGAGACATCGCGCAACGCCAGGGTCATCAGCAGAGAGGCCAGGAAGAATCCGACGATGAACTTGGGGAAGCGGCCCCAAATCTCCGCGATGTCGATGGTCGTGCCGGTTTCGGCGGCCTCCCACCGGGTGACGGCGATCAACGACAGGGCAAAGGCCCAGATGCCGATCCAGATGTCGCGGCCGACGACCTTGACCAGGGTAAAGGCCCAGATCGCCTGTTCCGGCGTGCCGGCAACCGCCCCGGCGCGGGCAAAGGCGCCATAGGATTGCGCCGCCGCGAAGCCCGCGGCATCGGCGAATTCCGACGTGCCGATCCACGCGCCGGCGACCCCGGCGTGCAGGAACCAGGCCCTGGCCAGCAGCGGCAGCACCACGATCATGACGATGGCCCAGAACACCACGAGCGTAATGGCCACGGGCATGTCCTCTCGACGCGCGCGCACCGCTCCGGCGACGGCGATGACGGCGGACACGCCGCAGACGGCCCCGCCCGCGGCGAGCATCGCGGCCAGGCGCTTATCCAGTTCCAGAAAACGCGCCACCTTGAAGATCACGAAAAACGTAACGATGGAGGCGATGGAGGCCTGCAGGATGGCGATCGGGCCGGCCCAGACCAGCAGGGTGATGGGCAAGGTCGCGCCCAGCAGCACGATGCCGGTCTTGATGTAGAACTCCACCCGAAACGCGGTGTCGAGGACGCGCGGCAACCCGATCACGTTGGAGATGAGGAGGCCGACGACCAAGGCGATCAACGGCGCCTCGACGTTATAGCGCAGCGATCCGTCCCAGGCGCTGGCCGCCTGAATCATCAGCGACAGGATGTAAAGCAGGATAAAGGCCGGCACGAAGACCGTCGGGCGGTAGCCCATGGCGACGGAGGCGATGCCGAACAGCCCGGTCATGGCGGCGCATTGGGCGAGGTAGCGGTCCGCGTTGCCCTGCATTTGCGAGAGCAGTTCGGCGCTCGTGATCCATCGCGTGGGGGTGACGGCAATCCAGTCGAGGGTGATGCCCTTGGTGAAACAGATGCAGGTCAGCACGACGAAGCCGAGGCCGAGCCAGACAGACCACCAGTCTTCCTTGAGCCAGATCTCGTCCCACGCGTACCGCGACGCATCGATCCCTGGCTGTCGATCAGACATCGGCGGTATCCAGTCGTGGGGGCGTGCGGGCGATCATCATCAGGTCACCTGCATAACGGTTTGGGATTGCCGCCGAAAGACCCATTCGACCAGTCGGCAGGGTGATCGCATCTGGCGTCCGGAGGCGCGAATTTTCACCTCTCCCCCTGGGAGAGGTCGGCGCGAAGCGTCGGGTGAGGGAGGTGCCACCGGCACAACCCATTGTATTCGCATCACCTCCCTCACCCGCGCCGCTTCGCGGCACGACCTCTCCCAGGGGGAGAGGTGAAAAT
>CANJLW010000071.1 GCA_947475245.1 Acetobacteraceae bacterium | reverse complement strand
GGCACGGGAGAGTAGGTCGCCGCCAGGTCTTCTGATCCTTCCTAACCACATCAGCCTAACCCCTCTACCAACGCGGGGTGGAGCAGCCCGGTAGCTCGTCAGGCTCATAACCTGAAGGTCACAGGTTCAAATCCTGTCCCCGCAACCCATTACAATACGCGCAAACGGCGGCATTCGTGCTTGAGCCGGCCCCCGTTTGCTGGCACCCAGTGCCCCATGGTCACCAAACCTCCCAATCAACGCCCACGCTCCGCAATGGCGGATCTCCTGCATCACGAAGCAGCAGGCGGGATTGTGCTCATCGGCAGCGCAATCCTTGCGCTCATCGTCGCAAACTCAGCCATTGCAACGACGTACGAGGCGATCCTCCACGCCTATATCGGCGGGCTCAGCGTCCTGCATTGGATCAACGACGGGCTGATGACGCTGTTCTTCCTGCTGGTCGGGCTCGAGATCAAACGGGAACTCCTGGCCGGCGAGTTACGCACCTGGTCGGATCGCGCCTTACCCGGTGCCGCCGCGGTCGGCGGCATGGTGGTGCCCGCGCTTATCTATGTCCTGTGCAACCTCGGCTCCCCCGCGACGCTCAGTGGCTGGGCAATCCCCGCCGCGACCGATATCGCCTTTGCGCTCGGCATCCTCCTGCTCCTGGGTTCACGCGTCCCGGTATCGCTGAAGCTCTTTCTCACCACGCTGGCGATCCTGGACGATCTCGGCGCGGTCGCGATCATCGCTGTGTTTTACACCGCGCAACTGTCGCTCCCGATGCTCGCCCTGTCAGCCGTCCTCGTCGGAATATTGTTCGGCATGAGCCGACTGGGCGTCACGAAGTTATGGCCGTACGTGGCGGTCGGGGCCGTCGTTTGGTCCTGCGTGCTGCAATCGGGCGTTCATGCAACCGTCGCCGGCGTTGTCGTCGCCGCGACCATCCCGCTGACAAACGGCTCGGAGTCCCCTTTGCGACGCCTTGAACATGCGCTGCATCCCTGGTGCGCCTTCCTCGTCCTCCCCGTATTCGGCTTTGCCAACGCCGGCGTATCGCTGGCGGGTCTCGGCATCGCGATGCTGGTGGAACCCGTCACGTTGGGCATCATGCTGGGCCTGTTTCTGGGTAAGCAGATCGGCGTCGTCGGCGGCGTCTGGGTGGCAACGCGCCTGGGAATCGCCCGTACTCCCGCTGGGGCCGGTTGGATGCAGATCTACGGCGTCGCCCTGCTCTGCGGCGTCGGCTTCACCATGAGCCTCTTTATCGGACTGCTGGCATTCGGCGATGCGAAGGCATTGGAAGCCCCAACCAAAATTGGCGTATTGGCGGGCTCACTCCTGTCCACAATTGCCGGTTCGGCGGTGCTGTTGCGCGCGCCGAACCGCACGCGATCGTGACCGTGCCGCCACCCGGCGTTTGACGTCACCGCAACCCTTCGGCAGCTTGCGGCCAACTCGAACAAGGACAGGCACGATGTCAGACGAAACCCTGGTCGCAATCGGCGAAGATTACCCGGAACTGCGCGAATCCGTTCGTAAAATCTGCGCCCGTTACCCCGGAACCTACTGGAACGCGCTCGAAGACAAGGAAGCCTACCCGACGGAGTTCGTGAACGAACTGACCCAGGCAGGCTTTCTCGGCGCGCTGATCCCGGAAGAATACGGCGGCTCCGGCCTGCCCGTCCGTGCCGCGGCCGTCATCCTTGAAGAAATCAACGCCTCCGGCTGCGTCGCCAGCCAGGGCCACGCGCAGATGTACATCATGGGCACGTTGCTCCGGCACGGCAGTGAGGAGCAAAAGCGCAAATACCTCCCCGAAATCGCCGCCGGGCGTATTCGCCTGCAAGCCTTCGGCGTGACGGAGCCTTCCACCGGCTCCGACACCACCCAATTGAAGACCCGCGCCGTCCGCGACGGCGATTCCTACATCATCAACGGGCAAAAGGTCTGGACCAGCCGAGCGCTGCACAGCGACATGATGTTGCTTTTGGCGCGTACGACTTCGGCGGACCAGGTCAAGAAGCGCAGCGACGGGCTGTCCGTCTTCCTGATCGACATGACCGAGAAGAATACCGGCAAGGGGTTGGAGGTCCGCCCGATCAAGGCGATGATCAACCACAACACCACGGAAATCTTCTTCGATAACTTCCGTATTCCCGCCTCCAGCCTGATCGGCGAAGAAGGCAAGGGCTTTCGCTATATCCTCGACGGCATGAACGCCGAACGAATCCTGGTCGCGAGCGAGGCGGTCGGCGATGGCCGCTGGTTCGTCAAGAAGGCGACGCAATATGCCAAGGATCGCGTCGTCTTCGGCGCTCCGATCGGCAAGAACCAGGGCGTGCAGTTTCCGATCGCGCGCGCCTGGGCCGAACTCGAAGGTGCCGACATGATCTGCCGCCGCGCCGCCGCCTTGTTCGACAACGGCAAGGAATGCGGCGCGGACGCGAATATCGCCAAGCTTCTGGCTTCGGAGGCCGCCTGGAAAGCCGCCGATACCTGCATGCAGACCTTCGGCGGCTTCTCCTACGCCCGCGAATACGAAATCGAGCGGAAATGGCGGGAAGTCCGCCTCTATCAGATCGCGCCGATCTCCACGAACCTGATCCTGGGCTATGTCGGCCAGCATGTGCTGGGCATGCCCCGATCTTACTGAACCTTGACCGGCCGGCACCGTCCGGCCACGGTCATCCACAGAACGTCAATCACAGCGGCCCGTGTCGCCGCCGGAGGAAAACATGGCTCACGAAGGCTTGCGATTCGGCATATTTCTCGCCCCGTTTCATCGCGTCGGCGACAACCCCACGCTCGCTCTGGCGCGCGACCTCGAACTGATCCAATGGCTCGATCAATTCGGGTATGACGAAGCCTGGATCGGGGAGCATCATTCCGCCGGTTGGGAAATCATCGCCGCGCCGGAAATCGTCATCGGTATCGCCGCCGAACGGACCCGCCACATTATGCTGGGCTCCGGCGTCACCAGCTTGCCCTATCATCATCCGCTGATGGTTGCGCAGCGCTGGGTGCAACTCGATCACATGACCCGCGGCCGCACCATGCTGGGTGTCGGTCCGGGCGCGCTCGTTTCCGACGCCTATATGATGGGGATCGACGCCGAAACGCAGCGCACGCGCATGGACGAATCCCTCGGTGCCATCATGGCCCTGCTGGAGGGGAAAGAGCCGGTCACCATGAAGACCGATTGGTTCGAGCTGAAGGAAGCGCGCCTGCACCTTAAGCCCTATACCAAGGGCGGCTTCCCGATCGCCGTCGCGTCCGCCACGACTCCCTCCGGCGCGCTCGCCGCGGGCAAGCATGGCGTCGGCCTGCTGTCTCTGGGGGCCGGTCTGCCCGGTGGTTCGGCGAAGCTCGCGGAATACTGGGGTATGGCCGAGGCCGAAGGCGCCAAGTACGGCAAGACCCTGAACCGCGACAACTGGCGTCTCGTCGTCAACATGCACTGCGCCGCGACCGACGCCGAGGCGATGGACCAGGTTCGTGCCGGAGAGCGGATCGAAACCCTCAGCTACTTCAGCGAAACCCTGGGCCGGCCGCCGATGCGCAGCGAAAACCCGCTTGCCGAAGGTCTGGCCGCCGGCTCAACCCTCGTCGGCTCTCCCGAAACAATCGCCGCCGGCATCCAGCGTCTGCTCGGCTTTACCGGCGGCGGTGCCGGCGCGGTGCTCTTCCGCGCGCATGAGTGGGCCAATCGCCGCGATACGCTGGAAAGCTTCGAACTCTTCGCCCGCTGGGTGATGCCGCAGTTCCAGGGCAGCCTCGAAGGGCCGAGCAACTCGCGGGAATGGTGCAGTGAGAATCGCGCGGGGATCTTTGGACCGGCGATGGGGGCCCTGCGGAAGGCCTTCACCGATGTCGGCCAGGAAGTGCCCGACACCATGCGTATGCGTCTGCACACCGGTAAGGTCGATATGACCTGATCTCCTCCGCTCCGGCGCGAGAACCGCGCCGGAGCGGGGCTGATTTTATTTGGCGGCCTTGGCGCGCTCGATCGCCTCGACGATCAGCTTCCGCGCCTCGGCGGCGTCGCCCCAGCCCAGCAGCTTGACCCACTTGCCGGGTTCCAAATCCTTATAGTGTTCGAAAAAGTGCTGGATCTGCTCCAACGTGATCTGCGGCAGATCCGTGTAGTTGTGCACGTTGACATAGCGCTGAGTCAGTTTTGGTGACGGCACCGCGATGATCTTCTCGTCACCGCCGCCGTCGTCTTCCATTTTCAGCACGCCGACGGGGCGCACATTGATGATGGCGCCGGGGATGATCGGTCGCGTATTGGCAACCAGCACATCGATCGGATCGCCGTCGTCGGACAGCGTATGAGGCACAAAGCCATAATTCCCGGGGTAGCGCATCGGCGTATACAAAAACCGATCGACGACCAACGTACCCGCGTCCTTGTCGAGCTCGTATTTAATCGGTTCCCCACCAATCGCCACTTCGACAATGACGTTGACGTCCTCGGGAGGGTTCTTGCCGATGGCGATGGCGTCGATGCGCATGGGATGCTCCGCTGGGAATATCGGTCATAAGAGAATGCCGGACGATAGTGCCTCGACCGGTTCCGCGCCATGGCTTTGCGACGGCTTATCCTCTTGCGTCCCTGGGGGGCTTCCGGCCATAGACACGGCCTGACGCTCATCAAAACACGAGGTACGACCCATGCCCGCCATTACACTGCCCGACGGTTCCGTGCGCCAGTTCGATGCGCCGGTGACGGGCACGACGGTGGCGGAGGCGATTGGGCCGGGCCTTGCTCGCGCCGCGCTCGCCATGAAGCTGAACGGCAAGATGGTCGATCTGTCCACCGTCATCGCCGATGACGCCGACATCGTCTTCGTGACCCGGCGCGACGCGGATGCGTTGGAACTGATTCGTCACGACGCCGCCCATGTGTTGGCGGAAGCTGTTCAGGCGCTGTTTCCCGGCACGCAGGTGACCATCGGCCCGTCGATCGAAAACGGCTTCTACTACGATTTCGCTCGGAACGAGCCGTTCCGGACCGAGGATTTCGCCGCCATCGAAGCCAAAATGCGGGAGATCGTCGCGCGCGGCGATAAATTCGTGCGGCAGGAAATCGACCGGGAGGAGGCGATCGGCTTCTTCCAGGCCAAGGGCGAGAAGTACAAGGCACAACTGATCCAGGACCTGCCTAAGTCGGAAACGATCACGCTCTATTCCCAGGGGGAATGGATCGATCTCTGCCGCGGCCCGCATTTGCGCTCCACCGCCGACGTCGGCACCGCGTTCAAGCTGATGAAAGTGGCCGGTGCCTATTGGCGCGGCGATCACCGCAACGCCATGCTGTCGCGCATCTACGGCACCGCCTGGCGCGACCAAAAGGAACTCGACGCCTACCTGCACCAGTTGGAGGAGGCGGAGCGCCGCGATCATCGCCGTATCGGCAAGGATATGGGGCTGTTCCATATCCAGGAGGAAGCCGTCGGGTCGATCTTCTGGCACCCGAAGGGCTGGAAGCTCTATCGCACCGCGGAGACCTATATGCGCCGCCGCCTTGATGCGTCGGGCTATCAGGAGGTCAAGACCCCGCAACTCGTCGATCGTGTATTGTGGGAAAAGTCCGGTCACTGGGACAACTACCGCCAGAATATGTTCATCGCGCAGGTGGAGGACGAGGATAAATCCCTCGCCCTGAAGCCGATGAACTGCCCCTGCCACGTGCAGATTTTCCGTCAGGGCATACGCTCCTACCGGGAACTGCCGCTGCGGATGGCGGAGTTCGGCGCCTGCCACCGCTACGAACCGTCCGGCGCGCTGCACGGCATCATGCGCGTGCGCGCCTTCACCCAGGACGACGCGCATATCTTCTGCACCGAGGATCAAATCGCCTCGGAAACCGTCAGCTTCGTCGCATTGCTGTCGTCGATCTATCGTGACTTCGGTTTCGACAGCTTCCGCGTCAAATTCTCCGACCGTCCGGAATCGCGCGCGGGTTCGGACGACGTCTGGGATCGTGCGGAGGGTGCGTTAAAGGAAGCCTGCGCGACCGCCGGGGTGGAATACGAGTTGAATCCGGGGGAAGGGGCCTTCTACGGCCCCAAGCTGGAATTCGTCCTGCGCGACGCCATCGGACGCGACTGGCAATGCGGCACGTTGCAGGTCGACTTCGTATTGCCGGAGAGACTCGACGCCGAATATGTCGGTGAGGACGGTGCCCGCCATCGTCCGGTCATGCTGCACCGCGCGATCCTGGGCAGCTTCGAACGCTTCCTGGGTATTTTGATCGAGCAATACGCCGGACGCTTCCCGCTCTGGCTCGCGCCGGTTCAGGCCGTGGTCGCGACCATCGTCTCCGACGCGGACGATTACGCAAAGGAAGTCGTCGCAGCTTTCGCCAAGGCGGGGATCGAGACCCGCATCGATCTCACCAATCAGAAGATCAACGCGAAAGTCCGCGAACACAGCCTGGCGCACGTACCGGTGCTCGCCGTCGTCGGGCGCAAGGAAGCCGAACAGCGTACGGTCGCATTGCGGCGTCTCGGCAGTCAGGCACAGGAAATTTTGCCGCTCGACGAAGCCGTGGCGATCCTTGCGCGGGAGGCGACGCCACCCGATTTGCGTTAAGGCCGCACGTCGCACTTGATCCCTGGCCTGAAACGCGTTCAAACTAAAGATTGCCGACGGTCCTACCCCGCCGCACCCGATAACCACAACAGGAGACAGCCATAGCCAGAGGACCGATGCCCGCCTCGCCAACCCGCGACGGGCCACGCGTGAATGAGGAAATCCGCGTCCCCCTTGTACGCCTGATCGACCAGGACGGTGAAATGCAAGGCGTCATGAGCGCCCGCGACGCTGTGTTGCGCGCTTACGCCGTTGGCCTCGACTTGCTCGAGATCAGCCCGAACGCCGATCCGCCGGTGTGCAAGATCCTCGACTTCGGCAAATATAAATACGAACTGCAGAAGAAGAGAAACGAAGCCAAGAAAAAGCAAAAAGTCATCGAGATCAAAGAGATCAAGGTGCGCCCGAACATCGACGAGAACGACTATCAGGTGAAAATGCGCGCCATGAAGTCGTTCATCGAGGAAGGCGACAAGGTCAAGGTGACGCTGCGCTTCCGTGGCCGCGAGATGGCTCACCAGGATATCGGTATCCGTGTCCTTGAACGCATCCGAGCGGAACTGGAGGTCACCACCAAGGTCGAACAGATGCCGCGGATGGAAAACCGGCAGATGGTGATGGTGCTCTCGCCGCGCTAGGCGATACCCAGGCTTCCGGCGGTCTTGACGAAGACCGCCGGACTGTGGCCGCCTGTTCCGGCACAGAAAAAAACGGTTCCCCGCCATGAACATCGAACGAGGACTCGTCCGAACCGACCTCGGCTATATCCACTACCGAGCCGCCGGCACCGGCCGGCCGATCATGCTGTTTCACGTCAATCAGCAATCCTCCGCCCTTATGCTCGAACTCATGGCCGCCATGGGGGAGGGGTTCCGGGTCGTCGCCATGGATTACCCCAGCCATGGCCATTCCGATCCCGTGCCCGGCCAACCCAGCTTCGCCGATTACACACGCTGCGCCATCGCCGTCATGGACCATCTCGGCATTGCCAAGGCATCCGTCATGGGCGAAGCCGTCGGCGCCGGCGTATCCGTCGATATCGCCAACACCCATCCCACGCGGATCGACAAAGTCGTTCTGATCAACTGCCCGTTCTCCCCCGATCGCGGTCGCACCGCGACCCATGTCCGCGAACTGCAAAGCGGCCTTCGCCCGGAAGACGAGTCAGGCTTCCCCTTGACCCGCACCATCGCCTTCATGCGCGACAAAGACCCCGGCCACGCCCCGATG
This sequence comes from Acetobacteraceae bacterium, assembly GCA_947475245.1. Classification (GTDB taxonomy): domain Bacteria; phylum Pseudomonadota; class Alphaproteobacteria; order Acetobacterales; family Acetobacteraceae; genus Rhodopila. The sequence goes on along the minus strand of CANJLW010000071.1, from coordinate 4,053 downwards.
AACCCATCCCAAAGCTGGATGGATCGAATCAACACCACCCAGATGGAAGTCGGACGCAACCGCTGGCAGGCCGTCACCGCGCTCGCCAACTTCAACATGGAAGACGGGCTGCAACGCCTGTCGCAACCAACCCTGCTGCTGCTGGGGGAGCATTTCTACTACGCCAAATTCGCCGACCAGATGCTGGCCCGCATCCGCGACGTGCGCCACGAAATCCTGCCCAACGGCCGCTTTTGCATGAGTTGGGAACGCGCCGACGACATCGCCGCCCATGCCCGTCCCTTCCTGTCCGACTGACCCATGGACGCCTACGCCCCCGCCGAGATCGCCCGTCTGATCGAGGCGGTCGGCCTCGCCAAATCCCGCCTCTCCACCCAACGCACCCTCATGCTCGGCGTCCTGGCCGGGGCGTTCATCGCCTTTGGTGCCTGTCTGTTCATCGTCGTCACGACTGAAAGCCAACTCGGCTATGGCCCCACCCGCCTCCTGGGCGGGCTGGCATTCTCGGTGGGCCTGATCCTGACCATCGTCGGCGGCGCGGAACTCTTCACCGGCAACAGCCTGATCGTCATGGCCTGGGCGGACCGCAAGGTTTCAACGCAGGCCTTGCTGCGCAATTGGGGCCTCGTGTTCTGCGCCAACTTCGTCGGCGCGGCGGCCACCGCGGCCGCGATCGCCTGGTCAGGCGCGCTGTCGGCCAATCCGGCCGTTGTCGCCACCGCCATCCGGATCGCCGAGGCCAAAATCGCCATCGATCCGTCCGGCGCATTTCTGCGCGGCGTATTGTGCAACGTTCTGGTGTGCCTCGCCGTATGGCTTTGCTTCGCGGCGCGCACCGTCACCGACCGAGTGCTTGCCATCCCGCTGCCGATCGCGGCCTTCGTCGCGATGGGGTTCGAGCATTCCATCGCCAACATGTTCTTCTTGCCGTTCGGCTATCTGCTGGGCTCCGGCAAAATCGACCTGGGCGGGGTTCTGGGCAATCTCGTGCCGGTCACGCTGGGCAACATGGTCGGCGGCGGTGTGCTTGTGGCCGGTGTCTACTGGGCGATCTACCTGCGCGAGGAATAGGTCACCGCGCGTTGCCCTGTGCCGCCAGCGGCCAGATCGACTTGCGCCACCATAACGCGATGGCGAAGGTCGCCAGCAGACCGAATACGCAATAGCTCGACGCCATCGCGATATAGCCGAACCACTTGATTAAAAAGCCGGATGCCAGCAGCCCGACCGGCAATCCGTAGATCGCCAGCATGCGCACGCCCATGACGCGGCCGCGATACTGCTCCCCGGAAACTCGCAACAACATCACCGCCAGCGGCACCATGCTGAAGCTCTGCACCAGTCCGGTCAGCACCAGCATGATCCCGCCGCTGAGCGCATCCGGCATCAGGACAAAGACCTGCAACAGCACATACCAAACCACCGACGCGATAATCATCGTGCGTCCCGCCGGCAGGCTTTGGCCGAACAGGCCGAGCGCGATGGAGCCAAGGAGACCGCCGAAGGCAAAGCAGCCGACCAGGATGCCCAAGCCGGCCTGATCGATGTGGTACACCTCGCGCGCGATATAGGGCAGCAGGCTTCCGGTCATTGGAAAGGCCGTCATGTTGACAAGATAGGCCAGCCACATCGCCGCGTGCAGGCAGGGCGTGCGCCAGACGAACGTCAGCCCCTCCACCACCTCTCGCGCGAACGACGCTTTTCCAACCCCAGCCGCTCGGCGATGGACCAACCCCGCCCCGCCAAGACCGGTCAGGAACAGGCCGGAGGCATAGAACGCGGTCACGGCGATATAGACCGGCCCCATGCCCAGTGCCGCGATCATCGCGGCGCCGAGGAGTGGGCCGCCGATGCGGGCAAAGTCGGCGGTCGTTCGCGCGACGCTCATCGACCCCATCAGTTGCCCCGGCGGCATGATGGCGGCAATCAACGCGTTGCGCATGGCAAGGTCGGACGGGCGGACGAGACCCGCCAACGTGGCGACGATCAGCACATGCGTCGGGCGCAGCACGTCTGTGTAGATCATGATCGTCATCAGAAACGCGAGCAGGGTGTAAACCGTGCGCATCGCGCACAGCACATTGCGGTGCCCGAATTTATCGCCCGCCATGCCGAACATGGGCGCGATCAGCGTGCCCAGAAACCGCAGCGAGCCGAACAGCGTCAGCATCAGCACGGACCCGGTTTCCACCAGGATGTACCAGCCGAGGACGAGCAACTCGATCTCGATCCCGCAATTGGTCAGCAGATCGGCGGGCCATTGGAAAAGGAAGCCACGCACCTTGAACGGCGCGAACAGGCCGGTGCGAGCGGCGGTGGTCATGCGCGCGCCATGCGGCGCTGAGTCGGGGGCAAGGGACGGTCCTCGGCGTTTTTTGTTCTGCGCCGCAGGGTAGGGCAAATGGGGGGCGGCGTGAATGCCGTAGCATGCACGCCGCCACATTACATTCGGTCAGATATTCTGGGGGCTACTGCGCCGACCGTAGTAGTGCGCTTTCACATCCGATGCCCAATTCTGTATCAAGGTTTCAAGCTCATCGTACTGGTTATCTTTTCCCGCCGATGGACCCACAGGCAATTTGTGCACGAATACATTCGGCGTACCAATATCGAAAATGCCGCCCTTTATTCCCTCCTCCGCAAAAACCAACGTCGGGATATCGTACGCATACATAATGCCAGCCTCCAGATTGTTCCATGGTGTCGGCATGACGATATTTTTTTCTGCCCGTGCTGATACACCAGTATTCTTTTTGTAAACGCCTGCATCGGCGTAGAATTGACTGAAGCCCAGTATTATACCTCCGGAGCAGCGTTTCATCATGCCGACCACCTCGGCCAGTGGCTGATGATAGGGGAAGTCGCTCCGCCCCAAACCTCGCCAAGACAATCGATTTTTTACAAGAAAATTGTTGATTAAAAGTGCGGTCTTCTCTTGATCTGGGGTCAGATCACTTGGGCATGACACGAAGACCGGTATCTCCATCCGCGGCACTCGAAAAGACGACATCACGATCTCCTCAAAACAAAAAGCACAATTTTCGAGTACATGTCTGACGAATGTAGTCCCCTGTCAATTGGTCCGTACGAAAAATTGAATGTCCATAGTCTGAGGCGCATGTGTATCTCGATTGGTTTGATTTACATTGGCGGGGGCCATCGACTCTCCCCCGGCGCGGCCTCATAGGTCTCGCGGAAGATGCTATCCTGAATGACCCCGTTGCTGCCATCCTCGTATCGCAATAGCCAATCTCCGGGCTGAGCATCCAATGGGTCATTTTGCCGCCCAACCGAGACACGCATCGGGCGGTCGAGCCTCAGGGCCTGCACGACAGTCGGGCGCTTGCGATATGAACCGTTCTGTCCGCGGACGGTCGGAGAAATTGGTTCGTAACCGGCGAGGAAGCGGTCACGCTCGATCGGCCATTCTTCACCGCATGTCCCGGTTACGATTGCGTCTCCCGCATCATATCCTACGGGACCCTCACGTGTCTCGCACGTGCCGCCTGTGAGCGCGAAGCGCACTGACATCGCGGTCGACCGCTTACGCACCAGCCGTGATTCTGGGTGGCCCATAAGCGTCAATGCATTCAGCTTTGGTGACATTACCGAACCTGACCATTTCGCGAAATGCGCATTTGCCCCATCTCTTCTGCCGCGAACAGGGCGAATTTACGCACATCTGCCCAATCGTCATCGGTCTCGGGTCGTTCGATGATTTCGCTAAGTGCCATATCGATCAATTGTAGTTCTCCTGCGGCGATGTGACTGTGCTGCAGTCTGTTTGCGACACCCAGACGATATGTTGCGCCGTGCAATTCCGCTGCAAGAACAGGCAATACGACGGTCAGATACAACAACCAATGCTGTTGCGACGCGCAGGGCCACAAGAAGGGAATCAACTCCCTAGCCCATCTTATTCATCGTGATTTTGGGCGAGCGATGATCTGACCTGCGGACGCGGTATCTCGGCGCGCAATTTCATCGCCAATACGGCTCGTATCTGTTGGGCGTGAGGGGTGTCGGTGTCAGGTGTGTTCGAGGCACATTGCC
>CANJLW010000070.1 GCA_947475245.1 Acetobacteraceae bacterium | reverse complement strand
GTCCGAAAAGGATATAAGTGGTTTCAATGGTTTATGGATGATGCCCGCTGGAAGCCGACCCGATGTGAAGCAAAAATAGGGCCGATTACAGGATGGAGTTGATGCCAAGTCACTGAAATCGCCGAATTCCTTTTCGGACGGACTCTAAGGCGGCAAGTGCAGCAGTACGAGGTTGTCCGGCACCGTCAGTGTCCCGCCAGGTTGATGCCAACCGGCGCCATCACAGATCAGGACAGCCATCGCTCCTTTTGCCACCTGCGTGCTGATTTCCTTCAGATGCAGGTTCATCATCTCGGTATTGGCGGCCGGCGTGATGATGGCGGCCCCCACGCCACGCTGTGGACAGATGGCACCGAAAATATAGGCGGAGTCATGTCGGTTATCGCGAACCATCAGAGGCCTGGAACCAATCGGTGCCCAGATATAGGCGTGCGTTCCCTGCTGGCCGCCCCTCGCTTCGTCCTGGAACCAGGGTTCGATCGGTGTTCCCGACGCAATGCCGGTCAGTGCCTCGCGCGCCATGCCGGCGAAGTTTTTTTAAAAGTCGCCTCTGCCTTTGTATCCTTCTTCGGATGTACCGGGCGCGGCTGCAGCCGCGTGAGGCCGAGTTCGCCGAACCACGCGCCAATCGTGCTTTCATGCACCTTCACGGACCAGCGGCGGGCTACCTCCGCCCGGAGATCGGCACACCGCCAGCGGACGACTTTGTGCACGCCAGGATCAGGGCCCTGGATCACCAGTTCCCTCCGCTCCGCCTTCTGCACCTCTGTCAGATAGGGCACGCGGCCTGGGCTTCTGCGGGACTTCAGCCCCTCGATCCCTTCATCGTTGAAGCGATGCACCCAGTCGCTCAGCGTTTGGCGATCCATACCGTTGAGGGCCGCAGCCTCGGCTCGTGGTCGGCCCTCCAACACAAGCGCAAGAGCCAAAATGCGACGAACCTGCGCACCATCGCTGCATTTGGCCGATGCCGCGCGGAGAGCCGCCGCAGTCAAATCGCCGCGTGTAATCCTTACAGCCATGCCCACGTCACCAACCCCCGACCGCGAATCGCAATACAGGAACATCGAGTCAGACTTTAGGGCAGAGGGGAATCCCCGAGAGAGTCTGCCTCAATCAGGGTTGGTGTTACACCACGTCCGGGGACGCGATCCCTGCTACTTCGGGATCACCTATTGGCGGTGAAGAGAGTCAGCGCATAAACGGCGGCCTCGCGATTGGATGGCGCGAGGTGCACCGACGAAGACGAACTGGATGGAAATTGAGTGCACCCTTGATTGGGTGCACTCGTCGTCTGTTTATGTTGGTGTGTTCGCCCTCAGGAACGCGCGCAGATGGCGTACGGCCAACGGAACTCGATCTTTCGGCTCCTTCCACGGGAAAAAGGTCATCTGGGCGTTCGGCGCCAGCATTGCCGTTTCTTCGGCCATGGCATAGGGATGCGGTTCGGTGTCATCGGGCATGACAAGAACCGGCGTTGTGCATTGACGCACGAAATCGCGCGTCACGCTGAAAACGAAATCGTTGTTATCATGGTACATTTTTCTGAGGAAGGCGGAGCACGTTTCCATCGTGACATCCGGCCTCTTCTCGCACAGCGCCGGAGCCCAGTTCTTCATGTTGTTCCGATAGAAAAGGTCCGGAACTTCAGGCCGAAAGCCACTTGGCATCGCCGGCACGGCGGCGATGACGCGATCTGGCGCGCGTTGCAACATTCTCCAGATAAAAGGACCGCCGATGCAAAAGCCGAGCACCATGAACTTTTGGATTCCCAAATGATCCATCAGTCCGAGTTGGTCGTCACCATACGAATCCCAGGGACGATCGACCTCTACCGGGCCGGACGACCCACCGCCGATGGCGTTCCGCAGATCCATCGTGATGCATCGGTATTCGTCGCTGAGAACGGTCATCGGGTTAAATGGCGTCCTTTCGGATAGATAGCCGATCGTCGCATTCAATCCTCCACCGGGAATAACCAGCAACGGAAAGCCAGATCCGGCTTCCTCGTAGTGGATTTGGACGGAACCTCTTTTATAGATTGGCATGATGGACTCCTTGGCCGGGAAGGGCTGGGCTGTTACCGCGGCGGTTGGCGCGGCGTCGTCAGTTTAACGCGCAACCGGGCTGCCGCCAGCTTGCGCGTTCCGTCGATCGAACGTTAATTCGGGAACGGCACCTATCGCTAGATGCATGTATTCGCGACGGTTCCGATCCTCCGCTCGCGGACCATGCCTGACGCGCCGCCCTTTGTGCCGGCCCGGCTTCACCGCCTGCCCACGCCGTCGGCGTTTAACCCGGCGAATGCCGACATCGGCGTCCATGACGTCGGCGCAGATATCGTGGAAGCTCAGACGCGAGGCGCGTTGCTCCTCCGGCATTGAACCGGCGTTGGTGCCGGTCGGGATCGCCGCGGAAATTCATCGTCGTCGCGTCGCGGGCGGAGCTTTTGCCGCACACGTGGGTAATCGTCCCGGTGATCGGAACGGTGTCGGAGCCCCGAGCCCGCGGGCCGCTATGCCCGATCGCGGCTCCCGGGCAGGAAGGCGCTGAACCGGTATTTCCGCACCGTCTCGTCTTCCAGCCGGATAGCCGGTTCGGACCATGGATCGTGGCCCTTCGTTCCCTCCGACATCGCCGAACCGCTATGGGCCACGGTGTGTGCCGGCGGCGCGGGTGCCGACACACGGTGCGACGAAGCGCCTCCGGCCGACCGAGCCGAGCCTGGATGATGCCGGAAGCGTCACGATGTGGGGTCAGCCGTGGACGGAGTCCTCGCATCGGCCGACTCGCATCGCGAGGGTCATGACGACAACGGCCCCAGTAGACCCAGCTCCATCGCCTTGATCTGCAGCGCGATGTATTTTGAGTGGATCCGGCACTGCCCGATCCCGCCGGCGATGAACCAGACACCTTCCTGCGGCGTACGTTTGTACATGTTGTTCAAATCGCCATTCGGTCCAATGCCCCAGACTTGGCCGATCTTGGTCGCCATGGCGTCGCCCAACGCGCGGCGCACCAACTCCTGCTGCGGCAAATATCCGGTCGCCAAAACGATCATGTCGGCGGGAACCGTCTTGCCGTCTTTCAACAATGCACCGCCCGCGACGAAGCGCTCGATCGTATCGTACTGCAACAATCCGATCTCGCCCTTGATCATTAACGCCGAACTGCCGGCATCCAGATTGTAGCCGCCGCCGCGGCGGAAATACTTCATCTGGTGACCGGCTTCGTCCTCGCCCATATCGTGCTTGAAACCGATGCCTTTCAGACCCTCGATCAAATCCTTGTCGAGCTCCAGCATCCGTTGCGCCACCGCCTTGTAACCCTTCACGGTCAGCGGCGGCGTGGCGGACGCGACGATCAGGTCCGTATCGTCGTGCAATCCACCCTCGTCGTAGATCGCCTCGTTCAGACGGGCACTCGGATTGATGCTGACGACAGTGGTGGACCCGCGCTGGATCAGCGTCGTGTTGACGCCATGGTTGTGCAGATCCATCGCGATATCGTTGGCGCTGCTCCCGGTGCCGACGATAAACGCGTTTTTGCCTTTCCAACCGGCGCCGCTGTCAAAACCTTCAGAGTGAAAAACGGTTCCCTTGAAATCGCTCAAACCAGGCAATTCGGGAATGAACGGATAGGAACTCACCCCATTCGCGAACACCAGGTGTTTGGGCCGCACCACCCGTTCGGTGCCGTCGTCCCGCCGCAGCGTCGCGGTCCAGGTCTTCGAACCCTCGTCCCAATCGCCCTTGACGAATTCCGTACCGGTCCAGCAATTGATCTCCAGCGCGTCGGCATAGAATTCAAACCAGTTACCCAGCATGTCCTTGGGAATGTAAACCGGCCACGTCGACGGATAGTCCATGTATGGCAGGTGGTTCAAATGAATCGAGTTATGCAAGGCGAGGGAATGGTAGCGCTTGCGCCAGGAATCGCCGATCCGCGGCCATTTCTCCACCATCAGCGTATCCACACCGAGCTGATTCAGGCGCGCCGCCACCGACAGTCCGGCTTGCGCGCCGCCAATCACCAGCACTGTTGGTTCCCGGTCCTCGTACGCCACCGCCTTCCGCCGCACATCGGCCCAGTTGTCGCCGCCGAAATTACGGGAGTAGGCGGAACCGGTGGGACGATTGGAGTCGATCTTTTCCTCATGACCGGCGATCGACTGCAAGGTCGTCGAAATCTGCCAGGCCTTCAGAGCCCCGCCGGCATCGGGTGACAGGCGAACGATACCGGCACCGCCGCCGACCGAGGTGGAAAACTCAAAAATGGCCTCGATGCTGTCGATGCCGACCCGCTTCACATGGCGCGGCTCGCGGCGCCCGTCCGGCAAATGAAAGCCATGTGCACCGGCCCTCGATTGTTCAGCGGCGAACCTGTCGGCGATCTCCTGGGAACCGGCGACCGGCGTGTAGTACCACGTGAACGCGAGAATATCGCGCCAGTGCGAGTCCGCGTGGAACAGAGCGGCGATGCGGCCGGCACCTCGTGAAGCGAGGGCCGTTTCGAAATCGGAGAGCCAGCGGCTGGCGTCTCCCTTGGCCTGTTCAGCGCGTTGGTAGGCCTGCAAGTTTTGATCGACGAGATCCATGTCGTATTATTCCAGGTTGTTTGGTCCATAGCAAAATGCATGGGTACGGGCCGGTCTCCCAACGCGGGGCCGGCGCGAGACATCCGACCGTACTCATTCAGGTAGGGGAGGGTAGAACGTCTATGGGGCGTTGACCACCCTGGCGGTTCTCTGTCCGGCCCCGTGGTTCGGCGTGGTGCGGGTCCGGCGTCGTTCTGGTCGTTCCGGGCACGCCAGGCGACCGGACAGTTCGTGAGTCAGCGACGGACTTCCTGCGACAAATGATCGGTGCCCTATTGTGCGCCAACGATAAACTTGACAAACTTTCCGTCAATAATACGTCCGGCGATATGGCGGGCAACCCGAACGGACCTGAGTCCGGGACGAACGCTCGTATGGACCGGTATCAGGGAAGGAACGTGCGCGTATGCCGACGCTCCCGGCGACGATGGACACACTCGCGGTGCGCCAGGCCAGTTCGCGCCGTGGAGGATTGTTCGCGGCGGACCGCTACTGGGCTGCGGCGTTCGCCGCGCCTTACGTCGCGGTATTCCTGGTCTTCGTCATCTACCCCATCAGTTACGGCCTGTGGCTTGGCAGCGACCTCGCGAGCTACCGCGCTCTGCTAGAGGATCCGATCTACCCGCGAACCATCACCAACACACTTCTGTACCTGCTGTTCGGCGTGAACCTGAAGCTCGCCGTGGCCATGGCGCTGTCGGGGTTCTTTACCCGCAAGGGCTGGTGGTTCAAATTTCTGCTCCTGGTATTCATGTTGCCCTGGGCGATTCCGGCGCTGCCCAGTTATCTCAGCATCAACTGGATGCTGAACGGGCAGTGGGGCCTGATCAACAATATCATCTGGGATCTGTTCCAGGTCGACGGTCCGCCCTGGCTCGACAGCCCGAACCTCGCGCTTGGTTCCGTGATCTATGGCCATATCTGGAAATGGCTGCCGTTCTGGACCTTGATCTTCCTGGCAGGGCGCCTCGCCATACCGCGCGAATTGTATGAAGCCGCGGATGTCGATGGCGCGACTGAGATGCAGAAATTCGCGCATGTCACCATGCCTCTGATGGCGAGTCTGTATCTCGTGTGCACGTTGCTCTCCACCATCTGGGCTCTGGGCGACTTCAATGCCGTGCGCTTTATCTCGGGCGGCGGGCCGGCGTTATCGACCCACGTGCTTGCCACGCTTGGCATCCGTAACGCATTTGAACTGGGGGATCCGCGCATGGGCATGGCCACCGTGCTGACGGCGCTGCCGCTGTTGATTCCACTGGTGATCCTGTTGATGCGTCACCTCCGCCGTAGCCAGGTCGCGATATGAGCCTCGCGAGCACCGCCCGTCGGTCGCGAGGTCTTTCTCACGCCGCCGCGGCAATCATTTCAATCATATTGCTGATCTGGACGCTGTTGCCTATATACAACATCATTCGCGTCTCATTGCAGGCGAAGGAAGAGGTACTGAGTACTTCCGTCCTGCCGCTGAAGCCCAGTCTGATCGCGTTCGACACGGTAATCCATCAGGCCTTCTGGTTGTTGAAGAACTTCTGGAGCCAGATGGGCAACAGCTTTTATATCGGCATCGCGGTGTCGCTGCTGACCTTAACCATCGGCACGCTGACCAGTTTCGTCATCGGACGGATGCGCATCAAAAGCGGTTGGATGCTGACCCATGCCGCGCTGCTGACCTACACCATACCGATGTCGTTCCTGGCAATCCCGTTTTACGCCATCATGGGGAAGTACGGCCTCACCAATAATCCGATCGCCGTGATCGCGGTCGAGGTCACGTTCGCCACGCCTTATGCGATCTTCATCTTCCAGCAATACGGTGCCTCGATCCCGATTGAGCTGGATGAAGCCGCGCGCATCGATGGTGCCTCGCCGCCGCAGATTTTCTTCCGCGTCTATCTGCCGCTCATGGCACCGGCTCTGGTCGCCATTGGCACTTACGCGCTGCTGCTGTCCTGGAACGAATATCTGTACGCCTTCCTGCTGCTGTCCGGCGGATCGGTCGTGACGGTACCTGTCGCCCTGGGCAAGTTCCTGGCTGGCGACGAGGCACCGTGGAACCTGCTGATGGCGGCGGCGATTATCTACGCCGTTCCGCCGCTGATCATCTACTATGGGGTCCGCCGCAAAATGACCGGCGGTCTGACCATGGGCGGCGTAAAAGGTTAACGTCCAGCAACAAGTCCAGGGAAAAGGAAACCCAGCGATGCAGCGAATTACACGCCGCCAAACACTGGCCGGTCTGGGAACGGTGGGATCCGTGGCCCTGGCCAGACCCAACCTGGCGCGCGCCGCCGGCGGCGAGGTCACGGTCTGGTGGAGCCAAGGATTCTACGAACAGGAGAACAAGGCCATCATCAACGCGATGGCCGATTGGGAAAAGCGCACCGGTACCAAGGTCAACCTGTCGTTCATGAGCGACCCCGACCTGATTACCAAGTTGATCGCCGGCATGCAGACGGGGGATGTGCCCGATCTGGTGCATTGTGTGACCGCCGATCGGTTCCTGGTGCCACGCGCGGCATGGAACGATCAGTTGGAGGACGTGACCGACGTGCTGGACACGCAGAAGTCCGAGCTGATTCCGACCGCGCTGAAGGCCTCACGGTATTACAACTCAAAGTTGAAGAAATATTCGAATTACAGCGTGCCGATCAAATGCTCGACCGTGATGAACAACGTCTGGCTGCCGCTCGTGCAGGAAGCGGGATTCAGCGCCGCCGATATCCCGAAGACCCAGGACGCGTATTACGATTTCTTCCAGACCGCGCAGGATAAGCTGCGCGCCAAAGGCAAGCGGATTTTCGGCCTGGGTTACTCCATGGCGACGAAAGAGGCGGACAGCGGCAATCTGTTTGGCGCCTTCCTGGTGGCCTATGGCGGGGAGAAGATGGTGCTGCCGGATGGCAAGCTGAACATCGACGACCCGAACGTGCGCAAGGCGGCCGCGACGGCGCTGGAGCGGCTGACTACCCCCTACAAAAAAGGTTATGTCCCGCCTGGCGCAATCAACTGGGGCGATGTCGATAACAACAACGCGTTTTACGCGAGACAGGTTATCATGACGCCGAACGCGACGATCTCGATCGCGGTGGCGCAATCCGACAAGACCGATCAGTATTACAAGGAGCTTGTCACCCACGGCAGACCCTTGGGCAACGACGGCAAGCCGATGTTGGGCATTCTGGCGGTGTCGCCGTGCCTGATACCCAAGGGCGCGAAGAACCTCGATGCGGGCAAGGCGCTGTTGCGCGATTTCATCCGGCCTGAAAGCCTGAACAGCTACCTGAAGGAAACTCGCGCGCGTTACCTTCCGGTGATGATGAAGGTCATCAAAGAAGATCCTTACTGGACCGACCCGAAAGATCCGCACCGTCCGGTCGCGGTTGAGGCCGGTCTGATGCAGCCGACGATCCCGAACTGGATGAACCACAACCCAGCTTACGCGCAGGTGCTGTCGGAGCAAATCTGGATTCAGGCTGAGGCGAACATCACCCAGAAGAACATGGGCGTCGAACAGGCTGTTGATGAAGTCGCTGTCCGGATGAAGGCGATTTTCGAGAAATTCCAGATCGGGTGAATGGGCGATCCGGCGGCGGGCGGGAGGTGGGTTAACCCGCCGTCTGCCTCCGCCAGATCGTCGCGGCACCTGGTTGGGTCACGGCGCTCAGTCCGGTCTTTCGCCTGGTCAGGGCAGTCTGATCAGCTCACCAGCGAAGACCCGCGAAATGGCCGCCCGCGCGCGTCAAACCGGTACTCCATCCATGGAGCGGTGTGTCATCGTACTGATGGTGGCGCTGCCATTTCCTCTCATACGAACCGGCATTGTGCCGAGGACGATGTCCCACTCGGTTGCGGGCCCTTACGTGGAAAGTGCGCGGGATGTGTTAACCTTTCGGCCGGTTGGTATAAATGCATGAAGGTTCCAAACCACGAGTGACCCGCATCCGATGCGCTTAGCGCGACGGATCATCCGAGTGATCGTGGCATCGTCTGTTTATGCATCGGCGGTTGATGGGTTGAGCACTCCGGCGACAAGCGGAGGCAGCGCCTCGTCGCAAATCCTATGCAACAAATAGCGATACTGCAGGCACTCGGAGACGACGGCGCTGTCTCAATCTTCTTCGAGAAATTGCGCAGCGCCGTGCGATCATTCAGCTCGGTGAGGATATCGCCGGATCGATGCGACAACGCGGCGTAGACCGCATTCTCGACCGCGCTCATAAAGGTTCCGGTCATTAACAAAGCAGCTTTCCGTAGCCGCTGACCGGCGCGTGTACGCCAGAAAGGCGAAGGCAGTGCCAAAGGCTGGCCTGGTTCGCTGAAACGACCGGACGCAGTAAGTCCCGCTCCAATGCATCGAGGATACCGACGCAGCGGAACCCGGTGCCGGCGATAAGCACACCGTCGGCAGCGTCAGGGCAAGCCGCTCTGATCTGAGCGTAAAGCGGTTCAATCTCCTGCTCAAAACCCATGCCGTGCCCGTAAAGGTCACCGGGCGGTAGATCGCGCCATTTGCGACCAGGATCGTAGCGGTAGTGGCCGGCCGGAGTGATGCCCTGGTCGGCGTAATAGGCCGCGCCCGCCGCTACGGCCACGTCGTTGAACCAGGGGGGCAGCACCAGGAACGGCCGCTTTACGCCCGAGGCTCGGAGCGCCGCAACGCAGTCCAACCAGGGGAATCGGGTGAAGGTTTCACCGCTTGATGAGGGCTGCGAGGAAGTCATCGTCCCACGCAGCCGCGATCAAGCTGCTCTATTTGGTCTTGCGCCGCGTCAGCCGCGACTGGAAAATGCCGCAACGAGAATGGACCGCGGCGAGGACCCAGTTCGCCATCCTCTTCGGCGAACGCTTCACAGTGGAATAGACGAAGAACGTGCAACAGGCCGATCACACAAAATTCCTGATAGGCTCTACACCTGAGGAGACGAGTCGGGCCGCTTTGTTCGACCAATGGCGAGGCCGCGTCTTTCAGACCGGCCAGGGCTGCGTGCCATTGGACCTGGTGCCGTTTTCCCAGGTGGCGGCCGAAATTGAGGACTTCCTTGCTGAAGCTGGCGAGCAGTCAGGCGGCCTGGACGAGATCCGGGCGTTCGTCGCTGAGTGCCGTGACAAAGCGGGCGGCGAAGAGATCGTGTGCCATCACCAAACCATGGCCGGTTCCCTGAAACTTTCGGTTTACACGGGCGCTGGGGAACTCGTGGACAGCCTGACGATGCGGGCCAGCAGGCTGCCTGCGCCCCCCGAGGACATGCCCCGGCTGATCGCCACTTTCGTGCGTCTGGTGCGGGACCGCCCGGGCTACTGATCCGTGCTCCGCGACCGGTTCCTGCTGCGCGATTGGAAGATGAGCGATAGCGAAAGCATCGTCCATTTCATCCATTCACCAGGCATTGAGGACCTCCGCACGTGCTCAATTCACTCGACTTTCGCGCGCGACCACATTGCTTCGCGCCAGTCCTCACCAACGCGCGGCAGGGTCATAATTAACTGGCGGTTGCGGTGCCGACCGAAGGGGAGATTTCGGGCCTAAAATCCAACTTGCTTGAGTTCAATCAACTGATTGAAAATATTAACATTAACCTGCGGAGGGCAGGTTAATGTGGAAAGAGACGGAGACCGGAAAAGTCGGATTGCGGCGGTTCTGGCCAGTCTCCGAGGTAAACTCGAAACTCGCAAACCCCTTTGAAACCAAGGGAAATTTGGGTCCGGAATTGGCTGGTCTGGGAGTTCGCAAGGGAGAACTGGCGGAGAGGGAGTCCGCCTAACTACTGTCCGCCTGCCTTCGCCGTTGTATCGGAACGCCCTGAAATACCACTATAAATCAGTGATATAGGAACCGGTCTCACCGCCATCATCCGCTTGCGTTCGCGCTCTTTCGCTTCCATTATTAGGGGACGGATTAGGGGACGGAAACGATGCCACGCAGGGCGGCGGGACTGACGGCGGCGAAGGTGCGGACGGCAAAGCCGGGCCGCTACGGCGACGGAAGTGGATTGTATCTGCTCGTGCGATCCGCAGAGGCGCGGTTCTGGGTGTTCCGCTACACACAGGACGGACGGATGCGCGAAATGGGGCTGGGCAGTGCTCTGACCTTCTCCCTGGCCGAGACGCGGGTTAAGGCTGCTGAACTGCACCGCAAGGTCAAACTGGGAATCGATCCCCTGGCTGAGCGGGATGCCGCCGCCGCATCGGCCCGCACGGTCATGACGTTCGATGAAGTCGCACAAGCCTACCTCGCGGCGCACGAGGCGGGGTGGCGCAATGCCAAGCACCGGCAGCAATGGGCTAACACCCTGTCCACGTATGCGACGCCCGTGCTAGGCGCGCTGCCGGTCGATAGCATCGATACCGGGGCCATCATGCGGGTATTGGAACCGGTGTGGCGGCAGAAAACGGAAACGGCTTCACGGCTGCGGGGCAGGATCGAATCCGTCCTGGATTTTGCCACGGCGCGCGAATGGCGCACGGGAGACAATCCGGCGCGATGGCGTGGGCACCTGGATAGCCTACTCCCTGCCCCTGGCAAGGTCGCGCGGGTTGAACATCATCCGGCGTTGCCGTGGCGCGAGATTGGCGCGTTCATGGCGTTGCTGCGAGATCAAGACGGGGTTGCCGCCATTGCGATGCGTTTTCTGATCTTAACCGCCGCCCGGACCGGGGAGGCCATCGGCGCGTCATGGGCCGAGATCGACCTGTCGGGCGCGGTCTGGACCATTCCAGGGCGGCGGATGAAGGCTGGCAGGGAACATCGTGTGCCCCTGTCTGATGCCGCCTTGGACGTGCTGCGGCTGACTGCGCGGCTCCGATCTGATCCAAGCCCCGACGCCCCGGTGTTTCCTGGCGGGAAGCCGGGTAAGCCACTATCCACCATGGCACTTTTGATGCTGCTCCGCCGCATGGAACGGGGCGATCTGACGGCGCACGGGTTCCGCAGCACCTTTCGGGATTGGTGCGGCGAATCGACCAACCACCCGCGCGAGGTTGCCGAGGGCGCTTTGGCGCACAGCATCAAGGATAAGGCCGAGGCGGCCTATGCCCGCTCCGACCTGCTGGACAAGCGTCGGCGGCTGATGTCCGACTGGGGGACATTCTGCGGACGCACCGCGCCGGGTGGCGAAGTCATCGCACTTCGAGCCACTACCTAGCCCATCTTATTCATCGTGATTTTGGGCGAGCGATGATCTGACCTGCGGACGCGGTATCTCGGCGCGCAATTTCATCGCCAATACGGCTCGTATCTGTTGGGCGTGAGGGGTGTCGGTGTCAGGTGTGTTCGAGGCACATTGCCTC
>CANJLW010000069.1 GCA_947475245.1 Acetobacteraceae bacterium | reverse complement strand
GTCGCTCGAAAGGCGAAGAGGCGACGAAGTTACAACTCAGGCGGGATGGGACCGAACAAACGAGCAACGCGATCTGAAATTTTCACGGCGATCGCGACGGCTGGCGGGTCAAAGGGCGTCAGAAATTTGGATTCTTAGAGGTGCCCTTATCATCCCAAACATTCGGCACTCAGGCCGGCAATCCCCGCGCCCGTGCGGTGGGTCAGTTTGAATGGCCGTGAACGGTCGACTGTTGCCGCCGAGGTCATACTACGGCCGGTTGGGTCGAAGAGCGGACTCCAGGAAATCAGCCTGAGGGTTATACTTGGCCTTTCGTTCGATGCAAAAATCAAGAGTTACCGCTCCACCCGCACGCCGCCGTTTCCCGAATAGTGCATGGACGGCGACGACAGTGTTCAAATCGGCATGGCCGGGGCGGGGTCCATCCTTGGTTCCTTGGATGCGACTGTCGGAATTTTTTACATTTCGGACATGGGCAACAAGCCTTGACCAGCTCCCATTCCTCCCCTTCCGGGCCCGGAGTGTCGAAAATGGCGGCATGGATGCTCTGGAAGCACACCAGTGTAGGCGATCCGCCAAAAGCAGCAGGTGGGCGCGGCCGAATCGCCTCATCTGTTGGGGGTAGGTGTCGGTAACCTTTACAGGGCTGCGGCGATATTGGGCGCACATCAATGTAATATATTGATATATTATTAAACTAATTTAATGGCACGGCTTTTGCTCTGTGATGAAAAAATCCTCGATAGGAGTCCAATGCCATGCCCACTCCCTTCCTCAAGCACGCTGCGGCCGCGTTTTGCATCGGGCTGTTAGCTACGGCACCCGCCGAGGCAACGCAGATACTGAATTTTACGTATGCCGGTAACGGCGGAACGTTCAACATTACCGGTAGCATGGCGGGTGCGCTGGCACTCGACGGCAACACGTTCGTTCCAACCACCTGGCTGTCAATTAAAGTGAATGGCACCAATGTCGGGGACGGCATACCGGGCGCTGGCGTGTTCGGCGCGGGCGGACCTTTCGATCAAACGCCGGTTGCCGCGGTTGTCAAGCTGGACGGAAGTTCCGAAAACTTTGCGAGTTTCCCTGTCTTTCAAAATACCAACCTGATTTTTCAGTCCAGTGACATTAGCCCTTCCACCATTGGGGTTAACGGCTTCGGTGGGGCCACATGGGTGCAGTCCGCATGGCACGCCTCCATCGACGCGCCTGAGCCAGCCTCGCTTGCGCTGTTCGGCGTCGGCGCCGCCGCTCTCGGCATTGTTCGCCGCCGCCGGGCTTGAGCCCGTAGCAGGCTATGGCATCCCACCGCCCGGTACACGCCGTGGGATGCTGCCGCCTATTTGGGAGCGTGCGCCCCGCGCGGCGCCGTGAGCAAGTGCAATCCAATCGGATTCCATTACGGTCATACCTTCCGAGGAATCCGAAAATCTTGAAATTTGCAGCGCGGCGACCGTCCTCACGGCATCAGACTGCAAGTTAACATAAAGCGCCTTATCCAGCCGACCCCGCGGCCGCCGCGCCGGTTGTCGATATATCGTAATGCGCGGTTATCCCACATAGACCCCTCTAATCCACTGATATACAGACTATTCTCTCCTTGAAGCGGTGCGGCGGAAGTTTTGAGGGTTGAACCTCTGGGACAAATGGCCCCCACATCCGCCGGAATACCCAGTGCCAGCCCCAGGTAGCCTCGGGCATCGAATGTCCGCGATGGGTCGAAACCGGTGGCCATTTTGGCCAAGCGGCTCGAATTTCCCTGATTTGGATCAGGGATAACGTTCAAACCGACCCACCACCCCGCGCCCGCGCGGCACATCCATCAAAGCGAACCAAACAGCTAACGCCTAAAGAAACGAAACCGGATCAACATCCACATCCACCCGACCGCCGTTCGGCACCTTAACCTTGGCCAGCCAAGCGCGCAGAATCGGCTGCACCGCCACGTCGCGCCGCGTCTTCAACAACAACCGCCGCCGATGCCGCCCGCGCAGGATCGACAGCGGCGCCGGTGCCGGACCCAACACCACCATCCCATCCCCCGTCGGCGCCGCTCGGCCGATATCGCGCGCCAGCAAATCCGCCTCCATCGCTGAATCCGCGCTGACGATCAGCGCGGCAAGGCGACCGAACGGCGGCCAATTGCCCGGCCGCCGGATCGCCGCCTCACTCGCCATGAATTCTTCGAGATCGCCGTGCACCAGCGCCTGCATCACCGGATGCTCCGGGCTGAACGTCTGCAACAACACCCGCCCCGGCGCCTCCGCTCGGCCCGCCCGTCCGGCAACCTGATGCAACAATTGCACGGTGCGTTCCGAGGCCCGCAAATCGCCCCCCGCCAGTCCCAGATCAGCGTCCACCACGCCGACCAACGTCAGATGCGGGAAATGCCAGCCCTTGGCGACAATCTGCGTGCCGATGATCAAATCGACCTCCCGCGCCTCTATCGAGCGCGCCGCCTCGGCCGCGGATTTCGGCCCCGGCATCGTATCGCTGGCCATGACCAAGCGACGCGCCTCCGGGAAGGTCAGCGCCGCTTCTTCCGTAATACGTTCCACGCCCGGCCCAACCGGCGTCAGGCTATGCGGGGCCTTGCACGCCGGGCATTCGACGGGAATCGGCACGGTATGGCCGCAGTGATGGCATTGCAGTTCACGCCGAGCGCGATGTTCGACCAGCCAGGCGGTGCAGTTGGGACACTGCATCCGGTGTCCGCACGATCGGCAGAGCGTCAACGGCGCATAACCCCGCCGGTTCAGGAACAGCATCGCCTGTTCCCCCCGGGCCAACGTCGCGCGCACGGCGGCGATCAGCGGCGGCGACAGGAAGCGACCGCGCTCCGGCGGGGATTCGCGCAGATCGATCGCCTCCACCTTCGGCATCGCCGCGCCCCCGTGCCGCATGGGCAGATGCAGGCGGGTGTATCGCCCGGCTTCGACGTTCGCGACGGTTTCCAGGCTGGGCGTGGCGGAAACCAGCACCGCCGGGGCGGAGCAAAGCCGAGCACGCACCACGGCCATGTCGCGGGCGTGGTAGACGACGCCGTCTTCTTGTTTGAAGGCGGTTTCGTGTTCCTCATCGATCACGATCAGGCCGAGATCGGGGAAGGGCAGAAACAGCGCCGATCGCGCGCCGACGACGACGGGTGCCTGGCCTTCGGCCACCGCGCGCCAGGTTGTGCGGCGCACGCGCGCGGTCAGGTCCGAATGCCATACCGCGGGGGCTACGCCGAACCGACGCTCGAACCGCGCCAGCCATTGCGACGACAGCGCGATTTCCGGCAACAGGATAAGCGATTGCCGCCCCTGGCGCAGGGCCTCGGCCACGGCTTCCAGATAGACCTCGGTTTTGCCGGATCCGGTCACGCCATCCAGCAGCGTAACGGCGAAGGCCCGCGCCGCGACCGCGGATCGCAAGGCAGCGGCGGTTTCGGTCTGGTCCGGGGACAGGGTCGGGCCGGGATGGTTGAAGTCGGGCCAGCCGAAGGCGACACCGACCGGCAGGGCCTCCGCGACGATCAGCCCGACATCGACCATGCCGCGGACCACCCCGACCCCGACCCCGGCGGCGTGCGCCAGTTCGGATGCGGAGCGCGGTTCCTGTTGCGCCAATACATCGAGCACGCGACGGCGGGCGTCGGTCAGCCGAGCGTCCACCGGAGGGTGTTCGGCACGCCGCCAGCCGCCGACCGGGCCGGGCTGCTGACGCACGACGCGCAACGCCATCGCCATCACTTCCCCGGGCGGTGACAGGGTATAGGCCGCGATCCAATCGACGAACCGGCGGATGTCCGCGCGCATCGGCGGCGTATCGATCTGCCCGATCAGCGATTTCAGCTTGTGGTCGGGCACCGCGCCGTCGGACGGCCCATCCCACACCACGCCGATCTCTTCCCGGCGGTTCAGCGGCACCAGCACGACATCGCCGGGCACCGGGGACAAATGGTCCGGCACGCGGTAATCGAACGGACCGGCGAAGGGATAGGGCAGCATGACGGGAACACGGGTCACCGGTCGGGACTGCCCATGCTTTTGGTCCGCGTCAACATCCTGTATGAACCGGCTCTACCTGTTCTCGATCGTCTGATACGGTTAGCCGTAAAACGGAGCGTCCGCATGAAGTTCTTTGTCGATACCGCAGAAACAGCGGAGATCAAGTCGCTTGCCGCCAGCGGCCTGCTGGATGGCGTCACGACCAACCCGTCGCTTATCGCCAAAAGCGGTAAAAAATTCGTGGATGTCATCGCGGAAATCTGCGCGATCGTCCCCGGCCCGGTCAGCGCGGAAGTCGCCGCCGTCGATTACGAAGGCATGATGGCCGAGGCGAAGGTGCTGCGGAAAATCGCGGCCAACGTCACCATCAAAGTGCCGCTGACCCAGGACGGGCTACGCGCCTGCCGCACACTCGCCGACGACGGCACCAAGGTGAACGTTACCCTGTGCTTCTCCGCCGCGCAGGCGCTGCTCGCTGCCAAGTCGGGCGCCGCATTCATCTCTCCGTTCGTCGGACGGCTGGACGATATCGGTCAGTCCGGCATGGACCTGATCGCCGATATCATGACGATCTACACCAACTACGACTTCAAGACGGAGGTTTTGGTCGCCTCCGTCCGTGGCCCCATGCATGTGGTCGAGGCCGCGCGTCTCGGCGCCCATGTCGCCACCCTGCCGCCCGCCGTGCTGCGCCAGATGTTCGGTCACCCGCTGACCGACAAGGGCCTGGCCGCGTTTGTCGCGGATTGGAAGGCGACCGGCCAGACGATCGTCTGATGAAAGCACCCCGCGAGAAGCCGACCGCGCCGGACGCTCCATCGGTGGCGGCTTTTCTGCGGGCGCATCCGCGCTGGCTGGCGGATCACCCCGATTTGTATCGGGTTCTGACCCCGCCGGTGCGCGTGCATGGAGAGAAACTGGCCGACCATATGGTGGCCATGGTCCGGGCGGAGCGCGCGCATTCCGCCGCAATGACCGAACGGGCCGACGACGTGCTGGCGGCCGGACGAGCGGCGGCGGGGTTGGCGGGGCGGGTCCAGACCGCGGTGCTGTCGCTGCTGCGTGCCCGCGATCCGGTCGACTGCGTCAGCGGCGAAATGCCCGGCATCCTTGGTGTCGATGCCGCGCATATTTGTATCGAGGAACCCGTCGCCGGCACACGCGACCTCCCGGAAGGCACCGTTTCCCGCCTGCTGAGCGGCCGCGCCGTCCTGTTCCGCGATACCGCGACCGACATGCGCCTGCTTCACGCCGAAGCCGCCGGCCTCGCCGATCACGATGTGTTGGTGCTGCTGCCGGGACAAGGACCACCCGCGCTGCTGGCCCTGATCGCCCGCGATCGGCAAATGCTGGACCCCATCCAGGGCGCCGGGGCCCTGACCTTTCTGGGGCAGGCCGTCGCTGCCGCGATGGGCCGCTGATGCAGGCCACCCAGGCCGCCACCGCGTTCCTGGACTGGCTGGCCAACGAAAAACGCGCGTCCCCGCTGACCGTCGAAGCCTATCGCATCGATATCGCGGGCTTCCTGGGGTTCCTGACCAATCACCTGGGCGCGGAGCCGGATTTGACGGCGCTGGCCGAATTGCGACAGGCCGACCTACGCGGCTGGCTCGCGTCCATGGCCAATGACGGCGCCGTCAACGCCACACGCGCTCGGCACCTGTCCGCCGTGCGCAGTTTCTTCCGCTATCTCGCGCGCCGTCAGGGCGTCGATAACCCCGCCCTGAAGCTGGTCGCCACGCCACGCGTCAAACGTCCCCTGCCACGCGCCCTGCCATCCACCCAGGCGCTGGGCGTCGCCAACGACATTGGGGAGGCAACCGACAACGCCTGGGTACAAGCCCGCGATCGGGCGCTGTTCACGCTGCTGTATGGCTGCGGCCTGCGCATCGCCGAAGCCCTGGCCCTGACCGTCCGCGACGCCCCGCTGCCTGGCGCCGACGCGATGCTGCGCGTGGTGGGGAAAGGCGCCAAGGAACGGATCGTGCCGGTGCTGCCGATCGTCAGAGAGGTGATGCAGGCCTGGGTGGCGGTGCATCCCGACCGACAACCCGCCAGCCCGCTGTTTCTGGGCCAGCGGGGCAAACGGCTCGATCCCGGAGTCGCCCAGCGCACCATGCGCGTCTACCGCCATCAGAACGGCCTGCCGGAGCATGCAACACCGCACGCGCTGCGCCACAGCTTCGCGACCCATCTTCTGGCCGGAGGCGCGGATTTACGCTCCATCCAGGATTTGCTGGGCCATGCCAGCCTGTCCACGACACAGCGCTACACCGCGGTGGACGAGGTCAAGCTGATGGAAGTTTGGCGGAAATCCCACCCGCGCGCGTGATGCCGATGGAAGATCGGATCGGGCCTGTCTATGCTGCCCGCATGGACACTCGACGCGTGAACCTGCATCTGGTCTCTGACGCCACCGGCGAAACCCTGAACGCCATCGTCCGCGCGACGACCGTGCAGTTTGAGCACGCCGACATCATCTACCACAGATGGAGCCTGGTGCGCACGCGCTTCCAACTCGACCGCGTGCTGGAAGGCATCGCGCACGAGCCTGGGCCGGTGCTGTCGACGCTGATCGACAAGGCCCTGCGGACGGAGTTGGAGACGACCTGCGTCCGGATGAACCTGCAACTGGTCAACGTGCTCGATCCCGTGATCAATCTCTTACAGGATCACCTGGGAGAGACCGCGGCGGCTCGGCCTGGCAAGCAATACACGATGAACGCGGATTATTTCCGCCGCATCGATGCCATGCACTACGTGCTTTCGCATGACGACGGACAGGCGCAGCCGGGCCTTGCGGTCGCCGACGTGGTTCTGGTCGGCGTGTCGCGCAGTTCCAAGACACCGACGTGCTTCTATCTGGCCAATCGCGGCATCAAGGCCGCCAATATCCCGCTTGTGCCCAACCTGCCGGACCCGCCCGGCCTGTCGGAGATCACATGCCCGGTGATCGGCCTGACCCTGGCGCCGGAGGCCTTGATCGACATTCGCCGCCATCGGCTGCGCCTGATCGGCGTGGAAAGCTCGGCCGGCATCGTGCGCCAGAACAGCACGGATTACGTGGATGAGGACGCGGTCAAGGCGGAGTTGCTCTGGGCGCGGCGCCTGTGCGCCAGCCGGGGCTGGCCGGTGATCGATGTGACCAAGCGATCCATCGAGGAAACCGCCGCCACGGTGCTGCATTTGATGGAAGCCTGGCACGCGCGGAAGACAAAGGAGGCTTCGGCGTCATTGGCTGCGGCCAAAGCGCAATAAGCGTCTTGCGGGATGCGCCGAGGGTCGCTATACGCCGCCCCTCGGTCGGAGTGTAGCTCAGCCTGGTAGAGCACTGTGTTCGGGACGCAGGGGCCGGAGGTTCGAATCCTCTCACTCCGACCAAGAATTCCCGGGGCTTGGTCAGCCCGTGAAGGTCGGAGCTTGTGCCATTGGGCATATCCACCTGGAATTGCCCCCCTCCAAATTCTCCCTGCCGTGCAAGGTGGCCGAACGCGACTCGGGCGGCTTCGATCAGGATCACGGCGAGCGGCCCTGACTCGATCGGGTCCCACTGCCGGGCGCCCGACTGTTCTCTGACAGAGAATTTTCGATTGACATCCGGTTCTCCGACAGAGAATATGAGGCATGGCGCTGATCATCCCCGGCATCGTCCTGAAGCAGATGAAGGCGATGCCGAAAGCCGATCAGGCCCGGATCCTGGAGGCTCTTGAGCAGGTCGCGGCCGATCGTTCGGTGCGCATGCCGTTCGTCACCGAGATGGTCGGGGAACCAGGCGTGTGGCGGCTGAGAAAAGGCGATTGGCGGGCGGTTTTCGTGATTGAGGGCACCGACGTGGTGGTTACCCGGGTCGGAAGCAGGCGGGAGATATATCGATGAACGCGATCAGGCTGCTGGCGGAAACCCAGGATACCGTGACAATCAGCCGAACCGACCTCTCCGCCTTGATCGATGCGGCGGAGAACGCGGAAGACATCGCCTCGGTTCGCGCCTGGAAGGCCTATGTCGCCGCGGCCGGCTTCGATGCGGCGATCGCGAACAGCTATACCGGTGCCGAGGCGAAGCGCCTGCTTAATGGCGAGAGCCATGTTCGGATTTGGCGCGAAAAGCGCGGCATGACGCAGCGGGCACTGGCGGCGGCGGCGGCGATCCCGGCTGGATATCTCAGTGAGATCGAGAGCGGCAAGAAGCCCGGCAGCGTCGCGGCGTTTCGCGCACTGGCGACAGCGCTCGCCGTGCCGATGGAGGAACTTGTCGGGGACGCGTGACGCGAGAGGCAAGCATTCGTGGACGGTGTCATCGCAACTGCCGCAGCGTATCAAAGTCGTTGACGCGTTCCGTCGTTCGTAGGAACACAATTCTGCCGAGCGGTGCCTTCGCCGGCGGGACGACCGCTCCTTATCTGTTCACAATTGATGTGAAGGTTCGTAAACTGCCTTGGCAGGTTGCAGGAGCCAGTCATGACGACCTTGTCCATAACGCTGCCAGACTCGCTCAAGGCGTTTGTCGACACACAGATGTCCACCAAGGGCTATGGCGATGTCAGCGAGTATTTTCGCAGTTTGCTGCGAGAAGCGCAGGCAAAGGAAGAGGACGCTCGGCTGGAGACCCTGCTGCTGGAGGGCCTGGCGTCCAGGCGTATCCCATTGGATGACCGCTTTCGGCAGGGGTTGGCAGCTAAGGTTGAGCTGATCTTGGACGGGAATCAGGCGCGCACGTGAACCTGTTCGTTCAGGAAGCGGGGGCGCAAGATATCCTTGATCAGGTCGAGTGGTATGCGGGCAAGGGGCTGCCGGAGATTGCTCGGCGATTTCACGGGGCTGTCCTGAACGCCATTGACGCCCTTATCGCGATGCAATCAGCCGCGCCGCCCAAACCGACCGGAAACCCAAGCCTTGTTGGCCTTCGGGCGTGGCCGGTTGCGGGATTTGATGTGTTTGGGGTCTATTATCTGCTGCGGGATGAACTGCTGATCGTCGTGCGTGTTCTGCATGACAAGCGATCGGCCAAACGGGCGCTCACAAAACGTAAATGCAGCCACTCGTGGGTTTGCTCCTATCGATCTGTGGAAAACAACCATCGCTCGCCCGGCAAGGGTTAAGACTGCTCACCTGTTGGTAGCGACCAATTTGCGAAAGTAGGACATAGTGAGGCGGGAGCTAGTGCGGGGAGCGACTGAGACGTGAATATCGAGAGACTGCAGATCGAGGGGGGATTCCTCGATGGTTTCGACATCAAGTTCGCAAGCGGCTTGAATGTTCTTATCGGGGCGCGGGGAACCGGAAAGACCTCGGTCATCGAATTAATCCGCTTTGCCTTGGGCGCCAGCAATCATACCGCCGAGGCGGGACAGCGCTCGGCCGAACATGCCTCTGCGGTGCTCTATGATGGGGAGGTAACGGTTCAACTCCAAGACATTTTTGCCAGCGTGACGGTCAGCCGTGCCTCCGGTGAGGCGGCACCCCAGGCTAATGCCGCCTACGAGAAGCCACTGATTTTTTCACAAACCGAGATCGAGAATCTTGGCCTTAGCGAAGGCGGCCGATTGCGCCTCATTGATGCGTTTGTACCCAAGCGTTCCACGCTCGCGTCCGACGAGGCCGCCGCTATCTCCGGAATCCGCTCAATCTTCAAGGAAATCGGAGCGATCGAGGAAGAACGCCGAAACCTCGCGGTCGGTTTGGAGGGCTTGGCGGCCCTGAATCTGCGCATCGAAAACCTGGAGGCAGAAGAGGCCAAGCACCGAGCTGCTTCCTCAGACTTGGTGGAAAAGCAGAGGACCCTCGCCGAGGCCACCGCGGTCATCACCAACGCGGCTGTCCGCGAGGAGGTGCTGGGGCGCTTTGGAGACGCCGCCCAGAAATGGGCAGAAAATCTCGAAGGCACGATAGCGGATGATTTCGGGCCGGAGGCCTGGGACGAATTAGATGGCATCGACCCGCTGGCGGGATTACGCGAACGGTACCTAAAGTTAGTGTCACAGGCTGAAGAGCTCGCAGGCGGATTCGCCTCGTTAAACAGCGAAGCCTCCGCGGGGAAAGAAAAGCTTGCCACCAGCAGAATGGCCACCGAGGCGCAATCGCGCGCCCTGCGGGCGGACGTCGAGCAATCAGTCTCTGGTGCCGGTGTCGTTTCCCGCCAGCTTTCGCAGCTCAAAACCGAGGTCGCGCAATTGATCTCAAAGCGCAAGCTTGTTGCAGATCGGGATCAACGGATCCTTCAACTGAGGGCTCGACGGGACGAACGCATCAAGTCTCTGGACGCGACACGACTTGAGCGGTTCGACCGGCGGTCAAAGGTGGCCGGCGCCCTGACCAAGGCCTTGGGGCCGCAGATCAAGGTGTTGGTCGAGCGGTATGGCCAGTACGCCGATTACAACAAAGCCCTGACGGAAGCGCTCCGTGGCAGTGGCATGAGGTACGCCGACCTTGTGACGGCCATTACCCAGAGCATCAGCCCGTATGAGCTTGTACGACTCCTTGACAGCAACGACTTCGTCGCCCTCGCAGACATCTCGGGCATTCCCAAGGATCGGGCCGCCCGGCTGTTAGCCCATTTGCGCGAGAAGGGCGCAGCAGACATCGTCACCGTAAGCATTGAAGACAATGTCCGAATGTCGTTGTTGGATGGGGTCGACTACAAGGACGTCGAGCATCTGTCCGCAAGGCAGCGCTGCACGGTGATACTCTCGATTATTCTGCAGCACACCAGCCGAACCCTGATAATCGACCAGCCAGAAGACCATCTCGACAATGCGTACATCGCGTCAACGATCATCAAGGCCATCCGAAGCCACAAGGCACATGGCCAATTAATCATCTCGACTCATAACGCCAATATTCCCGTGCTCGGCGAAGCTGAGCTTGTTGTTGTAATGACCTCGGATGGCCGCAATGGTTTCGTGCAGGTTTGTGAGACGTTAACCAACCCCAGGGCAGTTGGCGCGATAACGAACGTCATGGAAGGCGGGCGCGAGGCTTTCGCCAACCGTGCAAAATTCTATAATGAGCACGAACTCTGAATGACCCGCGAAGAAGCATTAGGGCATCTGTCCTCGACAGACTCGGACGTTCGACTGGGCGCTGCGCGATTCTTTGCGATGAACGCCACCAGTGGAGATCGTCCGCGGCTTCGTAATGCACTTCACAAGGAGAGCGTTCCCTGGATCAAACGCGCATTAGTGCGGTCGCTGCACCGCGCAGGTCCAGCAAAGGAGACGGCCGATGCCGCAGGGCCGGTCTATGCAGATCCTCCGGCGCGCTTGATGTCCGAGTTGCGCGCTAGCGCGATTGAAGAGGTCTCGGGCACGATCGTTCACGAGCTCGCGCACATAGTCGCGTCACTCAAACTGATCGCGCCACGCGACATACCCAATTACGTGGGCAGTCGGACCGAGACGTTGGTCAACTCACTGGCAGGCCTTCTCAGCGGGATCCGAAATCTTAAGGCGGCAGCGGGCAAGGTGGACTTCGCAGAATGTGATCTGGCCCGGGAGTGCCGCGACGCGTGCGGAATATTTATCGATGAACGTGATATCTTCCGATTTGCGGGGCCCTCTCCATTTTTCGTCGAGATCGATCCTAACCTACTGAAGCTGGCTTTGACCAACATCATCAAGAACGCAGTTGAGTCGGTGAACTCCCTGTCAGACGATGCGGATCGAACAGTGACTCTAAATTGGGGGAGGGCCGGGCACGAATATTGGGTCTCAGTACTCGATAGCGGTCTAGGCTTCGATCATGAACCATCGACCATGGTTGAGTTCGGCAAGAGTACAAAGAATGACCATGTTGGTTTCGGGCTGGCGACATCGCGGCAGGCGATGCAGGCTCTTGAAGGGGACGTCTATCCTGCCAACGCGATAGAAGGTGGTGCACGTGTTGAGTTGAGGTGGTTTGGCAGCGATGAAAATTCTGTTCGTTGAAGACAATGCTGGCTTCGCTGGTGATTTGACATCGGTGTTGCTTGAGATTCCGTACGTCCTAGAGGTTGTTACGGTCCGCGACAAAGAGAGCGCGATCGGCATACTGGAGGACGATCTCATCGATCTTATCGTGCTCGACCTGTCGATACCCCCGAGTCCCGCAACCGATGTCCCAGATCCCGAGCATGGCCAAGATTTTTTCCACACGGCCCGTGAACTGCACCCTGGAACACCAATCTTCATCCTAACTGGGTCCGAAGCGGACAAACTCAGCCGTGGACTAGCCAAGTTTGGCGATCAAATACAACCTTGGGGACATAATATTCGGGTCGAGACTGTAAGTTATTTCTTAAAAGAAGAGGTTGACGATTTGGTGGTGCGCGTCACCGCGATGGCCTTGTTGTTCGAAAAAATGAACTCGATCGCTATCAACACGCGGGGCAGAGACCTCGGCCTCAGAGTCCGTCCGGGATCATTTAACCTTTTGACAAAGTCTTCTGACCATCACCCGCACGGACGCCCAGCGCAGAAATGCGAGCCCGTTCCGATTCAGGCATTCCCAATCCTTCGCCAACCGCCGGCAGCGGTTCAACCAACCAATCGTGCGCTCAACGATCCAGCGTTTGGGCAGGACAACGAACC
>CANJLW010000068.1 GCA_947475245.1 Acetobacteraceae bacterium | reverse complement strand
CGGCAGTGGAGTATTTTCGACCATGGCGGGTGTGGCACCGTCCGATTCGGCAGATGTTGGTCTCGACACCCAAATCTCTGCATCAAATCAGACGATTACGCTACGCCCGCCAACGAATCCCTGGCATGCGATGAATAAGGTGGGCTAGTTTATGTGTGACAGCGGACGGTTGTCACACATCGAGCGCGCAAATTTTCTGATGTAACGCGCTATTCCCTCCCGTGGTTTGCTCGGACAGAAATCTTGATAGATGAACCTCTGGGACATGTGGACCCCACCTCTGCCGTTGTACCCAGGCCGGCCCCAGGCAACCTCGGGCATCGAATGTCCGCAATGGGTCGAAACCGGCGACCGTTTTGGCCAAGCGGCTCGGATTTCCCCGATTTGGATCGGGGTGTGACGTCCAAACTGACCCACTTCCTGGAACTATAGCCCCCCTCCCTCCTACACGCGGTTCGTGCCTTGAAATGGACGATCTGCTAAACGGGTGCCCATGGATGACGACCGCCTCGATCTGACCGCGCTGCGCGACTCGCTGGCCTCGCTGGCCGACGGGCTTGAAGTCGTGAACGACCGGGCCTGGTTTTCGGCCCAGTCGTCCAAGGTCCGCAACACCCTGATCGCGGGCGTCATTCAGAACTTCGAGTTTGTCTACGAGGTCAGCGTCAAAATGATCCGGCGCAGACTGGAAATGGACTCATTGACACCCGGCCGGTTCGACGCGGCCAATTTCCGCGATGTTCTGCGCGCGGCCGGTGAGGCGGGATTGATTTCGGATGTGGAGGCCTGGTTCGGCTATCGCGCGCTGCGCAATCTGACCGCTCATACCTACGATCACGCCAAAGCCGCCCAGGTCTTCGCCCAAACCACCGCCTTCATCCTCCATGCTCGGCATTTGCTGGCCGCGTTGGATGCGCGCGATGCCTGACACACCGTCGATCGATATTCAGCCGGAGCATTGGGCGATCGTGCGCGACATCCTGCTGCGGTACGTTCCCTTGCATGCGGTCTGGGCCTTCGGTTCGCGCGTCAAGGGGACCGCGAGACGATACTCCGACCTCGATCTCGCCGTGATCGCGCCGGCACCCTTGCCGTTGGCCGTACAGGCCGCGATGCAAGAAGCGTTCTCCGAGTCCGACCTGCCATGGCGCGTCGATATCGTGGACTATGCCGCGACGGGCGAAGCGTTCCGGCAGGTCATTCGGCGCGACGGGATCGCGGTGTTGCCGGCGGGTTCCGCTACCCCGCCGCCACCAGCGTCGTCAGGTCCGCTTCAGGCCGAGCGCCGTAGTGGCCGATGATTTCGGCGGCGGCGATGGAGGCGTAACGGCCGCAGATCGCTAGTGATTTACCCGCGGTCAGGGCTGCGAGGAAGCCGGCGGCATAGGCGTCGCCGGCGCCGGTGGTGTCCACGACCTTGGTCGGCTGGGCCGCCACGGTCACGGTTTCAGCGCCGCGCAGGATCGTGCTGCCGGCCTCTCCGCGAGTAAGGACCGCCAGGGCGACATCGGCGCGCGCGCGTTCGGCGGCTTCGTCCCAGGTGTTGGTTTCGTAAAGGCTGGTGATTTCGGTCTCGTTCGCGAACAGGATGTCGACGTGGCCGGCGACCAGATCGCAGAACGCGGCGCGATGCCGATCGACGCAGAAGGCGTCCGACAGTGACAGCGCGACCTGCCGTCCGGCGGCGTGCGCCGCGGCGGCGGCCTTGCGGAAGGCAGCCTGGGCGGCCGGCGGATCGAACAGGTAGCCTTCCAGGTAGGTCACCGCCGAAGCCGCGACCAGCGCTTCGTCGACATCGGCTTCCGACAGGGTGACGCAAGCGCCCAGGAAGGTGTTCATGGTCCGCTGCCCGTCCGGCGTGACCAGGATCAGGCAGCGCGCGGTGGGCGCGCCGCCGATCAGGGCGGTGGACGGGAAATGCGCGCCGGAGGCCCGCATGTCGTGCGCGAACACGCCGCCAAGTTGATCGTCGGCAACCTTGCCGAGATAGGCGACTCGCGCGCCCAGGGCGGCGGCGACGGCGATGGTGTTCGCCGCCGATCCGCCGCTGCTTTCCTGTCCGGGAGGCATCGCGGCATAGATTTGTTCGGCCGTGGCCGCGTCGACGAGCATCATCGCGCCCTTGCGCATGTCGTGGCGCGACAGGAACGCGTCGTCCGCGCGCGCCACCACGTCGACGATGGCATTGCCGATACCCAGGATGTCGAATTTAATCTCGGTCACGTCATTGCCTCTGTTGCGGTGCGCATGCTCGGATCGGCACACGAACTTCCGATATGGTTCATCGAGGCGCGCTTTGCTTCCGTGACCGGGGTGGCCTCGGGACAAAGTTCGGCATCGCTCGCTTCATATACCCGTCGAACATCGGAACAGTGAAGCCGGTGTCGCCATGCGCGGGCGCATAGGCCATTCCTTTCAGGATCACTTTCGCCCGAATGGGCGCGACTTGTTCGACCGGGCGGTTCAGTGTCTGAGCGATGTCTCCGGACCGGTGGGGTTGCGGTCCCAGCTCCGCCATCGCCCGTAGATATTCTCGTTCGGACGGCGTCAGTCGATCGAATCTGACCCTGAAGAAGCTGCGATCGAGTTCTTCGATGGCCTCCGGCCCGGCGGCGATCGCGTCCTCTTTGGAAATCGGGGACGCCTTGGCTTTGATCCAGGCGTGTTTGCCCCATTCCTGAAGGAAGTACGGGTAGCCTTCGGTCGCACGGACAATTTCGGAGAGCGCGTCCGGCGCGAATTTTACGCCGACCCGTTCGACGGGGCCTTCCAGGGCTTTGATCGCGTCCTCGCCCTTCAATGGACCAATCTGGTTGAAGACGAACAATCGCTCCGCATAGGATTTCGCGTTTCCCATCGTCCCGGCCAACTGCGGCAGGCCGGCACCGAACAGTACCACCGGCAGGTTGCGCTGGGACACTCTGTGGAGGGCTGCGATCAGGCAGCCAAGGTCGGACGCGGTCAAATATTGCATTTCATCGATCAAAATCGCGATCAACGAGTTTTTCTCGACCGCCGCTTCGCCCGTCAGAACCAACATGTCGCTGAGATCGCGGGATAAATCCCCACTGTCGGCGACGCCGGGTGCCGAATGCACGCCAATGCCGACGTCGCCGATGGAGATTTTGAAGGCGCTGGCGAAAGAGCGAAGCGCGCCGAGGGCGCGTTTGCCGATATCCTTGGCACCTTCCATCATGTCGAGTTGCAGAAGCAGACGCCGTAGCTCGGGCGCGAGAATTTCCACCAAGGTCTTGTTTTCAGGCGCTTCCAGGATGACGGAATGATATCCCTTGTCGCGGGCCATTTTGTCGATTCTGTTCAACAACACGGTTTTCCCCACGCCGCGTAATCCAATCAGGATTTGGCTGCGATCGGAGAGCCGGCGCTGCAGACGCTCAAGCGTGACGCGCGCGTCCTCGAGGACGTTGTCGCGTCCGGTGAGTTCGGGCGGCTGGTTGCCGGCACCTGGCGCGAACGGGTTGCTGCCGCGGTCCATGGCTTATTGATCTTATCCCATCTTATCCAGTTAAACGATAAGATGAGATAAGGTAAATAACAAGCGTCAAATCAGGCCGATCCGGCCCCGCGCTTATTTCGGCGGATGCGCCCGCACCGCCGCTTCGTTGACCTCTACACCCCATCCGGGGCCTGTCGGCAACACCAGTTCGCCATTTTCGATCGCCGGTGCGTTGACGAATAATTCGTCGCGCCACGACACGCTGTCGACGTCGATCTCCATGACCCGGAAATTCGGCACGACCGCGCAGAAATGCGCGCTGACGGCTGAACACAGGTGTCCGTAATAATTATGCGGCGCGACGTTGACCTCGTACGCCTCGGCCATGGACGCGATTTTGATCGACTCCAGGAAGCCGTTCCAGATCACGTCGATGATCGCGACATCCTGCGCATAGGCGTCCAGGAACGGACGGAACGCTCGTCGCCCGGTGATCGATTCGCAGGATGCGATGGGGCAGGGGGCCTTGCCGCGGATCAGGGCCAGGGATTGCGGGTCCCAGGTGTCGATTTCCAGCCAGGTCAGATCAAAAGGCTCCACGGCCTTGGCGACCTGCAGGAACCCTTCTGTCTTGAAATGGTAATTGACATCCAGATGCAGCCCCATATCCGGGCCCGCGCCGGCGCGGAAGGCGCCCAGCGTGTCGCGCACGGCCTGCAGGGTGGCGCGATCGGCGTTCAGGGCGGGCCAACCCGGGGTTCTGCCGAACCCGGGGCCGAAGCTGACCAGCTTGCCGTTTTCGTACGGCAGGATATTGGTCTTCAGGCCTTTGTAGCCCTTGGCCTTTACCTCCGCGCCCAGGGCCGCGATGTCGTCGTAATTCCGCAATGGCGGAGAACCGACCATCTGGTGATTGCGCACCCGATAGGTGCCGCAATGCGACCAGTAGACCGGAATTTTCGTCCGCACCGGCCCGCCGAACAGTTCGTAGACCGGCACGCCCAGCGCCTTGCCCTTGATGTCCAGCAGCGCGTTCTCGATCGCGGCGATGGCGCGTTGGTTGACGCCGTTCGGGGCTTGCACCTGTTTTACGTACAGCAGGCTGGCGATGGACTGGATCGGGCGCGGGTCCTGGCCGATCAGCGCTTCCGCCATGCCGTGAATGACCGATGTCAGGCCCTTGGAGCCGTCGGCCTCGGTGTATTCCGACCAGCCGACCAGGCCGTCATCCGTGGTGATCTTCAAAAACGAAAACGTGCGCCAACCGGCGTCGGCGTGCAGGTCTTCGACCCGAGCGATTTTCATGGCGTTTCCCACCTTGGTGTTTCCCTTCCCCACGCTACAAGGTTTCCCATCCCCGCCAAAGCGCTATGCTCCCGCCATGAACCTTCTTGTTGCGCCGATCGGGCGGGCGGTGAGCCAGTTCGACGATCCGGTCTTTCTCGGTGTCCTGGCGCGCAGCCTGCTGCTGTCGCTGATCTGCTTCGCGTTGCTGCATGTCGGCGCGCTCTGGGTCGTGCACCGTATGTTGGAGCTTCAGGGCATTCTGGCGTGGATCGCCGATATATTCGGCTCCATCGCCGCCTCGCTGCTGGCGATGTGGCTGTTCCTGCCTTTGGCCGCCGCCATCGGCACGCTCTACTTCGACCGCATCGCCGACGCGGTGGAGCGGCGCTGGTATCCCTGGTTGCCGCCGCCCAACGGCGCGTCGCTGACCGCGCAGGCCTGGGACGGGGTCGTGCTGGCCGGGAAAATTCTGTTGTTGAACCTGGTGGGCCTGATCCTGGTCATCACCCTGCCGGGGATCGGCTTCATTCTGGGCTGGCTGATCGCGGCCTATGCCATTGGCCGAGGCCTGTTCGTCGCGGTCGCGATGCGTCGGATGGACATGGTGGCGTCGCGCGCGCTCTATCGTCGCGTCCGCCCCGCGGTGCTGGGCGTCGGCGGGATCATCGCGCTGATGGCTTATTTGCCGCTGGTCAATCTGCTGATCCCCGTCATCGGCGTGGCGGCGATGGTGCATCTGCTGGACTCCGCGATGGGGCGGATCCAGGCGGAGCCGTCCTGGCCGGCCCTGCGCTGATCCGGCCCTGCGTTGATCTGGCGCGCCGCTACCCGAAGGGCGCCGAGTGTGTTACTGGCGCGCGATGGATGATCTAGCCCCGGAACTATGGCGACGGCTGCTGCGCCGATCGCCCGACGACGCGCGGGTCGCGCTGTTCGGCCCGTTGCTTGGTCCGGTGGACGGCAGTCTGATCCTCGGGCGGCTGGCGCAATCGCTGGACGGTTTCATCGCCATGCCCGGGGGGGAATCGCACTGGATCAGCGGGCCGGAGGATATCCGGCACACGCATCGCCTGCGCGCGCTGTTCGACGCGGTCGTCGTCGGTGCCGGCACGGTCAAGGCCGATAACCCGCAGCTGACGACCCGTCTGGTCGAAGGCCCCAGCCCCGTGCGCGTGGTCCTGGACCCGGATCGGCGCCTGACCGCGGATTACAAATTATTCATTGATGGCCCGCCGACTTTGGTGATCGCCGCGGATGACAGCGTCGGCGGCGACAGGCTGGGGCAGGCGGAGGTGATGCGCGTACCGCGCGGGCCGAACGGTCTCGACATCGCCGCCATCGTCGCGGCGCTTGGCGCGCGCGGTCTTAAACGACTGTTTGTCGAAGGCGGCGGCGTCACCGTGTCGCGTTTCCTGGCGGCGGGCATGCTCGATCGGATGCATGTCACGGTCGCGCCGCTGCTGATGGGCGGCGGTGTGCCGGCCTTTCCCATTCAGCCGATCGCTGCCCTGAGCGAGGGGCGGCGTTTCGACTGGACCGTCCACTGCATCGGGCAGGACATGCTGTTCGATATTCCGTTGCGCCGGCCATGACCGCGGCGCGAGCCTTCTGGACCGTCGCGGCCGGGACAGGCGTGCTGCGGGACGAAGTGTTGCCGACGCCGAACCCGGATCAAATGTTGATTCGCGCCCTGGCCAGCGGCGTTTCGCGTGGGACGGAAGCCTTGGTTTTCGCCGGGCGTGTGCCACCCAACCAATACGAAGCGATGCGCGGCCCGTTGATGGAAGGCGCATTTCCGTTTCCCGTGAAGTACGGCTATTGCGCGGTCGGGCTGACCCAGGACGACCGGCGCGTGTTCGTGCTGCACCCGCATCAGGATCGCTTTCTGGCCCCCAAGGCGATGTGCATCCCGGTGCCCGACGCGATCCCCACCCCGCGCGCCGTCATGGCCGCGAACATGGAAACCGCGCTGAACATCGTTTGGGACGCGGCTCCTCTGGCCGGGGAGCGCATCATGGTCGTCGGCGCGGGCGTGGTCGGCTTACTGACCGCCTCTCTGCTGGCGCGTTTCCCCGGCGTCTCGGTCACGGTGGTCGACATCGATCCGTCGCGCGCCGAACTGGCGCAGCGTTTCGGCTGCGTCTTCGCCGAACCGGCCGCCGCCCCGGCGGAACAGGAACTGATCGTGCATGCCTCGGCCAGTGAGGCCGGGCTGCGCCTGGCGCTCGACCGCGCCGCGTTCGAGGCTCGGATCGTCGAGGCCAGTTGGTTCGGCGACCGCGCGCCTTCGGTCCCACTGGGAGAGGCATTCCACGCCCGCCGCCTGCGCATTGTCGCCTCTCAGGTCGGGGCCGTCGCGACGGCCATGCGCGGACGACGCGGCTATGCCGACAGGATGGGACTGGCACTCGCGCTGCTGGCCGATCCGGCCTATGACGCGTTACTTGAAGGCCCGACCCGTTTCGCCGACCTACCGGTCGCCATGCCCGGTATCCTGGCTCTGGGCGGGCTATGCCATGTCATCGTTTATGAGGATGCGTGAATGTTCAGCCTGACCGTCTGCGATCACATCATGATCGCCCATAGCTTCCAGGGCGAAGAATTCGGCCCCGCGCAACGCCTGCATGGCGCGACCTATGCGGTGGAAGCGGAATTCCGCGCGGCGAAACTCGACGCGCACCAGTTGTTGGTCGATATCGGATTGGCGAAAACAGAGTTGCGCAAGCTGCTCGACACCGTCGACTACAGCAACCTGGACGATAATCCGTTGTTGAAGGGTATCAACACCACCACGGAATATATGGCGTTCCATATTCACGGGTTGCTTGCCGCCGCCTGCCGCGACGGTCGGCTGGGCGTTGGCGGGCAGGCCGTGACGGGTCTGAAGATCCTGCTGCGAGAGGCCCCGACCGCCTGGGCCGCCTACGAAGCGGATATCGCCTGAAACCTTGACGGAGCAATGACATGAACGCGGTCACCACCGAACATCGCGGCGCCATTTCGATGATCCGCATCAATCGACCGGAACGCATGAACGCGATCAACAAGGCGGTCGCGATCGAGATGCAGCAGGCATTTCAGGAATTCGACGCCGATCCCGCGCAGCGCGTGGCAATCCTGAGCGGCGTGGGCGACCGCGCATTCAGCGCCGGCGCCGACGTGAACGACCTGCCGGAACTGTGGCGCGCCATTCCCACCGTCGGGTTCAAAACGGACAAGCCGATCATCGCCGCGACCTCCGGCTGGGTCATCGGCGGCGGCATCGTCATGGCGATGATGTGCGATCTCATGGTTTCCACCGAAAGCACCATCTTCTACTACCCCGAGGCTCGGCTTGGCACGACCGCCGGCGGCATCAGCTCGCTCGTGTCCCGCATGCCGCACAAGCTGGCCATGGAAATCATGCTGCTGGGCACAAAGGTCCCGGCGCAGCGGGCCTACGACGTCGGGTTCACCAACCGCGTAGTGCCGAACGGCCAGCACGAGGCCGAGGCATTGGTCATGGCGGAACAACTGCTTGAATCCGCGCCGCTGGTCATCGCCGCGTTGAAACGACTGGTTGCCCAGGTAACCCCGATGGGACCGATCGAGCATATGGTGGAGGTCAGCCAGATCATCGCGAGCGTCCGCCAGTCCGAAGACCTGAAAGAAGGCATCCAGGCCTATAAGGAAAAGCGCAAGCCGAACTTCCAGGGCCGCTGATCCGTTTCAGGAAGACCGTCGGCATGCTGACACGCCTGTTTCAGTGTCCAGCCTGCGCCGGCCGGCTGCGTGAGGCAGAATCGTCCTTGTCCTGCGATCGCTGCGGCGAGACCATCCCGTTCGTCGATGGGATCGCCGATCTGGTGCGGGGACGATTCGATACCGCGCTGTCGGTCGAAGACTACGACGCAAGCCATGCCATCGTCGCGGGTTCCTCGGACGCGCAATACGACCAGATTCGTCGTGCCGCCGGAGATCGCTGGCCCGCCTCGCTCGGGACGGTGCTGGAAATCGGCTGCGGGACCGGGTTGTTCTCCCGCGCCATGGTGCGGCGCGGCGAAACCGGAGACCTGCTGCTGACGGATGTTTCCGTCGGCATGCTGCGCGCCTGCCGCGATCACATCGCCGCCGACATCGCGACCTTTCCGCGCCGTGTCTCCTTCGCCACGTACAGCAGTCACGAAGCCTGCCTGCGCGATGTCAGCATCGATACCTGCATCGGCGCATCGGCTCTGCATCACATCCCGGACGCCCGCGGCTTTCTGGCGGATATCTTCCGCGCGCTGAAACCCGGCGGGCGGGCGTTTTTCGGCGAACCCAACCAGCGTCACGTCCGCGCGCTGGGCCAGACCCTGGCCGACGTTCTGGCCTGTTTCGATCCCGAAGACCCGACCTTCGCCGACGATCGCCAGCTTTTGCTCAACCTTATCTCCTCGTCCCGCCAGTCGCTTCTTCATCAGGACGATCTGGGCTTCCTGGCCAAACTCGAAGACAAGCACGTATTTCTGTCCGAAGCTTTTGAGGATATGGCCCTCGACATCGGCTACGCGACGGCCGAGGCGTTGCCGTTGTCGACCGACACCGGCGGGGCGCGGACCGCGCGCAGGCTGTGCGGCGAAATCGGCACGACCCTTGCTTTCGCGGAACGGATCGAGGCGATGGTACGTGAGATCGGCCCGCGCTACTTCGATCTGCTCGACCGACGGGATGCGTCGCAAACCTTCCTGCTGTGGGCGACCAAGGCGACCGGCCCCGCCATCCGTGTGTTCCAGGCGGGCGACGGAAGACCGCCGGCCCCTTCCGTAACCCTGCCCGATATTGTCGTCGTCGGCGGTGCGGGGTGGAGGGCGCACCTGACCCTTGTCGCCGAACGGACAGAGGCGGGTTTGACGTTGACCGTCGAGGGCTGGTGCCTGATGGCCACGGACATCCGGTGGCTTCGCGTCGTCGTCGGTGGCCACGTGGCGGAAGCGGCGGTCTGGTATCCGCGTCCGGACGTTCATCGCGCGCTGAACCACGCCGGTGCATACCCGCACTGGAACGCGATATGCTGCGGGATCAACGCCACCCTGCCTCTCGACCCCCGCGCCATGATCGATGACGAAGCCGACCTGAGCGTCGCCGTCGTGTTGTCCCACGGTGCCGTCATCCCAGTACCGACTCCCGATCGAATCCGCTGTGCCCAGCCGGTGGAGATCAAGGCGTGACGGCCTATGAAACCATCCGTGCCGCCGCCATTCCCCGATTGCCCCCGGTTGACCGCCCGGTCGGCGAGGCAAGCGAAATCGCCTGGATCGACGGTGTTCTGACCGCGACACGCCTTGGTTCCGACGCCCCCGCGGAACCGCTGACGAACGGCCATGTGCGGGTGGGATACGGCCAGTCGCTGCTGACGACCGATGCCGCCGAAACGATGCGACGACTGCGCGCGTCGGCGGATCGATACGGCGAATACCGGTTGATGGAACCCGGATGCAGATTCCGACGCGCGTTGATGCGGGCGATGGCCGATGTCTTCGCGCGTCTGCGCGTCATCGCGCCCAACCTGACCGACGATCATTCCCTGGCGTTACGCTTGCTGGCGCAAGAACGCGCCGCGGTGCTGCGCCCGGATATGGCGCGAACGCACGAGGACCTGATCGATCTCGCTTTGGCAGCCGGCTTCGCGGCGGCCAGGGCATTTCCTCTGCAACCCGATCCCGGCGGATTGCAGACCGCCGAAGCCATCCTCTCCCACGCCGACCTGTCCCCGGTTTTTCGCCACATCGCGCTCGGCCTGTTGCACAGCACGGGTCATCGATATTTCGCGCTGCTGGGGGCCGTCGACCGCTCCGCCTGGCTTGTGCTGTGGCTGTCCACCCAAC
Source organism: Acetobacteraceae bacterium (assembly GCA_947475245.1). Classification (GTDB taxonomy): domain Bacteria; phylum Pseudomonadota; class Alphaproteobacteria; order Acetobacterales; family Acetobacteraceae; genus Rhodopila. The sequence goes on along the minus strand of CANJLW010000068.1, from coordinate 3,019 downwards.
CGGACGCGGCAATGCGGCCGCCGTTCCCGCGCTATCCGATGCCGCCGCCGCGTCCCGCAATCGGTATCGCCGCGCCTTGCTGGCGTATTAACCTGACCGCGCGCGCGTCCGCCGACGGGGTGGCGGTCACGGTCGACGGCTGGTGCCTGGTTGCCGCCGATGCCTATGCCGTTCGCGTGACCCTGGACGGAGTCGCGCGCCTCGCGGCCATCGAACACCCCAGGCCGGATGTCCACGACGTCGTGAACCGCGCGGGGCTTTACCCCACGTGGAACGCGCTGTGCGCCGGGTTGGGCGCCGAGTTGCATTTCGGCAACGAACTGCCCGCGCGCGCCGATTATGCGTTGACTGTGGAGGTGCTGCCGACCGCGGGCGACGCGCTGTTGCCGAACGCGCCGCCCCGGATCGGCCTGGATCAGGCTATCCTGATAGACAGTTGACCGTCACCGCCCCGGCATGAAGACACTGCTGGGTTCATCGTGGAACGCCCAGGAGCGGCCCAGATGCCCGGTCATTTCCTCGATATAGGGCGCGGATGCGCAGAGTTGCTCGAAATGCCGCTCGTTCAGCGTCAGTCCGGCACGCTTGCAGATCGCGGCGATCTCGTCCCGCCTCGCCTGACCGATCGTCGCTTTCTCTGGGTCGGGTACCGGCGGCAGCAGGGTGGAGAACGGCTCGTTGGGGTCGATGACCGGGCGGCGCGACCGCCAGGGCGTCGCGTTTTCGTAGGCGTGCGCGACCTGCAACACCTTGGCATCGTCAAACGGTCGGCCGACGATCTGCATGGCCATCGGCAAGCCGCCGTCGGTGAAGCCGATGCACTGCACCAGCGCCGGGCCGCCGGTCACGTTGAACGGCGTCGTGACCGAATTGCGTTGCCAGAAATTGATCGGCCGCCACGCGTCAAGCCGAGCAGCGGGGCCCGGGCCGGTGGTGATGAGGACGTCGTACTTGGCGTAGAGCGGCTGCATTTCCTGGATCATCACGCGCCGCTGCCGCGACGCCTGCATGTAATCCGCCCCGCTCATCAACAAGGCACCCAAAGCGCGGCTCAGGAAGTCCTCGCCGAAATCGGCCAGTCGTTTGCGCAGAACGGGTTCGTGAACGGAATAGAGTTCGTTTTCCGCGCCGGTGATTTTTACCGCGTGGTAATCCACCGCCGGGCGAATGCGCGCGTCTTCCAACGTTGCGCCCAGGCCGCGCAGCACGTCGAACGCCTGTTCCATGGCCGCCTTCAGCGCGGGCACGGTCGGCACGTCGTCTTCGTACAGATGGCGCAGCACGCCGATCCGCATGCCGCGAATATCCCCCGCCAGGGCCGCCTGATAATCCGGGATTTCTCGGCTGGCGCTGGCCGGGTCCTTGGCGTCGTGTCCGGCGATCGCCTGCAACATGATGGCGTTATCGCGCACCGTCCATGTCATCGGGCCGGCGTGGTCGTAGCTGAAGGAGTTGGTGTAGACGCCGCTGCGGCTGACCAGACCATAGGTCGGCTTCAGCCCCACCAGCCCGCACAAGGCGGAAGGATTGCGGATCGATCCGCCGGTGTCGGACCCCAGGGACCCCATCGCCAACCCGGCCGCGACCGACGCGCCGGAGCCTGACGACGACCCGCCGGTAAAATGCTCCCGATTCCAGGGATTGCGCGCCGGTGGCCAGGGCAGATCGAACGACGGCCCGCCATGGGCGAATTCGTGCGTCGAGAGTTTGCCCAGCAACACCGCGCCGGCGGCATACAGGCTGCTGACCGTGCTGGCGTCGAAATCGGGCACGTAGTCGGCGCGGGTGCGCGAATGGCACGTCGTGCGTATGCCGGCGGTGCAGTAGATATCCTTGAGCGCGAACGGGATGCCGTGCATCGGGCCGCGATAATTGCCGGCGACGATTTCGGCCTCCGCCGCCCGGGCCTGTGCCAGCGCGTGATCGGCCGTCACCAGCAAATAGGCGTTCAGGCGGGGATCGATGGCCTCGATACGGTCCAAAAAGGCTTGTGTCAGCTCGACCGGAGACAGCTTGCGTTGTCGGATCAGGCTGGAGGCTTCGGAGATGGTCAGAAAATGCAGGTCGGTCGGCATTGTATTTCCTTTAACGGAGGGACAGGACCAGACAGGCTTTTCGGACGCTTCTTCTCGTGGCTTTGGCCCCGCGTTTCAGCACGCGGCGACGCAGCGCAGCTTGCACCAGCATCAGTACGCGCGTCGAGCCGACAAAAGGGGTAAAAGCACCGGGCAATCGCGGGAAGGCGACAACGTGCGACAACAAACCATCCTTTCGATCTGGGCAGGCGGCATTGTTCTGGCGATCGTGCTGTATGCGATCGGCCCGGATCGCTTCGTAAGCGCGTGTCTGGACTCGCTGCTGTTGGCCGAGGCTGCGTTCCGCAACCTTATGCTCAGCCTGGGCATGCATGCCTATAACCTGGTGCGCGCGGCGGCGATCGCGATTTATGTCGTGTTCGCTGTTCTGGGCGGCATGGCCGCGTTTCGCGGGCTGCGGGCCTGGTCGGCGCTGATCATCGTGACCGGCGTGTTCCTGGTGCTGGTCTGGCGGCCGGAAGAGATCGACCCCACCCCGGTTGGACGCTGGTTGGCCGGTCTGGTGCTTTGCCTTGCCGCGGCCTTTGCGATGACCCGCCGGTTGACAGCCCCGCCAGCTACGGGCGCGGACAAGCCGGCATGGCCGCGTTATCCTGGAAAGCCAGGGTAAAGGCATTGATGTAATTAGGGAATTGGCGGACCCGATACGATTCGAACGTACGACCTTTGCCTTCGGAGGGCGAGGCACTATGTCAGAACGGTCGGCACCTTCCGGAGAGCTCTCCATTGATGCTGCTGCGCTTCTCGGTCGAGTAGTGATGGAGAAAGAGGTACGGGCACCTCTAAAAATTCGCCTGGCGACCGCGCCCGACCTTCGATTCAATAGGGCCACCGACCCGCCCGATTGGATTGCCGATGACCCAGCCCGGATTCTTCGACCTGAGCCACCGATACGAGACCCTGGACGCCAAACCCGATCCGCT
>CANJLW010000067.1 GCA_947475245.1 Acetobacteraceae bacterium | reverse complement strand
AGTCGCGAATTGGCCGACGCGTTCACCACGGTCGCGACATCCGACAATCGCAGGACGGAGCCCTCGGCGGCCTTGATCACCAGCGGCGCGTAATCCGACGCCTGCGACAATTGCCCGTTCAGCGCGATGGTCTCGGCCTGTTCGGCCCCTTGAAAGCCGCCCGTCGGCCCCAGCACGTTCGCGCCGCGTATGGCGGTATAGACATCCTGCGCCGACACCCCCGCCGCGGCCAGCCGCACGGGATCGAGCCGGATGCGTACCGCGGGCTTCTCTGCCCCGTTCAGCGTCACCTGCGCCACGCCTTCGACCTGCGCCAGACGCTGCGCCAGGATCGTGTCGGCGACATCGTAAATCCGCGCGGTCGTCAGAATGTCCGACGACAGGGCAATCGTCATGATCGGCGCGTCGGCGGGGTTGAATTTGCGGTAATAGGGCCGCATCGGCAGATCGGCGGGCAGATCGGTGGTCGCCGCGTTGATCGCCGCCTGCACATCGTGCGCCGCGCCGTTAATATCACGCCCCAGGTCGAACTGGATCACGACGGATGCAAACCCCGTGGACGACGTCGACGTGATCTCCGTCACCCCCGGGATTTCCCCCAGACGGCGTTCCAATGGCGCGGTAATCGAATTCGCCATCGTCTCCGGGTCCGCCCCCGGCCTTCCCGCCACCACAACAATCGTCGGAATATCAACGCTCGGCAGCGCCGCGACCGGCAGGAAATGATAGGCGACGATGCCCGACAGCAGCAGACCGATCGCCATCAGGATGGTGGCGACGGGGCGGGAGATGAAGGGATCGGAAAATCCCATCGCTCAGACCGCGTCCGGCGCGACGCTGTCGGCGGAACGCTCGCCGCGACGCAGGCGCAACCGCTCGAACGCCAGATAGACCGCGGGCGTGGTGTACAGGGTCAGGAACTGTGACAGCAGCAGACCGCCGATGATCGTGACGCCCAGCGGATAACGCAGCTCCCACCCCGACCCGTGCCCGATGGCCAGCGGCAGCGCGCCCAGCAGCGCGGCCATCGTGGTCATCATGATCGGACGAAACCGCAGCAGACAGGCATCGCGGATCGCCGCCTCGGGAGTCGCGCCGTGGTCGCGCTCTGCCTCTATGGCGAAATCGACCATCATGATGGCGTTCTTCTTCACGATGCCCATCAGCAAGACGATGCCGACCAGCGCGACCAGCGACAGATCCAACCCGGTCAGCAGCAACGCCAGCAGCGCGCCGATCCCGGCCGACGGCAAGGTCGACAGGATCGTGATCGGATGCACCCAGCTTTCGTACAACACCCCCAGCACGATGTAGATCACCACCAGCGCCGCCAGGATCAGCCAGGGTTCGGCGGCCAGCGAGCGTTGGAATTCCGCCGCGTCGCCGGAATAGCCTCCGGTGATGGTTTCCGGCATCGCGATGTCGCGACCGGCCTTCGCCACCGCCTCCACCGCCTGTCCCAGCGAATAGCCGTGCGCGAGGTCGAAGCTGAGCGTAACCGACGGGAACTGATCCTGATGCGTGACCACCAGCGGCGCGATGGTTCGGTGGATGGTGGCGAAGGCCGACAGCGGCACCTGCGCGCCCCCCGCCCCCGGCACGCGCAGCAGACGCAGAGAGTTCGGATCGGCCTGCCACAACGGATCGGCTTCCAGCACGACGCGATACTGGTTCGCCTGCCCGAAGATGGTGGAAATCTGGCGTTGTCCGAAAGCATCGTTCAGCGTGTCCTGCACGGCCTGCATCGAAACGCCCATGCGCATCGCCACCGCGCGATCGACTTCGATATACGTGCGAAACCCTTCGTTCTGCTGGTCCGACGCGACGTTGCGCAGTTCCGGCAGGGTTTGCAGCCGACCCAGCAAACGCGGCGCCCATTGCGCCAGTTCCGCCTGATCGGTGTGCAGCAGCGTGTACTGAAACTGCGTCCGGCTGCTGCGCGCGCCCAGTTGGATGTCCTGCACCGGTTGGAAGAAAGCCGTGATTCCCGCGACATCGGCGATCGCCGCCCCCAGACGCGCCATGACGACAGGCGCGGGATCGCGTTGGTCGAGCGGCTTAAGCGCGATCGTCAGCCGCCCGGTATTCGGCGTCGCGTTGATCGTGCCGACACCGACGAAGGATACCACGCCCGCCACCGCCGGATCGGCCTGCACGCGCGCGGCGATTTCGGACTGCAACACCACCAGCCGAGGGATGGAGATACTCTGCGCCGCCTCGGTCACCGCAATCAGAACGCCGGTATCCTGCTGCGGCAGAAACCCCTTGGGCACGATCACATACAACCCGACCGTGCCGAACAACGTGCCGACGCTGAGGAGCAGAACCAACCGCTGACGCCGCAGCGTCCAATCCAGACTATGGCGATACCAATCCAACAGGCGACTGAACGCGGCTTCCGACTGACGCGCGATCCAGCCCGGGGTTTCCAGATGGAGCGGGCGCAGCAGACGGCCGCACATCATTGGCGTCAGCGTCAACGAAACGACGGCGGAGATGATGACCGAGACCGACAGCGTGACGGCGAATTCCCGGAACAACCGTCCGACGACACCGGTCATGAACAGCAGCGGGATGAACACCGCGATCAGCGATACCGTCAGCGAGACGATGGTGAAGCCGATCTGCGCGGCCCCGCGATACGCCGCCTCCAACGGTTTCATGCCGCGTTCCAGATAGCGCACGACGTTTTCGATCATGACGATGGCATCGTCCACCACGAAGCCGGTGGCGATGGTCAGCGCCATCAGCGACAGGTTGTCGAGCGCGAAGCCCAACGCGTGCATCACGCCGAATGTGCCGATCAGCGACAAAGGCAGCGCCACGGCGGGAATAAAGGTCGCGCGGGCGGAATGCAGGAACAGATAGACCACCAGCACGACCAGGCCGACGGACAGCAGCAGGGTGAACTGCACGTCGACCACCGAGGCGCGGATGGTTTCGGTGCGATCGGCCACGACCGTCAGCGTGACGGCAGACGGGATCGTGCGCTGCAAGCGCGGCAGGCTGTCGCGGATTGCCTGCACGGTCTGGACGATATTCGCGCCGGGCTGGCGCTGAATATCCAGCACCACCGCCGGCGTGCCGTTGTACAGGGCGGAAACGCGGTCGTTCTCCACCCCCGGCACCACCGTGCCGATCGCCGACATCCTGACGGGCGCGCCATTGCGCCAGGCGATCGTCAGCGTGCGATACGCCGCCGCATCCACCAACTGATCGTTCGCGGCCAGGGCGAATGCCTGTCGCGACCCGTCGAAGCCGCCCTTGGCGCCGTTGACGTTGGCGCCGACGATGGCCAGACGGACGTCTTCCATCGACAGACCATAGGATGCGAGACGAGCGGGATCGACCCTGACGCGAACGGCGGGACGCATGCCGCCCTGGACAGTCACGCGACCGACCCCGTCGATCTCCGACAGTTTCGGTTGCAACAGCGTATCCGCCGCGTCGCTGATCGCGTCCATCGGCAGAGACTCCGACGTCAGCGCCAGCGTCAGGATCGGCGCGTCGGCCGGATTGACCTTGGAGTAGGTCGGCGGATACGGCAGGTTCGACGGCAGCGTGCCGGCGGCGGCATTGATTGCCGCCTGCACATCCTGCGCGGCGGCGTCCATCGACCGACCCAGATTGAACTGCAACGTGATCTGGCTCGCGCCTTCGGAACTGATCGACGTCATGGTCGCCAGTCCGGGGATTTGCCCGAACTGGCGTTCAAGCGACGCGGTGATCAGCGTTTCGACCGTTTGCGGTCCGGCCCCCGGCAGGCGCGTGACGATCTGGATGGTCGGGAAGTCGACTTCCGGCAAGGCGGAGACCGGCAAGGCGCGATACCCCAGCGCCCCCGCCAGGATGACGGCGATCGCCAACAGCCAGGTCGCGACCGGTCGGGCGATGAAGGGGGCGGATATGTTCACGCTATCCGCCGGCAGCGGGACGACGACCGGTTCCCGGCGCGGTGGCCGGCCTCGCCCCCGGCGGCGTGGCCCCGGATGGGTCCTGCGCGATCACGACCTTCGACCCGTCGGACAACCGTGACGCGCCGTCGACCACCACGCGTTCCCCGGCTTTCAATCCGTCGGTCACGATGGAGGCCAGTTCGTCCTCAAACCCCAGCACCACGGTTCGGCGCGATACAATGTTCTCCGTGCCGATGACGAAGACGAAGCTGCCGCGGGGCCCGCGTTGCACGGCGGCCGGCGGCACCACGATCGCGTCGCGCGCCAGATCGACCTGCAACCGCGCCGCGACGAAGCCGCCGGGCCAAAGCTTGCTGTCGGCGTTGGGAAAACTCGCCTTCAGACGGATCGTCCCGGTGGCGGCATCCACGGCGTTGTCCAGCACGGTCAGCGTGCCGGTATCGAGCAATCGGCTGCTTGTGCTGCCTTCTCCCTGACTGAGCGCCAACACCGTCGGCGTGCCCGCCCGCATCGCGCGGGCGACCATCGGCAGCGCCTGTTGGGCCAGGGTGAACACGACGGAGATCGGCTGCAACGCGGCAACCGTCGTCAGTCCGGTCGCGTCCGACGCGCGCACGATATTGCCGGTGTCGATCATGCGCATGCCCACCCGCCCGTCGATCGGCGCGACGATGGTCGTATAGTCCAGGTTGGTCTGGGCGGTTTCAATCGCCGCCTGATCCTGCCGCACGACGGCTTCCAGTTGCGCCACCAGGGTGCGCGCCGTGTCGGCCTGCTGTGCCGATGTGTAATTGCTGGCGACCAGTTTCTGATAACGCGCCAGATCAAGGCGAGCATTGGCGAGGGTGGCGTCGTTCTGGGCTTTTTTGGCGATGACGTTATCCAGCGCGGCGCGATAGGCGCGCGGGTCGATCCGCGCCAGCACGTCTCCCTTTCTGACCGAAGCACCTTCGGTGAAGTGAACCGCGATCAGCGGCCCGTCGACCATCGGCTTGATGACGACGTTGGCCGACGCCTGCACCGTCCCCAACCCGTCCAGCCAGATCGGCACGTCGCGCGTCGTCGCGACGGCTTGCAGGACCGGAATGGGAAAGCTGGGGCGCGTCCGCGTCGCCGTCGCCGCGCCGCCCATCAACCCGGCCGGCCAGAACCAGATCGCGAAGACCGTCGCGCCCAGCACCGCCAGGCACAGCACCGCCATCGTCAGCCGGCCCAGCCAGCCGCGCTTCTGGACCTTGATCGGCTCTCGGGTCAGGGAGTCCATGGCGGAGCCTTATCCTTCATCGCGCGTTAACGCCGACCGGCACAGCAAGGCCGCCCGCGACCGCGCCGGGTTGCAATCCGGGAAACCCGGCTTCGAGCGGGCCTTCGGGCCGAGTCCAGCCGCCGCCCAATGCCTTGTAAAGGCCCAGTAAAGCCTGAAACCGGGCCAGCCGAACCTGGGCCAGGGTATCTTCGGCGTTGAACAGCGAGGTTTCGGTATTCAGCACCGTGGTGATGTCCACCGTGCCCGCCGCCATCTGCGCCCGCGCGATGGTCGCCGCGCGCCGAGCGGTTTCGACCGCGAGTTGCTGCAGCGCTTCCTGTTCCGTGGTGAAGCGCCACGCGGTCAGCGCGTTGTCGACGTCGGTGAAGGCCTGCACGATCGCCTTGCGGTACAGCGCCAGAATCTCGTCGTATCGCCCGCGCGCCAGTTCCAGCCGACCGCGCAGCGCCCCGCCGTCGAACAGCGGCGCGGTCAGCCCGGCGGCCAACGACGCCAGCGCCCCGCCCGGCGACAGCAGCGCGTTCAGCGCGGCAGCCTGAAACCCCGCCGATCCCGTCAACTGCACGGATGGGAAGAACGCCGCCCGTGCTGCCTCGATATCGAACGACCGCGACGCCAACTCCGCCTCCAACGCCGCGATGTCGGGACGGCGGAGCAGCAGGGCGGACGGTAAACCGGCGGCGACCGGCGGCAGCGCCAGATCGTTCAGCGTGCCCGGGCGGGCGTCGATCGCTTCCGGCGGGCGTCCGGTCAGCAGCCCGAGCCCGATCGTGTATTGTTCCATCTGGTTGCGCAAAGCCGGGATGGTCGCGCGTTCGGCCGCCACCAGCGCTTCTTCCTGCGCGACTTCCAGTGCTCCGGCGGTGCCGGCGGCGAACCGTCCCCTGATCACGCCCAGCGTCTGTTCCGCGTCCGCCAGGTTCCGCCGCGCGACGGCCAGGCGATCGGCGAAGGCCAGGGCGGAAAACCAGGTGCTCGCGACATTCGCCGTAACCGTCAGATCGACGGTCTGCCGGTCGAACCGGCTGAACATCGCCGCCGAGACGGCCGAGGCGCGGGAAGCCTGGTTCTTGCCCCAGAAGTCGATCTCGTACGACGCATCCAGCCCGAAGCGATATTGCCGTGTGTCCACGCTGGCATTCGAACCGCCCGTCCGCGCCCGCGTGCTGCCGCTGCCGGTATTCAGCCCGGTATGCTGCCAGCTTGCGCCCGAGGTTGCTTCCAGATGTGGCAGCAGCGCCGCCCCGGCGATGCGGACCTGCGCGTCGGCCTGCCTGATCCGCGCGATCGCCGCGGCGATGTCGAAGTTGCCGGCCCGCGCGGCCTCGATCAATGAATCGAGTTCGGCCGAACGGAATCCGCGCCACCAGCCGTCCGCGGGCGGCATCCCGGTGTCGCCGACGGAGGCGCGAAACGCCGCCGGGACCTCGACCGCCGGCGCAACCGGCGTTGTCGCCGTGGCGCAGCCGACCAGCAGAGCGGTCGCGATCAGGGGTAGAGGCAATCGGCGTCGCACGCTCACACTCCGTCTCCCGCTGTTCCGGCCACCATTTGGGCGCGGCGCGCCCGTATTGCACCAACAGCGATATCCCTGTCGTGATGTCGGTATATTGTAACGCGTATATGTCTCGTCCAGCGGCGGAAAAAACAACACGCTCGTCGGGCGTCCGCGCCGGCGAATGTTTGTTGCCAATTTGCAGTATATTGCCAAAGCTGCTTGCGCGACACTCGGCGATATGCAACACGCCGGTCGCACAGACAACAAATTCAACATTGGGAGACTACCAGGGGTGACAGACACCATCCTGGAGACCGACGGGCTGACGCGCGAGTTCAGCGGCTTCATCGCCGTCGACAGCGTCGCTTTGCGCGTACGGCAGGGCACCATCCACGCGCTGATCGGCCCGAACGGCGCCGGCAAGACGACGTGCTTCAATCTGCTGACCGCGTTCATGCCGCCCACCCGCGGCAAGATCATGTTCAAGGGCCGCGACATCACGGGCATGAAACCCGCGATGGTGGCGCGCCTGGGACTGGTGCGCAGCTTTCAGATCTCCGCCGTCTTCCCGCATCTGACCGCGCTGGAAAACGTCCGCCTCGCGCTGCAACGCGCCCGCGGCGCAAGCTTCGACTTCTGGCGCTCCGAAGAAACCCTTCGCGTCTACGACGATCGCGCTCGGCAATTACTGGTCGACGTCGGGTTGGAAGAGTTCGAGACGACGATCGTTACGAATCTGTCGTATGGCCGCAAGCGCGCGCTGGAAATCGCGACGACGCTCGCGCTCGATCCGGAAATGATGCTGCTCGACGAACCGACCGCCGGCATGGCGCACAGCGACGTCGACCGCATCGTTCAGTTGATCGCCCGCATCCGCAAGGGGCGGACGATCCTGATGGTCGAACATAACCTGTCGGTGGTCGAAGGGCTTTGCGACACCATCACCGTTCTGACCCGCGGGCGCGTCCTGGCGGAAGGCGATTATGCCACCGTCTCGAAAAACCCCGAGGTCATCGCCGCCTATCTGGGAAGCGCCGATGCTTGAGATCAAGGGCCTGAACGCCTGGTACGGCGAAAGCCACATCCTGCACGGCGTGGATTTCAATGTGCAAGAAGGCGAGGTCGTCACCCTGCTGGGCCGTAACGGCGCCGGCAAGACGACCACCATGAAGTCGATCATGGGCCTGGTCGGCCGCCGCGAAGGCAGCGTGAAGTTCCGCGGCCAGGAACTCGCGGACAAGATGCCGAACCAGATCGCCCGCGCCGGCATCGCCTTCTGCCCGGAAGAACGCGGCATCTTCGGCTCCCTCTCGGTCACCGAAAACCTGATGCTGCCGCCGATCGTCGCCCCCGGCGGGCTGACCGTCGACGAAATCTACGCGATGTTCCCCAACCTGAAGGAACGCGCCCGCACCGCGCACGGCACGCGCCTGTCGGGCGGCGAACAGCAGATGCTCGCCATCGGCCGCATCCTGCGCACCGGCGCGAAGATGCTCCTGCTCGACGAACCGACCGAAGGCCTCGCCCCGGTCATCGTGCAGCAGATCGGCCGCACCATCCGCGAGATCAAAAAGCGCGGCTTCACCGTGCTGCTGGTCGAACAGAATTTCCGTTTCGCCGCGACCGTGGCCGACCGCCACTACGTGATGGAACACGGCAAGGTGGTCGACATGATCCCGAACCGGGAACTCGAAGCGAACATGGGTAAACTGCACGACTATCTGGGCGTCTGATCCGCCACCCGGTCAGCCAGTAACGGAGTTTTCGTCATGCGTATTTCTCGTCGTACTCTGCTCGCCTCGGCCGCCGCCGCGGGCACGCTGCCGGTCGCGGGCGCGCGGGCGCAAGCCCAACAGACAATCAGGATCGGCTGCCTGACCGATATGTCGGGCCCGTACAAGGACCTCGCCGGTCCCGGCGCGATCGCCGCCGTGCATCAGGCCATCGAGGAATCCGGCATCGCCGCCAAGGGCATCAAGGTCGACGTCGTCGGCGCCGATCATCTGAACAAGCCCGATATCGGCGCCGGCATCGTGCGCCAATGGTTCGACCGCGACGGCGTCGACCTGGTTGTCGAAGTCGCGAACTCCGGCGTCGCTTTGGCCGTGGCCGGCGTCGCCAAGGAAAAGAACAAAGCCTACATCAACTCAGGGGCCGCCACGTCGGACCTGACGTCGTCGCAGTGCAACGCCAATACGATCCATTGGGCCTACGACACCTATATGCTGGCCAAATCGACCGGCGGCGCGATGGTGCGTTCCGGCGGCGACAGCTGGTACTTCATCACCGCCGACTATGCCTTCGGCAAGGCGCTGACGCGGGACACGTCGGACTTCGTGACCTCCGCCGGTGGCAAGGTCCTTGGAAACTCGCCCTACCCGTTCCCGGGCACCACCGATTTCTCCTCCTTCCTCATCCAGGCCCAGGCCAGCGGCGCGAAAGTCCTCGGCCTGTCCAACGCCGGCACGGATACGATCAACACGATCAAGCAGGCCAAGGAATTCGGCATCAAAATGCGCCTCGCGGGGCTGCTGCTGTTCCTGACCGATATCCACTCCCTCGGCCTCGACGTCGCCCAAGGCATCGTGCTCACCGACAGCTTTTATTGGGATCACAACGACCGGACCCGCGCCTTCGCCAACCGCATCGCCCCCAAAATGGGCGGCGCGCGCCCCACGATGGTCCAGGCCGGCGTCTATGCCAGCACGCTCCATTATCTTAAGGGCGTCGCGGAGATGGGCGTCGCCGCCGCCAAGGCCGACGGTGCCGCGACCATCGCGCAGTTGAAGAAAATGCCGACGCAGGACGACTGCTTCGGCGCCGGGTCCATCCGTCCGGACGGGCGTAAAATCCACCCGTCCTACCTGTGGGAAGTGAAGAAGCCGTCGGAAAGCAAAGGCGCGTGGGATTACTACAAGCCCCTCGCCTCCACGCCCGCCGATCAGGCCTTCCGCCCGATGGACCAAGGCGCATGCCCCCTGGTCAAGTCCTGACCAAACCCACCGTAAAGTGAAACCGACAGAGGAAACGGCGAGGCCGGCACCGCAAACATGATTATGATCTTCGGCATACCCGGCCCACTGCTCTTCGGCCAGCTTCTCCTCGGCCTGATCAACGGCGCGTTCTACGCGATGCTGTCGCTCGGCCTCGCCGTCATCTTCGGCATGCTCAACATCATCAACTTCGCCCACGGGGCGCTGTTCATGATGGGGGCATTCTGCTCGTGGATGCTGCTGAACTACCTCGGCATCGGCTACTTCCCCGCCCTGATCCTGGCACCGCTGATCATCGGCGCGTTCGGCATCGTGCTGGAAAAGACGCTGATCAGCCGCCTGTACAAGCTCGATCACCTCTACGGCCTGCTGCTGACCTTCGGTCTCGCGCTGGTGATCGAAGGCCTGTTCCGCAACGCCTATGGCAGCTCCGGCCTGCCGTATCGCATTCCGCAGGTGCTGACCGGCGCCACCGATCTCGGCTTCATGTTCATGCCGAACTATCGCGGCTGGGTCGTCCTGTGCGCCGCCGTCGTCTGCTTCGCCACCTGGGCGATCATCGAGAAGACGTCCCTGGGCGCAACCCTGCGCGCCGCCACGGAAAACGCCCCGCTGGTGCAGGCCTTCGGCGTCAACGTGCCGCGCCTGATCACCCTGACCTACGGCGGCGGCATCGCGCTGGCGGCCTTCGCGGGCGTGCTGGCCGCGCCGATCTATTCGGTGAACCCGAACATGGGCACCAACTTCATCAACACCGTGTTCGCCGTCGTCGTCATCGGCGGCATGGGCTCGATCTTGGGATCGATCGTCACCGGCTTCGCCCTCGGCGTGGTGGAGGGGCTGACCAAAGTCTTCTACCCCCAGGCATCCGCGACCGTCGTCTTCGTCGTGATGGTGATTATCCTGCTAACGCGGCCGCGCGGGCTGTTCGGAAAGGCCGCCTGATATGTTCGGTTTCTCTCGCGCCCAGACCATCGCCTTTCTCGTGATGGTCGCCCTGATCGTCGTCTGCCCGTTCATCCTGTATCCGGTCTTCCTGATGCGGGTGCTGTGCATCGCGCTGTTCGCCTGCGCCTTTAACCTGATGATCGGCTATGTCGGCCTGTTGTCCTTCGGTCACGCCGCCTTCTTCGGCATGGGCAGCTACGTCGCGGCCTGGACGATCAAGTTCTGGCATGTCGATGCCTCCATCGCGATCGTCCTGGGCGGCGCCACCGGCGCGTTCCTGGGGCTGTGCCTGGGCTATCTGGCGATCCGCCGCTCCGGCATCTACTTCGCCATGATCACGCTGGCCCTGGCGCAGATGGTTTACTTCTTCTGCCTCGAAGCCCCGTTCACCGGCGGCGAAGACGGCATCCAGCAAGTGCCGCGCGGCAAGCTCTTCGGCTTCATCGACCTGTCCAACGACATGACGATGTATTGCCTGGTCGCTTCCGTGTTCCTGGGCGGGTTCCTGCTGATCCACCGCATCATCCACTCCCCCTTCGGACAGGTGCTTAAGGGCATCCGCGAGAACGAGCCGCGCGCGACCTCCCTCGGCTATCGCACCGACGACTACAAGCTGATCGCCTTTGTCCTGTCGTCGATGCTCGCCGGTGTCGCCGGCGGCACCAAGGCGCTGGTCTTCGGCATCGCGACGCTGACCGACGTGCACTACGCCACGTCCGGCGAAGTCGTGCTGACCACCCTGCTGGGCGGTCTCGGCACCGTGTTCGGCCCGGCCATGGGCGCGCTGGTGATCGTGACCATGGAAAACTACCTGGCCCAGTTCGGCGCCTGGGTGACGGTGACGCAGGGCGTCATCTTCATCGTCTGCGTGCTGGCCTTCCGCCGCGGCATCGTCGGCGAAATCGGCGGCCGTCTGAAGATCAACCTCTGACCGACTCCGCGTCCTCCGACATTTGTCGGGGGACGCGGCTACGCCGTGATGCGCACGGGCATCGCGCCCAGCGTCATGCCGCTGTTTTCCAATTCGATGGTCCGTCCGGAAACCCGGGCACGGATTTCCGTCCCGCCGGTCAACCCGTAGCGGGCGATATCGACCGCGAATCCGTGGCACCCGTTGCCGACCCCGATCGCGGCCAGATCGTCGCGGAACAGATCGGCGCGCACCGATTCGATCAACCGGCCATTCGCCAGAATATCCACCCGCACCGGCTCCATCCGCCCGTCCTGATTGCACCAGCCGAACAACTGCCCGTCGACCAATCCGTCTATCTTGCCGCGGAAATGACGACGCGCGGCGGCGAGGTATTCGGCGCGATTGGGTTGAACCCGCAGATACAGAAGGTTGCGCGCATTCTGATCCAACCGCAGATCGCAAAACGCGATCAGGCTGTCGATCAGCACATTCGGAAACGCCAGCGCCTTTTCGTAGCTCAACAGCAGCGCCGGACAGTCCGCCATCTTCGCGAAACGCGCCATCGCGTGCATGGCGTTCGACGCCGCGATCAGCGCATCGAACTGTTCCAGATGTTCCGACAGCACATTGCGCTGCGCGACCGCCACCGGGTCGCGATAAATCACGATCAGATGCGGATTGCGGAACTTCTTCAGATCCCGATGATCCAGATACGCATGCAGGTTCGGCACCTTGAAGCCCCAGCGGTCGTGATGGGCGTTGCGATCCGCGATCAGCGCCTTCAGGTTGTTCTTCTGACCGGAGCGGAGCATTTCCAGGACTTGCGCGTCTTCCTCCACGACTTCGTGCAGGAACTCCCCCATGTAGATGCCGGCTTCCTTCAGCATGGACGCGATCAGGCTGGTTCCCGAGCGCGCCACGCCCGTCACGATCAGGGTCTTTTTCGCCGGCTTCCCGCCGCGCGTCGGCTTCTCTGTTCCGCTGGTGAAAACGCCCAGATTCATTGCGTTGATGTGGTTCACGGTCGCCGCCTCCGAACACACGCCGACTCAAGCGCAAGGCACGATAGCGCAACGATGAACCAATGTGAAATCTGCGTTACAAGCGACACGACGACAGGGATTTTCAACCCTGGATTACATCCGATCGTCGATCGGCACCCGCGCGGCCACCAAAACATCGACCGTATGCGCGCCCGCGTCGAATAACGCGGCGGCACAGGCAGAGGCAGTCGCGCCCGACGTCATGACATCGTCGACCAGCACAACCCGCCTGCCGGCGATCGCTTCGCAGCGCGAGCGCGGTACGACGAACGCCCCCGCGACGGTCGCGTGTCGTTCCGCCGCCGTCGCGTGTCCCAGCGACTCGGTCGGGCGGATGCGCTGCAAGCCGTCCGGCGCGGTCGGAACCCCCGCGATCCGACCGACGGCGGAGGCCAACAGCGCCGCCTGATTATAGCGCCGGGTCAGCAGCCGCCACCGGTGCAGCGGCACCGGTACCAGCACATCCGCCGTCGTCAGCACATCCCGCCCCGCCCGCGCCATGATCGGCGCCAGCGCGCCCACCAGTTCCGTGCGATCCGCGTGCTTCAACGGCAGGATCAGCGCGCGCCCGAAGGCGTCGTATTCCAACGCCGCTCGGCCGCGCCCGAACCGCGGCGGATGCAGGCGACACGCCGAACACGCGCCGAAGGGACCGGCCCGATCGGCGGACGAAAAAGCGATGCCGCAGCGCTCGCAGAATGGGCGCGAGATGAAAGTGACCTGCCCGAAGCACGCGGCACAGAACTCCCCGGGCCGGCCGACGGGGGCGTCGCAGGTCACGCACAGCGGCGGCAGCAGGGCGTCAAGCACACCGCCCGCCGCCCGCCGCAATCCGCCGATCAGGCCATGGTCAATGGCGAGCGGCAACGCCGAATGCCACGGTGCCGTCGCGGACGATTTCGTGGACGAGGTCGATTTCCCACGACAAATAGGCCTTCATCGCTTCCTCCACTCCGGAATTGCGGTCATAGGCCCGCAAATAGAAGTCGATGCAGGCGTCGTCGGACGGGATCAGCCGGTTCTTCTCCATCGGCCGTCCCGCGGCTTTCCAGCCGTCGGTGCCGCCCGCCAGGACGGAAACAGTGCCCTTGGTCAGCGCCTTGGCCTCCGCCACCGCCAGACGCGCGGCCTGACCGTCGGGGGAGGTCAGCACGACCTGTCCGGCCGCCGCCAGACGATCCGCCAGCATGGCGAAGCGGGAGCGCACCGCCCAGGCCGAACCGGGGATATGCCCGTCGCGGAAATCGATGCTGCGCGCGAGGTCGATGACCAGCACGCCGGCCTGCCCCAGCATATCCGCCAGCGCGCCCGCTTCGATCGTGTCCACCGGGGCGGCCAATTCAGGCACCACGACGTCCTCCATCGAGCCGCCGTTCAGGCCGCCGTCGACGACATAGACCTCTTTGTGGCCCATCTGCCGTAACCAGGCCGCGGCCATCCGGGCGCGAACGCCGGTATCGTCCACCAAAGCGATGCGCGCGTTGCGCACCGCGATCCAGGTATCCGTCGCCTGCACCAACTGCCCGCCCGGCGCGTTTTTACTGCCGGGACGATGTCCCGCGCGGTATTCCGACGGATCGCGCACGTCCAGCACATACAAGGT
>CANJLW010000066.1 GCA_947475245.1 Acetobacteraceae bacterium | reverse complement strand
AGGCAATGTGCCTCGAACACACCTGACACCGACACCCCTCACGCCCAACAGATACGAGCCGTATTGGCGATGAAATTGCGCGCCGAGATACCGCGTCCGCAGGTCAGATCATCGCTCGCCCAAAATCACGATGAATAAGATGGGTTAGGACATCGTGCAACGCAGACATTTTCTGACCGGTCTCGGCATCATGCTGGGGCTGACGGCGACGTCGCGCGCCGCCTGGGCGGGGGAAGCGCCCAAGGAAATCATCGAGGAACTGTATCAGCTTTCCGCCGCGAAAAAGGGCGAGTGGCAATCGATGTTCCTGCAGCCGGCGGTGCGCAACCGCACGTTCTCCAAAGCCCTGCTGCGCGCCTGGGCCGCCGCCGACGCCGGCAATCGGCCGGGGGAATCGGGCTGGCTGGACTTCGACATCATGTCCAGCTCTCAGGACCCCAGCGTGAACGGTCTGCGCGTGACGGTCGCGAGCGAGGCGGCCACGAAAATCACCGTTCGAGCCATTTTCCGCGTCGAGCCCAACCCGAAAGCCCGCATGGATCAGGTGCTGTACGACTTCATTCTGGAAGGCGAGGAGTGGCGTCTGGACGAGGTCCGCGGCAACCCCGGAGCCGACCAATGGTCGCTCCGCAAGCTGACGCGGGAAGCCGCCGCCTTTAAGCGCTGACCGCCGGTTACATCGCGATGGAGAAGCCGCCATCCACCGGGATGGCGGTGCCCGTGACGAAATCCGACGCCGACGATGCCAGGAACGCGGCCACCCCGGACATGTCGCGCGGCACGCCCCAACGGCCTTCGGGCGTGCGCTTCTGCACGCTGTCCTGCAAACCGTCCACTTGCTGCCGAGCACGCTTCGTCAGATCGGTATCGATCCATCCGGGGAGCACGGCGTTGACCTGGATGTTGTCCTTTGCCCAGGCCGTCGCCATCGCGCGGGTCATCTGCACGATGCCGCCCTTGCTCGACGCATACGGCGTCGCATAGGGCGCGCCGAACAGCGACATCATCGAGCCGATATTGATCATCTTCCCGCCGCCGACCTTCTTCATCGCGTGGTAGGCGATCTGGGAGCACAGAAACGCGCTCGTCAGGTTCGTGTTCAGGACGTAGTGCCATTCTTCTTCGGTAATATCCTGCGGCATCTTGCGCACCGACGTGCCCGCATTGTTCACCAGGATATCGACGCGACCGAACAGCGCTTCCGTCTGATCCACCAGCGCCTGGCATTCCGCCTTCTGCGTTACGTCGGCGGCCACGAACTCCGCCTTGACGCCCATGCCGCGCAGCGTCGCCAGCGCGGTCTCGGCTTTCTCGCGATTGCGGCCCGCGATGACGATGGTCGCGCCCAGCGAGGCCATGCCTTCCGCCATACCCAGCCCGATGCCGCCGTTGCCGCCGGTCACGATCGCGACCTTGCCGGTCAGGTTGAACAGATTCATGGAGCCTCCGCTGCTGTGTCGTTGTTCGTTCGAGACGCGCCTACGCGCCGCGCTTTGCCTCGATGCTGTCCCAGATCGCCTTTTCCAGGTGCACGCCGTCGAAGCGGGCGACTTCCTGCAAGCCGGTGGGGGACGTCACGTTGATTTCCGTCAGGTAATCGCCGATCACGTCGATGCCGACGAAGATCAGGCCCTGATCGCGCAGGGTCGGGCCGATCGCGGCGCAGATTTCCAGATCGCGCGGCGTCAGCGGCGACTTTTCCGGCCGACCGCCGACATGCATGTTCGAACGCGCTTCCCCCGCCGCGGGCACGCGATTGACCGCGCCCATCGCGACGCCGTCGACCAGGATGATGCGCTTGTCGCCCTGGCGCACGCGCGGTTCGTAGCGCTGGAACATCAGCGGTTCGCGTGAGCGGGCAAAGTGCATTTCAAGCAACGACGCCAGGTTCTCGTCGTCCGGCTTGATGCGGAACACGCCGGCCCCGCCGTTGCCGAACAGCGGCTTGACGATGATGTCCTTGTACTCCGCACGGAAAGAGCGGATCGCCTCCAGGTCCCACGTGATCATGGTCGGCGGCATCAGGTCGGGGAAATGGGTGACCAGCAGCTTTTCCGGCGCATTCCGCACCGACGCGGGATCGTTCACCACCAGCGTTTTGGGATGGATATGCTCCAGCAGGTGCGTCGCGGTGATATAGGCCATGTCGAACGGCGGGTCCTGGCGCATCAGCACCACGTCCATCGTCCCGAGGTCGAGGTAGGTTTGCTCCCCGAACGTGAAATGATCGCCGGCCTTGCGTTGCACCGTCACGGGGCGGGCACGGGCGAACAGACGTTCCTCGCGCTTGCCGCCGGGGGTTTGCGTGCCCTCGCGCAGCGCCATGTGCCTGACCTCGTAGTGCCACAGCGCATGGCCGCGGGCCTGCGCTTCGAGCATCAGGGCAAAGCTGGAATCGCCATCGATGTTGATGGTTTCCATCGGGTCCATCTGGACCGCGACCTTCAACTGACGCGCCATGCGCTGCCTCCCTTTTCCGTCCTGATCGATACCGCGCACGTCTCTATAGCAATCCGGGGCCGACGGAAACGTCCCCAGGGATGTCCAGGGGGCGTGTTCACGGCGCGGCGCTGGACAACCGGGACCCCTTCGGATAGACCGAGAGGGAAGTAAACGAACAAAGTAACAAATGATAAAATCCAGCAACGTACTGTAACAGTCCATGATAGTACTCGTCGTCTGCATGCAGCGCAGCGGCTCGACATTCTCCTATAACATCGCCCGCGAAGTGTTATGCGGACGCGGAACCGTACATCACGAAGCCGGAGACGACCTGCGCGCGGCCATGCGACGCGCCGACGGAACCGACCACGTCATCGTCAAAACCCACGCCAACGATCCGTTCGCCGTCAGCCTGCTGCAACTCGGCGGCGCCCGCGCCATTTGCACCGTCCGCCCGATCCGCGATGCCCTTGCCTCCTGGATCGAAACATTCGGACGCGACGACGATACGATCGTCGCGGGCATGCGCGACTGGCTCGCGCTCTATCGCGCGTTGCGACCGCACGCGCTGATTATCCCGTTCGACAAAATCGACCGCCATCCGCTCTGGGCCGCCTGGCGCATCGGACGCTATATCGCCGACGGCATCTGGCCGACCGAAACCGCGCGCATCGGTCTGCGCTACACGAAAAAGCGGATCAAACCGCTGACCGACGCCCTGCGCCGCGACGCGCCCGGCGTCGTCGATGCCGGCTTTACCTGGTACGACTCAACCACCTTGCTGCACCGGCGCCATGTCTCGACCCTCGCTTCCCGGCGAAGCGAACAGGCGGATCGCGCCGAACGCATTGCTCGGCTGATGGCAATCCTGGCACCCGATATCGCGGACGCCGGTCTGTCGGCCTGATCAGGCCGCCGGGTCCGCTTCCTCCGCGCGGGCCTGCCCCAGGACAAGCCGAGCATAGGCGCCGTTTTGACTCATCAGCGCGTCATGCGCTCCCATCTCGACCGCTCGGCCTCCCTCGATCACCACAATCAGGTCCGCGTCGCGGATGGTGGACAGGCGATGCGCGACGATCAGGGTGGACCGACCGTGCCGCAACCGGCGCAATGCCTCCTGCACGATCGCCTCGCTGCCGGTATCCAGCGCGCTGGTCGCCTCATCCAGCAGCAGGATGCGGGGATCGCGCACCAAGGCGCGCGCCAGTGCGATGCGCTGCCGTTGCCCGCCCGACAGTAAGCGACCGCCCACGCCGACGACCGTATCGTAGCCTTGCGGCAGCGCGGCGATGAACCCGTCGGCGGCGGCGGCCTTCGCCGCGGCCTCGATCTGCGCGCGGCTCGCGTGGCCGCCGGGCACGCCCATCGCGATGTTCGCGGCGACGGTGTCGTCGAACAGCAGCGCGTCCTGCCCGACATAGGCAATGGCGTCGCGCAGGGAGTCCACCGTCACCCGCCGCACATCGTGCCCGTCGATCAGGATCGCCCCGGCGCTGACATCGTGCAGCCGAGGCACAAGCGACAGCGCGGTCGATTTCCCGCCGCCCGACGCCCCGACCAGCGCGACGGTTTGCCCCGGCCGAAGCTCGAACCGCAGGTCCGAGACGCCGACGCGCCCGTCCGGATAGACGTAGCGAACATCGTCGAACACCAGATGGCCGGGTCCGGGCGGCAGGGCGATGGCACCCGGCGCGCTGACGATCAGCGGTTTCTCGTCAATCGCGCGCAGCACGCGCACCAGACCGGCCAGCCCTTCCTGAACCGCTGCGTTCAATGATCCCAAGGCGCGCAGGGGCCGCGACGCGATCAACAGCGCGGCGACGAAGCCGGTGAAATTCCCCAGCGTGTGTTCGCCCACCGCCGATCGCCAGCCCTCGAACCCAATGACCGCCGCCACCGCCGTGCCGCCCAGCACCTCCAAAATCGGATCGATCCGTGCTCGGCTTTTCGACATGCGCATCAGCGCGTCGTAGAGCTTCTGGAACGACGCGCCGGCCTGCGCCGAAACCGCATCCGCCAGGCGATAGGCGGTCACGGTGCGTGCCTGCGCGAAGCTTTCGGTCAACAGGGTCGCGGTCTCACCGGTGCGTTCCTGCATGCCGCCCGAGGCTCGCCGGACCCGCTTGCCGATCTTCTGGATCGGGATGCCGGCGATCGGATACATCACGCCGGCAATCAGGCAGAGCACCCAATCGAGGTAGAACATCGATCCGACAAGCCCGATCACCGTCAACAGATCGGCGACGCCGTTCACCGCGCGGGTCAGCAATTCCCGGATCGCGACGGCATCTGTGGTGAAGCGGGTGGATAGCTGGGCCGGGGTCTCACGCTCCAACCGCGTCAGGTCGGCGCGGATCAGGTGGGTGAACAGCCGGTTTTGCAGGTCCTGAATGATGCGCAAGACCACGCGCTGGATCATGACGCTTTGCAGGTATTGCGCGATCGCCTTGACCGCCGTGACGGCCATGACCAAGAGCGGGATCTGATAGAGGATGCGCGCGTCGCGGGCCTGGAACATCTGAAACGCGTGGTCGATGACCACCGGGTACAGGGCGGTGACTCCGGCGACGATGACGGTCAATGCCAGCACGATCGCAAGCGACCCGCGATAGTGGCTGACATGGTCCTTCCAAAGGCGCAGCAGAAGCCTTTGCGTGGTTTCCTGTTGGGCTGTGTCGATGGGGTGCGGCGTCATGCGGGCGCACTAGCAGTCTTCCCAGGTCCGAACCAGCCGGGGCGACTGAAAATGACCGATCGGACTGCTACGTCTCGATTGGCGCGGGGTTGGCATTTGGGTAGTACGGTTGGATGGTCCTCCCTGTCCGAAATCCTGCCCCCATGGGCACCGTCGTCGACCTTCCCGGCACGATTGCGCCGATCGGCCAACCGCATGCCGCGCGACCCAACCCGGCGTCGCCGCGTGGCTTCGGCGCGTTTCCCGGCGGAAGAACCCTATGCGACGTGAGGGTCTGGATCGGCGTCCAAGGATTCAACACGGAGGAAGGCGGAGGACCACGGAGGACACGGAGGCGGGGGATCGCGGTCGGTTTCCCCGCCTACGCGGAAATGGCGAACAACACCCCTTGCGCCGTGAGGCAGCTGCCGGGCGGGCACACCTTTGCGACGGCCTGGAAACGTCGCCATTCTCCCAACCAAAACCAAAGCTCGGGCAGACCGGCACCGACCCATCCTCGTGTCCTCGGACGGCGTGGCCGTGTTTCTCGACGGAAGAACCTCATACGCCCTGAGACTCAGGCGGTGCGGCCGCGCCTCCGTGCCCTCGTGGAAACTCCGCCTTCCTCCCAGCCAAAACCAAAGTCCGGCAAGCCGGCACCGACCCATCCCGATGCCCCCGAACGGCGTGATCGCGTTTCTCGGCGGAAGAACCTCATGCGCCCTGAGACACAGGCCGTGCAGCCGCGTTTCCGCGCCCTCGTGGAAACTCAGCCTTCCTCCCAGGGTGATCGCATTTGGCGGCGAAAGGTGCGAATTTTCACCTCTCCCCCTGGGAGAGGTCGTGCCGCGAAGCGGCGCGGGTGAGGGAGGTGATGCGGATACAATGGGTTGTGCCGGTGGCACCTCCCTCACCCGACGCTTCGCGCCGACCTCTCCCAGGGGGAGAGGTGAAAATTCGCGCTCCCGGACGCCAAATGCGATCACCCTGGACCCATCCCTGTGCCCCTGGGCAGCCTGGCCGCGTTTCTGGATGGAGGAACCTCATGCGCCGTGAGACCCAGGCCGGGCGTACATGCCTTCGTGACGTCCTGGGAATTAGGCCTTCCCCCCAGGCAAAACCAAAGCTCGGCAAGCCGGCACCAACCCGTCACCATGCCAAAGCGCGTTTCCCGGTGGAAAAACCCTATGCGCCGTGAGAACCCGGATCGCCGTCCAATGATTGAACACAAGGGAAGCCCAAGCACCACGAAGAACACGGACGCATGGGATCGCCGCCGGCACCCCCGCAGCCGCTTAAACACGAAACAACACCCCATGCGCCGTGAGAAGCACCCGCCTCGTCGCCCCGCCGCCCAACGCGATCAGGGCGGCGAGGGTGTCCGGTCGCTAACGTGTCTTCGGAATCTCGAACCCCGCATCGCGCTCGATATATTTCACGATGGCGGTCAGATCCTCCTTCGCCGCGCCCTGGTGCATCGCGTGCTTGAAGACAAGCCGAGCAGCCTGACAGACCCACATGGGGACGCCGAGGTCCTCGCCCTGGGCGATCGCCAGGTCGATGTCCTTCATCAGGATGTGCATCTCCGCGCCGAAATCGAACCCCCGCGTCAGCACCGCGGCGGGGAACTTGACCTGCGTGGCGCTGTTCTGCCCGCTGCCCGCGTTGATCGCCTTCAGCATCACCTCGGGATCGAGGCCGCCCTTCGCGCCCATCACGAAGGCCTCCGAAGTGGCGGCCAGCGCCACGGCGGACAGGATATTGTTGGTCAGCTTAAGCACCTGCGCCGCGCCCGGCTTGTCGCCCGCCACGGTCAGGGTGCGGCCCCAGAGCGAGATCATCGGCAGGACTTTCTCCACCGCCGCCGGGTCGCCGGATACCATGACAGACAGAGTGCCCGCGCGCGCGCCGGGCGGGCCGCCGGAAATCGGGCAATCCACGACCGTCACGCCTTGCGCGGCCATCGTCTGCTCCACCTCTCGCACGAACGGCACGCCGACCGTGCAGGTGTTCACCAGCAGCTTCATCGCCTTACCCTGGGTCAGCCCGTCCGGCCCGAACGCCACCGCGCGGAACGCGGCCAGCGTCGGCAGCGACACGAACACAATCTCGCACCGATCCGCCAAATCCCGCGGCGATGTCGCGCGCAACGCCTGGCGCTTCAACAGCGGTTCCATCGCCGCCTCGCGAATGTCGTACACCGTCAGGCTGTGCCCGCCGTCCAGCAATTTGTCCGCCATCGGCAGCCCCATGTTGCCGACGCCCAGAAATCCCGCTTCCATCGATTGTCCTCCCGCTTGGGTTCGGCATACTGCGTCGGGATCATTCAAGGAGGAAACAGCCCATGGGACCGAAGCTGGTCGACTACCTGTTGTACGAGCCGGACGATAACGGCATTCTGTGGATCAAGTTCAATCGGCCGGAACGTATGAACGCCCTGGTCGGGACCGCCGAGGAAGCCGGCACGGTCGCCAAGGTTGGCGAATACATGCGCGCGGGCGATGACGATCCGAACATTCGGGTGATCGTGCTGACCGGCGTCGGCCGAGCGTTCTGCGCCGGCGCGAACCTGGGTTCCAAGGGCGGCGCCGATATTGCCGGCGAAAACTTCCCCGGCAACCGCGGCACCCATGAAGGCGTCGACGCCGCTCGGCAGCATTTCTACCACGGCTTCACCGACCTGCACCGCGACATCTCGCTGATCCGCAAGCCGACCATCGCGATGATCAACGGCGCCGCCGTCGGATCGGGCATGGATATGGCGCTGCATTGCGATATCCGGATCGGCTGCGAAAAGACCCGCTTCATCGCGTATCACAATGCCGGTCAGATCATCGAGAACGGCGGGTCTTACTACCTGCCGAAACTGGTCGGCCTGGGACGGGCGCTGGAATTCGCCTACACCGGCGAACTGGATGCCGAACGCGCCTTTGCCTGGGGCATGCTGAACCACCTGGTGCCGTCGGAAAAGCTGGAAGAAACCACCCGCGCCCTGTGCGCCCGGATGATGGGCATCCCGCCGCTGGTGCAGTGGATCAGCAAGCGCGTGATGCGCGCAGCGCTCGACAGCACGCTGGAAACCACCATGGTGCTGACGTCCAACGCGGGCGGCATTCTGCAAAATTCCGAGGATGCCAAGGAAGCGCGTAAGGCATTCATGGAAAAGAGAAAAGGCCAGTTCAAGGGCGTCTGACCCGCCGACCCGGATGCCGTTGCCTGTCGTCACCGATGGGCAACGGATTCCGATATAAAAACGAAATAATAACAAACGGTGGAGGCTGTGAGATGCGCTTTTCGAATACGATGCCGAGCGTCCGAAGGGCGATGGCGGCAAGCGTCGGCGCGGTGCTCTCGGTGCTTGCGGGAACGTCGCCCGCGGCCTCCGCCGCCAACACACAGGCGTCGCTGATCTTCTACGATGTCGGCGGCAACCAGTCGCTGGATCCGGCCGAACCGCAGAGCACCAGCGGTCTCGCGCAGTTGCCCCTGATCGCCATTTACGACTCCCTGGTCGGCCACGACGACGCGGGGCGTTTGCGCCCCAGGCTGGCGCAGTCCTGGGCCTATAACGCGGACCTGACCGAATTCACGCTGACGCTGCGCGCGGGCGCGACGTTCCACGACGGTTCCGCCGTCAATGCCGCCGCGGTGGCTGCCAATCTGGAACGATCGAAGGCCCTGGGCACCAAGGCCGGCACCGCCGTCATCGATACCGTCAGCCGCATCAAGACGATCGAGGTCATCGGTCAGGACAAGGTACGGCTGACCCTGAGCGAACCGAACGGCCAGATGCCGTATCTGCTGGCCGCGCAGGGCGGCATGATGATCGCCCCCGCCGCGCTGACGCCCGACGCCTTCGGTGCGAGCCTGAAACCGATCGGCGCGGGGCCGTTCAAGGTCCGCACCTTCGAAGCCGCGATCCGGACGGTCACCCAGCGCTTCGACGCCTATTGGGACGGCATCGAGGGTCGACCCGCCGGCATGGAACATCACGCGGTGCCGGAAGCCGCCGCGCGCCTGAACGCGCTGCGTTCCGGTCAGATCAACCTGGCGTTGATCGACCCGCGCCAGATCCCCGACGCCAAGGCGGCGGGGTTGACCGTGCAGGTCAACGAGAAGGACAGCGTATGGGATATCTACCCGAACACCGGGCGCCCGCCGATGAACCATCCCAAGGTGCGGCAGGCCTTCATGCACGCCCTGAACCGAGCCGAGATCGCCGACGCGCTGGGCTTCGGCGCGGCGCGCGCCACGGCACAGCTGTATTCCGCGAACTCCCCGTATTACGACCCGGCTTTCGAAACGATGTATCCCTATGACCCCGCCAAGGCGCGGGCGTTGCTGGCCGAGGCCGGGTACAAGGACGGTGTCGACGTCAGTTGGCTGGTGCTGAATACCAGCGAGTACAAGCTGCTGTCGCAGGCGATCCATGGGATGATGGCGGAATCAGGCATCCGGCTGAAGTTCGATACGGTCGACGTATCGCAATACACGCTGTTCCGCCGCCCGCTGCCGGGGCGTGGCGACATCTTCATGGGGCGCTGGGGCGGGCGCGGCGATCCGCTGCAAACCTTCCAGGAAGTCGGCGGCACCGGCGGATCGGTCAATGCCGGCGGCGCGGTCGCGCCCGAAATCGATACCCTCCTCCAAGCCGCTCGGCTGATGGACGCGGGCGATGCCAAACGCGTGGAAACCCTGCGCAAGGTGGCGCGGATTATGACGGAGCAGGTGTCGCATATCCCGGTCATGACCCGCTCCAACGTCTATGCGTTCCGCGCCGGGTGCATCCTGAACCTGGGGGCTTATCTGCCCACCGGCAGCGATCGGATCAATGACACCCAGATCGCCGCGCACTGCAAATAGTCGTTCGGCCTTGCGGCTTGCCCGTGCCATCCCCATTGTGCGGCGCAATCATCGGCGAAGGGTGCGACGGAAGTCAGGATGTCATACAAAAGCGGCATAGCCCGGGAACGTGCCCGTAAGCGCCGGCGTCTCATGTTGCGCGCCGCAACGTGGTTGGCGGTCGCCGGGGTGTTCGGCGCCCTCGGATACTCGTCCTACCTCAGCGGCAGCATGCTGGCGCGTCAGGAAGTGTCCAGGCTGGAGGAAGCCATGGAACGCCTGCGCTCGCAGTTGCAGGCCGAACGCATGGATACTGATCGCCTGAAGATGGAATTGGCCCAATCGCGGGAGGCCGGTGACGCGTTGAAGCGCCGCTATGACACCAACGTGCCCAGCGGCGGGTTGGCGACGTTGGTGACGTTGCTCAAGGACCGGCTGAACGGCGGGATCAAGGAAACCCGCATGGCGCAGGTGATGCGGGATGCGGAGGCCGTGCGCCCGTGCGAGGAGCGTGTTCTGCGCAAGCGCTTCGCGATTTCCGATCCCGGCGTCTCGTTCCTCGACGGCCTGATCCAGGTCTCCGCCAGCGCGCCCGCGGGTGCGGAGGACCTGGCCAAGGCCGCGACGATCACCGTCACGCGCGTTTGGGCGTCGCAGCCGATCAAGGCCACCGGCTTCCCCCTGCATCAGTCGATCGCCATCAACAACGTCGAACTGAAACTGTCGGTGGAAGCCAGCGACCTGCGCGGCTACGGCTCGGCGTCGCTGAGTGTGTGCGGACGCGTCTGATACCGGTCGTCAGGCCAGATGCGGGCGCACTTCCTGACACAGCAGTTGCAGCGACCGCATCATCTGCGGCGCGGGGATGCGCGCGCCGAAGTTCAGTTCGGCCAGGATGCCGTCGATGCCCAGCGTGTCGCGCAACGACCGTAGCCGAGCCAGCACGGTCGCGGGACTGCCGACGATGACTTTGTCGCGCAGGATGTCGTCCATCGTCAGCGCCTTCACCGTTTCCAGTTCGGCGCGCCGACGGGCGTTCGGCGCGCCCTCCAACTGGTTGATCAGCGCGCGATAGCCGTGTGTCAGGCTGGGGCGCGCCTGCTCGATGGCTTCGGCGTCGGTTTCAGCCAGATGCAGCGCGACGCGCAGATGCACCTGCCCGTGCCCGGGATGCCCGGCCTGCTTATAGGCCGCGCGATAGGCTTCCAGATCCGGGGCGAGGTGCGAGAACGTACCGCTACGGACGGCAACGAACAGCGGGTAGCCCAGCGCGCCCAGTACCGGGAACGTGTCCTCGCTGGCGCCGGCGATGCGGATTGGCGGGTGCGGTTGCTGCCAGGGGCGAGGCACCGCGCGGGCTTCGTCGAAGCTGTGAAACTGCCCGCGGAATGAGAACACCGGCTGAGTCCAGGCGAGCTTCAGCACTTCCAGCGTTTCGTAAAAGCGATCCCGGCTTTCCGAATAGGGCACGCCGTAGGCGGCGTAGGATCGCGGGTTGCCGCTGCGTCCGACGCCCAGCATCAGGCGCCCGCGGCTGATCTGATCGACCGTCGCGGTTTCCTCGGCCAGCCGCAGCGGATGCGCCAACGGCAGGACCTGCACGCCGGTGCCCAGCCGCAGTCTGGATGTGCGCGCGGCGACGGCGCTAAGCACCGTCAGCGGCACGCTCATGACCGAGCGGGCCGCTTGCTGGTGGATTTCCGCCAGCCAGATCGCGTCCAGGCCCCATTCTTCGGCCTGGACGGCTTGATCTATGCCTTGGGCAAACGCGTCCCCGTCCGATTGCCCATCCACCTGACGATGGAACTCATGATACCAGCCAAATTCCATCGTCGTGCCAAGCCCTTTACGCCGCGCCCACGAATCAGGGCGTGATCAGCTTGTATACCCGCGCGGCGGTGCCGCTGTAGAGGGCCTTCTTTTCCGCCGCCGACGCGTCCGCGGTGATGCGCTTGAAGGCGTTCCAAAGCTCGGTGTAGCCCCCGGACTGCTTGTCGGGCGGGAAGTTGCTTTCGAACATGCAGCGGTCGACGCCGAACGCCTCGATGCAGGGCTCGATATACTGCCGCCAGGCCGCCGCCAGTTCTTCCGATCCCGGCGGCGTATCGCGCTCGTGGAAGTCGAAGCCGAAGGTGGTCATCCCGACGCCGCCGAGCTTGACGTTGACGTTGGGGCAGGCGGCGAGGGTGGCAATGTCCTTGCGCCAGGCCGCCAGGATTTCCGGTCGGCGGCCGGAGTATGGCCCCACGCCGAGAACGCCGCCGACATGGTTCAAAATGAACGTGGTGTCGGGAAAGGCGCGCGCCAGATCGGCGGCGTCGGCGAGCTGCGGATGGTACTGCCAGGACTCGAAGCTCAGCCCCAGCTTGCCCAATTGCGCGAAGCCTTCGCGGAACGTGCGGTCAAGCACCAGCCGGGGCGGCACGATACGCGACGCGAACTTGCCGACCGCGTCGCTGCCGTCCCAGGCCACGCCATACCGAATGCCGCGGAACCGACCGCCGCCGACGGCGATCTGTGCTTCCAGAACGTCACGCACGCGGGCGCCCAGGGTCAGATCGGCGTGGCCGACAATCGCCTCCGCCACGCGGCAGGGGCCGTAATTGCCCGATGCGCTCATGGCGGCGATGCCGTTGACGAACTCGACCTCGCCGACCGGCGCCATCTCCGGCGGACCGGCCTTGCGGTACATCGCCTGGCACTCCAGGAACACCGTCGAGACGATGTTGTGCGCGCCGCCGATATCTGCCAGCAGTTCGGGCAGGAAGTACGTCCCGCGATGCGGGGCATCCCAGAAATGATGATGCGGATCGATGATCGGCAGTTCCGGCTCCAGCGCCGCTTCTGTCGGGCGCTTCCCAAGCCAGGCTTTCAGGTCCGCGTCGTTTCGGTAGATCAGGCCGCTGAATGCGCCCTTGGAGTCTCCAGCCATCTCGATGTTCCCCCGTTTCGGTTATCTTGCCCGACCCTAGGCCGAGGTAGATGCCCTGGACAAGTCGCGGGCACGGGACCGTCGTCGGTCGGGACGGTCGGCTATGGCCTCCGCCGCGCGGTCACGCTAGACGATCCGCAATCGAGGAGATTACCGACAATGACCACTGAAGACTCTCTGATCGTCAGCCGCGAAGGCCGCGTTGGCCGTTTGATGCTCAATCGCCCGAAGGCGCTGAATGCTTTGGAGCTGGACATGATCCGCGGCATGACCAAGGCACTGAACGAATGGCGCGAGGACCCGCATGTCCACGCGGTGGTCATCACCGGCGCCGGGGAACGCGCGTTTTGCGCCGGCGGCGACGTGCGCTTCCTGCGTGACGGGCAGTTGTCGGGCGATCGGACGGAAGTGGAGGCCTTCTTCAAGGAGGAGTACGCGCTGAACCTGATGATCGCGACCTATCCCAAGCCCTTTATCGCGCTGATCGACGGGATTTGCATGGGTGGCGGTATTGGGGTGTCGGTCTATGGCCCGTACCGCGTGGCGACCGAGCATGCGTCGTTCGGCATGCCGGAAACCGCGATCGGCTTCTTCCCGGATATCGGCGGCACCTACTTCATGCCGCGGCTGCCGAACGAAATGGGCAATTACCTGGGCCTGACCGGCTTGCGTATCTCGGGTGCCGACTCCGTCCACGCCGGCTTCGCCACCCACTACGTCCCCCGTGCTCGGCTCCCCGCTTTGTCGACCGCGCTGGCGAAGGACGGCATTTCCGCGCTCGCCCGTTTCTCTGAAGCGCTGCCGCCTTATTCGCTCGAAGAGCACATGACGACGCTGGACCATTGCTTCAGCGCGCCGACGGTGCTGGAAATCGTCGCGCGCCTGGAAGCCGTCGACGCGGATTGGGCCCAGGCTGCGCTGAAGGCTTTGCGCGCGGTGTCGCCGTCGGCGCTGTGCTGGACGTTGGAGGCGCTGCGTCGCGGCGCGGATATGAATCTGCCGCAGGCGCTTGATGCCGAATTCCTGCTGACCCGCACGACGATGGCGCATCCCGACTTCGTGGAGGGCGTGCGCGCTTTGGTCGTCGACAAGGACCGTCAGCCGAAGTGGCAGCCGCCGCGTTTGGAGGATGTAAAGCCCGAAACCATCGCCGCGATCTTCCAGTAAGTCCGCGACCCAGGGGAGGACCGGCCCAAAGCACTGGGCTGGTCCGAACCCTTACTTTCTGCCGATGGTAATCTGTCAACGCACAGCCAAAATGTCCCCTCATTCTGCACAGCGAGAATGTCCCTTTCTGGCTGTGCGCGAACCGCGATGTGACATCACCCCATCCCGCTTTCCAGTTCGGTTGAGACGCCTGCTTTCCCGTCCCGGCCTGAATTCCCTGT
>CANJLW010000065.1 GCA_947475245.1 Acetobacteraceae bacterium | reverse complement strand
TGCTGAACACGTCGGTGATCGGGTCGGGGTTCCAGGTGGATGGCGGGCGGACGATCCGCAACGACAGCCTGATGAACTGGTCCTCGGGCACGATCGATCTGGGGGCCGGGGACGGCGGGGCGCTGACGCACGCCGCGACCCTGGCGACGACGGCCAGCGGCGTGTTCTACGTGACGGCCGCGGGGGGACGGATCGCCTCGCACGGGGCGGGCGTGGTGTCGAACGCGGGCGTGATGGCGCTGAACGCCGGGGCGGGGCGGGTGGATATCGACGCCGCGTTCCTGAACAGCGGCGTGGTGCAGGTGCAGAGCGGCACGTTGAGCATCAACGGCGGCGGCACGATGACGGGGCAGATGTTCGCCGGCGCGCAGGCGATCGTGCAGTTCGGCTCGCCGGCGGGCGGCGGCGCGGGCGGTGCGTTCGCGGTGTCGGGCGTGTCGTATGGCGTGGGTCGGACGGTGGTGAACGGGGCGACGCTGGATGTGTCGGGGGCAAGCGGGGCCGGGTTCGGCACGTCGCTGTCGATCGGGGCGGGGCTGCTGCAACTGGGGGCGCTGAACGCCAGTTCGGGCGTGCTGAGCCTGAGCGGTTCGGGCGTGCTGACGGGCAGCGGGTTCTTCTTCGTGGGCGGCAACGCGGTGCTGTCGGGCGGCTTGCAGACGGGGTCCGGGGTCACGGTGCTGACGGCGCCGACGACGATTGTGGGCTCGACGTCGGTGGATGGCGGGCGGACGGTGGTGAACACGTCGTCACTGGTGTGGAACGGCGGCTCGATCGGGCTGGGGTCCGGGGACGGCGGCGTGGGCGCGCATGCGGGGACGCTGAACAACAACAGCGGGGCGGTGTTCGAGATACAGACGGATGGCGGGCTGAGCGGGGCCGGGACGATCAACAACGGCGGCACGATCGTGAAGTCGGGCGGGCTGGGGACGACGACGCTGAACGCGGCAGTGAACAACGGCGGCGGGACGATCGTGGCGACGGCGGGGACGCTGTCGCTGGCGCAGGGGGCGACGGGGGCGGGGACGTTCATTCTGGACGGTGCGGCGACGCTGGACTTCGTCAGTGGCGTCGGCGGGGGCAGCACGATGCAGTTCCTGCATGCGGGCGGGACGTTGGCGACGCATGCCGACGGGTTGTTTGGGGCGACGATCTCGGGGTTTGGCGCGGGCGATGTGATCGACGCGGCCGGGGTGGTGTTCGGCGTCGGGAATACGCTGGGCTTCAACGCGGGGACGCTGACGGTGGGGGATGGGACGCACAGCGCTGGGTTTGCGCTTACCGGAACCTACACGCAGTCGAGCTTCCATCTTACCAGCGACAATCACGGGGGAACCGCGATCAGCTACTCGTAGAGGGAGAATGGCGTATCCTGTTTGGTGGAGAGGCGGAGAGTTGCGAAGCCGGTTGCTTTCCCTCCGCCAATTCCCCCGCCGTTGGGGCGTAACAGGCCGATTGCCTGAGAATCGTATGCGAACTCAAAGCCAGGCTACGCTCCGTAGCGCGCTGGCGACCAGATCTCGGCCGGGCGCGTCGTCGTCGTCCGGCGACGCTCGGATCGGTCGCGCCGTCCATCAGTAGGGCCTTCGCCGTCAGTTCGTCGTTCGGTCAGCCGAACGAAAGCCACCCCTCTTCATCGAGCATCACGCACCATGCGCCTTCGCGCGCCGCTTACGCATCGTTTCGTGGCTTTCCGGCGTGCCGTCGTGCCAGCTGCCGAACCACTTATCCAGCGGAACCGTGCCGTCGCCACCGTAGTTGCACTCGAAATACCGGTGATGCAGGAAGTGAAAGTAGCGCTGTCCGATACCGTACACGTTCTCCCGCTTCGTCAGCAGCTTGTGGAACCCGACATGCCCCAGTGCCGGCGCAAGGCCGGTTTGCTGCACGTGGAAGATCGCATGCAGAGGGTGCGACAGCAGTACCCAATGGATCAGAATGCCGCTGAAATATAGCACGTGTTCCACCGGATGCATCGACATGCCCGACCAGGGGCCGATATCGGTGTTCTTGTGGTGCAAGGCGTGAAACGACCTGTACAGGAAGCCGTAGTGCAGCAGCCGGTGCACGAAATAGAAGTGCGCGTCGCGGATCATCGGAATGGCGCAGAACAGCAGCACGAAATAGATCGGATGCGCCTCCCAGTTCAGCATCGGAACATATCCGTTGGCGAAGGCCCAAAGCGTCACGACCTCATAGGCAGTCCAGATGCCGACGCCGCTGAACGCGGTCCAGAAGACGTTTTCCCGCACCTGGCTGCCGAACAGAAAGCGCCGGTGCGTGGCGGTGGGTTCCCGCCGGTTCAGCATGTAACGGGTGCCTTGCGCCTTCATGATGTAAAAGCGCAGATGCAGACCGCCATAGACCAGGAACGTCAGGCCAAGGTTGCGGCCATAGACAATCGCGACCCAGTCCCACTGGAACGTCGTCATCCTCGCAAGGTCGGGCGTCAAGGCGAACCAGGTCAGGATGGCGAGGCCCATGTAAAGGATGTTCAGCGGCAGGAAGTATCCCGGCAAGCCGAACAAAAACCTGAACAATGCAGCCGGTCGCGGCGGCCAGACAAAGACCGGGGCCGGTCGGATCGGCGTCGCGGGCGGCGCATCGCCTTGTCCGGGCGTGATGCGATGAAGGGTCGCGGACATTCTCTGGTCTCCCCTGCCAACCTCAGATCGCGAGGTCCTTGGTGTTGTAATCGCGGATCACCCGTTCGAACGTTTCCGGCGTGAAGCGGAATTCGTCCTCCAGGCCGGCGAACGGACGGTAGGCGAACACCGGTTCGTCCGGAAACGCCTGATGGCGGGCATCGATCGCGACCTGGATGACGGAGGAGCGTTCGAAGACCCGTCGCTCGTCGTAGATCGCTCCGGTTTCCGCGACCGCCAGCGCGGCCCTTTGGCCGAGCACGGATTTGCGCCGGTGGAAGCCGAAGGTCAGCGATATCCGCAGGTCCGGCGAGCTGTTCGCGAAGGAACCGTGGACCATCTGCCGGTTGACCATGGTCACGTCGCCCGCCGCGCAGACCAGGGGCACGGCACCCGGCAATTGCTCACTGCCGCCATTCTCCCGCACCATACCCTTGATGTCCGCCTTGCCGAGCTTGTGGGAGCCGGGGATGACCCAGAGGCAATTGCCGACGGTGGCCGGGTAGAGCTGGACCTGGAAGTTAAAGCCGTGAATGCCCTCGTCCCACTCCGGGCTGTTCCAATGCGTGACACCATCCTGATGCCAGGCGACGGACCCGCCGAGACCGGGTTGCTTCACGAAGATCGCGTCGTTGAAGGGCACGAAATCGGTGCCGTTGATCGACTGCGCCGCGGCCAGCAGTTTCGGGTGTCCATACAGGCGCAGCCCGGACGGCATCGCCTGGCACATGGCGTACATCAGGAACACCACATGCTCCGGCGCGTCCGCATCCGGCTTCGGTTGGGCCATTTGCGCGGGATGCCGCCCGCCGAGCAACTGCGTGCCGCCCCAGGGATCGGCCAGCGGTCTGGTAAAGCGGTAAGGCAGGCGCGCGAAATCCACGCCAAGCGCCGGGCGTCCTTGCGCATCGACCTTCGCGTCCGGCCCAACGGGCGCGCGATCAAGCATTGTCTGGGCGTCGGCGCGCAAGGCGGCGATTTCATCCTCGCCGACGACATTGGTGAAGACGTAGTAGCCGTGACGCCAGTATGCGGCCTGAATGTCGGGATGCAACGCGCCGTCGTCCGTCAACCGCAAGGGGCCGCGATTGCCGATTGCCTCCGCCAAAGCCTGGCCGGCTTCGCGATACGCAGCCATGCCCGCCGCGTGCTCGTCGCGGGAGAGTGTTCGTGGGGGCGCCAAGGTTTCGGTCATGTCGTTCATCGCGCGTTTCCCCTGGTGGATTTCAGGCATCGTTGCCGACAAGGGCGGGGGGACGCAAGTACGCGAGGTCCGTGGCGATGCCTCGAACACGATCACCGGGGCCGCCGGTGGACGCCGCCCCCGGCGGCTGGCAAAAAGGCGCGAAGGCCAACAGGGAGAGCACCGTGAACACGCGCTACTGGACACTTGCCAAACGGCCCCCGCCGCCCTGGCCCGATGAGACCACATTCGCGATGAGGGAAGCGCCGGTCCCGGCACCCGGCCCCGGCCAGGCGCTCACCCGCACCATCTACGTCTCTCTCGACCCCTATCAGTGGGGCTACAAGCGCCGTGGTGAGGAGCCGGAGGGTGTGCCCTGCCACGCCCGCACGGTATCGCAGGTCCTGGAAAGCCGGATCGAAGGCCTGGTGCCCGGCGATTTCGTCTTCAACACCAACGGCTGGGCCGAATACGGCCTGATGGGCGAAGGCGTCGCCCGACCCAGCTACATGATCCCCCGCAAGCTCGATCCCGCCCACGGCAAAATCAGCCACGCCGTCGGCGTCCTCGGCATGCTCGGCCTTACCGCTTATGCCGGCATGGCACTGCAGTGTGAGCCGAAGGCGGGTGAGACAGCAGTCGTCTCGGCCGCATCCGGCGGCGTCGGTCAGATCGCCGGCCAGATCGCTCGGCTGAAAGGCTGCCGCGTCGTGGGCATCGCGGGGCAGGAGGAGAAGTGCCGCTACGTGGTGGAAGAACTGGGCTTCGATGCCTGTATCTCTCGCCTGTCGCCCACCTTCGCCCAGGACCTGAAGGCCGCCTGCCCGAACGGCATCGACGTATATTTCGAAAATGTCGGCGGCCCCGTGTTCGACGCGGTACTGCCGCTGTTCAACCCGGGCGCGCGGATGACGATTTGCGGGTTGATCTCCCATTACGGCGATGCGCCGGGAGAGGATGCCAAAGCCCAGGAGCGTCGACGCGCCGAGGCACGCGGCGCGCGCGTAAGCGACCTGTCCGTCGGCGCGTATGTGGCGGATTGGCACGACACGTTCCTGGCCGAAATGGCCCCCTGGGTCGCGTCCGGCGAAGTCCGTTACCGCGAATATATCCGCGAGGGCTTCGAAGCCATCCCCACCGCCTTCACCGAAATGCTGCGCGGCGAGAACTTCGGCAAGACCTTGGTCCGCGTGGCACCGGACCCGACCCTCGCATAACGAAGTCGATGAGCTACACCTGAGCGACGGAGGCTGCTAAAACCCGGTCCATGCGCGAGACTCGGACCGATTTTGGTGCCTCGGTCGTCCCCCTGTTCGGACTGACCGAGCGTGACGCCGCGGAACGGGCGATCATGCTCGAATTTCCGCAGCCGACCATCCACGCCGCACCGGAATTCGTGCTGGACCTGTCCGGGCGTATGCTGCCGCCCTGCGGCATGTGGGGCGTGCCGCGCGAAAACCACGGCACGGCGTTGCTGGAGGTCGATGACGCTCTGCTGGTGGGCTCCAACCTGGTCGTGCGCCGCGACGGGGAATGGCACTGCGAGTCGATGCTGCATCGCGACCATGTCGTCGCCTTCTACGGCTCCCCGACCTTCGACGCCGTCTATCCCGGCAAAAAGCCAGGCATTCGGGTGCTGGGGGCGGAGGCGGTGTTGAACCTGTCGGAGATGGCGCCCGAGGATTACCTCTACCTCGACGAACCGGTGTTGCTGGCAACGGCCGGAGAGCCGGACAACTGGGGTCGCTGGATCGTGCAGGTGCTGCCGAAGCTGGTGCATTTCGCGCGCACCTATCAGGCGGGACCGTTACTCTGTCGCATGGACAAGCCGTGGCAGTGGAAAATCGCGGCGCATCTGGGGATTCCGCCCGACGCGATCGTGCCGCACGATCCGGGCCGAAGCTATCGGTGCGCGCAGGTTTCGTTGCTGCAACACACCTCCGCCGACGGCACGGTCAGCACGCAGGAACACGCGCTGTTTCAGGGATTGGCGGACGCGGCATGCCGCGACGGCGCGCCTGGGCACGAACGCATTTTCGTGTCGCGCCTGGGGGCATCGCGCCGCCAGCCCGATTACCGCGCTTTGCGCGACGAGGAAGCCCTGATCGCCGCCCTGCAATCCCTGGGATTTGTCGCGATCGAGCCGGAAACGCTGTCGCTGACGGAACAGATTCAGGCCTTTGCCCGCGCGCGCGTCGTGATCGGGCTGGGCGGGGCCGGCATGTTCAACGTCGCGTTCTGCCGTCCCGGTACGAAGCTGGTAACGATCGAGGCGACGGATCATTTCATTCTCGGCCACTCCGGGATCTTCTCGTCCCTCGGCCTGCGCTACGGCGTAATCTACGGATGCGCCGAACGCACCGCGGAAAATGCGGATAATCCGCACGCGCCCTGGACGCTCGACGTGGCGCGCGCGGTCGCCGCGATCCGCGACTTCATCTGATCGCGCCCAATCGGTCCAAAGCAACCCGCAACTCGGCCGGATCGATGGTGAAGCTGGAACGGTGCCCGGTTTCGGTGTTCAACGTACCGACGGGGCCGCGAATATCGGCATAATGGCCGTTTCGATCCAAAATCATCGCATAGAAGAACCGATCGCCGAAAATCGACGGTGCGACGCTGATCACCCGCACGCCCTGTTGCGCATAGATCAGCCCGGTCAGATCGGACCCGAGGATGGCGAAAATGGTTTCGGCGGACTGGAACAGGCGCACCTGATCCCAGAAGCGCATGCGTCCGACCGGGTAAAACGCGAAGCCGTCCGCGCGCAGCAGGGCTTGCACGGCCTCGGCGTTCTCGATCGCTCGTCCGTCGCCCTCGCGCATCAGCGCCGCGCGGATCGGCCGGTCGGAGCGGATCGGCGCCAGCGACGGTATCAAACGCTCACGCATCGCCTGCATCGCGCCGGGGTGCATCAAGTGGTCGGACCAGACCGATCCGACGATGTGCAGCGCCCGAAAGCGCGTGTCTTGCGCGTCGTCGATGGTCAGCAGACGGGTGCTGTCGATGCCGTAGGCCAGCAGCGACTCCCGGATGCGGATCCAAGGCAGATGCGGCGTCGGGTCGGTCAGCACGGGGGAAGGGACGACATAGCGAAAGCGGCCGGGATACGCGGCTTCGACCAGCACCGCCTTCGGCAACAACTCACCCAGCCAATGGCCCCAGGTGTATAAACCGAAGCGTGCGAGCAGCAGGCATTCCTCGGCGTAATCGACGATCGGGCGGGTCGTTCCGACCAGTTCGGCGACGCGGGCGGGGTTGGTTTCCAGATAGGGCGCGATCTGTTCGCGCAACAGCGCGCCGTCAGCACTCAACAGAAACTCCCCGCCGCCATGCAGGACCGCGCCGGCGGGCATGCGGCCCAGGCGTACCGGCGACAGCGCGCAGGGGCGATCGACGTAGATATCCTCCCGCAGATGCCGCCCGAACGCCGGATTTAAGGCTTCGACGTTCGTATAGACCGTCGCGTTGGCGACACGTCCGTCATACGGCGGCAGCAGATCGGTCTCGGTTTCGGCCAGGGCGGCCTGATCGCGGATGCTGAACTGGGTCAGATGGTCGAACATGGCGCGGATCAAGGCGGTCGGCATCGTTCCGGTCAAGCCCATCGACGGCAACCGCTGGACGCGCGGGCGGGTTCGCGACCAAAATGGCGCATGAGCATCATCCTGCACGATCTGGCGGGCGCCGATCCCGACCTGCGCTTCAGCCCCTATTGCTGGCGGACCCGCTTCGCCCTCGCCCATAAAGGCCTGCCGGTGGAAACCGTGCCCTGGCGGTTCACCGACACCGCGTCCATCGCCTTCTCGGGCCAGGGACGGGTTCCGGTGATCCAGGACGAAGGGCGCGTGGTCTTCGATAGCTGGACCATCGCGGAGTATCTGGAGGAGCAGATGCCCGCGCCGACGCTGTTCGGCGGGCCGACCGGGCGGGCGCACGCGCTTCTGATCAATGCCTGGGTCGACTCCGCGTTGTTGGGGGCGATCGCGCGCCTGATCGTGCGCGACCTGCTGGATGTCGTCGATCCCGCTGATCGCGACTACTTCCGCGCGAGTCGGGAGGCACGGTTCGGCGCGACCCTGGAAGACGTGCAGGCGGATCGGGAACAGCGGGTGGAAGGCTTTCGCGCTCTGCTCATCCCGCTGCGCCTGGTGCTGCGGCGTCAGCCCTGGCTGGGCGGGGCGGCGCCAAGCTACGCCGATCATATCCTGGGCGGGACGCTGATGTGGCCGCGCTGCGTAAGCCGGTTCCCGTTGCTGGCCGAGGACGATCCGGTCAGCGAATGGCATGGCCGCTTGCGCGATCTCTACGGCGGCCTGGGACGCATGGCGAAGACGGTCTGAGTATCGTGGCGCCACCAAGGTTCCACGACCTGCGCATCGCCGCCGTCAGGCGGGAAACGCAGGATGCCGTTTCGGTCGAGTTCGACGTGCCGCCCGACCTGCGCGACGCCTATGCGTTCACGCCCGGGCAATATCTGACTCTGCGCGCGATCATCGACGGGCGAGACACGCGGCGCAGCTATTCGATCTGTTCGGCCCCCGGTGAGCCGTTGCGGGTCGGCATCCGCCTGGTGCATGGCGGGGCGTTTTCCACCTGGGCGGTCGGCACCTTGCGGTCCGGCGATCGGCTGGCGGTCATGACTCCCGAGGGGCGCTTCGGCCTGCCGAACGGGCACGGCCGCACGATCGCCGCCTTCGCCGCCGGGTCGGGCATCACGCCGATCCTGTCGATCATGAAGGCGGTGCTGGCGGACGAAGCGGATAGTCGGTTCTTCCTGTTCTACGGCAATCGCGCCACCGACAGCATCCTGTTTCGCGACGAGATCGAGGACCTGAAGGATCGTTTCCTGACGCGGCTGTCGGTGTTCCATGTTCTGTCGCGGGAACGCCAGGATGTGCCGGTGCTGAACGGGCATCTGGACGCGGCGAAACTGCCTTTGCTGCTGCGCCTGATGCCGCCGCCGGATCATGCGTTGGTATGCGGTCCGCTGCCGATGATCGAGGGGCTGGGACCGGCTTTGGCCGAACACGGCCTGCCCGCCGATCGCCTGCACATCGAACGATTCACCCCGTCGGGCGACCCGATTGTTCGCGCGGCTCCGATCGACGCCGATGCGCCCGCCTTCGCCATCGTGACGGTGATCCTCGACGGCGCGCGCACGGATATTCCGGTCGCGGAGGGGGAGACGATCGTCGACGCCGCGCTGCGGGCGGGGCGTGATTTGCCATATTCCTGCAAGGGCGGAATGTGCTGCACCTGCCGAGCGCGCGTGCGCGAAGGACAGGTGGAGATGGCGGTAAACTACTCGCTGGAACCGTGGGAGACCGATGCCGGCTATGTGCTGACCTGCCAGGGCAGGCCAATCACCGAACGTGTCGTGGTGGATTTCGACGCGGTATAGCCATTCGGCCGAAGCATGCGCCCCGGCCGATGCAGCGTTACAGATACGCCGAAGACAGCGCCGCGACGAGGCCGGAATCGACCAGTTCCTTCGACGGCCCCTCGCGCACCACCCGACCCTGGCGCAGGACGTAGCCATGCTCCGACACCTTCAGCGCCAGCGCGGCCATCTGTTCCGCCAGCAGTACGGTCGTCCCGTCTTCCCGGCAGCGTTCGGTGAAGAACGTGTAGATCTCCTGCACGATGATCGGCGCCAGTCCCAGCGAAGGCTCGTCGAGCAGCAAATAAGACGGGTTGCAGATCGTCGCCACCGACACGATCATCATCTGCTGCTGCCCGCCGCTCAGCAGTCCGGCCTGCACGCGGCGCTTGTCCTTAAGGATCGGGAAGGTGACGAAAACCCGCTCCAGCGCATCCGCCCAGGCATTCCGCCGCCGCCCGAACTGCCAGGCGAGTTGCAGGTTTTCTTCCACCGTCAACTGACGGAAAATCCGCCGCCCTTCCATCGCGTGCGCCAGACCCAGTTCCGCGCGCCTGGACGCCGGCAACTTGGTGATGTCCTTGCCGTCGAGCAGGACAGAGCCGCTTTTGATCGGCGCAAGCCCGGTAATGGCGCGCAGCAAAGACGACTTGCCGGCTCCGTTGGCGCCGACGATGGCGGTGATGGCACCGGGGGCCGCCGTCAGGGTGACGCCGCGAACAGCCTCGATCGCGCCGTAGCTGACGATCAGATCGCGAATCTCAAGCATGGTCGGCTGTCCCCAGATAGGCCGCGATCACCGCCGGGCTTTGCCGCATGCCGCCGATGTCGCCGTGATAGATCACCCGTCCGCTGTCCAGAACAACCACGTCGTCCACCAGTTCGGCCACGAAATCCATGTGATGCTCGATCAACAGCACCATCAGACCGGCATCCTTCATCGCGCGGATCATCCGCGCCAACAGCACCATTTCCGCTTCCGACAGGCCCGCGGCAGGCTCGTCCAACAGGATCGCGCGCGGTTCGGCCAGCAGCGCGCGCCCAACCTCCACCAGACGACGATACCCGTAAGGCAGGCTTTCCAACGGCTGATCGGCGACATCGGCGATGCCGGCCATCTTCGTCACCGCATCGACGGTGGCGAGGAAGGCGGCTTCCTCCTTCGCAGCGGACGGCAGCGCCAGCGTCGCCGCCAGGGCAGAGGAGCGATAGCGCCGATGCGCGCCCAGCAACAGATTCTCCCGCACCGTAAAGCGCGGCACCAGACGCGGGTCCTGGAAGGTCCGCATCAGCCCCAGCCCGGCAATACGGTGATCCTCCAGACCGGTGATCTCCTCACCGTAGAACCGGACATTGCCGGAGGTCGGCTGGTAGATGCCGGACACGACGTTGACCAATGTGCTCTTGCCCGACCCGTTCGGCCCGATCAGGGCGGTGATGCGTCCGGGATGCAGTTCGAGGGAGACATTGTCGACCGCGACCAGACCGCCGAAGCGCATGGTGACGCCCTCCACCTTCAGGGCGGCGTCGGCGACGGTGCCGGCGGTGCGGATGGCGACCCCGTCCGTCGCGACATGGCGCAGGCTGGCCGGCTTGATGAAGCGCGGCGGCAGCAGGAACAGACCGGCCAGA
The DNA here is from genome assembly GCA_947475245.1 of Acetobacteraceae bacterium. Taxonomy (GTDB): domain Bacteria; phylum Pseudomonadota; class Alphaproteobacteria; order Acetobacterales; family Acetobacteraceae; genus Rhodopila. Next base: position 3,911 of record CANJLW010000065.1, on the reverse strand, counting down.
CCGCGCGGCAGCAGGATCAGCGTGAACGCCAGGATCAGGCCGTAGACGATGAACTGATACTGCGCGAAGACCTGTAGCTTCTCCGGCAGGAAGGTGAACACGATCGCCGACAGGATTTGACCGGCCATCGACCCGAGACCGCCGACCACGGTCGTCACCAGGACTTCGATCGAACGCGCCAGATCGAAGCTCTCCGGCCCGAGATAGCCGATCATATGGGCGTACAGCCCGCCCGCGAGGCCCGCCATGCCGGCCGCGATCGTATAGGCCATCTGCTTGGTGCCGGCGCGCGGGATGCCCAGACACCCGGCGGCGACCTCGCTCGCGTGGATGGCGTAGAACGCCCGTCCATAGCGGCTTTGGATGAAGTTATGCACCAGCCACATGACGACGGCGGTGACGATCAGCACGACGCGGAAGTAATCCAGACCGTCCAGCGTCACCCCGAACAGCGACAGGTTGCGCAGGGTCGTGGACGGCACGCCGGACAGACCGACGGCGCCGCCGGTCAGACCGTCCCACTCCCGCACGACCTCGCGGAAAATCAGGCCGAACGCCAGCGTCATCATGCCGAGATAGAACTCCCGCACGCGCCCGGCGGGGAACGACACCAGGTAGCCGGTCAGCGCGCCGATCACCGCGGCGGCGGGGACGGACACGATGAACGGCAGCCCGACCGTCTTCATCAGGATGCCCGACGCATAGGCGCCCATGCCGTAGAAGCCGGCATGACCCAGGGAAATCTGTCCCGCGATGCCCGTCAGCAGGTTCATGCTCTGCGCGAGCAGAATGTTCAGCATCAGAAAGCCGAGGATCGCCACGGTGCCGCCGGACAGATAGGCCGAACCGAAGAACAGAATGGCGATGGCGCCGAGGATGGTCGCGGGATGCGTCAGCAGCCGCGTCAGAAAGGTGCGGATCGCGATCATACCTTCACGATCTCCCGTTGGCCGAAGAAGCCCTGCGGGCGCACGACCAGGATCAGAATCAACAGCGCGAAGGCCATGCCGTGCTGCGCCGCGGAGGAGATGTAGCCGCCGACCATCTGTTGCAGAACGCCCGCGACGATGCCGCCGACCAGCGCGCCGGTCGTGCTGCCCATCCCGCCCAGCACCGCGGCGACGAAGCCGAAGATCACCAGTTCGAACCCGAATGCCGGATCGACGGTGCCGCCGATCTGCGCCACCAGAATGCCGGATACGCCCGCCAGAATGCCGGAACCGATATACGATCCAAGCACGATGGTCCGGGTCGGAATACCGATCACCGACGCCAAATCCGAATCCATCGACACCGCCCGCATCGCTCGGCCCCACACCGTGCCGCGCACGAGCAACTCGAACACCACCACCAGCGCCAACGCCAGCACGAGCACGGCGATGTATTGCAAGCTGACATGCACGCCGAACACGACGACATCGTCGATGGCGGAGAAGATGATGTCGGGGAAGGCCAGCGCCTGGGAACCGAACCACAGCGCGGCGCAGCCTTGCAGCACGATGCCGACGCCCAGCGTGGAAACCGCCCAGCCCATGCTGCCCTCGATCTTAAGGGCGGGGCGCACGGTATAGGTTTCGGTGAACACCATGAGCACGACGATGATTCCCAACGCCGCCAGGATCGACAGCGCCTGCGGCCAGCCGCGCGCGATCAGCGTCGCGGTCAGCATGGCGCACAGCATCATTACCGAGCCCTGGCCGAAGTTCATCGTCTTCGTGGTCCAGAACGTGAGGTTCAGTCCAATGGCAATCAGGCCATAAACCGCCCCCACGCTGATCCCGGCCAGGAGCAGCGTCAGGAATTCTTCCATCGGAACCGCCTAGAGGTTCGTTTGCACGAGGGTCAGACGACCGTCGACCTTGGCATACTCGTAGGTCGTGAGATCGCCGACCTCCACCGCGTGGTGCTTGTCCGGTGTGAACTCGTACGTGCAGTTCACGCCGACCAGACCCTTGGTGGAATCCATCGCCTTGATCGTCGCCGCCGGATCGGTCGTACCCGCTCGGCGCCACGCATCGGCCATGACCATCATGCCGTCGTAACCGCCGGCGACCGTGCCGCCCATCGACGGGGAAGGGATCGCGGGATCGCCGCCCCACAGCCGATCCGTGCCGTGCTTGGCCTTATAGGCGTTGAGGAATTCAAGCACCTCCTTCGCCGGGGGAACGGTCGAAATCTTGCGGTACTGGGAACCCTTGGTGCCCAGCGCCAGGTCGCCCGCGCCTTCGGCATAGGGCGGGGAAAACCCGCCGGCGGACACATACAGCGGCAGCGTCATGTTCATCCGCACCATGTTCTTGCGGATGACCGCCATGTCGGCGCCGAGACCCACGACCATCAACGCCTCGGACTTGGCGCGCTGCATGCGCACCAACTGGGCGGTCATGTCCTGGTCTTTCTGGTTGTAGCTTTCATGCGTCACCACCGCGTCCTTGTTGACGCGGATGATGCCGGCCTTGACCAGTTCGCCGCCGGTCTTGCCGTAGCCGGTGCTCTCGTTCAGCAACCCGACGCGGGTGAACTTCTTGCCAAGGATGTTGGCCATGAAGTTCGCCTCGATATCGTTCTGAATCGAGAAGGTGTAAACGTTCGGGCGCGGCTTGCTGCCGGGGCCGCCCGGATAAATCACGGTGGGGGTCTGCGCCTGCGGGTTCATCGCCGGGCGACCGTCCGCCTGGATCATGTCGATCACCGCCAGGGTGGGGCCGCTGCCGGACGGGCAGAACAGACCGACGATGTCCTTGTTGTCGAGCAGACGGCGCATGTTCTGCACCGAACGGTCGGGGATAAGCTGATCGTCGAGCATCATCGCGATCTCGATCGGCCGACCCAGCACGCCGCCGGCCTTGTTGAGCTTTTCAATCGCGAGTTCGATGCCGCGCTTATAGCCTTCGCCGAATTCGTTGAACGGACCGGTCAGCGCCGTCGTGAACCCGACCTTGATGGAGTCGGCGGCAAGGCTGGGCCGCTGCAGCAGCGATGTCGCCGCGAGCGCGCCGGTTGCCGATAAAAAGCCGCGCCTGTTGATGGCCATGAAAACGCCTCCTCCGTGTTGGGATTCATTGAAGAGGAAGGTTGCAGAGGCGCGCGGGGTGGTCAAGCGCGGGGACGGCGCGGTTTTCTGGGTTTGTATCGGCCGAGGGCTTGGTCTTTGGAAGAGACGATTGTCCGGGAGCACGCACGTCGCGATTGGCGCGGTGTACGGTATTGGATAGTACCGGTCGCATGCCGCAGCCCCCCCAATGCCCCGATCTGTCCGTGCCGGTCCGCGAGGGGCGGTTCGGTATGGTGCCCCCCCGAGCCCGACTTGCCGTCCGTGCGACCTCGGCGTGCGCACCGCGAACAAAACCCCATGCGCCCAGAGAAGCCGTCGGTGCATCCGCCTGCTTTCGCGTAACCCGAATTTCGACGGTCTCCGCGTTCCCGGTCGGCCCGCGCGGTATTGGTGTGGGAAAACCCCATGCGCCCAGGCAGGACGGCGCCGGGAGCGTCGCAAGGTCTTTGGATTATTGGGGAGTTTCACGGTGTTTGCACGGAGTCTCGCGGAGGGGAGCGGTTCGACCTTCCTCCGTGACCCCCCCCAAAAACCAGCCGTCGTCGCCCCGGCTTCCGCCGTCTGGATCGTCGCCCCCGTCGCAAAGACAGGGAACAAAACCCCATGCGCCCAGAGAAGTCGGCCAAAGCGTGCCCGCCCCGCATACCCCCGCCCGGCGAGCACTGGCTTTCCAGCGAAAGAACCTCATGCGCCGTGAGCATCCGGGTCGGCACTCGGGGAAAGGACAGGGTGATCGCATTTGGCGTCCGGGGGCGCGAATTTTCACCTCTCCCCCTGGGAGAGGTCGTGCCGCGAAGCGGCGCGGGTGAGGGAGGTGATGCGAATACAATGGGTTGTGCTGGTGGCACCTCCCTCA
>CANJLW010000064.1 GCA_947475245.1 Acetobacteraceae bacterium | reverse complement strand
GGCGCGAAGCGTCGGGTGAGGGAGGTGCCACCAGCACAACCCATTGTATTCGCATCACCTCCCTCACCCGCGCCGCTTCGCGGCACGACCTCTCCCAGGGGGAGAGGTGAAAATTCGTACCTTCCGCCGCCAAATGCGATCACCCTGGGCTCCGCCAACCGCGACAGCCGCGGCACCCAGCAAAAGCGTGCGCTTCTTCATCGCCGTTCGGCGGGGGAGGAGAGGGTCATTCGCTCGCCGTCCCCCCCAAAATTCAAAACCATTTCGATGCCGGGGTCGCGGCGCTCCCACCGCTTGCTGCGTGCGAACAAGTCGGTTTCGATGGCGTTGACCCAGAAGACATTCGTGCAGCGCTACACCCTCGGGGGGCGCGGCGTCAGGGTCGGCATGTACTCAGTCCGGATAAAATACCAAACGGCGCGCGGGCCATTCAATGCCGTGGCAACTATATGGGGCCTTGCGGGTGCCCTATCCCCGCAACTGCGGGTTATCGAACTGTGGATGCCGAGCGTCGTGGAGGGCTGTGCCGAGGGCGAGGGCGAGGTCGCGTTTGGCGTCTTCGCCGACCGCGCGGGCGATTTCCTCGTGCCGCGCCGGGGTCCGCAGCATCAGACGCGGCACGCGTCCGTCATGCTCCTCCAGGTCCACGCGCAGCCAGGCCGACGGCAACACCACGCTCGACCGCGCGCCGGACGGGGCGGAGCGGGTAACCTCGACGGCGGAATCGGTCAGGCGGACGTATTCGACCGCGCGGGCGGCGCGCATGTTCAGCGTCAGGAACAACACCACCAACGCCGCTTCCGCCACGCTGAACGCGGCAACCGGCCAGGCGCCGATGGCCCAGAACCTGCCGGCGAGAAACAGGCTGATACCGACGATCGCGCAAACCAGGATACGCCGGCCCTTGGGCGACAGGCTGCGATGCGGCACGATGCGCGCTTCGAACAGCGTCGACAAATCCGGGCGAGGCGCGTCGGTCAGCATGCGGGACTCTTAACATGACACTTTCGCCATCTCCAAAGCCTGCCGGCAAACCCGCCCGCAAGGCACGCGCGATGAGCAAGGCCAACGTCGCCGCCTTCATCCAGGGTCTGGCCACGGCCAATCCCGCGCCGGAGACGGAATTACAGTTCTCCGACCCCTATACCCTGCTGGTTGCCGTCGTGCTGTCAGCGCAGGCGACCGATGTTTCCGTGAACAAGGCCACGGCCAAACTCTATGCCGAAGCCGCCACCCCCGCCGCCATGGTCAATCTCGGCGTCGAAGGCGTTGCTCGACACATCCGCACGATCGGCCTGTGGCAGGCCAAGGCGAAGAACGTCGTCGAATTGTCGCGGCAATTGCTGGTAGAACACGGCGGTGTCGTGCCGAATAATCGCGAAGCGCTGGAGAAACTGCCGGGCGTCGGGCGCAAGACGGCGAACGTCGTGCTGAACGTCGCGTTCGGCGCGGCGACGATGGCGGTAGATACGCATATCTTTCGGATCGGCAATCGCACCGGCCTGGCACCGGGGAAGACAACCCGCGCGGTCGAGGATGGTCTTGTGAAACGCATTCCCCCCGCTCTGCTGCGCGATTCCCATCACTGGCTGATCCTGCACGGGCGCTATGTCTGCAAGGCTCGGCAGCCCGAATGCGGGCGCTGCGTCGTCGCCGAATGGTGCGCCTATCCCGACAAGGGCAAGGCGACCATGACCGGTGTGGACGCGGAATGAGGAATATTTAACCGAGGTAACAACGGTTTAACCCCGGCGAAGGGGCGGCGTTCATCCCGGTCGGCGCATCGTGTCGTCATTCGATCCCGCGACTACCGGAGGTTTCATGAACGCATCCTTTATCCGTCGTCCCGCTCTCGTGCGCGTTGCCCTCGCCGCCGTCCTTCTGGCGGGGTCCGCCCTCGGCGGCGTCGCCCCGGCCTGGGCCGTGGAAGCCAAGGAGGGACGAGCGGTCAACCCCGTCGGTTCGACCCTGCTGGCGCACGCGTTGCCCGACTTCTCCGATCTCGTCACCCAGGTTCGCCCGGCCGTGGTGTCGATCACCACCCGCATGCAGGCAACGCAGGTCGACGACGAGGACACCACAGCGCGCCGCCCGACGCCGTTCGATCGGCTGAACCCGCGCAAGCCCGGCGCTTCGGGAGGCGAAGCAAGGGGCTCCGGCTTCGTGATCGATGCCAACGGCACGATCGTGACCAATAATCATGTCGTGAAAGACGCGACCTCGGTCAGCGTGACGCTCGACGACGGCACGGTGCTGGCCGCCAAGGTGGTGGGACGCGATCCGCGCACCGATATCGCGGTGCTGAAAGTGTCGGCGAAACAACCGCTGCCCTACATCCAGATGGGCAATTCACGCGACGTGAAGCCCGGCGAGTGGGCGATCGCCGTGGGCAACCCGTTCGGGTTGGGCGGCAGTGTCACCGCGGGGATCGTCTCGGCGATCAGTCGCGACATCGGTGCCGGTCCGTACGACCAGTTCATCCAGATCGACGCGCCGATCAATCAGGGCAATTCCGGCGGGCCGCTGTTCACGCAAGACGGAAAGGTCATCGGTATGAACACCGCCATCCTGTCGCCTTCCGGAGGCTCCGTCGGCATCGGCTTCGCCATCCCGTCCGACATGATCCGCACCGTCGCGGCGCAGTTGGTCGAACACGGCCGCGTGACGCGCGGCTATGTCGGGGTGGAAACCCAGCAGATCGTCGGCGCCACCGCCAAGGGGCTGAAGCTGACTGAGAACTCCGGCGCGTTACTGGCGAACGTGCAACCCGACAGCCCAGCCGCCCGCGCGGGATTGGAACCGGGCGACGTGATCCAGGCGGTGAACGGTCAGGCCGTGGCAACCCCGCGCGATCTGGCGCTGAATGTCGCCGCAATCCACCCCGGCGAAGACGCCAATCTGAAAATCCTCCGCGACGGGGCAGTCAGGCAGGTGACCGTCAAGGTGGGGGAGTTGCCCGGCGAGCAGCAAGCCGCCACCGAAACCGCGCGCGACCGGCGAGAACAACTGGGCCTGGCGCTCGGTCCCTTGTCCCCGGAACTGCGTAACCGCTTCGACGTGCCGGATGGTCTGGCCGGCGCTGTCGTGCAGGCGGTGCGACCTGGTTCGGCCTCCGAACAGGCCGGGCTGAAATCCGGTGACGTGATCGTGGGCGTCGGCAACCAGAAGGTCGCCAACCCCGCGGAAGCGGTCCGCGCGATCCGTTCGGCCCTTGCGTCCGATACCCAGGCGCTGGCCTTGCGGGTGTTCCGCGACGGGCGGTCCGCCTTTGTCGGAATTCCCCTGGATCGAACCGTCCCCAACGCGGGATAAGAGGCCCGACACCCCCGCCCGCACGCCGCGGGCGGGGGAAGGGGAGCGCGCATGGACTGGAACCTGATGTCGGCGGAAGAAATGCACGCCGCGCAAATCATCACCGGCGTGACCATGGGCGCGATCATGCTGTCCGGCTTTTGCGGTCGCCACGCCCATACCGTGCGATTGACGGCGGCGGGATTGTATTTCGCCGCCGTCGCGCTGTTTGTCGGCTATATTCTCATACGCTGATCGGCCTATCGTGCGGCATGAACGCACGCATACGTCTGGGAATGCTCACCCCCTCCTCCAACACGGTGCTGGAGCCGGTGACGGCCGCCATGTTGGCCGATCTGCCCGATGTCTCCGCCCATTTCGGCCGCTTTCGGGTCACGCAAATTGCTTTGTCCGAGGGCGCGCTGGCGCAGTTCGACGATGCAGCCATCCTGGGCGCGGCGTCACTCCTGGCCGACGCCAAATGCGACGTCATCGCCTGGAACGGCACATCTTCCGGCTGGCTCGGCTTTGACGCCGACCGGCGCCTGTGCGAACGGATCGAAGCGGCGACCGGCGCCCGCGCCGCGACCTCCATGCTCGCATTGAACGAAGCACTTGCCCTGACCGGCGCGCGTCGCCTCGGGCTGGTGACGCCCTATACCCCCGACGTTCAGGCCCGCATCGTCGCCAACTACGCGGCCATCGGCATCGATTGCGTGGCGGAGCGGCATCTGAACATCCACGAGAATTTCGCCTTCGCCGAGGTCGAACCCGAAATCCTGGCGTCGATGGCGCGAGACGTCGCGCGCGCCAAACCGGACGCCATCGCGATCGTCTGCACCAACCTGCGCGCCGCCAACCTGGTGGCGATGCTGGAGGACGAACTCGGCATCCCCGTCTACGACACCGTCGCCACCGCTGTTTGGCGCAGCCTGTTGCTGGTCGGCCTCGACCCGGCCTCGATCAAAGGCTGGGGCCGCTTATTTCAACTGAAACCGTAACCGCGAGGGAAGCCATGTCCGAATCCGTTACCGATCCGGCGACCCTGTCGGCCGAGGCCATGCTGACCGGCTTTGCCCGCCGGCACTTCGACCCCGTCGACATCCTTCAATCCGTCATGGAACGCATCGCTCGTCTGAACCCCGGGCTGAACGCGTTCGCCGTGCTGAACCCTCGCGCTTTGGAGGCGGCGGCGCAAAGTGCCAACCGCTGGCGCGCCGGTCGCCCGATCGGGCCGCTGGACGGCGTGCCGGTGACGGTCAAGGACCTGGTCGATGTCGCGGGATTTCCCACCCGGCGCGGCAGTCGCACGACTTCCCCCGATCCGGTGCAAGACGACGCGCCGATGGTGCTGGGGCTGAAGGCTGCCGGCGCGGTGGTGATCGGCAAGACGACCACGACGGAGTTCGGCTGGAAATCGCCCGGCGACTGCCCGCTGCACGGCATCACCCGCAATCCCTGGAATGCCGCCCATACGCCGGGCGGATCGTCGTCGGGCGCCGGGGCGGCCGGGGCGGCGGGCTTCGGGCCGCTGCATATCGGCACCGATGCCGGCGGATCGGTGCGCATTCCCGCCGCCTGGTGCGGGCTGGTCGGGCTGAAGCCTACCTATGGCCGCATTCCGCAATGGCCGGCCAGCGCCTTTGCCTCCGTCGCCTGCGCCGGGCCGATGACCCGCACCGTGCGCGACAACGCGCTGATGCTGTCGGCCATGGCGCGCTACGACCTGCGCGACCCATTCGCCATGCAGGACGACGGGCGCGATTGGCGCGACGGGATCGAGTCCGGGGTGGCCGGCATGACCGTCGGGCTGCTGGCGCGCCCCGGCTTCGACGCGCCGGCCGATGCCGATGCCGTCGCCGCCGTCGAACGCGCCGCCGCCCTGCTGGCCGACGCCGGCGCGCATGTGGAACAGGCGGAGGTCGATCTGCCGGACTCCGCCGCCGTGTTCGGTCGGGTCTGGGGCGCGGCGTTGTCGCGTCTGGTCGCGGCCACGCCGACCCAGTTGCGCGGGCTGCTCGATCCCGGCATCCGCGAGGTCGCGGAGAGTCTGGGCGGCATGAGCGCCATCGAGTTCATGGACGCCGAGGCCCTGCGCGCCGCCGCCGGCCACGCGATGGCGCGGCTGCATCAACGCTACGATCTGGTGCTGTGCCCGACCGTGCCCGCCGGCCCGCCCTTGGCCGACGCGCCGACGGTCGAGCCGGTGCGCGCGCTGTGGACGGCATGGGCACCGTGGACGTTCTTGTTCAACATCACGCGTCAGCCGGCGATCACCGTGCCGATGGGTCTGCGCGGGGACGGGCTGCCGAATTCCGTGCAGATCGCCGCGGCACAGTTCCGCGACGATCTGGTGCTGCGCGCGGCGCGGACGATTGAAGTGGCGCAGCCGTTCGCGGTGCTTCCGGCGGGCTGACGGTATCGGCGGGCCGCCTGTTCCGTTCCGGCGTTATCCGCCGTATGTTTCTACGACGAACCCGAAACGGGGCATGGGGACAGAGAAGGAGATAGACCGCCTGTGGAGCCGCTGAGTCCGATTGGCTTTTGGAGCTATGCGACGCAGGACGAGCGGGCGACCGGCGCCGGGTTGCCAAGCGACTTGCATCGCAGGGTCTCCAGCGCGCTCAAAAGCCATGTCGGGCGCGAGGATGTCGATATTTTTCTCGACACCAGCACGCTCCGCGAGGGGGACGCGTGGGAGCGCAAGATCGTTGAGTCTCTCGAAAAAGCCAATTTTTTTATTCCGATTCTTACCCCGGGCTTTTTCGGGAGCGCCTGGTGCCTGAAGGAGGTGCGGCTATTTCTTGATGTCGAAAAGACGCGCGGACATGGCGATCTGATATTTCCGATCCACTTCAACACATTCGCGGAGCAGAAGAACGCTCCGCGTAAGCCCGCCGAAGGCGCGCAAGAGATTTTCGAGATCTTGCGTGAGCGGCAATGGAGCGATTTCCGTCGCTATCGAATAGAAGGCTTCGATAGCAAAGACGCTGCTCGCTTGATCGACAGCATGGCGAAGGCGATCGACGACGCGTTGGTTCGAACGCAGGTAATTCCGGTTTCGTCAGTCATCACTCCGGCACCGGTTCCCGACCCGGTCGTGGCTTCTTCGGTCGTGGCTTCTTCGGTCGAGGCGGCGCCGACGAATACTGCACCGGAGCCGGCGGAGCGCGTGTTGGGGCAGGAACCGACGACGCAACGGCTTACCGCCGAAGCGCCGCCGCGATCGAAGTCGAAGCTTGGGCTTTTTGCGGCCGGGGTTTTCGGCCTTGCCGTTGGGGCGGGTAGTGCTGTGGCAATTGTGGGGTTTCCGTCTGGTGTCGCCGCGCAGACAAAGGGAACTGCGACGTTACTGACCGAGTTGGATGCCGCCAAAAATGCGCTGAACGATGCCAACGCTCGTCTTTCGACCGCGAATGGCAAGCTGGTTGAGTCTCAAAGGGCCTGGGCACTGGCGCAGGGTGCATTGAATGCCGCAATCGCGGACCGAATGAAGGCCGATGAACAAGCCGCGGGGGATATCAAGGCGGCGAACGACAGGCGGGCCATGGTTGAAAAGGAACGCGACGCGGCTCGGTTGGCACAGAAAAACGCCGACGATTTATTGAAGGTCGCCAATGAAAAATTCTCGACCGCCGATAAAGCCCGTTCTGCCGCGGTGGAAGCGCTGAAAGACGCGACGGCGACCTATACCCAGCAGCGCGCGGCCCTTGAAAAGGAGCGCGACGAAGCCCGCGACAAGCTGGCCGAGGCCAAAAAGACCTCACAAACCCCGACAACGGCGCAGGGTTTTGCCATTCCCCCGCCCGGCGGCGCATTTCGGGAACCGGGCCATCCCAAGTTTCCGGAAATGGTCGTGATCCCCACGGGCACATTCGTCATGGGCAGCGCGAAAGACCCAAAGGACCCAGATTACGAGAAACATCGCTGGGGTGACGATGAAGGCCCAGCGCATAAGGTTACGGTCAAATCCTTCGCCGCCGGACGCACCCATGTCACGGTCGAGGAATTTAGGGAGTTCGCGATTAAAACAAATCACAGGACCGACGACAAATGTCAGGTCTGGACCGGTTCGGCTTGGGAAGAAAAAGCAGGCCTGTCATGGGAAAATCCCGGATTTCCGAATTCGGTTGGCTATGGCAATGCGCACCCAGTCGCCTGCGTGTCCTGGAACGACGCCGTCGCCTATGTTGCGTGGCTGAACAAAGATATCCCAGGCAAGCCCTATCGTTTGTTGACCGAGGAAGAATGGGAATACTCTGCCCGTGCGCAAACCACGATCGGTAAGGATAAGCGGACGGAATTTTGGACCGGCGCGACGATCGGCGATAAGCAGGCGCAGTATAATTGGGCCCTGGATATCGAGGGTAAGGAAACCAAAACTCTCGCCCCGCTTGGAACTGCACCCGTTGGCAGCTTCCCGGCTAATGGATTCGGGCTGCGGGACATGCACGGCAATCTTTGGCAATGGGTGCAAGATTGTTACAAAGAGGACGCTTATACGTCCCCGCCCAAGGACGGTAAAGCGGTCGAGATGCCGAACTGCACGTATCGCGTCCTGCGGGGCGGGTCCTGGTTCAGCAATCCGGGGTACCTGCGTTCTGCAGGCCGCTTCGGGACTCTGCCTTCCGTCCGTGCCTCGTGGTTCGGCGTTCGGGTTGCGAGGACCCTTTAACGTCTTGCGTCTTTACTTCTTTACCGCTTGGGGTGGTCCGGAGGGGCCACTTGCCCCTCCGGAAATTTTTTTTTTTTGCAATATGAATGCCGCTCTGGACCGCCCCCCATAAACCGGCGCAACATCGCCCCAATCCTTCGCAACGTCAGGAAACGCCCGTGCAGGCAAGCGGCCAGAGTCTCCCCTCCGACGGACTGATCGTCGTCGTCAAGCGTGACTGCCCGACCTGCGTGCTGACCGAACCGGTTCTGGCCGAACTCGCGGGGCTGGGGGCCTTGACGGTTTATACCCAGGACGATCCGACTTTCCCCGAAAGCGTCGGCGCGATCGACGACACCGGCCTGGATATGTCGCACCGCCTGGGCATCGAAGTCGTGCCGACCGTGATCCGTCGCCAGGATGGCAAGGAAATCGACCGCACCTACGGCTGGGACCGTTCCGAATGGGAACGCATCACCGGCTTCCAGGGCATCGGCGCCGATCTGCCCGCGTTCCGGCCTGGCTGCGGCGCCAAAAACGTGGAACCCGGCATTGTCGAACAGTTGAAAATCCGCTTCGGCGAAACCGGCCTCACATCCCGCCACATCCAGATCGGCGAAGGCGAAGACGCGTTCGAGGCGATGTTCGAACGCGGCTGGTCCGACGGTCTGCCCGTCGTGCCGCCGACGCAGGAACGCGTCCTCCGCATGCTTGCCGGAACAATCCGCGACCCCCAGGAACTGCTCGGCCTGTGCCCGCCCAACCTCGCGCCCCTGACCGTGGAAAAAGTCGCGATCAACGCGGTCATGGCCGGCTGCAAGCCGGAATATCTGCCGGTCGTGCTGGCCGCGGTGGAAGCCGTGCTCGATCCCGCCTTCACCATGCACGGCGTGCTGGCGACGACGATGTTCGTCGGACCGGTGCTGGTGGTGAACGGGCCGGTGCGGCGGCAGATCGGCATGAACGCCAAGGGCAACGCGCTGGGGCAGGGCAATCGCGCCAACGCGACCATCGGCAGAGCGGTGCAATTGATCGTCCGTAACGTCGGCGGCGGCCGCCCGCAGGAAGTCGATCGCGCAACCCTCGGCAATCCCGGCAAGTACACCTATTGTTTCGCGGAAGACGAGGAGGGATCGTCCTGGCTGCCGCTGTCGGTCGAACGCGGCGTCGCGCCCGGCGTTTCCGCCGTCACGGTCTTCGCCGGCTTCGGCCTGCAAGGCGTGGTCGATCAGAAATCCCGCGACCCCGAAAGCCTGTCGCGCAGCATGGCGGAATCGCTCAAGGCAATCCACAACGTCAAGCTCGCGCCCGCCTGCGACGCCATGTTGGTGGTCTGCCCGGAACACGAACGCACATTCCGCGCCGCGGGGTGGAGCAGGCAACGCCTGCTGGAACAACTCTACCGTCTCTGCGAAGTCCCCGGCGCCGATCTGATCGCCGGCGCGAAAGGCATCGCGGAAGGCCGACCTGCCTCGGACTCGACAAAAACCTTCAACAAATTCCGCCCCGACGGTCTGCTGATCGTGCGCGCGGGCGGCGGCGCCGGGATGTTTTCCGGCATTATCGGCGGGTGGTCCTCTGGCGGGGCCGCCGGCAGTCTACCCGTAACCAAGGAGGTGAAAGCATGACGACCCTGCTCGATCCGACGTCGGAGCAAAGTCCGACCTCGCGAGAACGATTGGCACGACCCGACAGGCTTCAGGGGCTGACGGTCGGGTTGCTCGATATTTCCAAGCCGCGCGGCGATGTGTTTCTGGACCGGATCGACGAATTGCTGTCCGGGCGCGGGATCGTCGTGAAGCGCTACATGAAGCCGACGGTATCCAGGCCGGCACCGCTGCCGCTGGCGCAGCAAATCGGCACCGAAGTCAACGTGATGATCGAAGGGCTGGCGGACTGAGGCTCCTGCACATCGTGCTGTACGCATGATCTTGCGGATCTCGAGTCTCGCGGCATCCCGTCGGTTGGCGTTGCCACTACGGAGTTCATAGACGCCGCCGCGGCGCAGTCGAAGTCTCTCGGTACCGATCCGGCTTATGTCTTCGTCCCGCATCCCGTGCAGGATCGCACCGATGCGGAGTTGCGGCAGATGGCCGACGACCACATTGACGCCATTCTGGCGTTGCTGGTGAAACAAGCCTGAGCGTTCCGCCTCCCCTGCATGACGCGGGGGAGGCGATTCTTGCTTACCAGGACTTCAGAACCGGCAGAACTTCCTTGGCGAACAGTTTCAGGCCGCGTTCGGCAACGTCCATCGGTGTGCCGCCGAAACGGAATGCGACGTTCAGTTCGAAATTGCCGAGCAGCTTGCGGCGGGCTTCGAGGCCGCGGAGGATTTTGTCGGGGGTCCCCCAGCTCGCGGCTTGCATGAAGCCGTTGACGGCGCCCTCGATCCCGGTCTGACGCGCGATTTCCGCCTTTTGCTGATAGGAATCGTAGCCTTTGACGCTCTGGAAGTGTTGGCCCAGAAATTCGTAGTGGTAGAAGTTGCTTTCGACGAATTTACCTTGGTACTGGCGGGCTTCCACTTCCGTTGCGGCGAGGTCTTCGCCACAGACGCAGAATTCGGTCATCATCAGATGCGGCTGCTCTGTCCCATGGAACTGCTTATGCAGTGCTCGGCCTTTTTCGATCACGGGCGCGCGCATTTCCCAGGGGCGGTCGGCGAACATCACCATGTGGGCGCCGAGCTTGGCGGCGGACAGGACGGAATCTTCCGAGGACGCGACGGCATAGATACGGCCGTCAAACGAATGCTGCGGGCGGGGGCGGATTTCCACGCGCGGCTGCTTATAGAATTCCCCGTTGCCTTCCATAAAGCCGGTTTTCAGGGCTTCGACGATCATCGGGGCGGCTTCGTCGAAGCGGCCGCGGGATTCGTCCATGCTAAGGCGGAATGCGTCGAACTCGCGGCGGGCGAGACCGCGGCCCATGCCGAAGCGGAAGCGACCCTTGGACAGCATATCGAGCACGGCGGCCTGTTCGGCAACGCGCAGCGGATCGTGCCACGGCAGGATGACGGCAGCGGTGCCGACATCGATGTTCGGGCAGATCGCCGTCAGATAGGTCATCAACTGGATGTTATCGGGGACGAAGGAGTAGTCGGCGAAATGGTGTTCGGCCGACCAAAGGCAGTCGAAACCCGAATCGGCGGCGATGCGCGCCAGGCGGATTTCTTCTTCCCAAACCCGGGCGTCGGAGCAATCCTCCCAGCCGTAGCTCGCGAAAACCATCATCATCCCAACATCCATGGGCTTTTTCCTTCCTGCGTTTATGGGGTGTAGCTGGGCCATAGGTTCCACGACACGAGGTCTGGCGCAAGGTTTGGCGAGACGATCCGTCTACTGGCGTCGCGTGGGGCGCGGCGATTAAACTGCGGTTCGAAGGGGATCGAACATGAACAAAACAGCGGTAATCACCGGGGCGGCGTCGGGGATCGGGCGGGCGGCGTCGCGTCGCCTGCTCGACGCGGGGTGGACGGTTTTTGGTCTGGATGTGGCGCAGGCGCGCCTGGACGCGGTGGCCGGCGAATTCGCGGCGTATCAGGGGCGGTTTCGCCCGGTGCGGTGCGATGTGTCGGATGCCGCCGACGTTGCGGCGGTGTTTGCCGGGCTGAACACGCCGCTGAACGCGCTTGTATGCTGCGCGGGCGTGCTGCGCACGGCGTTGATGGAGGATATGAGCATCGAGGATTTCGACCTCGTGCTGAACATCAACACGCGCGGCACGTTCCTGTGCGCGCAAAAGGCGCTGCCGTTGTTGCGGCAGGCGGCGACGGCGGAAAACCCGTCGCGGGTGGTCCTGCTGTCGTCTCTGGCGGCGACGCGGCCAAAGGTGGTTTCCGGGGCCTATGCGGCGTCGAAGGCGGCGGTGACGCAGCTTTGCCGGGTGATGGCGGCGGAATGGGCGCCGTCGGGGGTGCTGGTCAATGCCTTGGCACCGGGGACGGTGGATACGCCGATGGTGCACGCGATGGCCGATCCGTCGCAATCGAAAGGGTATCGTCCGTCGGGGGTTTCTCCGGTCGGGCGGATCGCGCAGCCGGAGGACGTTGTGGATGTCATGATGTTCCTGTTATCCGACGCGGCGCGGTACGTGGCCGGGGCGACCATTCCGGTCGACGGCGGCACCGGCGCGGCGTTCATTCCGCCGGGATCGAACCGATGAGACGCTTTATATGGCTGGCGCTGTGCGCTCTGTGTCTGGCAATGCCGGCACGGGCGCAGGACAATGTGCTGAACGTTTATAACTGGACCGATTACATCGATCCGGCGGCGCTGGAACGGTTCACCGCCGAAACCGGCATCAAGGTGCGTTACGACGTCTACGACAGTCTGGAAACGCTGGAAGCCAAGCTGCTGGCGGGCAAGTCAGGCTACGACATCGTGGTGCCGACCAGCGAGCCGACGTTTTCGCGCCTGATCCGGTCCGGCGCGCTGGCGCCGATAGATCGAGACAAGGTGCCGAACTGGAAGCATCTTGATCCCGCGATGATGAAGCGGGTTGAAAGCTCCGACCCCGGCAACCGGTTTGGCGCGATTTATCTGTGGGGCACGGTCGGGATGGGCATCCTGCCGGACAAGATCCGCGCCTTGGCGCCCGATGCGCCGATGGACGGGTGGGATCTGCTGTTTCGACCCGAACATGCCAAGCGGCTGGCGAAATGCGGCATCACGATGATGGATTCCGCGATCGACGTCATTCCTTCGGTGTTGCGATACCTCGGGCATCCCACCGACAGCGCGGACCCCGCGCATCTGGCGGCGGTGGAAAAGACGCTGATGGGCATTCGTCCTTATATCAGAACCTTTGCCGGCGGCGCGGCGCTGGAAGCCTTGGCGAGCGGGCAGACCTGTCTGGTGTTCGATTACTCCGGCGATGTGATCCAGGCCGCGGCGCGGGCGAAGGAAGCCAAACGCGGCGTCACCGTCGCCTATGTCACGCCGAAGCAGGGCGCGCAGATCGCGTTCGACATGCTGGCCATCCCGGCGAACGCGCCGCACAAGGAGAACGCGCTGAAATTCATCAACTTCGTGTTGGCGCCCGATGTCATGGCGGGCATCACCAACGTGACGCGCTATCCGAACGCGGTGCCGGCCAGTCGAACGGCGATAAGGGCGGAGTTGCTGAGCGATCCCGCGGTCTTCCCCGACGAAGCCGTGTTGGCGCAAAGCTTCACGCCGTCTCCGGTCGCGTTGGCGGTTGAACGGGCGCGCGGGCGGATGTGGGCAAAGTTCAAGGCCGGGAAGTGACATGAGCGGACTGGTCGTCGAGGGGCTGACGGTTCGGTTCGGCGCGACGACCATTCTGAACGCGTTGTCGTTGGCGGTGTCCGACGGTGAGTTCTTTGTGCTGCTGGGCGGATCGGGGTCGGGCAAGACGACGTTGCTGCGGGCGATCGCCGGGTTCGCGGCGCCCGACGCCGGGCGGATTGTGTTGAACGGCGTCGATCTGACCGGCCTGCCGGCGCATCGGCGGCCGGTGAACACGATCTTCCAATCCTACGCGTTGTTTCCCCACATGACCGTGGCGGAAAACATCGGCTTCGGGCTGCGTCGCAAGGGCGTCGGGCGAGCGGAAACCGCCGCGACCGTGGTGCGCATGCTGGCACTGGTCCGCCTGGAAGGGTTCGGCGATCGCGCCGTGCAGCGCCTGTCCGGCGGGCAGCAGCAGCGGGTGGCACTTGCCCGCGGACTGGCCGCCAATCCCGCGCTGCTGCTGCTGGACGAGCCGCTGTCCGCGCTGGATCGCGGCCTGCGGCAGGAAACCAGGGCTGATTTGGCGGCCTTACAAAAGCGCGTGGGGGCGAGCTTCGTGCTCGTGACGCACGACCAGGATGAGGCTTTGAGTCTCGCCGATCGCGTCGGCGTGATGCGCGACGGCGTCATGGTGCAGGTCGATACG
The DNA here is from genome assembly GCA_947475245.1 of Acetobacteraceae bacterium. Classification (GTDB taxonomy): domain Bacteria; phylum Pseudomonadota; class Alphaproteobacteria; order Acetobacterales; family Acetobacteraceae; genus Rhodopila. Next base: position 1,520 of record CANJLW010000064.1, on the reverse strand, counting down.
CCGGCGATGTTGTACGAGCGGCCGAACTGCCGCTACGTCGCGGAATTCCTGGGGGCGGCGAATATCCTGCCGGTTACCGTCGGCGCGGATGGGCTGACGGCGCAGGCGACGGGCGCGGGCATCGTCGCGGCACGGGCGGGCACGCCGGGGCCGGGTCTGTTGGCCCTGCGGCCGGAGCGCTTGCGGCTGGACGACCCGAACGCGCCCAATCGCCTGACGGGTGTGCTGGTCGGGCGGTCCTATCGCGGGGAGGTGTTGGAACAGACGGTCGATATCGGCGGCGGCACGATACTGCGCGTGGCGCGGTCGCTGCGCGACGGCTTGGCGGCGGTCGAAACCCCGCCTGGGGCCGCGGTCGTCGTGTCGTGGTATCCGGACGCCAGCATTCTGCTGCCATGTTCCTGACGACGCGTTTTGTCGTTCTGGCGGTTCCGGCGCTATGGCTGGTGCTGTTTCTGGGCGTGCCGCTGGCGATCGTCGGCGTGATCGCCTTCGCAATTCCGGCCGATACCGTGCCGCCGTTTCAGCTTGCCGCGCGGTTGGACAATCTGGTCCTGGTCCTGACGGACCCGTACTACCGCGACGCGTTGCTGGGCAGCGTCGTTGTCGCGTCGATTACCACGCCGATCTGCCTATTGCTGGGCTATCCGATGGCGTTGGGATTGGCGCGCGCCCCCGCGCGTTGGCGCAATGCGCTGTTGCTGGCCACGATGCTGCCGTTCTGGACCGGCTTCCTGATGCGCATCAACGCCTGGATCGGTTTGCTGCGCGACGATGGGCCGATCGATGCCATCGGTCTGTGGCTGGGGCTTGGCGCGCCGCGCCTGCTCTATACCGACACGGCTTTGTACCTCGGTATCGTTTACACCTATCTGCCGTTCATGGTGTTGCCGCTGTTCACCAGCCTGTCGCGGCGCGACGTGGCGTTGGAGGAAGCGGCGGCGGATTTGGGCGCGCCGCCGTGGAGCGTGTTTCTGCGCGTCACCGTGCCGTTGTCGCTGCCGGGCATCGCGGCGGGATGCATGTTGGTGTTTATCCCGGTGATCGGGGAATACGTCATTCCCGAATTATTGGGACCGCCAAGCGCGTCTTTGGTCGGACGGGTTGTCTGGGGGGAGTTTTTCGGGAATCGCGACTGGCCGACCGCGGCGGCGCTGGCGTTGGTGGTGCTGCCGATCCTCCTGGCACCACTGGCCGCCGTCAGACTGTGGCGAGAGCGGGCTTAGTCGATCGCAGCGGCGGATTTTTGGGGGGATGGTTGGTCGGAGCGGCGGGATTCGAACCCACGACCCTCAGTCCCCCAGACTGATGCGCTACCAGGCTGCGCTACGCTCCGACCGTGGGCACGCCCTTTAACAGTGCTCGGCGTTCTCCGCAACGCCGGAATGTCCCCTGTTACCGCAACGCGAGAATGTCCCCTTCCTGCAAAGCTAGAATGTCCCCTCTGGGTCTACGTCCGAAGTGGGGATCGAATGTCGGAAGAGCGTTTATCGATGAGCGCAAGCGAGCGAGAGCGGTCG
>CANJLW010000063.1 GCA_947475245.1 Acetobacteraceae bacterium | reverse complement strand
CGGCAGTGGAGTATTTTCGACCATGGCGGGTGTGGCACCGTCCGATTCGGCAGATGTTGGTCTCGACACCCAAATCTCTGTATCAAATCAGACGCTTACGCTACGCCCGCCAACGAATCCCTGGCATGCGATGAATAAGATGGGCTAGGTGGCACGGTTAGCGGCGCAGGTGTCAACAATAGCGGACAGGTGACTGGGTGGGGTGTTACAAGCGGAGGCTCAAGTTCATCTGCATTCCTCTATACTAATGGTGTGATGGTGAATCTTGGGGGGGGCGACTCTCCAAGGATTTGGAATCAATAATATGGGCGCGGTTACAGGTGTAAACAGCGCGGGTCGGGCATTTATGTATAGTAATGGACAGTTGACGGATATTGGTACGCTCGGGGGCTCATTTAGTCAGGGTAGTAGCATAAACGATAGCGGGCAAATCACAGGTGCTGCTGCGACCAGTGGCAATGCAGCGCAGCACGCGTTCCTGTACAGCGTTGGAGGGATGGTGGATATCGGCACGTTGGGCGGAAATTTTAGTGCCGGCTCGGGTATCAACAGCAACGGGCAAATTGTGGGATTCTCTAACATCAGCGGTAACGCAGCCCACCATGCATTCATATACAGTAATGGTGCAATGGTAGATCTCGGTACGTTTGGTGGAGCATACAGTGTTGCTTACGGCATTAATAACTACGGGCAAGTTACAGGAACCGCCAACACGAGTGGCAATGCTGGCTCAAGAGCGTTTATATACAGCAATGGTATTATGACTAATTTAGGTACCTTGGGTGGCGGGGGGAGCCAGGGCCTTTCCATAAATATTAATGGTGAAGTCACCGGTCAGTCGCTAATAAGTGGTAATTCAGCCAACCACGCCTTCTTGTATAGTGGTGGCACGATGTTTGACTTAAACGCGCTATTATCCCCAACCGACCCCTTGAATGGCCTGATCACCCTACAAACTGGGGTCGGATTAAACGATGCTGGTCAGATCGTTGCTAACGGATGCTATAATTCTGGATCCATGGCGTGCCACGCTTTCCTGCTATCTCCTGTAACAGCGAGCGATGTCCCTGAGCCAGCCAGCGTCTTACTGTTTGGCTCCGGTGTAATTGGGCTGTTAACTCTCCGGCGCCGCTTGGCGCACGGGGTAAGTTGAAAAGGAGCATTGGCGGAGATGTGATATTTGAACTCACAGCAAGCATACACGCTCGGCGGTCTTTAAGACTGCTGCGTTAAGCCACTCTGCTACCCGATCACGAGGCTGCCGGTTACTCAGCAACAATCGCACGGTGGCGAGCACGCGGTTGCCTCAGACTTGGGACTTCTCCGTGACCGATGTAACCTGCGCATCAACGGTTCGGCGGTGCCGACGGTGCCTGAAGCAGGGGGGAACCAGGAATGCCTCAAACGGATACGCCCACGATCCAGCGCCTGACCGCGATGCCGGCCGAACGAGCCCATCACGGGTTTGAAGCACTTCGGCCGATGGAAGCGATGCCACCCAAGGCGTTCTCCCATTTCGATCTTCGTCCGATCGTGCCCGCGCTGGGCGCCGAGATTTCCGGGATCGACCTGCGGCAGCCAAGCCAGGAGGTGCAAGCGGAACTGCGTGAGGCGCTGGCCGATCGAAAGGTCCTAGTGTTTCGCGATCAGGACCTTTCACCCCACCAATATGCGGCATTCCTGCGGATTTTCGGCGCTCCCGTGAAGGAAGACATGGAGGTGGATCCGAACCATCCCTCGGAAGTCGGTGCAATCCACACCCGACCCAACGAGCAGCAGCAGATCAATTACTGGCACATGGATCATTCGTTCCGTGAATTGCCGACCCGTGTTCTTTCGCTGTACGCGAAGATCCTTCCGCCCGTCGGCGGCGATACATTGTTTACCAGCCTGGGGGCTGCCTATGACGTGCTTCCCGACGCGTTGAAGGAGCGGATTGAGGGGCTGAACTGCTATCACCGTATGACGCCAACGCAGAACACGAAGCGTCGGTATACGAAAGAGCAAGCGGAGGCGATGGAGAATGCGCCGCCAATCGTTCATCCCCTGGTGGCCCGCGACCCCGGAAACGACCGGCGCTATCTGTTCGTCAATGTACCGATCTACTGCCGCGGCATTGTCGAACTTCCAACTGCCGAAGGCGACGCGTTGCTGCGGGAGCTGTACCGTCATGTCCAGCGACCGGAATTCCATTTCCGTCTTACCTGGCGATTGAATACGGTCGTCGTGTGGGAGAATAACCACACGCTTCACTATCCGGTATCAGACTATTTCCCGCATGAGCGCAAACTTTGGCGCGGCGTGATCAACGCGACCGAAGCAGACAGACCCAGGGCGGCTAATCTGGATCGCACTTAGTATGGAAAGTTACCGGTTCAACCCGGCGTAGACGACCTTTACGGACCTTCGTAACCGGTCGTCCGACAGTGCCGGTCGGTGGATCGGGAAAGTGGCCAGACTGGCGGATGAGGTGTCCGCCTCACCGACTTTCGCGACCTTTCGCCAGTCCCCACATAGACCGATAAAATACCAATATATACCAATGGATTATGCCTAACCGCTTTCGCCATCGTTCGCTTGCATTCGTCCTTTTTCAGACTTATGAAAAGGGGACAGTGAAGGGGATAGAGCCATGCCACGTTTGGCGGTGCCACTGACGGCGCTACGGGTGAAGAACGCGAAGCCGGGCCGGTATGGTGACGGGAACGGGTTGTTCCTGTTGGTCCGCCCCAATGGCACGAAATTTTGGGTTTTCCGCTACCGCCTGGGGGGCAGGCTCCGTGAAATGGGGCTGGGCAGTGCCGACCTGTTTCCCTTGGCCGATACCCGGAAACGGGCCGCCGAACTGTTCCGCAAGGTGAAGCTGGGGACCGATCCCTTGGCAGAACGCGACGCCGCCAAAGCCGAGGCCGGACAGGCGAAGACGTTCGGGGGCGTGGCCAAGCTGTATATCGAGGCGCATGAAGCCGGGTGGAAGAACCCCAAGCACCGGCAACAGTGGGGCAACACCCTGACTACCTATGTCCTGCCGACGATCGGCGCGCGGGCCGTGGCCATTATCGACACGGGGGCCGTGATGACCATCCTTGAACCCCTGTGGCGGGAGAAGACCGAAACCGCCTCTCGGGTGCGGGGCCGGATAGAGGCTGTTCTGGACTTCGCTACGGCACGCGGCTGGCGTACGGGTGATAACCCCGCCCGCTGGCGTGGCCATCTCGACAACCTTTTGCCGGCGCGAATGAAGGTGGCCAAGGTCCAACACCATGCCGCCCTGCCGTGGCGCCGGATGGCGGCGTTCATGGTGGACCTGGGGAAACAGGAAGGGGTTGCCTCGCTGGCGCTGCGATTCGCCATCCTGACCGCCGCACGGACCGGGGAAGCGGTTGGCGCGACCTGGGGGGAAATCGACCTGACGGAGAAGGTCTGGACGATCCCGCCCGAAAGGATGAAGGCTGCGCGTGAGCACCGCGTGCCGCTCTCGTCCGGCGCGCTGGCCGCGCTGACCGAGATGGCGAAGCTGAGAACCGATCAGTCTCCCGCCGCGTCTGTTTTTCCTGGCGGGAAGCCCGGCAAGCCGCTGAGCAACATGGCGTTGCTGATGCTGTTGCGCCGGATGGAGCGGGCGGACCTGACCGCCCATGGGTTCCGGTCCACCTTCCGGGATTGGTGCGGGGAGTCCACCAACCATCCACGTGAAGTGGCCGAGGCCGCGCTGGCGCACACGATCAAGGACAAGGCCGAGGCCGCTTACGCGCGCGGGGACTTGATGGAGAAACGCCGCCGGCTTATGGAGGATTGGGCCGAGTTTTGCGCCCGCCCGGCAACGGCTGGCGAAGTTGTGGCGATAAGGGGGGGGCGCTGATCGTGGCAGTGTTGTCGGAATTCTTTCTGGGTCACCACCGTATCAAATACGAACAAACCGGTTCGCCAATCTACGTATGGAGTGCCGTGAAATTTTGCGTAGCCAAAAAACTGCCGTTCCCGAGCTGGGTTGTCGCTTATCTTGGCGATTCCGCGAAAAATATTTGCACTCTGGCGGGCGGCCTAGACTTTCGTTCCGGCGATCGGGGAGTATCGCATGAAGATGCAAGCGCCCTGATCCCGGCTGCTTTCGGATTTGCCCGGAAGGGTTACAGCGCGTTCGCCAAACATGAAAACCGCGATAAGCGCTGGCGGGACCGGATCGAATATCTGTTTATGCGCGCTGACGGTGAATCCGGGCAACAGGTGCTCGAGCGTATCGCGAAACGCCGCAATCTCGCGGACGTACGGTCGGTCTACCGCCGCATCGCCGAAGCCAAAAACGAACTTGCGGCCATGAGTATCGGCAAGCCGAAACCTGGCAAAACCTAGGGGGGAGGTTTGGTCATTACGCGCGGGGCAGTGTGGTGCTTAGATCGGCCCGTCACTTACGGGACCTTTCGCCATGTCTCCTACGAACGAAACGACACTCGACCGCCTCCTTCCGCCTTCCGAGGCCAAGACCGCGCTTGGGTGCGGCACGACGTTTCTCTATGAACTGATCGCATCCGGTCGCCTGGATGCCCGCAAGCTGGGCCGCCATACGCGCATCACGGCGCGTTCTATCGCGGAATATCAAGCAAGCTTGCCGCGCGCCATGCTAACGACCGGCCGCGCCAAGGCCGCCGCATGAGCGCCCCCCGCTGCCCCGGCCCATTGCACGAGTCGCGCGGCGGCTGCCGAGGCTGTCCGCAAGGCTGGGTGAGTGCGCGCGGTGGCTTTCGTGCAAACATCGACTATTTTGCCCGGATACGTGGGCAACATGTGTAACGCGGGCGGATTTCTGCGCCTTTCAAGCGTTACACGCTTGGCTGGAGGTGGTGTAACGCGGCAACGGTGGCCCGGCCAGCGCGCGGTCCGAGCGCGGTTTCAAGGGTTCTCAAAGAACAAGGAAACTAAGCGCTTGTCCCTCTTATATGTGGGGGTGTATTTTACCAAAGTTCTCAGCGGATCAATGATTCGATGAAAAACCCCGGTCCTTCTTGCAGGAAAGACCGGGGCGGAACAGGCAAGGTCTGTAAGGCTTGTCTGATTGTATCAACCAGCTGGCGCCGGCGGAGCGACGACAATTCAAGCACCGGGCCATTGGTCCTGTCAATGAATCGTTGTCTCTCGACCGGGCGGGCGAACCAACAGAGGTTCCCATGTCAACGCTTTGGATTTCCGTTCCCGTCGCGGCCCAAAGGGCCGAGGTCACCCCTTCAACAATCTTGGCATGGTGCCGCCGCTATGGCATTGGCCGAAAGGTCGGTGGCCGGTATCGCGTAGACTGCGACGCCTTGGCCGCGTTCCTGGCCGGTGAAACGCAGGTGGCCGCATGACGGCGCGCGCTCGCAAGGAAAAGCCGCCGCCGTATCGTGACGCCCTGACGTTCACGCTTCTCGACGCCGCGACCCTATCCGGCCTGTCGGTGGCGACGTTACGCCGCCGGGCCGCCGAGGGCGGGTTGCGCTTTGTCCGAGTCGGAAGTCGAACGCTCGTGCAAGGCGATAGCCTTTGCGACTTGTTGGGTATTGCCGCCACAAAATGAAACCGCCGGGCGCGCATTAGCGGCCCGACGGCTCGGTGGGGAATTGCGAGGGTGACGCCCGCAATATACCCGATGCTGTCTGCTGCTTAAAGTATTGCGTGTCCGCTTCCAGTAAGGAAGCATCGATTTGGCCCACGAAACAACGCGCCTATGGCTGCCCGTCGGCGGCGCCGCTCGGCTTTTCTCACTGTCCGACGCGCCAGACTTTGCCTGGGGAATTGTCATCGCGACCGAGCCTGAACGGGCGCGGCCCGAAAGTCTCAAGCGACGCGGGCAACTGTCCGCGATGCTGACACATGCCGACGGCATTGCGTGGCCGGACTGGAAAGGCGAACGGCTGGCTACTGAAACGCTGGCGATCGGCGGGACGGTGTACCTCACGTTCGACAGTCTTGCCTATATCATGACACGTAAGAAACGGATGGAAGGGGGCGGCCGATGAATACCGCCCGCGTGGATATTGCCGACGTTGCGCGCGCATCCTTGGCGCACCTTCCCGAATTGTGCCGCCGATGGCTGCCAGGTGGCAGGATCAAGGGCCGCGAATGGACTTGTGGCGCCTTATCCGGTGAACCGGGCCAATCGTGCCGCGTGAACCTTCGCACCGGCCGATGGTGCGACTTTGCAACCGGACAGAAAGGCGGGGATGCGGTGAGCCTCTGCGCCGCAATTCATCACCTATCGCAAAAGGAAGCGGCCGAACGCTTGGCGGCGATGCTCGGCATGGGAGGTGCGGCCAATGGACATTGACCCATTTGCGCCGCTCGGCGCAGCGCCCGTTCTTCCCGAGGTCGAGGAAGGGGCGGAAGATCGGCGGGCGATCATGCCCGCGCCCCTGGCATTGCCTGCCAACATCCGGCATTTACGCCACGGGAAGCCGTCGCGGGTGTGGGAGTATCGAGACGGGGCCGGTGCGCTGTTGTTCGCCGTGGCGCGCTTTGATCTGCCCGACCGGAAAAAGGAAGTCTTGCCCTATTCGTGCGGGCCGGACGGCTGGAAATGGAAGGCGCCGCCCGACCCGCGCCCGCTCTATGGGCTTCCCGATCTGGCCGCGCGTCCCGATGCGCCTGTTCTTATTGTTGAAGGTGAGAAGGCGGCCGAGGAGGCGGCGGGGCTGTTTCCCGAGCGGGTGGCGGTGACGTGGCAGGGCGGCTCGAATGCCGTCGGCAAGGCGGATTGGTCCGCGCTGGCGGGCCGGCGGGTGGTGATCTGGCCAGATGCCGACGCGCCCGGACGGAAGGCGGCCGAGGCGGTCCGGCGCGCTCTGGCCGGCAAAGCGGACGCCGTGGCGGTGGTGGAAGTCCCGAATGCCTGGCCGGACGGATGGGACCTTGCCGACCCGCCGCCCGAGGGTGTGACGACTGAAACCGTGCAAGCCATGGTGACCCGAGCCAGATGGGCCGCCCGTGCGGTGGTTGCCATGCCAAGCGGGTTCATAATGCGGGCCGATGGGGTGTACTGGGTTCCGCCCGACGATACCGACGCATCACCCTTGCACGTGTGCGGACCGCTCCGGGTGGCGGCGGCGACGAATGACGGCAACGGCCATGCTTGGGGCTGCTTGCTGGAGTGGACCGATCTTGAGGGCCGGGAGCACCAATGGGCCATGCCGTCGGCGATGATGGCAGGTGACGGCACCGACATACGTGCGCGATTGCTGGATGGCGGCCTTTTCTTGGCACCCGGCCGAAAGGCGCGGGAAATGTTGGCCGCCTACCTTGGCCGATCGGGGCCGGCCGAGCGGGTGCGGGTGGTGCCGCGCCTGGGGTGGCACGATCTTCCGACTGGGCGGGTTTTCGTGTTGCCAGATGGAGCAATTGGCGAAACCGGCGCGGGCCGCGTCATGCTCCAAACCGAGCGGCCGGACGCTTTGCCGCCCCTGGTCCAAGCGGGCACGCTGGCAGCGTGGCAAAAGGCTGTCGCGCGCTTGGCTGTGGGCAATTCACGGTTGGCGTTTTCATTATCCATCGCTTTCGCGGCACCGCTTGCCGGACTGATCGGCGCGGAAGGGGGCGGCTTCCACCTTCGCGGCCCGTCATCCGTCGGGAAATCCACCGCGCTTCAGGGCGCCGGAAGCGTCTGGGGTGGCGGTGGCTTGCGTGGGTGGGTGCGATCATGGCGCGCGACGGATAACGCCCTGGAGGCCGTGGCCGCCGCGCATTGCGACTTGCCTTTGATCCTGGACGAAATGGGAGAGGCCGCGCCCGAAGCGGTGGCCGCCGCCGCCTACATGCTGGCCAACGGCGCGGGAAAAAGCAGAGCCGGGCGGGACGGTAGCGCGCGGCGGGCGGTCGAGTGGCGGGTGTTGTTCTTATCGTCCGGGGAGGTCGGGATTGCCGATCGTTTGGCCGAGGGACGCGGCGGGCCGAAACAGGTGCGCGCAGGCCAAGAGGTGCGGGTCTTGGACATTCCGGCCGAGGCGGGACCGCATGGCTTGTTTGAGACCTTGCACGGCTTCCCGACGGCGGCGGCGCTGGCGGATGCGATAAAGGACGGGGCGGCGCGCTGCTACGGCATGGCCGGGCGTGAATGGCTGGAAGCCCTGGCGGGTGATCCGACGGACATGGCAACGCACGCGCGCGAAGCGATCCGCGCCTTTGTTCGGATGTATATGCCGCCCGGCGCGGATGGCCAGGTGGTACGGGCGGGCGGGCGGTTCGCTCTGGTATCGGCGGCGGGTGAGATGGCCGCCGGTCTGGGCATCCTGACATGGGAACCGGGCGAGGCCGAACAGGCGGCGGCGGCTTGCTTCCGGGCCTGGATCGACGCGCGGACGGGTGGAACGGGCGCGACCGAGGAAGCCACCGCGCTTGCGGCGGTTCGGCGGTTCATCGTGGCGCATGGGGAATCCCGCTTCCAGACGATTGGCGACACGGAAGGTGCCGAGGCGCGGACGATCGTGAACCGCGCCGGCTGGCGGAGGCGCGACGACGGAGGTTGGCGTTACCTGATTTCACCTGAAATCTGGAAGGGTGAGGTTCTGGCCGGGTTGGACGCCGGGGCCGCTGCGAAGGTGTTACGGCGGCGCGGCTTCCTTATCCCGCAATCTGCATCGGACCCACGCAACAGCCGAACGGAACGGGTGGGCCTTTCCAAGCCCGTCCGGGTCTATGTGGTGTCCGATGGCATTCTTTCGGGCGCGGATGATGCCACCGGGGCCGAGGCATGACGGCGGCCCGCCGTGATCCGCTGGCGGGCATGGCGGGCGCTGCTTGAAACCTTGGAGGGCGTTGCCTGTGTTGCCGCCGCTGTGGCGGGAGTGGAAACGCCTGAAACCCCCAGAAATCCGCCATTGTTGCCGCTGTTACCGCCGTTGCCAGCGAAAACAATCAATGCTTGCACGGGAGCCGAGGCAATCGACCTGGGCACCCTGCCGGACCGCCCATGGCAGGCTTGCGGCGGGCGGATGTTCTGGCGGGTAATCAGCGAGCGCGAGAGGGTAACCACGCCGTGGCAGTGCGAGGGATGCAAACCGCCCGACCCGGATCAGTGGCGGGATGCGACGTGCTTGATCAGGCTTTGTCCGAAAAAGAGTCCTTTTTCGGGCATAATCGACCGCAGCCCGTATCAATGGCTTGCGTGTCCGGTAAATTTGTCCGACAATGATGCATGCTTTTTGGGTATGCACGGGTCTCGACGGCCGACCAAGACCTCGCCTTGCAGCGGGACGCACTGACGGCTGCCGGATGCGAGCGCATCTTCACCGACACCATGACCGGCACCAGCACCGAGCGGCCGGGACTGACCAAGGCGCTTGCCGCCTTATCGTCCGGCGACACCCTCATCGTCTGGAAGCTCGACCGGCTTGGCCGCTCCCTCGCCCACTTGGTGCAACTGGTCGCCGATCTTGGAGGACGAGGCGTCGGCTTCCGAAGCCTGTCTGATCCAATCGACACCGACAGCGCGGGCGGCCGTCTGGTTTTGCACATCATGGGGGCACTGGCGGAGTTTGAGCGCAGCTTGATCGTTGAGCGCACTCAGGCAGGGCTGCAGGCCGCGAAGCGACGAGGGCGGAAGCTCGGCAGGCCGACCAAACTGACGCCCGTGCAGACGGCCCATGCCCGCGCCCTACTCGACGCTGGAGAAGCCGGGCGCACTGTTGCCAAGAGCTTCGGCGTTGCTCGCTCGACCCTTTACGAGGCGTTGAAGGCCCTGCCAGTCGAGCAGCCGAGCCATCACCTATGAGTCTGATCAAGTCCAAGAAGCGCGTTGCCGATCACGGGGAGGTGTTCACCCCTCGTTGGCTGGTCGAGAAGATGCTCGATCTTGTGAAGGGCGAGACGGAGCGGATCGACGCTCGATTTCTGGAGCCAGCCTGCGGAAGCGGTAACTTTCTGGTTCCCGTTCTGCAACGCAAGCTGGCCGCCGTTGAGGCCAAGTTCGGCAAGTCCGACTTCGAGAGGCGGCATTACGCGCTGCTGGCGCTGATGTGCTGCTATGGAATCGAATTGCTAGCCGATAACATTGCCGAGTGCCGCGCGAACATGCTCGAAGTGTTCGCCGACTACCTCAATCTTAACGAAGCTGATGAATTGTATCGCGCCGCCTTTTTCGTGCTGTCGCTCAATCTCGTTCACGGCGACGCCATGACCATGCGCGATATAAACGGCGCGCCGATCAACGTCGTGGAATGGGGCTACCTCGGCAAAGGCAAGTTTCAGCGCCGCGATTTCCGGCTCGATGTGCTGACCGGCATGGCGAGCTTCAGCGCCGCAGGCTCCCTTTTCGCCCATCTCGGCAAACATGAAATCTTTATGCCAACCAACGCATATCCGCCGATGGCGGTGCGCGATCTGACGGGCGGCGGCGACACCGCTAATGCTTCGGGAGCAGCGGTATGAACGAACAGGCGGGGTTTACGCTCCGGGGGCGCAACCCGGATGTTTTGACCTGCATCGCCAACCTATCCAACGATGAGGTGTTCACCCCGCCGGAGTTCGCAAACCGGATGTTGGATACGCTGGCGGAGGCTTGGGCGGCGCGCAACGGTGGCGCGAATATCTGGGCGGATAGCTCGGTCACGTTCCTTGACCCCTTTACCAAATCCGGCGTGTTTCTGCGGGAGATCACTACGCGACTGATCGCCGGGCTGGCGGCAGAAATCCCCGATCTGCAAACGCGGGTCGATCATATCCTGACTCGGCAGATATTCGGCATCGGCATCACAAAGTTAACCAGCCTGCTTGCGCGGCGCAGCCTCTATTGCTCGAAACATGCCAACGGCGAACATTCAGTGGCGAAGGGATTTACCACCGATAACGGCAATATATGGTTCGAGCGCACTGATCACACATGGAAAGACGGCCGGTGCGTGTATTGTGGGGCTGCCCAGCAAGCATTTGATCGTGGTGCAGATCTTGAAACTCACGCCTATGCGTTCATCCACTCGGAGAACACCAAGGCTCTCATTGGTGAATTTTTTGGAGGCGACATGCAGTTTGACGTCATCATTGGCAACCCGCCATACCAACTTAGCGATGACGGTTTTGGAACGAGCGCAGCGCCGATTTATCAGCACTTTGTAACCCAAGCGAAGGCGCTGGAACCACGCTATCTGTCAATGGTCATTCCCGCCCGCTGGTTTGCTGGCGGGAAGGGTCTCGACGAGTTCCGAGAGTCGATGCTCACAGATGATCGCCTGCGGGCGATTGACGACTATCTGAGTGCTTCAGACGTGTTTCCGGGCGTCGGCCTGAAAGGTGGCATTTGCGTATTCCTCTGGGACCGAGACAACCGCGGGCAGTGTGCCGTAACCACCCATTTCAACGGTGAGCAGCCCTCTACCGTGAGCCGCGAGCTTCTTGAAGGTGGAGTGGACGTATTCATCCGCTTCAATCAGGGAATGTCGATCCTCAAGAAAGTGGTATCGGCCGAAACAGGGCAAACGCAGTCGCTCGTGTTGCCGGAAAGCCAGCGGTTTGACCGGCTGGTAAGTTCGAGAAAGCCATTCGGGTTTGAAACCACTTTCAAGGGCACGGTCGCTAAAGGAGCAAAAGACGATTTGCTGATCTATCAGAATGGCGGAACGGGATACGTTTCCCGAAAAGCTATTTCATCAGGCAAGCAATTTGTTGATAAATGGAAAATCTTTACCGGCCGCGCCGCGCCGGGGACCGGAAACCGAGACACCTATCCACATAGGATCATTAGCACGCCGTTCATCGGCGAACCGAACTCTATTTCATCGGAGACTTATCTGTGTATCGGCCCGTTCAACACCGAGAGCGAGGCTGAAAGTGTGCTGTCATACTTATCCTGTCGGCTGACCCGGCTCCTGATATTGCTGCATAAGCCGTCTCAAGACACCACGCGCAAAGTTTATACGTTCGTGCCTACCCAGCAGTGGACGCAACGCTGGACAGATGCGGAACTCTACGCGAAATACGGCATCACCGATGACGAGATAGCATTTATCGAGAAGGTCGTTCGCCCGCTGGGGGCGAATGGTGAATAAGCCCACCATCGGGGAAATCCTCACCGCGAAGCCGGAAGCGCGCCCGCGCGTCTATGCATATTCCATAGCTGACGTGGCGCATGATGGTCTCCTCAAAGTCGGTCAAACCACGCGCAACGTAAAGCAGCGCGTGGCCGAACAGCTTAAAACCGCTGCCATTACCAATTATACAATCGAGCTTGATGAGCGCGGCGAACGGGACGACGGTGGCATAATCACCGATCACGCTGTGCGCGATGCCTTAAAACGCAAGGGATTCGCCAACTCACTGCTCGAATGGATGCGGTGTACTGTTGCAGACGTGAAAACCGTGCTGGCCGAACTTCGCACGGGTCAGCAATTCACAGGCACGCACCACGAGGATTTCCCGCCACGGCAGGAACAGACGGAGGCGGTGGAACAGACCTACGCCTATTATCATTCACGCTGGGAACAGGACGCTAACGCCGCCCCGCGCTTCCTCTGGAACGCCAAGATGCGTTTCGGCAAAACCTTCACCACCTATCAGCTCGCCAAGAGACTCGGCGCTAAGCGGGTGCTGGTATTGACCTTCAAACCCGCCGTCGAAGATGCGTGGCAGACCGACCTCGAATCCCATGTCGATTTCGACGGTTGGCAATATCTCTCGCGGAACTCCGGGCACGACCCTAGCCAGATCGACGACGACAAGCCGGTTGTCTATTTCGGTTCGTTCCAAGACGTGCTCGGGCGGGACAAGGTTGGCAACATCAAAGCCCGAAACGAGTGGCTTCACACGATCAATTGGGACCTCGTGGTGTTCGACGAATACCATTTCGGCGCATGGCGTGAGACAGCAAAGGAGCTTTTTGAGGGCGAGGACGCGGCAGTCGCGAAGCGTGAGACCAGTCTGGAATATGCCGCTGATCTCGAAGACGTGAACGAAGACCTTGGCCTACTTTCGGAGAGCGAAACGGAGTTCCTGCCGATCACCACGCGGGCATATCTCTATCTCTCTGGCACACCGTTCAAGGCGCTCGCCACGGGCGAGTTCATCGAGGAACAGATATTCAACTGGACCTATACCGACGAGCAACGCGCCAAAGCCGAGTTTGGCGCGCAGAATCCGGGCAAGCGGAATCCCTACGGCGCACTGCCGCAAATGCGCTTGTTGACCTATCAGATGCCCGACGAGTTATTGGCGATAGCCAGCGCCGGGGAGTTTGACGAATTTGACCTCAACGCCTTTTTCGCCGCCACCGGCACGGGGGGTGCGGCGGCGTTCAAGCACAAGAACGATGTGCAGAAATGGCTTGATATCATCCGGGGCAGCTATGCGCCGCAAACTGTCGAAAGCCTGAAAACCGGCACAAGGCCGCCATTCCCCTATTCGGATGTGCGACTGCTGCCTTATCTCCAGCATTCATTCTGGTTTTTGCCCAACGTCGCCGCCTGTCACGCGATGGCGAACCTACTGGCGGAGCGGCAAAATACCTTTTGGCGCGATTACACGGTTGTCGTCGCAGCGGGCACGTCGGCCGGGATTGGCCTAGAGGCGCTGCCTCCCGTCCGGCAGGCTGTCGGCAGCGGCTTCGACACGAAGACCATCACGCTGTCCTGTGGCAAGCTGACAACTGGGGTGACTGTGGCACAATGGTCGTCGATCCTCATGCTCCGTAACCTCAAGTCGCCGGAAACCTATTTTCAGGCCGCGTTCCGGGTGCAATCCCCTTGGTCGATCAAGAATCCTAATGGTGACAATCCGAACGAGGAGGAGGTGCTAAAACCCGTCTGCTACGTGTTCGATTTCGCGCCCACCCGCGCGCTGCGGCAACTCTCCGAATATGGCATCGGGCTTTCACCGGGCGAAGCGAACCCGGAAATCGCCGTGCGCGAGCTTGTCTCGTTCCTGCCGGTGCTGGCCTATGACGGCGCCAACATGACGCAAATCGACGCGGGCGGCATCCTCGACATTGCGATGGCCGGGACCTCGGCGACGCTACTCGCACGCAAATGGGAATCCGCGCTGCTGGTGAATGTGGACAACGACACCCTGCGCCGCGTGCTGGATAGTCCCGAAGCGATGGCTGCCGTCGAACGCATCGAGGGCTGGAGGGCGTTGGGAGATAACGTTATAGAAACAATTATCAACAAGAGCGAAAAGGTCAAGGAACTCAAGAACAAGGGAAAGGATGGCGGGTTGACGCCGGGCGAGAAAAAGGAGTTGAGCGATGAGGAGAAAGAATACAAATCCAAGCGTAAGCTCGTTCAGGAAAAGCTGATAAAATTTGCTACGCGTATTCCCGCCTTCATGTATCTTACGGATTTCCGCGAAAACACCCTTCAGGACGTAATAACAAAGCTGGAACCTGACTTATTCCTTACCGTGACGGGCCTGACGGTGGTCGATTTTCATCTCCTTGTGCGGCTTAGGGTGTTCAATACAGAGAGGATGAATGAGGCCGTCTTTGCCTTCCGCCGTTACGAGGATGCCTCTCTTCGCTACACGGGCATCGAAAGCCACGAAGGGCTGACTCATTACGGCCTTTACGACACCGTTGTAGCAAAAGAGTAATCGCAGCCTGAACAGGGCGGAACGCCCAAACCGGGGTTAAATCACCTCCCTCAGCGCGGCCCGTCCGCGACATGCAGTTCCATTCCGGCTTGCTTTTGCAGGTAGCCGATCACGCCGAACAGGTTGCGCGCTTGCGGATTGCCACGCGGGCCGAACATGCGGATCAGGCTCTTAGCCGGGGTGTCCGTCGCCTCGCCTAGCTTCTCGAAGCCGACCGTCGCCTTGATGTAGTCCCGCAGGATCGCCTTGCCGGTGTCCACGTCGCCGGTCAGCATCGTGTCGATACCCTCGCGCAGCAGCGCCGCCGCGAAATCGGGATCGTGCGCCACGCGGCTTTGCACCAAATCCTTGAAGCTCTTCGTCAGTGCCATGGCTCTGCCCTCTCCTATCGTCCGCGCGGCCGTCGCCGCTTGTAGTCCGCCCACAGCGCCTTCGCTGTCTCGATGTCCCTTTGCTGCCGCCGCTTGGTCCCGCCCGTCAGCAGGATCACCAGCACGTCGCCATCCCGGCCGAAATAGACCCGGTAGCCCGGTCCCCAATCGATCCGGTATTCGAGAACCCCCTCCCCCACGCCTTTAACGTTCGAGAGGTTGCCCTGTTCGACACGGGCCAAGGCGGCCGAGACCTTGGCCGCCGCCGCTGATTCAAGGGCGGAGAACCACTGTTCAAACGGACTTTCGCCGTCGCTGCCGAGGTAGTATCGCAATTCGATCACGCCATAGGGTAACATAAAGGTTACCACCATTCAAGCGGAGCTTGGCGGGTGTTACCGCAACGCGAGAATGTCCCCTTCCTGCAAAGCTAGAATGTCCCCTCTGGGTCTACGTCCGAAGTGGGGATCGAATGTCGGAAGAGCGTTTATCGATGAGCGCAAGCGAGCGAGAGCGGTCGCATCTGATCAGGAGAACGAT
>CANJLW010000062.1 GCA_947475245.1 Acetobacteraceae bacterium | reverse complement strand
TCGGCGCGAAGCGTCGGGTGAGGGAGGTGCCACCAGCACAACCCATTGTATTCGCATCACCTCCCTCACCCGCGCCGCTTCGCGGCACGACCTCTCCCAGGGGGAGAGGTGAAAATTCGCACCTTCCGCCGCCAAATGCGATCACCCTGAGTTAACCGGTTAGTAATCTTGACAGGACTACACTGGTCCGGTATACAAATCCCAACGAAGCGACGGATGCACGCTTCGACGGGACAGTCCGCAAGCCGACAGCCAAGACGGGGTTGGTTTCCGGGACATAACGTCCCAGACGATCGCGTCCAGGTTGGGTTAAGTCCCGCGCAATGATCGAATCTGCGCCGATTTGGGTAGGATTCGACAAGCTGACGAAAGGAGCCTTCACATGGCCTCTGTAGCAATCAACGTTGCCCCCGAGGGCAACCTCTCCCGCTATCTGCAAGAAATCCGCAAGTTCCCCATGCTTGCGCCGGAAGAAGAACTGGCGCTGTCCAAGCGCTGGCGCGACACCGAAGATATGGATGCGGCCCATAAGCTTGTCACCTCCCATCTGCGCCTCGTCGCGAAAATCGCCATGGGCTATCGCGGCTATGGCCTGCCGGTCGGGGAACTGATCAGCGAGGGCAACGTCGGCATGATGCAAGCCGTCAAGCGCTTCGATCCCGATCGCGGCTTCCGCCTCGCGACCTACGCGATGTGGTGGATCCGCGCCGCCATTCAGGAATACATCCTGCACTCCTGGTCGCTCGTGAAAATGGGCACCACCGCGGCGCAGAAGAAGCTGTTCTTCAACCTCCGCCGGCTGAAAGGTCAGATGCAGGCGATCGAGGACGGCGATCTGCAACCCGAACAGGTCGCCAAGATCGCCCGCGTGCTGGATGTGCCGGAACAGGACGTTATCAACATGAACCGCCGCCTCGCCGCGCCGGATCACAGCCTGAACGCACCCGTCCGCCAGGACAGCGAAGGCGAATGGCAGGATTGGCTGGTCGACGAGTCCGAAAGCCAGGAAACCTCCATCGCCGACCGCGAGGAACTCACGGGACGCAAGGCCCTTCTGACCAATGCGCTGAAAACATTGAACGAACGCGAACGCCACATCCTGATCGAACGCCGCCTCAAGGAAGAGCCGACAACGCTCGAAGACCTGTCGCAGCAGTATGACATCTCGCGAGAGCGGGTCCGTCAGATCGAGGTCCGGGCGTTCGAAAAGTTGCAAAAGGCCATGAAGGCACAGATCGCCGAACAGCGCCTGAATGCCGGTGCCCGCCAGCCGCAACTGGCCGATCACTGAGCCGCCGGATCGCTCCCTCCGGCGGTGGTGCCCCACTGCTCGACAAGCCTCTCTCGCGCCGAACGTAACCGCGCGGCGTGAGAGAGGCTGGACGCATCCAATACAACCCGCACGACCAGCGGAATCACCTCCGCCATGAGCCAACCCGCGCAGGCCGCCATCCAGGCATAGCCCAGGATCGACACATTCGTGATCAGGCGCAGGCTTTCTTCCAGCCCCTGCGTCGAGTCCCACAGGCTGCGCATGGGTTGTACCGCCACCGCCAGGCCGCATAACAGCATGCAGCGCGCCAACGGACGGGTCGGCTGACGATCCAGCACCAAGGCGCACAAGCCAGGCACCAGCAACACCGCGACCAGCACCGCCGTCCCCGGCATCAACGTCGCCGCGACCCCGCAGGCCAGCCCCTGCATCCACATCAGCGACCCGCCGCCGCCTTCCTTCTTCGCCTTGGCGGCACGCTTGCTCATCCGAAGGCCGCCGCCAGCAGCGCCAAGGCCAGAGCGGTCAGACCTAATCCGGCGGCGATCTCCTGTCCGATACGGCTCGCCATCGCCGCCCGCGCCTGGCTGCCGCCCTCGATTCCCTTCAACGCCAGATCCAGGCGCGCAAGCTCGCTTTCAACCGCCTGAACCTCCGACCGATCGACCTCCAGCGACGCCGTATCCTGTAACAACGCAAACATCGGAGTCAGGATTCCGACTGCCGACAAACCGCGCAATCGCTCGGTTATCGCCGCCCTGCGCCGGGGGTTCTGCCACCGCGCCAGCAGCGGCGGCGTTTCCCGAACGGTCCATGCCGCCAGCGCGAGCGTCGGATAGGGGTGAAAGCGCGCCTGAAACTCGCTCAACAGCCGCAAAACGCTCAACAGGCGGTCCTCGGCGTCCCGTGTCCCGTCCAGGATATTGATATCCTTTTCAATGTGGCGGTCGGATCGCGCGGCGACAAAGGCCAGGATCTCCGCATCGATCGGTTCGCCCGTTGGATTCGCGGCCATCGCCGCATCCAGCGCCGGCACCAGATCGGCCATCGTCGCGACCCAGTGACCTCCCCAGGGGCCACTAAGTATCGGACTGTCGCAGGGCGACAGGGGGTTCAGACCGTAGAACAGCCGACGCGGCCCACCCGCGGCCCCACGCTTTTGCAACCAACCACGCACCAGGCGAAACTCTTCGCGCGTGGCGTGGCTGCCGCCATTGGAGTCGCGCTGCAGAGCCCATTGCCCAATCATATCCGCGGCAATCGCATCTTCCAGGATCGGGGCGACCGCGCCCGGATGGGTCCGCTCCGATCGGACACGCGCGACCGCCAGGGCGGGGCCGATCGCATCGAGCCAAAAGCACAGTCCGCGCCAACACATCGGGGCCAACGGGTCCAGCAAGACCACGCAGCGCATCAGCAGCGTCGCGTCCGCGCGTGCATCCTCGGCCGGCGCATCCGAGACGCGAAACCGCTGCAACTCCTCCAACCGCCCGCCCAAGGCGGGATCGCCGATATCGCGACGCACCCACTGCGTGATCGCGGAACCCCGCAGCATATGGACACCGGCATCGGGTTGCATCGCCAGCGCATAAGCAAGCATGCGGGCATTGGCGACCGACATCGCCCCGACCTGGATCGGTCGCTGCGCGCGTCGGGGCGGACGAGCCGCGACCTTTCGCCCGCGCGCGCTGGCGGGGTCCAACAACAACGACGGCAGCGGACGATGATCCGGATCCTCCGCCAACATGCCGAGAATCAGGTCCCCCACGGTCGGCGGCAGGCGCGCGGTGCCGATCAGCGCCGCGGCACTGCCCATCTCCAACTTGCGAAGAGACGACACCGTCTCATTGGCCCCGAGGTTCGGCACGTGTCCCGTTGCCAAAGTCAGCAGCAGCACGCCCAGGGCATAGACATCGTCGGCAATCGACCCCTCCCCCCGACATTCGGGCGCGCACATCGCGCTATAGGGGGGTTCGAACAGCGCCGGTTGATCCACGGCAGGCGGCGTTGCCCAGGCTGCCCCCAACACGACAGCCTCTCCGGGACCGGGCAGAAACACATTGTTCGGGCGAATGCCCCGATGGGTCAGACCGCGTTGGTGCAATTGCTCCAACACCCGCGCTACCGGCTTCAGCACCTGCTCGATCAGCGCCTGCTCGGACCAGGCATGCAATCCCGCGGAAACCGGCGCCCCTGTCGGAGCCGAGCAGATCACAAAATAGCCGGCATCGCCGTCAATTGTGGGGCCGACTCCGTGCGCCAACGGACATAGCAGCCCGTCGATGGCGAAAAACGGCGCCTGCACGTGGCGGTGACGAGCGGGGAAGTGACGGGCAACGCGGAGGGCCATGAGGCGGGCGGCGGAGGAGCGCAGGTCAGTGACCGAGAACGCCGAAACCCCGCCGCCGGCGCCCGCTAACGGCTTCGCGACATCGACCGCATATCGACCGGCAATCGGGTTCGTCGGGCCTTGCATGGGCCCGATTATGTCGCCGACCGGTTAACCGTTCCTTAAAAACGCACGCCCATGTGCGTTAATCGTCGAAGGGGTCGCGCACCATGATGGTGTCGTCGCGTTCCGGGCCGGTGGACAACAGCGTGACCGGCGCTTCCACCAGTTCCTCGATCCGCCGCACGTACTTCACGGCCTGCGCCGGAAGATCGGCCCAGGACCGCGCCCCGCCGCTCGATCCGGTCCAGCCTTCCAAGGTCTCGTACACCGGCGTCGCCGCCGCCTGTCCGCCGGGGGCCGCGGGCAGATGCCGCATAAATTCCCCGCGCACGTGATAGCCCGTGCAGATCTTCAGTTCCTTCAACCCGTCGAGCACATCGAGCTTGGTCAGCGCCAGCCCCTGAATGCCGCCGACCTTAATGGCCTGACGCACCATGGCCGCGTCGAACCAGCCGCACCGCCGGGGGCGACCGGTCACGGTGCCGAATTCGCGCCCGCGCGCACCCAGCAGCTTGCCGATATCGTCCGTCAGTTCGGACGGGAACGGCCCCGATCCAACCCGCGTCGTATAAGCCTTCGCGATCCCCAGCACGAACCCAACCGCGCTCGGCCCCACCCCGGCACCCGAGGCCGCCGTCGCGGCAACCGTGTTGGACGACGTCACAAACGGATAGGTGCCATGATCGACGTCGAGCATCACCGCCTGCGCGCCTTCGAACAGAATGCGCTTGCCGCCGCGGCGCAACTCGTCCAACCGCTCCCACACCGGTTCGGCGAAGGGCAGAATTTGCGGCGCGAGCGCCATCAGGCGATCGAACAACGCCTGCTTCTCAAACGTCGGGACACCCAGGCCGCGCAGCAGCGTGTTGTAATGGCCCAGCAGCAGTTCCAGCTTGGCCGCGACGGTTTCCGGTTCGGCGAGGTCCGCCACCCGAATCGCGCGCCGACCGACCTTGTCCTCGTAGGCAGGACCGATACCCCGCCCGGTGGTGCCGATCTTGGCATCGCCGCGCGATGCCTCCCGCGCCTGATCCAGCGCCGGGTGCACAGGCAGAATAAGCGTCGCATTCTCGGCGATACGCAGATTCTCCGGCGTCACCGACAGACCCTGCCCCTGAACGCGCGCGATCTCGGCCAGCAGGGCCTCCGGATCGATCACGACGCCGTTGCCGATCACGCACAGCTTCCCGCGCACCATGCCCGACGGCAGCAGCGACAGCTTATAGGTCTCGTTCCCGACAACGAGTGTATGGCCCGCGTTATGCCCCCCCTGGAAGCGCACGACGACATCCGCTCGGCTTGCCAGCCAATCGACAACCTTGCCCTTGCCCTCGTCGCCCCATTGGGCGCCGATCACGGCGACGTTGGCCATACCATCAGTCTCCAGTCGTCAAATGTCTGTCAGAGAAACCGCCCGAGCATCGCGCAAAACGTGCGAGCATCCCAGGCCAAGCGCTTCGGCGGCAAGATCGGCGGATGGGTCGAGCCCCATCACCGTCGCGTACCCAATGGCGCGCAGCGCGGCGGCATCCAGTGGGTTCGACCCGGCGGGGACGTAAACCCGCGGGCGCAAATCGCGCGCAGGCGCCACGCGCAGGATCGCATCGGGCAGTAACGTCAGGCCGGTCGCCGGTTCCCCGTCGGTGCAGACATAGCGCCCGCCCCGCCCGAGTTCTTCGTGCCGTCCCGATGCATAGATTGTCACGGAAACACCGGTTTCGTAGCGGAAGCCGCGAAATTCGACGGGATCGACCGTCAGCCGCAGTTCCGGCGCGCGGGCACGCACGACCGCGACGACGGCGGCCACCCGATTGGCGAGCAAACGCGCCGCCGGCGGCAGGCGCACGGCTTCCAACGCGGCCAGGGCGCGATCGGCCGGGCCGGCGGCCAGCAACAATTCGGTCAGCACCGGCGCCAAGGCCCCGCCATGGCGCGCCACCGCGGCGGCGTCCTTACGATCCAACGCCCGCGCCAGGACCGTGCGCGCCTCTCCGCTCACGCCCGCGTCGTCCAGCAGGCCGGGTGTCAGCATCGGCAAGGTCAGATCGAAGCTCATGCGGGAAAGCCCGACGGAGGCAAGTGCCTCCGCCCCCACCAACACGATCTCGGCGTCGGCTTCGGGGCTGTCGCGCCCGATCAACTCGATCCCCGCCTGGGCGATCTGCCGATCGGGGGCAAGCTGGTTGCCGCGCACGCGCAGACACGGCCCGGCATAGGACAGCCGCAGCGGCCTGGGTGCCTTGGCGAGGCGCGTTCCGGCGATGCGCGCCACCTGCGGCGTCGTATCGGCGCGCAGCCCCATCATACGCTGGCTGTCGGGGTCCATCAGGCGGAAGGTCTGATCCGCCAGGGCAGCGCCGGAACCGACGAGCAGCGTATCCTCGAATTCCAGCAATGGGGGTCTGATCCGCTGATATCCATGCGAGGCAAAGACATCCATCAACGACTCCACCGCCGCTGCCTCTGTCTCGGCATCGGGTGGAAGCAGATCGCGCAGGCCGGCCGGCAACAAGGCCGGGTTGTTTGGCATATCGTCCGTCATGACGTGGTGTCTGCTATCAGCAATCGGCCCCATGGGGAACCCCGCCCAATGGGGAACCCTACAAGACAATCGTTCGCCATCGCATGCGTGTCCCACCGGACAGGTATTCGTCCGATCGGTGTCGAGCGACATTTTCCACGACGAAGTTAACCTTTGGTTATTATTTCCGGCGCATGCTCCGCGCGTGCTGTTTCACACGCCTGCTTTCGCCCTGGGCTTCCTGCCGATCGCGCTGATCGCCTTCTTTTTATGCGGGCGCTACGGCGGACACCGCGCGGCGATGCTCTGCCTCGTGTTATTCAGTCTGACATTTTACGGCTGGTGGAACCCGATCCACGTCCCGCTGCTGCTCGGATCGCTCGCTGCCAATCTGTTTTTCGCGCGCCGCATCGCCGCCCGCCCGTCCTCCCGCGCCTGGCTGACCGGCGGCATCGCGTTCAATCTGCTCCTGCTCGGCTGGTTCAAATACGCCGATTTCGCCGCGCAAACCGTCGCGCCGGACAGCCCGAGGCTGAATATCGCCCTGCCCCTGGCGATCAGCTTCTTCACGTTTCAACAGATCATGTTCCTGACCGACAGCCGAACCGGACGGATCAGCGGTCTGAACCCGCTGTCCTATGTCGCCTGCATCACCTTCTTTCCCCACATCGTCGCCGGACCGATCGTGCGCCCGGCGGAGATCATGCCGCAATTCGCCGCCGCCGATCTGACCCGCCCAAACCGGGCGAACCTGACGGAGGGGCTTAGTCTGTTCCTTCTGGGGTTGGCGAAAAAGCTGGTCCTGGCCGACCTGTTCGGCCGCTTCGCCGATACCGGATTCGACGCCGCAGAACAGAACGCCGCGCTGACGTTTTTCGAGGCGTGGTACGCGACCCTGGCTTACGCCCTGCAAATCTATTTCGATTTTTCCGGCTATTCCGACATGGCCATCGGACTGGCGCTTATGTTCAACATCCGATTCCCGCTGAACTTCCTGTCCCCCTATCAGGCACGCGATATCGGCGATTTCTGGCGCCGCTGGCACATCACGCTGGGGCAGTTTCTGCGGGATCACGTCTATATCCCGTTGGGCGGCAACCGAGCCGGCCCGGCGCGATACCGGCTGAACCTGGTGCTGACGATGTTGATCGGCGGACTGTGGCACGGGGCCGCGTGGAAATTTGTACTGTGGGGCGGCATCCACGGCGTGTTGCTGGCATTGCTGCCCCTGGGACGGTCGCGCCTGTTCGTGCTGCTCGCGGTTGTCCTGAGCTGGGTGCCCTTCCGGGCGGACTCCCTGCCCGCGGCCTGGGCAATGGCGCGCGGTCTGCTGGGCCTGAACGGCATCGCCCTGCCGACGATGATCCTCGACGCCGTCCCGACGCTTGGGCTTTTGGTCGATCGCACGCCCGTGCTGCCCTATCTCGGGGATGCCCGCACCCTGAGCTTCCCAGAAGTCACTGTCTGTCTGCTTCTGGGATGGACGATTGTCCTGTTCGCCCCGCAGGTTCACGCCCTGTCGTTGCGGGCGCGCCGCTGGGCGATTGCCGCGGGGTTCGCGCTGACCGTACAGGCGATGTTCTTCGCCCCCCGCGTCGCGCCGTTCCTGTATTTCCAGTTCTGATCAACGCGATGCGCGGCCTCCTCTTTGCCTGTATCGGCTCGATCGGACTGTATCTGGGATTGTTCGGCTGGATATTGGACCGGCCGCTGGGTCTGGGCATGTTCCGAGGCAGAATCGACTCGGCCATTGCTCGCGGGGTCGCCGACAGTCCAAAGCTGGTCGTCATCGCCGGATCGAACGCCCCGTTTTCCCACCGCTGCGAGACGATGGAACCGCTGATCGATCGGCCCTGCATCAACGCCGGTGTCGCCGTGGGCATCGGGCTGGATTACCTGTTCGCGCGATGGCGCGCCGTCTTGCGCTCCGGCGACTGGGTCTATCTACCGCTCGAAGACGCCCAATACACCCGCACCCGCGCCGCCAACACGCTCGGCCCCGACGCCGCCATCCTGTTCCGCCACGACCGCGCCACCCTGGCCGCCTTCCCCCTCGATCGGCAACTATCCGCCGCATTCGCCTTCGATCTCCGTTCGGCGGTGATGAGCATCCTTGAAATGACCCTTGTCGCGGCCCGCTTCGTTGACCCAAGGGCGGAGGCAACCCCGTCCAACGCCTGGGGCGATCGCATCGGCCACACCGCCGATCGCGCCAGCGGCTATCGTGCTCGCTTGGACCAGATGGAATCGCGCGCTGTTCGGCCGGAGGCAATCGCGGCCGGATACGGTGCCGACGTGGTGGCGGATTTCCTGGCCTGGGCGCGCGCACAGGGCGTGGTCGTCATCGGCGGCCTGCCGACCGGGTTCGACGACAGCCCCGGCCACGCGGAGGCAACCGCCGCGATCCAGACGTTCTTCGAGACTCACGCGACCCGTTTTCTCGCCCTGCCCAATCGCAGCCGCTATCCCCGATCCGCGTTCTTCGACAGCCCGGACCACCTGCACGAAGACGCGCAAATCGCCCATTCGCGGGTGGTGGCGCGAGGCCTGGTCGCGCTTATGGCGGCAACACCGGCAGCGACGCGGTAATCGTACAGAGCTTGCCGTGCTTTTCCGCGCAGCGCTGCACCGCCTGGGCGATCGCGTCCTGCGGGCTGTCACCGCAGGCACTGTTGCAGACATCGAACCCGCCGGCCTTCCAGCATGCCATGCCGATGTGACTGCTGATATCCGACGCGCAGCGGGAAGCATTTTCCGAGGTGTTGCGCAATTCCGGATCGGTCTCGAAGCCGCGCGACATATCGATGTAAACACAGGTCTTCGGGTTGGCCGAACGCGCGGTGCAGGTATCCAGCGCGCGGGCGCCGATCCTGGGCGGCACGGTCGTCGGACAGGGATATTTTCCCCGGCTGATGCGCGCGTTCTCGTCCGGGGTAATCCGCATGCGCGCGGCATAGGTGTCGTTCATACCGATATCGGCCATCAAATAGGCGATCGTGCAGTGGGGCGGCTTCAGTGAGTCCTCCACCACCGGCGGCAATGCCAGATTCAGATCGAACGGGACCGGCCCTGCCTTGGCACCGTATGCCAGCAGGCAGAGCGACAGGAAGAGGAATGCCCTAGCGACCACGGGCTTGCCACCGCATCGGGATCAGATAGCCGGCGGATGGATCGGTGATATCCACGACCTCCACCCGTCCCGCGCGGTAATGCACGCTCAACGCGAGTTCCCGTCCGATCTGAACATAGCGCGCCATCAGATCCGTCGCCGTTTGCGCCAGGTTGGGGCATTGCGCGTCGGCGACCAACCGGTAGGACATTCGAAAAAGCCCGCGCCCGCGGAACAGGAACACGACATAGCTGTTCGCCCCGGCACAGCCGGTGATTCCGGCCGCCAGTTGCTGCGAACCTTCCAATCGCGTCCAGAAATACCGGACATCCTCCGGGAACTCCCCGGCCAGCGGCATCGTGGACCAGTTCAATCCCGGCGTCGGCTCCGCCAATTGCGCGTTCACATCGGTCGCGACCATGCCGAACACGATCCCGCCGGTCAGCGCCGCGAAGTCGGTCGTGGTTTGCGACAGCGCGGGACGAAACGACAGCATGTCGCTGGTCCACTGCGTCGGCGGAGCGACCAGAATGGTCTTCGCCGCCGGCGGCGACTGCGGCTCGGTCGTTTGCGCGACCGCGCCGACGAGCGAGCCGAATAACAGAAGCGCGGTCAGGCCGATCCGTCGAGACATCCGAACGAGCAAGGCAGTTCCTTACGGCGATTTCCAACGACGGGGGGAACATACCACAGGATGGAGCCTGAATCCCACGTCGTTGTCAGCGCCTCAGAACGACAAAGCCGTCGCCTGCACCACCAGCGGCAGGGTCCGCACCATCGCCAGCACGTCTTCCGGAACCGTCTCGTCGATCGACACCAGACAGATCGCGTCGCCGCCCTGGCTGGACCGCCCCAAATGGAAGGTCGCGATGTTGATGCCCGCGCCGGCAAGCGTCGCGCCGAAGCGGCCGATAAAGCCGGGCTTGTCCTGATTGGTCACATACAACATATGCGGAGCGAAATCGGCTTCGACCTTGATGCCCTTGATCTCCACGATCCGCGGCCGCGATCCCGCGAACAGCGTGCCCGCGACCGAACGCGCCAGCCCGCCGCTTTCAACGGTGACCCTGACCAACGTCAGATACTCGCTGGGCCGGTCATGCACGGTTTCCGCGACATCGATGCCGTGATCGCGCGCCGCGACAGGGGCGCTGACCATGTTCACGCCTTCCATCAGCGGCGACATCAGCCCCGCCAGCACCGCCGCCGTCAGCGGGCGAGTGTTCAACTTGGCGACCTGCCCTTCGTACTCGATCGAAACGCGCGAAATCACCCCGTCGCGCGCCTGGGTCAATTGCCCCGCGAACCCGCCCAGGAACCGGCACAATTCCATGTACGGCTTCAGACGCGGCGCGTCCTCGGCCGAAACCGACGGCATGTTGATCGCGTTCGACACCGCCCCGGTCAGCAGAAAATCGCTCATTTGTTCCGCGACCTGCAGGGCGACATTTTCCTGCGCCTCGGCGGTCGCCGCGCCCAGATGCGGCGTGCAGACGACGTTTTCCAACCCGAACAGCGGTGAGTCCGTCGCCGGTTCAATTTCGAACACATCGAGCGCGGCGCCGGCGACGTGGCCGGACCGGATCGCATCGGCCAAAGCTGCCTCGTCCAGCAGCCCGCCGCGCGCGCAGTTGACGATACGGACACCCTTGCGCGTTTTCGCCAGCGCTTCCCGCGACAGGATATTCCGCGTCGCGTCCGTCAACGGCGTATGCAGCGTAATAAAATCGGCGCGCGACAGAACCGTATCGAGATCGGCCTTTTCCACGCCGAGGTCGAGCGCCTTTTTCTCCGACAAATAGGGATCGTAGGCCAGAACCTTCATCCGCAATCCCACCGCGCGATCGGCGACGATCGATCCGATGTTGCCGCAACCGATCAGGCCCAGCGTCTTGCCGGTCAGTTCAACGCCCAGGAAACGATTTTTCTCCCACTTGCCGGCCTTGGTGGATGCCGATGCCTCGGGGATTTGTCGCGCCAGGGCAAACAGCATGGCAATGGCGTGTTCGGCCGTCGTGATGGTGTTCCCCATCGGCGTGTTCATGACCACGACACCGCGCGCGGTCGCCGACTTCACATCCACATTGTCGACGCCGATGCCCGCGCGCCCCACGACCTTGAGCTTCGTTGCCGCATCGAGCAATTCGCGCGTCACCTTGGTCGCCGATCGCACCGCCAAACCATCGTAATCGCCGATGATGGCGCGCAGTTCCGCCGAACCCAGGCCAGGCCGCAGGTCGACGTCGAGACCGCGCGCGCGGAAAATCTCCACCGCCGCGGGCGACAATTTATCGCTGATCAATACTTTAGGCATCCGAGCCTCCTGAAGATGCATGGCCGACGCGTGGGAACGCGCCGGCGAGCAGCGCTAAACCGTTGGTGTGATCCTGGCGTAGGCCCAGTCGAGCCAAGGCCGCAGCGCCGCGATCGACGCGGTTTCGACCGTCGCGCCGCCCCAGATGCGCAGCCCCGGCGGCGCGTCGCGATAGGCACCGATGTCGTAGGCGACGCCTTCCTGTTCCAGCAGCGCGGCCAGAGCCTTCGCGGCCTTGGCCTGCCCATCCGCCGGCAAGGCAACGAACCAGGGTGCCACGATCTTCAGACAGATCGCGGTGCAGGATCGCGTCGCCGGGTCCCGCGCCAGAAAATCCACCCAGTCGGTGCGATCGACCCATTCCGCCACAGCGGCCAGATTGGCTTCCGATCGCGCAATGGTTCCCGCCAGACCGCCGACGCTTTCCGCCCAGCGCAACCCATCGAGCGCGTCTTCCACGCAGAGCATCGACGGCGTGTTGATGGTCTCTCCCTTGAAGATCCCCTCAATCGGCTTGCCGCCGGACGTCAGGCGGAAGATTTTCGGCAGCGGCCAGGACGGCGTGTAGGTCCGCAACCGATCGATCGCGCGGGGCGACAGGGCCAACATGCCGTGCGCGGCCTCTCCCCCCAGCACTTTTTGCCAGGACCAGGTCACGACATCGAGCTTTGACCAGTCGAGTTCCATCGCGAACGCCGCCGATGTCGCGTCGCAGATCGTCAGCCCGGTGCGATCGGCGGCGATCCAGTCGGCGTTCGGCACCCGCACGCCGGACGTCGTGCCATTCCAGGCAAAGACGACATCGTGGCCGGGATCGATCGCGCCGAGATCGGGCAATTCGCCGTAAGGGGCCGACAGCATGGTGGTATTCGGCAGCTTCAGGTGCCGCACAATGTCCGTGGCCCAGCCTTCGCCGAAACTCTCAAACGCCACCACATCCACCGGCAGGGAGCCGAGGAGAGACCAGAGAGCCATTTCGACGGCGCCGGTGTCGGAGGCGGGGACAATCCCCAACCGCCAGTCGGGCGGCATGCCCAGCATGGCGCGGGATCTGTCGATGACCTCCGCAATACGGGCCTTGGGTTCCGCGGCGCGATGACTGCGCCCCAGGAATGCGCCGGACAATGCATCCAGCGTAAATCCCGGTCGCTTCGCGCACGGGCCGGAGGAAAAATTGGGATCGACCGGACGCAATTCCGGTTTCGCGGCGCTTGCCATGTACACCCTCCCTTTCAGAAGAGAAGCGTCCCGGTGGGGGGACGTGACCCGGGCCGGGGTCTATCCGCGCCCCCGATCCCGCGTCAAGAATTTTGTTGCGCCGCACAAGATGCGGTGGCCTCTCGGGGCGGATCGTGCGATGAAGCCGCCATGCTTGCGGACACTCTGGCAGCCTCGGTCATCGCCGAACTGATCGCCGTGATCGTCGCGGTGACCGACGGCGAACCGCGCGTGCTGACCATCGATTCCGGTCGCGAACTGCCATCCGGGCCATTCGAGTCCAACCACCGGTCCCTGCAGGCCAGCCTGCGTTCCTGGGTGGAGCGGCAAACCCATCATCCGCTGGGCTATGTGGAGCAACTCTACACCTTCGCCGACCTGGATCGCGCCGCGCCGGATCGGCGCGTCGTTTCCGTGAGCTATCTGGGCCTGGCGCAAGAGGCGCGCGGATCGGTCGGATGGCGCAGCTGGTACGATTATTTCCCGTGGGAAGACCGCCGGGATACGGAAATCGACCGGTTGAGCGCGCCGCTGCTGGAATGGGCGGATACGGCGTCGGACGCGATGCTGCGCTGGGAACGCCGCCAACGCATCGCCATCGGCTTCGGGCTGGACGGCAATGCCTGGAACGAGGAACTGGTGCTGCAACGCTACGAGACCTTATGGGAGGCCGGTCTGGTGCCGGAATCCGGCGGGACGGCGGCATCCGGACAGGCGATGGCTCACGATCACCGCCGCATCCTCGCCACCGGCATCGCCCGCCTGCGCGGCAAGATCAAATACCGCCCCGTGGTGTTTGAGTTGATGCCCGCCTCGTTCACTCTGGGCCAATTGCAGCAATCGGTGGAGGCATTGGCCGGCCGACGCCTGCACAAACAGAACTTCCGGCGCCTGATCGAACAGCAAGACCTGGTCGAAGACACCGGCCGCATGGCCACGGAAACCCGAGGCCGCCCCGCTCGGCTTGTCCGCTTTCGACGCACAGTGCTGGCGGAACGCGCTGTGGCGGGAACGAAGCTGCCGCTGGCGCGCTAACCGGGGGGCTGGGTGCGCCCTGGATGGGTGGGTACGCGTACATTCCGACCCTGTGACAATACCGATCCGACCGCCATATGCATGGGATCGAATGGCTCCGCTCGGATATCCCGGCGGTGTTGCCGCATCGATACCAGGAGATCACTGCGATGGATAAGGATCGGATCATCGGCGCCGCGAAAGAAGCCAAAGGCACGGTGAAGGAAGCTGTGGGCAAGGTGATCGGCGATGCGAAGCTTCAGGCTGACGGTCGGACCGAGATCGTCGAAGGTAAGGTTCAGAACGCCATTGGCGGCCTGAACGACACCGTGCGGGATATTCTGAAGAAGTAATACCCTGTCGGCTGTGCAACCCGTCGGTATGAGCCCGGATCGGTCTCGGGCTCTGCCGGCGTTTGTCTTAAACTACAGGAGGTCTTGATGAATTCATTGACGATCGGCGGGGCGGGCCTGGTTATTGTCGGGTTGCTCGCCTTCGCGATCCCGGTTTTCACGACGCAACAGACCACGGATGTCGCGCGGATTGGGGACCTGAAGCTGCAAACTACTGAAAGCAAGAACTACATCATTCCGCCGATTATGAGCGGGGGGGCGTTGCTGTTGGGGTTCGTGCTGCTGGGGGCGGGGTTGTATCAGCGGCGGTGAGGGGGCTATTCGCCCATCTCCTCATGGGTCCAGGGTTCGTAGAATGCGTCGGGGATGCTCAGCAGCCTGCGAAGCGCGCCGCGGCCTGGGCGCGGGCCGGTGTCTCCGTTTCGTGTCTCCGATCCAACCGGAAGAAGGCGCAACCGGCGGGTGCCGATTGCGATGATAACCTCCTTCCCGGCGAGGGCCTTTTCGGCGAGAGCCGGGAGGTCGATTTGGGCTTGATGGAGTTTGAGCATGATCATGGCGGCAAGGTAGCACTCACCGGCCAATTTTGGAGCCTGCGCAGGAACGTCCGTGCTGTGATGAGGACCAAATGCAGCCGAAATGTGCTGTGATCCTCATCGGAGAGGCCGGGGTGCGAGCCCTCGGTGTGAAGCATCTTGAACAAGCCGTTGACGTAATTCTTGCCGTCCTGGGTCCATTCGTTTCGGTCGGTCGCCAGAAAACCGATCTCGCCAAGCAGAGCTCGGCGGTTCTCCGATGTTGGAAGTTGCGAAACCTGCTCCGGGCAAATATTGCACGCAATACCGTCGAAAAGACTTTCCATAAAAGTTCGAAGCTGACCGTTAGCGGCGGCCCAGTTGTCACGAGTATGCGCGTCGATCGCCTGAGCAAGGTGACCCAGCGGAGTATGAAACTTAAAGGCCTTGAGGAGTTGATGGACCTCGTCGTCACTACTCGGCAGGTCCAACGCATCAGGCAAGGCAGTGCGCAGGGTTGGATTCTTTCCGTATTCATCCCACGACAGAACATAGCCGTCTCGGGCGAGCCCGCGTGCGAACGCGGTTTGGGTGCGAAGCGTGGTGCCGTCCCTCGATAGATGCAAAGCCTCACGAACGACGGCCTCGGCCAGAGTCATGCGTCCATCGGTCGTTTCAAGGACCGTTCCCGGCTTTTG
Source organism: Acetobacteraceae bacterium (assembly GCA_947475245.1). Lineage (GTDB taxonomy): Bacteria > Pseudomonadota > Alphaproteobacteria > Acetobacterales > Acetobacteraceae > Rhodopila. The sequence goes on along the minus strand of CANJLW010000062.1, from coordinate 430 downwards.
AACAATGACCCTGCCAAGGAGGTCGCATTTCTTGGTGACGCTCAACGCAGTGCTGGAGGGGATTTCGTTCTCCAACTCGAGTCGCAGCACCATCTGGTTGAAGTGCCCTTGTGTATGCTCTCCAAGAAGCTCGACCGCAGCGATCAACGTTGGCCGTGTGAACCGCATGGTACCCACGTAGTTTTACCTTGCCGGAGATAGAGGTGACTGACGCTAACTTGCTCGCCGTTTAGAAATGGGGGAAGGCCGACGCTTTGGTTTGCCCCGGTAAACGGGGCCAACCAGGGCTATTGCATATGACTTTTGGCAAACTGGGCCAGGAGGCGGCCCAGAAACTCGTCATTCCATCCGGCCCGCTTGAGTTTTCCCTTCATCGAGCCTCTGGAACCTTCCAATTTCGCCAAATTGAGGGCCAGTCGGCGTAATATTG
>CANJLW010000061.1 GCA_947475245.1 Acetobacteraceae bacterium | reverse complement strand
TCGCCGACTTCGTCCCCGGTGTCGATCACATCGACTTCAACGGTTACTCCAACGCCGCGACCTTCACGCAGATCGCAGGCGTCTGGACCGTTACTGACGGAGCGCTCCAGGAAACCATCCGCTTCGCTGGGGCGACGCCTTCGCTCACCAACGCCAACTACGCATTCGCGACATCCACACCCTGATACCGTCGGGGGAGAGCCTCCCCGGGGGGAACCCCGGGGAGGCTGCGTGACGTCCGCTCTCGCTTACCGTAAGCTTCGCATACGCGGTGAAGGATAACACCCGCGACATATGAAGCGGAGGAAGCGCGATGCGGGTCAATTACCCCGGGCGGCGGACGTTCCTGGCGTTGATGGGGGCTGCCCTTGGTACGGTCGAAACCGGATCGGCCGAAGCCCAGGTTCAACCGAAACGGGGCGGAGTCCTGCGGGTTTCCGCGCCGACCAATCCTTCGACACTGGATCCCGCCACCGGCAGCGCCGGCAGCGATCACGTCTATCTCTACACGCTCTATGACACGCTCGTGGAGTGGGAGCCGTCGACGCTGGAACCGCGTCCCGGGCTCGCGCATTCCTGGTCGTGGCCGGACCCGACGACCCTGGTGTTGGATTTGCGGCCCGGCGTCGTCTTCCATGACGGCACCGCCTGCGACGCGGAGGCCGTGAAGTTCAACCTCGATCGCGGTCGATCCGACGCCATATCCAATATCAAACCGGATCTGGCCTCGGTCCGCGAGGTGCGGGTGACCGGGCCGTTGCAGGTCACGCTCGACCTGTCACAACCCGATACCGCGCTGCCGTTGATCTTGTCGGATCGCGCCGGAATGATGGTATCGCCCAAGGCGGTCCGTCTGCTCGGCAACCGGCACGATCGCGAACCCGTCGGCAGCGGACCCTGGCGCTTCGTCTCATGGGCGAATAACGAGAAGGTAATCGTTACCAGGAACGAAAAATACTGGAAGTCGGGCCTGCCCTATCTCGACGGCGTCGAACTGTCGGTTATCGGAGAGGTCAATACGGGACTGCGCTCGGTCATCGCCGGGCAAAACGATTTCGTCTATTTTCTTTCACCGCAACAAAAGCCGATCGTCGAGCGCGCGAAGAATCTGGTGTCCGTGACCGGACCGACGCTTTGGTGCATCCACATCTATCTGAATTTCGGCCGCAAGCCGTTGAACGACGTGCGGGTCCGCCAGGCCCTGAACCATGCCGTCGATCGTGTCGCCTTCAACAAGGCGACCGCCAACGGTCTGGCCGAACCCGCCATGCTTACACTGCCTTCGTCGCACTGGGCCTATGACGCCAGCCTCGCCAACGCCTATCCCTACGACCCCGACAAGGCGCGCAGCTTGTTGAGCGAGGCGGGGTACAAGGACGGTTTCGAACTCGATATCCTCGGCACGTCTGATCAACGGTCCATCCAGCGCGAGGAAGTTCTGATCGAGCAATTTCTGAAGTCGGGTATTCGTCTGAAATTCACCAACGGCGTCATCCCCAACTCCACCACGCAATTCTTCGTGGAAAAGAAGCACGACGCCTACCTCAGTTCCTGGACCGGTCGTCCCGATCCGACGCAGACCTATCAACTCATGTTCGCCAAGGACGCGTTCTATAACGCAGGCCGAGCGGAACCGGTGCCGGAACTTGCGAAGGCGCTGCAGGACACTCGGAAGGATCAGGGAATTCCGGAGCGCAAACAGGCCTTTGCGCGACTGCAAAAACTGGTGACGGATGCGGCACTTGTGGTGCCCTTGCAATTCCAGTTCGAAATGGATGCGCACACGACGAAACTGCGCGGGTTCAAGCCGAACCTTCTGGGCAAGCCGCGGTTGGAGAATGTCTGGTTCGACGCCTGACCTGTGATCCGAGACGGCAAACGCATCGTTTGAACCAGCAGGCACCATCGGACACCGTTGGTGTAACCCTTAGGGATTGCCGATCGCATGACAAAGGCTTTGGTCTGTCTGGCCACACTCGCCGTGTTTCTGGGACTGGACGCGATTTGGTTGGGTCTTGTCGGGGCGTCCTTTTATCAGGAGGTCCTCGGCGGCCTGATGCTGGACGGTTTTCGGATCGTGCCGGCCGTGCTGTTTTACTGTCTCTACATCGCCGGGATCGTCGTTTTCGTCCTGCCGAGTGCTCGGGGCAAGAGCATTGCGTGGGCGGCGGTGTATGGCATGTTTTTCGGTCTGTGCGCTTACGGCACATATGACCTGACGAATCACGCGGTACTCAAGGTATGGACGTGGCAGTTGACCGTGATCGACATGGCCTGGGGCGCGTTCGTGACTGCGGCGGCGTCGCTCAGCGGTGCCTGGGTGGAGCGGTCGCGGACCCCGTTGCCAGAACGCCCAGAAAAGCCAGGAGAATGGCGACGCTGATCGCGTTCATCCAGACGATGCCGGCGCATTCCGCGCCGACACAGGCGAAGGCGGAGGCGGGATAGCGCCCGTTCAGCGCGACGCCCGTCAGGATCGGCAGCGCGATCAGGGGAAACAACGCGAACGGCTCACTTCGCCGAAACAGAAGCGCGGCCAGGGTGATGCAGGGAAGGAGGAACAACGCCGTACCCGAAGCCTCCCCCAGCAGCCAGGTGCAAAACACCGTGTTGGCGATGCCCGCGATGACCAGCATCAGACGGCCGAATAGGCCGTGGCGTCGCGTGACGGCCGGCACCGCGAGGAAGATGGGGCAGGCGCAGAGCGTCAGCCACACCCCGCCCCCCAATGACGAACCCGCCGCACCCATGAGATAGAGCGGATAGAACGGTGTATTCCAGGCCAGCACCAGCGCAACGAGATTGGCCGACGCGATCCTTGGGTCGTCCGCGGCGGCGTAGCCTCGCAGCCAGGTCAGCGCGGCTCGGGCGCTACGCAACCGGGCTCAGCCGGTAATGGCTGACGCCCCAGGCCGAACCGTCGGCGTGGCCGAACAATCCGGAAACAGCCAGGAAAAACAATCGCCACCGCCGCTTCCAGAGCGGTGCATCCGATCCGTAGACATCGCGGAGGATGGTCTCGATGGCATCGGCATTGCGATCGTAATTCGCCAGCCAGGCATCGGCCGTCCGTTGATAATGCCGTCCGTCCCAGCGCCAATCCTGCTCCACGGCGAACAGATGCGGGAAGCAATGCACCAGCCGATGACTGGGCATGATGCCGCCGGTGAAGAAGTAGCGGGCGATCCAGTCCGCCGGGTCGTTCCGGTCGAAACGATATGGGGCGGTCTCGTGCGAAAAGACGTGCAGGAACAGCCGACCATCCGGACGCAGCCAGAGGCGCACCCGGCGCAAAAGCGCCTCCCAATTCGCCATATGCTCAAACATTTCGATGGAAACGACGCGATCGAACCGCGCCGAGGTCGCGAAGTCGTTCATATCGGCGGTGATTACGGTCAGGTTTGCCAGTCCCCGGGCTTGCGCCGCCGCCACGATATAGTCGCGCTGGGATGCGGAATTGGAGACCGCCGTTATCTCGGCGTTTGGATAATGCGCGGCCATCCACAGCGACAGCGAACCCCAACCGCAGCCGAGTTCCAGAATATCCTGCCCGTCGCGCAGGTCGGCGTGCGCGCAGGTCGCGCGCAGGGCGTTGGCTTCCGCCTGATCGAGCGTGTCGTCTTCCGACTCGAACAAGCAACTGGAGTATTTCCGGTGCGGGCCAAGCACGAGGGCGAAGAAGGCGGCGGGCAGTTCATAGTGTTGCGCGTTGGCGGCGTCGGTGTGTTCGGCGATCGGATGCGAACGCATCGCGGCGGCGAACATGTGATCCACATCGGGTGCCGACGTGCTGATCCGCCGATGCGTGCGTCCGACCAATTGCGCGATACCGAAGCGCAGCAGCGGGTCGGGGACCGACGTCCGTTCAAGTACCGACGTGGCCGCGGCGATCATGTTCATGGGATGGCCTGACGTTGCGGGGGGAGTGGGAAAAATGCGCTGGTGCGCGTGCAGTAAGCACGATAGGCATCGCCGCGCGACGCCAGCATGACCCGTTCCAACGGCGGAATGCCCGAGATGTGCACCAGCAGCCAATACATCAGGATCGGTGCCGACACGGCGATCCAGCCGAGGGGCCAGGCGGCACTGAACGCGAAGAGCGGCCAGGCGCACCAGCCCAGGAACTCAAAGAAATAGTTGGGGTGGCGCGACCACGCCCACAGCCCGCGATCGCACACGCGATGCGCGTTGGCGGGGTTCGCGACGAAGCGGGCGAGTTGGAGGTCCGCGACGGCCGCGCCGACCAGCGACAGCGCGATCACGACCACGGCGGCACTGTCGGTCCACTGCCAAAACATCACGGGATTGCGGGCGGCCAACATCACCGCAACCGCCAACGGCCACGCCGCGACCGCCTGGATCATCAGCAGCAGGAACAGCCGCCCCTGGAATTGCGGACCCCACTCAACCCGAAAACCGGCATAGCGAGCGTCTTCCGGCCGGGATAGGACCCGGGCGCGCAGATGAATGCCCAGGCGAAGCGCCCAGAAAGCAGCGAGCGCGGCGACCAGGTATTGACGAGCGGGAAGCGCCTCGGTTTCGGAGAAGGGCAGCAGCGCGCCCGCCACCCCGACGATGCCGGTGGCAAAGGTCCAGAATACGTCGACCCAGCCCGCATTTCCCACCCGTCGTTGAAACGCCCAGGCGGCGGCCATGGCGACGCACAGGGCCAGGCCCTGCAACAGGATCGGCTGAATCATCGTCCTGAGGTCCGATACGGGTGTTCGATTGCGATGGTCATGCCCACTTCCAACGTGTGCCCGGGGCATTTGGATCATCGCGTGCCCGTCAGACCCCGATATGGTGATCCAACTGGGCACCGCGTGCGTTTATTTGACCATCGGCGCCAATGGCGGCCGCAACACCGTCGCTTCAAAGGGCCTCTATGATCGGAAAAGGCGCATCACTGGATATCGCGATCGTCGGTTCCGGCATCGCTGGCCTGGCGTGCGCCTGGCTGCTGTCGGGACGCCATCGCGTGACGGTCTATGAAAGCGGCGACCATGTCGGCGGCCATGCCAATACGGTGGAACTCGGCACCCGCTTCGGGAAACAGCCGATCGATACGGGCTTCATCGTCTATAACGAAGCGACTTATCCGAACCTGACGGCGCTGTTTCACCATCTGTGCGTGCCGACGGTCGATTCCGACATGTCGTTTGCCGTCTCGCTCGACGAAGGGCGTCTTGAATACGCCGGCACCGATCTGTTCGGATTGTTCGCGCAAAAGCGCAACCTGCTGCGGCCGCGTTTCTGGGGGATGCTGTGGGACCTCTGGCGGTTCTACGCGAATGCGCCGAAGGATTTGGCGCGCCTCGAAGACGATCTTGTCTCCCTCGACGACTATTTGCGCGCCGGCCGGTACGGTTCGGCGTTCCGGCACGACCATTTGCTTCCCATGGCGGCGTCGATCTGGTCGTGCGCGCCGGCAACGGCCGGTTTGCAGCCTGCGGCGGCTTTTATCCGGTTCTGTGAAAATCACGGCCTTCTTAAGATCGCCGACCGTCCGGTCTGGCGCACCGTTCTCGGCGGTAGTCGGGAATATGTGGAACGCCTGACCGAAACCTTTGCCGATCGCATACACACCGAAAATCCCGTCCGCGCGGTGGAACGCACCAAGGCCGGCGTCCGGGTTCATTCAAGCGCCGGCGCGCGCGACCACGACCACGTCGTTCTGGCGTGCCACGCGGATCAGGCGCTTACGCTGCTCGGCGCCGGGGCGACGGCGCGGGAACAGGTCGTGCTTGGGGCTTTTCGTTACACGGGGAACCTCGCGGTGCTGCACACCGACGAAACGTTGATGCCGAAACGCCGAGCGGTATGGGCGAGTTGGAATTATTCGGGGCGTTCGGGTGGGGAGGGGACTGAAACCGATCCGTGCGTGACCTATTGGATGAACCGCCTGCAACCCGTCGAAGGCACCGTCCAATACTTCGTGACGCTCAACCCCCCGCGACCGCCGCGCCCCGGTACGTTGTTGCGAACCGAAAACTATGAACACCCCGTCTTCGACGCCGCGGCGATCCGCGCGCAGAAGCAGTTGTGGTCATTGCAAGGCGATGGCGGCATGTGGTTCTGCGGCGCGCATTTCGGCGCGGGATTCCACGAGGACGGGCTTCAGGCCGGGCTTGCCGTCGCCGAACAACTCGGCGGCGTACGCCGACCCTGGACGGTCGCCGATGAATCCGGACGCATTCATCTGGGCAAGGCGGATGCCGAACGCCTGATCCAGCGGACCGACGCATGACGCCGGACTTGCCATCCCAGGTGCCGGCGGAGGGTTCGGCTCTCTATGCCGGAATGGTCATGCATCGGCGGTTGCGCCCGAAGCGGCATTACTTTCGTTACAACGTATTTTTCCTGCTGCTCGATATCGACGAAATCCCCGCCCTGTGCGGTCGCCTGCGCCTTTTGTCGCATCGTCGTTGGAACCTGTTCGGCTTCGACGAACGCGATCACGGCGACGGTACTTCGTTGCGGCAATGGGCGGAAGGACACTTGAGCCAGGCCGGGATCGATACCGACGGCGGGCCGATCCGGCTTCTGACGATGCCGCGCATCCTCGGCTATGGGTTCAATCCGATCAGCGTATGGTTCTGCTATCACCGATCCGGCCAACTCGCGGCCCTGATGCACGAAGTGCACAACACGTTCGGGGAGCGTCATACCTATCTGATTCCGGTTCAGCCGAACGACGATCCGGAGAACATCCATCAATCCTGCGCCAAGACGTTTCATGTTTCGCCCTTCATGGCGATGAACATGCGTTACGATTTTCGCGTGCGCGTCCCGGACGATCGACTGGGTCTGGCCATTCGCGGCAGCGACCTCGACGGCCCCCTTATCGTCGCAATCCTCGCCGCTCGGCGTCTCGAACTGACCGATGCCGCGCTGCTGCGGTTGTTTCTGACGATTCCGCTGCTGACGGCGAAGGTGATCGTCGCGATTCATTGGGAAGCGGCGCGGCTATGGGTCAAGGGTTTGCGGTTTCATCCACGCCCGGCCGCGCCGGACCGTTCGGTCAGCATCGAGAGCGTCAGCGCGCCGCGGCCCACCGCCGATGGCGGCGATTTTGGAATGAGGAGACCCGGTTGATGCCCGCCGCCGTTACGTTCACCGCCGGTCGATCCAATGTTCAGCTTCAACCGGCACGGATGCCGATACTGTCGCTCGCGCGCCGCTTTCTGGTGCGTCTGTGTCGGCAGGTCGAGTACGGCGAAATCGCGATCGAGATGCCGTTCGGAGAAATCATCCACTGCGTCGGGACACGGCCCGGCCCGTCGGCTCGTTTGACGCTGGTTCGCTGGCGGGCGGTGCGTCGTTTATTGCTGGGCGGCGATATCGGCTTCGCGGAAGCCTATATGGACGGAGACTGGACAAGCCCGGACCTGACCGCGCTGATCGCGCTCGCGGCGCTGAACCACGTGACGATGATGCCGTCGCTTGACGGCTCGCGGGTCGCCCGCTTCGTCAATCGGCTTTTGCATCTGCGGCGCACCAATACCAAGCGCGGCAGCCGACGGAACATCCCCGCACATTACGATCTCGGCAACGAATTCTACGCGGCCTGGCTGGATCGGGGGATGAGCTACTCCTCGGGGCTTTACCATGACGCGGACACGACGCTGGAAGCCGCGCAAACCGCGAAGCAGGATCGCGTGATCGAAGCGCTGGAATTGTCCGGCCGGGAACGGGTTCTGGAAATCGGCTTCGGCTGGGGCGGCCTGGCCCAAAGGCTGGCGCGGGAGCACGGATGCGCCGTGACGGGTCTGACCCTTTCCCCCGCGCAATGGGACTATGCGCGCGCCAACGCGGGGCGGAACTGCGCGCCGGGCTCCATCGATTTCCGATTGCAGGATTATCGTGAGGCCGACGGCATTTATGACCGTATCGTCTCCATCGAAATGTTGGAGGCGGTGGGCAAGGAATACTGGTCAACCTACTTCGCCACGTTGCGCGACCGCCTGCGACCCGGCGGGATCGCCGTGCTTCAGGTGATCACGATGGCGCAGGATCGTTACGCGGCCTATGAGCGTGGGACCGATTTCATCCAGCGCCATATCTTCCCAGGCGGCATGCTGCCGTCGGACAGCGCGATGCGGGCGGGGATCGCCGATGCCGATCTGGTGTTGGACGGCGTGACGACGTTTGGACTCAGCTATGCCAGGACGCTCGCGGATTGGCGCGCGCGCTTCGACCGCGCGTGGCCCGGCCTGGGCGGGATGTATTCCGATCTGAAATTCAAACGAAAATGGGACTATTACCTGTCCTATTGCGAGGCGGGATTTCGTGCCGGGGCGCTGGATGTCGGGCTGTATCGCCTTCACAGACCGGATGGGGCGATCCGTTGATCGGTCGACGCGGTGTTCTGGCCGGCGGCGCGGCCCTTACCGTTGCAGCGAACCAACAGGCGGCGGCGGCGGATCAACCCGATCTGCGTTTCGAGGTGATGCGCAACGGCAGCCGCATCGGGCATCATGCGATCCGCTTCCGCCGGGAAGGGGCTGGACTGGAAGCGACGATCGAAGTGGACATCGTTGTGCGCTTCGGCCCGATCGTGCTGTATCGCTATCTTATGCAGGTGCGGGAAGTCTGGCGCGACGGCGCGTTCGTCAGCCTTGAAAGCGAAACCAACGACGACGGCACCCGCCACCGTGTCAAAGCCATGCGCGTGCCGGATCAGGTGATCGTGGACGTATCGGGCGCGCCGCGGGCAGTGTTTCCGCCCAACACAATTCCCTTAACGCATTGGAACAACCAGTGCATGAGCCGGCCGCTGTTTAACCCGCAGGACGGCGTGGCGATCTCCTCCAGCGTCATCGCGCGCGGCGAAGCATCCATTGCCCTGGCCGACGGTCGAGAGGTACGCGCGACCCGCTTTTCCCTGATCGACGATGTCGTCCTGGACGATTGGTACGACACATCCAACCATTGGACGGCGTTGAGAGCGCCGGGACGCGACGGATCGACGATTGATTACCGTCGTTCGGTGTGACCGGTCACAACCGGAGGAAGGGTTGAACGATCGCGCCCAGGAGTCCTGACAGTCGCAGCTTGCCGTGCATCGCGACCAGGCAAAGACAGGCCTCGCCCGCGTCGACGACAACGTCATGGTGGCGCGATGAATCGCCCAGGTCGAAGTCACCGGGCCCGTACTGCCCGGCCCTGTGCTGAAAACCGCCCCGCAGGACGCATGTCATCTCTTGCCCGGTATGGGTGTGGTCCAGCATGGCGGTTCCGGGCGCGGATTGCAGCAGAAAGACCCGCGTGGGACTGTCCGTCGGCAACTGAATGGGCCGAAAGCGAAGGCCCGGCGCGATCCATTTCCAGGAGGAGACCGCGTAGCGACGCACGAAGGCCGGTAGTTCCGGCAGATCGTCCAGCGCCCCAGGTCGCGGCGGCGCGATCCGAGCCGCGGGCATGACGGGCTGGTCCATCCGAGCTTCCACCCGCGCCAATGCGTCGTCGGACATCGGTGTTGGCTGCATTTCCGCCAGGACGCTGCCGCCGACATGCTCCATAAGCCGAACTGTCCGGCGGCAACGCGAACACCCCGTCAGGTGCGTTGCGATCGCGACGTGTTGGCCCAGGTCGAGCGTGCCCGCCGCGAAACCCGTCAGAAAATCGTCGGGGGGATGGTGCCTGATCGTCATGACGGCTCCCCCAACAGTCCGCGCAACCGGTTCATCGCCAGGCGCAGTCGGGATTTCACGGTACCGAGGGGGATTTGAAGGATGCGGGCGATGTCGCCATGCGCCTTCTCTTCGTAGAATGAAAGTTCCAGCACGCGCCTCTGATCGTCGGAAAGGGTGGTCAAGGCGGCGCGGACCCGTATTTCCGCCTGCGACGTCGCCATATTGGCTTCCGGTCCGGGAGCATCGTCGATCTGAAATTCGGCGTCGATGTCCGCCGCATCCGTCAGCCCGTCACGCCGGCCGCGGCGATGGGCGTCGATACGAAGGTTGCGCGCGATGGTGAAAATCCAGGCCGTGGCCCCGGCGGTGGACGGATCGAACAGCGATGCTTTCCGCCAGACCAGCAGCAGTGTTTCCTGCGCAAGTTCGTCCGCGCTGGCCTCAGCGAGGCCGGAACGCCGCATGAAGGTCTTCACCAGCGGCGCGAAGTGGTCGAACAGACTTGCGAACGCCGCGCGATCCCCACGTTCGGCCACGGCTTGGATCAGGCTCGCCCAATGCCGACCGTCCGAAGCCCGTTGGCTGTCCGCTTGCATAATGGCTTGGCGTCTCCCGACACCGGATTCAACGCTGTGCGATCTCCGGATCACCGAAATGACCGGACATTGATCGTATAAGAGTGAACACCGAGCGCCAACATACATGTTGGGAAGAACGAGGACGACTGCGAATTGGATCATCGAGACGTCGTGCCGAGCGCGGTGTTTGTCGCCGCGGAGGGGGCGGGGAAGAAGTCAGGCTACGCGGGCAATCCAAAATCGCCGGACCGCCCGCGTCGCTGGAAGTCAGTCGTTCGAAGCGCGGAAAATGGCATAGGCGCGCACGCGAACGCGATACTTCGTCCAGGCGGACGTGCCCTTGTAGCGCGCAAAGGCGGGAACGCGCTGGTGGAAGGTCCGGTTCAGAGCGTTCGGCGACGCGGCGACGGCCGCTTCCGCGCTGCTCAGCCACTCGGCCGAAAGTGCCGTCGTGGCGGTCAGATTCGCCGGGGCAGGGATTCTGCCGGCGCGGATCGCGCTGCGCAGAACGCGCAGGGAGACGCCGAAATGCTGCGCCGCCGCGGGAAGGCCGAGGGTCGTGGTGTCAGTCATAGAGTACAATCCTGATTTGTGCCGCGCTCTATGACCACCCCTCGGCGCTTGTTGCAAGGGTTCCCGACGACGGCGTTCTGCCGATCCCGGTCCCGGTGACGACCGGGACCGGTTCGCGCTGTCAGAGCGGTGCGAGCTTGCCCAGTTCCATCGCCTTGATCTGGAGAGCCAGATACTTGGAGTTGATGCGGCATTGCGCCAGTCCGCCGGCGATGAACCAAACGCCCTGTTGCGGTGTGCGCTTGTACATATTGTTCAGTTCGCCGTCCGGCCCGATGCCCCAAACCGGCCCGATCCGTTCGGCCATTTCCTCGCCAAGCGCGCGACGTACCAATTCCGCCTGCGGGTAATAGCCGGTCGCCAGAACGATCAGATCGGCCGGAACCGTCGTGCCGTCCTTCAGCAGCGCGCCTTCGGCGCTGAACCGTTCGATCCGGTCGTATTGCAGCAGCCCCAGCTCCCCCTTGATCATCAGCGCGGAACTGCCGGCATCCAGATTGTATCCGCCGCCGCGGCGGAAATACTTCATCTGATGGCCGGTTTCGTCTTCGCCGATGTCGTGCTTGAAGCCGATGCCCTTCAGACCCTCGATCATATCCTTGTCGAGTTGGAGCATGCGTTGCACGACGGCCTTATAGGCCTTGAGGGTCAAAGGCGGTGTCGATGCGGAGACGACGAGATCGCAATCTTCCAGCGGTCCGCCTTCGTCCCAGATCGCTTCGTTCAGTCGCGCGCTCGGGTCGATCGAGACAACCGTTGTGGAGCCGCGCTGGATCAGCGTTGTCTTCACGCCATGGCTGTAGAGATCGAGCGCGATATCGTTGGCGCTGCTGCCGGTGCCCAGGATGAACGCGTTCTTGCCTTCCCAGCCGGCGCCGCTGTCGAAGCCTTCGGAGTGAATGACCTCGCCGTTGAAATCATTCAGCCCCGGCACGTCCGGCATCAAGGGATAGGAACTGACACCGTTGGCGAACACGAGATGTCTGGGGTGCAATACGCGCTCTGTCCCGTCACCGCGCTTCAGCGTCGCTGTCCAGCGCCTGGCGTTTTCGTCCCAGGTGCCGCCGACGAATTCCGTATCGGTCCAGCAGTTGATCTCCATGGCGTCGGCATAGAATTCGAACCAGTTCCCCAGCATGTCCTTGGGGATGTATTTCGGCCAGGTCGGCGGAAATTCCATGTAGGGCAGGTGGTTGAGGTGGATCGAGTTGTGCAGCGCCAGTGAGTGATAGCGCTTGCGCCAGCTGTCGCCGATGCGCGCCCATTTCTCCACAACGAGCGTGTCGACGCCGAGTTGGTTAAGCCGAGCGGCGATGGACAGACCGGCCTGGGCACCGCCGATGACGAGTACGGTCGGGTCGCGATCCTCGTAAGCATTGGCTTTGCGGCGCACATCCGCCCAGTTGTCGCCGCCGAAATTGCGGGAGTAGGCCGCGCCGGTCGGGCGCATGGAGCCCAGCTTTTCCTCGTGGCCGTCCAGCGATTCCAGCGTGGTCGAGATCAGCCAGGCTTTCAGCTCGTTGTTCGCGTCGGCTGCCGGGGAAAGGCGCAGGATGCCGGCGCCGCGGCCGATGGCCGTCTTGAATTCGAAGATCGCCTCGATGCTTTCGATCCCCAGGCGCGTGACGTTGCGCGGCGGCTTGCGGCCGGCGGGGATGTGGAAGTCGTGCGCGCCGGTACGGGCCTGTTCGCCGACCAGGCGGGCGGCGATGGCGTCGCTGCCCTGCACGGGGGTCACGTGCCAGGTGAAGGCGAGGATGTCGTGCCAATGGCTGTCCTGATGGAACAGTGCGGCGATGCGGGCCGCGTCGCCGGCCTTCAGCGCGACCTCGAACCCCGCCAGCCAGTTTTCGGCGGCTTGCCACGCCTGCCGGGCGGCCTGAAATTCAACGAAGGCTTGGTCAAAATCGTGCATCGAGGTCCGCTCCGTAGGATGTCGTCTTCCGTGGACGACGCTTTGACGAGAGTCTGGCAGCGGCGGTGGTGGGTGTCCATGCGGGGAAGCCCGTACGCGGCCGGCCACGGCTCAGGCGTGCAGGCCCGGTGCCTCTTGCCCGGTACGAGCCACATACTCGGTATATCCGCCACCGTACTGGTGGATGCCGTCCGGTGTCAGTTCCAGCACGCGGTTCGACAGCGCCGCCAGGAAATGCCGATCATGCGAAACGAACAGCATCGTGCCTTCGTACTGCGCCAACGCGCCGATCAGCATCTCTTTCGTTGCCATGTCCAGATGGTTCGTCGGTTCGTCCAACACCAGAAAGTTCGGCGGATCGAACAGCATCAGCGCCATTACCAGACGGGCTTTCTCTCCGCCGGACAGCACGCGGCAGCGTTTTTCGATTTCGTCGCCGGAAAATCCGAAGCCCCCCGCCAAGGATCGTAACGATCCTTGGCCGGAACGCGGAAAGGCGCTCTCCAACGTTTCGAAGATGGTGCGGTCGCCGTCCAGCAGGTCCATGGCGTGCTGCGCGAAGTATCCCATCTTCACGCTGCCGCCGAGCGTGACAGAGCCCGCGTCAGGGGTTGTTTCGCCGGCGACCAGTTTCAACAGGGTGGATTTCCCCGCGCCGTTGACGCCCAGCACACAGCAGCGTTCCCGCCGGCGCACCAGCAGATCGAGCCCTTCGTAGATAACGCGATGGCCGTAGCGCTTGTGCACGCCTCGCAGGTTGGCCACATCCTCGCCGGAGCGCGGCGCGGGGGGGAAGTCGAAGCCCAGCGACTGGCGACGCTTCGGCGGCTCAACACGGTCGATCTTCTCCAGCTTTTTCACGCGGCTTTGCACTTGCGCCGCGTGCGACGCGCGGGCCTTGAAGCGCTCGATGAAATGGATTTCCTTCGCCAGCATCGCCTGCTGACGTTCGAACTGGGCCTGCTGGTGTTTTTCGTTCAGCGCCCGCTGCTGCTCGTAAAATTCATAATCGCCGGAAAATCCGGTCAACGTGCCGCCGTCGATTTCGATCACCTTGTTGATCACGCGGTTCATGAATTCGCGATCGTGCGACGTCATCAGCAACGCGCCGTCATAGCCCGCCAGAAACTTCTCCAACCAGATCAAACTCTCCAAATCCAGATGGTTGCTCGGCTCGTCCAACAGCATGACGTCGGGATGCATAAGCAGGATGCGGCCCAGCGCGACGCGCATTTTCCAACCGCCGGAGAGTTTGCCGACGTCGCCGTCCATCATCTCCTGGCTGAACCCCAGGCCGTGCAGCACTTCGCGCGCCTTGCTGTCCAAGGCGTAGCCGCCCAACTCCTCAAACCGCGCCTGGACCTCGCCAAAACGTTCCAGGATGGCGTCCAGCGCGTCGGCCTGATCGGGATCGGCCATCGCGGCTTCCAGCGTCGCCAGTTCGGAAGCGACCTCACTGACCGCGCCGGCGCCTTCCATCACTTCCGCGACGGCGCTGCGGCCTTCCATCTCTCCCACATCCTGGCTGAAAAAGCCGATGCTTACGCCGCGATCGACCAGCACCTGGCCCTCGTCCGGCTCCTCCTGCCCGGTAATCATACGAAACAGCGTGGTTTTTCCGGCGCCGTTCGGCCCGACGAGACCGATTTTCTCGCCCCTTTGCAGCGCGGCGGAGGCCTCGATAAAGACCAGGCGGTTGCCGTTCTGCTTGCTGATGTTGTCCAGGCGAATCATGGGTCCTCGGCGGCGGCTGCGATGGCGGCACGCTTATACCAACCCGAGAAGTCCGTGAACCGGCCTGCGCCTAACGCTTGCGAACGAACTCCGTCCGCAGCACCAGCCCCTTGATCGCGTCAAAGCGGCAATCGATTTCCTGGTTATTGGCGGTCAGGCGGATCGACTTGATGATGGTGCCTTGCTTCAGGGTCTGATTGGCGCCTTTGACCTTCAGATCCTTGATCAGCACGACGGAATCGCCGTCGGCCAGTGTATTGCCCGCCGCGTCCCGAACATCGGCAACGGTATCCGCGATTGTCGCCGCGACTTCCGAGGCCGGGCGCCATTCGCCGGTCGCCTCATCGTAGACATAGTCGTCGTCGTCGCCGGCCATGATTGTCCCAATCGCAAAAACAATGGCCTACGCCCGACCCAGGCCGCTGTCGACCTATGAACCCGGATTTCCCGGATGGAATCGTTTTTTCTTGTACTCCTACGCAGAATCGTTCATAAATATCATGTAGTTATGATCGAATCGGACGCGCGAGGATGGAACACCCAACGGGTGAGGCGGATGACGGGTCCCTGCAGGTTGATTTCGACCGCCGCCTGAAGCTGGAATTTCACGGGACCCGCATCACCTCCGACGCCGGATTGCTCGCATACCGTGAGTTGGACGACGCGCTTGGGCTGACCGACATCGCGGGGGCGGCGCTGTCGGAATGCCGCCTCGGCAAGAACACCCGGCACATGCTGATCGGGCTGTTCCGCCAATCCGTGTTCGGCCGTCTCGCCGGGTATGAAGACGTGAACGACGCCGATCGTCTTGCTCATGATCCCGCGATGCGTGCCGTGGTGGATCGCACCTGCCTGGATCGTCAGGCCGCCTCGGCCAGCCAGATGGGCCGCTTCGAGACCGGATGGCTGACCAGCGAGGCCAACCTCGCGGCACTGGCCGATCTGTCGGGCGCCCGGATCGACCGGGTGCGTGCGCGGCGGCCACAGACGACCATCGTTCTGGACATGGATAGCAGCGTCAGCGAGACGCACGGCGCTCAGGAAGGTAGCGCCTACAACGGTCACTTCGGTTGCACCTGCTACCACCCGCTTTTCGTGTTCAACCAGTTCGGCGATCTTGAACGGTGCAGCCTGCGGCCGGGCAACGTCCACAGCGCCGCCGACTGGCGCGACGTGCTGGAACCCGTGGTGGCGCGTTACCGGCAGAAAGTGAAGCGGCGGTATTTCCGGGGAGATGCCGCCTACGCCAATCCAGGTATCTATGAGTTTCTGGAAGCCGAGGGCTACAAATATACGATCCGGCTGCCAGCTAATGCCGTCCTGCGGGAACGGATCGGGTGGTTGCTGAAACGTCCGGTCGGACGGCCGCCGCGTGATGTGCGACGCTACTATGCCAGCTTCAACTATTAGGCCGCGTCATGGAGCAAATCCCGCCGGGTGGTGGCGAAGGTCGAGTGGCACCCCGGTGGGTTATATCCGCGCGTCGGCTTTATTGTGACCAACATGACCAGGCCGCCGGAGCGGGTGACGCTGTTCTACAATCAGCGGGGTACGGCGGAGCAATATATCAAGGAGGGCAAGAACGCGATCGTCTGGACCCGTCTGTCCTGCCGCCGCTTCGCCGCCAATGCCGTGCGGCTGCAACTTCACGCCCTGGCCTACAACCTCGCCAACTTCCTGCGCACCCTGACCTTGCCCGAGGCGGTCAGTCACTGGTCGATGACGACGTTGCGCGACC
>CANJLW010000060.1 GCA_947475245.1 Acetobacteraceae bacterium | reverse complement strand
CCTCGCCTGGCTGAACCGCTGCCGCCGGCTGGCCAAGGATTTCGAGAATCACACTCGTAACGCCTTGGCATTCATCCGCCTCGCGTCGATCAGGCTCATGCTGAGAAAGCTGTGCAATTCCAAATGAGTGTTTTCAAACGGACACTAAGCACTGCCAGATGAATCTGCTGCGGCGCAGGCAGGCGGCGGAGAACGGGGTGGTCACGGAATCGGATCCTTCACGACTAAGGACGCCTTACGAATCCATCCCGACGTAACCGGTCGAGCCGTCATTTCGGCGTTTTTGGGGGCGGTGGTGCGGCAGGGTCCATTTTCGCAACGGGTCTATTGTGTCGATGTGATGTTAGGATTGGTGGCCCAGCATTCGGGACAACCAATCATCGAAGAAGGCAAGTTCGTCAACCCAATGCGGGCCGTAATCTACAGCGGGAAGAAGCACAGCGACAAGAATGCCTTGTTGCGATTCCAAACGATAGACGACTATCCGAAGAAACTGCCAAAGGACTTCGGTAGCCTAAACGGTAGCAGCCTTTGACACATACATTTTGTGGATCATGGTGCGGGAATGCTTGAAACCATATCGCTACGAATTTAGAGTATCACTTCTTGGCAGATTGATAAGCAAAACAACAGAGGAGCCGTTGCCAGTCAGGGGTGGGACAGAATCGACCAGACCGTAATTCCCTATGTACGCGAAAAACTTCAGTCTTAGCCATCGTGGCCAATGTCGTAAATCGCGGCCTATTCCAGAATCCTTCAATTTTAGGACAAGGAGGCGGTTCTGGCCATACCTTTCGGAATCCGCAATCCCTTGAAGGGGCGCAGTCGGCCACGGTGTCCGATCAGCTTACACTTACCGAAAAAGCAACGGGCCGCGCACGCCGGCTATCCACTTCTCCGCGGTGATGCAGTCCATGGGCCGCTTCACGAAACCGAACGCAGCGATATTGCGCTTTAGCGCGATCCTGCCTTTCGTGAGCGCTTCGGCCTCCATCTTGGCGAAAGGGTCATCCTGCCGATGCCTTCCTGTCAGGTAGAAGTCTGCAAAATCCTCAAGCTCTGAGTGGCGCCATTCCATACCGCTACCACAGAACACCAGAAACCCGCGCCCCGGCTTCACTTTGTGTGCCTCGGCAAGCCTCGCCTCAAAGTCACGCGTATATTCCATGAACTTTGATCGTGCCGAAAAAGAGTTGCCGTAAATCGCAGCCCCCAGCCAGCTCTTACAGACAAGGTAGCGGACGTTTTCGGGGTGGTACTTCTTACGGGCCTCGTATTTCTGCCAGTCTTCCGCTGAATCCCCGGCGGTTGGCCGCACCGTCTTTACTTCGATATAGAGGTTCCCGCCCTCGGCTGCCGGAACCACGAAGTCAATCCGTCGGTCGTCAGCGGCTATCTGAGGCTCATAGAGCACCTTGCAGGACGCAAGCGAGGGGTCGTTGAGGATAATGCAGGCAACGGCCAGCTCGTTGACGCGCTCAATGACCGCTGTGAATGCGGCCTTGCCGCGCTTCCGGTAGGCCGCAACCGCGTCGGTGAATTGTACCCACAGCTTGGTTCCCCCCTCAAGGCGGGAGTCGCTGTCGGTGATGAGCGGCTCATAAAACGCCTGAACTGCCGCAATATGCTGTTCTATCTCGTCACACATTACCGCCGCTTGCCCCATAGCTTCTTTCGACCCAGTCCTAATCATGCTACGAGAAATTGTCGATCACGCAGGAAGTGCAATGCCGACAACCACCATCCGCATCAGGGATAATCTGAAAGCGCGGGCTGCCGCCGCGGCGGAACGGGCCGGGAAGACCACTCACGCATTCATCCCGGGCGCTATCGCCGAGGTGGTGACGCAAGCCGAAGTCGACGACGCATTCCATCGCCTGGGCGAGGAACGTTGGGCGAACCTACTCGAAACCGGCCGGACCGTGGCATGGGCTGATGCGAAGGCGTGGCTTGACGCGCGATGCCGAGGTCAGCATCAGCCCAAGCCGGTGGCGCGCCGCCAACCGGACTGATTGGCCGCGTGGCCCGGATTGAACGCGCGCCCGAAGTGCCGAGCGACCTCGACAGTTTTCTCGATCGCTTGTCGAGCGCGCCCGAAAGGATCGAGGAGATCTTGCATGCGATACAAATTCTGACGCACGGCACGCTTATCGGTCGACCCTTAAAGGGAGGCGAACGCGCATTGGTGATCGGTCGCGAGTCTCGCGGCTTTGTTGCGTTGTATCGTTTCGTCTCGGCTATCAATACTGCGTTCGTCCTGGCGATTCGAAGCCAGCGCGAGTCAGGCTTCAAGCGCGGCCGATAGTCGCGAGATTTGCGTCAATGGGACTGCATAGTTGGCCTATGTGCTCTACTTTCGCATCCTGGCAACTGCCGGGGCCACGAACCTGCTGCTGGTCACCTTCCTGATCCCCGTCAGCGCAATCCTCCTCGGCACCATCGTCCTGGGCGAACTGCTGTCACCGCGGCACTTTGTCGGCATGGGCTTGATCGGCGGCGGCCTTGCGCTGGTCGACGGACGATTGCCCCGTCTCCTGCTCGCTCAGTTCACCTCGGCTTGCGCAAGGCGGCCAGGACGGCGAACGGGTTGGGCTTGGCATCGGGTTCGGCCGGCGCATCGGGGGCGGCGTCGGCTTCCGGCAGCGCCGCGTCGGGCTTGCGGGGATAGGGTTCCAGCGCCAGGCCGAGTTGTTCGGCCGTGGCCTCCCCCAGGTCGATGGCATTGCCCTCGTAGCCGATTTCGTCGTCGGACTCGGGGTCTTCGTCGTCGCTTTCCTCCCCGGCCGGGACAAAGCGCACGCGGAATTCGTCGAGCACGACGGCCGGGAAGTCTTCCATCGAGACAACGCAGGTTTGCGTGACGCGCGCGCGCAGACGGCCCTCGGCGAAGACCTTGGTGTCGGTTTCGCGCTTCAGGCGAAACGCGCAGGTGACGGAGCGGATCGCCGGCAGCCCCATGCGCACCGCGAGCGCGGCGCATTCCGCCTTGGTGGCGGTCACCGTGATCGCGTAGCCGTCGGACGGCACCCGATCCACCAGCATCGGGCGAGACAGTTCCAGGGTCATCGGCAGGCGTCCTTCGCCGCCAGGAACGTGACGGTGCCCGCCGCAAGGCTTGCCATGGGCTGCTGGGACAGATGCGCGGTCTGCGCCGCGATCAGGCGGCGAAACGCGGCGGCGGCGCCGGGGGGCGGTTCGGCGCCGCGCCACAGATTGCGGGCAAGCGCGGCTTCCAGGGCCGCGTCGTCGTTGTTCGCCATGGCCGTCGCATAGGCGGCGGCGCGACCGTGGAATGCTTCCCACATGGCGCGGACTCGCCGGCCGATCGACATGTCGCTGACTCCGAGTTCGCGCAGATTGATGTCCATGTCGCTGAACATGGCATCGAAGACGGCCTGGGCGATGACGGGGCCGGGTTCGGGTTCCTGTTTCAGCCGTTGGATCAGCAAAAAAGCGTGCAGTCCGACCAGGTCGAACCGCCCGTCCAGCGTGTCCGGCACCCCGTTTTCAAGGTAATGGTGCGGATCGCGTGCCGCCGCGACGGCCGCTCCGTACAGGTCGAAGCCGACACGCTCGTGCCGGTTGCGTCTCGCTAACCCCAGAAACCCCGCCAAAATGCCGCCTCTCTCGTTTGAAATCGTGCTACCGTGCCGACCGCGCCGCTGCCGGATTGACAGGTCGGGGGCGGGCGTGACACCCACACCTTAGATTGTGATCAAGGGTGCGGTCCAACCCGACGCATCGCTCTTTACCTGGGGAATTGGCGCTTGCCGAACCGAATTTCACCGATTGGGCATCTTCCGTGCCGAATTTGGCTGACGACTCTGGCCCGAGCCTCCGTCATCTGCGCCACGCTGAGTGCGTGCGGGATGTTCGAGCCGCCGCCGCAAGTGCGCGGCAACAAGGTGGATCCGGAGCAGCTTAAGGAACTGACGGTCGGCACATCGACGCGCGCGGACGTGACCGCGCTGATCGGGTCCCCCACCGCCAAGGCGACCTTCGACGACAACACCTGGCTGTATATCAGCCAGATCACCAAGCCGCGCGTCGGTCGCACGCAGGCGGTTCTGGCGCAGGATGTCATCATCCTCAGCTTCAACGATCAGGGCGTGCTGCGCGACATCGACAAGAAGACCGCCGAGGATTCGCAGCCGGTCAGCGTCGTCGATCGCATCACCCCGTCGCCGGGGACCGAGGCATCGATCCTGCAACAGCTGTTCGGCAATATCGGACGCTTCAACCCGGCCGGTTCGTCCTCCGGCGGCGGTGCGTCCTCCGGCCAATCCGGCGGCGCGCCCAAGCCCTACTGATTTTTTCTCCACGACACGAAGGACTGCCTACGATGGATATTTCTCAGCCGAGCGCGGCGACAAAGGCGGCGTCTCTTGAAAAGCGTTATGGCGATGATGCCATTCCCGCGGCGGGGCCGTGGAACGATCACATCTCGCTGCTGCTGTCCCACCGTTCCATTCGCGGCTACCGCACGGATGCGCTGCCGGAAGGCACGCTGGAAACCTTGATCGCCGCCGCGCAATCGGCCGCGACCAGTTCCAACCTGCAGACCTGGTCCGTGATCGCGGTGACCGACCCCGAGAAGAAGGCGGCGATCGCCAAGGTTTCGAACAACCAGAAACATATCGAGCAGTGCCCGCTGTTCCTGGCCTGGATTGCCGACATCTCCCGCAATCAGCGTCTCGGCGCCGAGGAAGGCGTGGAGTTGGAGGTGATGCCGTATCTGGAGACCTATCTGGTCGCCGCGATCGATGCCTCTCTGGCGGCGCAGAACGCCACCGTCGCGGCTGAATCGCTGGGCCTGTCGTGCGTGTATATCGGCGCGATGCGCAACGACACGCTGAAGGTGGCGGAGGTCCTGGGCCTGCCGCCGGGCACGATGGGTGTCTTCGGGATGTGCGTCGGCTATGCGCTGCCGACGGTGACGAACGAAGTGAAGCCGCGCCTGCCGCAATCCGTCGTGCTGCATCACAACACCTATGGCGCGCCGAACGAACGGGCGGACCGCGACGCCTACGACGCAAAGATGACGGCGTTTTCGCAGCGTCACGAGATGTCTCAGGACAACTGGACCAAGCGGGTCATTGGCCGCATGGGCAAAATCGCCGCGCTGAGCGGCCGCCACACGCTGGTCTCGGCGCTGAACGCGCTGGGCTTCCCGCTGAAGTAACTCCGGCTATCGGGGGGAGACGTCGTCTCCCCCCAACAATCGGCGTCAGCGGCGCGCGCGTTCTTCGGCGGCGGCCTGACGGTAGACGAAGTTCTCGTAGGTGTTTTCCGCGACGCGGAACCACAGGAACTGTTCGTCGCGGAAGGCGCGCCAGGAGTCGTAGACCTTCTTGAATTTGGCGTTTTTCGCCGCCAATTCTTCGTAGACCTCGAACGACGCCTTATAGGCGGCCTGCATGACTTCCGGCGTGAACGGCTTCAGTTCGGCGCCATTGGCGACCAGGCGCCGCAGCGCGGCGGGGTTTTCGGCGTCGTACTTGGCCTGCATCCAGGAATTGGTTTCCGCGCAGGCGGATTCCAGCACTGCCTGATACAGCGGCGGCAGGGCGTTCCATTTCTCCAGATTCATGTACATCCAAAGCATGGCGTTGCCTTCCCACCAGCCCGGATAGTAGTAATACTTCGCCACCTTGTAGAATCCGAGCTTTTCGTCATCGAAAGGGCCGACCCATTCGGCGGCGTCGATGGTGCCTTTTTCCAGCGCGGGATAGATGTCGCCGCCGCCGATCTGCTGCGGCACGCCGCCCATCTTGGCGACGACGTTGCCCGCCAGCCCGGCGATGCGGAACTTCAGGCCCTTGATGTCCTCCGGCGTTTTGATTTCCTTACGGAACCAGCCGCCCATCTGCGCGCCGGTGTTACCCGCGAAGCGGCCGATGATGTTGTAGTCTTTCAGCAGTTCGTTCATCAGTTCCAGGCCGCCGCCGCTGAGCATCCAGGCCTGTTGCTGGCGGGCGTTGAAACCGAAGGGCACGGTGGAGCCGAACGCGAAGGTCGGGTCCTTGCCGACGTAATAATACGCGGCGGTCTGCCCCATTTCCACGGTGCCGTTCTGCACGGCATCGAGCACCTGCAACGCCGGCACGATTTCACCGGCGGCGAAGGGGGTGATGCGGAACTTGCCGTCGGTCATCGCCGCGACGCGGGCGGCCAGATGTTCGGCGCCGCCGTACAGCGTGGCCAGGCTTTTGGGGAAGCTGGACGGCATGCGCCACCGGATCTCCGGCATCGACTGCGCGATGGCGGGTTTGGGCAGCGCGGCGGCGAGCGCGCCGAGGGCGCTGCCTCCGACCGCGGCGGTGGAGACAAAGCGACGGCGATCCATTGCCGAATACTCCTTGGTTTGCCGCGGCGTATGGGGACAAAATAGGCAATGCCGTCGGCGCGCGCGATGTCGCACGAAACCGCGCGCCGACGCCAGCACGCAACCTGGAACCAAGGTGAATCTTCATGACCCCAGCCATCAACGCGGACCGCCTGTGGCAATCCATCATGGACATCGCGGCGATC
Organism: Acetobacteraceae bacterium; assembly: GCA_947475245.1. Classification (GTDB taxonomy): domain Bacteria; phylum Pseudomonadota; class Alphaproteobacteria; order Acetobacterales; family Acetobacteraceae; genus Rhodopila. Next base: position 9,720 of record CANJLW010000060.1, on the reverse strand, counting down.
GGCCCGACGCCGGAGGGCGGAAGCTGTCGCCTGGCGCTGACGGCGGAGGATGCGGAGGCGCGGGCGCTGTTCCTGCGTTGGTGCGGCGCGCTGGGGTTGGCGCACGAGCAGGACGCGATCGGCAATATGTTCCTGCGCCGAACCGGAACATCGCCGGCGGACGGGGCGGTGGCGTTCGGCAGCCACCTGGATACCGTGCCGACGGGCGGCCGCTTCGACGGTGTCTTCGGCGTCCTGGCGGGGTTGGAGGTGATGCGGGCGCTGGCGGACGCCGGCATCGCGACGCGCGCGCCGTTGGAACTGGTGAACTGGACGAACGAGGAAGGCAGCCGCTTTCGCCCGGCCATGATGGGCAGCCGGGTATTTGCCGGCGACATTTCGCTGGAAGCTGCCTTGGCGGTGACCGACGATGACGGCATCAGTGTCGCCACCGCCTTGCGCGACAGCGGGCAGGCCGGGCCGCTGACGCCTTCCCCGCGCGGGTGGGCGTGCTGGTTGGAAGCGCATATCGAGCAAGGCCCGGTGATGGAGGCCAACGGCATCGATATCGGCATCGTCACCGGCACCATGCATGTCCGCTATTTCCAGTTGGTGGTAACGGGAGAGCCGAGCCACGTGGGTCCGACGGCGATGGGGCGGAGACGGGACAGTCTGGCGGCGACGGCGGAGGCGATCCTTGCGATCGAGCGGATCGGTCAGGCCGGGGAACCCGGCGGTCGGGCCTCGGCCAGTTGGATCCGGAATCTGCCGAATGCGCGGGGCAATGTGTCGCATGCCACGCATCTGCACTGCGACGTGCGGCACGAGGATGCGCCGCGGGCCGTGGCGATGGAGGCGGCGTTGCGCGCCGAACTGGCGGCGATCGCGGAGCGTCGTGGGGTGCGGATCGACGTCGATCCCTATACGACGGTGGGCGCGAGCGCGTTCGACGCCGGTCTGGGGGCGTTGCTGCGGCAGAAGGCGGCGGAGCGGCAGTTGACGACGCGGAACATGACGGCGGCGGCGATGCACGATTCCGTGCTGGTGGCGGCCCATTGCCCCAGCGCGATGCTGTTCATCCCGAGCGTTGGGGGCATCACGCATAACCCGGCGGAGTATTCGACGAAGGAGCAGGTCGCGCGCGGGGCGCAGGTTTTGTTGGATTCGGTGCTGGCGTTGGCTCGGTAGGGGTGTGGGTCGGTTGGAAGGGCCGGCTGTGGCCGCCGAGGTCACGCTATGGCTGGTTTGGGTGGAGAGGGGACTCTCGGGAATCGGCCTGTGGGTGACACCTGGCCTTTCGTGCGGCGGGGAAATTAGGACTTATGCAAGTTGTGAAGACCATTGATCCGATTGGGTTTTTCCCTTGCGAAAGTTTCGTGCATAAAGGTGGCATGATCTACGGGCATGCGAGGGTGTCCACGGACGGCCTGACCGTCGCGGCTCAGGGGTGGCGACGCTGACCGCCGCCGGAACGGTGAAGCTGTTCCGCAAGGTCGTAAACGGGGCGAAGACCGACCGCACCCAGGTTCGCCGTGCGCCCGACCAGCTTGCAGCGGGGGACGTGCTGATGGTGACGCGGCTCGACCTACTGGCGTGTTCGACCCGCGCCCTGTTGAACACGCTGGCGACGATCACCGAGCGGAACGCGGGGTTTTGCTCCCTCGGCGACACATGGGCGGACACGACCACGGCGCACGGGCGGTTGATGCAGACCGTTCTCGACGAGCTGGCGGAGTTCGAGCGGGAGTTGATCCGCGCGTGGACAGGCGAAGGCCGCGCCCGCGTGAAGGAGCGTGGCAAGAGTCTTGGACGACCGTTCAAACTCACGCCTGACCAGAGGCAGGAGGTACTTGCGCGGCGCGAGGGCGGCGAGTTTTTGAGCGAGATCGCGCGGAGCAACAATGTGAGCAGCAGCACGATTTTGAGGCTCAGCACATGACCGCAGCACCAACGCTCGATTACCTTTTGATTGAGCGAGTTCTTTCGGGAAGCCTGCCAATTGGCCAAACCAATCCGGCGGAGAAGGCTTTTTGTCTAAAATATAAGTCAACCTTTGAAGTGGGCCGACTAGCCCACCGGATGGCTCAAGGTTATTATGCTCATACCGCTGCAATCGAAATCGCGAAAGGGCCAATCGCGAAGGCCCTGGCATCTGAGACGCCACTGGGCCAAATCTCTAGCTACGTCACCCGCAAAGACGGAACACAACATACCTTCGATCTACCTCACTACCTTGGGCAAGCGCACACAAACCCCGAAATTGTGGATGAATTGCCGCGCGTCTGGCTGGTAGGCTCATTGTTGGCTGTTAGCGATGCGGTATCTGATCTATGCCGTGTGGACGGAATCCTAAATCGCGACAAACGCGACGCACTGAGACAAGTTCCCATATTGGAACTGCTTTACCATCTTCGGAATGGCATTGCTCACGGCAACGTCTTTAATTTCACGGACGATGGTGTGAAGCGATTGAGACAAAATCCGGCGCACAACAAAGCTGCTGGAGTGAAGAGCCAGACTGGAGCTGAGTTCGAAATTGTGGCTGGGTCACAGCGCAAGCCAGTCTTACATGGTAAGCGAGTGCTGTTCGATTTTATGGGGCCAGGTGATGTCCTTGACCTATTACAATCTGTTGAGATTTACTTTACGCGCATTCGGGAGCGCTACGCCGCTGGCGAACTTGCTGGGCTTCTGCGATGACCCGTAAAAGATGATCCACCCGGTGAGCCGGTTTGGGACGGAGGGAACAGGTGGGATTGTTTGATTGGCTGTTCAGACCAAGGGCGGCTACGGTACAAAAGGTGGCACCTGCTGCAACCGTGGAACCGACCTACCGCATACCGACCGTCAAGTTCGATCCCAATCGGGTGACCGAGGCAGTCAAAGCTGATCTCAAAAAAAACGTTGGAAATATAAAGGAGTTTAACGAATCCCATTTCGACCAAATCTACGATGCCGCTCTCCTGTCTGTTTCAAGGGGGATGGACCTAACAATTCTGTTTAACGCCATCATGGCTCTGAACTTGCCTGATATGACAAAGCAGAGGGCAGGCGAAATATCACGCAGTTTGAATTTCAAGGCTAAAGCACTAATGGACCGAGATCGGCAAACAACGCTCGGTATCCAATATGCAATCTGGATGTACAGTGGCGCACCGTGCCAAATGAACCCCAAAAAGCCCTCCGCAAAAGATATTCGCCAGGACGCGGCCCATAAGGCAGCAAACGGCAAGCGATACGAGGTTGCCAAGGGAATGTTGCTGAATGGCCGATGGGCAATGCCGGGTCGAGACGAGGGTTGTAGATGTGTATCGAGGTCTATCATTCCAGGGCTTGATTCATAACAGGCTCGGCGATTTAGAGGTCATCACACGCGAGTAAACATAAAGCGTCTTATCCAACCGACCGCGCGGCTACCGTCCGGCTTGTCTATATATGATAATGCGCCGTTGTCACACATGGAGCGCGCTAATCTGCTGATATAACAGCCGATTCCCTCCGTGGCTAGGATGTGGCGGAAATTTCGATGGATGAACCTCTGGGCCATGCGACCTCCACCTCCGCCGGAATACCCAGTGCCCACCCCAGGGAACGCCGAGCATCGAATGTCCGCAATGGATAAAGCCGCCGGCCGTTTGGCCAGGCGGCTCGGATTTCCCCGATCTGGATCGGGGGGTGACGTTCAAACTGACCCACTCTCCGCGGTCGCCTCAGCTTGACCTGATCCGGGCCGGATGGTGTGGTGGCCGCAATCAAACAAGCAAACCGGAAACGCCCCGCCATGAATACCAATGTTTACGTCGGTGTCTCCAACCGCACGGGCGGTGAGATCAGCGGTCTGTTGCGCCGCACCGCGGCCAGCGATCAATGGTCGCTGGCGCCGCTGCCGGCGGACACGCATGTCCATGCCATCACCGTCCACCCCGACGATCCCGCCATCGTCTATGCCGCCGCCAGTTCGGGGCTGTATCGCAGCCGGGATCGCGGAGAATCCTGGCACCAACTGATCGCCTCCCACGCGCCGGAACAGTTTTGGTCCGTCCTGATCCACCCCACCCATCCCCGCACAATCCTTGCCGGCACCGCCCCGCTCGGCCTGCACCGCAGCGACGACGGCGGGGAAACCTGGCGCGCGATGCCGCGCCCCGCCATCGCCGAAAGGATGATCGGGGCCTTTCCGTCGCGCGTCATGCGGATGGCGGTCGCCCCGTCGAAGCCCGACACGATCTGGGCGGCGATGGAGGTCAACGGCGCAATGCGCAGCGACGACGGCGGCGAAAGCTGGATCGACCTCAGCGACGAACTGGTGGCCTTGTCCCGCCAACCGCATCTTTCCAGCGCGATCCTGACCAAGGACACGTCCGAAGGCATGTTGGACGTGCATGCGCTGTGCGTTTCGCCGGCGGCGCCCGACACACCGTTCCTCGCGCTGCGGATGGGGCTGTTCAAGGGGGAGCAGCGCGGCGCGCACTGGTCCGATCTGAATATCGGGCAGCACGCGGCCCATCTGCGCTACGGGCGCGACGTGGTGGTGGCCCCCTGGGCGGCGACGACCTTGTTCGCCTGCGTGGCGGACTCATCGCGCGGCAAGGCCGGGCGGTTGTACAAGAGTGAGGATGTCGGCGCGACCTGGTCGCAGATCGATCGGGGCGTGCGGGTGAACAGCACGATGATGGCCGTCGCGGTCGATCGGACGGATCGCGGCGCGCTGCATTGTGTCGCCCGTGACGGGCAGAGCTTCAGCACCGGTGACGGCGGCGCAAGCTGGCGGGAAATACCGCTGCCGACGGGTGCCGGCTCCGCCGTCGCCATCGCGTGCGGTTGATCGCCATGCGACGGATTATGGTGCTGTTGGCCGCGCTGCTGATGTGCGGTTCGGCGTTGGCGCAGCGCGAGGGCGGCGTGTTGCGCATTCTGCATCGCGACAGCCCCGGCGGGATGTCTATTCACGAGGAAACCAGCAACTCCGTGCTGACGCCCATGATGGGCGTGTTCAACAATCTGGTGCTGTACGATCAGCACATCGCGCAAAGCAGTCTGGAAACCATCCGCCCGGAACTGGCGACGGAGTGGCGGTGGAGCGAGGATCGCACGCAACTGGCCTTCACGCTGCGCCAGGGCGTGCGGTGGCATGACGGCAAGCCGTTTACGGCGGCCGACATCAAATGCACCTGGGACCGCGTTCTCGGCACGTCGGAGGAAAAGCTGCGGATCAATCCGCGGGAGGGCTGGTTCAAAAACCTGGCCGGCATCGATGTGAAGGCCAATGACGAGGTGGTGTTCCGCCTGAAGCGGCCGCAGCCGTCGTTCCTGGCCTTCCTGGCCGCCGGGTATTCGCCGGTCTATCCCTGCCACGTCACGCCGGCGCAGATGCGCACGCATCCGATCGGCACCGGCCCGTATCGTTTCGTGGAGTTTCGCCGCAACGAAGGCATCAGGCTGGAACGCAACCGCGACTACTGGAAACCCGGCCGTCCCTACCTCGACGGGATCGAGTATACGATCGTGCCGAACCGATCGACCGCGGCGCTGTCGTTCGTCGCGGGCAAGTTCGACATGACCTTTCCGTATGAAATGCCCATTCCCATCGTCAAGGACATTCAGGCGCAGCTTCCCGCCGCGCGCTGCGAGGTCTCACCGAACAACCTGACGGTCAACCTGCTGGTCAATCGCGCCAATCCGCCCTTCGACAAGCCCGACCTGAGCAAGGCGATGGCGCTGACGCTGGACCGGAAGTCGTTCATCGACATTCTGTCGGAAGGGCAGAGCGACCAGGGCGGCGCCTTGCTGCCGCCGCCCGAAGGCGTCTGGGGCATGCCGAAAGACATGCTGCTCGCGCTGCCGGGATACGGCGGCGACAAGGCCGAAAACCGCGCGGCGGCCAGAGCCATCATGGGGCGGCTGGGCTACGGTCCGGACAAGCGCCTGTCGGTTAAGCTCGCCACGCGCAACGTGCCGCAGCACCGCGATCCCTCGGTGATCCTGATCGATCAGTTGAGCCAGATCTATATCGACGCCGAACTGGAACTGATCGAAACCGCGGTCTGGCCGGTTCGCCTGACGAAGCGGGATTACACGCTGGCGCTGAACCTGACGGGCTCCGGCGGTGACGATCCGGATATTCAGTTCTATGAGAACTATGCCTGCGGGGCGAGCCGCAACTTCTCCGGCTATTGCAACCCGGAGATCGACACGCTGATCGATCGCCAATCGGTGGAAACCGACTTCGCGAAACGTCGGCAGATGGTGTGGGACATCGATCGGCGCCTGCAGGAAGACGTGGCGCGCCCGATCATCTACCACCCGCGCTCCGGCACATGCGCGCAGCCATGGTTAAAGAACGTTACAATCATGGCGAACGGCATGTACAGCGGGTGGCGGTTGGAAGATGCCTGGCTGGACCTTCCGGCGGCGGGTCGTCCCTAGCCCGCCGCGAGGCAGAACACGTCCAGGCAGGTGGGCGGCAGCATGTGCTCCGCCCAGGTCTTGCCGCCGTCGAGCGTGGCGAACACCTGTCCGACGCGCGAGGCGCAGAAGACCTGATCGGGATCGCGCGGGTGCAGCGCCACCGCCATCATGGTCGCCCTGGCCTGGATCGTGTGGTCGAACCGGGTCCAGTTCCGTCCGCCGTCGTCGCTGCGATACAGCGATCCGTCACGGCTGCGCGACGCGGGGCTGAGACAGGCATACATGACCGAGGCATCCAGCGGCGAAACCCGCACATCGCGGCCGTACCGCAGCGGGGAGAAGCGGCCGATCTCCATATCCTCCCAGTGTTGGCCGCGATCGTCGCTGCGGAACAGACCCATGCGGCAGGCCATGAAGACAGTGTCGGGGGCGGCGGCGCTGACCTCCACCGCGTGACCGTCGAGCATGCCTTCCGCCTTGACCGTCGTGCGCAGATGGTTCGTCAGATGCGGCCGTTCGGCCATGGTCAGCAGATCGGCGCTGGTGTCTTCCCAGGTTTCGCCGCCATCCAGGGAGCGCATCACGCCGTCGACCTCCAGCGTGGCATAGAGAATGTCGGGATTGGCCGGGTGGGCCGACAGACGCATCACGCGGCACGGGAAGGGCATGACGATGCGGCCGGGCATGCCGGGGTCGGGCATGGCGCGCCAGGTTTCCCCGGCATCGTCGCTGCGGAAGATCGAAACTGGCGCGCCGCCGATATACATCCGCCTGGGGTCCGACGGATTGACCAGGATCGACCAGGCCTGCACGCCGGGGAACGGGAAGTTCATCCGCGCCCAATGGTCCCCGTGATCGGTGCTGACAAAGGGGCCTTGCTTGGTGCCGAGATAGACGACGCCGTGCTGCGTGGGATGCAGGGTGATTGCGTGAACGTCGGTATCCGGCGGCAGACCGTTGGTCAGCTTGACCCAGTCGCCGCCATTGGTCGGTCGGCGGAAAACGCCGCCCTCCGAGTCCTCGGTGATCAAGGCCACCCCGGCGTAGATATAGCCTGGCGCGTTTGGCATTTGCGGTCCCTCCTGCTTTGGCCGGATGTTAGGGGCTTGTCGGGGGAAACGGCAAACGTGCCGGAGTTGCGTCAGCGCCCGCGCGGGATGGCTAACACTGCATCAGTTCGATGCTGACACCGTCGGGGGCGGCGACGTAGCAGAGCAGGCTACCGCCGACGCCGTGCTTGAGTTCGACCGGGAAGGTCACGCCCTTGGCGCGCAGGGTGGCGCAGAACGCGGTCAGATCGCCTTGATAGAGGAAGCCGAAATGATCGGTGCCCCAGGTGTTGTGGCTGGAGAAATCGGCATAGGGGCGGATCGGCTTGCCTTGGGTCGGGTCCTCCCCAGGGCGGCGTCCGCGGATGAGGATGGTTGTGCCGCCGAGTTCGACGAAGATTTGCGGCGCGCCGCGCGCGACTGTGTCCTTGGCGATGGTCGCGCCGAACATGTCCACGTACCAGGCGGCGGAGGCGTGGGGGGTCTCACTGATGATGTGGACGTGGTCGAACCTGAAGGCCGGGTTGCTCATGGGGTTTTCTTTCGCTGCGGTTCTTTGGAGCGGCATTTCAGCGGGGGACGGCGGCAATCGCAACATCAATGTCTTCGTCGACGATCACCGGCTGTCGCCTGGCCTTCACGCGGTTTTCCGGTTGGATCGGCCGCTCAGGCTCGCTCATACACCGCGATTCCGTCGATCTCCGCTTCATAAGCGAGAGTGCCGGCAATCTTCGCTCGGCGGCGGTAGACGGCGTCTCTGACGGGGATCACATCCGCGGAATGATCGTAACCGCGCCGCGATTCCCAGCCTGCCCGCAAAGTCAGATGGCTGGCGGGCGCGTCATCGTCGAGGATGACAATAAGATCGATGTCGCTGTCCGGCCCGGCGTGGCCGCGCGCCCGGGAACCAAACAGCACGACACGGCGGGGATGGAAGTAATCCACAACCCGGTTCAGCAGCTCTGGCGGCACCAGCGGTGTCTTGCGCATCGTGTGGCTCCTTCGCCGCGCCCCGCCGGTCGGGCACGGGACATTGGCATCCTGGGTCAACATCGTACCATGGATGGGCCGAGGCAGCCAGGATTCCGTCAGGCAGGGATCGAGGTGCCTCGGACAGGCTGGTTTGGCATGGCAGATACGGCCCAGACCACGCGGATTTGCCGCGCGTTGCAGGAACAGGTTTGGCGCGACGTACCGTTCATTCCCATGGGGCTTGGATTTGATAAACGGCATACCGCAGCGGTTTTGTCGACCGTCCAGTCGGGGTCCCTCTGTTCTTGGGGAATACGGTGGACCTGACCGGTGAACAATGCCCCCTCGGATTTGCCTTGGTAAGCCCGCCAATGCCTTCCTTGTCACATTTCTTAAAAATATCAAAACAGCGCATACTGGTTATATTTATTTCACAACGACCCCAATCGACCGATATTATTTGCAATTGCACGATCTTCCGTGTGCCCGCCTGTCCGAACGCACATGGGCCAAGGTCCGGCCGGCCATTCCGTAGAGCCGGCAAACGCGTTCGCTCAACGCCCGAGCAACCTGACGAACTCGTCCACGGTCAGTCCGGCGTCGGTAACGATGTGGCGTAATGTGCCCAACCGGATTTGTCGATGATCCGGAACGACAACACGCGCATGGGGGTCCTCGCGTCCCAAAATCATGTGGCTTCCCGCCTGACGTCGGAATGTAAACCCGGCACGCTCCAGAACAGCCCGGACTTCCCTACCCGAGAGGTCGGTTGGCAACCTGCCCATGCGCGGCGGTCAATTCAGGCAGCGTCGATGTCGACAAATTCGCGCGCGTCTTCCAACGGCACCGGTTCTCCGGCACCGACACAATCATCCAGATAAAGCCTGATCGCCTCCCGGATATTGCCCAGGGCCTCGCCGCGGTTGTCTCCCTGGCTCACGCATCCGGGCAACGCGGGCACGCTCACCACGTAGCCACCGTCGTCTTCCCGCTCCAGGATCACGGTATAGCGCATCGCGTTGTCCTCAAGATGACCTTGTCCCGCCGATTATTGCAGGACTCATGGCCTGACTTCCATGAAAAAGCCGGCTGCACGTCACCTTGCCGCTTATCACCGCTGCCGTACGCGGCCGGAGCCCCCCCCAACACCCATCACGCTTGCGCTGTTACCGCAACGCGAGAATGTCCCCTTCCTGCAAAGCTAGAATGTCCCCTCTGGGTCTACGTCCGAAGTGGGGATCGAATGTCGGAAGAGCGTTTATCGATGAGCGCAAGCGAGCGAGAGCGGTCGCATCTGATCAGGAGAACGATT
>CANJLW010000059.1 GCA_947475245.1 Acetobacteraceae bacterium | reverse complement strand
ACTTCTGCCCGGACCCGCAGGGGCATTGCGCGTTGCGTCCGACGCTGCGCCAGGTTTCCGGGTCGTTGGGATCGATCGGATCGGTGCGCACCGTCAGCACGCCCATTGCGTGCGCCTGCGGCAGCCCGGCCTCGGTCGCCATTTCGTCGGCATAGGCCGACCCCGCGTCCGGATGCGTTTCGATGAAGGATTGCTGCATCGGCTCGAACATCGGGGCGGGGGGCTGGTCCGGCGCGATTTCAACGCGCGACAGCAACGAGGTCACGCGTTCCTTCAATTCGTCCAACATGGCGTTGAACAGCACGAACGCTTCGGACTTATACTCGTTCAGCGGATCGCGCTGGCCATAGGCGCGCAGACCGATGCCCTGACGCAGGTGATCCAGCGCGTACAGATGCTCTTTCCAGACGGCGTCCATGGTTTGGATCAGCAGGCTTTTCTCGATGAAGCGCATCAATTCCGCACCCATCGTTTCCAGCTTGGCGGCCATCATGTCGTCGCCGGCCTTCTCGATGCGCTCCCGCAGGCCGCTTTCGTCCATGCCTTCCTCGCGGCCCCAATCCTCGATCGGCAGATTGGTGCCCAGGACGCGGTTCACGTCCTCGGCCAGTTCTTTCAGTTCCCAGCTTTCGGCGAATGCCTTTTCCGGCACCCGACGCGCAACCATTGACGCCAGGATTTCGGAGCGCATTTCGGAGATGGTTTCCGATACGTCGTCGGCGCGCATGAACTCCTTGCGCTGCGCATAGACTTCCTTGCGCTGTGCGTTCATCACGTCGTCGTAGCGCAAAACGTTCTTGCGCGTATCGAAATTGCGCGCCTCGACCTTTTTCTGTGCTTTTTCAAGCGCCTTGTTGATCCAGGGGTGGACGATCGCCTCCCCATCCTTCAGGCCCAGGCGTTGCAGCATGCCGCCCATCCGGTCGGACCCGAAGATGCGCATCAGATCGTCTTCCAACGACAGGAAGAACCGCGAACGGCCGGGGTCGCCCTGTCGGCCGGACCGGCCGCGCAACTGGTTATCGACGCGGCGGCTTTCGTGGCGCTCCGTGCCGACCACCAGCAGCCCGCCGGCGGCTTTCACGGCCTCGTGCGCGATGTCGATCTCGGCGCGGATGGCGGCTTCCTTGGCGGCGCGTTGGGTCTCGTCCTCGATCCCCGCAAGCTCCTTGCGCAGTCGCATGTCCAGATTGCCGCCGAGTTTGATGTCGGTGCCGCGCCCGGCCATGTTGGTGGCGATGGTGATCGCGCCGGGGGCACCGGCCTGGGCGACGATCTCGGCTTCCTGCTCGTGAAACCGCGCATTCAGCACCGCGTGCGGCACTTTCTTTTTCTTCAGCAGGTTGCTGATGGTTTCACTTTTCTCGATCGACGTGGTGCCGACCAGCACCGGCTGGCCGCTTTTACGCGCTTCCTCGATCAGCACCGCGACGGCTTCGTATTTCTCGCCGGCGGTGCGATAGACTTCGTCGTCCTCGTCCTTGCGGCTGACGGGCACGTTGGTCGGGATTTCCAACACGTCGAGCTTGTAGATTTCCGCGAACTCATCGGCCTCGGTCATCGCCGTGCCGGTCATGCCGGCAAGCTTCGGGTACAGGCGGAAGTAGTTCTGGAAGGTGATCGACGCCAGAGTCTGGTTCTCCGGCTGGACGGTGACGCCTTCCTTGGCTTCCAGCGCCTGATGCAGCCCTTCGGAATAGCGCCGGCCCTGCATCATGCGGCCGGTGAACTCGTCGATGATCACGACCTCGTTCTGGCGCACGATGTAATCGACGTCGCGGGCAAAAAGCGTATTGGCGCGCAGGGACTGCTGCACGTGATGTACGACCGAGACGTTGAAAATGTCGTACAGGTTGCCTTCGGTCAGCACGCCTGCCTGGCGCAGCATATCCTCCACCTTTTCCGCGCCGGGCTCCGTCAGATGGACGGTGCGGAACTTCTCGTCCTTTTCGAATGTCTCGGTATCGACCACCAGTTCCTTCACGACCGCGTTCACCTGGCGGTACAGATCGGAGCTGTCCTCGGCAGGGCCGGAGATGATCAGCGGCGTGCGGGCCTCGTCGATCAGGATGCTGTCGACTTCGTCGACGATGGCGAAATTGAAGTCGCGCTGGACCATGTCTTCCAGCCGGTACTTCATGTTGTCGCGCAGATAGTCAAACCCGAACTCGTTGTTCGTCCCGTACGTGATATCCGACGCATACGCCGCTCGGCGTTGCTCATCGTCCAACCCGTGGACGATCACGCCCACGCTCATGTCCAGGAAATTGTAGATCTGCCCCATCCATTCGGCGTCGCGACGGGCCAGATAGTCGTTCACGGTGACGACATGCGCGCCCTTGCCGGAAAGCGCGTTCAGATAGACGGGCAGGGTGGCGACCAGGGTCTTGCCTTCGCCGGTCTTCATCTCGGCGATCTTGCCGTCGTGCAGCACCATGCCGCCGATCATCTGCATGTCGAAGTGGCGTTGCCCCAGGGTCCGCTTCCCCGCTTCCCGCACCACCGCGAATGCTTCCGGCAGTAGCGTGTCGAGCGTTTCACCCTTCGCCAGACGGGCACGGAATTCGGCGGTTTTGCCGCGCAAGGCGTCGTCGGAAAGCGCCTTCATGGCGGGTTCCAGCGCGGAGATCGCCCCAACCCGGCGTTGATACGCCTTCAGCGAGCGGTCGTTGGCGGAACCGAAAATAGCGCGGGCGATGGTGGCGAACATGCGAACCTTCCAGGGGCGGGCAACCCGAGTGGGTAACCCAAGCAAGCCGCGTTCAGATAGGACCCGCATGCCCCATGGTCAACGACACACAGGGCAACCATCGGCGCGGATTGCCGAGATATTATCGCAACTGACGGCTTTCGCTGGATTTTTAGACGATGAGCAGGCATATCGACACAGGAAATGATCGTCGCGTCCAAGGAGACCGCATGAATTTGCGTCACGAGCCGCTCTCTGCGTCCAGGCTCCCGTCGTCCCGGTTGGAACGGGCAAGGGCCGTGTCGGTCGCGTTGATTGCGATGCTCTGGCTGCTCTGCCCCGCCCTGATTGCCGCTTCGCACGCCCAGGCCCCACCTGCTCGGCCTGCCGCCGGAGCCAAGGCGGCGGACCCGAAAGCGGTCGATCCCGCGGCCGAAACCGACCCCATCCAGGGCGTGACCGATCCGGTCATCGGCAGCGTCGACGGCCATCTGATCTACCTGAGCGACCTGGGCCGAGCATCGGCGACCTTGCCGGAAAACCTGCGTGGGCTGCCGTTCGACGCGCTGTATCCGGTGTTGCTGGATCGCATGATCGACCACCAGTCCCTGGTGATGATGGCGCGTCGGCGCGGGTTGGAAGAAAACCCCCAGGTCAAACGCGAAATCAAGGCCGCGACCGAACGGATTCTGGAAGCCGCGTGGCTGGGCATCGAAGCCTCCCCCAAAGTCACGGAACAGGCGATCCAGGCCCGCTATAACCGCCAGTTCGCCAACCGCCCGGCGACCGAGGAAGTGCGCGCCCGCCATATTCTGGTCGGCACGGAGCAAGAAGCGAACAAGGTGATCGCGGATCTACAGAAAGGCGCGGATTTCGCCACCGTCGCCCGCCTGGTCAGCAAGGACCCCGACGGCCAGAAAGGCGGCGACCTCGGCTTCTTCCGGAGGGAGCAGGTGTGGCCGAGCTTCGCGGATTTGGCGTTCAGTCTGCAGCCGGGACAGGTTGGGGGACGAGCCATTCGCAACGAATTCGGCTGGCATGTCGTCAAGGTGGAAGAACGCCGGCTGGTCGCTCCTCCGGGCTTTTCCGAGATCAAGGAAGCACTCCGACAGGAGTTGATCGGTCAGGCCGTGCAACAGGCAGTCGATCAGGCCCGCGCCCAGATGGTGATCAGGCGCTTCAACCTGGATGGGACGGAGCTGGAAACGCTCGCAAAGCCGGGGCAGGTCGCGCCCACATCGCGTTAGCCGCGCATTACCGGCCATCCTTGTGAGCTTCGGCGGCTTCGGCCATGATTGCGAACGTTTTTGAATGGGTGTGTCGATGAAGTGTTTCGCGGTGTCCTCGGGCCGGACAGTGTCGCGTTTGTTGGTCGTGGCGCTGGCACTGGCGCCGATCGGCGCGGCGCGCGCGCAGGATGCGGCGGCGGACCCGATCCTGGCAAATGTCGATGGACAACCCATCCGCATGAGCGATGTGCGCGACGCGATGGAAAACCTGCCGCAGAACGCACGCTCCATGCCGCCGCAGACGTTGTTCCCCTTGCTGCTCGATCAGATGATCGATGCGCGCGCGCTGGCGAGCGAGGCGCGCAAGCAAGGCATGGACAAGGACCCGACCGTGCAACGGCAGATGCGTTCGGCGGAAGCGCGGGTGCTGGAAACCGCGATGCTGCACAAGGAGATCGATCCGCTGATCACGGACGCGGCGCTGCGCGCGCGCTATGATCGCGACGTGGCCGGCAAGGTCGGTGAAGAGGAGTTGCACGCCCGCCATATCCTGGTTCCCGACGAAGCGGTGGCGCGTAAGATCGTCGCCGATCTGAAAAAAGGCGGCGATTTCGTCGCCTTGTCCAAGCAGCACAGCAAGGACCCTGGCGCGGCCCAGCAGGGCGGAGACCTCGGGTTCTTCAAGAAAGACGACATGGTGCCGGAATTCGCCACCGCCGCGTTCAAGCTGAAAGACGGCGAAGTGACCGCCGAACCGGTGCGCACCCAGTTTGGGTGGCATGTCATCCAGGCGATCGAGCGCAAGCGCGCCGCCCCGCCGGACTTTGACCAGGCACGCGACGATCTTCGCCAGAAAATCATCCAGGAAGGCGTGCAAAGCGCCGTCGCCCGCGCGCGGGTCGGCGTAAAGGTCGAGAGGTTCAATCTCGACGGCTCTCGTCCGCGCGCGACCGATCTGGCGGAACCACCCCCAGCGAAATAACAACAGATCAGACGATTCCAGGAAGAATGACATGACCGAGTCGATATCGCCGCTTGCCGTCCCGCTGCCGGAACTGCCGCCCTTGGCGGGGGTTCGCCTGTCTTCCGCGGCGGCCGGGATCCGCTACAAGGGCCGCACCGATGTCGTGATGATGGAAGTGCCGTCCGGCAGCACCGTGGCCGGCGTGTTCACCTCCAACAAATGCCCCGGCGCCCCCGTCGATTGGTGCCGCTCCGCCCTTTCCGGCGGCAAGGCTCGGCTTGTCGTCGTGAACGCCGGGAATGCCAACGTATTCACCGGTAAGGCCGGCAAGGATGCCTGCGTCGCGACCGCCTCCGCCGCCGCGAAGATCGCGGGCTGCCCGATGAAGCAGGTTTTTGTCGCCTCCACCGGGGTGATCGGCGAAGTGCTGCCGCATGAAAAGCTGGTGGCCGCGCTGCCGGGGCTGCACGAGAATCTGAACGAGAACAATTGGGAAGCCGCCGCGCGCGGCATTATGACGACCGATACCTTCCCCAAGGCGTCGACCCGCGTGGCCAAGATCGGCGACGCGGAAGTGCGGATCACCGGCATCGCCAAGGGCAGCGGCATGATCGCTCCGGATATGGCGACGATGCTGTGCTTCATCTTCACCGATGCCAAAATCCCCGCGTCGGCGATGCAGACGCTGCTGAAAAAAGGTGTCGACGGCACGTTTAACTGCACCACGGTCGATTCCGACACATCCACGTCCGACACCGTGCTGCTGATCGCCACCGGCAAGGCCAAGCATCCGCGGGTTCCGGCCGAAGGCGGCAAGATCCTCGCTGACTTCGCCGAAGCGTTGAACGAGCTGCTGCTCGACCTCGCGTTGCAGGTCACGCGCGACGGCGAAGGCGCGCAGAAGCTGGTGCGGATCGACGTCACCGGCGCGACGAACGCCCGTTCGGCGAAGAAAATCGCGATGACGGTGGCGAACTCCCCGCTGGTGAAAACCGCCATCGCGGGCGAAGACGCCAACTGGGGCCGCATCGTGATGGCGGTCGGCAAGGCCGGCGAACCGGCGGATCGCGACAAGCTGTCGATCGGCGTCGGCGGCACCTGGATGGCGAAGGAAGGCGGCGTCGTGCCGGGTTACGACGAAACCCCGGTCGTGGCCCACATGAAGGGGCGCGAAATCGACATCGCCATCGACATCGGCCTGGGGCGCGGCAAGGCCACGGTTTGGACCTGCGATCTGACCCACGGCTACATCGACATCAACGGCTCCTACCGCTCCTGAACCCTGCCGCCGGAGGAGGGCCTTCAGCCGAGGTCCTCCACATGGCCGAGGAGTTCTTCCTCGGCGGACAGGTGCAGGGTGAGGATGGCGTCGAGCGCGTAAAGCAGACGCCGCAACTCACGCGCCTCTCCATCCGATGCCCCCGCGTCGCTCAACCCGTCGGTGAGCGCGTTAAAGCGGTTGGACAGATCGGAAATTTCCTCGTGCATGCGGGTCATGACCCCGAGCGGATCGTGCCCGCCCAGGCGTTGGGCCAGCTCGGGGAAGATGGCCCGTTCTTCCGCCGCCTGGTGCGGCAGCAGCAGACCGGCGAGCGCGGCGCGCAGTGCGCGGGCTTCACTGACGATGGGCGCGTCGTCCGGCTCCATACGATCCGCCAGACGACGCATGCGGTCGGTCATCGCGCGTAATTGCCCGTGTTCCTTGACGACGCTGCCGACGGCGGCGCGGTCGGTCAACGGGGTGGGGGCGGAGCCGCCGGTCAGAACGCGCAGGGCGTTCAGAATGACGGCGACGTCGATGGCTTCCTGCGTCAAGGCCCCGATCATCGGCGGCAGATAGCCGCATAGCGCCGCGACCATGGCAATCGCCGACAGAACCATCCCGGCGACGATCGATTGCAGGGCGATGGCGCGCGCGCGTTGGGCGATCGCCACTGCTTCCGCCACCCGGTCCAGCCGATCCAGCAACAGCACGACGTCCGCGGCCTCGGCTGCCGCGGCGGACCCGCGCGCGCCCATGGCGACACCGACATCGGCCGCGGCCAGCGCCGGGGCATCGTTGATGCCGTCGCCGATCATCATCGTCGGGCCGATCGCGCGTTCCCGGCGCACCTGCGCGATCTTGTCGGCGGGGGACAGGTCGGCATGAACGGCGTCGAGATCGAGCGTGGCCGCTATGGCCTGCGCCGAAAGCGCACGGTCGCCGCTGACCATGACCAGCCGGGTGACTCCGGTCGCGCGCAACGCGCGCAGGGCCCGGGCGGCGTCTGGGCGCACCCGGTCGGCCAGGAACAGGACCCCCGCAACCCGGCCATCAACCGCGACCCAGGTCACCGACGCCGCGGCATCGGCCAGGCGCGCGATCGGGCCGTCGACCGGCGGCGGCAGGCCCATATCCTTGAACAGGCCCGGGCTGCCGATCGTCACGCGGGCACCGTCGACCGTGCCGATAAGGCCGCCGCCGGCAATTTCCTCCACATCGGTCGGCAGTGTCAGCTTCAGGGACAGCGCGCGCGCCGCCGACACGATCGCGAGCGATGCGACATGCTGGGACGATTGGGCCAGGGAGGCAGCCAGTTGCATCAGGGTGACGTCGTCGCCGCCGTCAAGCGTTTCGGCACCCGTGACGCGCGGCGTGCCGGTTGTCAGCGTCCCGGTCTTGTCGAACAGCACGACCCGGACCCGCGCGAGGCGGTCGAGCACGCCGCCGCCCTTGATCACGATCCCGCGGCTGGCCGCGCGGGAGATGCCGCAGACCAGCGCGATTGGGGCGGCCAGGATCAGCGGGCACGGCGTTGCGACTACCAGGACCGCAAGCGCGCGGTGCGCGTCGGCCAACCCCCAGGCGGCGGCACAGGCGGCCAAGGTCACCGCCAGGAAACCCAAGGCCCAACGATCGGCCAAACGCGCCAGGGGCGGGCGCTCCTGCTGCGCCTCCCGCACGAGACGCACCACGGCCGCATAGGTGCTGCGTTCGGCGGTTTCCCCGGCGCGCATGGCAAACGGTCCGGCGGCGTTCACGACGCCGCTTCGGATCGCCGCCCCGAAGCCGCGCGCGACGGGCATCGGCTCTCCGGTCAACGAGGATTCATCCAGCGTCGCGAGGTCGGATTCGACCAGCCCGTCGACCGGCACGATTTCGCCGGGTTTGATCAACAGCAGGTCGCCCGGGCGGACCTCGGCGACGGCGATGTCCTCGATGGCCGCGTCGCATTGCCGGTGCGCGATACGGGGCGCGCGCAGCAGCAGAGCGGCCAGTTCGCGTTGCGATTTGCCGGATGCCCAGGATTCCAGCGCGCCGCCGCCGGAGATCATCAACGCGACGATGGCGCCCGTGGCATAGTCGCCCAGGCCGATCGCGGCGAGGATCGCAAGCAGCGCGATGACATCGACGCCGAATGCGCCGCGCAGCAATCCCCGTATAAGGTCCCAGGCAACCAGCGCGCCCACGATGCCGCCGGATACTGCCCAGATCGCGGGGTGAACCAGATACCCCAGCGGCAATGCGGCGGCGGTCAGTCCGAACAGGGAAATCCGCGCTATCGCAGAGTCGGCAATTGTATCGGACAACATCCTTCGGACGTTAGGCGCGGAAAGCCCTGAATGCCATCCGCATCGTCGGACGGTGTGAGAAGAGTCTCGACGATTGGTGCGAAGGATGTCATCACCCGTCGGGGGGAGTTCGAGGTTGGGTGGCGGTGGAAGGTGGCGTGCGTGTTGCTCTTGTCGCGAGTTGTCTTTCTGCTGTTCGCCGTGCTTTGGACCGTGGCCCCCGCGCGGGCGCAGGACGCGCCGCTGTTGCCGGGCCGCATCATTGCCGCGGGCATTCCCGGCGTGGGCGCGGTCAGCCCGGTCGGCTTCTTCCATCCCGGCGGCGCGATCCACGATAATCCGACCTGGACGACCTATTTACAGCCGCGCAAGCCATTGGACCCTCGGCGGGTGCTCGTCGCCGCGACCTCGGCGTTCAACGGCGCGCGACCCGCTGTCGGCGATCCGGAAAGCAGCATTCTGTCCATCGATCCCGTCGGGCAGGAAGCCGTTGCGATCCCCCCCGACCTGTCGCCGCGCGGCGGCCAGCCGGCCATGCTGGACGGCCGAGCACAGGTGTTTACGGCACCGGGGCAGATGGTAGGGCATCCCGTGGGTATCGCGGTCGGCAACGGCGCGGGCTGGGTATGGTCCGCTCAATCCAGCCGCAATCGCGGCAGCCTCGCGACCTCCAACCCCGCCGGCGCATCCTTTCGCCCTGGGGAGGACTCCACGCGGGTCCCGGCAATCGCCGCCGCGCTGATCGGCAAGAACCCCGACACCTATCAGGAACCGGTGCTGGCGATCCTGTTGGCCGACGGCGCGCTGATGCAGGTGCCGTTCGGCAAAGCGCCGCGCCCGTTGGCCCCGGCCGGGACGATCACGCCGATTCCGCCGGTGGACCCGTCCGACAAAGCCGCGACGGTCACCCGCGCCGGCATGGTCTTCAATTGGGTGCCGGACCGCATTCTGTATATCACCGACCCCATCCGCAACACCGTCGTCGCGCTGAAACTGGCCGAGGACGGCGGCCTGTTCCGCGTCGAAAGCGTCCGCCGTATCGAAGCGGCGGAGATGGCGGCCCCGATCGACATCGCCCCCGCCGTGCCGGAAGTCGCCAATCCCGGATTGTCCAGCAACACCGTGCTGGCGGGCGGCGCTGATTTCTTCGTCGTCAATCGCGGCAACGGCGTCATTCTGCGCATGAACCAGGCCGGTCAGACCGTCGCCGCCCGCCGCGTCGCCGTGCTGGGCACCACGCTGGGCGGCGGACGGTTGAACGGCATCGCCATTTCCCGCGACGCGCAACGCATCTGGCTGACCGTCACCGGCCCGTTGCCGGGCTTCCCGGATTCGCCCGGCGCGCTGATCGAGGTCCCGGCCTTTGGTCCCGGCCGATCCGTCGCGATGACCCAATCGCAGCAGAACGCCCTGGTCGATCGTGGGGCGGAGTTGTTTCAGACGGCGTTCACCCCCGAACAAGGCCTCGGCCCGCTGTACAACGGCACATCGTGCCGCGAATGCCACCAGTTCCCCAGCCTGGGCGGCGCCGGGCCGGACGGCCTCGCCGTCGTTTATCGCGTCGGCCGCTTCAACAACGGTGCCTACGACCCCATGCTCGGCGGCGGCGGACCAGTCTCTCGCAAGCACAGCATCAGCCCCACTTGCAAGCTGACTGCCGGCATCCCGTCGCTCGCCAACCTGGTGTCGGTGCGCAACACGCCGTCGCTGTTCGGCGACGGTTTGATCGACCGTATCTCGGACCAGACGCTGCGCGCCCGCGCCGCGGCCCAGGCGGCGGAGGGCACGGGCATCGCCGGCCGCCCGCATTATATGCGCGACGCCGCCGGGCAGGAGCGGGTCGGCAAGTTCGGCTGGAAGGCCGACGCCGCGACGCTGGAACAGTTCATCGCGGAGGCGATGCGCAACGAAATGGGGCTGACCACGCCGCTTGCGCCGCAAGACATCGTCGCCGTGCCGCCGGGCTGCGGGCTGATCGCGTCGCCCAAGTTCGACAGCACCGTGACCCGCGCGCTGACGGCCTTCGTCGCCTCGCTCCCCGCGCCGAATTCATCGGGCGCGACGTCCAATGCCCCGGGCGCGGCGCTGTTCGCCACCCTGGGCTGCGCCACCTGCCACACGCCGTCTTTGCCCGCCGGCGACACGCAGGCGCAACTCTATTCCGACCTGCTGCTGCACGACATGGGACCGTCGCTCGACGACGGGGTCGTGCAGGGCCAGGCGCGCGGCCGCGATTGGCGCACCACGCCGCTCTGGGGCCTGGGCGTGCGCGTGCGCTATCTGCACGACGGGCGCGCCACCAGCCTGACCGCCGCCATCGCCGCGCATGAAGGGGAAGCGATGCGTTCGGCCAACGCCTTTCGCGCGCTGTCGGCCGACGCGAAGGAAAAACTGCTGAACTTCCTGGGCTCGCTGTAGCCCCCGCGCAAATTGCGATCCGCGCGGAACTTGCCTAACGTCCCGGCATGTCAAATCCGCCCGTCATTCGCCTTCACCCCGATGACAGCGTCGTCATCGCCCGCGCCACCCTGCTGCCCGGCGCGTCGGTCGCCGACGGAGTCAAGGCGGTGGAACGCATTCCCGCCGGCCACAAGGTCGCCACGCGACCGATCGCGGTTGGGGAGGCCGTGCGTCGCTATGGCCAGATCATCGGCTTCGCCGGCGCCGCCGTTGGGCCGGGATGCCACGTTCATACCCATAACCTGGAAATGGGCGACTTCGCCAAGGACTATGCCTATGGCGTCGACGCCCGCGACACCGCGTTCTTTGCCGAACCCGCCACGTTTCAGGGCATCCGCCGCCCCGACGGGCGCATCGCCACCCGCAACTACATCGGCATCCTGACCAGCGTGAACTGCTCGGCCCATGTCGCCGACCTCGTCGCCGGCGTGTTCCGCCGCAACCCCCTCGCCGGTCACGACCCGCTGGCCGATTTCCCCCATGTCGACGGCGTCGTCGCGCTGACCCACAAAACCGGCTGCGGCATGACGCAGGACGAACCCCTGCGCCTGCTGCGCCGCACCCTCGCCGGCTACGCCCGCCACCCCAATTTCTCCCACGTCATCGTGCTCGGCCTGGGGTGTGAGGTGAACCAGATCGGCGGATTGATGGAGGAGCAGCGCCTGTCCGGTCGCCTGCGTGCGCTGGATATCCAGACCATGGGCGGCACCCGCAAGACGGTGGCGGCGGGCATCGACTTTGTGAAAGAGGTGCTGGCCGAATCCAACCAGGCGCGCCGCGAAACCGTGCCGGCAAGCGCGCTGACGGTCGCGCTGCAATGCGGCGGGTCCGACGGATACTCCGGCGTGTCGGCCAACCCCGCCTTGGGCGCGGCGAGCGATCTTCTGGTGCGCCACGGCGGCAGTGTGATCCTGTCGGAGACGCCGGAAACTTACGGCGCCGAACACCTGCTGACCCGCCGAGCGGTGCGGCCGGAGGTGGGGGAGAAGCTGGTGGGCCTGATGCGTTGGTGGGAGGATTATACCCGGCGAGAGGGTGCCGAGATGAACGCCAACCCGTCGCCGGGCAACAAGGCGGGCGGGCTGACGACGATCCTGGAAAAATCCCTCGGCGCGATGGCAAAGGCCGGCAGCACCAATCTGGTGGATGTGGTGGCCTATGCCGAGGAAGTGGCCGCGCGCGGCTTCGTGTTCATGGATACGCCGGGCTACGACCCGGTTTCCGCCACCGGTCAGGTCGCGGGCGGGGCCAATCTGGTGTGCTTCACCACCGGACGAGGGTCGGTGTTCGGCTGCAAGCCCGCGCCGTCGATCAAGCTGGCGACCAATTCGCCGATGTATCGTCATATCGAGGACGATATGGATGTGAATTGCGGCACGGTGCTGGATGGGGAGGAAACGGTGCAGCAATGCGGGCAGCGGATTTTCGACCTGATCCTGCGCGTGGCATCGGGCGAGCAGACGAAGAGCGAGGCCTTCGATTTTGGTTCGGCCGAATTCGCGCCCTGGGTGCTGGGCGCGACGATGTAGGAACGACGCTGCCCGCTCGGCCTGGTTATTCCAACCCGGACTCGCGGTGCATCGCCCGCTGTTCCGCTTCGATGGCTGCTTCGTCGCGGCCCATGGCCCGCAGCAGGTTTGCGTGGTTGGCCAGCGCGGCGTCGCGATGCGGGTGCGGATGCCCGGTCGCGCGCTGGAACGTCAGGAAGATCACGACCATCCGCCGCATCAACGGTTCCGCCTCCCCCAGCCGGTTCGTGGCTTGCAGCAACCCGGCGAGGGTGGCGAGGTCGATCGCCACGTCCGGATGGTCGGCGCCGTAGCTTGCCTCGTCGATGGCGAGAGCGCGGCGCATCAACGGTTCCGCCTCCCCCAGCCGGTTCGTGGCTTGCAGCAACTGGGCGAGGTTGTTGAGGTCGGTCGCCACGCGCGGATGCTCGGCGCCGTAGCTTGCCTCATCGATGGACAGAGCGCGGCGCATCAGCGGTTCCGCCTCCTCCAGCCGGTTCGTGGCTTGCAGCAACCCGGCGAGGTTGTTGAGGTCGGTCGCCACGTTCGGATGCTCGGCGCCGTAGCTTGCCTCGTCGATGGCGAGAGCGCGGCGCATCAACGGTTCCGCCTCCCTCAGCCGGTTCGTGGCTTGCAGCAACCCGGCGAGGTTGTTGAGGTCGGTCGCCACGTTCGGATGCTCGGCGCCGTAGCTTGCCTCGTCGATGGACAGAGCGCGGCGGAGCAATGGTTCTGCCTCCCCTAGCCGGTTTGTGGTCTGCAGCAACGTGGTGAGGTTGTTGAGGCAGTTCGCCACGTAAGGATGTTCAGTGCCGTAGCCTGCCTCGGCGATGGCGAGAGCGCGGCGCATTAAGGGTTCCGCCTCCTCCAGCCGGTTCGTGGCTTGCAGCAACTGGGCGAGGTTGTTGAGGCGGAGCGCCATGCGCGGATGCTCTGCGCCATAGCTTGCCTCGCCGATGGCGAGGGCGCGGCGCATCAAGGGTTCGGCCTCCCCCAGTCGGTTAGTGTCTTTCAGCAATTGGGCGAGGTTGTTGAGGTGGATCGCCACGTTCGGATGCCCGGCACCATAGTTCACCTCGTCAATGGCGAGAGCGCGACGAAGTAACGGTTCGGCGCGCGACGGGAGAGCCTGGGCGTGAAATAACCTGCCCAAATTGCTGCTCAGCCGGACGGTTGGCGTGGAGATACCCGCAGCCTCAACCTGTGCCAGGACCGTTTCGGCATGTGGTGCCAGCGGGTTGAGCACCGGCCAGGTTCGAACGTCCTGAGGGTCGCCGATGAAGGCGGCATCGATCCAGGCCAGAACCTCGGTCAGACGTCCGCGTGCGGTTACCGCATCCAGGGAACGCCGAACGGCATCCTGCACAAGGGCGTGCACGCTAAAGCGCTGCGTTGCCTCATCCAAAACAGCCAGGCGATGCCGAGCGAGTTCGGACAACGAATTCTCTGCGCCCTCGTCCAGCAATGTCATCGGAACCGGGTCGGGCGCAAGGAAAGCCAGACGTTCCAGCAACCTGCGCGCCCCGTCGGTGAGGTGCGCCGCCGCGATTGCCAGTGTCTCCGACGCGGTAGGACGGTAGGTTGCGATTACCGGAGCATTCCAGCCGGTGACGCTTTCCCGATTTTTTTGCAACAGGTCTCGGTAATCGGCGAAGGAGCAATGGCGTTGACGGATCGTCTCCGCGGCTTGTTCCAACGCCAGGGGCACGCCCCCGAGGTCAGTCCCCAGGGCCCGCGCATCGCCGGCATCGTTCGGCGTCACCCGACGTCCGTCTTCGGTTCGTGCCAGCAACAGATCGGCCGCATCGGCAGGCGTCAGGGACTCCAACGCGACGGACGTGCCGAAAGTCGAAAAACCGTGGCGTCGACTGGTCAGTATCGCATAGCCGCCGCGCAGATCGCGAAGTATGGCCGCGACCGCCGCCTCGGCGGCGTCGGTATCGATGTTGTCGAAAATCAGCAGCCAGCCGGGATTGCGTCGTAACCAGTCCGTAACCGATTTCTGCTTCTCCGGGTCCGAGCCTGTCGCAGGCAGCCCCAGGGTATCGGCCAGACCAACGATCGATGCGAGCAGTGCGTCCGGCGTCTCTGCGTTCAGGAACAGGACCGCCGTATAATCCTCCCGATGGGCATGGGCATATTCGACGGCGGCGCGTGTCTTGCCGATACCGCCCATGCCTTCCAGCACCATGACCGCGGCACCGTTCCGCACGGCATCGTGCATACGGGACAGGATTGCCGCGCGGCCGATGAAGTGAGCGCCCAACGGTGGGTAGGGCAAGGATACCGGTTTGGCGCGCGGCAGCCACGGCGCGGCATCGGATGGAAGCGACCCGGGCATCAGAGGAAATCGGGGTCGGCGGCCCACCAGCCGGGCGATACGATACCTTGATCCCGGAACTTAGGCACCGATAGCACATGGCGCACCCGATCCCGCCAGTACTCTGGGGTGCGGGGATAGAGCGATTTCAGTGCGAGCCACTGGGTGCGGAACTGGTCCTGCGTCGGACGCCGAGCGGCGGCCCACCAGGCGAGACCGGTGAGCCAAGGGTCTTCGCCACCGGGTTCGGCATCCGGCAGGCGGCGTAGTCCGATCAGGCCGATCCCCAGATAGTGATCCGGCAGGCTTCCACCGGCATTCTCGCATATTTGCAGCCACTGCGCGTACAGGCTCCATCCGTCGATGTCGGGGGCGGCTGCGCGCAGCAAAGGCTGGGTCAGCGCCAGCATCGTCCAATAGCCCGCGCGCGCGTCCCGCGAAGGTTCGAGCACGAGGTCCCTGGTCCAGGCGTTCCAGGACACGAAATTTCGCCGCAATTCCACAGCCACTTCCGTCACGCCCAAGAGCGAGACGATGTCGAAGGTCTCCCGCACCTGCCGTATCCAGCGTTGCCGCTGCGGATAGGCCTGGGGCGGAGTTTCGCGTCGCCGCTTTTGCAGCCACCCGAAAATGGCCCAACCCAGCGACATCCGGGCCGGATCGTCCGCCGGCAACTGTCCGAACAGAATTTCCGCGGCTTCAGCGGCATTCAGCCGGTCATAGGGCGCGATAGGCGAATAGCCGGCAATCAGATCCCCGAACGCGGCTTCGGGAGATTTTTCGAATTCCGACAACCACGGATGTCGACCTGGGTCGACCGGTCGAGGCGCGGGCGGCGGAAATGCCGACGGCTGCCAGACCGCAAAGGCGGCGGCTTGATAGGACCTGCGACTGATGAAGACTCCCCCATCTGGCATCAGGGGATCTCCGTGCCAAAATCCGGGCGACCGGCGGCGGCGCGCAGCGCATGCAGGTGCCGGTTACGGAGCGCGCGCATATCGATCGGCGCGACGGGTGTCCGAATTTCGCCGATCATAGCAATATGATCTCGCCGATAGCTCATTTTGACGTGCAGAAACTCCGTAAAAAGTCGATGTGCGTCGGGCGGCAGCGGCATTGTGCGACCATAGGCCAATCCCGAAGGCGATGGAAAGAACCATTCCCATGGGCCACTGTCCAAGGCCGTTGGAACGACAATGGGATGCTGAATTGCGGCGTCCCGGGCGGCTTGGAGCACGTCGGCAACGCTGTATTCCATCAGCAGGACCGGGATGATCTGTCCGGGTTTCGGGTCGTAATGGGCGAGGCCGAAGCGATCCCGCATCAGGTCTGCCCAGTTGGGTTCGCGCAACGCGTCCCGAACCTCCGATTTCCAGGCGGCGAAGGTGGGGCGGCCGTCTCGCGCCGGATTCCATTGATTGACAAAGGCATCCAGGACCGCCGCATTGGGGCTGTGGACGGCATCGCGCAAATCGGCGGCGGTGATGCCGGCGGCAGCCAGCACATCCGGCCGGACTTTTTCCAGGCGCACGATGCGCTGCGCGGTATCCAGCAATCCCGGGACAAGACGCGCGGGAACCAAAGAGTCCAGGAAGGTGTCCGGTGTATTATTGGTCACGTAGTCGTTGAAATAATCCGTCTGCCCGCGCGCCAGCGCCGTCGGTGATGACGCGCCACCGGCCACCGTCTCGAAGTGTGCCTGTCGTTCCGCGCTGACCCGCTCCTCAAACCCCAAATTATGGGCTTGCGCGCGATCTTTGGGCGCTGGGGCCAGGAGCCACGCGCTCAGCGCCGCAGTCAGGGCTGGATCGGCAAAAAGCATACGCCTCATTACCGCAGCCCAACCAATATGCGCAACCGCCCCACCGCTGTCAACGCACAGCCAAAATGTCCCCTCATTCTGCACAGCGAGAATGTCCCTTTCTGGCTGTGCGCGAACCGCGATGTGACATCACCCCATCCCGCTTTCCAGTTCGGTTGAGACGCCTGCTTTCCCGTCCCGGCCTGAATTCCCTGT
>CANJLW010000058.1 GCA_947475245.1 Acetobacteraceae bacterium | reverse complement strand
GGGTTGGCGTCGTCCTTCGGCACGGTGCCGTTGGGAGAGGTCTTGGTGAGCAGATCGTAGGTCGTCGCGCCGACGATGCCGATCTTCTCGCCGGCGACGGTGACGACGGTATAGGGCGCGATCTTGCCCTTGATGGTGGAGGCTTCCTTGCCGGCGAAGGCGTTGGTGCCCGTGCCGCCCAGCGTGGCGTCAGCGATGGGGCGCAGCGCGCTGTCGGCGGAGAAGTCGAGGTTGGACGTGATGAACGGGAACTGCGCCCCGACCCAGGCCGACGCGCCGGTGCCCGAGAACGCGATGGCGCCGGAAACGACGGGGGAGCCGAGGTCGAACTCGTGATTGCCCAGCGCGGAGGCGTTGACGCCCAGGGCGTTCAGGATCGCGATGTCCGGACGGCCCAGCGCCGTCGTGCCGATGCCCGCGACCGCGTTCAGCGAGGGATCCGCCCCGCCAACCAGCCAAGGACCGGGGATCCACGTGTCGCCTTCCGCAAGCACCAGCGTGTTCGCGTTCGTCGACTTGAACTTGTCAACCATCGCCCCAAGGATCGGTGCCGTCTTCGCACCCAACGTCCCAGACTCACCGTAGAAGTGCAGAAGTTGCAGCGAGAACGGCGCGGCGGAGATGGTGAAGCTCGCCGATCCGACGTCGGTCAGAGGAGCGGCGAGACCGTAGGTCGTGCCGTTATCCTGCACCGTATAATCGAAGCTGGCCTTGCCGGTGAAGCTGGTGGAGGGAGTGAAGATCACGTCGGTGCCGGAAATGGAGACCGTGCCGCCGACCGGGTTGGCGACACCCGTGATGGTCAGGGTCTGACCGCTTTCGTTTGCCGGCCCGATCTTGTCATTGCCGGTCAGGCTGGCGAAGCCAATCGTGCGCGCGCCGGAATTGTTCAGGATACCCGTCAGGCTGTCGTCGACAGCCACCGGAGCCTCGTTAACCAGCGTGATTTTGCCGGGAGATCCAATTTCGGTGGCGCTGTTGATCGCCGTGAAGGCCGCGTTCACGCCGACGGCGCTTAGCGTCGAGATCGCCACCCCATTCAGCCCGCCCGCGTTATTGAAAGTCGCGAACGGCCCGCTCGGCGACGCGCCGAACGACACGTTCGCCTGTAAGGCGTTGCCGGCATTGTAAAGGTTCACCGCGTCTCCGGCGGTGCCCAGGCCGACACCCGCGCCAGTGTAACTGCCGATTTGCAGATTGGCCGGCGGGTTGGATCCGAACCAGTTGTTCAGGAACGTCGTCTTCATGGTCGCGAGATTGGCCGTCTCGATGAAGATCACCGACTCGCCAGGCGCGATGCTGGTAATGCCGTTAAGCGCCACCGCCGCCGCTGCCGATCCGGAGTTGTCGTCCATCTTCCAGCCGGTGATATCGACGGCAAACGCTGTCGTGTTCGTTACCTCGAACCAATCCGCTGCAACCGGGCTGCTGCTGCTGGCCCAGGGTGCGACTTCGGAAACGAACAGCCTGCCGACCGTTCCCGGCGATCCAATTTCCTTCGTGTCGTTCGCCGCCACGAACGCCCCATTCTCCCCCGCCGCGCTCGGCTTGGTGATCGTCGCGTTGTTCAGACCGGCCGCATTGTTGAACGTCGTGAAGGTTCCGGTCGGGGACGCGCCGAAGCTGACACTGGCCTGCAGGACGCCGGCGGCGTTGAACAGGTTCACCTTGTCGCCGCCGGTGCTGAGACCCGCGCCCGCGCCGGTGTAGTTGCCCAAATGCAGACCGGCGGGCGCGCTGCCGCCGAACCAGGTGTTCAGGAACGTCGCGCCGGTCGTCGCCAGATCGGCGGTTTCGATGAAGATCACCGACTCACCGGCCGCAATGCTGGTGATGCCGCTCAGCGACAGCGCCGCGGCGAAGGAGTCCGAATTGTCGTCGATCTTCCAACCGGTGATGTCGATCGCGGTTCCACTGCTGTTCGTTACCTCGAACCAATCCGCCGCGACTGGGCTGTTGCCGCTCGACCAGGGCGCCACTTCGGAGATGTAGATCGTGGGCGTGACGGGCGCTTCGTTCACCACGTCGGTAACCGACAGGGTATAGGCCACGGTCGCATCCGGGGTCGCGCCGACCGTCGTATCGTCGACATTGACGCTGATGGAATAGCCCGTTTTTGTTTCGTAATCGATGACCGTTCCGGCCTTGAGGTACAGCCCGGTGCTGTCAACCTCAAACAGGCTCGCGTCGGTGCCGCTCAGGCTCAGCGTGTTGGTTCCAAGCCCGTCGTCGGTGAGCGCGACATCGGCAACTTTCACTCGCGTTGTGGTGCTGGAATTCTCGACGATCGACGTGACTTTGTTGGGCAGCGCGATGGCCGTGGGTGCCTGGTTGGTCACGGCCGACGGCGCGTAAACCCAGAGCTGCGGATGATCGAAATCACCGCCGCCATTCTCGCTGACGACATACAGATTGCCGTCGTTGTCCATCGTCATGCCTTCGTGCTGCTGATCGACGACCGACAGCGGATTGCCCGCGTCCGACACGATGGTCAGCGAGCTGAAGACGGTTCCGGACCGATCGACATTGACGATCTTCGCCGACTCCTGGCTCAGCACCAGCAAATGGCTCGAATCAGCCTTGCCGTTCAGGGCGGACAGGTTGGACAGCGAGAACACGTCCGCGAAGTCCACGACTCCGACCTTGGAAGGGTCGAACAGGTCCGTGGAATTGACCGTCGCGGCGGAACCGTTCGTCGCCGTGCCCGCCGCGAAGTCGATGCCGGTCTGGAAGATCGACTCGGGAGTCTTTTCCTTCACAAAGATGTAGCCGCCGGTCTGAGGGTCGTACGTCAGGCCTTCCAGCCCGATATTGCCGACATTGGTGCCGAGAGCGACGGTCTTGGCGGCGGCGCGGGTCAGGGTGGTGTTGGCGACGTAGGTGAACTCGACCGCGTTGCGATCGCGTTCTTCCGTCATGACGAATTTGCCGCCGCCGACGTAGGTCAGGCCCTCTGGATCATAGAATTCGGTGCCTTGCGGACTGCTGCCCGGGGCCAGCGTCATCGAGTCGATCAGCACGCCGGTCTTCGATACCTGAACGATGGAGGTGCCGCCGTCGCCGACCACGAACAGCGTGTCGGTGTCCTTGTTGTAGGTGACCGCCGAGACTTCCTGCGCCAACAGGCTGTTGGTCGGCGCGGTCGTGCGGGTCGGCTCCGGCAGGTCGTAGCGGCCTACGCGGACATAGGTGGACAGATCGACGGACGTGATCGGCATATGACGGACTCCGGTCGCCACCGGGGAGTTTGATCGAGTGGTCTGGGGCGACTTGGCCCGCCATATCCGGCACGTGCGTTACAAACGTATGAAGGTAATTCGTGAGATTTATGAAACTGTCATTTACAGTTACAATTTCCCTGCCGACCCGACCGCAACCGGTTGGAAACACGCGTGACGGCGGCTTGAGTATTTTCCGAGCCTTGTTACGACTTCGGCATCAACGTCCATGCACCCTCGAAGCTCCGCGCGCGATTGCGCCAGGTCATTGCGCGGACCCCGACGTTTCAGCTGATGGCGTGCGTGCGCGGCCGGTGCAGGCAGTATGGCCACGGAATGCCCGGACGGAACTTTAGGGATGTCGGATCATGTCGTCGCGAATGACGGAAAACTGGGTCAAGGTTTGGGACCCGCTGGTTCGCTACGGGCATTGGGTCCTTGCGGCGGCGTTCTTCATCGCCTGGTTCAGCGGGGACGATGATGGATATGTACCTGATGTGGTGCATGTCTGGGCCGGGTACACGGTTGGAATCATCGTCGCGATCCGGTTGGCGTGGGGGTTAATCGGCACGCGGCATGCTCGGTTTATCGACTTCTTATATGGTCCGATGGCTGTTCGGCAGTACATGATTGACCTCATCCATAGCCGAGCGCGACGGTATCTTGGGCATAGCCCGGCCGGCGCGGCGATGGTGTTCGCGTTGCTGCTCAGCCTTTCCGGCACCGTCGCCACGGGGTTGGTGGCCTATGGGTACAGCGGCATGGGACCGTTGGCAGGCGCACCGGCGGTGACATCCGCCCGTGCCGACGATTCGAAGCGTCGTCCTGAACACGCTTCGGCACCATCTGGAAAACGCGAGGACACCCTGGTGGGCGATCTGCACGGCTTGCTCGGCAATGTAACGCTGGGTCTTGTGATTCTGCACATCCTCGGCGTTGGCCTGGCGAGTTTTGTCCATCGGGAGAACTTGGTCCTCTCGATGCTCACCGGTCGCAAGCGTCCGGACAGTCAGACGCGGGTGTAGGCACGATGCGATTTCGACGCGCCCGCCCATTTCCGGCGAGGCGTCAGGCGCGAAGGGCTGAAACATGATCCCCGCGCCTTGGTTCAATTTCGCCGTTGCGCTGGGCCTTGGTCTGCTGATCGGGTTGGAGCGTGAGCATTCCAAGGGGGATGGTTCCGCCCGTCGACCGGC
The DNA here is from genome assembly GCA_947475245.1 of Acetobacteraceae bacterium. Taxonomy (GTDB): domain Bacteria; phylum Pseudomonadota; class Alphaproteobacteria; order Acetobacterales; family Acetobacteraceae; genus Rhodopila. The sequence goes on along the minus strand of CANJLW010000058.1, from coordinate 12,480 downwards.
GGGTATTCGGACCTTTGGTCTCACCGCGCTGCTTGGCGCGATCGCTATTCATCTGGGCGGCATCCTGCTTCTGGCAGTCGCGATGATCGGTGTGCTGGGGCTCACCATGGTGTCCTATCTCCGCGATCACGACGACGACCGGGGGTTGACGACCGAAATCGGTTTGATCGCGACGCCGATGCTCGGTGCTCTCGCGATGTCGGACGCGCTCCTCGCCTCCGGTCTGGGTGCGACCGTCGCGATTGCTTTCGCGGCGAAGCCATGGCTGCACGGTTTCATTCGGCAGGTCCTGACCGGTGCCGAGGTTAACGACTGTCTGGTCTTCGCGGCGGCGACCTTGGCGATCTGGCCGCAATTGCCGGATCGTCCGATGGGACCCTGGAACGCGCTTAACCCACACGACATCTGGCTGCTGGTTGTCATGGTGCTGGCATTGAGCGCGTGTGGACATATTGCGACCAGAATACTGGGCCCGCGCTACGGATTACCCGTCGCGGGTCTTGCCTCCGGATTTGTTTCCAGCACCGCGACGATCGGCTCCATGGCGGGGCGCGCGATCAAGCATCCCGCGAACCTGGGCGCGGCGGTCGCGGGATCGGCATTCTCGACGGTCGCGACGTTCATTCAAATGGCCGTTCTGTTGATGACCATCAGCATTTCGACATTGGTCCTGATGGCACCGGCGCTGGCTGCGGGCGCGGTCACGGCGGCGCTTTACGGGCTTGCGTTCGCGCGACAGAGCGGGGCGGCTGACATTGATTCGAAATCTGGGAGAGCATTCAGCATTCAAACTGCCCTCGGGCTTGGGGCGACAATGGCCGCGATGTTGTTGATCGCCGCGGCGCTGCGGGCTTGGCTCGGGGAGGCCGGCGTTATTGCCGGTGCGGTCGTTGCCGGATTTGTCGATACACATGCGGCGGCGATTTCCGTCGCGTCGCTGGCTGCTTCGGCACAGGTGATGCCACAGGAGGCTATCGTGCCGATATTGGCCGCCATGACGAGTAATGCAGTCGCGAAAATGGTTATGGCCGCCGCCATGGGCTCAACCGCCTTTGTTGTACGGATCGCACCGGCGCTGGTACTATCGATGGCGGCGGCTTGGGCCGGCGCAATGCCGATGATCCTTCGGTAGATCGAATTCAGTAATATCCAGGCTGTATTGCCGTTTTCGAATGAAAGCGGTGCCCACGGCCAATTTCTACACTTGGTTGACCACATACCGGACACGCTGACCCACCCCATGCGGATATGGTCTGGTGACGGCCGCACGCGCGGCCTTAAACTATGCCTCCCCGGAGGAACCAGCCAAGCTGTGCCTTCGGGGCGGAAACGACGTATCGTGGGTCCGCGATACGCAAGGCAATGAAAGGTGGGGAACATGGGACGGCTTGAAGGCAAGGTCGCGGCGGTTACCGGCGGCGCATCGGGGATCGGGGAGGCTACGGTCAGGCGTTTCGTCGCCGAGGGCGCGCGCGTGGCGTTTTGCGATCGGGACGGCGAACGCGGTAACAGCCTCGCCGCCGAACTTACGGCCGCCGGCGCAAAGGTTGCCTTCACACAGGCCGACGTCGGCACCGAAGCCGCGTGTCTCGGCTTCGTCAACGGTGCCGCGCAGACGTTCGGACGCCTCGATATCCTCGTCAACAATGCCGGTATTCGAAAATACGAGAAGGTCGATGAGGCGAGCGCGGCGAGCTGGAATGAGATCCTGAGCATCAATTTGATGAGCTACGCCTTCTGCGCCAAGGCGGCGGTTCCGCTCATGCGTCGTAACCAGGGCGGCGCGATCGTCAACATCGCCTCCGTACGGTCCGTCATCGCAGGCGGCGGGAACCTGCAATACGACACCACCAAGGCGGCGGTCGCCGGCTTGACGCGCGGGCTCGCCGCCGACCATTCGGCCGAAGGTATCCGTGTGAACGCGATCGGCCCGGGACCGATTTTCACACCGTTCCATAAGCGCCGTCTTGAAGCGGCCGGCGAGACCATCGAGCAATACAACGCCAAGGCCGCGCAAGGCACCATGATGAAGCGTCCCGGGAGGGCGGAGGAAGTCGCCGCCGCGATCCTGTTTCTGGCGTCCGACGACGCTTCCTATGTGACCGGTGCGCTGTTGTTCGTCGACGGCGGCATGACGGCGCTCTGAGGCAGAAACGCGTTGCGTAAAATACGGCGAAAGGGCTGGACACAAGAATGGCGCCACATCCTCAACGACTAGCCGTTACGCGACGCGCCTGGCCGCTCGCGCGACCGATGACGACCGCGCTCGGGGTCAAGGTCACGGCCGACACGGTCATCGCGGAAGTCTCCGACGGTGACTCACGAGGGCGCGGCGAATGCGTGCCGCTTCAACGCTATGGCGAAAGCGTCGACAGCGTTGTCGCCGCGATCGAAGCGATGAAGGACGCAGTCGTCTCCGGACTTAACCGAGAGACGCTGCAACGCGCGATGCCGCCGGGCGCGGCGCGCAATGCGCTGGATTGCGCCTTCTGGGATATCGACGCGAAGCGCGCTTTTGAAAATGCCTCGGACCAGGCCGGGCTCGGCGTTATCAAGCCGGTCATGACGGCCTTTACGCTGGCTTTCGATACCCCGGAAAACATGGCCGCCCAGGCGGAGGCCAACCGCGCTCGGCCGTTGTTTAAGCTGATGCTGGGGGGCGACGGCGATATCGAGCGGGTGCTGGCGGTGCGGGCCGCGGTGCCGGCGTCGCGTCTGATCGTCGATGCCAATGAGAGCTGGAGTGAGACCCAGGTCAGGGATTTCATGCCGACCCTCGTCGATTGCCGAATCGAACTGATAGAGCAACCTCTGCCGGCCGAAGCCGACGATGCTCTGGCCCGCCTGGAACATCGCATCCCATTCTGCGCCGACGAATCCTGCCGAGCGTTTGCTGATCTCGATCGACTCGCCGGCCGGTATGAGGTTGTTAATATTTCGCTCGACAAGGTGGGCGGGCTGACCGAGGCGCTGGCGATGGCGGCGGAAGCCAAGCGGCGAGGCATCGGGGTGATGGTCGGCGGCAGGGTCGGCACATCGCTTGGGATCGCGCCGGCGCTGCTGGTCGCGCAGCAGGCTGCGTTCGTCGATCTCGACGGTCCCTTGCAGTTGGCGGCCGACCGGTTCCCAGGTTTGCTCTACAACGGCAGTACAATCCATCCGCCCGACGGGAAGTTTTGGGGCCAAGCCACGTAGTATCGGCTGAAGCACCTGTCCCGCATGGGAGACGACGGTGACCGATTGGGATCGGTGGCTGTCCTCCCATTGTGGATGATCGACGGTGCGTGGTATCGGTCGCCACGGATATAGTAGGGGACGGCGACGATCATGCGGCGTAACCTGACAACCCTTATGTCGGCCTCATTTTTCGCGTTCGTCGGCATTGTGCCCGCCGGTGCCGCGGTCACGGTGGGCACATTGTCCGTCAGCGTGACGGTCGCCTATCCCTGCACCGTTATCACGTCGCCCGTGGCATCCGTACCGGCCTGTCGACCGACTCCTGGGGTTGCGGCCCCGCGTGCCCTGCGCATCCTGCGCCGCGATGCCAGGACCGGGATCACGACGCTGACGATTGAGTTCTGACGGGGCCGGTCCATTCCTAATACGTCACGGTTGCGACGATCGTGTCGCTGTAAAGGCCAGGGGGGCCGGATTGCCCAGCCAGCACACTGCCGTAAACGGTCAGCACCTGCGTCAGTCCCGTGCCCGTCCCGTTCTGCCCGTCATAATTGTATGTATTACGCCATTCGATGGTCCGGGCGGCGTTCTGGGACAGTCGGTAGCTGACCAGGGCATCCTGCGGGCCGGTCATCCTGGGATAGTAGGACCCGTCCCTGGTCATCCCATCGCTCAAATTGACGTAGTACGGCGTACTGTTGGTACACTTGACCGACAGAGTCGACGTCGCATCCAATTTCGCACCGGTATAGACCCCGAAAGAGAGGGTCGTGGCCGAAATGCTGCAATTGGGCACCACGGTTGCCTGAACCACGAACGTCATGCTGGCGTTGGGGGAGCCTCCCGTCGTGGTCGCCGTGATCGTGTCCTTGTAGGTGCCCTGCGTCAGCAATTGTCCCGCGGCGATCTGGGGATAGATCGTAAAGATCTGGTTACCGTTGTTCCCGGTCCCGCTGCGCGCGCCCGTGCCGGCGGAGTTGCCCCAGTTCGTGGCGCGCCCGGCATCTGCGAATAACTGGTAGTTCAACGTCCTGGTGCCGTTCGTCATCTGCCGCGTCGTCACCGTCGCGCCGACCCTGGTCCCCGCGTTCAGCGGGATGACGTAGCGCTGGCCAAACCCGCAGTTAACCGTCACGTTCGTTGCGCCGCCCTGTAGCAAAACCCCGGTATAGGTACCGATATTGACGGTCGGGATCGACAAGGTGCAGGCCTCCGCCGGATCGCCGCCCGCCGCCAACCACGTGGCCACCAGAACGGCACCACTGGCGAACCGCCATGTCGCCGGCATACGCGCTATTGGCATTTGAGCGGCCCGATGCGCGGAATTCGCCCTGGCTCCGGCTTGTAGTCGAAAACGACACTGCATCTCCGCCCCTTGACCTCCTCGGCATCGACTTTGTTGCGTGGGCCGAGGTCCTGGACATAGGCCTCCCCATCATAGCCTATCGGCACAGCTGCCTTCGTCGATTCGAGGGTCGCAACGCTGCCGAGCGGGATCGGCTTGCCTGCCGCGTCCACCAGACGCAGCAGCGCCGCTCGGCTGACCTGCACGCCGAACTGCACGACGACGCCTGACCGATCCTGCGGTCGTACTTCTCGCGTCGATACGTCGATTGTGCTGTCCAGCGGCACGTCGGTTGCGTCAATCGCGATATGGTTGATGTCGAAGGCACGCAGATTGGGGACCAGGAGTTGGCCGGCATCGTCCGTGCGTCCCACCGCGCGGTTCTCCTGCAACACGCGTACGCCCTTCAGCCCATTCGTTTTGACGATTCCGAAACTGTCCGGAATCGTGTTCGACATGAACAGGCCGCCATCGATCAGGGATACCGCGCCCTCTACCTCCGCACGCAGCGTCGTCTGCTGGCCGCTCCGGTCTCCCCCAATCGTCGCGAGGCCCCAAGGGGATCGGTACTGTATCTGTCCGAATTCGTGGTTTGATTGGGTGGCTGAACCCACGACCTGATAGCCGAAATCCCCTACCGCGACGGCGGACTGCTGTATCTGTGCCTGCGCGCTACGCCCGCTCGATCCGGTTCCGACGCTGGTGCCGACCGACGTGCGGCCGCCGAGGGGGATCGACACGCCGATCAGAACGCCGGTGTTGCCCTTGGGGGCGAAGTCGCGGAAGCCGGTCGCGTAGAACGACAATGGCCCCATTTGCACGGAATAGCTGGCCGAGAGCACCTTCGCGTGCTGTGCCGGCTGGAACACAACCACGCCTCCGGCGAACGCGCCATCCGATGTCAGCAAAGCGCCCGGCGGGACATAGGACTTGATCGGGGCGGGCGCGATGTCGCGGACGATCTCGGCATAGGCAACACCGATCGACCCGTATCGCCCCAACGACAACCCGGCGTTGGCGCTGAACTGCCGCCGAGCGGTCTGGTCCCCGTTCATGGCGGCGATGTCGCGGTAGTCCTGTGTGGCGACGGTCGTCGCCGCGCCGATGCTGAACACCGTGTCGGTGCGTTGCAGTCCGACGGAGAACTGCGTGCCGGTCGCATGGCTGCCGAGGCGTCCGGTCGTTTCCCGTTGGATACCGATGCCCGAGCCGGTGCTGGCCGCCGCCGACAGGTTCAAAATCGCCAGATCGGCCAGGTTCACCGCCGCGCCGGTGCCTGCCATCGTGGTTCCGGCCGTTGCCTCCGCCGCGGCCTCGACTGTCAGCCATGACGACAGGCCGCGGCGATATGTGCCGCTGGCCGCCAGGCCGCCGTAGTCGTTGCTGACCAGCCCCCAGTTGCGCCGCACGAAGCCGACCTGCGAGGAAAAGGCTTGCAGCCCCGGGGCCAGCAAGTCGGAGCTGGCATAGAACGGCAGCGTGACGAGTTGCTGTTTGCCCACTGCGTCGGTGACCGTCATGGACACAGTGCCGGCCCCGGTGATCACCGGTAACTGTGGAATTTCGAACGGCCCGGCCTGAACCTGGCGGGACATGAACCTGTTGCCGTTCACCAGCAGGTCGACGGTCGAAGGCACGGCGGCGGAACCGCTGATCGACGGCAGCGGAAACGTCACCAGGTCTGGTCGCAGACTGAAGTTCGACCCAACCTTGGCCCCGCCCATCCGGATCGGCCGCGTCCAGGCGAGGCCGCCGGTAATGAGGTCTCCCAGCCGATAGCGGCGCAGCGAGTCGGGGTCCGAGAAAGCGTAGCCGGTGTCCAGGCGTACGGCGGAATAGGAGCCCGGCCCGGCCGGTCCGTCGCCGGCGTAACCCAGCGCCGAATTACTGACGATGCCCCAGGGCGAAAACATCCGTAGGTCGAAAGACCCGGTGGCGGATGTTCTGTCGGCCGCCCGCGTAGCGGTCATGTCGTAGTTAAGCGTTGCCCCAAGGCCGCTCTCGACCGGGATCGATGGGCGCGCCGAATCGTCGGTCGAGAGTGTGGTCGGCACAAGCCGAGAGTCCGACGCGGTCGCGTACACGGCCTGGTCAGGCAGGTCGAGCCGGAAGGCGACGCCGGCGAGATCGGTAAGCGCCACGCGACCGTCGGGTGTGGGAACGACGCCTTCCGGTATTTTGAAGCCGAGCTCGGTGAGTTCCGCCGGTGTGGCCAGGAGCGCGCCGTTCCGCAGCGTAAAGGCACCGATTTTGCCGGTGGCGTAGCCGTTGACGTAGACCTCCAACTGCAATGCCTGGTCGGTGGCGACCTTAGCCGTGGCTACCGGATCGGCCGAGGGCACCGGGGCCGCTTCGGCCTGAAGCAGCATCAGCGCCAGCATGGTCAACGTCATACCGGCGAGGCGGATACGGGTTCGATGGAACCAGTCATGCGGCACCACGATCAATAGGTCACGGTTGCTGTAATGACGTCGGTGTAGGTGCCTGGCGTGACGACGCGTTCGGCGGTAACCCGACCGTAGACCGTCAGTACTTGCGCCGAACCGGTGCCGACCCCGGCAACGGTGTCGGTTGGCGCGGTTTGTCCCCAGTTGAGCGAGCGGGCCGCATCCCGGAACAATCCGTACGGCACCGTGGCATCGCCGGAGGTCATGAGTCGGTTCGCTACCGTTGCGCCCGGGCCGTCACCGGGGTCCAGGCCGACGCTGTAGTTTGTTGTGTTGGAGCAGGTGATCGAGATGGTCGTCGAGCCATTGAGCAGCAGGCCGGAATAGGTGCCGAAGGCAAGCGGTAGGGCAGAGATCTTGCAGGTGGCCTGGATCGTCATATTGACGGCGAAAGTGGTTGTGACGGTGGTGGCGCGCACGGGTAAAGGCGCGCATGGGATTGGCAGCAGGAGTGCCCCGCCGGTTAAGGTCGAAGCCAGTGTTCGTCGTTTCACCTCAGTACCTTACCGTGACGGTGACGGTGTCGGTAAATGGGCCGGGCAGACGTTTTTGTCCGGCCGACACAGCCGCATATACATTCAGAGTCTGTGCCGAACCGCTGCCCAGACCACCATGGGTATCGACGCTTACGGTCTCTCCCCAATTGACCGTCCGTGCCTTGTCGCGAAACAGCCAATAGGCGAGCTTGCCTCCGTCCGGATCGGTCATGCGGCGCGTGGTCACAGTGGCCCCCGATGACGTTCCGGCATTTAATCCAATCGTATAGGGTGTGGTGCGGGTGCAGATGACCTTGATCGTCGCGGTGGCGACTGCCAGCGTCCCGGTATAGTTTCCGAACTCGATCCATGTGGCCGAGGCCGCGCAACTGGCCGGCATTACAATGCTGACGCCCGAGCCGTGTACGGTCGCCATCGGCGTGGCGGGTTGAGCCGTCAGCGGCAGCAGGCACAATGCGGCGATCGCCAATGCCCGGCGCGTGCTCACTCGCCGTTTGCTCGCTTCACGGAAGGCGGGCACCGGCGAACAACGCGTCGAGGCGCGCATGTCAATAATACACGGCGACGGTGAGGGTATCGGTATAGGCACCCGGCGCCAGCAAGTGATTCGGCATGACCTGACCGTAAGCGGTGAAGACCTGCGGATTGCCGTTGCCGCAGCCGGCCGGGGTGTCGGACTCGGAGGTACCGCCCCATCGGATCATATGAGCACCGTCCTTGTAGACCTGATACGGCAACAGCGCGCCGCCCGGACCAATCATCGTCCGGTTGAAAGTCTGTCCGCCACTGTTCATGCCATAGTCGATATCTATCTGAAATGCTGTCGTGTTCGTACAGGTGACCGTGACGGTGCCGGTTCCGTTCAATTGCGCGCCTGTGTAAACGCCGAACGCCATTGCCGTGGTCTGGACCGAGCAGACTTTCTGAACGGTCATCGATACAGTGAACGAGGTCGATTCCTGCGCCGCCAAAGCGGGCATGGCGGTCACCGTATATCCCAGCAATGCGGCGGCGGAGATGCGCGCGAAGCCGGTCCAAATCCCGTGGCCCATCCGCGAAACGTGACCGGGCCGCGTCGGTGCCTGACGCGCGGTGTTTGGGTTGCGTCGTTGTTCGGCGGATCGTGCCGAAGACCGGTGTCGTGTTGATTTAATAACGGTCGTGCACGCCTCCGGCAGCCTGCCGGCAAACGCGCCGACAGGCATACAGTCCTCAGACATAGCGCGCCTCGCTTGCGGCCTCCCCTGGACGCCCACCGTGGCACCGATGGCGGCATCCAATGGGATGCGCCTCCGGACCGGGCCTCAGGAATGGACGTGGGTTCACCGGCGAATGGAACCGATCAGGGCTTTGCGATGATGGCAACCGGGACGTCGAGCGGGCCGGTATCCGTCAGCCCGGTCAGGCGCATGCTGGCGCCCACTGCCGGTGCCCGACCGGTGTGCGCGACGGCCCAGCGCCGGGTCGATCCGCTCAGCACATAGGGTGAACCCTCGGCCGCGGTCGTCGCGGTGCCGTCAGTCGCGATCAGCTTGAGGTCGCGCACCGTGTCATGGCGTCCGCCGTCATTGACGGCCACCAGCGTCATCGTCCCGCTGCCGCTTTCCAGGTGGTAGACCATATGCGGCAATGCCCTTGTCGCGGGTTCGGCAAAGATCGGAATCGACAAGCGCAATGCCAGGCGCACGGTGCCGGGAGCCGCGGCCGGCGGGATCTGATCCAGCAACAAGCGATAGGTTGCCTCCTTGTCCGTCGGCGCCTTGCTCAGGACCAAGCGCACGACCTGCGTGGCGCCCGGTGCAATGGTGGCGATCGGCGGGCTGGCCATCACATCGTCGGAGGCGGTCAACTGCTCGTTGCCGTCGGATTGCGTCCAGGCCAGTGCGCGAATCTGTACGCTCGTTTCCGTTGTGCCGTTGTTGATGACCGTCATGGTGGTGGTGAGTTGGCCCGACGGCATCTCGATATTGACCGGCAGCACCGTCAATCCCTGCGCCCGGGCGAGGGTCGGCGGCAAAAGGGCGAAGCCGGCCGCGAGTGTTCCGACGGCGGCCACGCGCAGGGCGCGTGCGCTGATTACGGTGTTCATGATGTCCATCTCAGAAAGTCACGGTTGCGACGACGGTGTCGGTGTAGGCACCCGGGGCCACGAACTGGCCGGCGGCGATTTGGCCGTAGATCGTCGTTGCGATGGGTGTGGTCGTCGCGGTCAGCGACACCGTATCCGTGGCGACGGTGTCGCCCCAGTTCACCGCGTGCGCGACGTCGGAGGTCAGCACATATTTCAAAGTGGCCCCGGCCGCCGTCATTGCGCGATTCGTCACCGTCGCGCCCGCGCCAGTGCCCGCCCCAAGGCCGATATTGTATTTGGTCGTGTTGGTGCAGGTGACCGTGATGGTTGCGGTGTTCGGCAAGACGAGCCCGGTATAAATACCGAACGCGAGCGGCGTGATGGACTGTGTGCACGTCGCCTGAACGGTTGCCGATACCGCAAGGCTGCTGGTTGCGGTCGCCGCATCGGTTGGTCCGACAAACGCCATTGAAGCCAGTAATCCCGCCCCGGCGGGGAGCAAGATCTTGCGGTGCGTCGCAGCCCGTAGGCTCTGCCGAAAAGTGGCTGTCATTGTCAGAATCCCTGTCTGTTTAGGTGCGGCGGCGGCGCAACGGCTGCACAACGCTGCTCTACGGCCCGCGCGCTCGGCGCGTCAGGGGCGGAAATTACTCACGCGCCGGCTTCGCATACCGTGAACGTGCTTGTTCGGAGCCTGTGATCGGTTCGGCCTGTCAATCAGCCTCGGATGCAATTGTCAGAGAGGAAACTGGCAAATGAGGTGAAATTCGAACTCACGGCAGGCTTGCACGCTCGGCGGCCGTCAAGATGCCTGCCGTAAGCCACCGGGTCGCCCGACCGCGCGGCTGCAGGCCGCTTACTCTCAGAGTCCGTCCGAAAAGGATATTAGTAATTTCAATGGTTTATGGATGATGCCCGCTGGAAGCCGACCCGATGTGAAACAAAAATGGGGTCGATTACAGGATGGGGTTGGTGCCAAGTGGCTAAAATCGCTCAATTCCTTTTCGGTCGGACTCTTAGTGCAAATCTCGCGCTGGCGCCGACACGCAGTGGCCGTGGACTCAGGATCGTAACTGTAGCAAGCACACGATATGTCCGGATTATGTAGCGCACGATCTGTCCGGTGCATGGTGAGCTCTTTGGAGTTCCCGGATGCGCCGGTCGGAAGCCCTTCAGGGTGTGCGGTTGATCAAGTTCAGGGACGTTCTGGGTCGCTATGAGGCGAGCGAGTTCAACCAGATTGAAGCGGCGGAGTTGCTTGGGATCAGCGAGCGGACGTTCCGCCGCTGGTGCCAGCGCTTCGAGCAGGACGGCGAGACCGGGCTCGCGGACCGCAGGCTGGGCAAGGCTTCGGGCAAGCGGGTACCGTCCGACCGGTCTGAGGAGGTCGAGGCGCTGTATCGCGCGCGCTACGGCGGCTTCACGGCGCGGCACTTCCACGAGTGCCTGGTGCGCGACCACGGGTTCAACTGGGGTTACACCTGGACCAAGACGTTCCTGCAGTCGAAGGGCCTGCTCGCGCCCGCCAGGCGGCGTGGGGCGCACCGACGTAAGCGCCCCCGCCGGCCGCTGCCGGGCATGATGCTGCACCAAGACGGTTCGCGCCACGCATGGCTGGTGGGGCAGGACGCGATGGATCTGATCGTGACGATGGACGACGCGACGAGCGAGATTTACTCGGCGTTCCTGGTACCGGAGGAGGGCACGGCCTCGACGTTCCGGGGCTTGTCAGAGGCGTTCGCCGCGCGCGGGTTGCCGCTCAGCCTCTATACCGACCGCGGCAGCCACTACTTTCATACCCCCGAGGCGGGTGGCCCCGTGGACCGGAAGACGCCGACCCAGGTCGGCCGCGCGCTGGCGCAGCTTGGCATCGACCATATAGCGGCGCACTCGCCGCAGGCTCGCGGGCGCTCGGAACGGATGTTTCGGACCTTGCAGGACCGGCTGCCCAAGGAGCTCGCGCTGGCCGGGATCGCCGGGGTGGAGGCTGCGAACGCGTTCATCCGCGACGTCTACCTGCCCGCGCACAACGCCCGGTTCGCGGTCAAGGCCGAGCAGGAGGGTTCGGCGTTCGTCTCGGCCGAGGGGGTGGACCTGCGAGAGATCCTCTGCATCCAGGAGGAGCGCCAGGTCAGCAACGACAACACGGTATCGTTCCACCGGTGCCGGCTGCAGATCCAGCCGAGCCCGCTGCGGGCGCACTTTGTGAAGGCGCGGGTGAAGGTGCGGCAGTACTGCGACGGGACACACGCGATTTTCTACGGTCCCCGATGCATTGGTCGCTACGACGCGGCGGGGACACTAATCGAAGACGCTGGGAAGGCCGCGTGAGGCATCCGGCCCGTCCTGCTTCCAGCGTCGCGCCGCTGCGCGGCGGCCCCAAGCGGGGCCGTCCCTGACCGCCCTGGCGCGCGGCGCGGTGGCGGAACGCAGGTCGGCTCCGGGAAATGGTCCTGACAGTCACACCAGGAAATGGCCCTTGGCGACACCGCTCCGCCACGGGACACATCGGGAACGAGCGGCCAACTCGTGTGCTACCTAAACCGGACAAGTTAATTAGCTATCGACAGACTCAGGATCGTAACTTGACATAAAATTCTCAGTATGCGGTATTGATGTAATACTCAGGCTTCGATCCGAGGCGGGCGAAAATCGTAAAAGGTTGAAATCCCTTATGAAGTCCAATCGACACAAATTAACTGCGTTCCTTATCGGTCTATTGAGCGCTTCGACTGTGGCTGCGACTCCGTCGCTTGCGTCACCGTTGTTCACCGTCGATGATCTAGGCACGTTCCTAGCCCATCTTATTCACGGTGATGTTGGTCGAGCGATGATCTGACAATCGGACGCGTTGCCGCGGCGCGCATTTTCATCGCGTGTTCGGCTCATATCTGTTGGGCGTCAGGGTTGGCGGGATCGGGTGGGTTAAAGGCACGTTGCCGC
>CANJLW010000057.1 GCA_947475245.1 Acetobacteraceae bacterium | reverse complement strand
TGGTCCCGGTTGTGTCGCTGCCGGCTCTCTTGCGTCCACATGGGGCACCTCCCGAATCGATGCCGTGCAGGGAATCACAGAAGATTCAATGGGTTCAAGGCCCCAAGGTAACCGATTCTAATGATTCGGGATGTTCTCAAACGGACACTGATACTTCCCGATCCCAATGATCGGCATGTTTTGGCCGCGGCAATCGTCGCCCATGCCGATATCATTGTGACCTATAATCTGAAAGATTTTCCAGAGGCTGCGCTCCATCCGTTTAACATTGAGGCACAACACCCTGACGAATTCCTTCGTCACCTGATTGATCTTGCGCCGGCCGTGGTGGTGGATGCCGTCCAGCGCCAACAAGCCAATCTGACCAATCCACCAGTCACCCTGTCACACCTTTTGGCGCTGTTCGAGCGTCTCGGACTGGTTAAGACCGTGGCTGAACTACGCTGATTGATGGAAGAGTGATCACGCATCGGCTCACCTGTATCGCGGCGGCGTAGGGCTTCCTTGACCTGGTGCGGTGTCAGCTTCGGCTTGCGCCCCATCGTCACACCCGCCGCCACGGCGCGCGCGGATCAATTCTAGTTCAAACTCCGCCAGACCGCCCAAGACGATGAGCATCACCCGCCCGTGCGCGATCAGAACCGGCCCAGCACGCCGTTTCGCGGAACACCTTCACGCCACCCGCACGGGTGAGCACACTCACCTGCGCGGCCATGCTCTGACCATCCGTTGATACCCGTGCATAGCCGTAATTCATGGACCTCTTATGCACCTGTATTGTGCACCAGAAAGGCCTTGTGATTTCAACGCGCCGCGTGTGGGGCATAAATTTTGAATTTTGCACCTAACGTAGGGCCCATTACACCCCCCAGGCCAATGTCCAGGAATCCGCCCCCCAACCCAACGGACCGCAGTGTAACCCCAGCAACGACAGCCAACCGCACACGCCCATTCAAACCGACCCACCGCCCAACACAGCATCCGATTGACAGTGCGGGGATAGTCTTTCACGGTCCATCGTTCGCTATGCAACAATGGGCCGAGCACGCACCATGATACCGACGGATGCCGCGTGGCGGCAGTTGATCTCGACCATACAGGCGTCCGGCCCCAAGGCCGCGCTGGCGATCACCGGGGGCGGCAGCGGGGCCATCGCCGAATTGCTGCGGGTTCCCGGCGGATCGCGCCTGTTGATCGAGGCACAAGTACCCTACGACGAGCAGGCACTGGCGACCTTCCTGGGCTTCGCGCCGACCCAGGCGTCAAGCGCTTCCACGGCGATCGCGATGGCCCGCGCCGCGCGCATCCGCGCGGCCAGGCTGGTACCGACCGCCGGCGATCTGGTGGGGCTGGGCGCGACCGCCGCCCTGGTCAGCGACCGCCCGCGCAGGGGAGAGCACCGCTTCCACATCGCCTGCGCAACCGCGTCCGGCGTCGCGCATTGCACCGGCGTCCTGGCCAAGGGCCGACGCGATCGCGCCGGCGAGGAAGATTTGGTTTCACGTGCAATCATTCTGTGGCTGGCGCAAGCCTGCGGGGTCGCCGCGCCGTCGGTGCGCGATTTACTCGATGCCGACGAACGGTTCGATGAGGAGGTCGTTGCACCCGCGGATTCGATCGACCGGCTGTTGGCCGGCGAATTCAGTCGCGTCACGGCACAACCCGACGGGCAGTTGACGCTGACGGCGGCGCCGCCCGCCGTTGTGATGCCTGGCTCCTTCAACCCCGTCCATATCGGGCATGTGTCGCTGGCGCGCGTTGCCGAAGAGATCAAGCAGCAACCGGTGACGTTTGAAATCTCGGTGACCAATGTCGACAAGCCGCCGCTGGAAGGCCACGCGATTCGCCATCGCCTGACCCAGTTCGCGTGGAAGTCGTCGGTCGAACTGACGCGCGCGCCGACCTTTCTGGAAAAATCGCGTCTGTTTCCCAAGGCGACCTTCGTGATCGGGGCGGATACCGCCGAAAGGCTGGTGGCCCCGCGCTATTATGGCAACGACGACGATCGCATGCACAGCGCGTTGGACGAGATGGCCAATGCCGGCAGCAGCTTTCTGGTGGCGGTGCGCATCGACGCCACGTCGCGTGTTCGGATGCTGCGCGACATACCGGTACCGAACCGTTACGCTGATCTGTTCAGCGAGATCCCCGAAAGTCGCTTTCGATTCGATACGTCGTCGTCGGAAATCCGCGCCCGCGCCAAAGCGCCGTAACGGGATCGGTCTCCGTCGCTCCCTTGGCGGGTGTGGGAACTGGGTCTAGCGTTCGGGTGGCTTTGGCGCGCAAACCGCCCCAGGGCCAGCCGTAGCCTGACAATCGACTGCACATCGACAAGAAAAAACGGAGAAAACACCATGAAGATCGATCGTCGCCATCTGGCGCTGCCCGCGCTTGCGCTTGGCCTTTTGGCTGCCGTGCCGGCCTTTGCCCTGTCGGCCGAGGAAGAAATCGTCGCAAAACGTGTCGAAGCGTTCCGGGTCGCGCAGATGGCGCAGGACGCAAAGGCGCTGGCCGGCCTGACCGCGCCGGAACTCAGCTACAGCCACTCCGACGGTCGCGTGGAAGACAAGGCGCAGTTTATCGCCGCCGCCACCAGCGGCAAGTCGAGGACGTTATCGCTTCAGTACAAAGACCCCACCGTGCGCGTGGTCGGCGATGTGGCGATCGTGCGTTTTCACTGGCTGGGGGAGAGTGAATCGGTCGCCGACGGCAAGAAAAGCTCGACCAATCTGCATATCCTGATGAACTGGCAGAAGCAGGCCGGAACATGGAATCTGTTGAGCCGAGCATCGACGAAGCTCTGAGGATGGGTTCCGCCGCGCCCGAGAAAGGCGCGGCGGATTGACTTCAGGCGCGCCGCACGTTCCAGAAATAGGGCGCGGTGCCCTCGACCATCCCGACCAGGCTCTTGCGGTAGGCGGATCGGATTTGGAACGTGCCGATCGGCACATAGGGCACCTGATCGAACGCGCGGGTCTGGATTTGCAGGATCATCTCGTCGCGTTCCGCCTGTTCCGTTGCCTCGACAAAACGGCGTGTCAGGACTTCCATCTCCTCATCCTTGTACCAGCCGAACCAGGCGTTCGGTCCAAGGCCCCGGATTTGGCTGTGCTCGACCGGTGTGTAGCCGATCGAGGACGGGCGCCACGTATGGATCACCGACCAGCCGCCCTTTTCCACCGACTCCCGCGATGCTCGGCGTTGCACGACGGAGCCCCAGTCGGTCGCGACCAGTTCGACGTTCATGCCAATCTTCTTCAGGATATCGTAGGTCACGTCGCCGAACGGGCCGACGGTGGTCAGGTCGGTCGGGCTGAGCACGACGGTCTTTTCGCCCTTGTAGCCGGACGCTTCCAGCATCTGACGCGCCTTGGCGATGTTGCCCTGCAGCGCGTCGGTCGGGATTTCGCGACCGTATTTGCTGCCGCAGGGAAAGACCGATTTGCAGGTGATATAGGCGCTTTCGTCACCGGCCGTGACGGACGCCATATAGTCCGCCGGGTTGACCGCCATCATCACCGCTCGGCGTACCGCAACATTGTTGAACGGGGCGTGCAGGTGATTGAACCGCAGCACGCCGTTATATCCGGTGGGGTTGTGATACCCGAGTTGGACCGAAGCGCTTTTCTTCAACAGCGGCACAAGGTCGGGCTGCACCTGTTCGTACCAATCGACCTCGCCGTTTTGCAGCGCGGCGGCGGCGGTGGCGGAGTCCGGAATGACCTTCCACTCGATACGCTCAAAATGGGCGACCTTGCCGCCGACCATCCATTCCGCCGGTTCCTGACGCGGAACGTAGCCGTCGAACCGCGCATAGACCACGCGCGCGCCGGAGACATATTCGTTGGAAACGAAGCGGTATGGGCCGGAACCCGTGGTGTCGGTGATCTGCTTGAACGGATCGGTCTTCGCCACGTGTTCCGGCATCATGAACGCGACGGAAGCGCCGCCGCGCGCGATGGCTTCGATGAACATCGGGATCGGCCGCTTCAGCACAATTTTGATCGTGCTGTCGTCCTGCGCGGTGCAACTGTCGACGTACTGCCACATGGTCAGGCCGAGCGTTTCGCGGGCGGCCCAGCGGGCGAGGCTGGGGGCGCAATCCTGGGCGCGGACGGGTTCGCCGTTGTGGAACTTCAGTCCGGGGCGCAGCTTGATCATATAGGTGCGGCCGTCGTCGGACAGCGTGAAGCCCTCGGCCATTTGCGGTCGCGGTTCCAGCTTGGAGGTGACGCCGAACAGCAGATCGTAAATTGCGTAGCCGTGATGCACAGTCGGCTGCGCGGTGGTGAAGATCGGATCGAGCAGGGTCAGATTTGCCTGCGGCACGAACACCAACGTCCGCGCGTTTGCCGGTTGCGCGATCGCGAAATTCGTCGGCACGAACGGCGCGGCGGCGGCGGCTTTCAATAAGGTGCGTCGTTTCATTGTCCTGGCTCCCTGTTACATTTTTGCGATGTCCTCGTATCCGGGACATCCTGTGCCGCGAACGCAGCGTGGCCGCAGGCTAACCCTCGGCACGATCCTTATACAATGCCCGACGATTTGCGGACGGTGAGTCGACCGGGGCAAGGTGAACGGGCAAGATAGCGTCCATCATGCCGGTGCCGGTCGACGGGTCGGCGCGCGCGGCAAAAAATACGGAGGATAACCGCCATGACCATGGACTGGACCAAGACGGTCGCCGACCTTGAACGGCTGTTGAAGCTGCGCAACCCGCCCTTCGGCATGAAATTGTTCGAGCGTGCTGCGGATATGGAAGCGATTCCCCGCATCCGCCGCCCCAAGGCCGTTCACGCCTTCGATCAGATCGTCGCCCAGGCCGCTCGGCTTGGCTGGACCGTGGGCGTCACCGCCGACGACCTGGTGGGCGCGCAGTGCCGCGCGGTGATCGGGCTTGGCAATGCGAAAGATGCGGAATGGCAGTCCGGCCAGCGCATGGTCGGGGTTTGGTATTCGACGCCGGAAGATTCCGGGGCGCACCAGGCGGCGATGAACTGCGTCGAAGACGGGAAGTACGAGGCGATCGCGGTCTCTCCGCTGGCAAGCGGTCGGCTGTCCCCACCGGACATCGCGCTGTTTTATGCGACGCCGGGGGCGATGATGTATTTCATCAACGGCTTGCAGTGGTCCGGCTACAAGCGGTTCGACTGGAGCGTGGTCGGCGAATCAGCCTGCGCCGATTCGTGGGGCCGAGCGCTTAAGACGCGGGAACCGAGCTTGTCGATTCCGTGCTTTGCGGAGCGCCGGTATGGCGGTGTGCTGGATGACGAGATGCTGATGGCGCTGCCGCCGGAGCAACTGGCGCAGGCGATCGCCGGCATGGAAGCCCTGGGCCGGAATGGGCTGCGCTATCCCTTCCCGCAATACGGCATCCAGCAGGACGTGCGCGCCGGCATGGGCGTGAGTTACGCGGACCGCAAACCGACGGCATAATTCCCCAACTGCCCTGACAACCCGACCTGACCGGGAGGCCCTTCATGCTGACAGATCGTTACGGTCTTGCCGTATCCACGACCGACGCGACGGCGCGCGACGCGTACGTCGAGGGTGTCGATCTTTTGTTGACGGTGTTTCCCGGCGCGGCCGCGGCGTTCGACCGCGCCATCGCCGCCGATCCCGGCTTCGCGCTGGCGCATATCGGCAAGGGCCGCGCCCTGCAACTCGCCACCGACCTTGCGGGGATGCGGGAATGCCTGGCGGCGGCGCTGGCGGTCAGCGAAGGCGCGTCGGAGCGTGATCGCAGCCATATCGAGGTGTTTCGGCTTCTGTTCGGCGGTCAGGCGGTCGCCGCGCTGGCGGCGATCCGCGCGCATGTCAGAACATGGCCGCGCGATGCGCTGGTGCTGAGCCTTGCCGCCAATCAGGGCGGGTTGATCGGATTGTCCGGCCTGCCGGGGCGGGAGCAGAATCTGGCCGATTTCCTGGACGGGCTGGCACCGCATTATGGCGACGATTGGTGGTTCGAAGGCCATCATGCCATGGCGCTGTCCGAAATCGGTCGCCACGACGCGGCGCGCCCGAAGATCGAGCACTCGCTCGCGCAGGAGCGGCGCAATGCCTACGGCGCCCATGCCTTCGCCCATCTGTGTTACGAAACCGGAGAGCGCGATGCCGGGATTGCGTTCATGCGCTCCTGGCTGCCGCTGTATGAACCGGACGGCAGCCTGTACGGGCATCTGAACTGGCATCTGGGCGTATTCGAGCTACATGCGGGCAACCTGGACGCGGGATTCCAGCTTTATAACGACGCTTTCTCGGCGGACGATCACCGCGGCGCGGTGCATCAGAAGCTGACGGATTCCGTCGCGTTTCTGTGGCGCTCCGAACTGGCGGGGCATCCGCGCGATCAGGCGCGTTGGGCGAAGATGCAGGCTTACGCGCTGGCGAAGTTCCCTCGCCCCGGGGTTTCACTGGTCGATTGGCACGTCGCGCTGACGCATGCCGCGACCGGCGACGAAGCAACGCTGGAAACCTGGCTGAACGGTATCGAGGCATTGGCCAAGGACGGTCGCTACCCGTCCGGGACCATCGTCCCGACGGCGGCGCGCGCCTTTGCGGCGTATCAGCGGGGCGATTATGCCACCACGATCAACCTGATCCTGCCGATCCTGCCGGAGCGGGAGCGGATGGGCGGCAGTCGCGCCCAGGTGGATTTGCTGGAGGCAACCTTGCTGCGCGCCTGCGTGAATGCGGGACGGGTGGCGGAGGCAAAAGACCTGCTCGCGGCGCGGCGTCCTGGCCCGCCGGTTCCTCCGGTCGCGGGGCTTGAACGCGTTCACTAAGCGAACGCCTTTGCCCTGAAACCTGTTTGACGTCGCCGAGACGGCGCGCCTATCGTCCCCGATCCTAACCGGGACGACGGCGCGCTCGCTTGGGTTCGACCGCTCGGCGCCGGAACGATCAACCCCGCGCGAGGCCACCATGTCCCTGACCAATGCACCCGATCCCGCTTTCCGCGAAGCCGTTGTGCGGCGCGATCTGGATAACGTCATGCACCCGATCGTGCAGCATCGTCTGTTGGAGACGCGGCAGATCGTGGTCACGGGCGCACAGGGATCGACGATCTATGACGCCGACGGCACGGCCTATCTGGATGCGATGGCCGGGCTTTGGTGCGTCAATATCGGCTATGGCCGGGTTGAACTGGCCGACGTCGCGGCCGAACAGATGCGGCAACTCGCATATTATCCGCACTCCGCGATGAACGTGCCGGCGGCGACGCTGGCCGAACAGATCAACACGATGATGGGCGGCGGCTATCACACCTATTTCGTGAACTCGGGTTCCGAAGCGAATGAGGCCGGGTTCAAGATCGCTCGGCAGTTCATGAAGCAGTCATACCCGCAGCAATTCCGCTTCAAGACGATCAGCCGCTATTTCGCCTATCACGGCACCACGCTGGCCACGCTGGATGCCGGCGGCATGGGAGAGCGTAAGGCGAAGTTTGAGCCTTATTCCGGCGATTTCGTGCATGTCGCGCATCCGCATTGCTACCGCTGCCCGTTCGGCCTGGAATATCCAAGCTGCAACCTGGCCTGCGTGAAGAACATGGAAACCACGATCCTGGGCGAAGGTCCGGAAACCGTGGCGGCGATCATCGTCGAACCAATCATGAGCGGGGTCGGCGTGGCCGTGCCGCCCGACGAATATTTGCCGGAGGTTGAAAAGCTGTGCCGTCAGCACGGCATCCTGTTGCACGTCGACGAGGTGATCAACGGGTTCGGGCGTACCGGCAAGATGTTCGCCCATCAGCATTACGACGTGAAGCCCGACATCATCGCAGTCGCGAAGGGAATCTCCAGCGCTTATATGCCGATCGCCGCGACGGTGGTGAAGAACAGCGTGTTCGAGAACTTCCTGGGCGAAGCGTCGGAGAACCGGCAGGTCGCGCAGGTGAATACATACGGCGGCCATCCGGTCGCGGCGGCGGTCGCGGTGCGCAATATCGAGATCATGCTGCAAGAGAACCTCGCCGCCCGATCGGCGGAGATGGGCGCCTATCTGATGGACGGGCTCCGCACGCTGATGCGCCATCCCTATGTCGGCGAAGTGCGTGGCAAGGGGCTGCTGATCGGCGTGGAACTGGTCAAGGACCGGAAGAGCAAGGAACCGATCAGCCCGGCGCAGGTTGGCGCGGTGGTCGACTTCTGTCGGGAGAACGGGGTGCTGCTGGGCCGGTCGAACGGCGGCCGGCGCTATGGTGGGGTTATCACCATGTCGCCGCCGTTGGTGATCACGCGCGCGGAGTGCGACCGTATCGTGGAAACCTTGGATCGGGCGCTGTCGACGCTCGATTTTTCCTGATCGCGCCTTGGGTTGGTAGTGGGGCTGGGGCGTTTGCCCCGGCCGCCTTGGCAAAATTGGATATTATTTAGGCTGTCAATGCCTGCGTGTTAGTGGATTGGTCTATAAATAGGCTAATAATGATCTAAAGTCCGAATATGCTCTCTGATTAGCCATTGTGCATTGCGGCATACGCCTCCAATATGATCCGGCCGAATGGATTTGTGCGAATTTCGTGCAATTCGGTCCGTCATATCGTGCAGCGAGGCCCGCCATGCGCCACAGCGCCCAGATGCCTTCGATCCAAGCGACCTCCCACCGGGAGGTCACGTCATGCAACTAGGTGTCTTCATCCCCATCGGGAACAATGGTTGGCTGATTTCCACCACATCCCCGCAGTACAAACCCAGCTTCGATCTGAACAAGACCGTGGTGCAAAAGGCCGAGGCATTCGGCTTCGACTTTGCCCTGTCGATGATCAAGCTGCACGGGTTTGGTGGGGCGTCGGGCTTCTGGGACTATAATCTGGAATCGTTCACGCTGATGGCCGGCCTGGCCGCGGTAACGGAACGCATTCAGCTTTTTGCCACCTGCGCGGTGCTGACCATGCCCCCGCCGATCACCGCGCGCATGGCGGTGACGATCGACAGCATTTCCCATGGCCGGTTCGGCGTGAACATCATCTCCGGCTGGCAGCGCCGTGAATACGCGCAGATGGGCATTTGGCCGGGGAGCGATCACTACAATCGCCGCTACGATTATTGCGGCGAGTACGTGTCGGTGATGCAGGAGTTGTGGGCCACCGGGCGCTCCGACTTCAAGGGCGACTTTTTCACGATGGACGATTGTCGCTGTCTGCCGATGCCGACCGCGAAAATCCCGATCATCTCCGCCGGTCAAAGCGATGCCGGCACGCGCTATGCGGCGCGCTATGCCGATTACAATTTCTGTTCCAGCGGCGGGATCAACCAGCCCACCATGGTTTCCGCCAGCGTCGCGCGCCTGGTTGCGGCGAACAAGGAAATCGGCGGCAAGTGCGGCGCGCTGGTGCTGACGATGGTGATCGCGGACGAGACCGACGCGGCCGCGATGGCGAAGTGGGAGCATTACAAGCAGGGCACGGATGTGGAGGCGATTGCCTGGCGCGACGGTCAGGCTTCCGACGACCCGACCCGGGACCCGTTCGCGGGACCGAACAAGCGTCGGACCCTGGGCACCGAGAAGCTGCCGACACAGGGCGGCGTGTTGATCGGGTCCTATGCCAGCGTCGCGCGGATGTTGGACGAATTATCGACCGTGCCCGGCGTGCAAGGCGTGATGCTGACCTTCGACGATTTCGTCATCGGCATGGAACAGTTCGGCACGCGCATCCTGCCGTTGATGCGCTGCCGCGAGAACTACCGCATGGCCGCGGAATAGCGATCCGTCGAGCGAACGAATTCCGGGAGCATTGCATGGACGTCGGTGTCTTTATCCCCATTAACAACAATGGCTGGATCATCTCGGCCACGTCACCGCAGTACATGCCGAGCTTTGCGCTGAATCAGGAGATTGTGCGGCGCGCGGAGGGGTTTGGGTTGGACTTCGCGCTGTCCATGATCAAGCTGCACGGCTTCGGCGGCACGACAGAATTCTGGGATCACGGGCTGGAAAGCTTTACCCTGATGGCCGGCCTTGCCGCGGTGACGTCGCGCATCAAGCTGTATGCCTCCACCGCCGTGCTGACCATTCCACCGGCGATCGTCGCGCGCATGACCAGCACGATCGCGGATATTTCCGGCGGGCGGTTCGGCGTCAACATCGTGTCGGGCTGGCACAAGATCGAATACTCGCAAATGGGACTGTGGCCAGGCGACGAGCATTTCGCCCAACGCTACGATTACAGCACCGAGTATGTGCGTATCCTGCACGATCTGTGGACGCACGGGCATTCCGATCTGAAGGGTGCGTATTTTCAGATGGATGCCTGCAAGCTCAGCCCGCGTCCGAAGGCACCGATCAAACTGGTGTCCGCCGGGCAGAGCGATCGCGGCATGGAGTTCGCCGCGCGCTATTGCGACTTCAATTTTGCGTTGGGGGAAGGCGTGAACGAGCCGACGCGGGCCGCCGGCGTTCCCGCGCGCATGTTGGCGCACGCCGAACGCGAGGGACGCGATGTCGGCAGCTATATGCTCTACATGATCATCGCGGACGAAACCGACGACGCGGCGATGCGCAAATGGGAATTGTATAACGCCGGTGCCGACAAGGACGCGCTGGCGCATCTGTTGGGCAAAGCGGCGGAGGACACCGCGACGTCGGAAACCTCGATGGCCGCGGCCATTCAGCGGTCGCCCTCCCCCATCAATTTCAACATGGGCACGTTGGTCGGGTCCTATGCCGCCGTCGCGTCGATGTTGGACGAGGTCGCGGCGATGCCGGGGGTGAAGGGCATCATGCTGACGTTCGACGACTTCCTGTTGGGAATCGACGCGTTCGGCACGCGCATACAGCCGTTGATGCGGTGCCGCGAACACATCAAGGCGGCCTGACGGGCTTACGCGGCGCAGAGGCAGGAGAGTCCACCATGCAGGTCGGCGTGTTCATTCCCATCGGCAATAATGGCTGGCTGATTTCCACGACATCGCCGCAGTTCATGCCGAGTTTCGACCTGAACCGCGCGGTTGTGGAGCGGGCGGAACGGTACGGGATGGATTTCGCGCTGTCGATGATCAAGCTGCGCGGGTTCGGCGGCCCATCGGAATTCTGGAACTATAATCTGGAGAGTTTCACGCTGATGGCCGGCCTCGCCGCCGTTACCAGCCGCATTCAACTGTTTGCCACCTGCGCCGTGCTGACCATGCCGCCGGCCGTCGCGGCGCGGATGGCGGTGACGATCGACAGCATTTCGCATGGTCGGTTCGGCCTGAACATGATCACGGGCTGGCAGGAGAAAGAATACTCCCAAATGGGCATCTGGCCCGTAGAGGCGCATCACCTGCGGCGCTACGATTATTGCGGCGAATACGTCACCGTCATGCGGGAGTTGTGGGAGAGCGGGCACAGCGATTTCAAGGGCGACTTCTTCGAGATGGACGATTGCCGCTGCCTGCCGATGCCGCAAAAGCGCATCCCGATCATCTGCGCGGGGCAGAGCGATCGCGGCACGGAGTTCGCCGCGACCTATGCGGACCATAATTTCTGTTCCAGCTTCGGTATCAACGATCCTCTTGCGGTGGCGCCGAGCACGGCGCGGTTGGTGGAGGGGAATGCGCGCACGGGGCGGGATTGCGGGGCGCTGGTGGTGATGATGGTCATCGCCGAGGCGACGGAAGCCGAGGCCCAGGCCAAATGGGAACATTACCGCGACGGCATGGATATGGAGGCGCTGGGCTGGCGTCAGTCGCAGGCCAATACCGATCCGAACGCCGATAAATATGCCTCGGCCGGGCGATTTACCGAAAAGGTCAGGAACCGAATGCCGACCATGCACGGTGCCTTGGTGGGATCGTATCAGCGGATCGCGGAATTGCTCGACCTTTACGCGACTGTTCCGGGCGTGCGCGGTGTGATGCTGACGTTCGACGATTTCATCGAGGGCATGGACAAATTCGGTCGACACATACAACCCTTGATGACCAGCCGGCGGCACATCCCGGCGGCGGCCTGATACGACCCAACGAAGGAAGCATCCATGAGCCAGAGCAAACCCATCGTCGCCGCGATCGGCACAGGCGGCACGATTTCCTCGATCGGGCGCGACAGCCTGGATGTGCTGGATTATCCGGACTTCGGGCGGAAGATGGAGGTTGCGGACGCCATCGGCCGCTATCCGGAAATCGCCACCATCGCCGATATCCTGCCGATCCCGTTCCGCAGCGTCGGCAGCACGGATATCGGCCCGGCGGATTGGCTGGAACTGGCGCGGATCATCGACAAGACCGCCCGCGAACGGCCGGAGATCGCCGGGTTCATCATCACGCACGGCACCGCGACGCTGGAAGAAACCGCTTACTTCCTGAACCTTGTGTTGAAAACAAGCAAGACCGTCGTCTTGGTCGGCGCGCAACGACCGGCCAGCGCGCTCAGCAGCGACGCCGGCATGAATCTGGTCAGCGCGGTGCGCGTCGCCATCGCCGATCAGGCGCGCGGGCTTGGCGTGTTGGTCTGCATGAACGACGAAATTCAGTCGGCGCGGGAAGTCAGCAAGACCTCCACCTACCGCCTCCAAACCTTCCGCGCCGCCGATTTCGGCGCGCTCGGCCATGTCGACGGCGACGGTGTGCAGATCTATCGCAAGCCCGCGCGCCGATACGCGCCGGATACGGAATTCGATGTGGCGGAGCTGACCGCACTGCCGCGGGTCGATATCGTCTACTCCTATGGCGGCGCGGACGGTACGGCGATTGATGCGTTCGTCGCGGCGGGCGCCAAGGGCATCGTGTCGGCCGGGCTGGCGCCGGGCATCCCGACCCGGGCGGAGCGCGAGGCGCTGATCCGGGCCATGGCCGCGGGCGTAATAGTTACGCAAACAAGCCGAGCGGGGAGCGGGCGGGTGGCGCCGAGGCGGTATTTGCGGGAGACGGGGATTGTCGCGGGCGATAACCTCAATCCGCAAAAGGCTCGCTTGCTGCTGGCTTTGGCGCTGACGCGGACGAACAATATCGAACAGATCGGGCGTATGTTCGCGACGTACTGAACGGCGTTTACAGGGGGGAGGCAGAACGATGCCGGCAACACGCAGTCATGGAATGGACCAACCGTTTTATCCTTGGTCGCCGATCGTCTCTCGCCCTCCCCTGCGATGGCCCGACAATGCGCGGGTTGCCCTGGCTGTTATCGTCAATCTCGAGCATTGGGACTGGGAGGTTCCGGCGGGCACGCCGTTGCCGGTTACGCCCAATGGCGGGCCGGAAGGATTGTGGAGCGGCAATCAACCGGCCTTTCCCGATATCGGCGGTTATGGGCACCATGAGTACGGCAATCGGGTCGGCGTTTTCCGGATCTTCGACGTGCTGGACAAGTATGGGATCAAGCCGACCCTGGCGCTCGACAAGGCCGTCGCCGATCATTACCCGGCGCTGATCAAGGAGGGCCTGAAGCGCGGCGGGGAGTTTATCGCGCACGGATTGTCTCGGCGTCGGATCATCCATGTCGGCATGTCGGAGGAGGAGGAGCGACAATACATTCGCGATTCCATCGATGCCGTCACCAAGGCGACGGGTACGCGGCCGATCGGATGGTCCGGCCCGGATTTTCAGGAAACCCCCAATACGCCGAATCTGCTGGCCGAGGAGGGCATTCGGTATGTTTGCGACTGGGGCAACGACGAGCAGCCGTATCGGATGACTCCCAGGACCGGGGAGCTTTATTCTCTGGGCGTTCATGGTCATCTGGACGACAACTACATCCATCTGCACGGGCGGCGGACGATCAACGAGGTCAACCTGCTGTGGCGCGATTGGTTCGACGGGCTTTACGCCGACGGCGCGACCAACGGGCGGCTGATGGTGCTGCATCTGCATCCCTGGATCATGGGGCAGCCTTGGCGCATTCGGCATTTGGATGAGGTTTTGGGCCATATTTGCGCGCGTCAGGGTGTGTGGACGGCGACCGGCGCGGAAATCATCGACTGGTTCAAGACCCAAACGGAGCAACCGGCATGAGCCTTCCCCCACACCGTTTCGACTACGCGCCGATCAACGATCGGCCGATCATCAAATGGCCGAACAACGCCCGGGTTGCGTTCTGGGTCGCTCCGAACATGGAATTCTTCGAGTATATGCCGGAAAATCGGCCGACGCAGCCGGACATTCCGCACTACTCCCGGATGGATTACGGCAATCGCGCCGGTTTCTGGCGCATGCTGGATGTTTTGAACAAGCACAAAATCCGCGCGTGCTGCTGCCTGAACCTGGAAATCCTGGACCATTTCCCCGAGATCAAAGACGCAATGATCGCGGCGGATTGGGATTACATGGCGCACGGGCTTTACAACAGCCGCCCGATCTATGACCTGACGGAGGATCAGGAGCGCGCCTATTGGCTCGACTTCCGTTCGCACCTGCTGAAAATGACCGGTAAGCACCTGAAGGGACGGTTGGGCGGCGGAGCCGGATATACGACCAGAACCGACGATCTGATGGCGGAAACCGGTTGCCTGTACCACACGTCATGGATCGTCGACGACCAGCCCTGGCCGATCAACGTGCGGGGCGGGCAGAAGTTCATCTACGTGCCGTACACCGGCCAGACCAACGATGCGGGCATGCTGAGTTGGAACCGCGACGCCGATTACTTTCTTCAGATGATCAAGGACCAGTTCGATGTCCTGTATCGGGAGGGCGCGGAAAGCGGGCGGGTGATGTGCCTGTCGCTTCATCCGCACGCGATCGGGCGGCCCAATGCGGCGAAGTATCTGGATCAGGCGCTGGAGTATATCCTGGGTCACGAGGGGGTCTGGAAGACCACCGCCGACGACATAGCCGAGTATTACATGGAGAACTACTACGACCAGGTCACCGCGTGGATCGCGGAGCAGCAGGCGCAGGGGTAGGGGTCAAACGAACAGCCCGTGTTCCGCCGTATCTTAACCCCCCCTGCCTGCTATCGCGGGACGGGCTTGCCGGGCATTCGCCCACCGACGTCGGTGGGCCATCCTTCCCTGCGGTAACTGAGCAGCCTGTCAGCCGCGATTAGGTAATTTCGCCACCGCGCAGATATGGATTGGCCTTCGTATCCTGTTCATGAATCGTGCCGTAAATAAGACCAAGCGCAAATCTATAAATCTCATCTAAAAGCGCTAATATCCATCGAAATTGTGCAACGGATGCGGCTCGTTTCAAGTCAATGATCCATCGACGCCGCTGACCTGCTTCGCCAGCGAGGCAACGGGCCGCCGCTCACAACGTAGACTCCGGCGGATATTGTGATGATCGCAATCCATTCGGTTGTGTTGGGCACCTCACCGAGTATTGGGATGCCCAGGACGGCTGTCATGGCCGGGCAAAGCGCGGCAAAAGCAGCGCCGCTCGATGCGCCGAGAATGCCTACCGCACGTCCATAGAGCAGGAGTGAGATAATAGCCGTCAGAACGCCCTGAACAAAACCTTGTAGAACGATGTCGCTCCATGGCGCAGCGGCGAGCGTTATCCCGGTTGTGACGGCGAAAACCGGCAGATAAAGGAGCATGGCACCGACGGCCGAGATAGCAGCCGCATGCAATCCTCCGAGGCGGGCACGGCGCATCGCGATCGTATAAAAAGCCCATGCGAGCCCAGAACCGAGGAACAGCAAGTCGCCAACATTCACGGATGAACCGATGCTGCCACTCGAACTCCAGACAATCCCGAACACTCCAGGCAAAATCAACATGAAGCCAATTATCTTCGTCTTCGTGAACGACTCACGCAGGAATGCCGCCGCGAGAAGCGCGACCATGAGTGGCATCACACCTGGAAAGAGAGCGCCCGCATGGGCGGCGGACGCAAACAGTAATCCCGAATTGGCCAGCAACACAGGTGCGGCACCGCCAAACACGATGGCCGCCAGTCCAACACCACCGAGACGTTCAATGGCAAGCCCCTTGACCAGCACATACGGCAGCAAAAGGATTCCGGCCACGCCAAAACGAAGGGCCGCAATGTCCCAGGGCGTCAGACTGGTTCTGAGGCCAAGGCGAGCGACGACAATCCAACCAGACCAGATGCTGACAGCAGCAAGCCCGTAGAGCGCGCCTCGCATGTACCGAACGGTGGCCTTGCCATCTATCGCCGCGTCGCTCATCCCTTTCTCCCGAACCAGAATATCAGGCGATCTAACCTATAAAATACGTTAGTCAGGTTACATATATCAGTGGCATGGACGAGGCAAGCAGGCGCATGAGTGTCGATGCAGACGGATTCGATTGGAGCGGTGGTCATCCCGCGCTCGATCTGGTTAACACCCTCGATGAGAGGCCGTTCGACCAACCAATCGAAACGCTGGTCTCATATCGAGACCTGATCAGGTTTGTTGAACTGGCTGGTTTGGTCGAACCTCCAACCGCAGCCGAATTGGCGAAGCTCAGCGGGCCGAAATGCTCGAACACCCTGGCTCGGACTCGTGGGTTGCGCGAGCAACTGCATGATGTCCTGCTGGCGATGCACTCGAAATGCCCGGTTCGGCCCAGTGATTTAGAGGCGATATCGGCTGCTATCCAGGTCGCACATGCCTCAAGAAAGCTTGTCGCGGCAACCTCACAATACGTCGCGAGCCATACTTGGTCAGACCTCTTAGCGCCTGAAATTCCACTTCATGCCTGTGCAATTGCAGTGGAAAACCTGCTTGTCGCCATCGACCACATGAAGGTTCGAAAATGCGGAGCATCGGATTGCGATGTCTATTTCGTCGATACGAGTAAGGGTCAACATCGGCAGTGGTGCAGCATGAAAGGATGCGGAAATCGCGAAAAGCAAAGACGACGGCGACCGCAGACGGTGGGTTAGCTCCCTCCCAAGCGCGGACACGCCATTGTTGCGCCTCTCAGGAAATGCTGCGTAAGCGACATCACTGCCCGGAGGCGTCAGCGGTCTGCTTTGGGTCGACTATGGTCCAACCGATCGTTCAATTCAGGGCACCTCTAAGAATCCAAATTTCTGACGCCCTTTGACCCGCCAGCCGTCGCGATCGCCGTGAAAATTTCAGATCGCGTTGCTCGTTTGTTCGGTCCCATCCCGCCTGAGTTGTAACTTCGTCGCCTCTTCGCCTTTCGAGCGACCCCAGGTTGCATGACATGACATCCGCCCTCACGCCGCAGCCTCCTTTCGCCGTTCAAGGCCGGTATAGCGCCGCATATTGTAGGTAAGGTTCGACAGTCCGACCTTCACCTTCGCCCGGACGATCCCGATCGTGCGCACAAGCTTGCCGCCCATCGCGGTGACCATGTGCCCGAACACATGCTCGACCCGGGCGCGGACCTTCGAACGGGTCTTGTTGCCCTGCTCCTCGCGTTCGGAAAGTCCCCGGTTCCGCCGCGCGCGGCGGTGGATACGGCTGCGAAAGTGTTTCGCCGCCAGCCGCTCTTCCGTTTCCGCCGAACGGTAGGCGCTGTCGCCCCACACGTCCTTGCCGGTATTCGCCGGGTCCAGCAGGCCATCGAATTCCTGGCTGTCGTGCCGGGCCGCGTCCGTCACGGTGTAGCGGCGGACGAACTTGTGACAGCGGTCGACGCAGATATGGTTCTTATAGCCGTAATGCGAGCGCCCATGCTTCTTCGTCCAGCGCGCGTCACGATCCTTCTGGCGGCGTTTCGCCGGCTGGCTGTCCCAGCCTTCCGGCAGTTCGCCCGCCTTGATGGCCTCGTTTTCCTCGCGGCTGTTCCGGTTCTTCGGCACCGGAACGATCGTCGCGTCCACGATCTGTCCGCCCATCGCCAGGTAGCCGTTTTGTTTCAGATGGCCGTCGAAAACATCGAACAACGCCTCTCCCGCGCCCGTTTGTGCCAGCGCCTCGCGATAAAGCCACACCGTTTTGGCATCCGGCACCCGGTGTTCCAGCCCCAGCCCCAGAAACCGCATGAAGGACAGGCGGTCCCGGATCATATATTCGACGTTATCGTCGCCGAGGTTGTACAGCGCCTGAAGCACCAGAACCTTGAACATCAGCACCTCGTCCCAGGGTTTGCGTCCGGCGGCACTTTTGCGTGTTTCCCCGGTGGCACGCTGGCCCGCGGTTTCAAGCGCGGCGCGGAGCGCGGGCCGGAACGTTTCCCAGGGGATGAGTTGGTTCAGCGCCACCAGCGGATCGGGTTTGGCGTCCAGGGTCTCGTATCGGTGGCTCAGGTCGAAGAATCCGGGCTGGGTCATCGGCAATCCAATCGGGCGGGTCGGTGGCCCTATTGAATCGAAGGTCGGGCGCGGTCGCCAGGCGAATTTTTAGAGGTGCCC
>CANJLW010000056.1 GCA_947475245.1 Acetobacteraceae bacterium | reverse complement strand
GTCGCTCGAAAGGCGAAGAGGCGACGAAGTTACAACTCAGGCGGGATGGGACCGAACAAACGAGCAACGCGATCTGAAATTTTCACGGCGATCGCGACGGCTGGCGGGTCAAAGGGCGTCAGAAATTTGGATTCTTAGAGGTGCCCATAGGCTGAACGCGAGACCGCGCGCGTGATTGCCCCTGCGAAATAATAATGAGGTGGTGGCGTCTTGTCCTCGACACGGCCTCGGTAACGTTCGGCCGGCGACGCGCGTTCTATGCTTCCCTCTTTACCGCCATCAAGAAATGCAAAGGCGCGGCTACGCTGCGATATTTCACCGACGGCGGCAGCCACGACGTTATAGAATTCGCCGGCAACCAACCCCGATGGATCACGGATGAACTCCGACGTCAGGCGAAACTGCCTGCGGTTGTTACCCATAAGACGCTTATCTACGCAGGCCATTGCAGGCGACAGAGCTGACGGGCTCATTTCCGGCATATCCGCCAGAATAGCGGTCTGCTTGGCGTTATCGGCCGTGGGAAGGGCGCATTGGACGGTCGCCAGCAGACTGACCAGGGCCAGGAATATGCGTGGAAAATGGCGGAGCGAGCGCGTCGCGTGGAACATACTTCTCGTTAGAAGGCTGAGTGTCATGGCAGGGCCTTTTGGTCTGTCCAGCCGCTGTGCCTGGAACTGATCAGTCGGAGCTTAAGAGGTCGTCGATTAAGTCCAGCAGTGCCGAACGGTTCACGCCGGTCGAAAGAGCACTAAGAATGGGTGGATTGTTAACCGCGATCATTGATTGAGCGGGAGTCAGTCGCAATTGCTCTTTTGGGGCGGCTGTCGCCGCTTCGGCTCCCTTTCCGATGATTGGCCGGCTTGCCTGGCTTTGCTGGAGAAGATCGGCAACCTGACAAACTCTATCGGGACGTCGTGTCCGCAGTCGCTGCAAATCTGGGCTGTCTGCAAAGAACGTGCTGACATCGCAGACCGGTTGCGCGCTGATGCCGTGCGAGAGCATCAGAACGGAACTGAGGGCAAGGAATATGCTGCTAAGCGTCGATCTTAGTTTCGGTAAGGGCATGTTCCATACCTTCAATGTATTGGCCAAACAGCTCAATGAGCTCCCGCTTCGGTACGACAAGGTGGCTGTCTGCCGGTCCTTTCGCGAAAGTCAACCAACCCTTCTTACGCAAAACATGAATGGCGGACGCTGTATGCACGTCGCTAAGTTGGCCGATCAGGAGTTTACCTATGGTCTCAATATTGAAGCGTGCGCCGCCAAGGCTGCCCGTGGCCTTCCGCGCAAGCAATCGGCTCTTGTTGCCAATCCGGGATCGTGGAATGCGATGGGCTGCGGGCAAACCAACCACAAGGTCAGGCACAGAAGCGTATTCCGCCACGCGGTTGTCGCGTGCACGTAAAAACTCATCGACACGGTCTGGTGAGGAAAATCCCCGTGCTTCGATCAAAAAAAGAAGTCTTACGACGGCGTAAAGGGCGCGTGGGCTGATGCTGAGTTCGGCCTTTTCCGTATCGAGAGAACCGGACGGGTGCCCGGCGTCGATCCTTGCGTAAAACTCGTTCTCCGATGCTTCAATCAGTTGAATGATTCGAATGTGACGACGACCCCAGCGTTGGGCAGACCGGTGCAGCGTGTCCACTTCGATTAGCCTTTTGCAAGTATCCAGAATGCCTCGACATTCGTAACACAACGTATCTCTCCGAGCAAACCAGGGCCGAATGGTCACTTAACGATAATGCCCAAACGGGCGACGCGATCAGCGGCGTGCGATATTGACAATTGTGGTATTGATCAGATTGGTGTTGATCGACTTGGGGGCGGTAGCCCCCGGCGGTACGTATACGCTACCGATCGAAGTCGTATTGTTGGGTATCATGCTTGCCGAGGGGGACGGCGACATTTGGCTCTTGCCGGGCGAGGTCGCATAGTCACCGGCGATCGCGCGATAGGCACGCGCCAACGCTCCGGCGTCCGGTGTGGTGTTCATGCTATCGGCACGCGCGGTGCCTGTGGCCAACCCCATGATTGCGAAAGCGGCCAATTTTAAGCGGACACGCATGGCAATTCTCCTTCGGTGGGAACGATCCGCGTACATTGGAAATGCACGCGGATCACTGACGGTCAGGGCTTGGTGGTCATCACGGACGACATAACGACAGTGGTACGTCCCACGCCGCCGATGAAGCTGTTCATGATTTTGGAGTTCGCGGTCAGGTTGGAAACATCCGCCTTTCCCACCACGCTGCTCATGTACACCTCCGTCGTTCCGCCCGAAACGATTGCGGAGTTTTGGATTTTGGAGTCGAGACGGGTGTCCCTGACCTGGGCATCATAACCCGCCTGAGCGGTTCCGATCGCAATGAGCAATCCACAGCAAGTCAATGCAAATGTCTTCATCAGGTTCTCCTGTGTTAGCAACTGCCGGCGACAACCGGACAAACGCAGAAAAGCGCCTTTTTTACGACGAAGCATTTCAAAATTTTTTAGGAGATGACGATATGCTACCGCCGCTTCGGCCCACGTGGGGCTACGGTAGTGGGAGATCTCGCAGCCCGTGCGCCCGCCGACGCCGGGGTCAGTACCCCAGCGCGAGGCCGTCCTTACGCGGTTCCGACCCGGCGACCAGGTTGCCGCGCTCGTGGTCGATCCAGATCGCCTGACCGCCACCGTGGGGTTTGTCGATCAGTTCCGGGCTGTGGCCCAGGGCGGTGAGCTTCGCCACCACATCGGCGGGGATGCCGCGTTCGATCTGCACCTTGCCCTTGAACGGGAACAAGCGCGGCAGGTCGATCGCCTCCTGAATATCGAGGCCGTACTGCAGGAAGTTGGTCAGGAACCAACTATGTCCCATCGGCTGATAATGCCCACCCATCACCCCATAAGGCATCACCGCTCGGCCATTCTTCGTCACCATGCCCGGAATGATGGTGTGCATCGGACGCTTGCCCGGGGCGATGCAGTTAGGGTGTCCGCGCTCCACCCGGAAGCCGAAGCCGCGATTTTGCAGCATCACGCCGGAGCCTTCCGCCAGAATGCCGCTGCCGAAGCTTTCGAACAGTGAGTTGATGAAGCTGCACGCGTTGCCGTCCTTATCGACAACGCAGAGGTAAACCGTGTCCTTGTGCGGCGGCATCAGCGACTCGCCGGCGGCGGGCAGATCGCGCATCGCCGCGGCGTCGCGGATCAGGGCGCTTTGCGCCGTCAGGTATTCCGGGCTGAGCAGCTTCTTGACGGGAACGTCGACCTGCAGGGGATCGGCGATGAACGCATCGCGGTCGCGATAGGCCAGACGCGCAGCCTCGATATGGCGATGCGCGCGAATCGCGCCCATGGGGCCATCGGGCGCATCGCCGAGCTTGCCGAGCATGCCGAGCATCATCAGGACGAGGATGCCTTGGCCGTTGGGGGGAATTTGGTGGACGGTGTGGCCGTTCCAGTCGATCTGGATGGGTTCGACGAAGTTGGCGCCGTTCAGGCCGCGGGCGAAGTCTTCTTCCGTATGCAGCCCGCCGCGGGCGCGCAGCGTGGCGACGATGTCGGCGGCGACGGAGCCTTCGTAGAACGCCTTGGCGCCGTGTTTCGCGACGGCGCGCAGGGTTTCGGCCAGGGCGGGTTGTTCAAAACGATCGCCCGGCTTCGGCGTGGCGCCGCCGGGCAGGAAGGCGTGGGTGCCGTTCTTGCGCAGCTTGTCGGCGGACGCGGCCCAGTCGGACGATACCTTGGGATGCACCGGCCAGCCTTCGGCCGCGTAGCGGATCGCCGGTTGCAGCAATTCGTCCAGGCCCTTGCGACCATGGGCCTTCACAAGGGTTTCCCAGGCATTGATGGCGCCGGGAACAGTGACGGCGTGGGCGGAGGTGTTTTCGATCGCGCGGATCTGATGGCTTTCGTACCAGTCGATCGACGCGGCCGCCGGGGCGCGCCCCGATCCGTTCAGGCCTATGACCTTGCCCGATCCGGCGGGGGCGTAGAGGCAGAAGCAGTCGCCGCCGATGCCCGTCGATTGCGGCTCGATCACGCACAAAACGGCGACGGCGGCGATCGCGGCGTCAAGCGCGTTGCCGCCGGCGCGAAGCACATCCAACGCGGTGAGCGTGGCGGCGGGCATCGAGGTGGCGGCCATGCCATGCGTCGAATAGACGGGGCTGCGGCCGGGGAAGTGAAAATCGCGCATGACGGTCCTTGAACAGACAGGTTTCCGCCGCACCTTGGCGATCCCTGACGGTCTTTGCAAACGGATAGGATATGGGGCGGCGGTCTGATTCGCTCTATAACCTCGGTCGACGCTGTCGCGGGGAATGACCGGTATGGATACGCAGAACGACCCTTTTGCTTTTTTCGCCGACTGGATGAAGGAGGCCGAGGCCACCGAAGCCGTCGACCCGAACGCGATGACGGTCGCCACCGCGACGGCGAGCGGTCGGCCCGCCGCACGGATTCTGTTGCTGAAGGGCGCGGATGCGCGCGGCTTCGTATTTTACACCAATAAGCAGGGCCGCAAGGCGGCGGAACTGGCCGCCAATCAGCAGGTCGCGCTGTTGTTTCACTGGAAGACGCTGCGGCGCCAAATTCGGATCGAGGGCGTGGTGGAGCATGTGACCGATGCCGAGGCGGATGCCTATCATGCGTCTCGCCCCAGGGTTTCGCGCCTGGGCGCCTGGGCGTCGGATCAGTCTCGGCCGTTGTCGGAGCGTGCCGAACTGGAACGCCGGCTGGCGGAATACGATGCGCGCTATCCCGGAGAGAACGTGCCGCGCCCGCCGCATTGGTCCGGCTATCGCGTGCTGCCGGATTACTTTGAGTTCTGGCAGGATATGCCGTTCCGTCTGCACGATCGCGTGACCTTCTCGCGGACCGCGCAGGGCGGCTGGGATCGCGGACGCCTGTTTCCGTGACCGACGCGCCGCCGGAACAGGCGGAGGTCGTTGCGTTCCTGCGGGGGCTGGCGAGTGCCGATCCCATCGAGACCCATATCTCGTTGGTGTTCCTGGGCGCGGACACGGTTTGGAAGCTGAAAAAGGCGGTGCGGCTGCCGTTCCTGGATTTTTCCGCCGTCGATGACCGGCGGCGCTTCACGGAACGGGAGTTCGCGTTGAATTCCCCCGCCGCGCCGGAATTGTATCGCGACGTCGTGCCGATCGTGCGCGGGCGGGATGGCGGTCTGACGCTGGGCGGCGACGGGCCGGCGGTGGATTGGGTGCTGCGCATGGCGCGGGTGCCGGCGGATGATTTCCTCGACGCCATGGCCCACGCTGGGCGAATCGATCCGCCCCTGCTGGATCGCCTGGCCGACGCGGTCGCGGCGTATCATGCGGGTTTGCCACCCTTGGCGGGGCAGCTTGCGGCGTTGGAGCCGATCGCGCGCGGCAATGCCCGTGCCGCGCTGGCCGCCGGGTTGCCGGTCGAGCGTGTGACGCCGTGGGAAACGGCGATGTTGGCGGCTCTGGCCGGGTTGCGCGATTGGCGGGCGGCGCGGGCGGCGGACGGGTTCGTCCGGCGTGCGCATGGCGATCTGCATTTGGGCAATCTGTGTCTGTGGTCCGGCGCGCCGATATTGTTCGACGCGTTGGAGTTCAACGAGGCGATGGCGACCATCGATCTGGGCTACGATCTGGCATTCCTGCTGATGGACCTGGATCGGCGGATCGGGCGGGCGGCGGCCAATCGCGTGTTCAATCGTTACATCGCGCGCACCGGCGATGTCGGGATGCTGCCGGGGCTGCCGCAGTTTCTGTCGATGCGCGCAATGATCCGCGCCCATGTCGAACAAAAGCTGGGCCGCTCCGCCGTGGCCGAGGAATATCTGACGGCGGCGTTGGGCTATCAGCGCCCGCAACAACCGGTCGTCGTCGCGATCGGCGGGTTGCCGGGCACCGGCAAATCCACCCTCGGCCGCATGTTGGCGCCGCTGCTGGGCGCCGCGCCGGGCGCATTGATGCTGCGCAGTGACGAAATCCGTAAGCGCCGGTTCGGCGTGGCGCCCGAACAGCGGCTGCCGCCCGACGCCTATACCGCCGCGGTCAGCGAAACCGTGTTCGCGACCCTGGCGGAACACGCCCGGTGCGCGGCGGCGGCGGGACATGCGGTGATTGCCGATGCAACGTTCATGAGCACGGAACACCGCGCGATGATCGAGGCCGCGGCCGATCGGGCAGGGGTGGCGTTTCAGGGGTTTTGGCTCACCGCGCCGCTGTCTGTGTTGGAAGCGCGGGTGGCGGCTCGGCGGGACGATGCCTCCGACGCGACGGTCGACGTGGTGCGCCGCGCCGCGCGGGCGAACGTTGCGATGGCGGAGGGCGGGCGCTGGATCGTGCTCGACGCGACCGACGGCGCGCGCGCGGGGGACTTGGCAAAGGCGGCCCTGGCACCCCATGTTGCTTAATGTGCCTGACGCAGGTCAGATGCGCATCATTCGGGGGTTATCCCAAAGGAGGAGACGACCATGGCAATCCGCAAGCTGCTGCTTCCGCTGACCGGTACCGCGGCCGGGGAGGCCGCCCTGTCAACGGCGTTGACCATCGCTCGTCGATGGAACGCGCACGTGACCGCGCTGCACGTTCGCGTCGACAGCCGCGACGTCGCCCCTCTGGCCGGCGAAGGTCTGTCCGGCGCGATGATCGAGGAGATGATGTCGGCGACGGAAAAGGAGAGCAGCGACCGCGCCTCCGCCGTGCGGACGATGTTTGAGCGATTCGTGACGTCGCAGAACGTGACGGTGGGCGAGGCCCGATTTGGGTTGGATCACGCGACCGCGAGTTTTGCCGCCGTCACCGGACGGGAAGAAGACATCGTCGCGCAGCAGGCCCGTTTGGCCGACGTGACGGTGGTGCCGCATCCGGACGCCGGAGAGGACGTGTCGTCGTCCGACGCGCTGCACGCGGTGTTGTTCGATTCCGGGCGTCCGGTGATGGTTTCGCCGCAGGTGTCGCCGAAATCGATCGGCACGCGTGTGTGCCTGGCATGGAACGGCACGGCCGAATCCGCGTCGTCGGTGCTGGCGGCTTTGCCCTGGATGCAGCGGGCGGACGCGGTGCGCATTCTGTCGGCGGAGGGGTATCAGCGGCGTGGCCCTGGCGCGCCGGACCTTGCGGCCTATCTGGCGCTGCACGGGGTGCACGCGGATATCCTGAACTTCAAGTCTGTCCGCGGGTCGGTGGGCGCCGGTCTGCTCGCGGCCGCGACGGAGTTCGAATGCGACCTGCTGTCGATGGGCGCGTATTCGCATTCGCGCCTGCGCCAGTTGATCCTGGGCGGCGTGACGCGCCACGTGCTGGAATACTCCAACCTGCCGGTCATGATGAATCGATAGTCTTGCGATTCTGAGATCGCATTCCCAGATGTCGGGCGGATCGTTCGATTACGAATGATCTGCTCGACGGAGGGTTTCATGATCGACGTTCGACCGTTTGCCAGTCTCGGCGCTTTCAACAACGAATGGCTGCGCGCCCGCCATCACTTCAGTTTCGGCGGCTATCGCGATCCGGCGCGTTCGGGCTTCGGTCGGCTGCGTGTGTGGAACGACGACGAGGTTGCGCCGGGCAAGGGGTTCGATCCGCATCCGCATCGGGATATGGAAATCGTGACCTATATCCGCCAGGGCGCGATCACGCATCGCGACAATCTGGGTAACGAGGGGCGGACGGACGCGGGCGACGTGCAGGTGATGCATGCCGGCACGGGGATCGTGCATGCCGAATACAACCTGTCGGAGACACCGACGCGGTTGTTTCAGATTTGGATCATGCCGGATCGGCTGGGCGTCGATCCGGGCTGGGGCACGCGGCAATTCCCGCGCTCCGGCGGGTTGACGCTGTTGGCCAGCGGTCGGCATGAAGACGCGACGAGCGAGGCTTTGCCTTTATACGCGAACGCCGCCGTCTCGGCTGCGACGCTGGCGGATGGGGAAAGCGTCAGCCTGACGTTGGCCGCCGGGCGTGGGCTGTATCTGGTTCCCGCGTCGGGCTCTGTAACGATTAACGGCGTTGCTGTCGGCGAACGCGACGGCGTGGCGATTTCGGACGAGGCGTCGCTTGTTATTCAGGCGACGGGTCCGGCCGAGATTGTGCTGGTCGATATCGCGCTTTAGCCGGGGGATCGGCATCCGGCAGGTTTGACGCCTGCCGGATGGGGCCTGTGCCTATGGCGTTACGCCGGCTGCGGGTAGAAGCCCAGGAAAATGAGCGTCACCGTGCCGCCGCCGGCGGAGGCGTCACGTTGCACATTGCATATCGGTTGTGCCTGCGTAACCGGCGGCTTGGGTGCGCCCAATGGCAGCGGTGACGGTGGCGCAAAGCCGGTGGTCGATATGCAGCCCGTGCACCCATAGGGAAAGACGCCGACCTTACCCAGGTTGTGTTCGATCTTGCCATTCTCGAAAGCACTAACATTGGGATAGAGGGGGCCGGCATTCCATGTCCCGCCACCGGACATAGAAAAGCGCAGATGGGCGTTCACGCCGTAAACCGCGCTGATGTCGATGGTTTCCTGCGGTGTGCCTGGTTGGAAGCTGTTGTTCACAATGAATTCAGCCAAATTGACGCCGCTTAGGTATTCGTCCGTTGGATTGTTGGTTGGTGCGGAACCGAACGAGAAATTGCCATCGAAGCCGACACCGGATGGAGACGTGTATGTGACCTCGCTGTTGGCTGGCAAAGAGAACCAGCCCTGTAGCGGGTTTTTTG
The DNA here is from genome assembly GCA_947475245.1 of Acetobacteraceae bacterium. Classification (GTDB taxonomy): domain Bacteria; phylum Pseudomonadota; class Alphaproteobacteria; order Acetobacterales; family Acetobacteraceae; genus Rhodopila. Next base: position 9,762 of record CANJLW010000056.1, on the reverse strand, counting down.
GGGTGTGGTTGGTCACGAACGAAACATCCGCGACTGTCTTAACGCAGCCCGCTGTCGCCCCCAGGGTCAGATAGACCTTCACCGCATTGTTTGTGGCGTTTTTAACAACGAATGCTGTTTGTGACGTCATTACCCGGCGCTCCTCGACAACGTCCGGGAACGATCCCCGGTTCGATGTTGTCCGGATACGTCGAAGACGGGCCCAGGGATGTGTTAAATGCCACAGGCCTTGCGGGCGGCAGGTTTCACCTGCCCGTAAGGCCTGCCCATCAACGCGTCGCGGTCAGCGCCGGTTGGACTTTGTCCCCGTCGGTGACCTCGTCCGGCAGATTGATCGCCACGCGTTCGCCCGCCGCGATACCCTCGCTGATACGAACGCGAATGCCGTCGGTGGAGGCGACCTTGACCGGGCGCATGCGCACGATGCCATTCTGATCGACCACGGCGACCGACGTGTTCGTGCCGCGCACCGTCAGCGCGGCCACCGGAATATCCAGATAGCCGGGAAGCGGCACGTGCAGCGTGACGTAAGCGAAGCTGCCGGGCACCAGGAAACCGTCTTCGTTTTCCACCTCGATCTCGACAAACAACGTGCGCGTGCGCGGATCGAGCTGCCCGGAGGTGCGGGCGACCCGGGCGCGCACAACGCGTTTGGAATCCGCGCCGTCGCTGACCTCGGCGATGTCGCCGACCTTTACAAACGGTACGTCGCGCTGCTCGACATAGACATTGATGCGCAGGCGGCGATCGTCCGACAACGTGACGATCGGCTGGTTGCTGGTCTGGTTCGATGTGGAATTCTGCACCAACGCCCCGGGATCGACGAAGCGCGCGGTAACGCGCCCGTCGAACGGTGCCCTGATCAGCTGATAGGACTTAAGCGTCGCCAGTTCCGCGACACGGGATTCGGCCATGCGGAAATCGGTTTCCGCCTGCTCGATCGATTGCAGCGAACGCGCCCCGGTCGTTGCGAGGTCGCGTGCTCGGCGTGCGTTGCGGCGCTTGTTATCGAGGTCGGAGACGGCGCTGGCATACTGATTGTCGGTTTCCGGCGAGTCGATTTCGGCCAGCAACTGCCCGGCCTTGACCATGTCGCCGCGATCCACCGAGATCGATCGCAGATAGCCGCCGACCTTGCTGTAGAGAATGGCGGTCTGATAGGCGCGCGCGTCGCCCAGCAGCGTGATCAGCCGCTCCTTGGGTGCCTGCCCAACCTGCACGGTTTGCACGCGCGGGCCTCGGCCGACCTCGACCGCCAGGGCCTGACGCGCGGCGATCAATTGGACTTCCTTTTGCTGCCACAGCACGAAAGCACCGAACCCGGCACCGCCGACAATGCCGAGACCGACCAGCAAGGTCAGCAGAGAGCCGCCCCAGCCGCCGCGTTTCGCTTCCTCAGCCATGATGCGCTCCTTCGCGGGCGGTTTCGGCCAGGAAGCGGGCATCCAGGCCATGCAATGAGGGCGGCTTGCGGCGCAACAGCGTGTAGCCGATCGGCACGACAAACAGCGTCGCCAGCGTCGCCATGATCAACCCTCCGATCACCGCTCTGCCCAGCGGCGCATTCTGTTCGCCGGCCTCGCCGAGACCGAGGGCCATGGGAATCATGCCGATGATCATGGCCAGCGCGGTCATCAGAATGGGGCGCAGACGGATCCGTCCGGCTTCCAACATCGCGGCAAGGGGCCCGTCGTCCTTGCGGGCGCGCAGGTCGTTGGCGAAACTGACCATCAGGATGGAGTTGGAGACGGAAATGCCGATCGACATGATCGCGCCCATCAGCGATTCGACGTTGATGGTGGTGTTGGTCAGCGCGAGCATCCAGATGATGCCGATCAGCGTGCCCGGCAGCGCCATCATGATGATCAGCGGGTCGATCCAGGACTGAAACAGCACCACCAGCAGCGCATACACCAGCAGCACGGCCAGGATCATGCCCAGGCCCAGGCTGCGGAAGGCGCCCTGCATCACCTCGTTTTGGCCGCGAATGTCGATGCGGACGGTGGGCGGCAGGCCTTTGCTGACCTCGTCGATGGCTTTCTGAATATCGCGGGCGACGCTGCCGAGGTCGCGGCCGTCGACATTGGCGGCCAGATCGATCACCCGCTGCACGGTGTAATGGCTGACGGATTCCAGGCTGGATCGCGGGGTGATGGAGGCAATGTTGCTGAGCCGCATGACGGAGGCAGCCGGCAAGGTCGAAGGCGTATTCGCCAGATTGGGATCGGGCCGACTGATGGGGGTGCCCAGCAGGTCCTCCACCGAATTGATCCGGCCGATCGGGGTTTGCACCGCCACCGTGTAGTTCACATTGTTCTGCGGGTTCAGGAAGAAGTTCGGCGCGACCAGCGAGCTTGACGACAGCGATGTCAGCAGATTGCTGGCGACGTCGCGCTGCCCGATGCCAAGACGGATGGCGCGCAGGCGATCGACCTCGATCTGCAGGGCCGGGTAGTTCAGCACCTGCACCAGATGTGGATCGGCGACGCCGGGGATGGTCTTCAGCTTCCGCAGAAGCTGCTGGGCGATGCCGTAGGCGCGTTCGAAGTTGGTGTCCTGAATCTGAATGTCGATGGGCGCCGGCAGACCGAAATTCAGCACCTGGCTGACGATGTCGGCGGTCTGGAAGTAGATGATCGACCCGGGGAACGCGTCCGGCAGTTGCGCGCGCATGGCGCGGACATAGTCGATGGTCGGTTTGTGCCCGTGCTTGAGCTGGATCAGAATTTCCGCGTCCATCGGCCCGACATTGTCGGTGGGAACGAAGGCGAGGTTGAACGAGGAGGGCACGCCGACGTTGTCGTTGATGGTGTCGAGTTCCTCGGGCGGGATGATGCGGCGGATATGCTCTTCCACCGCCAACACCTGACGCTCGGTTTCTTCCAGCCTGGTGCCGGCGGGCGCGCGGTAATGCAGCTTGATCAGGCCGACATCGGCGGGGGGAAAGAAATCGAGGCCGAGGGTGGTGGCGAGACCGCCGCTGACGACGATCAGGCCCGTGCCGCAGACCAGAATGATCAGGCGATTGCGCAGCGCGCCGGCCAGCATCCAGCCGTAGCCGTCGCGGAATTTGTTGAAGCCGCGATCGAAGGCGCCGAAAAAGCCGCGCTGCGGACCGTCGTGGTGTTTTTCACCGGCCAACAGCAAGCGGGCGAAGCTGGGCACGATGCTGAACGACAGCACGTATGACGCCAGCATGCAGAACACGACCGTCACCGCGAGGGGAATAAACAGGAACCGCGCGACGCCGGTCAGCAGAACGACGGGGAAGAACACGATGCAGATCGCCAGGGTGGCGACGGTCAGAGGCTGAATGACCTCGGCTGTCCCGTCCATGATGGCGATGGTCAGCGGTTTGCCGAGCTGCTGGTTGCGGTGGATGTTTTCGATGGTGACGGTTGCGTTGTCGACCAGCAGGCCGATGGCAAGGGCAAGGCCGCCAAGGGTCATGAGATTGACGGAGTTGCCGGTCAGGAACAGCGCGGTGATGCCGGCGAAGATCGACAAGGGGATGGAGGCGGACACGATCACGGTGTTCCGCCAACTGCCGAGGAACACGAGGATCAGCACGGAGACGAGGACGGAGGACAGAATCGCTTCCTTGACCACGTTTTCCACCGCGCCGCGGACGAAGACGGATTGGTCGAAGTCGAGGTTGATTTCCAGGCCCTCGGGCGCGGCGGCCTTGATCAGCGGCAGGGCTTCGCGCGTGGCGTCGACGACGGCGAGGGTGGAGGCATCGGCGTGTTTCAGGATGGCGAGGTAAACCGCGCGCTTCCCGTTTACATGCACGATGTTGTTCTGCACGGCGAAGCTGTCGGTGACGTTGGACACATCGCCGAGTGTGACGGGAACGCCGCCGAAGACACCGAGGGGGAGTTGGTTGAAGCGTTCGACGAGGGACGGGCTGGAGTTGAGTTGGACGTTATACTCCCGATCGCCGATCCGCGCGGTGCCGGCGGGAACGATGACGTTGGTCGCTTGCAGCGCGGTGACGACGTCGACGGGGGAGAAGCCCTTGGCGACCATGCGGTCCTGATCGAGCGCGACGATGATCTGGCGGGATTTGCCGCCGAACGGCGCGGGGGTCGACAGGCCGGGGATGGTGAACAGCTTGATGCGGATGAAGTTCAGGCTGTAGTCGAAAATCTGCTGCTCGGTCAGTGTGTTGGATGACAAGGTCGCCTGTACGACCGGGACGTTCGACGCGTTGAACTGAATGACCGCCGGCGGCTGCATGCCGGGCGGCGCGCCGCGCAGGATCGAATTGTTCACCGCGGTAATCTGCGCGATGGCGCCGCCGATTTCGGTGCCGGGCTGGAAATAGACCTTGAGCATGCCGACGCCGGGAATCGACTGCGATTCGATACGCTGGATGCCGTTGACGGTGGTGGAATAGGCGCGCTCGGTGATGAAGACGACGCGGCGTTCCATGTCCTCCGTCGTCAGGCCCGGATAGTTCCAGACGACCATGACGACGGGAATGTCGATAGTCGGGAAGATGTCGACGATCATGCGCGACACCGACATGGCGCCCGCCAGGACGATCAGCATTGCCGCGATCGCCGAGGTATAGGGGCGGCGCAGCGCCAGCCGGACCATTGCAATCATTTAAGTCTCTCCCGTTACCGCGATTGGCGACGGAGGGAGTACTTTTGTCAAATTGCGGTCATGCCGGCGGGCCGGGCGGCCACAGCGCGGCCTTCAGCGCCGCGGCCATCATGTCGATGGACAGATCGGCGGCGCGGATGATGCGGCCCATGCTCATGAAGCCGTGGATCTGATCGGCGTAGTGCAGGTGAACCACGCGCACGCCTTCCTGTTCCAGGCGCTTGGCATAGGCGATGCCCTCATCGCAGAGCGGATCGTGCCGGCAGGTCAGCACCAACGCCTGCGCGGTGCCGCCGAGATCGGTGGCGCGCAGGGGGGAGGCGCGCCAGTCGCGCGCGTCCGCGGCGTCGCGCAGGTAGTGGTCGATGAACCATTTCATGGTGTTGGAGGTCAGCGGCACACCGGCACCGATGGAGCGCGAGGAGGTCGTCGTCATCATCATGTCGGTGGCGGGGTAGATCAGCAGTTGGAAGACGACGGGCGGCAGCGTGCCGTCACGGGCCATCAGCGCGATGACGGCGGCGAGATTGCCGCCGGCGGAGTCTCCGCCGACAGCGATTTTGGTGGTGTCGATGCCGAGGGCGGCGGCGTTGTCGATCGCCCAGCGCGTGGCGGCGGCGCTGTCGTCGACCGCGGCGGGGAATTTGTATTCCGGCGCCATGCGGTAATCGACGGAGGCGACCCGGCAGTGCGCGGCATTGGCGAAGCGGCGGCAGACGACATCGTGCGAGTCGAGGCCGCCCAGCAGCCAACCGCCGCCGTGATAATAGATCAGTGCCGGCAGCACGGCGTCGGCGGCGGTGCCGGCGGGACGATACAGCCGGACGGGAATGTCGCCATGCGGGCCGGGGGCGACGGTATCGCGGCTTTCGCCGACCTCCTGCGGGGTCGGTTGCAGCAGTTTGCGGCTATTGGCGTAGGCTTGGCGGGCTTCATCGGGGGACAAAGCCTCGAACGGCGGCCGCCCAGCCGTACGGATCATATCCAGGACCAGTTGGGTATCGGGATCGTAGGGCATGGGCGGGACTTTCGTTCGAGGATTCGGACTGTCGTTGGTTCAGGCGGTGAAGGCGTCGATGGCGCGCGCGACCTCGACCGGTTTGTCGAGTTCGGCCAGATGGCCGGCGCCGGCGACGATCTGCACCGCGGTGTTGCCGCCGATGCCCTTGGCAAACTTATCCGCATAGGTGCGCGGCATGATCCGGTCGTTCTCGCCCCACAGCAGCAGCGTCGGCGCCTTGATCAGCGGCAGGCGCTTTTCGATGCGGGTATTGCCGAGTGGCCAGAAGATACGGGCGGCGGCTTCGCTGGCGCGCACCTGCTCGATGGGCCACTCGATGGAGTTGGCGCCTTCGGGCGGGGATTTCAGCGCCTTCCAGATTTCCGGATCGTTTACCATCAGCCCCGGCACGGCATCGGCGCGCTGCGCCCATGGATCGGTCGGCGGGTCCTGATCGTCGAACAGGCCGAACGGGGCGATCAGGGCGAGGCGGCGGACGGATTGCGGCCAGAGCGCCGCGACCTCGGCGGCGAGGGAGCCGCCGACGGAGCTGCCGACGAGGTCCGCGCCGCTGAGACCGGCCTTGTCCAACAGATCGCGCACCGCGAGCAGCCAGTCGAGATGCGTGTCGAGCACGGAATGCCCGCGATCGCCGCCGGGGAAGCCGGGCAACGAGGGAACGATCACGGTATGAGTCTTGGCCAGTTCGTCCAGGAACGGCACCCAGCGCGGCAGGCCGCCGAAACCGGCGAGGAAGCCGATCTTCGGGCCGCGGCCCTTGCGCCAGATACGGGTCTGGAAGCCGTTGACGTCAATGGTCAACGTTTCTTGTTCGCTCACGCTATCCTCCTGGATTTATTCGGCGGCGGCTTTGGTTGGGTTAAAGGCCGCGATTTCCGCGCGTTGGGCGCTGGCCATCGGCTTCGGCCACCAGCGATCGTCCCAACCGGCATGAATGTCGCGCAGTTGCGGCATCACCTTCTCGGCGAACAGCCTGGTGTTGTACCGCGTCAGTTCCTTGCTCATGTTGCCGTATTGCAGCAGCAGCATCAGGTGGCCGACGTTCAGATTGACCGCGACTTCGCGCAGTTGTTCGGCGACATCGTTCGGCGAACCGACGATGACGTAGCCGTTATCGACGATGCCGGCCATGTCGCGGGCGACGGAGGCGAAGCGTTCGCCGGTGGACTTGCCGCGCACGGCTGAATCGGCGGCTTTTTTGACCTGGCTTTCCATGCCGGCGCGCTGGCTGCCCTCACTGGTGTAGCCCGGCGGGGTGGACCATTTCGGATCGACATGCAGGCAGCGGCCGTAGAAGTATTCGGCGGCCTCCCCATACAGATCCATCGCGTGCTGGCGGGATTCACCGACGCCGACGAATTGCAGGAAGCCCGCGTGGTACGGGTTGCGATCCTTGCCCAGGCGATCCATTTCCGCCCAGAATCCGTCCATCGTCGCGCGCCCGGCCTTGTAGCCGTAATAAGACAGGTAGCAGTAAACGTAGTCCATCTCGGCGCACCACTGCCAGGTTTCGATGGACCCGCCGCCGGGCACCCAGATCGGCGGGCGCGGTTCCTGCACCGGCCGCGGCCAGATGTTGACGTAGCGTTGTTGGTTGAAGCGGCCGTTGAACGCGAAGGTGTCCTTTTCGGTCCACGCCCGCACCACCAGGTCGTGCGCTTCCATATAGCGTTGGCGCAGTTGGCTGGGGTTCGTGCCGTAGGCGTAGCAGGTGTCCATCGGCGTGCCGACGGGGAAGCCCGCGATCAGGCGACCGCCGGAGATGCAATCGATCATGGCGAATTCTTCCGCCACGCGGGTCGGCGGATTGTAGAGCGCCAGGGAGTTTCCCATGACGCAGATCGCGGCGTTGGATGTGCGGCGCGCGAGCGAGGAGGCGATCAGGTTGGGCGACGGCATAAGGCCGTAGCCGTTGGAATGATGTTCGTTCACGCAGACGGCATCGAAGCCGCAATCGGCGGCGTATTCGAGTTCGTCCATGAAATCGTTGTACATCAGGTGCGCGCGCTTCGGGTCGAAGAGCGAGGAATGGATGTCCACCCAGACCGACGGGCTTGCCTCTCGGAAGTCTTCCGGCAGGTCGGTGTACGGCATCAGGTGGAACCACATCAGCTTCATCAAGTCTCTCCGATTTCAGGGCAATTTACCGAATAGTATGGCTGGCGTCCCGTCGGTACGTCAATTCGACGGGCTCGGCCGGTTGGCCGTTTCCGGCTCTTCCAGGGCGGGGGCAACGGGCGTAGCGTTTTCCCGGTTTGATACTGTGAAAGGGCCGAAGGATGAGCAGCCGAGCGGATGAGGCAAGGGAAATGTTGGGGCGGGCGAAGGGGTTGGTGCCGCTCTTGCGGGAGGCCTCGCCGCGCATGGATACCGAGAAGCAATTGCCGTCCGACGTGTTGGACGCGATGCACGCGCAGGGGATGTTTCGGCTGCTGATCCCGCGCAGTTTCGGCGGGGCGGAGTTGGACCCGGTCGATTACGTGCAGTGCGTCGAGCAGATCGCGAGTGGGGATGCCTCGGCGGCCTGGTGCATGAACCAGGGTTCCGGTTGTTCGATGTCGGCGGCGTATCTGGACCCGGCGGTGGCGCGGGAGGTTCTGGGCGGCGCGCGCGATGTGATTGCCTGGGGGCAGGGGCCTGGGGCTAAGGCGATCCGCGCGCCGGGCGGTTGGCGGGTGACGGGATCGTGGAATTTCGTCAGCGGGCTGCACAATGCGACGTGGTTCGGCATGCATGCGCCGTGTTTCGCGGCGGACGGGACGCCGGAGCGTCATCCCGACGGTCGGCCGTTCGATCGGACGATGCTGATCAGGGCCGATGTGCCGAAAATCGACGTGGATTGGAACACGTTGGGCCTGCGGGGCACGGGCAGCGACCGGTTCACGGTGGTCGATCTGTTCGTGGACGACGCGCATACGATGTATCGCGACAGCGACCAGGACCGGCGGGAGGCTGGGCCGTTGTATCAGTTCTCCTCGATGCAGCTTTACGCTGCGGGCTTTGCCTCGGTCGGGTTGGGCATCGCGCGTGCGACGTTGGATGCGTTCATCGCGCTGGCGCGGACGAAGACACCGACCTTGGCGGCGTCGACTTTGAGCGAAAGTGGCGCGGTTCAGGCAATTTTGGGGATGAACGATGCGCGCTGGAAGGCGGCGCGGGCGGGTTTGCACAAGAGTTTGGTGGATGCGCAGGCCGATGTGGTGGCGACGGGTCGGTTGAGCCTGGCGCATCGGATCGAGATTCGGCAGGCATCGACCTATGCGATCCACCAGGCGCGGGAGATTGTGCACGAGATTTATCATGAGGCGGGGGCGACGGCGATTTTCCAGTCGCATCCGTTCGAGCATCGGCTGCGGGATATGAACAGCGTATCGCAGCAAACCCAGGGTCGGCGGTCGCATTTGGAGACGGTTGGGACGTATTTGATGGGTGGTACGCCGAATTTGCGTTGGGTTTAGGGGGCGGATAACGGCGGTTTCGGGCGGGATTTTGGGTGCGGATTGGGGGGGCATGTGACGTTCGCATGGCTCCCCTGCCAGGGTGCTTTTCGTTGGTTTGGCTATTGTGTCCCTGTGATTACAACGCGTTAAGGCCCTTCACAGAAAATTCACCGTCCCGTCGATTATCGTTTGACAGGGGGGGCACCCCCGACTAGAAAGCGCCTCCCACGACGGACCTACCGGTTCGGACGGGCTTCGGGTCTCCCCGATGTGCTCTTTGAAAATTGAATAGGCTAGGAAGGGATACGTTGGCGGCGTCCTTGCGTATTGGCACACGGAAGTGGGTTAGTATGGATTGGGAATGCGGGAACGGGTTTGGGTTTGGCTACAATTGACCCAGCTTGTTTGTAAGCAGTCTTATAGGGGCGTCGAGGATGTATCTTTTGATATACTAAGAAGCTTCGATAGGGCTTGTTGCGATCTGCTTGTGGATCGTGACGACGAATGAGTTATGGGTCTGTTCGTTTTGGTTTTCACGTTGAGTGGAAGCTGGGATGAACCTGAGAGTTTGATCCTGGCTCAGAGCGAACGCTGGCGGCATGCTTAACACATGCAAGTCTCACGGGCAGCAATGTCAGTGGCGGACGGGTGAGTAACGCGTAGGTATCTGTCCACGGGTGGGGGATAACG
>CANJLW010000055.1 GCA_947475245.1 Acetobacteraceae bacterium | reverse complement strand
TTTCACAACCATCAAGCATATGGCGCACAATCTTCTGCGAACTGCCAACAGCAAGGACTCGCTACGCCTGCGGCGGAAAGTGGCTGCGTGGGATGATGACTTCCTCGCAGCCCTCATCAAGAGGTGAAACCTTCACCCGATTCCCCTGCACAACGCTCGCCGCGACGAAAGTCGGTCGGCCCCGCGTTCACGCCGAACCCGATCCGCGCTAAGGTGCGTCGGATCGTCAGGGGATATTGACCACATGTTAACACGTCGCACCCTTCTTGCCGGCGCGAGCCTGCTGGCCGCCCCCGTTGCCGCCCCGTCCGGCGCGCGCGCGCAATCTGCCCCAATCCGCATTGGGGAGATCAATTCTTATTCCGCGATACCATCCTTCACCCTGCCGTACCGCAATGGGTGGCAAATGGCGGTCGACGAAGCCAATGCCGCCGGCGGCGTTCTGGGGCGCAAGATCGAAGTCATCAGCCGCGACGATACCGGCAAGCCGCAGGACGCAATCCGCCTCGCCGGCGAATTGCTGGACGAACAGAAAGTCGATCTGCTCGCCGGCGGATACTTGTCCCATGTCGGCCTCGCGCTTTCCGACTTCGCCCTGCAACGCAAGAAGCTGTTTATCGCCGGTGAGCCGTTGTCCGACGCGCTGGTCTGGGAAAAGGGCAATCGTTACTGCTTCCGACTGCGCCCCTCGACCTATATGCAGGCCGCCATGCTGGTGGAGCAGGCCGCGAAAATGCCCGCCAAGCGCTGGGTCACCGTCGCGCCGAACTACGAATACGGCACATCCGCCGTCAAATGGTTCAAGGCGCTGCTCAGCGCCAAGCGCCCCGATGTCCAGTTTGTCGCCGAACAATGGCCCGCGCTGGGCAAGATCGACGCCGGCGCCACCGTCGCGGCCTTGGCGGAGGCGAAGCCGGACGCCATCTTCAACGTCACCTTCGGCCCCGACCTGACCAATTTCGTCCGCCAGGGCAACACCCGCGGCTTGTTCGAGGGACGGTTCGTCGCCTCGCTGCTGACCGGAGAGCCGGAATACCTCGATCCCCTGGGCGATGAGACGCCCGCCGGCTGGCTGGTGACCGGCTACCCGCAGGACCAGGTCGAAACCGCGCCGAACAAGGCCTTCATCGCCGCCTACAAAGCCAAGTTCAACGTGCTGCCGGGGATGGGATCGGCGGTCGGCTATGCGCTGATCCAGTCGATCGTCGCCGGCATCGCGCGCGCGGGCACCCTGGACACGGAAAAGATGGTCGACGGCTTCCGCGGCGCCACCTTCCAGACGCCGTTCGGCCCGACGTCCTATCGCGCGATCGACCACCAGGGCACCTTTGGTGCCTTCGTCGGCAAGACGGCGGTCAAGAACGGCAAGGGCGTCATGGTCGACTGGCGCTACGCCGACGGCGCCGCCTACCTGCCGACCGACGAGGAGGTGCGCAAGCTCCGGCCCGCCACCTGATCGTGGCGTCTCCGCGACCGTAAACGATGGACTTTCTGGTCAATCAGTTCCTGACGGGATTGGCCGGTTCGGCGTCGCTGTTTCTGATCGCCGCCGGACTGACGGTGATTTTCGGCGTCACCCGGATCGTCAATTTCTCCCACGGCAGTCTGTTCATGCTGGGCGCCTATATCGCGTGGAGCATCCTGACCAGGCTGCCGCGCGATCCCACCTGGTTCGCGGCGGGCGTGCTGGCGGCGGCCCTTGCGACCGGGGCGATCGGGATCGCGCTGGAAGTAGGCCTGCTGCGCCGCATCTATCGCGCGCCGGAGTTGTTTCAACTGCTCGCCACCTTCGGCGTCGTGCTGATCGTGCAGGATCTGATGCCCCTGCTGTGGGGGCCGAACGATCTGCCCTTGCCGAGGCCGCCATGGCTGCGCGGCTTTGTCACGATCCTGGACCAGCGCTTTCCGCTCTATGACCTGATCCTGATCGCCCTTGGCCCGTTGGTGCTGGCCCTGCTTTGGCTTCTGCTCCACCGCACCCGCTTCGGCATCCTGATCCGCGCGGCGACCGAGGATCGCGATATGGCCGCTGCCCTGGGGATCGACCAGCGCCGTCTGTTCACCGCCGTCTTCGCCCTGGGTTCCGCCCTGGCCGGGCTGGGCGGCGCGCTGTCGCTGCCCAATGCCTCGGCCAATCTGCAAACCGACCTATCGGTCATTGTGGAGGCCTTCGTCGTCGTCGTCGTCGGCGGTCTCGGCAGTGTCGGCGGCGCGTTTCTGGCGGCGCTGCTGATTGGGGAGTTGCAGGCCTTCGGCATCGCCTTGATCCCGCGTGCCACGCTGGTGCTGATTTTCGCCGTCATGGCCGTCGTGCTGATCCTGCGTCCCAACGGACTGCTGGGTAAACCCTTGGCACCGGTGCGCGGTTCGGCCTCCGCCCCCGCTTTTATCGGTCGCCCGCCGAACTGGCTGGGCGGCGTGTTGCTGCTGGGCTTTTTGCTTGCCGTCGCCGCGCCCTTTGTCGTCGGCCCGCACAAGATCGCGATCCTGACAGAGGCGCTGATCGCCATGGTTTTCGCCGCCGGCCTGCATCTGATGATGGGCCCCGGCGGCATGCCCAGCTTTGGCCACGCGGCATGGTTCGGCCTGGGCGCCTACGCCGCCGCGCTGACCGCCAAGGCGTTTCTGGCGCCGCTGCCGCCCACGCTGCTTGCCGTCTCACTGGCCGCCGCGCCCATCGTCGCGGGGCTTGCCGGTTTGGCCTTCGGTTGGTTCGTGGTGCGCCTGTCCGGCGTCTATCTGGCGATGTTGACCTTGGCCTTCGCGCAAATCGTCTGGGCAGTCGCCTCGCAGTGGACGGGACTGACCGGCGGCGACGACGGCATCCTCGGCGTCTGGCCGAACATGCCATTCTATTGGGTCGTGCTGACGCTGTCCGCCGCGACTCTGTGGCTGCTGCGACGGACGATTTACGCGCCGTACGGCTACGCGCTGCGCGCCGCCCGCGATTCCGCGCCGCGGGCGGAGGCGATCGGCCTGAACCCGCACGCCTTGCGCGCGGTGGCCTTCGGGATCGCCGGTGCCGCCGCCGGGCTGGCCGGAGGGTTATTCGCCTTCGCCAAGGGCAGCGTGTTTCCGACCTATGTCAGTATCGGCCACTCCGTGGACGCGCTGCTGATGGTGTTGCTGGGCGGCGTCGGGACGGTGATCGGCCCCATGATCGGCGGCCTCGCCTATACCGGCCTGTATGACGTGTTGCTTCAGGTCCTGCCGATGTGGCGGCTGGCGCTGGGCGGGCTGATCATCGCGCTGGTGCTGGCCTTCCCCAACGGGCTGGCCGGCGCGGTCCGCGGACGCGCGTTGTGAGCCTGCTGCGTGCCCATAATCTGCGTAAGGATTACGGCGGTGTGCGCGCCGTCGCCGACATGTCCTTTGCCGTCGACGCCGGCGACATGGTGGCGCTGATCGGTCCTAACGGCGCCGGAAAATCCACCTGCTTCGGTATCCTCAACGGCCAGGTCCGCCCTGATGCGGGGCAGGTCTTGTTCGACGGCATCGACATCACCGCCTGGCCCGCCCGCCGCGTCGCTCGGCTTGGCATCGGACGCAGCTTTCAGATCGCGCAAACCTTCGGATCGATGTCGGTGCGCGAAAACATCCAGATGGCCCTGATCGCGCGCCGCGGTTTCGTCTGGCGCTTCATCGGCCCCGCCCGCGCGCTGTTCGTCGAACCCGCCGACGCGCTGCTGGCTCAGGTGGGGTTGGAGCATGTCGGCGATCGCGCCTGCGCCACCCTGGCCTATGGCGACCTGAAACGGCTCGAACTGGCGGTCGCGCTGGCCAACCAACCGCGCCTGCTGCTGATGGACGAACCCACCGCCGGCATGGCGGCCGCCGATCGCGTCGATCTGATGACCCTGGTCCGCCGCATCGCGCGGGAGCAGCGCTGCGCGGTGTTGTTCACCGAACACGACATGGATATCGTTTTCGCCGTGGCCGATCGGATCATGGTGATGGATCGCGGCCTGTTGATCGCCGAGGGCGATGCCGCGACCGTGCGCGCCAATCCGGCCGTGCGCGCCGCTTATCTGGGGGAGGACGATGCAACGTGAGTGTCCCGCTCGACACGCGTTCTCGCTGAACCGAGGCGTTACCTGACAACAAAACCCCAAAAAGGAACCGCCATGCCGACCGATCCATTTGTCGCCGTCGCCGATCTCGCCGGCCTTGGTCCCATTCGCTACTTCGACGCCCGCGATGCCGCCTCCTTTGCCGCCGGACATGCCCCCGGCGCAATACGTGCCCCGTCCGATGCCTGGGATGCAGCCGCCAAGACAGCCGCCACGGGGTTTGAGAACACCGCGCATTGGGAGGCGACGCTGGCCGATCTCGGCGTAGACGACAGCGCCGTCGCCGTCGTCTACGACACCGGCGCGATGACCAATGCCGCGCGCGTTTGGTTCATCCTTCAGTATTACGGCGCGCGCGCGGTGATCCTGGACGGCGGTTGGCCCGCCATCGCCGGCGCGACGCTCCCGACCGGCATCGGTCCCGGCACCGGCTTCAAGGTTGGGCCGCGCGCGGGCGGCGTCGGGCTGGTGGATCGCGCCACGCTGAAGACCCAGTTGAACGGCGACGCGCACGTCTTCGATACCCGCACGCGTCCCGAATTCACCGGCGAAGACCCCCGCAAAAACGCCCGCGGCGGTCATCTCCCCGGTGCTCGGCATATCTCTCACGTCGATCTGATGGACAACGGGCACGTCAAACCGGTCCCGGTCCTGCGCGCCATGCTGGATCAGGCGGGCTTCCAGCCGGGCGATCACATCGTGACGCATTGCGAGGGCGGCGGACGCGCCGCGTTCGGCGCGGCGGCGGCGGTGCGCGCCGGCTTCGCCGATGTGCGGGTCTATTACCTCAGCTTCGCCGACTGGGCGAAGGACGATACCTGCCCGATCGTCAGGGACTGATTGCGCCCCTGATCTCCGCCGGACCTCGCTTCGCCGTCCCATCGACGGCGAAGTTGTCGGGATGCAGCCAGGTCAGCAACGCATCCCGACACGCCGGCCATTCGTCGCCGACGATGCTGTACCAATCGGTGTCGCGCTGCCGTCCCTTGACGACCCAATGCATGCGGTGGCGGCCTTCATAGGTGAAACCCAGCCGCTCCGCGGCACGCTTGGATGGCGCGTTCAGCGCGTTGCATTTCCACACCAGCCGTCGATATCCAAGCTCGTCCGCCGCCAGACGCAGCGGCATGAACATCGCTTCCGTCGCCGCCCGAGTGCGCTGCATGCCCGGGCTGAACCAGATATTGCCGATCTCGATCGAGGCATGTCGCGGTTGGATGTCCATCAGCGACACCCATCCCGATGCCACGCCCGTCGCCACCGGCCGCACCGCCCAGGTGATCTGATCCTGCGCCGTCGTCATCTCGTCGATACGCTGGGTCAGCGAGGCGGCGGACGCGAACGGCCCGTATCCCATATAGGTCCAACTCTGATCCGCCCCCTGCGCGGCCTGCCAGAGTTCGGCGCAATGGCGTCGGTGCAACGGTTCCAGCACCGCATACTGCCCACGAATCGCGGACCGAGAGGGCAGGGGGCGCGGCGCGGTATCGACCTCCGGGCCGATGGGGAGCGTCATGTCAGGGTCCTTGCGTCGGAAAACGGTGGAGACGAGCGTGAAAGGCGTGTCGACCGCGAGACGCCGGCCGACATCCCGCGATCAGACCGCGACAGTCTTCCGCAATCCCAACCCGCGCAATGTCCGGTCGATCCATTGCGCCGTCAGCTTCTCCTGCACCCCGTTCTGTCCCAATCGTTCGTGCAGTGCCGGGAAATCCACCCGATCCAACGCCTGATCCTGATTGAAGCACGAGAACACCACCGATCGCTCCCCCGTCACCGGGTCGATCTGCGGTTGCAGGCACTGCGCGCACACCTCCTTCATCATGCATTGCATGGGGGAGTTGATGGAGCCGATTGCCGTATGCTCCGCGCGCAGCCAGGGCTTCAGCACGCCGTGCCGCGCCGAACCCACCGCCTGCATCATCCGGTCGGAACCGATCGCAATGATATGTTCGGCATCGGCCAGCCTCACCACCTGCTCGCCGAGGGCGCCGGAGCCATAGGCCACCATTGCCTGCACGATATTGCCGACGAAGCTGCGGTCCTGCGGACGCGACGAGACGAAACCCGGTGCCTCGTCGCAGCACCAGACGATGACGTCGGCGGCGCGCTCGATCTCCTCGACCTTGTAACGATCGCGCAGTGCCTTGTAGCCGGCGAAATAGACCACCTTCGAACCCGCCGAACGCGTCGCCGCGCCGATGGAGAACAGCACAGCGTTACCCAGGCCGCCGCCGACCAGCGCGACGGTGGTATTCGCGTGGATTTCCGTCGGCATGCCGGTCGGTCCCATCAGCACCACCGGTTCGCCGATTTTGAGCCGAGCGCAGAGGTCGGAACTGCCGCCCATTTCAAGGGCGATGACGCTGACCAGACCCTGTGCCTGGTCGGTCCAGGCTCCGGTCATCGCCAGACCTTCCATGTTCAGGATCGTCGTGCCGAGGCCGGCTTCCGTCAGGCGCGGTGCCAGGACCTCGTAATTTTGCAGGCGATAGAACTGCCCGGGCCGGAAGGCGCGCGCGGCGGCCGGCGCGCGCAGCACGACTTCGACGATCGTCGGCGTCAGACGGTTTACCGCATGGACCCGCGCCTGGAACGCGTCGCGGCACTGGGCGATCAGGTCGATCCCCGAGATTGCCGAGGCATCCACCGCTGCCAGCGCCCGCGACACAACGGGATAGCCCCGCTTGGCCCCGCCCATCGCCTTGACGACGTTGCCGAAGAAGCTGGGGTGCAGATCGCCGAAGAAACTGATGAAGCGTCCGTTCTCCGCCCGATGCATAAGCACCTGCGCGATATCCGGTTTCGCCATCCCGCGCACCGGCGTCACTTTCGCGCCGGTCTCGTCCACCGCCTGAAAATAGCGCCCGTCCAACTCGATCCGCCCGTCCTCGCGCGCCAGGATGGTGTTCGGCTGCGTGCCGGCGGCGACCAGGATTGCGCGCGCGGGCAGGGTGACTTCCGACCCGTCGGCCCGCGTGACGCGCAGACCGGCGGCGTGGCCGAAGCGGTCGGTTTCCACCGCCTTGGGAGTCAGCCCCTCCGCGAAGCGAACGGCCTCTTCCATCGCCTTGGCCACTTCTTCGTGGTTCAGGGTATAGGATGGGCTGTCGGTCAGCTTACGCCGATAGGCCAGCGTCGCGCCGCCCCAGGATTCCAGCAGGCGCGCCAAAGCGGGTTCCCGATTTTCGCATTCGGCCAGCGCCCGTTCCGCGGCGATGGCCGCCGCGTGGGCCAGGAATTCCTCGGCGATTTCGGCTTCCTCGGCCGACCAACGGGCGCGCACGGCGGCCTCCCCGCGTTCAGCGACCAAAGTGCCGTAGCGCAGCGCGAATTTTTCCACCTGCCGCACGTAATAGGCCAGGCTTTCCGTCGCGGTATCGATCGCCGTCAACCCGCCGCCGATCACCACCACGGGCAGGCGCAGTTGCAGATTGGCGATGGACGCACTTTTCGCCGCCCCGGTCAGTTGCAATGCCATCAGGAAGTCCGACGCCTGTCGCACCCCGCGCGCCAGCCCGTTCGGAATGTCCAGCACCGTCGGGCGCCCCGCGCCCATGCACAGCGCGATGTGATCGAACCCCATCGCCCAGGCGTCGTCGATCGACAGCGTCGCGCCGCCGCCGAACCGCACGCCGCCGAAATGGGCGAATGCCGCGCGACGCTCCAGCAGCAGCCGCACCAGCTTCAGGTAGTTCTTGTTCCAGCGCACGGTGATGCCGTACTCCGCGACGCCGCCGAATCCGGCCATGACTCGGTCGTCGAGGTTCTCGAACAGCGTCTCCACGTCACGGACCGGGGCGGCGGCGTCAAAGCCCAGCGGCTCGATCTTTAGGCCGTCGACGGCGACGACGGTGTGGCCGTCGTTCATCAGGTGATGCGCCAGGGTGAACCCGGCCGGTCCCAGTCCCACCACCAGCACTTTGCGCCCGGCGTCGGGGCGCGGCAGCGGGCGGCGGATATCCAGCGGGTTCCACCGGGTCAGCAGCGCGTAAATCTCGAATCCCCAGGGCAGCGCCAGCACGTCGCGCAGGATGTTCGATTCCGCCTGCGGAATATCGACCGGTTCCTGCTTCTGATAGATGCAGGCCTTCATGCAGTCGTTACAGATGCGATGGCCGGTCGCCGCCATCATGGGATTGTCGATGGCGATGGTCGCGAAGGCACCCAGCACGCTGCCCTGCGCGCGCAACATGTGCATTTCGCTGATCTTCTCGTCCAGCGGACAGCCCGCCAGGGTGACCCCGAACGGAGACGCCTGGAATCCGCCGGTCTTGCGATCCTTCAATCCCTTGCTGCAGGAATCCTTGCCCTGCACGTGGCACCAGATGCAGTAGTTGATCTGGTCAAGCGCGCCCTGCGTGCCCATGCCCGGATCGGTCAACGCGAAGCCCTCGCGGTGCCGCCATTCATGCTCCGGCAGGCGCAGCATCGTCACGCCGTCGCGCACGATGGTTTCGACCGGCACCAAACGGGCGGGATCGACCCGATGCGGCACCCGGAACAGGGTTCCACCGCGATGGGCGGTGCGCCCGGCCTCGGTCAATGTGGCCCAGGCGGCGTAACGCAGCGCCTCGTCCAGCGCTTCGGCGTTGCCCGCCGCTTCCCAGGCCGCGACTTCGGTTGCGAAGCGCGCTTCGGTCAACGCCGCGCCGAACCGGACCTCCAGCGCCGCGCGCAAAGCCGAGCCGTCGAAACCATGGGGGTCGGCGTATTTTTTGACGGCCTGACGCTGCACGAACAGGCGCTTGCAGGCATGCACCGGGTCTAACGCCAGCGTTTCGGCCAGCAGCGCATCGGTTTCCGCCTCGATCCCGAACAATGTCGCGACGAAGCGGTCCAGATGCGGTCCCATGGCGACGATCAGGTCGCTTTCGTCCTTGGTCGTCAGCCCATCCGGTGCCGCCCGCGCGCCGAGGAGGCGGAGATGCAGGTCGGCGTCCGCCAAGGCCAGTTCCGCGAGGAACACACCGTCCAACCGCGCCAGACCGTCGCGATCGGCCAGCGCGGGGAAATCGAAGCCGAAACCCAGGGAAGTTGTCATCGGACTCTCAGGCCATCTTGCGCAGTAGGGTAAGCAGGGTCGCGCGCTCGTCGTTCGACAGGTTTGCCAGCGCGGCGTCGTGGGCCAGACGGGCCGTTGTCGCGGCCTGCTCCGACAGCGCGACGCCGGCTTCCGTCGGGGTCAGCACAACCGTGCGCCGATCCATCGGATCGGCCGCCGCCGCGATCAGACCGCGCGCGATCAGTCGGCGCACCACGCCCTGAATCGTCGCCGGGTCCATCGCAACGCAGCGCCCAAGATGGTTCTGCGTCGTACGCCCCAGCGCGACCGTCTTATGCAGGGCGGCAAACTGCGTCGGCGTCAAACCATGGCTCGTCGACGACTCCAAAAAAATCGATGCATGCCTCTGATACGCTCGGCGCAGCAGGAAACCGACGTGATATTCAAGCTGGAACGGAACATTCTGGGCCGGCGTATCGGTCAATGCTGTATCCTCGTCGTTGATCGTTCGCTTACGAACGATCTGCTCTTTGGTCAAGCGCAGACGCTTGATTACGCGCGCATATCGGGGTTTTCCCGCGCGAAATCCGCATGTCTGCCTGCCCGGACCGGTCTTTGGGCTTTCTCTACCAGATCAATTCGGGATCGCGAACCGCACAGACACCGGACAATGGTCGGACAGGCGCTGTTTCCAAGCCGAACCGCTCTCTCGATAGGTCATGACCCGCAGGGAGTCCGGGCGCAGCCAGTCGCGCGCGGCCCCGCCGATCAGGATGTGGTCGATGAACGCCTCCGCCCCCCAGCACGGGCTGGCGCGGTTCTCCGTCGCGCGATCCAGCGGGGCGGCCTGGCGCAACCGATCCAGGAAGGCGTCGCGCCGGTCCATTTCACGGTTGAAATCGCCGACGACGGCAAACGCCGCCCCCTCATCGACCCGCTCGGCGATCCAGGCGGCGATGGCGGCCCCCTGATCGAGCAGCGTCAGGCACGAACGGCTGGCGGTGTTGCGCAACGGTTGGTGTTGGCACCCCTGTTTCAGATGCACCGCAAGCAGGCGCAGCGCCCGCGATCCCAGCGTCAGCGTGAC
Source organism: Acetobacteraceae bacterium (assembly GCA_947475245.1). Taxonomy (GTDB): domain Bacteria; phylum Pseudomonadota; class Alphaproteobacteria; order Acetobacterales; family Acetobacteraceae; genus Rhodopila. The sequence continues at coordinate 8,334 of CANJLW010000055.1, read as the reverse complement.
GTCCACCCCGCTGCGCAGACGGTGTTCGGGATCGAGCGCGATCGCCGTCACATCCGGGTTGATCCGATAGGCGATGCCGCGCCGGACTGCTATTCCGACGCGCTGCGTGACCCGGTCGGGGGCCAAATGGATGGAATAGCGATCGGTCGGAAACACGCGATGCGCGGCGTCGCGGTGCTCGATTTCCTGCAGGGCAACGACATCGGCGTCGAGTTCCAGGGCATAGGCGCGCAATCGCGCGAAATCGTCGTCGGAGCGCGGTTTCACGTCCGCCGGCAGGAATTGCCCGCGCGTGACCAACCAGTTCAGGTTCCAGGTCGCGAGTTTCCACTCCTCGGCCCGGGCGACGGAGACGGTCTGCCAGATCGATATCGCTGCGCAAGCGATCCAGGCGGCGAAGCGGGGCAGTCAACTCTCCGGTTTCCACCATGAACGGGCAGGCATCTTCGCACGCGTCGGTTAAGGAATGCTTAACCGACCATGGCCCGCCGCAGGCGCGCCCGCCCGGCGCGTCCGGCATCCAGCGACGTCGCGTTCACGATCGCCAGCCGAAACCCTCCCGGCGGCATCGCGTGCAGCGCGGGGTCTTTGTCCTCGTGAAAGGTGATCTGCACGCTCGATACGCCGTCCATCGCGCGCACGGCGTCCACGACCTGGGGCGACGGATGGCGATAACGCCGCCCATGCGGCGCGAACAGCACGACGCTGTAGCCGTCGGAGCGTCCGCTATCGGCATAATCCCAGGTGCCGGAGGCATAGAGCCGGATCATCGCCTCGATCCAGCCGGGGCCATACAGGTCCGGCCATTGATCGGCGAAACGGAGATGAGCTTCGATGATGCGCCCGCCGATGGTTTCGAAATTCGCCATGCCGGTATAGCCGGACAGATGCTTGCTCGCCCAGGCGCCGCACCAGTCCTCGATCTCCGCCATCGGCTCCGCATGGACGGTCCAGTAATCGAAGGTTCCCGCCGAACCGGCGGTTCCCGTTGTATGCCGCCACCAGCGCGGCACGCCGTCCACCAGGGCGACGTCGCTGCTGACATGGCGCCCGGTCAACAAGGTGCACCAGAAATGCCCGGCGGTCTGGCAGGTGGCGTATTCCTCGGCCGAGGCGATGATCCGGCTGCCGATCCCCATGCCGCGCAGATTGGTGATCGGCTTCGAGAACACCGGAAATGCCGGCGGCATCACCCCGTGCGGCGCGGCATCCAGCCCCTGCGACAGCGCGACCGCCATCTTGTCGTAGATCCAACGATGGGCCGGATACCAGGCCCAGGAATCCTGGTCTTCGGTCGAAATGACGACATCCCGAGGGCAGGGAATGTTCTCGAAATACTGCAACCGCCAGGGGTCGTTTTCACAAATGGGCATGGCACCGTGCCTTGTTACATCCCCGGGATATGGCGGCCTACATCCCCTCGGGTCGCATCTTCGGCGGCAATGTGGTCAGGCTTTCCGTGGTGTCGAAATCGCGCAGCACCCCGTCGTCGGCCATTTCGACCTCCGCCACCGCCTCGGCGTGTTTACCGATCAGAAACCGCGCCCCGGAATCGCCGGTGATCGCCAGAATTTCCGCGAAGTAGCGCCGATCCCACAGCATCGGATTGCCCTGTTTGCCGCGGAATGTCGGCAGCACGATCAACCGCCCTTCTTCCGGATCGTAGGCGGCCAGCAAGCGATCGATCATCCGCCCCGTCACCAGCGGCATGTCGCCGAGACACACGATGGCGGCGGAGCATTCGGGCGGCACCGCGGCGATCCCGGCCTTCAGGCTTGCGGACAACCCTTCCGCATAGTCGGGCGCGTGCACATAGCGAACCGGACGCCCGCCGAGGGCGGTTTCCACATGTTCCGCCTGATGCCCGGTCACCACCAGGATCGGACGCGCGTTGGACGACAGCACGTTATCCACGACCCGCGCGATCATCGGCTTGCCGGCCTTGTCCGTCACCAGCAGCTTGTTATGCGGTGCCATCCGCCGCGACCGTCCGGCCCCCATCACGATTGCCGCGATGGTGGGAGAGGTGCGGGGCGCGGCGCCGGAACGCGGCGTCGCCGGTGCCTTCTCGCGCGGCAGAGGCCGGGTATCGATTTCCTTTAACAGTCCGCCGACGCCCATCTTCATCAGGTCCGCGCCGGTGACCTTCAGCCCGGCGAACAGTCGGGTCAATACGAAATCGATACCGTTCAGCTTGGGGCTGCGCGCGCAGCCCGGCAGCACCAGCGCCGGGATCGCGCCGATGCGCCCCAGGCAAATCAGGTTGCCGGGGTCTACCGGCATGCCGAAATGCACGATTTCCCCGCCGGCCTTCACGATCCCCATAGGCCCGACATCGCGCCGATCCACGACGGCGGACGCGCCGATCACCAGCAGCAATTCGGCACCGTCGGCCAGCAATGATTCCAGCGCGCGCGCCACAGCGTCTTCGTCATGCGCGCAGCGCACCGCGGGCAGCAACGAGCCGGTCAATTGGCTCACCCGCGCCTCGGTGATCTGGATCGTCTTGTCGGTCGTGCTTTCCTTCAACCCCGGCAGTTCGGTCACCACCAGCCCGACCCGCATGTGCCGGAACGGATGCAGCGTCAGCGGGGAGGCCACCTGACGCGCCAAAGCCTCCGCCACCGACAGCACATTGCCCGGCACGGAAAACGGCACAATCTTGATCGTCGCGACCAGATCGCGTGGGGCCACCACCGCGTAATCCGGCAGGGTGCCGATCGTCAGCGCCTCATCGATCGTGTTCAGCCGATCGATCCGCGCGGTGTCGACCCGCAGCAGCCCCGGCACTTCGGCCGCCAGATTGACCCGTCCGGTGCCGGCGCGAGAGCGCGCAATCAGCGGCGAGACCAGCGGCGTGGCCAAGCGATCGGCAGCGATATCTTCCGGCACGTCCCCGGGTTCAAGGCGCGCGCAGATGACCTCGCTGCGTCCGACCGAGCGCAGCAGCGCGATCGCCGCATCGTCGAGCAGCGCGCCTTTGCGGATCATCTTGTCGCCGACCCGCTGGCTGTGCGCCATGATGGCGCCGCGCGCTTCTTCCAGCGGGGCGGGGCCGAACTTCATGAACCGGCCTTCATGCCGGAGTCTTTGGCGGCAGCGGCGCGTTGCGGCGCACGGCCACGATTTCCGCGATCACCGACAGGCCGATTTCCGGTGCCGTCACCGCTTCGATATTCAGCCCGACCGGCCCGCGGATGCGCGCCAGGGCTTCCTCGCCATGACCCAGCTCGCGCAGGCGCTTAAGCCGAGCGGCGTGGGTGCGGCGGGAACCGAGGGCGCCGATGTAGAAGGCGTTGGATTTCAGTGCCCGATCCAGCGCGGGATCGTCCAGCTTCGGGTCGTGCGTCAGCGTCACGACGGCGGTGCGGCTGTCCGGCGCGAAGGCTTCCATCGCCTCGTCCGGCCATTCGTTGGAAATCGCGACATTCGGGAAACGCTCGTCGGAGGCAAACGACCGGCGCGGATCGACCACCGTGACCGCGAAGCCGCATTGCGTCGCGAAGGGCGCCAGCGCCTGGGCGATATGCACCGCGCCGACCACGATCAGGCGCAGCGGCGGGTTATAGGCGTGGAGGAACCAATCCTGCCCGTCGATCTTATGGGTGCCGCTTTCGTCGGATTGCAGCACCGCTTCCGCGGCCTCGTTCAACGCCGCCGGCGCCTGCGGGTCGGGCAACAGACGCTGTTCGCCACCGGGCAGGGCGGTCGCCAGCACGACCGGGCGCTTTGCGGCGCGGGCCTGTTCCAGCGCGGCCAGAATCTCCTGGTTCAAGACAGTTTCTCCACGAACACTTTGACCTTGCCGCCGCAGGCGAGGCCCACTTCCCACGCGCGTTCGTGCGTCACGCCGAAATCGAGCAATTGCGGGACACCGCTTTCGATGGTCTTCATCGCCGCTTCGGCCACCGCGCCTTCGATGCAGCCGCCCGACACAGACCCCGCCATGCGCCCGGACTTCGTCACCGCCAACTGGCTGCCGGCCGGGCGAGGGGAGCTGCCCCAGGTTTCCGTCACGGTGGCGACCGCGACCAGTTCGCCGGCGGCCCGCCAGGCGGCGGCGGTGCTCAGTACGTCTTCGACTTCACCAAGAGGTTGGCTCATGACGGTTTCCTTTCGGGACCGCGCGCCGACCGAACGGCCGGGCGGGACAACACTTCGACCAGCGCGCGCAGGCTGGCCAGGTTATGCACGGGACGAAACTCGTCCACATGCGGCAGCATCGCGCGGATGCCCTGCGATTTTGGCTCGAACCCGCTCCAGCGCAAGAGCGGGTTCAGCCATATCAGCCTTGTGCAGGATCGATGCAACCGATCCATGTTTTCCGCCAGCCCGACCGCGCCGTCGCGGTCCAAACCGTCGGTGATCAGCAGGACCACCGCGCCCTGGCCCAGCACGCGCTTGGACCACAGCCGGTTAAAGCCCGCCACCGCTTCGCCGATCCGCGTGCCGCCGGACCAGTCGGGCACGATGTGCGAGACCATCTGGAACGCGACTTCCGGATCGCGCGCGCGCAAATGGCGGGAGACATTGGACAGGCGCGTGCCGAACAGGAACACGTGGACCCGATCGCGATCGTTCGCCACCGCGTGCAGGAAGTGCAGCAGGATTTGCGCGTAACGACCCATCGAGCCGGAAATATCGCACAGCACGACCAGCGGCGGCGTGCGCGTCACCCGGCGGGCACGCGCGATCGAGACGATTTCGCCGCCCTGACGCAGGCTGGCGCGAATCGTGCGCTTCAGATCGACGATCGATCCCAGCGGATCGGGCCTCTTGCGCCGCGTCCGGCGTTCGTCCAACGGCAGCGTCAGGCGGCGAATTTCGCGTTTGGCGGCGGCGATTTCGTCGGCGCCCATCGCCTCGAAATCCATCTGTTGCAGGCGTTCCTGGTCCGACACCGTCATGACCGCGTCCTGCACCGGCGGCTCGTCCTCCGGTTTCGGCTTCGGGCGGTTGGGGTTGGCGAACGCCTCCGCGACGCGGCGAGAGGTCGGCGGCGGACGCTCCATCTTCGTGGTTTTCTGCGCTTCCAGCAGCGCCATCGCGGCGGCCTGTTCGGCGGCGGTCGGATCGCGCCAGAACAGGGCGAAGGCCTGATCGAAGACCTCCGCATGTTCGCGCTTATGGATCATGGCGGTGCGCAAGGCCGTCCGCGCCTCGGTCTTCGAGGCGAGGTCGATATGGGTCAGTGCCGTCTGCGCGGCGATCGCCTCCGCCGGTCCCACCGGCAGGCCGGCGCGACGCAGCAGGCGCGCGAAGTGCATGACATTGGATGCGAGCGTGGTCATCGGCCGGGGAGAGGACTGCTTCGGCGGCTCGGACGCAAGAGGGGGGATGTTATCGAGTTCGGCGGCGGAGTCCGTCCTTGAGCGAGAGGACGTTGAAGTTCACCAACAGGGCGACGGCGCATCGGCTCATGCGCAGATAGGTCAGAAGCTGCGCCTCGTGCAGCGGCAACAGGGTCGCGACGGATTTGACTTCAAGTAAAACCGTATCAGAGATAATTAAATCGGCGCGATAGGCGCGGTCGAGGTGTAGGTCGTCGTACGTCAGGGGTAGGTCGACCTGACGCCGGAACGGCAGGCCTTCGCGTTGGAATTCGTAACACAGACATCGCTCATAGGCGGTTTCCAGCAGTCCGGGACCCAGCCGGGTATGCACGCGCATGGCAAGGCCGATAATGCGGTGGGTCAAAGCGTGGTCGTGCGTCAGGGTCATGGGAGGATGATCGTTGTCGTGGGTTAAGATGGCGTAAATTTCGGAGCGCGGAGCGGGGACAAGTTCCCGCCAATCCTTTGTTCGCCCTCTACGAAACGAAATAGGAGGGTGTTCTCGCGCCACGCTTTAGCGACTGGAATGGTCGCACGAATTTTTCGATTATTGGGGAGTCCCGCGGGGGGAAGCGGTTTGTCCTTCTTCCGTGAAACTCCGTGCAAACACCGTGAAACTCCCAAAAAATCCTGCGTCTTCGCCGCCGCTTCCCTCGGTTGGCCCGACACGCCGCCGGTTGTGCCATCCGGCAACCCACCGGCGTCAGAATGCGGATCAACGTCGCCTCGAATTTTCGCGTAGCGCTTCAGCGTCTGGAACTGTCGCAAGGACTTTGGATTATTGGGGAGTTTCACGGTGTTTGCGCGGAGTTTCACGGAGGAAGAGTCAGCCGCTCTCCGCCGAACAACGTCCCAAGTCCTGGATTGTGTCCCCGCCCCGACGCACCGTCGCTTCCGCCCGCCGGCGAACCGTGCGACCCTCCGTTTCGCTCGTAATAAGGCGGCAGCGTTGGATAAGCCCAAGGTCTTTCTTTCGATGGTCAGCGGGGAGTTCGGGCCGGCGCGCGTGCCGCTCGCGATCGATCTGACCGCGCTCGGCCTCGATGTGCAGTGGCAGGAAATGTTTACCGACCGGCCCGGGGCGGACACGCTGCTGAAGCTGCTTCACGACATCGTCCGGGAATGCCAGGCAGTTGTTTGCATTGTCGGTGAGCGCAGCGGCACTTGCCCCCAGCCGGCAGAAGTGACCGACGCGTTCCGCGCCATGCTGCCGGCGGGCGTGACGGAGGCATCCTACACCCAGTGGGAATTTTTCTTCGCGCGTCATTACAAGATCCATTGCCCCGTCTACCGTGCGGACCCGACCGCCGAACGCGTTACCCCTCCGACCGGCGAAGATGTGCCGACCCTGCAAGCGGCGTTCATTGGCTACCTCGAAACTGCGGGGGTTCGCCGCACGCCCTTCACCTCCTACGACAACCTCGCTCGTCTGGTGCTGCGCGATCCGTATCTGACCGCGGGTTCGATCGCGCATAAGCCCAACACGCTGCCCTACGCCAGCCTCGGGACGCTGTTCAAAGGCCGCGACGAGTTCCTGCGCGACCTCCGCGCCGGTCTGGACGGCGGCGTTATCGGCATCCAGGCGCTGCACGGCCTGGGCGGCATCGGCAAGACCCGCGCCGCCATCGAATACGCCCACGCGCATGCCGAGGACTATACCGCCCTGCTGTTCGTGAACGCCGAAACGCCGGAGGCACTGACAACCGGTCTGGCCAATCTGATCGGCCCGATGTTGCTGACCCAATACGCCACCGCCGATGCGGATACGCAGGTGGAGGCCGCGTTGGCCTGGCTGCAACGCAACCCCGGCTGGTTCCTGATCCTCGACAACGTCGACACGCCGGACGCCCTGACCGCCGTGTGCGCCAAACTCGGCCGCCTGCGCGATGGCCATGTCGTGCTGACCTCTCGCCTGACCGATTTTTCCGGTCAGAAAATCATACCCCTCCCTCTCGATGTGCTGTCCTTGAACCACGCTGCGGCGTTTCTGCTGGAACGCACCGATGCCCACCGCCCCAAGGCGAGTGATGACGAAACTCAGGCCCGCGCCGTCGCGCAGGAACTCGGCCAACTGGCGCTGGCGCTCGAAATGGCCGGCGCGACGATGCAGCATTTGGCGATCGGCTTCACCGCCTATCGCGCCCTTTGGCGCGACGCGCGCGATTCGGTGCGCCATTGGCAGGACTCCACCCCGGCCGGCTATCATCACGCGGTGGCGGAAACCTGGAAAACCTCCTTCGACCAACTCACCCCATCCGCGAAACGTCTGCTCGGCTGGCTGTCCTTCCTGGCGCCGGAGCCGGATGCCATCCCGATGAGCCTGCTCGAAATTGCCGTGCCGACCGCCCCGCCGATCGATATGCGCACGGCGCTGGCAAACCTCGCGGCGTTTTCGTTGGTCACGCGCAATGCCGAGGCGCAAAATTTCACCATCCACCGTCTGGTCCAGGATGTAACGCGGCGGGCTTTGGCGGCGGATGCGCCCCGGTCCCTGTGGCGGCGGTTCCTGCCGCGACGCTGGCGGTCCCCCGACCTCGCGCGCATGGCGCTGGAACAGGCGCTGGGCTGGGTGAATGCCGCCTTCACCGGCGACCCGCAGGACGTGCGGACCTGGCCCCGCCTGGACCCTCTGGCCGAACACGCGGAAGCGGTGGCGCTGGCCGCGCGGGAGGCGGGGATCGCGGATCCGACCGCGCGGCTGATGGATGCGCTCGGCGTGCTGTTCCAGGTCAAAGCCCGCTACGACCGGGCGGAACGCATGTCACGCGGGGCGCTGGCGCTGACCGAGGCCAGCCGGGGCAAGGACCACCCGGACCTCGCCGTCCACCTCAACAACCTCGGTGAGTTGTTGAGAACCACGAACCGGCTGGGAGAGGCGGAACCGTTGATGCGCCGCGCTCTCGCAATCGACGAGGCCAGCTACGGCGCCGAGCATCGGGATGTGGCGATCCGCCTCAACAACCTCGCCCTGTTGCTGCACGCGACGAACCGGCTGGGGGAG
>CANJLW010000054.1 GCA_947475245.1 Acetobacteraceae bacterium | reverse complement strand
ACGGCAGTGGAGTATTTTCGACCATGGCGGGTGTGGCACCGTCCGATTCGGCAGATGTTGGTCTCGACACCCAAATCTCTGCATCAAATCAGACGATTACGCTACGCCCGCCAACGAATCCCTGGCATGCGATGAATAAGGTGGGCTAGCCACGGCTACTATGGCCGCCGCCAGGAGGAACCCTGTGAACCACCTCATTCTGTGCTCTCTCCGCTCCAGGCGAATATGAGCACCCCTGGAGTAAGTTAGCTGATCCCTCACAACGTAACGTACCCAGCGCGCCGCGCTCTTCGCGGATGCGCATTGTCGCAGCGTCGGGAGACCGTGTTCCCGAACTGCCCGCTTTACCTCATCGACCACATTGCGTCTCAATCGCAAAGAAGGCGTCTCGCGGTGCACACTCGAAGGCGTGTCCGCAGACGTTATACATTTTGTTGCGATCATCAGGGGCAAGCATAGTCGAATAATTCTAAGTTGTTCTGCTCCCTCTCGGCACGCAGACCATCGCTCTTCCAGTTTTGTATAACGAACCCAAAAACTTAATGATGCAAATGCAATCAAAAATACCGCTTCCACGAATGCCAGTCGGTGATCATTGCTTAGGGTACCGGCGATGGCTGCCAACACGGCACTTCCGGCAAAAAGTACAGACGCCCATATCGCATCACGATGCAAAAAGGAACCGTAGACCGCACTTCGGTCAAGAGCTTTGAAGCATCTTACGATTGGTGATGCTTCATCGAATGACCTTTCATCTGGCGACCGACAATCATCTGATGGCGCTGGAAAGCCGTCAAAGCTGCTCCAACTCCGTTTTACATCGTTGCAAAGTCGCTGAATACCCCCGCGAAACCCTTTGGGCCCTGAGCCGTCAAACGACAGTATCCCTTCCATCAGCAATTGAAAGCGACCGAAAATTCGGCTGCCGATCCTCACCTTGGTGCCGTTATACGGATCAAGCCCCTCACTGATACTCTGCGTATCGTGCAACTGCGGTAGGTGATTGCCGGGCTCAATGACAATTTTCCCTGATTTTTTTGCCTGAACCGCAAGTGGACTGCCATGAGCGATTGGGTCGACGAATACGACGTCGGAAAGCGCCAACGCCAGTTCATCGACGTCGCCGCCAGGTGGCATTCTAACTGTGAGGCAGTCGGTCTCAAATTCGCCCTCGGACGAGGCCAGGATCACCTGTGCAGGCACTCCCGTAGCAAGTAAACCATGTGCTACTGCAACCTGCTTCTCGAAAGCGTTTGGGGTTCCAGTAACCCCCGCCGTATTGGCAATTCGTAACAGAATCCGTACGGAGCGTTCCTTCCGATCGGTCGCATCGCGCAAGCGGCGCACTATATCTTCAACGTCTTTCTCTAAATCGATCAATTCCAACGCAAGCAAAACTACCAGCGTATTTTTGTCGGAAACCGTGACTGCCGTTTCAGACATACCGACCCACCTGCTGCGCAAGACCTACGCCCCAACTATGGCACGATCCATCCCCGCCCGTCACCACCCGGTACCGGCGTCGTCCACCCCATAACGCTTCAGGAAAAGGTCCTTGGTGAGCCCGGTGGGATTCGAACCCACGACCCCAAGATTAAAAGTCTCGTGCTCTACCGACTGAGCTACAGGCTCTCACCAACCTCCGGCAAAGCCGGGAGGCGTCTTGAACGCGATCCAGCGCCGCCGGTCAAGCGGAAGAAGCGGCGCTGAAACGCAATCCTGCTATTTTACGTCAGCCGCGACCTGAAACTTAACGATCCGGTCCGGGTTGGAAACCGTGCCGCCACCGCCGCTGCCGCGCTTCAGCTTGTCCACGAACTCCATACCCGACGTCACCTGGCCCCAGATCGTGTACTGGCCGTTCAGGTGCGGGGCAGGCTCGAACATGATGAAGAACTGGCTGTTGGCGCTGTGCGGGCTCTGGCTGCGCGCCATGCCGCACGTGCCGCGCGTGAACTTCGCCGAGTCCGAGAACTCCGCGCGAATGTTGTCCAGGTCGCTGCCGCCCGTCCCGGTGCCGGTCGGATCGCCGCCCTGCGCCATGAACCCCTCGATCACCCGATGGAACGGTGTGTCGTCATAGAACCCTCGCCGCACCAGAGTCTTGATCTGGTCCACGTGCAGCGGGGCGATCTTCGGGAACAGTTCGATCACCACGCGCCCGTGCGGGATGTCGAGATACAGGGTGTTTTCCAGATCGGCCGTGTCGCTCATTGGATGGATGCTCCGTAAAAAATTCAGGCTATTTCACGTCGGCGGCAACGCGCATGCGCACGATCCGGTCGGGCGCGCCGACCACCATGCCGTTCGCGCCGGTGCCGCGCTTGATCTGATCGACAAGCTCCATGCCTTTGATCACCGAGCCCCAGATCGTGTACTGCCCGTTCAATCCCGCGTTCGGCGCGAACATGATGAAGAACTGGCTGTTCGCGCTGTCCTGGGCCTGGCTGCGCGCCATGCCGCATACCCCGCGCAGGAATTGCCGCTGGCTGAACTCCGCCGGGATGTTCGGCAACTTGCTGCCGCCCGTCCCGGTGCCGGTGGGATCGCCGCCCTGCGCCATGAACCCCTCGATCACCCGATGGAACGGCGTGCCGTCGTAGAAGCCCTGACGCACCAGCGTCTTGATCTGCGCCACGTGCTTGGGCGCGATCTCGGGGAACAACTGGATCGTCACGGTGCCCTGCTTCAACTCCAGCAGCAGCAGCTTCTCCGGGTCGGTCGTGGGCTGGGCATGACCCGCGGACGGCAAGACGATCGGCAGCGCCAGTCCAGCGCCGAGCAGCGTACGACGGCGCATCGCGCCCTCCCTTTATCAGTGGAAACGGATCAGCCGCGAACGCGCTTCATCACGCGATCAAATGTCATGGACGGCACAAAGGATGTGATGTCGCCGCCCAGAATCGCAACCTCTTTTACCAGGCGCGACGCGATGAACTGATGCCGCTCGCTGGCCATCAGGAACACCGTCTCGATATCCGGCGCCATGCGGTAATTCATGCCGGCCATCTGAAATTCGTAGTCGAAGTCCGACACCGCGCGCAGCCCGCGCACGATCATGCACGCGCCCAGCTTGCGGGCGAAATCGATCAACAGCGTGTCGAACGGCACCACGTCGATGATCGTGCCGTGCTGCTCGACGATCGCGCGGGTTTCGGAGAGCACCATCTCCACGCGCTCGTCCAGGCTGAACATCGGGCCCTTGCCCGTATTGATCGCCACCCCCACCACCAATCGGTCCATCAGCCGAGCGGCTCGGCCTATGACATCGAGGTGCCCGTTGGTGATCGGGTCGAATGTGCCGGGATAAAGTCCGATCCTCGGCTTGGGCGCGCTATCGGCCATCGCTTCCTTCCTCGGCCACGCCTTCTTCGGGCGCGCCTGCTTCGTCGGTTTCGTCGTCCAGCACCGGGAAGACGCTGGTAACGTGTTCGCCGGCGTTGATCCGGAACAGGGTGACGCCCATGGCCTGACGGCCGGTGATACGCACCTGATCCCCTGGCACCCGGATCAGGCGGCCGGCATCGGTAACCAGCATAATGTCATCGCCCTGTCGCACTGGGAAGGTCGCCACGACCTCTCGCCCATTGCGCGGTGCCAAGGTGATGTTGGCGATGCCCTGCCCGCCGCGACCGGTCACCCGGTATTCATAGGCCGAGGACCGCTTGCCATACCCGGTATCGGTCACCGTCAGCAGGATTTCTTCCCCGGCTTCCATCTCCGCCACGCGTTCCGCGCTCAGCGCGACATCGGCCACTGGCTCGTCGGAATCGGCGGCAATCGGTGCTTCGACCTCGTCCTCCGCCCCCGCGCGCCGCTTGGCGTTCTGCGCCTTCACGAAGGCCGCGCGCTCGTCCATCGTCGCGTCCACGTGACGCAGGACGGACAGGCTGATGACCTTGTCCTTGCCGCCCAGGCGAATACCGCGCACGCCCGAGCTGTCGCGTCCCGCGAAGACGCGCACGGTGTCGTCGGTCAACTGGAAGCGAATGCAACGCCCGGCCCGCGTGGCCAGCAGCACGTCGTCGCCTTCGCGGCAGGTCGCCACGCCGATCAGCGTATCGCCCTCGTCCAGCTTCATCGCGATCAGGCCGGAAGACCGCACATTGCGGAAGTCCGACAACCGATTGCGCCGCACGTTGCCCGACGCGGTGGCGAACACCAGATGCAGCGTGTCCCACAGAGTCTCGTCCTGCGGCAGCGGCAACACCGTCGTAATCGTATCCGTCCCCAGCTCCGGCAGCATATTCACCAGTGCTCGGCCCTTACCGGTGGGCCCGCCTTCCGGCAGCTTCCAGACCTTCTCGCGGAATGCCTTACCGCCGGAGGAGAAGAACAGCACCCATTGATGGGTATGACCGTTGAAGCTCCGCGTCACGATGTCGTCGCCGCGCGTCGACGCGCCGGATCGTCCGCGCCCGCCGCGATTCTGCGCGCGATAGGTCTCCAGCGTCGTGCGCTTGATGAAGCCGTCGCGGGTGATGGTCACCACCATCTGGCCGGGCTCGATCAGGCTTTCGTCGTCCTGGTCCGCCGGCGCGTCGGTGATGTCGGTCATGCGCGGAGACGCGACTTCCTTGCGCACCTCCTGCAATTCCGCGGTCATCACTTCCATGCGGCGAATGCGCGATCCCAGGATTTCCAGCAGGTCGCGAATTTTTTCCGCCACGTCCGCCATGTCGGCCTGGATCTTCTCGCGCTCCAGCCCCGTCAGGCGTTGCAGGCGCAATTCCAGGATGCCGCGTGCCTGTTCTTCCGTCAGGCGCACCGTGCCTTCCGGCGTGATGATGTTGCCGGGTTCGTCGATCAGCGCCAGCAGCGCGCCGATATCCTCGGCCGGCCAGTCGCGATCCATCAGCGCCACACGCGCCGTGGCGGCGTCCGGGCTGGAACGGATCAGGCGGATAACCTCGTCGATATTGGCGACGGCGATGGCCAGGCCGACCAAATTATGCGCCCGGTCGCGCGCCTTCCCCAACTCGAACCGCGCGCGCCGCAGGATGACGTCCTCGCGGAAGCGGATGAAGCATTCCAGCGCGTCTTTCAGCCCCATCTGGCGCGGCTGGCCGTTGTCCAGCGCCAGCATGTTGATGCCGAACGTCGTCTGCAACTGCGTGTGGCGGAACAACTGGTTCAACACCACTTCCGGAGTCGCGTCGCGCCGCAGCTCCATCACGATGCGCATGCCGGACCGATCGCTCTCGTCGCGCATTTCCCCGATGCCTTCGACAATCTTGCCGCGCACCAGTTCGGCGATCTTCTCCAGCAGGGTCTTCTTGTTCACCTGATAGGGGATTTCGGTGACGATGATCGCGGTGCGATCCTTGCGAATCTCCTCGAACTCCGTCTTTGCGCGCAATGTGATCGTTTCCCGACCGCTTTCGAATGCGCTGCGGATGCCCGCCCGACCGATGATGATGCCGCCGGTCGGAAAATCCGGACCCGGCACGATCTTCATCAGATCGTCCAACGACGTATCGGGATCGGCGATCAGCGCCAACGTGGCGTCGATGATTTCCGACGGGTTATGCGGCGGAATATTGGTCGCCATGCCGACCGCGATGCCGTTGCCGCCGTTGATCAGCAGATTCGGGAAGCGCGCCGGCAGAACCTTGGGTTCGCTTTCGCTTTCGTCGTAGTTGGCCTGGAAATCGACCGTGTCCTTGTCGATGTCTTCCAGCAAAAAGGCCGAGGCCTTCGCCAGACGGACCTCGGTATACCGCATCGCCGCCGGGTTATCGCCGTCCACGGAGCCGAAATTGCCCTGACCGTCGATCAGCGGCAGCCGCATCGAGAACGTCTGCGCCATGCGCACCATGGCGTCGTAGATCGAGGCATCGCCGTGCGGGTGATACTTACCCATGACGTCGCCGACCACGCGGGCCGATTTGCGATACGGCTTATCCGGCGTGTATCCGGCCTCGTGCATGCCGTACAGAATACGACGATGCACCGGCTTCAGCCCGTCGCGCGCATCCGGCAGCGCGCGCGACACGATCACGCTCATGGCGTAATCGAGATACGAGCGGCGCATCTCCTCTTCGAGGGTGACCGGCTGGAGGTCTTCGGTGGGGCCGTGCGGGCCCGCGGGAGAATCGCTCAAACTTTGCTCTACTGGTTCAACCGGAACGTCCGGCGCTGGTCTGCGTTATGCGTGGCCAGATACGCCGATTCCAGCCGAAAGGCGAGAGGCAACCGCCGCTACCCCTCCGCGTCCAGCGGTCGCAGGATACGCGCCCTGTCGCACGACCAGTGGATCGTCCGCGCGATCCCGACCACGTCCGGGATCGCCACGAAGCCGATCGCCGGGTAGCGGCTGTCCAGGCTGTTGTCGCGATTGTCGCCCAGCACGAACACATGCCCCGCCGGCACCCGCCGCTCCGCCATCGTTTCCCCCGGTTCCAGATCGGACGCGACCAGGATCCGATGCCGTGTCCCGTTCGGCATCGTCTCGCGGTATTGCGGCTGCGCTCGGCGCTGTCCGGGTTCGGCGAACATCCCGTCCTCCACGCGTTCCAACGTGGCACCGTCGATCACGACCCGCCCCGCGCGCAACGCCACGCGCTCTCCGGGCAGCGCGATCACCCGCTTGATGTAGTTGGTCTCGGTCGGCCCCGGGACCGTGAAGACGATCATGTCGCCATGCGTCGGGGCCAGGCCGCGCGCGTCGGCCAGTACCTGATCGCACGGCCGCAACGTCGGCAGGTCGGACCCGGAGGAAATCGAAAAGGCTCGCCAGCCGAAGTCCCACCACGACGACGCGATGCCGATCGCGACGACCACGCCGCCGGCCAGCCAGGTCGATTGCCGCCAGGGCATGACCGGGCGGACGGACAAACGCCACAGGTGCCGCACCGCGATGGCGGCCGAACCGACGCCGAGCGCCAGTTCGATCAGCATCACCCCAGCCGCGACGCCAATTGCGCCGCCGGTCGGCGGCAGCAGCAGGGTGATCGCGCGCAACGCCAGCGACAGCGCGACGCCGACGCACAGCAGGATCGCGCCCCCGCGCCACAGCCCGGCGTAAATCTGCCCCAAACCCGGAAACACCAGCGACAGCGCCGCGGCCCAGACCGAACGACCCAGCCGCCGGCCGAACGACGGCTCGGTCAACGCCGAGCGCCGAACAGGATCAGCATGGAGGATATGATCATGCCGACGGCCCAACCCAGCAGCCAGGCGCCGCTGTAGTCGAATACAAACACCATCGTGCCGACGACCAGTAACGCGACCAGCGCGCCGATCAGCCAGCGCAGCCAGATCGCGGCCGCGTTGGTGCCTGCCGTGTCGTGCTGTCCCCGCATGCGCGCCTCGTCCCGATCAGCTTCGCCCAAGCTGTCCCCACCCGCATGCCGCTCGTCAAGCGCGTGGTGCGACCACCCCCGCCAGGGAGCTTGCGACCGATCCGGTGGACCGATAACTTGCGGGGATAAATGACCAATAGGCGCCGGAATGTACTATGTCCCGAATGTCCCACTGATTCCGCAGGCGTTTGACATGTCGTGTTGGTTTGCTTCCGCCGAAATGGTCATCTCCTGGCGCCGCGGGCGGACCCAGACGACGGAGATTGCCCATCCCGCCCCCCGCACAGTGCCTGGGCTTGCGCAGGCTGTTCTTCTCGACGATGGCTTGAGTACAGAGGAAATCACTCGCTTGGCACGTAAGTTGGGGCTGGTCGATGTGCCGCCCACGGCGCCGACTCTGATGGGCGTGCAAAGCTGGTTGCGGCAATACGGACCGCTTTGGTTCGCCGGGATTTTCCGCCAGATGCACGCAGTCGTCATCACCGGGGTCGACCATACCGGCGTGCAGATCAACGATCCCGCACCCGTCGGGATTGGACGACGTCGGACCCTGACGCCGGATGAATTTGGGAGCGTCATGCGTCCGCTACCGATCCGCGGCAGTGCGGCATGGGCACCAAATATCCTGCACTGCCCGCGTTGATTTCCGCACCGCCTTCAACCCGGAAGTAACCCGCCCCGCGGGCCGGTCGGCAAAACTGCCGCACCTTGCCCCAATCCCCACCTCCGGCGTAAAATCATTCCCAAGTCAACACCCCCCGGTGGGAACCCACCGCAAGATCGTCCAGTCCATGGGCGATGCCATGGCGGGTATCAAGGACGGCCCTACCGTAATGCTCGCCGGATGCGGCTCCGCCGGTCAGCCCAATGCGCTGATTGACGGCCTGATCGAACAGGGGCGCCAAGGACCTCACGGTTGCCGCCAATTCCGCCCACCCGCATGAACCCGCCCGTCATCCTGTTTCAGGACCAGCGCTTCGTCGTGCTCGACAAGCCCGCCGGATTGCCCGTGCATCCGGGATCGGCGGGCGGCAGCAGTGTGGAGGATTGGTTCCCGCTGTTGTCCCGCCGCCGCGACGGCCCTTGGCTCGCGCATCGACTGGATACCGACACCGCGGGGTGCCTCGCGATCGCCTTGCGTAAGACCCCGCTGATCGAAGCGCAGACGGCCTTCGCGCAGGGCCGTGTCGCGAAAACCTACTGGGCCGTCGTCCGCGGCGGGCCGGCGGAACCAGCCGGTACCCTGGATGCCCCGCTGCTGCGCCGAGACGCCAACCGCCAATGGCGCATGATCGTCGATCCCGCCGGCCTGCCCGCGATCACGGAGTGGCGGGTCATGGGCACCGGCGCCGACGCGCAAGGCCCGCTGTCCTGGCTCGAACTGCGCCCGAAAACCGGCCGCACGCATCAAATCCGCGCCCATTGCGCCCATCTCGGCTGTCCGATCCTGGGCGATCCCCATTACGGCGGCCGCAATGCCGGCGAAGGCAGACTGCATCTGCTGGCCCGCGCCATCGCCATCCCGCTCGATCCGCCCGTCGCCGCCGTCGCCGAACCGCCGGCCCATATGCGCTCGGCTTTGGCGCTTTGCGCCTGACGACCAACACCGTCACCCGCTCTCTTGCCCGCTCAATCGTCATGATCGAAAAAATTCATGAAGCGGCGAACTTCAATTCACCGAGCAATGCGCCTAACCTATTGGAGGTGGGGAACAGGGCACGGATCGCGGGCACACACCCGGATGCGCGCCGTGCACTTCCATCTTCGTCACAGAATTTGAAAAGGAAGAGCCATGGCAGCGCTCAAGGGAAGCAAGACGGAAGACAATCTGAAGGCCGCCTTCGCCGGTGAGTCTCAGGCCAACCGCCGCTATCTGTATTTCGCCCAGAAGGCCGACGTTGAAGGCTACAACGACGTCGCCGCCGTGTTCCGCTCCACCGCCGAAGGTGAAACGGGCCACGCCCACGGCCATCTGGAATACCTGGAAGAGTCCGGCGACCCGGCGACCGGTCTGCCGATCGGCCCGACCAACAGCAACCTCGCCGCCGCCGTCGCCGGTGAGACGCACGAGTACACCGACATGTACCCGGGCATGGCGCGCACCGCGCGCGAAGAAGGCTTCGACGAAATCGCCGATTGGTTTGAGACCCTGGCGAAAGCCGAACGGTCCCATGCCGGACGGTTCCAAAAGGCCCTGAACGAACTGGCCTGATCGTCGACCGACGTAACCCCCTCCCGCATGCGGGAGGGGGACTGCGCCCACACGCCTGAAACAAACCAACCACAGAGTATGCGCAGATGAGAGAAGGCAGCCTGGAACCGCCCACCCGGCACCCGATCGCGTGGCAGGACCCGTCCTACACCGACCCCGGAGCGATCGAGGCGGAACTGACGCGGGTGTTCGACATCTGCCACGGCTGCCGCCGGTGCTTTAACCTGTGCGACAGCTTCCCGCGCCTGTTCGACCTCGTCGACGAGTCCCCGACTCAGGAACTCGACGGCGTCGATACCAAGGATTTCAAATCCGTCGTCGATGCCTGCACGCTGTGCGACATGTGCTTCCTGACGAAGTGCCCCTATGTCCCGCCGCACGAATTCGACCTGGATTTCCCGCATCTCATGCTGCGCTACCGCGCCATGGAAGCGAAGCAGGGCGCCGTGTCCTTCGCCGACAAGCAGCTTGCGGCGACCGACCGCAACGGCGTCCTCGCCTCCCTTGTCGCCCCCGTCGCCAACTGGGCGACCGCGCGCGGCAACACCAGCGTCGGACCCGTCCTGCGTTCCGCCGCCGGGCTGCACCCCGACGCGGAACTGCCGAAATATGCCGGCCAGAGCTTCGTCAACCTTTCCGCCGCAACCCCCGTCGTCAACCGCGACGCGCCCGGATTCGGTCGCAAGGCCGTGCTGTACGCGACCTGCTTCGTGAACTTCAACACGCCCAATGTCGGCATGGAAACGCGCGCCGTTCTCGCCCATAACGGGGTGGAAACCGAGGTCGTGCACCCAAGCTGCTGCGGCATGCCGCTGCTTGAACAAGGCCGGATCGAGGATGTCGCCCGCAACGCCGCCTCCGTCGCCGCCGAACTCAAGCCCTGGATCGACAAGGGTTACGACGTCATCGCCCTGGTGCCGTCCTGCGCGCTGATGCTGAAATTCGAATGGCCGCTGATCCTGCCCGACGATCCGCAGGTCAAACTGCTGTCGCAATCGACCTTCGACATCAGCGAATACATCGTCGGCATCGCCCGCAAGGAAGGCCTGACGCCGGGGCTGGAAAAGATCGACGGCACCCTGACCGTGCACATGGCCTGCCACGCCCGCGCCCAGAACATGGGACAAAAGGCCGCCGAAATGCTGCGCCTGCTGCCGGAAGCGCAGGTCAAGGTGATCGAACGCTGCTCCGGCCACGGCGGTTCCTGGGGCTTCAAGGCCGAACATTTCGACACCGCCATCAAGGTCGGCCGCCCCGTCGCGCGCCAGGCGGCGCAGAACGGCGCGGGGTTCGTCATGTCGGAATGCCCGCTGGCCGGTGTTCACATCGCCCAGGGCATTGAAAAACTCGGCGGCGACGCACCGAAGCCGCAACTGGTCACCCACCCCGTCCAGTTGCTGGCACGCGCCTACGGCCTCAGCGCCGACTGATCCACCGCGTCCCTTCCCCCCGGCACTCGGAAGCGAGCGCCGGGTTCCGATCACACGTTCGCGCATTGGAAAGACGATCATGGCCAACAAGCATGTACTGACCGAAGCCGATATTCTGCCCGCCGCCGAATATGCCCGGACGCGCCCGGACTGGCGCCGCAAGATCAGCGCGATCAAGAAGGAACGTCGGGTCGAGGTCGGCCCCTACGTCACGTTCTACTTCGAATGCTGGGAAACCATGTGGCTGCAGGTGCAGGAAATGGTTCACATCGAAAAGGGCGGCGCGGAACAGGTGCCCGGCGAACTCGAAGCCTATAACCCGCTGATCCCCAACGGATCCGAACTCAACGCCACCTTTATGATCGAAATCGACGACCCGTTCCGCCGCAAGCGCGTGCTCGACGGTCTCGGCGGGATCGAAGAAACAGCCTTCATCCGCGTCGGCGGCGAAACCATCGCCGGAGTCGCGGAAGCCGATCAGGACCGCACGCGCGAAGACGGCAAGGCATCGTCCGTGCAGTTCGTTCACTTCACCTTCACCCCGGATCAGATCGCCGCCTTTGGCAGTCCGGGGGCGGAGGTCGTGCTGGGCTTCAGCCATAAGAATTACGGCCACATGACCGTGATGCCGGAAGTCGTGCGCGCGCGACTGACCGGCGATTTCGGCTGAAAGAATAATCCCGCCGCCGCTAACGCCTGATTAACCCTGTTCGGCTTGAATGGTCGTGACCTGCAAGGGAACGCGACCATATGCCGGATGTCCGCCTGTCCATTGCCTCGATCCTGCGCGTCGTCATCGGCGCGCTGTGCGTCGTTCTCGGCGCCGCGGCGATTCCCCCGACACTCGAAGCCTTCGACAAGAACGCGCGGGCCCTGGCCGTGGTCGATGCCGCCCGCGCCGGGCAGGCCGTGTTCGCCGCGCTGCAATTCACCCGCCCGGAACGCGGCACCATCCGTGCCGCTCTGGCCTCCGACACCCCGGCCGGCCAGTCCATCCTCGACACCGTCGCCAAACTGCGCGAACGCTCCCGCTCGGCGACCGAAGCCGTGCAGACTCTGTGTTCGGCCATCGTCTGTAACCCCGACGATCCCGACCTGACCCAGTTCCGCGCCGCGCTCGGGAAATTGGAGGCCGAACGCACCGTCGCCGACGCCGAACTGCTTCGCCCGCGCGCCGACCGCGCCAAGGACAGCGTCGCCCGGTGGGACGCGGCGATCACCGACACGGCCACCCGGCTCGACCGCATCTCCGCCGCCTTGACCGAACGGATGCGCCTGGTCGACGGCGAGATCGGCGAACTCATGGCGATCAAGCAACTCGGCTGGATCGCCCGCGACGTCGCGGGCAACGAGCGTAACCTCTACAGCGACGCCATGATCGCGGCGGCGAAGGGCGGGGCGCCTTCGGTCGAAACGCGCCTGCGTCTTGCCGAATATCGCGGCCGCATCGCCGCAAGCTGGGCCGCTTTGCGCGAACTGGCGGCGCGTGACGGCGCGCCGGTCCCGATCGTCGACGCGGTGCGCGCCGCGACGGCGCAATACTTCACCGAGTTCGAAGCGATGCGATCGGCCGTGCACGCCGCGCTGCTCGCCGGCAAACCCTCGCCGGTCGTGCTGGCCGACTGGCTGCGCGTCTCCACCGCCGGCCTCGACAGCCTGATCCAAATCCCGAACGCGGCGGTGGCGGAAGCCGAGCGTCTTGCCCAACGCCACGCCGACGACGCGGCGTTGCATATGTCGCGCCAGTTGGCGTTGCTGGCGATCGGATCGATCCTTTCGGTTGTCGGGATGGTTCTGGTCGGCTGGCGGATCGTCGCCCCGCTGCACGCCATGACCGCGATCATGCGACGCATGGCCGACGGCGATCTGTCGGGGGAAATCGACGGCACCGACCGGCGCGACGAAATCGGCGTCATGGCCGGCACGCTGTTGGTCTTCCGCGACGGGCTGTCGCGCATGGAAGCGCTGTCGCGAGAGCGGGAGGCGGATCGCGAACGGGCAACCCTGGAAAAACACGCCTCCCTGGCCGCGATGGCGGAAACCATTGAACACGAGGCGCAGGGTGTCATCGTCGTCGTGACCGAACAGACCGCCGAACTGGACCGGTCCGCGGATGCGATGAGCGGTTCCGCCGCCCGCACCGGCGCGTCCGCCCATGCCGCCGCCGCCGCCGCGATCGAAGCGGAAGGCACGGTCACCGTCGCGGCCGGCGCGGCAGAGGAATTGTCGTCCTCGATCAACGAAATCGCCGGTCAGGTCGGACGCGCGACCGACGTGGTGGGCCAGGCGGTCGCGGCAAGCGACGAAACCCGCGTCGCGATCGACGCGCTGTTTGCCAAGGTCGGCCAGATCGGCACGGTCGCCCGCATGATTGCGGACATCGCCGCGCGCACGAACCTGTTGGCGCTGAACGCGACCATAGAGGCCGCGCGGGCCGGCGACGCCGGGAAAGGCTTCGCCGTGGTGGCCGAGGAGGTCAAGCAACTCGCCCTACAGACCGCCCGTTCCACCACGGAAATCGCCGATCACATCCTGACGGTCCAGGCCGCCACCGAAGCGTCGGTCGCGGCCGTGCGGCGCATCGGCGATACCATCGGCGATGTCGACCGCATCGCCGGATCGATCGCCGCTGCGGTCGAACAGCAAGGGGCCGCGACCGCCGAAATCGCGCGCGGCATGACCGCGATCACGCAGTCCATCGGCGCGATGCGCGAACGGGTGGGCGATGTTTCGAACGAGGTCGATCTCGTCGTCGGCTTTACCGCCGAGGTGCGCGCCACCGCCGCCGACCTGAACATCCAGGTCGGCGGCCTGCGCCGACGCGTGACCGAAATCGTGCGCACCTCCACCGAGGAGGTCAATCGACGCACATCCCCGCGATTCCCCGTGGACCTGACCGGGCGGGTCGCCGCGAAGGGAATGGCGGAAAGCACGGTCAGGGTTCTCGACCTGTCCGACGGCGGCGCTCGCCTTGCTCCGGGGCTTACCCTCGACGTCGGCGCGCGCGCCCACCTGCGCATCCAAGAATTCCAACCGGTGCTGGGCTTTGAGGTCAAATCGCGCGATCCCGACGGCGGGTTGCACATTGCCTTCGATCTCACCGAGGCCACCGCGCAGGCCTTCGCGGGCTTGCCGGAACGCCTGGCCCGTCCGCGCGCCGCCTGAAAGCGGAACCGTCCGATGCCGGGGATCGTTGACGCTGCCCCGGCATTGACCGATTGTCTCCCGTCTGGATTGAACAAGAGCGGGCCGGATCGCGGCCCCGTAACCGGAGGAACATCGCTCATGTCGCTGCGCGAGGCAGGCGTCATCACCGGCGTCGGTGAAACCGAATACATGCGCGGCACCGACCGCACATCTCTGTCGCTCCAACTCGAAGCGTCGTTGAACGCCATCAAGGATGCCGGGCTGAAGCCGAGCGACATCGACGGCCTGATCCCTTATGGGCATGGCGCGGTCGCGGAAGATTTCATTACCAATTTCGGCATCAAGGACCTGCGCTTCTCCGCCACCACGCCGATGGGCGGCGCGTCGGCCGTCGCGTCCATCCAGTGCGCGCTGGCCGTGATCGACGCCGGCATCTGCAACCATGTGCTGCTGTCGCTGGGACGCACCGGCTATTCCGGCGGCCGCATCGGCACCCGCGTGCAGCAAATGCCGCAGTTCAAGCTGATCGGCGAATTCGAAATGCCGTCGGGCGCCATCGCGCCGTCGCAGCTCTACGCCGTCATGGCGCGCCGCCATATGGAGATGTACGGCACGACATCGCGCCAACTGGCCGAAATCGCCGTCACCACCCGCCAGCACGCGATCATGAACCCGAACGCGACCATGAAGCGGCCGATGACCATCGACGATCATCAGGCCTCGCGCATGATTTCCGACCCGCTGCGCCTGCTCGACTGCTCGCTGGAAAGCGACGGTGGCGCCGCCGTGGTGATCAGCGCGCCGGATCGCGCCAAGGACCTGCGTAAGCGCCCGGTCGTGGTCATGGGTGTCGCCGAAGGCCATCCCGACTCCCCCTCCGCCATCACCCAACGTCCCGACCTCACCACGCTCGGCCTTGCGAAAGCCGCGCCCAAGGCCTTTGCCATGGCCGGCGTGCGCCACGACGATATCGACGTGGCCGAGGTCTATGACTGCTTCACCTACATCGTCATGTGCCAGCTCGAAGACATGGGCTTCTGCAAAAAGGGCGAGGGCGGTTCGTTCATCGAAAATGGCGCGCTTGGCATCAACGGACGCCTGCCGGTCAATACCCATGGCGGGCTGCTGTCGCAGGCGCACATGGCGGGCATGAACCACATCGTCGAACTGACGCGCCAGTTGCGCGGCGAAGCCGCCGTGCAGGTCAAGGACGCCGAAATCGGTCTTGTCACCGGCTACGGCGACATGGGCGACGGTTCCATCGCCATCATGCGGAGGGGCTGAGCCGATGGACGGTTACGACAAGCTGGTACCGACCCCGACCACCGACACCCAGCCGTACTGGGACGGTCTGCAACAGGGCAAGCTGTGCCTGCAACGCTGCGCCGATTGCGGCAAGGTGCGGCACTATCCGCGCCCCGTCTGCGATTCGTGCTATAGCATGAACGTCGATTGGATCGATGCGACCGGCCAAGGCAAGGTGCACAGCTGGACCATCACGCACTACGCGTTCCATCCCGGCTTCAAGGGCGATCTGCCCTATATGCTGCTGACCGTGGACATGGATGAAGGCGTGCGCATGCAATCGCAGGCGCGCGGCATTGACGAAGCCGAGCTGAAAATCGGCATGCCGGTCAAACTGGCCTATGAAAAGGTCAAGGAAGACCTGACCCTACCCGTTTTCGTGAAGCAATAACCGCTCCCAGCGAAACGGTTCGCGCGTGTGCCCTGATCCGGCACACGCGCGCCCCAGGGGGCTATGCCCCGATCGGGCTGATCCGTTCCCAGAAGATATCCCGATGCTGCATCACGCCGTTCAGCATCACCGGCGGCGGGGTCAGCACCAGGCGTTTGCCCTCGAACCGCACCTTGCGCACCTGATCGCTGCCGATCGCAATGCGCGCGGCCGACGAGGAATCCACCTTCGTGATCAACGTCGCGCCGTCGAACGTGTAGTTGCCGCAATACGACGCATAATCCCGCGTCGTGCCGTCGGGCAGGCTGGTGCGCCCGTCGCACAGCACCGCCATCATCCGCCCATCGGCGTTCAGCGTCACGATGCCCATGCCCTTGGGCCCATAGGGCTTCGGCAACGGCTTGCCGTCGGGATCGCGCGACGTCGCATCGACCAGCTTCCAGGTGCCGATCAGCGCCTGTTTCGTTATCGGTGCCTTATCGACCGCGTTGGCGGCGCGCGCCGCGAACAGTGACGACACAGCGGCGGTCAATGCAAGCAAGCCACGTCGGGAAGGGAAGGGCATGACGGTTTCTCCTGTTATTATTCGGTATTTGTAACGGCACCGAGCGTTTCGCCGATGGGACGATTGAGCACGAGATCGGCGACGCCGTCGAGACCGGTTTCCTGCAAATTGACGATCACCAGCTTCGCGCCGTTGCGTTTCGCGAGGTCGGGGAACCCTGCGGCGGGGTAAACCACCAGCGACGACCCAATCGCGATAAACAAATCCGCCAGTAAAGTCTCCCGTTCCGCTCGGCGCATCTCGTTCACCGGCATCGACTGGCCGAACGAAATCGTCGCGGTCTTTACCCAGCCGCCGCAGGCGCAATGCGGCACGACGTTATCGGCCTCAAAATCGACGCGCAGTTCCTCGATCTCGTAGCGCTGACTGCATTCCAGACAATGGGCGTACGTGGTGTTGCCGTGCAGTTCGATCACCTTGTCGTCGGGAATGCCGGAATCCTGATGCAACCCGTCGATGTTCTGCGTAATCACCGCGCTTGCCTTGCCGCGTCGGATCAGTTCCGCCACCGCGCGGTGGCCGCGATTGGGCGCGGCCAGGCGCAAATTCTCCTCCATCTCGAACCGTCGCCGCCATGTCTCCCGCCGCGCGGCGTCGGAGCGCATGAAGTCGGAGAAATCGATCGGCCGCATCTTGGTCCACGTGCCGCCGGGGCTGCGGAAGTCGGGGATCCCCGATTCCGTGCTGATTCCCGCCCCGGTGAACAGCACCACACGCCGAGCGGCTTCGATCATGTGGGAGAATTCGGTCAGTTCGGCGTCAAGCTTCATGGCGACGTCTCTCGGTTAGAAGGGCTCCGGATAATGGCCGGCGTAAAAGCTGATCGGCGGCTTGGCGTCGGGGTCGGTGATGATATCGATCAGCGTCGGCTTGCCGGAGGCAAAGGCGGCGTCCAGCGCCGGTCCGATCTCCTCGCCCAGCCGCACAGTCACCCCCGCCACGCCGCAGGCGCGCGCGATCGCCGCGTGATCCACCGCGGCGAAATCCACCGCGTCCGTATGCTCGCCGAAGATCGCGACCTCCGCGTGCTTTTGGTAGCCGAGGATACCGTTGTTCAGCACCATCACGGTGATCGGCAGATCGAGGCGGCGCAGGGTTTCCAGTTCCGCCCAGGAATGCGCGAACCCGCCATCGCCGCACAGGCAGACGACGCGTCGGCCGGGCGCGGCGAATTGCGCGCCGATCGCCATCGGCAGGCCCCAGCCCAGCCCGGCGATGCCGCGCGGAGTCAGAAACCGCTGCCCGGCTCGGCGGGATTCCAGCCCGCCGACGATCCAGATCGACGAATAGGACGCGTCGGCCACGGCGATGTCGTCGGGCGTCATGCGCCGGTCCAGTTCCGCCATCACCCGTTCCGGCCGCACCGGCCCGCCGTCGCGCGCGCGGATACCGGCCACGGTCGCGCGCCAATCCGCGACCGCCGCGGCAATCCGCGCCTCCACCGCCGGACGCGCGGCCTTGCGCGCCGACAGGTCGCGCTTTTCCATCGCGACCTTCAGCGCGGCGAGCGTCAGCTTCGCGTCGCCGACAAGACGCGCGGACTCATAATTCCGCCCGACTTCCATCGGGTCGGCGTCCAAATGAATGAACTGCGCGTCGGGCGGAAACAGCTTCCAACTGTCGGTGCCGTTCTGGTTGGTGCGGTTGCCGATCAGCAGGATCACGTCGGCTTCTTCCAGCATCCCGCGCATGCCGAAGCTGCGCGCCCCGCGCCCCATCACATAGCCCACCACGCCCAGCGTCAGCGGGTGAGTCTCATCCGCCGCGCCCTTGCCCATCGTGGTGGTGGCGACCGGCAGATGCGCGGCTTCCTGCAACGCCGCGAGTTCGGCGCTGGCATCCGACAAATGCACGCCGCCGCCGGCGATCACGATGGGGTTGCGCGCGCCGGCGAGCAGGTCGGCCGCGGCCTCGATCGATGCCGGATCGGCGAGCATGCGATCCAGCGGGTAGAAGCCCAGCCGAGCGCGGCGCGGAGAGGGGGGCGGGGCGTCTTCGGCGAGCAGATCGGCCGGCACCAGGATCACGGCCGGACCGGGGCGACCGGACCCGGCGGCGACGAAGGCCATATCGACGTAGTCTTCCAGCCGATCCGCCCGATCGATCCGGCGCACCCATTTGGCGACCGGGGCGAACATGTTCAGGTGGTCCATCTCCTGAAACGCGTTCTTGTCGGTGGTGGCGCGGGTGACTTCCTGCACCAGCGCGACGATGGGGATGGATGCCTTCAACGCCTCGGCCAGCGGCGCGACCAACAGCGTCGCCGCCGGGCCGTTCTGCGCCGTGACGACGCCGATCCGTCCGGATACCCGCGCATAACCGTCCGCCATCGCCCCGCCGGCGTTTTCCTGCCGGTACGCGGCCTGCTTGATCCCGACATGCGGCGCGGCCAGGTGGAACAGGCTGGGCAGGCTTTGACCGAAGGTGACGGTTACGCCGTGGCGGGCAAACGCCTCGGCCAGGCGGAAAGCGACGTTGGTGTTGGTGGGCATGGCTGTCTCCTCGGAACGAACCATGCCGCCGTCCGATCCGTCTGTCCAACGGTGGGCCGAGGATATCGAAGGAAGCCGTCCCATCTGTCAACGCACAGCCAAAATGTCCCCTCATTCTGCACAGCGAGAATGTCCCTTTCTGGCTGTGCGCGAACCGCGATGTGACATCGCCCCATCCCGCTTTCCAGTTCGGTTGAGACGCCTGCTTTCCCGTCCCGGCCTGAATTCCCTGT
>CANJLW010000053.1 GCA_947475245.1 Acetobacteraceae bacterium | reverse complement strand
GTCGCTCGAAAGGCGAAGAGGCGACGAAGTTACAACTCAGGCGGGATGGGACCGAACAAACGAGCAACGCGATCTGAAATTTTCACGGCGATCGCGACGGCTGGCGGGTCAAAGGGCGTCAGAAATTTGGATTCTTAGAGGTGCCCTTAATTCAATACGGTTTACTACTTATTTTCGTCATTCCATTGAGATACAATGGCTTTGTTGTCTAGAATTGCGGGTCGATTCCAAGCGCGGAGTCTAATTAGCGGAGCGAGTTTAAATGACACAGACATTCACCTATACGTCGGCATCGCCGATAACCGCGACAATCACTGTGGTTGCGGCATCCGCTGCGACTGCCATTACGTCGTTATCCAGTCCGGTATACGGCTATGCTATTGTAAGCATCAGCGGCACGTACAATGGACAGACTATAACCGGCATGTACGGATCCGGCGGTACATACGATTCTTCAGACGCTACACTGGGCGCTTTCGACAACACGATTATAAGCACCGGTGATGCGACCGGTGGCGGTGGCGGCAGCCTTTACGGAATCGACCTTTATGGGATTGCATTTTCCCTTGCCAATGGGCAGACTGTCCTTTTTCGACATTACCCTGTAGCTGGTCTTCCTCTTTTAGAGTTTAGAGTAAATACGGGGTCATCGGTCACGACCAGCTACCCAACCATCACGAGCACGGCTGTCTGCTACCTCCGTGGCACCCGCATTCTCACCGCGACGGGTGACGTTGCGGTCGAGGATTTGCGCGAAGGCGACATGATCGTTACGCTGTTCGGAAAACTCCGGCCACTTAAATGGGTCGGGGGGCAAGGTTTTCACGGGTGGTTCCTCGGCAAGGCCCACGCGCCCATCTGCTTCCGTGCCGGTTCCATCGCGGAGAACGTGCCGAACCGGGATTTGTATGTGTCGCCGGCCCATAGCGTAATGATCGGTGGCAAGCTGGTGATCGCCGATCTGCTGGTCAACGGCGTCACGGTGACGCAGGCGGCAACGGACGAGCGGGTGGATTATTTCCATCTCGACCTCGGGCAGCACGACTGCGTGATCGCCAACGGTGCCTGGGCGGAAAGTTACGCCGCGCACAACAACCGCAACCAGTTCCATAATCTCGCGGAGTTCGAGGTCGCATTCCCCGGCGTCATCGAGACGGAAGTATTTCAGCCGCTGTGCCTGCCTCTGATCGCTGCCGATGACCCGACCTTGGCGCAGATACGGGCACAGTTGTTGGCGCGCGTGCCGGACGACCGGTTTACCACGGATGCCGACGTCCACCTTCTCGCCGACGGTATCAGGATCGACGCCGAGCACTCAGGTGCGAACGAATGGGTGTTCGATGTGCCTGCCGGCGTTCGGAACGTGCGGCTGATGTCGCGAGCCCGCAGGCCGAGCAGCCTTGGGATGAACGGCGACGACCGGATGCTCGGGTTCTGTCTGTCCGAGGTTTCGGTGCTGGGCGGCCCGACGTTACGCAACGACGATGCCTGGTTCGTGACGGGCGTGCATGAGCCAGAGAGCGATGGCGTATCGGTCTGGCGCTGGACCAACGGCGATTGCGCTTTGCCTAATAGCCTGTTCGCGGGCGCGATTCCGGCAACGCTCACGCTGCGTGGCCGGACGATGGAGCAGTATTTCCTGCCGATCCAGGAGACCGAGCGGCTGGCGGCGTGAACCGGCGGGGCAAAGCATGTCGTCAGTCAGGGTTCACTTTTGACCGCGTTCAGGACTCTCGCTGCGATCATGACATGCATTTTTGCGATTGGCCTGTGACCAATACCGGCACAACCCGCAACGGGCTACGACGCATGTGGTTTTGCTCCACCTCGTAGATTTGGGTGACGAGACATATCGAACTCGATCGGCGGTCAGTTAAAGCCGGTCGGTCCGGCACTACATCCGACGGGGATCTCAGGACATGATTCGAATTGCCGTGTCAGGTAGGCTTGGTCGTGGATGCGCGGCACTTCGAATTTCCTTCCGCCCCCCAAGACAGGAAGCAATCCATTGATACCGCAGCCGCGATCGATCCGCCGGTCGAATACAATGACGCCCCAAAAACCGCCACTCAAACTTCCAACAAGAATTAATTCAATACAATTTACTACTTATTTTCGTCATTCCATTGAGATACAACACGGCTGCCCCTCAAAATTAGTGTCAGGCCGAGTCTGATAGCCAAGTATCATGGAGAGAATACAGGAATGTCAGACCTTGATCCGGGCACTCGCTTGGATGCGCCATGCAAAGTCACCGATAGCCAATTACCATATTGGCCGGAAACCGTTAATGATGCGTTGAACACGCCGCCCGCGCTCGTGCCGGAGTTGCATTGTTTGTTTCGATGTGATTGCGGATACACTGGCTCCACGCAGTTCCTCTGGCTACAGACCAAGCTTGGCACGGCGGATACGATTGGCGAGCTGATTGGCCGATATCGATGCCTTGCCTGTCAATCAGTGCCATACGCAATTGCGATGTCGGCAACTCCGTTCCGACTGGATCACGACATCCAGGACCGCAGGCGTAAGAAAACGCTGATACTGCGCTCGACCAAATGGATCCCCAGGATCGTCTGACCGGCTCGCAACGTTCCACGTTCAGTGTAGCAGCCGGTCAACCGCAATATGCCCCCCTTCCGCGGTGACGCGAAAGGGGGAAGGCCGATCGGCTCAATCAACCCGTATGTTCAACCGCTTAACGGCGGCACCGAACCGCTCGCTCTGCTTCTTCAGATCGTCCGCCATGCCCTGGGGCGTGTCCTTCATCGCGACCAGACCCATGCTCAACACACGCTCCTGCACGTCCGGCATGTCGGAGATTTGGTTCAACAGCGGCGACAACTTCTCCGCCACCACCGCCGGCATCCCCGCCGGTCCCGCGAACCCAAACCAGCTCGGCATATCCCAGTCTGCCTTCAACTCTTTCATGGTCGGAATTTCCGGGAACTGCGGATGGCGGAACGGCGTCGACACGCCCAGCGCGCGCAGCTTGCCCGCTTTCACATGCGGAAAGATATTCCCCTCGTACATCATCGACACATGCCCGGCGAGCGCGTCCTGCAACTGCTCCACCCCGCCCTTGTACGGCACCATCACCAGTTTGATGTTGTAGAGGGAGGCCAACGTCTCCCCCGCCATGTGCGTGATCGTGCCGATGCCGGAATTCGCCAGCGTCAGCGTATCCGGCTTCTTGCGCGCTTCCTCGGCGAATTCGTCCATCGTCTTCCAGGGAAAGCTGGTGTTGACCGCGAATCCGAACAGCGCGTCGGTCACCCGCCCGACCGGGGTAAAGTCCTTGATCGCGTCGTACGGGGTCTTGCGCACATGCGGCAGCAAGCCGATCCCGCCCAGGGTGGCAACGCACAGCGTATAGCCGTCGGCGGGTGCGCGGGCGCAGGCTTCATGCCCAATCATGCCGCCGGCACCAGCGCGGTTGTCGACCACGAATTGCTGCCCGAGCATCTGGGACAGCTTCTCGGCATAGGCACGCGCGGTGGCATCGGTTCCGCCGCCGGCGGGGAAAGGCACGATCACCTTGACCGGCTTTGACGGGTAGCTCTGCGCCATCGCCGACGGCGTGGCGGCCACCGCGGCAAGCAAGGCCGCGATCCCTAGCGAGAGTATATGTCGGCGCATTGTCGATCCTTATCAGAAGTCCACCCTGTCGGCGGGAACGTGGCGCTTATGCGCCTTAAGCGCGACCTCGCTATAAGCAGCCGCCGGCGATTGCAAGACAATCAAGGTTAATGACCTATTCTTCAGATGAGGGCAGCGCCATCATCGCCTTGCGCGCCGCGTCCTCCGACATGACCGGCGTCAGCCCGGTTTCGGCAGGCGCGGTCAGATGCACCAGGACGGGGAACGCGGCGACCAGCGACAGCACCAGGACCTGCGCCAAAAGGAACGGCGCGACAGCCCGGATCGTCGCCCCGATCGGCACCGGCATGCGGCCCAGACCGCGCGTCAGCATCACGGCATAGCCAAAGGGCGGGATCAGAAAGCTGGTCTGCAGGACCAGCAGCACCAGCGTCGCGTCCCACACTGCATCCGGCGCGCGCACCAGAAGCGGCGGCAGCAGCAGCGGCACGATCACCAGCACGATCTCAAACGCATCCAGCACCAGAGCGCAAACACCGATCAGGCCCAGCACCAGAACGACAGCGCCCGTCGATCCTCCGGGCATTGCGATGACCAGATCGGTCAGCAACCGGTCGCTGTCCAGCGCCCGGAATACCAGGGTAAAGCTGGTCGCCGCGACGAACAGCGCGAACAGCGCCCCGGTCATCGCCAATGTCTCGGACAGCAGGTCGCGCAGGCTCTGCCCTCGCAACGCCCCCGTGACGAGACCGACGATCGCCAATGCCATGGCACCCGTCGCGGCGGCCTCCACGGCATACAGGACCCCGACAACGACGCAGGCCATCAGCCCGATCAGCGCTGTCAGCGTTACCCCGGCGATTGCCCAATCGCCGATCGACACACTGATCACCACGGGGGACGGTTCGGCCCGCGTTGCCTCCCGCCGCTCGGACCACCAGACCAGCAGCAGGTAAAGCGCGAACACCAGCGCGCCGGGCACCAGTGCACCGCGAAAAATATCCTGTGTATTCACCACGCGGGTCATGACCCGCGTGGTGTTCAAAGCCTCGGTGTGTGCGCGCATCATGGCATCGCCGAACAGGATCAACACCAGCGACGGCGGCACAACGACGCCGAGCGTCGCGGACGCCGACAGCACGGCCAGACGTTTGGAGACGGGAACACCGACCTGCTCCAACCGTGGTGCGACGATACGGGTGAGTGTCATGGCGGAGGCACCGACAGAACCGTTCATCGGCGCCAACAGCGCGCCCAGCCCCAGCCCCGCCAATACCGGCCCGCCCAGCAGACGGGTCAGCACGCGAAAGACTATACCGGCCAGCGGCAGTCGGTTCAGCAGCGCGCCCATCAGCACGAACAGCGGCAGGGCCTGCAACAGATCGTTTTCCAGCAACCCGATGACCCGCGCCGGCAACGCGCCGAACCACGCCCCTTGGATCGCGCCCGCCGACAGGCCTACGACGGCGCAGACGACGGCGGAACCAATCATCGCCAGGAATGCAGGCAATCCGGTCAGCACCATGACGACCGGAACCGCCGCCAGCATGATCAAGCCAAGGAACTGCATGCTATCGATCGCGCGGCCGGGTCAGGTCGAGCACGCCCTGGGCAAACATCGGCACGGCCAGCGTCCAGACCCCGAGCTTCAACAGGAAGTAGCCGGGGTTAAACGTATCGGGAAAGGCTTCCAACTGGCGCACCGACTGCCAGATCGCGGGGGCACCGCCGATCAGCACGAAGCCCGCCCAGGGCAGCACGCATACCGCCTGCCCCAGGCGCGCGATCCAATCCCGCGCGTTCGGCGGCAGATGCGGGTTTAACCCATCGATCGCCGGATGCGCGCCCCGCCGCGTCGCATGGGTGACCGCGAAACCGACGTAAAGCGCGAACAGCCATTGCGCGAGGTCGTTGGCCTCCCGCGACCAGGCGCGGATGCCGTCGCGCAGCGGCCATTGCAGAAACAGCAGCAGCGCGACCGGCAGGACCAGCCAAGCCGCAAGGCCCGCGACGCCATCGATCGCTCGCTCGACCCTGTGGCGCACCGCCATCAGGCGGATTTCGGCTTCATCGAAGCCAGCAGCTTACGCTCGTCGCCGCGGAAGTCCTTCACCACGCGAGACTTCACGTCGAAGACCATCGTTGCCCGGTCGGCGGCGCGATAGGCCGGCCAGTGCGGGATTTTCGCCGTGTTCGGATTGCCCGTGCGCGCGAAGGCGAGCCACGCCGCGCTCATCTGATCCGCCAGGGTCTGCGCGTCGGCACCGGTGCCGACCATCGACGCGGACAGCGCCACGTTGTCGAACACCAGCGCAAGGTCGAGCGAGTGCGGCGATCCCCATTTGCCGCCGTCGACCGGCGTGACCCAGTCCAACTCGTACAGCCAGACCGGCGCGGCATTCTGCGCCGCCTTGCGTTCCGCCTGCTGCCAGGCCCCCTCGCGCATCGCCTTGTCGGTGGCGATGGCAAAGAACAGGTCGGACGGCGTCGCCTTGGGACGAGAGGCCCGGAACACGCCCAACACGCGATCAATATCGCCGGGGGCAAACCAGGCGTCCATACGCTTGCGCAGCCCGGCCTCGTCCAACGTAAACGTTTCGGGCTCCCGCGCGCCGGTCAGCAGGGTCATTTCGGTCGCGGTCGTGCCGATCAGCATCGGGATATTGGCCGACATGGCCGGGCCGCCGGGTGCCCAGGGACCGGACGGCAGGTTGCGCCCATCCACCACCGGTCGGTAGTTGGCCTTCGCCGGCCCGCGCATGGCTTTGTCCATCCCCTCCACCAATTGCGCCACCGGCAGCGTGGCAAGTTTCGCCGCGTCGGTGGGAGCTAGGCCCAGCGCGTCGAGAAGGGCGAGGGTGAGCTTGGTTCCCTCGGCGGCGGACATGGCCTGCAGGTAGTAGGACCCGCTCTGCACGATGGCTTTGTGATACAGGCCGCGCGCGGCGGGCATCGCCATCAGCGCGCTGACTTTGCCGCCGCCGCCGGACTGGCCGAAGATCGTCACGTTTCCCGCGTCGCCGCCGAATTCGGCGATGTTGTCGCGCACCCATTTCAGCGCCATCACGATATCCAGCATTCCGGTATTCCCGGCGTCGGGATAGTCGGGCGCGAGTTGCGCCAGTTGCAGATAGCCGAACACGTTCAGCCGATGGTTCAGCGTCACCACGACGACGTCGCCCTTACGCGCCAGCTGGGTGCCGTCGAACACGTTCCGAGAACCGGACAGCGAGGTGAAATCGCCGCCGTGCAGCCAGACCATCACCGGCCGCTTGCGCTTGTCGCGCAGGGCGGGCGTCCAGACGTTCACGACCTGGCAATCCTCGCTGTATTCCTTATCGAAGGTCCAGGAGGCGAACAGGGAGCCGAGGGCGCGGATGGTTTGGGGGGCCATGGGGCCAAAGGCGAGAGCGTCGCGAGTGTCCGTCCAGGCCTTGGGCGCGGTCGGCGCGCGGAACCGTTCCGCCTGGGCGTATGGGATGCCCTTGAAAATCTTGATGCCGTCGGTCTCCGTCCCGCGTACCTTGCCGTGGCGCGTGGCGGCGACCGGCGGTTCGGCGGCTGTGGCGATACCCGCGCACAGGCCGGCGACGGAAGCACCCAGAACGGTACGGCGATCGATCATGGCAACGTTTCCTTTTGCGGTGTTTCCCCAAGCCTGCGCCATCCGTCGTGCATGATCAAATGCGACCGGTCTCGCCTGGCCTCGCGGGACGCGATAAGATGGCCGGGTGCTGCCGCAGAGCAGCCTCCGCACGGGAGAGTCCCAATGTCCTACGCATTCACGACCGAAACCGTCGAATATTTGCGCCATGGCGAGACGCCGTGGATGGCGAAGCTCTATCTACCCACGGGCGGCGGCCCGTTCCCGATGGTCATCGACCTGCATGGCGGCGCGTGGAGCCAGGGCGATCTGGCCGATTGCGATGCGCGCGATCAGGTGCTGGCGGCCAGCGGCCTGGTAGTCGCGGCGATCAATTTCCGCCATGGCGCGGACGGTTATCCGACATCGCTGGCCGATATCAATTACGCAGTGCGCTGGATGAAGGCGAACGCGAAGCGGTTCAACGGGCGTGCCGATCGGATTGGCCTGTCCGGCACGTCCAGCGGCGGTCACCTTGCGATGCTGGCGGCGATGCGCCCAACGGACTCGCGCTATGCCGCTGTGCCCTCCCCGGCCGGGTGGCCGGCACCGGACGCGACCGTGCAGGCGATTGTCATGCAATGGCCGGTGATCAATCCGATCTCGCGCTATCTGCACGCGCTTCGCCTGCGGGCCGGCGCGAACCCGCCGGCGTGGATCGGCAATATCCCGGAACGGCAGGAAACCTATTGGGGATCGCAAGCCGCGATGGCCGAAGGCAACCCGATCCGGATTCTGGAAGATGGCGAGAAGGTGCTGACGCCGCCGACGCTGTGGATTCAGGGGCAGCCGGACCAGACACACGATTATCGCGATCCGACGTCCCCGGTGGAACTGAACGAGCCGTTGCGGTTCGCGCATAACTACCGCGCCGCCGGCGGGTATATCGAGACGCTTTACATCGATAACGCGGCGAAGGTCGGGGCCATTTCACATGATCCGACGGCTGCGTTCTTCCATCGGTTCCTGGACTGAGTAGTGGCGCGTCGGCGGGCCGCTAAGCCCGCCGACGTGCCTTCTTCGTGACGGGTGGCGGCAGAAGCGGGGCCAGGAAGCGGCCGGTGTGGCTTTCGGGATTGGCGGCGATATCCTCCGGCGTGCCCTCCGCGACAATGCGCCCGCCGCCGTCGCCGCCTTCCGGTCCAAGGTCGAGTATCCAATCGGCGGTCTTGATGACCTCCAGATTATGCTCGATCACGACGACCGTGTTGCCCTGATCGACCAGCGCGTGCAGCACTTCCAGCAGCTTGCGCACGTCCTCAAAATGCAGCCCCGTCGTCGGTTCATCCAAAATATACAGAGTCCGCCCCGTCGCTCGGCGGGCGAGTTCCTTTGACAGTTTGATGCGCTGTGCCTCTCCGCCCGACAGGGTCGTTGCTTGTTGGCCCAAGGCGATATAGCCCAGACCGACCTGTTGCAGGATTTTCAGCCGGTCGTGGATGCGGGTCTGGGCGCTGAAATAGGGCACGGCTTCTTCGACCGTCATCGCCAGCACCTCGGCAATGGACTTGTCGCGGAACTTGATCTCCAACGTTTCCCGGTTGTAGCGGCGCCCCTTGCAGGTGTCGCAGGTCACGTAGACGTCGGGCAGGAAGTGCATCTCGATCTTCAGCAGCCCGTCGCCCTGGCAGGCCTCACACCGCCCGCCCTTGACGTTGAAACTGAAACGACCGGACTTGTAGCCGCGCGCGCGGGATTCCGGCAATTCGGCGAACCAGTCGCGGATCGGGGCGAACAGGTCGGTATAGGTCGCGGGGTTCGATCGCGGCGTGCGCCCGATCGGCGATTGGTCGATATCGATGATCTTATCGAGTTGATCCAAACCCTCGATCCGATCGTGCGGCGCGGGCGACTCACCGGATCCCATCAAACGCCGAGCGGCGGCTTTGTAGAGGGTATCGATGACGAGGGTTGATTTGCCGCCGCCGGAAACGCCGGTGACGCAGGTAAAGGTGCCCAACGGAAACGCTGCGTCGAGACGTTTGAGATTGTTGCCCCGTGCGCCGATGACTTTCAGCAGCCGATCCTTTTGCATCGGGCGACGTAGCGGCGGGATTTCGATCCGCTTCCGGCCGGACAGGTAGTCGCCGGTCAGGGACGCCGGATTGGCGGCGACCGATTCCGGCGTGCCTTCCGCCACCACGAAGCCGCCGTGGACACCGGCCGCCGG
Source organism: Acetobacteraceae bacterium (assembly GCA_947475245.1). GTDB lineage: Bacteria > Pseudomonadota > Alphaproteobacteria > Acetobacterales > Acetobacteraceae > Rhodopila. Next base: position 10,004 of record CANJLW010000053.1, on the reverse strand, counting down.
GCCCATGTCGATCAGATGATCGGCGGCGCGGATCGCGTCCTCATCATGCTCCACCACCAGCACCGTATTGCCGAGGTCGCGCAACCGCCGCAGCGTGCCCAGCAGGCGTTCGTTGTCGCGCTGGTGCAGACCGATCGAAGGTTCGTCGAGCACATACAGCACCCCGGTCAGGCCGGAGCCGATCTGGCTCGCCAACCGGATACGCTGTGACTCCCCACCCGACAGCGTGGCGGAACCGCGCGCCAGCGTCAGATAGTCCAGCCCGACATCAACCAGGAAACGCAGCCGATCGACGATTTCGCGCAGGATGCGCCCGGCGATCTCCTGGCGTTGCGGTGTCAGTTGCGGCAGCACCGCCTGAAACCACTCAAGCGCCAAACGGATCGACTGGTCGGAGGCCTCGGCGATGTTGCACCCGGCGACCCGCACAGACAGTGCCTCCGGCTTCAGACGCGCGCCGGCGCAGGCGGCGCAGGGCTTTTCGGATTGGTAGCGGGACAATTCCTCCCGCACCCAGGCGCTGTCGGTCTCCTGCATGCGACGTTGCAGGTTGCGCAGCACGCCTTCGAACGGCTTCGTAACGGTATAGGCACGCAGCCCGTCTTTATAGGTGAAGTTAACGGCGTCATCGCCCGTGCCGTTCAGGATGGCGTCTCGCACCGGTTCCGGCAGTTCCACCCAGGGGGTCTTGGTGGTGATCTTGTAGTGGCGCGCCAGGCTTTGCAGGGTCTGGTCGTAGTACGGGCTTTGCGCGCCGGTCCAGGGCGTGACGGCGCCGTCGGCAAGGCCCAGGCGTTCGTCGGGCACCACCAGGTCGGCATCGAAAAAGCTCTCCAGCCCCAGCCCGTCGCAGGCGGCGCAGGCACCATGCGGGGAGTTGAAGCTGAACAGACGGGGTTCGATCTCCTCGATGGTAAATCCACTGACCGGGCAGGCGAATTTGGAGGAGAAGACGGTGCGTTCCTCTGTGTCCGCGTTCTCGGCGTAGACAATGCCTTCGGACAGCGCGAGCGCGGTTTCGAAGCTGTCGGCAAGCCGCGCCGCCAGGCCTTCGCGCACGACGACGCGATCGACGACGGCTTCGATCTCATGCTTGATCTTGCGGTTAAGCGCCGGGACCTCGGCGATTTCATACAGCGTGCCGTCGACCTTGACGCGGGTGAAGCCGCGGCGTTGCAGTTCGGCGAGTTCCTTGCGGTACTCGCCCTTGCGGTCGCGCACGACGGGGGCAAGCAGCAACAGCCGTGTGCCGTCGGGCATCGCCATGACCCGATCGACCATCTGGGAGACGGTTTGCGCCTCGATCGGCAGTCCGGTGGCAGGCGAATAGGGCACGCCGACGCGCGCCCAGAGCAGACGCATGTAGTCTGCAATCTCCGTCACCGTGCCGACGGTGGAGCGGGGGTTTTTGGAGGTGGTTTTCTGCTCGATGGAAATCGCCGGGGACAGGCCGTCGATGGAATCGACGGCCGGCTTGCCCATCAGTTCCAAGAACTGGCGCGCGTAGGCGGACAGCGATTCGACGTAGCGGCGTTGGCCTTCCGCATAGATTGTATCGAAGGCCAGCGAGGATTTGCCCGAACCCGACAGGCCGGTGATGACGGTCAGTTGGTCACGGGGGATGGCCACATCCACGTTCTTGAGATTGTGCTCGCGGGCGCCTCGGACATGGATAAAACCGGCCATGGTTAAGATTGTCCCCTTATGGGCAATGGGCTATGTTCTATGGATGTTCCTGATTGTTATGGCATGTTCGCCGGAATGTTGAAAGGTTCTTAACCGAGTGGCCCGTAAGGGTCATGTGGTTTAGGCTGGGATTTACAGTGGAAGGATTCGTGCGATGGCTGGCAGCGTCAACAAGGTGATTTTAGTGGGCAATCTGGGCAAGGACCCGGAGGTCCGCTCGATGCAGGATGGCACGAAGATCGTTAATCTGACGCTGGCGACCAGCGAGACCTGGAACGATCGCGCGTCCGGGGAGCGGAAGGAGCGGACAGAATGGCACCGCATCGTGATCTTCAACGATCGCACCGCGGATGTGGCCGAACGCTTCCTGAAAAAGGGCGCCAAGATTTACGTCGAAGGCGCGTTGCAGACCCGGAAATGGACCGATCAGCAAGGCCAGGAAAAATACACGACGGAAGTCGTGATCGGGCGCTTCAACGGGCAGCTGACAATGCTCGACACGCGATCGGGCGGTGGTGGCGGTGACGGCGGCTATGGCGGCGGGTCCGAAGGCGGCGGCGGTTATGGCGGCGGTGGCGGCGCGCCGAGCGGCGGCGGGTATAATCGGGATCGTGCGCCGGCGGCGCGGGCCGGCGGCGGTGGCGCCCCGCGTGGCGGCGGTGCCGGCGGGCCGTCGTGGGATGCGCCAAAGGGCGGCGACCTGGATGACGAAATCCCGTTCTAGCGCGCGATGTTCAGCCTGATCTTCAGCCGGCGTTTCGCCATGGCGCATCGGCTGATCGCCGGCGGGTCGGAAAAGTGCGCGGTCCCGCACGGACACAACGAGGTCGTGACGGTCCGCTTGCAGGCCGTCGCGCCCGGTCCGTTGGACGGCACCGCCAATATGGTGGAACCGTTCGAACGGGCGAAATCCGTTTGGCACCGCTGGATCGATGAGCATGTGGATCACGCGCTGCAACTTTGCGTCGACGATCCTCTGTTGGACTGGTTTCGCCAGCACGAACCGCAGCGCCTGGCGCGCATTCTGCTGACCCACGGCGATCCGACGACGGAGGCGGTGGCCTGCTGCATGATGGCGAAGCTGAACGCTTTCCTGGCCGCGGACGGCGGGCGGCTGCGCTGCGTGGACATCCGGCTGGAGGAGACACCGACCAATGTCGTGGCGTTTGACGGCGATCCGCTGGCGGTGCTGCCCGCCGTCGGCGATGCCTGGTGGACTCGGGCGGATATGAGCATCAACGATCTGCGCCCCGTCGCCGTGCGGTTGGCGTCGTGAGCTACGCGGTCAAGGAAGTCTTCTACACCCTGCAAGGCGAGGGCATGCAGGCCGGACGGCCGGCGGTATTCTGCCGGTTCTCGGGCTGCAACCTTTGGTCGGGTCGGGAGTCCGATCGGTCAGAGGCGGTGTGCCGGTTCTGCGACACGGATTTCGTCGGCACGGACGGGACCAGCGGCGGGCGCTATGCCGACGCGGAGGCGCTGGCCGACATGGTGGCGTCGTTTTGGCCGCAAGGGGAAGCAGCCGGCGGTGGTCGGCCGTTTGTCGTGTGCACGGGCGGGGAGCCTCTGTTGCAGCTTGACGAGGCGTTGGTCGATGCGTTGCACGCGCGCGGGTTCGAGGTGGCGATCGAGACCAATGGCACGATTGCGCCCGCCCCCGCGGGGATCGACTGGATTTGCGTCAGCCCGAAGCAGGGCGCGCCGCTGAAGTTGACCTCCGGCGACGAATTGAAGCTGGTGGTGCCGCAACCCGGACAAACGCCGGAGATGTTCGAGGAGCTGGGGTTTCGGCACTTCCTGGTGCAGGCGATGGACAGCGTTGACCGCGTGGAGAACACGCGGCTTGCAGTGCAGATTTGCCTGGATCGACCGCGATGGCGGTTGAGTGTGCAGACGCACAAGCATTTGGGGATTCGGTAGGGGGTCTGTCTATTAGTCTTTGGCGAGATTGCGAAACGACGCAAGAAGCTTCGTCGAATACTTAAGGTTCATTAGCCAGGATACCGTGCAATTCGTGGAGCACTTCTTACGCCGGACGATAGGGCAATGTCTCGGCTTCGGCTTCAGCCTTCAACACGCCTTCTCCGAAAGCGAGCGTAAAGCCATTCTCAATCACGGCGCGAACAGGCTTATCGACCATATCCGTTATGGGGCACCTCTCCGCGATGGAGTCGCCGCCAAACTTGCCGGCAAGCCGCCGGCGAACCCCTAACCGCCCTCGATCCGGGGAATAAAGAACACCTCCGCCCCAGGCGGCACAGGTTGGAAATAGCCAGTTTCATGCATGTCGCCGTTGATGGCGAGAGTCGTTTCTTCTTCCAGATGGTAACCAAGGCCAGGGAACATCTCGTCCATGGCCTTGATCACGTCCCGCATCGTCTTCGCCTGAACTTCGAACTCCCGCACACCTTTGGTGTAGCGGTTGGCGAAGCCGGAGGTGAAGACGACGCGGGCGGGTTCCATCGGTTCTGTCCTTAGGCCGACAGCGCTTCAAGCACTTTCGGCGGGGACATCGGCAGTTCCGTCAGGCGCTTGCCGGTCGCGGCTTCGATCGCGTTGGCGATCGCGGCCATCGGCGGGCAGATGCAGACCTCGCCTACGCCCTTGGCCCCGTACGGGTGCGTCGGGTTCGGCACTTCCACCAGCACTGCGTCCAGCATCGGCAGATCGGACGCGACCGGGCAGCGGTAGTCGAGGAAGCCGGGGTTATCGAGCAGCCCCTTGGAATTGTAGATGTATTCCTCGTTCAACGCCCAGCCGATGCCCTGCACGATGCCGCCATGGATCTGGCCTTCGACGTAGGAAGGATGGATCGCACGGCCGACGTCCTGGGCCGCGACGAAGCGCAGAATGGTCACCTTCCCGGTTTCCGGGTCCACTTCCACATCGCAGAACTGGGTCGCGAAACCAGGCGCCTGTCCACCGGCGTTGACGCCGGCCGAAGCGGTGATCGGTCCGCCCGTCGCAGCGGCCTTGCCGGCGATTTCCTTCAACGACAACGGCTTGAACTCACCGACGTTGGAGCCGGCGGGCTTGGCATAGCCGTCTTCCCACTCGACGCCTTCCGGATCGACGCCCCAGATCATCGCGGCGCGTTCGCACAGCGTCTTGATCGCCGACTTCGTCGCGTTCACCACGGCGGTGCCGGTGGCGAAAGTCACGCGCGATCCGCCGGTGACATGCGTGTAGCCGACCGACGCGGTGTCGGCGACGATGGCGCGCACGTTGCTGTAGTCAACGCCGAGGGTTTCGGCCGCCATGATGGCCATGGAGGCGCGAGAGCCGCCGATGTCCGGGCTGCCGGTGGCAATCAGCACCGTGCCGTCGGCATTGATTTGCAGCGTGGCGCTGGATTCGCCGCCGCCGTTGAACCAATAGCCGGAGGCAACGCCGCGGCCCTGGTTCGGACCGAGCTTCACCTGATAGGCGGGATGATCGATCAGCGCCTGGACGGTTTCGGCATAGCCGGCATGGGCATGCTTCGGGCCGGACAAAGTCGGCGTGCCGATGCGGCAGGCGTTCTTCAGCCGGATTTGCAGCGGGTCCATACCGATCGCCTTGGCGCAAAGGTCGAGCACGCTTTCCACCGCGAAGGCGGAAATCGGCGACCCGGGCGCGCGATAGGCGGCGGCCTTGGGGCGGTTCGACACGACGTCGTAACCGACGGCGCGCTGGTTGGCGATCTCATACGGCGCATAGGCGCAGAGGCAACCGTTCATCACCGGGGAGCCCGGGAAGGCACCGGCCTGGAAGCGGAAGATGCCGTCGGCGGCGACGATCGTGCCGTCTTTCATAACGCCGAGCTTGACCCACATGGAGGCGCCGGAGGTGGGGCCGGAGGCGCGGAAGACTTCCTCGCGGCTCATCATCAGGCGCACCGGCAGGCCGGCCTTGCGCGACAAGGTGGCGGCGACGGGTTCGAGGTAGGCAACCGTCTTGCCGCCGAAGCCGCCGCCAATTTCGGCCGGGCTGACGCGGATGTCGCCGAGCGGCTTGCCGATGATCTGCGCCGTCAGGGCGCGCATCTGGAAGTGGCCCTGGCTGGACGACCAGATTTCGCACTGACCGTCGGCCTCGTACTTCGCGATGCAAGCGTGCGGTTCAATGTACGCCTGATGCACCGCCGCGGTCTTGAATTCCTTCTCGATCACGACGTCGGCGGTCGCGAAGGCCGCGTCGACATCGCCGATCGCGAATTTCAGCACCTTGGAGATGTTCGACGGTTTCGTCGGCGCGGGTTCGACGCCGCGGGTGATCATGTCTTCGAACACCAGCGGCGCGTCGGGCGCCATGGCTTCGTCGACGTCGATGACGTGCGGCAGGACTTCGTACTCAACCTTGATCAGGGCCATCGCGGCTTCGGCGACGGAGTTGCTGATCGCAGCCACGGCGGCAATGGCATGGCCTTCGTAGAGGGCCTTTTCACGCGCCATGATGTTGCGCGTGACGTGCCAGAAATTCACCGCGACGCGTTCCGGTCCGATGTAATCGAACTTCTGCTGCGGCAGATCGGCGGCGGTCATGACGGCCTTCACGCCCGGCAGCGCCTCGGCGGCGGAGGTGTCGATGGAAAGAATGCGTGCGTGGGCATGCGGCGAGCGCAGAATCTTGCCGTACAGCATCCCCGGAAGCTTCAGATCCGCGCCATACTGCGCGCGACCGGTCACCTTGGGCACGCCGTCCGGACGCACCGGCCGTGTCCCGACCCATTTGTAACGCTTGACTGAATCGCTGACGATCGTTGTGTCGTTCACCGCACCCTCACCTGATTGTCCTGGACACCATGGTCAGGCTTTAAGGTCGCTCAGCAAGCGCTTAAAGGCAAGGGGCGATCATCGATTTCGCCTCCTCCGACCCTGCGGAGGAGGCGTTTCGAGGCTTCGACTATTTCGCGGTCGCGGCGTCCAGCCCGACTTTGGCGACGACACCGTCCTGTGGGGCGGTGCCGCCGCTGACGCCGATCGCGCCGATCAATTTGCCATCCACTACGATCGGCATTCCGCCTTCGGAGGCCGCGCCGGCATTCAATGCCAACAGGCTGAGCGTAGCGGGCGAACCGCCGTTGATGCCGTCAGCGAAGGCCTTTGACGGGCGGCGGAATTGCGCGGCGGTGCGAGCCTTTGCCTGGGAGATCGCGATGGAGCCGTACTGGGTGCCATCGAGTGTTGCATGCGCGATCAGATTGCCCGACGGGTCGACGACGCTGATGGCCATCTTCCAGTTACGCTTCTTCGCATCCGCCGCGGCGGCAGCGATCGCCTTGTGCGCGACATCGAGGCTGATCGGCGCGCCATAGGGAATATCGAACGGCATTGCGTCGGGAATCGGAGCGGGTGTTGCGGCCGGCGCCTGTGCGCGTGCGGCGGGAACAGCGGCAATGCCGGCCAGAATGGCGGCGAGTGCGAGGGTGTGACGCATGGATGATCCTCCTGTTTGGTTATTTTTAAGGGACGCGCGGTTACAGCGATTGTTCCATCGCGACCGACAGGGTGCTACCCGGATGCGTTCGGTTCGGCAACCGACGGTAATCGCCGTCAGGCCGGTGTGCGAAGCCGAGCACGTATCTGTGCGGCAAGGTCCTGGAGGGCTGAGTCTTCGCGGCGACGAGGTCTGGCGATTGAAATTTCGATATCCAATCCGACCGAGGCCGGCGCGCCCTCCAGAAGCACGACCCGATCGGCCAGATAGATCGCCTCCTCGATATCGTGAGTAACGAACAGCACGGTTCTCCCGTCGCGCCGGTGCAGTTGCGCCAGTTCGTCCTGCAGGCCCTCGCGAGTCATCGCGTCCAGGGCGCCGAATGGTTCGTCCATCAGCAACACATCGGGTTCAACCCCAAGGGCGCGCGCGATGGCAACCCTTTGGCGTTGACCCCCGGACAGTTGTCGCGGCCATTTCGATGCGTGCGCCGAGAGTCCGACCCGATCGAGCAGGGAGTCCGCCCGCTGTTCCGCTTCCCGACGCGGAAGCGACAGTCGTTCCATCCCGAACAACACGTTCGCGCGCGCCGAACGCCATGGCAGCAGACGTGCGTCCTGAAAGACCATCGCGACCGGAAGGCGGCGACCGTCCCCGACCGGCGGTACGTCGGCAGTGCCCTCGGTCGGAAGCAGCAACCGCGCGACGACGCGCAACAGGGTCGATTTACCGACGCCGGAGGTGCCGATAATCGCGACGAACTCCCCAGCCGCAACGGACAGGTCCAGCCCCTGGATCACCGGGCGTTCGGCGCCGGGGAACGAAAGACCGAGGCGGTGGAATTGGATCAGCCCTGCCATCGCAGCACCCGCTTCTGGATTGCCAGGAACAGGCTGTCCATTGCACCGTAAAGGGCAGCGATGCTCAGCATACAGACCATCACAATGTCGGTCGCAATCAGGCTGGCTGCCTGAGTCATGCGTTGGCCGATGCCCGGCACGCCGAACAATTCCGCCGCGACGACCGCCATCCACGCCTGACCCAGCCCGGTGCGAATGCCGGAGAGAATTCCGGGCGCGGCGGCGGGCAGGATCACCGGCAGCAACTTCGGCATCGTGCCGCGGCGACCGAACGCGTCCGCCAACTCGAGCAAATCCGGGTCCACCGCGCGCACGGCGGCGGCGGTTGCGAACAGGTTGATCCAGAACACGCCGATGGCGATGATGAACACCGCCGCCGCCGGCGAGACGCCGAACCAGAGAATTGCAAAAGGCACCCAGGCGAGACCGGGAATCGGGCGCAACACCCGGACAACCCAGGACAATCCGTCTTCCAACCCCCTCGACATGCCCATCGCGACGCCAAGCGCGACTCCACCGACGGTGCCGATCACGAGGCCAATCAGATAGTGGAACAGGCTGTGTCCGACCGCGGGCAGCCAGAAGCCGTCCATCACTTCGCGCCAGAAAGTTCCCGGGATCGCGCTGGGCGGCGGCAATAGCGAGGATGGGACAATTCCCGAGCCGGACACCGCTTCCCATAACGCCAAAAACAACGCGAGCCCCAGGACCGGTCGCCACGGCAGGCCACCGGTCACGCTTACCGGAATCACGGTCATGCGTGTCAGCCCGTTGCTTTCAAGAAGAGGCCGGCGTCGAACAGGCCGTCGAGCGGCGGGCTTTCTTTCGTCGCTCCCAGCACGACCTGGTAGTCCAGCAGCGCCCGCGTCGAATTGATGATCGCCCGCGGGTCCGCCACGAACCTACTTGCCGGGGACCGCAGCGCTCGGCTGATCGTCGAGTCGGGGACGATCCCCTTGCCCAGAGCCGCGGCGATATGCGGGACAGCCAGATCGGGCGTTTCGGTCAGAAGCTTTGTCGCACGCGCGAACAAGCGGACCAGCGCCGTGGCGGCGTCCGGCTCACGCTGGATAAAGGCTCCGGTCAGGGCCAGGACACCGCCGGGCTGGTTGGGAAACAGGTCGTTTCCCGCCGCTGCCAGGGCGATGGTGGGATCGCGGTCACGGACGATGGTCAACGCGGGTTCCCGCACGATGGCGCCGTCCACCGCCTTGGCCAGCAACGCCTGCTGCGTTGCGTCGATTCCCATCGGCACAATTTCGTATTGCGCGGGTGCGGCTTTGACGGTTTCGCGGAGCCAGTATTGGAGGAGCGTGTTCGGCACCGATCCGGCGGGCTGGGTGGCGAGCTTCGCGGGACGCTTTTCGGTCGCGGCGAAGGTCTCGAACGCCTGCTTCGCGCTGCGTCCAGCGGCGAAGGCCGTGGCAAGCGGGCCTCGGGCCAGGACGGCGAATTCATCCACGGCGGTGGCCGCGACGATTCGCAGGTCGAATCCCCGCGATCGCAGGACGGCCACGGGGGCGAAGCCGGCTACATAGGCATCAAGTGTTCCGGAGGCGATGGCCTGGATCGCATTCGGGCCGCTTTCGAATTGCGTGAGCGTCAGTGGGATGCCGGCGTCTTTGGCCCAACCCGCGCCGTTGACGACGAACAGGGGCGCGGACCCGAGTACTGGGATGAACCCGACGCGAATTGGCGCCGCGGCGCGCGCTGTGTTGAGAGGGATTTGGGTGGCGATAGCGCCGCCAAGCAACAGGCGGCGCGTGATGGGGTGTCGCATGGCGGTCCAGGTCGAGCTGTTTCCGTCAGAGATATAGCTTAATCTCTTACGCGCACGCTATGGTATCGCGCGTTTTGCGCGGCCGGACACTTGGTTTGGGGGATTGATATTTGGGTTGCGGGGACAGGATTTGAACCTGTGACCTTCAGGTTATGAGCCTGACGAGCTACCGGGCTGCTCCACCCCGCGTTGGTAGAGGGGTTAGGCTGATGTGGTTAGGAAGGATCAGAAGACCTGGCGGCGACCTACTCTCCCGTGCC
>CANJLW010000052.1 GCA_947475245.1 Acetobacteraceae bacterium | reverse complement strand
GAAAGGAGGCTGCGGCGTGAGGGCGGATGTCATGTCATGCAACCTGGGGTCGCTCGAAAGGCGAAGAGGCGACGAAGTTACAACTCAGGCGGGATGGGACCGAACAAACGAGCAACGCGATCTGAAATTTTCACGGCGATCGCGACGGTTGGCGGGTCAAAGGGCGTCAGAAATTTGGATTCTTAGAGGTGCCCTTTTGATAGTGGCTAATCGCACCAAGAATAGTGGGAAGCTGACGTTTGAAGGGCACGCCCAATTGGATAGGCGGGGGTTCAACGTGGTTTATTTTTTTTCATACCCGGATTCCGTTGAGGTATTTGATTGAACTGTTTGCGTCCATTTTTCACGGGATCACCTCAGAAGGCAACCTTCTGAATGCCTGGAGACTCAATTCCCGGTACCCGCACGGGATACGAAAGCACGGCCCCGTTCAAAAAAATGAGATCGATCGGGCTGCTGCCAGACCCTTGCGTCGGCAATAAATATTAGATATTTCGTCGGGAAATAGACATCGAGCGGCGCGCCGGATTGGTGCGCCGACTGAAAAGGACTAAGATATGGCTGGCCAGGAACGCATCGATTGGAGGTTGGTATCAGGTTTGCACCGTAAGCCGCTCGGCGCATTTGGCTTTTTCCACGGCCAATTGGCTGTGATTGCGTCTTTTTATGATGACGCCGACGCTAACCTGGATGGATCAGTGAGCTGGGGCGAAGCGTTGGTTTCGCATATTCCACGCAAGAGTTTGGTGGGACGTGGCATCGAAGCCGTGGTTGAGGCGGCGTTGGAGGATGCGACGGTGATGGGTAGTGAGATGTTCGATACCGATAATATGCTCCGCATGCGCTTGTATGGAAATAATTTTGGAAATTTGTTTTCTCTGTATGGATATGAAAATCCTATTTATTCCATCAATTTCACCTATGAAATTAGGAAGCGATACCCGGGCCTGATCGAAGGAAAGACTGTCAAGCGATTTATTGTCAGGCGCTTTGGTGGCCCAGATTTGTCAGGCGCTATCATGTATAGGTAAGGCGCTGTTTGCTGGTGAAGTGCATTAAGTGACCAGCAATACAATTGGGGTTCTTTCGACAGCAATTTCGCGCAATATCCTATGCTATTATTAAATAAGAACGAGATGGTCGTTGCGATGTCCGGTCGGACATTCAATCACTGTCGAAGTCCGGCCACGACCCGCCGACCCCAACACGCCGAAATCTCCCGGGCGTTGATCCATGGCTCGGCTTCACACATCTCCGCCGCCGACCGTCCTCCCGCGCGTCGCCCGCGGCCAGATGCTCAGAATATGCCGCGCCCACGCACGCCTTTGACGAAACAGGTGCTATCAAAGACAACCAACCCATCCCCCCCAATCCAAAGACCCCCCAATGCCCAAAAACACAATCTGCCTATGGTATGACAAAGACGCCGAAACCGCCGCCAAATTCTACACCGAAACATTCCCGGACAGCCGGATAACCGCCGTCCATCGCGCGCCGAGCGACTACCCGTCGGGCAAGGCGGGGGATGTGCTGACGGTGGCGTTTACCGTCGCGGGCATTCCGTGCCTTGGCATCAACGGCGGTCCTATGTTCAGGCACAGCGAAGCCTTCTCCTTCCAGATCGCCACCGACGATCAGCAGGAAACAGACCGTTACTGGAACGCCATCGTCGACAATGGCGGGCAAGAGAGCCAATGCGGTTGGTGCAAGGACAAATGGGGCATTTCCTTGCAGATCACGCCGCGCGCGCTGACCGAAGCGATCGCGGCCGGCGGCGACGAAGCCAAACGCGCCTTCCAGGCCATGATGACCATGCGCAAAATAAACATCGCCGCGATCCAAACCGCCCGCCGAGGCTAACCGCTCGGCACCATGGCCATCCGGCCTCGGGCATGTCTATCCTCGGCCATCAGAGCCATGAGGGGACCGATGCGCCTGCTGCTCGCGACCATGTCGCACGAAACCAACACGTTCTCGCCCGTGCCGTCGAAGCTCGAACGCTTCGCGCGCGACGGCAAAACCCTGCTGGCCGGCGATGCCGCGATCGCGCATTACCGGAATACCGGCACCTGCATGGGCGGCTACCTCGCCGTCGCGGCGGAAATCGGGGCACAGGTCGTCGTGCCGGTCTGCGCCAGCGCGCCGCCCAGCGGCCCGGTCGACAGCGACGCCTACGAAACATTCTGCCGCCTGATCACGGATGAAGTCGCCAAAGGCGGCTACGACGCCGTCTGGCTCGACCTGCACGGCGCCATGGTGGTGGAAACCTTCGACGATGGAGAAGGGGAGTTGCTGCGCCGTATCCGCGCGATCGACCCAAGCATTCCCGTCTGCGTCGCCTACGACATGCACGCCAATGTGTTCGACGCGATGGTCTCGAACGCCCAGATCGTCACGGGTTACCAGACCTATCCGCATATCGATCAGAAGCAGACCGCCGAACGCGCCGCGCGGGCGCTGCTGCGGGTGATGCGGCAAGAGGTGAAACCAACCGCCGCCTGGGGCAACGCGCCGATGCTGCCGCATGTCATGGCGCAGGGCACGCACCGCGCGCCGAACAAGGACCTGCAGGCGATGTGCGCCGCCTGGGAAGCCAGCGGGCGCGCCCTGGCGGCCAGCCTGTTCGTCGGGTTCCCCCATGCCGATGTCGACATGGCCGGCCTGTCCGCCGTTGTCGTCACCGACAACAACCCGGCCGACGCGCAGGCCATGGTCGATGAACTGATCGGCGCGGCCTGGTCGGCGCGCAAGGACTTCATGTTCGACATCGAACCGTTGGAATCATCGGTCTCGCGCGCCAAGGCGATGGGCGCGCCGGGTCAATTGCCGGTCGTGCTGCTGGATCATTACGATAACTGTGCCAGCGGCGGCACCATGGACACCACCGACACGCTGCGCGAAATCATCCGCCAGGACCTCGACGACGTCGTGTTCTTCGGCATTTACGACCCTGAAGCCGTGCAGGCCGCGATTGCCGCCGGCGTCGGCGCGACAGTCACGCTGACGATCGGCGCGAAGCTGCCGATGCCGCAACTACCGGTCGCCAGCGCGCCGCTGACGGTGACGGGCACGGTGCAGACGATCTCCTCCGGCAATTTCACGCTCAAGGGCGGGCTTACGCCGGGCCTGCGCATCTACATGGGCACGACGGCGGTGCTGGATACCGGCAAGGTCCAGATCGTGCTGCTCAGCCGCCATATCGAGCCGACGGCGCAGGAAATGCTCCAGGTCCTCGGCATCGATCCGTCGAAGAAGAAATACGTGGCGATCAAAAGCCGCGTCCACTGGCGCGCGGACCTCGGCAAGATCGCGCGGGAGATCGTGGAATGCGCCGGCGTCGGCGTCTGCACGTCCGATTACGGGCAACTGACCTTCCGCAAGGTGCGTCGGCCGGTGTTTCCGCTCGATCCCGAGTTGCGCTGGAATCAGCCGGCCTGACGCATCGCCCGCCAGACCGCCTGCGGCGTCGCGGGACCGTTCCAGGCGATCGGTCCCAGCTGCGCCAGCGCGTCGGCGACGGCATTGCCGATGGCCGGGAACATGCCGACGGCGCCGGCCTCCCCACAGCCCTTTACTCCTAGCGGGTTGGTCGTGCAGGTCGTCGGGTTGAACGCCAGGGTGAACGACGGCACGTCGTCGGCGCGCGTCAGGGCATAGTCCATGAACGATCCGGTCACGGGTTGTCCCGAGTCCGGGTCGTAGACCGTCTGTTCCACCAGGGCCTGCCCGGCGCCCTGCGCCATCGCGCCGTGCGCCTGACCCAGGGCGACCATGGGATTGACCAGCACGCCGTAATCGTCGACCGCGCTGTGGCGGACCAGGCGCGTCTGCCCGGTCTCTCGATCGATTTCGACCTCCACCACATGGGTGCCGTTCGGGAAGGTCATCGCCTCCCGCGTCCAGTGGTGATAGGTATCGAGCGGCTCTCCGGCCTCGCGCGCCGCCGCGGCGACGGTCAGGATCGCCACCGAACGATCGGTGCCGACGACATGAAACGCGCCGTCGTGAAAGGCGATATCGGCCTCCGCCGCTTCAAGCATTCGGGCCGCGACGCGGGTTCCTTTTTGGACGATGGTTTCCGAGGCGCGGAAGATCGCGGTGCCGCCCATGTAGGTGGCGCGGGAGGAACCGTGTCCGCCGCCCATCGGGATCAGGTCGGTGTCGCCCTGGCGCAGGTGAATGACGGCGTTCGGCAGGCCCAGCCGGTCGGCGAGGATTTGCGGAAACGTGGTTTCGTGGCCTTGGCCGATGGTTTGCGTGCCGGTGATCAACGACACGGAACCGTCGGCTTCGAAGCGGATGTCGACGTTTTCCTGCGGCAGGCCGCCGGTGCCCTTGATATGGCAGGCAAAGCCCAGCCCGCGCAGAAAGCCCCGCGCCAGACTGTCGCGCCGGCGTTCGGGGAAACCGGGCAGATCGGCCGCGAGCAGAGCCTGGTCGAAGGTTTCCAGGAACGCGCCGCTGTCGACGGTGAAGCCCATCGCGTTGGTCATCGGCATCGCGCGCACCAGATTGCGCCGCCGCAGTGCGGCGCGGTCAAAGCCGCACTGGCGCGCGGCGGCGTCGATCAGGCGTTCGATGATGTTGACCGCCTCGCCAAAGCCCGGGCCGCGCGTCACGCCGGTCGGCGTCGTATGCGTCAGCACGGCGGCGATCCGCAGATCGACGCAGGGAATGTCGTAGACCCCGCCTTGCAGGTGGATGTACTGGTTGGTCTGCACCCCGGCGTTTCCGCCGGCGACATAGGCCCCCAGATTGGCCACGCTCTCGACCCGCAGGGCCAGGAACCCACCGTCGGCGTCCAGCGCGAGTTCCGCCTTCGCCCGATGATCGCGTGCCTGATGATCGGTCAGGAACACCTCCGTCCGGCTGGCGATCCATTTGACCGGCCGCCCGACGCGGCGCGCCGCCCAGAGCAACAGCGCATGCTCGACATAGGGGAAGTTCTTGGCGCCGAAACCGCCGCCGACGTCGTGCGCGACAAAGCGCACCCGGTCCGCGGGCACGTTCAGCATCTTCGCGCAGGTGTCGCGATTGGTATGCAGGCTCTGACTCGACACGTGCAGCGTGTAGCGTCGGTCGGTCGGATCGTAGACGCCGACGCCGCCGCGCGGCTCCATCGGGCTGGTGACGTAGCGGTGATTGTCGACCTGTAAGGCCACGCGGTGCGCCGCCTGTTCAAAGATCGCATCGGCGCGCGTGCCGGCGCGCCAGTCCAGCACCAGATTGCCGGGCACTTCCTCGGCGACCAGCGGGGCCGCTTCGGCCCGCGCGGCTTCCGGCGTGGCGACCGCCGGCAGCGCCGTGTAGTCGACCCGGACCAGTTCCGCCGCGTCCGCCGCCGCGTGTTTACCGGCGGCGACCACCATGGCCACCGCTTCTCCGACAAAGCGCACCTTGCCGCGTGCCAGCAGAGGCTGGGCCAGGACGGCGAAGGGTTCGCCGGTCTGCACGTTGGCATCCACGGTCGGACGCAGCGCGACCAGGCCGTCGGCGTCCACATCCGCCGCCGTCAACACCGCCAGCACATGCGGTGCCGCCAGCGCCGCGGCGATATCGATGCGCTCGATCGTCGCGTGCGGATGCGGGGATCGCACAAACACCGCGTGCGTCAGCCCGTCGAAGCTGAGGTCGTCGAGATAGGCCCCCTGTCCGACGACGAAGCGCGCATCTTCCCGCCGCTTGGGCGCATCCCCGATGACGGCCGGCGGGCTCATTCGGCGGCGGTCCCGGCGAAGCGTTGCTCGTGCTTCGTCACCTGGATTTTGTAGTTCTCCCGGTAGCGGTCGCTGACGATCTGGTGGCGTCGCAGCGCTTCCGCGTCGCGTTCCCCGCCCGACGGCTCTATCAGGTCGAAGTGCCCGTAGCGATCCTCCCCGCGCACCAGGATGGCCCTGCATCGCACCGGCCCGTCGACCCGCACATGCGGGGCGACGAAATTCAAACCGATGCCGACACGCCGATGGGCGGCATTGTTCGGGGCGGAGCGATGGATCGCCAGTTCGTGGTGCAGCGAGAACGAACCGGCCGGCAGCGCCATCGCCGTCGGATTCGTGTCGTCGAACGGCTCCACGATCGTCTGCCCGGCCCGGTTGATGCTGTTCGGCAGGCCCAGGGGAGAGTGGTGATACAGGCGCGGTTGCCCCTTGAAGGACAATTGCTCCATGCACCCTGCCTCGCGGCTCGCATCCGTCAGCGCCACCCAGGCACAGAGCGATTCCTTCGGTTCCAACCCGAAATAACCGCCGTCCTGATGCCACGCGGCATAGGTGGCGGAGCCTGCTTCCTTGATGAAGAACGTGCTGGTCCAGACCAGGATATCCGGGCCGATAATGTCCTCGATCGCGTCCAGAATGCGGGGATGGCGGATCAGGGTATTGAACCACGGCGAATGCATGTGCGCGTGGGAGCGCCATTTCACCTCCGCATCGGCAACCGGGCCGCCCAGTTCCCCCTCCAGACGCGCCAGCCCGGCGAGGCAGTCCGCGATTTCGTCCGCGGTCAGGGCGGGCACGGGAAACAGGAAGCCGTTGTAGCGAAAGGAGTCCACTTGCTCCTGGGTCAGCGCTTTCATGGTCGGTCCCCCACACGTTGCTTTATGCTATCTTAGTCGCCGACAACCCGGGAGCAAAGGAGCGACCCGCATGGCCCAGAACCGCAAACTCCGCCTTGGCGCATTCATGCGCCCGGTCAGCATCCACACCGCCGCCTGGCGCTATCCCGGCGCGTTCCCTGATGCCAACTTCAATCTCGAACACATCGTGCGCTTCGCGCAAACGCTGGAACGCGGCAAGTTCGACGCGTTTTTCATGGCCGATCACCTCGCCGTGCTGAACATGCCGATGAACGCGCTGAAGCGCAGCGCCACGGTCACGTCGTTCGAACCGCTGACCCTGCTGCCGGCGCTCGCCATGGTGACGAAGCATCTGGGGCTGATCGCCACCGCATCGACCACCTTCGACGCGCCGTTTCACATCGCCCGCCGCTTCGCCTCGCTGGATCACATCAGCAAAGGCCGAGCGGCGTGGAATATCGTGACGACGTCTAATCCGGACGCGGCGCTGAATTTCGGCCTGGACGAACACATGGACCACGCCGAACGCTACCGGCGCGCGCGGGAATTCTACGACGTCGTCACCGGCCTGTGGGATTCGTGGGCCGAGGACGCCTTCATCCGCGACGTCGCCAGCGGCGAATATTCCGACCCGTCGCGGCTGCATGTACTGGATCACAAGGGGCCGTACCTGTCCGTTCGCGGACCGCTGAACATCGCCCGTCCGGTGCAGGGCTGGCCGGTGATCGTGCAGGCCGGCGCGTCGGATGACGGGCGTCAACTGGCGGCTGAAACGGCGGAGATGATCTTCGGCGGCACCACCGACATCGCCAGCGCGCGCGCCTTCTACGCCGACGTCAAGGGCCGCATGGAAGTCCTGGGCCGCGATCGCGATCATCTGAAGATCCTGCCCGGCGCCTTCGTCATGGTCGGCGACAGCATCGCGGAAGCGCAGGAAAAGCGCGCCCGCCTGGACAGCCTGGTGCACTACGACAGCGCCATCGCGTCGCTGTCGATCGCGCTGGGCTGCGACGCATCCCAGTTCGACCCGGACAAGCCTTTGCCCAACGACATCCCGGAGACCAACGCGAGCAAAAGCGGGCGGGAACGGGCGATGGCGGTGGCGGCGCGCGACGGTCTGACGGTGCGCCAACTCGCGCAACGGCTGGGCGGCTACGCGGGCCCGGCCTTCGTCGGCACGCCGCAAACCATCGCCGATACGATGGAAGAATGGCTGATGACCGACGCCTGCGACGGCTTCAACGTCATGTTCCCATACCTGCCCGGCGGTCTGGACGATTTCGTGGACCGCGTGATCCCGGAACTGCAACGCCGCGGGCTGTTCCGCACGGAGTATGAAGGCACGACGCTGCGGGAAAACCTGGGGCTGCCGCGACCGGAAAACCGGTTCTTCCCCGCCGCGACCCAGGCGCGCGCGGCGGAGTAGTCGGCAAGAGGGCCTGCGACAGGGGGTTCGAGACTCAGTTCGAACCCCAGCGATCCCAGTAGACGACATCGTCCAGATTGCCCCGGCGCACCGGCCCGAACCGCCCCATCGGATAGCCGACGGGCAGAATGGCATAGGACCTGACGCCCTCCGGCAGTCCCATCGCGGCCTCGGCTTCCTTTTCGTGTTGCAGATACAGCGTCGTCAGCGTCGCCCCGAGGCCCAAGGCGCGGGCGGCGAGCAGCATGTTCTGCACGGCGGGATAGATCGACGCGCCCGAAGTGCGGGTCGGCGTGCCGCCGACGACGCAAGGCACGATCCAGACCGGCGCTTCATGGAAATGGTCCGCCAGGTACTGCGCCGCGTCCAGCATCCGGTCGAAACGCTCTTGCGTCATCCCCGGCGCGGGCCCGCCGGCGCGATAGCGCGGCGCGACAACCTCGTTCCAGGCCTTGCTATAGAACGCGCCGGCGGCGGCCTTGATCGCGGGGTCCTCGATCACCAGAAACCGCCATGTCTGCATGTTGCCGCCATTCGCGGCCATGGACCCGGCTTCCAGCACCTGGCGAATCAATGCGCGGGGGACGGGGTCGGGCTTAAGGCGGCGCATCGATCGCGTGGAGCGCATGATCTCGAACAGGTCGTGGTCCGACGTCGCCATGAAGCATTTCCTTTGGATGTTGATCCGCGCGCGACGCTACCGGCTGAACCGGCCCACGCCAATGGGCGCGCGCGATGCGGTCCAATGCCATCAGCGTGGCGATTTCGGCGACTCCGAGTGCGTGGATGCGTTCCATGGCGGCGGGTTCCTTATCCTGCCGCCGGATTATCGCAATTGAGAGTCGTTCGCAATAACTAACCGACCAGCCCGGCGAAGCGGCAACCGCCGCCTCGCCTGACCGATCGCGGTTAGCTCCAGCTCAGATTCCAGGGATACGGGGAGGTGCTTTCCAGCAGCCCCTTCAGACCCTTGCGATGCGCGCTCAGGATGAAGAAACGGCCGAGCACGACGGTGGGAACGGCGTCCAGGGCTTCGAGGTGGATGGCGGTCGCCAGCTTCAGGCGATCCTCCTCGGTCGGCGCGACCGTCCATTCGGCGGTCAGTGCCTCGATCTTCTCGTGGGTGAACGAACCCGCCCAGCCCTTCGCGCCCAAACCGCGCACCGCCGTGCTGATCGCCGGATTCGCGAGCGATGTGCCCAGCCACCAGTTATGGAAAATCGACCAGCCGCCCTTTTCCGGCACATCCGTCTTGGTGCGACGCTGCGCCAGGGTGTTCCAGTCCATCTCCTGGATCTCGACGTTCATGCCGAGTTCCTTGAGGTAGGCGAAAGTGACCTGCCCAAACGGGGCGATGGTCGGCACGTCGGCGGGGTTCAGGATCACCACCTTTTCCCCGGCATAGCCCGCCGCCTTCAGCGCCTTGCGCGCCGCGGCGACATCGCCGGTCATCTGCGCGGTGCCGAGTTCGTCGCCATAGCGCGTGCCACAAGGGAACAGAGCCTTGCAGGTGCGGAAGATCGACGAATCGCCGCCGGTCACCGCGCTCATATACTCCTCCTGGTTCATCCCCAGCCTCACCGCTCGGCGGATCGCGGCGTTGTTGAACGGCGCGTTCAGGTGGTTGAACCGCATCGTGCCGAAGAAGCCGACGGGGTTGAAGTTGGTCACCGTCAGATCGGCGTTCTTGCGCAGCAGCGGCAGCAGATCGGGCTGCACCTGTTCCCACCAATCGACCTCGCCCTTTTGCAGGGCGGCGGAGGCGGTGGACGGGTCGTTGATGATCGACCATTCGATGCGCTCGATATGCGCGACCTTGCCGCCCGATGCCCAGGACGGCTTTTCCTGCCGCGGCACATAGTCCTGGAACTTTTCGTAGACCGAGCGTCCGCCGGGGATGAATTCGCTCTTCAGGAAGCGATAGGGGCCGGAGCCGACCATCTCGGTAATCGGCTTATTGGGGTCCAGACGCGCCAGACGTTCGGGCATCACCACCGGCAACTGGCCGTTCGGCTTGCCCAGCGCGTCGGCGAGCAGGGGGAAGGGCGACTTCAGCTTGATGCGCACCGTGCGATCGTCCGGCGCGCCCCATTCGTCGACGAAGGCGGCCAGGGTCTGGCCGTAGACATCGCGGCCGGCCCAGCGTTGCAGGCTGGCGGCGGCGTCGCGGCCCAGCACTTTTTCGCCGTCGTGGAACTTCAGCCCCTCGCGCAGCTTGATGTCCCAGGTGCGCCCGTCGTCGGAGATCGTATAGCCTTCCGCCATCTGCGGCTTGGCGGTCTGGGTGTGGTCGATGCCGAACAGCGTGTCGAACACGTAGTAGCCGTGCGTGATCGAGACCTGGGTGGTGGTGAACGAGGGATCGAGCACCGACAGATCGGCGGTCGGGACGTAGCGCAGTAATTTATTATTGCGTCCGCCCTGCGCGATCGCGAACTTCGACGGAAGTGCCGCCGCCGCCGAACCGGCCAGGGCGGTTTTCAGAAATTTGCGTCGCTTCATGCGATGTCTCCGTTCCTCGGGGTGCTTCTTTTCGCCATAAGGCTGGCAAAATTGTCTGTGACGACGTGTGCCGCGATCCGCAAAAATTGGCAACGCGCCGGGTACGCGTTACTCACCGCGTTCCCCACCCCTGGACAATTGCCCGAAGGCCGGCGCATAGGGTCCGGCCCCGGCCCGACGAACCTGCGCCCCTAACAGGAGCCTGACCCGCCCGCCCATGATGTATTTCAGCCGCTTGAAGACAATCGCCGTCCTAGGCGCATGCTTCGTGGGATTGCTGCTGTGCATCCCGAACCTCATGCCGGCCCCGGCCTCCTGGATTCCCTGGCGCACCGTTCACCTCGGACTCGATCTGCGCGGCGGCAGTTATCTGCTGCTGGAAGTGGATATGAAGACCGTGTTGAAAGACCGGTTGGAAGGTCTGCTGGACGGCGTGCGCCAGGCGCTGCGCCCCGGTCAGATCTTCTATCAGACGCTGGAAGCGCAGCCCGCGCAGAACCGCGTCCTGCTGCGTCTGCGCGATCAGACGAAGTCCGACGCCGCGATGGCCGCGCTGAAGCCGTTGGTTGGGACCGAAGGCCCCAACAACTCCCCCGACATGACGCTGACGCGCAATGACGACGGCACGATTTCGCTGACGCTGTCGCCGGTGGCCCTGCAGGCCCGCGCCACCGGGGCGGTGCAGCAGTCGATCGAGATCGTGCGTCGGCGTATCGACGAAACCGGCGTGGTCGAACCGCAGATCACCCAGCAGGGCGACAATCGCATCGTCGTGCAGCTGCCCGGCATCAACGACCCCAACCGAATCAAGCAGTTGCTCGGTAAGACCGCGCATATGACGTTCAGGTTGGTGGATGAAAACGCCAATCCCACCGCCGGCGGTCAACCGCCCCCCGGTGTCGATTTCCTGCAAATGCAGGATCGGCCGGGCGAACGCATCGCAGTCCGCAAGCGCGTCGACGTCGACGGCGCGGACCTGACGGACGCCCGCGCAGGCACCAATCCGCAAAGCGGCGAATGGGTGGTGAACTTCGTATTCAACACCGTCGGCGGCAAGCGCTTCGCCGACATCACCCGCGCCAACGTCA
Organism: Acetobacteraceae bacterium; assembly: GCA_947475245.1. Taxonomy (GTDB): domain Bacteria; phylum Pseudomonadota; class Alphaproteobacteria; order Acetobacterales; family Acetobacteraceae; genus Rhodopila. The sequence continues at coordinate 9,786 of CANJLW010000052.1, read as the reverse complement.
ACCACCGCTTCGCCATCGTGCTCGACGACAAGGTGATCTCCGCGCCGGTTATCCGTGAACCGATCACCGGCGGGCGCGGTCAGATCAGCGGGTCGTTCAACGCCGCCAGCGCCAACGATTTGTCGGTCCTGCTGCGCGCCGGCGCCTTGCCCGCGCCGCTTACGGTGGTGGAGGAACGCAGCGTCGGGCCCGAACTGGGCGCGGACTCGATCCGCGCGGGCGCCATATCGCTGGCCGTCGGCTTCCTTTTGGTCATGGCCTATATGGGCGTTTTCTACGGGTTGTTCGGCTGGTTCGCGAACCTCGCGCTGCTGGTCAACCTGGTCCTGATGCTGGCGATCATGTCGCTGCTTGAAGCCACGCTGACCCTGCCCGGCATGGCCGGGATGCTGCTGACGCTGGGTATGGCCGTCGACGCCAACATCCTCATCAACGAGCGCATCCGCGAAGAACAGAAGCTCGGCCGCCCCCCGTTGCAGGCGTTGGAGGCCGGGTTCTCCCGCGCTTACAGCACCATTTTCGACAGCAACGCGACCGCGTTCCTGGCCCATGTGATGCTGTTCGCGTTCGGCTCCGGCCCCGTTAAGGGGTTTGCGGTCACCATCAGCCTGGGCATCGCGACATCGATGTTCACCGCCTGGATGCTGACCCGATTGCTGGTTTCGAAGTGGTACGTCGCGAACCGGCCCAAAGTGCTTCCGGTCTGAGCGAGAGAGATATGTTCATAACCCCCCGCTTGCGCCTCGCGCCCGATCACACCCGCATCCAGTTCATGCGGGGCCGGATCATGGGTCTGGTGATTTCGGCCGTGCTGTCCACCATCTCTGTCGGCCTGTTCTTTTACCCCGGCCTGCACCTGGGCATCGATTTCTCCGGCGGCGTGATCATGGAAATCCGCACCGACGGTCCCGCCGATTTCGGTAAAATCCGTGCCGCCCTGGCGGCGGAGCATATGCCGGAACAAGGCGTGCAGCGCTTCGGCGATGACTCCTCGATCCTGATCCGCCTGAGCGCGCAACCGACCGAAGCCGCCACCCAGCAGGCGGTCACCAGGGTGCGGGCCGCGCTCGACAAGGCAATGCCGGGATCGCGCGTGGTGCGCACCGACGCGGTCGGCGCCAGCGTTTCCAAGGAGTTGTTCCGCAACGGCCTGCTGGCGCTGGGGATCAGTCTGGTGATGATCCTGATCTATATCTGGTTCCGGTTCGAATGGCAGTTCGCGGTCGGCGCGGTCGTGACCCTGATCCTGGACATCACCAAGGCCATCGGATTTCTGGCGATCACGCGGATCGACTTCGATCTGGTGATGGTCGCGGCGATCCTGACGGTGCTGGGCTATTCGACCAACGACAAGGTCGTGGTCTACGATCGCGTGCGAGAAAATCTGCGCAAATACAAGACCATGCCGCTGCGGGCCCTGATCGATCTGTCGATCAACGAGACCCTGAACCGCACCCTGGGCACGTCGATGACCGTGTTCCTGGCCAGCCTGCCGCTGGCGCTGTTCGGCAGTGAATCAATCTCCGGCTTCGCCTGGGTGATGCTGTTCGGCATCGTGGTCGGCACGTCGTCGTCGATCTTCATCGCCGCGCCCATCCTGCTGTTCCTGGGCGAAAACCGCCTGCGACGCGACACCGCGCCGCCGGTGCCCAAAGCCGAAGCGGCCGAACAACCTTGATCTCTCGCCGGCATGCCCTGGCAGGCCTGACGGCGGCGCTGTCGGTCGCCGGGATGCCGGCTTCCGCTGCCCGCCGCGTGACAATGCTGGTCGGCGCGACCGACGGATCAAGCGCCGACGCGATCGCGCGCGCCTTCGCGCCGTTTCTGACCCGCGCGCTGAAGTCGGTGGAGGTCGGGGTGCGCAACCTGCCCGGCCAGGCCGGGTTGACCGCGCTGACCGCCCTGGCCGACGCCCCCGCCAGCGGCGCGACCATCGGCTGGGTGGCGACGCCGACCCTGCCGGCCCGCGTGGTGGATCGCGGGATCGAGACCTTGATGCCGCGCATCCGCCTGATCGGCGCGGTGCTGCGGGAACCGATTGCGTTCGTGTCCGCCGCCGCGACTCCGTTGGTGAGCGTGCAGGACCTGATCCAGCGCGCGGCGCAGGATGCCGACGCGATCCCGCTGGGCACGCCGCCCGCCGGCAGCCCGCCGCATCTGGCCACCCTGCGCTTGCAGGTACTGGCGCAGACGCGGCTGAATATCGTGACGTTCCCGTCCGCCGCCGCCGCGCGTCAGGCGGTGATCGCGGGCAATGTGTCCGCCGCCGCGCTGGGCCTGTCGGATGTCATCGGCGCGCTGCGCGACGACAAGCTGGTAGGTCTGGGCATCGCCGCGCGCAGCCGAGCCGGGATATTGCCGAATTTGCCGGTGTTGAATGAGGCCGGGGTGCCGCTTTCGGCCGCCATCCGGCGCGGCGTCGCGGTGCCAAGCGACCTGCCGGAGGAGTTTGTGGCGCCCTTGACGGCGGCGCTGCGGGCCATTGCGACGGATTCGGCGTTCAAGGCGACGGCCGACGCGGCGGGCTATCTGACCACCTGGATCGACGCGCCCGCCTGGGCCGCGCAGGCGGAGGCGGAGCGCCAGTCCCTGGCGAAGCTGTGGGAAACCGAACCCTGGATCAACGCCAGCGGCGGCTAGCCCCGGACGCGCGGGCCGAGACCCGCTGCGTTCGGCGACTGCTGCCGATCAGTACATCACGTCCCCGCCATTCGGCGACAACGTCGCCCCCACGTAAAACCCGCCATCCGGCCCCGCCAGCAGCAGCGCGGTCGCCGCGATCTCCTCCGGACGGCCGAACCGGCCCGCCGGCAGGGCATCGATGAACGCCTGACGATCCCCCGCGTCCATCGTCGCCGTCAGATCGGTGTCGATCGGGCCCGGTGCGATCGCGTTCACCCGCACGCCCTTCGGCGCGGCTTCCCACGACAAGGCCCGCGTAAAGCCCATGATCGCGGCCTTGGCGGCGGAATACGGCGCGGAATTCACCGCCCCTTTCAGCCCGCGCTGCGATGCCACGTTGATGATGCAGCCGCGCCCGCGCGCGACCATCGCCGGATAAACCGCCTGGGCCATGAAAAACATGCCCTTCAGGTGAACGTCCAGAATCCGGTCGAAATCGGCTTCCGTATAGGCCTCGAACGGCTTGCGGATGTTCATGCCGGCGTTGTTGAACAGAATGTCGATCGGCCCAAGCTCCGCCACCGCCTCGGCGGCAAAAGCGCGAGTCCCCGCGATATCCGCGACATCGACCGAACGATGCATCGCCCGTCGACCCAATGCCTGCAATTCCGCCATCGTCTCATTCGCCTTGGCATCGTCGTTGAGATGACAAAATGCGATGTCGGCGCCCTCTCGGGCAAAATACAGCGCGGTTTCCCGCCCGATGCCGCGCGACCCGCCGGTGATGAGCGCGATCTGACCCTGAAGCTTCATGACTACCTCCTGTGACGCGCGCGCATGTTGCCCGCGGAAGGCGATTGCACCAAGTTCCCCCCATGCTGATCGCTCGTACCCTGTCTGACCTCCGTTCCGCCTGCACCGCATTGCGGGCCGAACACGGCTCCCTCGCCTTGGTGCCCACCATGGGCGCGCTCCATGCCGGCCATCGCGCGCTGGTGGAATCCGCCGTCGCATCCGGCGCCGCGACGGTGGCGTCCATCTTCGTCAACCCGCTGCAATTCTCCCCGACCGAGGATCTGTCGCGCTATCCCCGCGACGAGGCCGGCGATCTCGCCGCGCTGCAGGCCTCCGGCTGCGCGTTGGCGTGGCTGCCGGATGTGGCGACGATGTATCCCGCCGATGAGGCCACCACGATCAGCCTGACCGGCCCCGCCGAACGCTGGGAAGGCGATGCGCGTCCGGGGCATTTTCGCGGTGTCGCGACCGTCTGCGCCAAGCTGTTCGGCCAGGTGCGCCCCGATCGCGCCTATTTCGGCGAAAAGGACTGGCAGCAATTGCAGGTCATCCGGCGCATGGTGACCGATCTGCTGCTGCCGCTGGACATCGTGCCGATCGAAACGGTGCGAGAGGACGACGGCCTTGCGATGTCTTCTCGCAATCGCTTCCTGACCGAGGCGGAACGCGCCGTCGCGCCCGTCCTGAACCGAACCTTGCGCGCGACCGCCGCACGTCTGGCCGACGGCGCCGACGCCGATCTCCCCCTTTTGGACGCCGTTCGGTCGCTTGGCGAACAGGGCTTCGACGTCGATTACTTCGCGCTGGTCGAAGGACCGTCACTGGCACCGATTCCCCGCCTGTCGGCCAATGCGCGTCTGATCACCGCCGCGCGCCTGGGCACCGTGCGCCTGCTGGATAACATCGCCGCGCGTTAACCCTTTTGGACTGGCAACCGATCCCGTTGCCGAGGTAAAATTCCGTCCATCTCAACTTGGGTGTTCACATGCGTTTTTCCACATTGGCCGCGTCCGCGGTCTGTCTCGCTCTGTCGATGGGTTCGGCTGTCGCCGGCGATCAGGATTTCACCCTGGTCAACAAGACCGGGTACGAAATCAACAAAGTCTTCGGGCGTGAATCCGGCACGCGCGACTGGGGATCGGACATTCTCGGCCGGGATACGCTTGATGACGGTGAGTCCGTGCTGATCAAGTTCGATCACGACGAAAACGCCTGCAAATGGGATATGCGCGTTATCTACAGCGACAACGACACCTCGACCTGGACCGGTCTGAACCTGTGCAAGATCAGCAAGGTCACGCTGTTCTGGGATCGGCGGAACCAACGCACCACCGCGCGTTTGGACTGATCCGCCCAGCCTCCGCCGCTTCGGTACCAGCCGCATCGGTGCTTGACACCGCGCTCGGCTGGACCGAAGCAAAGGCAGGAGGATTTTGCCATGGATGAGGACTTAGACGACCGCCTCGGCTTCGCGCCCGATTGGGATTCCGCGATCCCCTACATGCAGCGGACGCGCGAATATTACAAAGCCATCGGATACACGACGCCCTATCGCTGGGCGCATCATCTGTCGGCCCCGTTCACGCCGCTGGCCAAGCCGCTGTCGCAGTCAAAGGTGGCGCTGATCACCACCGCGGCGCATTTCCAGCCGGGCAAGGGCGATCAAGGCCCCGGCGCGGCGTATAACGGCAGCGCGAAATACTATGTGCCCTTTTCCAGCGACACCGCGCGGGAGCACGATCTGCGCATCTCGCACATCGGCTACGACCGCACGCACACCACGGCGACCGACAGCGGCACCTGGTTCCCGCTCCACGCGATGCGCCGAGCGGTCGCGAGCGGTCGGATAGGGGGGCTGACGAAGCGGTTTCATGGCGCGCCGACGAACCGCAGCCATCGCGTCACCATCGACACCGATGCGCCGGAAATCCTCAACCGCTGCCTTGAAGACGGCGCGGATGTGGCGGTGCTGGTGCCGAACTGCCCGGTCTGCCATCAGACCGTCAGCCTGGTGGCACGCCATCTTGAAGCCAACGGCATTCCCACCGTCGTCATGGGTTGCGCCAAGGACATCGTCGAACACGCCGCCGTCGCGCGCTTTTTGTTCAGCGACTTCCCCCTGGGCAACAGCGCCGGCCTGCCGCACGACCCGGCCTCTCAGGATCAAACGCTGGAATACGCGCTGAAGGTGCTTGAATCCGCCGCCGGGCCGCGCACCACCATGCAATCCCCGCTGCGCTGGTCCGGTGTCGTGACCTGGAAGAACGACTACCTCAACCTCGAACAAATCGGCGAGGAAGAGTTGCGCCGCCGGCGGGAGGAGTTCGACCGGCAAAAGGAACTCGCTCGTCCCAACCGCGCGGTTAAGGCGGCATGAGCAGGCCCTTCGAAGGCGTTCGCATCCTGGACTTCACCCAGGTGCTCGCGGGCCCCTACGCCAGCTATCAACTGGCGCTGCTCGGGGCCGATGTGATCAAGGTGGAGCGGCGCGGCGGCGAGGATATGCGCCGCACGCCGCTGTCGCGCGAATGGGCGGCGCGCAACATGGCGTCGTCGTTCATCGCGGTGAACGGCAACAAGAAAAGCCTGACCCTGGATCTGTCCAAGCCGGAAGCCAAGGAAATCGTCCGCACGCTGGTCGCCGACGCCGACGTGGTGATGGAAAACTTCCGCGGCGGCGTGATGGATCGCCTGGGCCTTGGCTACAAGGCGTTGTCGGAGATCAATCCGAAGCTGATCTATTGCGCGATTTCCGGTTTCGGTCAGACCGGCCCATCGAGCAACGAAGCCGGCTATGACGGCAAGATCCAGGCGATGTCCGGGATCATGGCCATCACCGGCCATGCGGAGATGGGGCCGACCCGCGCCGGTTTCGCGGTGTGCGACGTGCTTTCCGGCGCCACGGCGGCCTTTGCCGTGTCGTCCGCCTTGTTCCAGCGCACCCACACCGGCAAGGGCCAGTTCATCGACGTGTCGATGCTGGAAGCCAGCCTCGCGTTCCTGACCACGCAGGTCGCGGATTACACCGTCGTCGGGCACAAGCAGGAACAGGCCGGCAATCAGGCGATCAGCCGCAAGGTGACCGCCAATCTGTTCCGCGCCAAGGACAGTTTCCTGTTGTTGGCGGTTAACGACGAAAAGCAATATCGCAATCTGATCAACGCATTGGGCTGCACCCAGGTGTTCGACGATCCACGTTTCGGCGATTGGTTCCTGCGCAAGGAAAACGAAGCCGCCCTGCGCGCGATCCTGGAAGATGCGTTGGCCGCCAACGACTCCAAGACCTGGGAACGGCTGCTGAACGATGCCGGCGCGCCCTGCGCCAGTATCTGGAAGATCGAGGAAATCATCGATCACCCGCAACTCACCGCGCGCAACGTGATGCAGCACGTCGACTCGCCGTTCGGGCCGATGCGTCTGATGGGTTCCGGCTTTCAGATGGCGCATGGCGGCGGTCGGTTGGACACGGTGGCCCCCGCCGCCGGTGCCAATACCGACGAAATCCTGATCAAGGCGGGCTACGACGCCGCCGCCATCGCGGCGTTGCGCGCCGCGGAGGTGATTTAGCCGCCTGACGACCCCGTTCCAAACCTTTCCCGGCGGGAAAGGTTTGGTTGGGCCGTTCGGCTATCCTTCGAGCGCGCGCTTCGCCACGCCGGCCAGGAAACCCGATGCCGCCGGCAGGATCGCGTCGTTGAAGTCGTAGTTCGAATTATGCAACTCCCGCCCACCGTCGGCGGGGCCGTTGCCGATCCAGACGAACGCGCCGGGCCGCTGTTCGAGGTACCAGGCGAAGTCCTCTCCGGTCATGGCCGGGGCCATGTCGCGGCGCAGAGTCAGGCCGGCGCGTTGCACCGCTTCGGACGCCATGTCGCGTTCCTGCGGAGTATTCGCAGTCACCGGATTGCCGCGCGGGATTTGCACGTCGATCTCCACGCCGAAGGTCTGCGCGACGCCGGCGGCGATGCGATGGATCGTGTCTTCCACCTGATCGCGCACGGTGTTGCGCAGCGTGCGCATCGTGCCGCGCATCGTCGCTTCGCCCGGCACCTGGTTCGCCGCGGTGCCCGCCTGCATCATGCCGATCGTCACAACCGCGCTGTCCAGCGGATCGACGTTGCGCGACACGATGGTTTGCAGCGCCAGCAGCAGGTGCGCCGACGCCACCATCGGGTCGCGAGTCAGATGCGGCAGCGCGGCATGACCGGAATGGCCCTTGATCGAGAAGATCAGCCGGTTGCCCGACGCCATCGACGCGCTGTCGTGCACCGCGACCGTGCCCGCTTCCAGCCCCGGCCAATTGTGGTAACCGAAGATGCTTTCCATCGGGAAGCGATCGAACAACCCGTCGGCGATCATGCTTTTCGCGCCGCCGCCGCCTTCTTCCGCCGGCTGAAACACCAGGTTGACGGTGCCCGACCACGACGTATCGCGCATCAACAGCGCGGCCGCGCCCAGCAGCGACGTTGTATGCCCGTCATGCCCGCAGGCATGCATGACGCCAGGCTTGGTGGAGGCATGGCCGGCACCCGTCGTCTCCAGGATCGGCAGTGCGTCCATATCCGCGCGCAACCCGACCGAACGATTGGACGAGCCGCGGCTGATGGTCGCCACCACGCCGTGCCCGCCGACACCCGCCACGAACGGCACCCCCAGTTCGGCCAGGCGCGCCTGGACAAAGGCGGAGGTCTCGCGCTCGTGCAGCGTAAGCTCGGGGTTGGCGTGCAGATGGCGTCGCCACCGGGTCAGCGTCTCGTGCAGGGGCTTGTCCATCTCTGCTTCCTTCATCGCGACGCGGCTTCGATCGATTCGCCGAGGATTTGCACAATTTGGTCCAGCGTCGCTTCCGGCGTCATCAACGGCGGCGCGACGCACAGCGAATCCCCGCTCGGCGGCGGTCCGTCCCCGCCGGCGCGCTGGCGGATGATCAGGCCGCGCTTGCCGGCCTCGCCCACAACCTTTGCGCCCAGGCCGAGCGCGGGCTTTTTGGAGCCTTTGTCCTCCACCAGTTCGACGGCGCCGAGCATGCCGAGACCGCGGACGTCGCCGACGCAGGAGAGGGAGCGGAGGGTTTCGAGGCCCGCCTGCAGGCGCTTGCCCTGTTCGGCCGCGCGTTCGACCAGCCCTTCGTTCTCGATGATGTCCATGTTCGCGAGGCCCACGGCGCAGCACACGGGATGGCCGGAATAGGTCGCGGCGTGCATGAATTTTTCGTCCATCGGCGCTTCCTCGATCGCCTTATGGATGGTCTTTGACACCAGCACGCCGCCCAGGGGCAGGTAGCCGCTGGTGACGCCCTTGGCGAACGACATCAGGTCTGGCTCGATCCCCCAATGGCCCAGGGCAAACCATTTGCCGGTGCGGCCGAACCCGGTGATCACTTCGTCGGCGATCAGCAACACGTTGTGGCGGTCGCAAATCTCCCGCAGGCGGGGGAAATAGGTCGGCGGCGGCACGATCACGCCGCCGGCGCCCATCACAGGTTCACATATTATTGCCGCGACGTTATCGGCGCCGAGCGCCTTGATCGCGTCTTCGGCTGCGTCCGCCGCGCCTATGCCGGCGTCTCCGTTGCCGGGCCAGCGATATGGGTAGGGCGGCACGACCTGATGGAAGTTCGGCACCATCGGGCCGAACATTTTCTGGTAGCCGGGCAGGCTTGTCGCGCTCATCGCCGCCATGGTGACGCCGTGATAGCCGTAGCTGCGCGAGATGATCTTGACCTTGTCCGGCTTGCCCATCCGCTTCCAGTAGTAGCGGGCGAATTTGAACGCGCTTTCGTTGGATTCCGCGCCGCCGGTGGTGAAATACGCCGCCGCCATGTTGCCATAGGCCTTGCCGACGATGCGTTCGGCCAGGCGGATGGCCGGTTCGTTGGTGAACCCGGCATAGGCGGAGGCGTAGGCCAGTTTTTCCATCTGCGCCGACGCCGCCGCGGCGAGTTCCTTGCGGCCGTGGCCGATATTGACGTTCCACAGCGCGGACAGCCCATCGATGAACTGCCGCCCGTCGGCGGTATGCAGGATGGCGCCTTCGCCCCGGGTGAACACACGTGCGTTGGCATGATCCTTGGGGTGGTGGAGCGGGTGGATCAGATGCAGCCGGTCTGCTTCGTCCAGCGCGGTCATCGGGATGGGAGCGTCGTTCATCGGAGGCGTGCCTTGTCTGTTGGCCTGAGAGTACTCAGCGCGGGCTGCGGTCACAAGCGCAAGCGTGATGGGTGTCAACGCACAGCCAAAATGTCCCCTCATTCTGCACAGCGAGAATGTCCCTTTCTGGCTGTGCGCGAACCGCGATGTGACATCGCCCCATCCCGCTTTCCAGTTCGGTTGAGACGCCTGCTTTCCCGTCCCGGCCTGAATTCCCTGT
>CANJLW010000051.1 GCA_947475245.1 Acetobacteraceae bacterium | reverse complement strand
GTCGTCCTTCGGCACGGTGCCGTTGGGAGAGGTCTTGGTGAGCAGATCGTAGGTCGTCGCGCCGACGATGCCGATCTTCTCGCCGGCGACGGTGACGACGGTATAGGGCGCGATCTTGCCCTTGATGGTCGAAGCTTCCTTGCCGGCGAAGGCGTTGGTGCCCGTGCCGCCCAGCGTGGCGTCGGCAATGCCGCGCAGCGCGCTGTCGGCGGAGAAGTCGAGGTTGGACGTGATGAACGGGAACTGCGCCCCGACCCAGCCCGACGCGCCGGTGCCCGAGAACGCGATGGCGCCGGAAACGACCGGAGAGCCGAGGTCAAACTCGTGATTGCCCAGCGCGGAGGCGTTGACGCCCAAGGCGTTCAGGATCGCAACGTCCGGACGGCCCAGCGCCGTCGTGCCGATGCCCGCGACCGCGTTCAGCGAGGGATCCGCCCCGCCAACCAGCCAAGGACCGGGGATCCACGTGTCGCCCTCCGCAAGCACCAAAGTGTTCGCGTTCGTCGACTTGAACTTGTCAACCATCGCCCCAAGGATCGGCGCAGTCTTCGCACCCAACGTCCCGGATTCACCGTAGAAGTGCAGAAGTTGCAGCGAGAAGGGCGCGGCGATCGTGAACGACGCCACCAGCGGTTCGTGATCGCTGGTCTGATCGGCGAAGTCGGCGTTGATCCGCACCACGTCGAACTGCGCACCGGTCGCCAGCGACTTCGAAACCAGAACGTGATCCAGAGTTTGCGAATTGCCGTCGAACACGTAGTCGAACTGCTCGTTCGCCGGCAGCGTGCTGCCGAGGTCGCTCAGCACGGCCGTACCGCCTGCCGTATAGGTCGCCGTCGCGGCCGAGGCGCTGGAGCCGACGACGTTATAGTTCGAAATCGAAGCGGTCCCCATCATGACCTGCATCGGTTCTTCGAACTGGAATTCGTTCATGTCGCCCAGCACGACGATGCGGGCGTTCGCATCGACGGCCAAAAGCCCGTCAACGTAGTTGTTCACCGCCTGCGCCTGACCGGCGCGTTGCACCTCGCCCGCGTTCAACGGCGGTTGATCGGACCCCATCAACGCGCCGCTGCCGCCCTTGGACGTGGAGTGCAGGTTGATGACGGTGACGTCCTGGCCGTTGAATTTGAACGTTGCCGACAGCGGCGGGCGCGAGGCGAAGAACGGATTCGCCGCGTTGGTCTGCTGGTCGGTCGAAGGCGCCGTCAGCGCCGAACCGTTCGGCGCGATGGACTTCACGGAACCGCTGACCAGGCTGACCCGGTCGGTGCGATACAGGTAGGCCACGCGGATATTGCCGCCCGGTTCGCCGCCGTTGCTGTCGTCGCCGATGAACGTGTTGTCGACGAAACTATAGGTCGGGCCGCCGGCGGTTACGACGGCATCGACGATCATTTGCAGCGTCGTATTCGCCGCCGTGATCGCGGTGTTCGTCGCCCCGTCATTGTCCTGGATTTCCTGCAACGCGACGATGTCCGGCGCATTCATCCGGTTGACGATCTCTCCCGCAACCGTCGCGAAGCGCGTCGCGCCGTCGCTCGGGTCCAGATTTTCCGTGTTGTAAGCCGCGACCAGCAGCTTGTCGGCCTGCCGGGTCAGCGTCGTGGTTTCCTTGGTCAACGGGCTGGCCGTCTGCACCGTGTAAGCCTTGGTGGCAATGATCTCGTAGTTGCCGAAATCGTAGCGCAGCACGCCCGTCACATCGCCCAGACGGGCGCCGGTGTTCACCGTGGGGGTCGTAAAGCCGGTCAACACCCCGTTGTCGTCGTCGATCTGCACGCGCTCGGGGTTGAAGTCGCCGCCGGCGGAGTCGTTATTGCCGAACGATGTCGTGCCGCCCGTCAGGACGATGTTGCCCCGCGGCGTCAGGCCGGTCGCGGCATAGCCGTTCGTCGGGTCATTGTCGTTGTCGACGACGGTGAAAATCTCTCCGAAGCTGTTCGTGGGGGCGACGGCGAGCGGCGTCTTCACCGTGACCAGCATGCCCTCCATCTGTTCGTAGAACAGGCTGCCGGCCGCCAGATCCTGCGTCGGCGGCACCACCCCGCCCACGCCGCCGATCTGGATCGGCGTCACCGCGGCACCGACGCCGAGATCGGTCAGGTTCGTCACCGTTGACAGTTCGGTCGTCGAGAAAGCGCCGGGCGCGGCGCCGGACGGGGTAAACTCCTGCACCGTCGCGGTGACCTGCACCTTGTTGCCGACGGTCGGCAGCGTTCCGGTGGACATGAAGACGAAAATGCCGTCGGAGGTCTGCGCGTTACCGTCGCCGGCATCCTGCATGTAGAAGCCGCGGCTGCCATTCGTATCGAGGGCGGTCACGACGCCGGACAATGTCACGACCTGCCCGTTCTTCGGCGAGATGTGACCGGTTCCCTGCACCGCGCCGATCGTCAGCGCGGAGTCGTCGTCCTGGATCGCGCCGGTCGCCGTGGTCTGCGCGCCCAGGCTCGTCGTGATGGTTCCATCGCTGTTGGTCACCGATTGCAGCGTAAGGCTGAAGGCTTCGTCGGTTTCCGCCGTCGTATCGCCGACCACGTCGATCGTGACCGTGGTGGAGGCCGCACCGTCGGCGATCGTGCCGTTAAAAGCGAACGGCAGTGCCGGCGCGCCGTTGAAATCCGCCGAATTGGCCTGCGTCGCGCTGACCTGGCCCTTGAAGTTCACGGCGCCGGTCGTGCCGCCGGAACGTTCGACCGTGAAGGTGAACGCTGTCGTGCCGCTGTTGCCCTCGGGGTGCGCCACGGCGGTCGTGGCGGTGGAGAATGCGACGGTCTGCGGCCCGGCGACGCCGGTGCTGAACGCGGTCGTCGCGAAGGGAACGTCAGGCGCGGTCGTGTCGATGCTTTGATCGCCGGCGGCGTCCTGCGTAACCCAGTTCGTCGGGTTGTTGATCAGTGTCTGATAGGCGCTGAACGAGGTCTGGCTGGTGCGGCTGCCGATATAGGCGGCGATGTCGGTATCGGCGTCCACCGCCGCGAATTCGATGGCATTCGTGCCGACCGTCAGGCCGGTTCCGGTCAGAACCGATCCGGTTCCGCCGGCAACAAACGTGTTGGAGGCCAGCGCGGTCAGGAAGGTGGTCGGCGCGCTCACCGAAGTGCCCAGGAACGCGTAGACGTTTTCCGACGTGCCCGACAATCCGCGGTTGGTCGAGTCGACGAAGGTCGCGGTGCCGACATTCGACGTCAGCGTGCCGGTGCCGATGTTGTCGAGCGTCACGATGGTGCCCGGCACGACATCCGCGGTCGCGGTCCAGCTCCAGCCGCTTTCGCCGGTGTTGAACGACGTTCCGGTCCACTCATTATCCTGGAAAAAGATCGTGGTTCCGTTCGGGATGGTATCCAAGGCGACAAACGCCAGGTTGTCGTTACCGTCCGCATTGAAGCCGACGAACGCGATCGAGCCAGGTCCAAGAGCCATTGTCTGCATCCCCATTGATTGCCGAAAGTTCGTTCGGCGATGCGTCGGAACGTACGGCGACAAACGACGCGCGACCGGAAGCAATGCTTCCGGTCCTGGCGTCCATCGCGATACAGTCCAAGGCACGCGTTACAAACTGTTGTGGTTGAGTAAAGCGCGATAACGAAAAGCCGTTCACCGCGTTCCGAAGACGGTCGGATGAAACTTCGAAGTCGGAATCATGCAATTTCGATGACGGTAGCCCGCATCGTCACGCAGTCCGCAGGGCGGGTTTTACTTCCAGCGGGTAAGCGATCTCGCGCCCGAAGCCGATCTCCAGGATCGCGGCGGATGTCAGCCCCGGTAAAGGCAGATGGGCACGCCCCTTGGTCCAACGCCGGATAAGGCCGTCGTCGCGTTCGACATCCCACCACCCTTTATCCAGGGATGGATGATCGAGCGGCAGTTCTTCCAGCCAATCGCCCTGGCGAAGGACCAAACGCGATACGCGCAGACCCAGGCCGCGGCGATCCTCTGACCACGGGCATATGTCTGTAGGACGAGCCACGCGGGACAGAAGATGGAGCACACGGGCGTTGCCCGGGATGACGAAGACCGCCGCGTCGTGGGATTGGCTGAGCGGGGCGACGATCCGTCCGTCGATGTCCAACACCGGCGCCGGATCGACGGTCGTCTCGGCTTCGATCACCGCAAAGCCCAGATCGGCGGCGCGTTGGGACAAGCGTCGCCAGATCGGGTGAACGATATCCCGCTCCACGACCAGGTCGGCACACGAACGACCCTGCCGTTCGGCCACCGCGTTCGATCCCGCCAGGTCGGGATGCAGCACCAGGGGCGCGCCGCCGTTGCTGAAGAAGCCGCGATTGCCGGTATCGAGGTAGCTTTCCGTCGGCAGGCCCTCGGCGAGCAGGATGCCGTGTTCGGCAAGCTCGACGTGATAGTAGGCAACCGAGCGCCGATCGACGACCTGCGCGATGGTCGCGTGGTTGATGAGTTGGCGAACCATCACCAGCACCCCATCGACGAAGACCGCGTGATCGGGCGACAGGAACAGGTCGCGGTTCGGCATGCCGGGGGCGAACGCGTCGCGACGTATGCGAACCGGGGCCGCCGTTTCCGGCCTTGGGTGCGTGGTCAGATCGATCCGGCGGAAGCCGACCCACTTCACCGCGCGGGCGACGCGTTCGCCGTTTTCCAGCACCGTCACCAGGTCGCCGCACCGGATATCCTCGACCGGGATGCTCCCGTCTTGCGTGTCGAGTCTTGTGCCGGCGGCGAAGCAGACGGTGAACAGGGTCGTCGAAAACGGCACATCGGGGTTGGTGCCGTCGGCCGACTGGTCGCCGCCCGCGTCCTGTGTCGTCCAGTTCGCGGGATTATTGATCAGCGACTGATAGGCGCTGAAGCTCGTCTGACTGGTGCGGCTGCCGGTATAGGCACCGATGTCCGTGTCGGCATCCACCGTCGCGAACTCGATCGCATTGGTGCCCACGGTCAGGCCGGTACCGGTCAGGACCGATCCGGAACCGCCCAAGACAAAAGTGTTGGATGCAAGCGCGGTCAGGAAAGTGGTCGGCGCGGTCGCCGAGGTGCCGAGAAATGCGTACACATTCTCGGTGGCGGCCGCCAGACCGCGGTTGCTTGAATCCACGAACGTGGTCGTTCCAACGTTCGTCGACAGGGTTCCGGAACCGATATTGTCCAGCCTGACGATGGTTCCCGCGGCCACATCCGCGGTTGCCGTCCAGCTCCAGCTACTTTCGCCGGTGTTGAACGCCGAACCGGTCCATTCATTGTCCTGGAAGAATATTGTGGTCCCATTCGGGATCGTATCCAGCACGACGAATGCCAGATTGTCGTTGCCGTCGGCATTGAAGCCGACGAACGCAATGGAACCCGGGCCGAGGGCCATGGTCTTATCTCCCGACAGCAGAAGGAATGTGCGTTACGCGGCCTGGATCAGCTCACCCGGAAGGACATATCGGCTGGTCGCCGCGACATGCACTGCGACTTCGAACGGCCCCCTGAACCGAGGCACCAGACCGGCGGGCAAAACCGCATCGCCGTTCGTCCAACGCATGTCGTTATCCGCTTCGTACGCGTGAAAGCCCTGCTCCAGACGACTGTCCGACGCCTCGATCGTCTGGAATTTCGTCCCGCGACGCAGAACGATCCGACGCACCGCGACACCCAGGCACCGCGCGTCGCGCGCAACGCCCAATTCCGTCGGCACCGCCGCCAGCGAAACCAGCCGCAAATCCTTAGCCGCTCGGCTTAGTCGGAACACATACATGCCGGCGGCGTTATGTTCGGCATCGATCCGAACGCCATCGGCCAGCAGATGGAAGTCAGCCTGATCCGTGATCGGCATACCCGGACGCGGCCCCGCCCGATCCAACAGACGGCGCCAGATCGTATCGACAACAGGCCCGCCCATCAGGATCGGGGCGCACGCGGGCTTGTCGCCGAGGTCCCAGGCCTCATTGGCATTCTGGAAAAGCCAGCGATTGCCGTCGTCGCGATAGCTTTCCGCCGGAGCGCCGTCCGCGATCAGAACATCGTGGCTGGCAAGCTCGATGTGATACAGCACGACTTCCTGCGCACGGTCGTCCCACAGGATAGAGCGGTGATTGATCAGAAATTCGACGGGGATCAGCACGCCATCGATAAACAGCGAATGTCCCTTGGTCACGCGCAGATCGCGGTAGGGAACATTGTCGGCCAGCGCGCCGCGCCGCACGATCACGGGCGTGGACGCACCGCGCGCGCCAAACGGCGCCAACACGCGGCCCTTGCCGATCCAGGTAATCGTCTGTCGACCGCCGCTCGCGGTCACCACCGTGTCGCCGGCCAGCAATTCCTCGACCGCCACGTCCCCGAACGGGGTCGCAATCCGCGTGCCGGCCAGGAAGCAAAGAGCCGTGAAGGCCGTGGAGGAAAACGGCACGTCCGGCGCGGTCCCATCGGCCGACTGATCGCCGGCGGCGTCCTGCGTCACCCAGTTCGCGGGGTTGTTGATCGAGGACAGGTAACCGCTGAACGTAGCCTGGCCGGAACGGGTACCTGTATAGGCCGCGATGTCCGTATCCGAGTCCACCGTCGCGAATTCGATCGCCGTCGTGCCGACCGTCAGGCCGGTGCCGGTCAACGTGGACCCCGACCCGCCCAGCGCGAAAGTATTAGAGGCAAGCGCGGCCAGAAACGTGGTCGGCGCCGTCACCGAGGTGCCCAGAAATGCGTAAACATTCTCTGTCGCCGCGGCGAGACCGCGATTGCTTGAATCAACGAACGCCGCGGTACCGACGCTCGGCGTCAGCGTGCCGGTGCCGATATTGTCGAGCCTGACGATTGTGCCGGCCGCAACGTCGGCGGTCGCCGTCCAACTCCAACCACTTTCGCCGGTGTTAAACGCGGCACCCGTCCACTCATTGTCCTGGAAGAAAATCGTCGTCCCGCTCGGGATAACATCCAAGGCGACGAACGCGAGATTGTCATTGCCGTCAGCGTTGTAACCGACAAACGCGATCGAGCCTGCCCCAAGTGCCATGATTGTCAGTTCCCCAGCCAGTCGAAACACAGCACGCGATGCGAGAGAGCGGTTGGGCGCGACGGACGGACCTGTCGACCACAGCCTCACCAACGCCGTTCGGCGCGCTCCCCTGGGTTGGAGTTATGCGCGGCTGCCTCGGACCGGTTAATCTCGGTCGAGCGACGATTGTATGAAGCTATTTCGTAATTTGGATTGCAGTTCCAAGGCGGGTTCTGTGAAAATTTCGGACTCGGAAGTATATATCGGCCGCCGAACAAGCAAAGCGACGGGCCTCGGGCTCGCCTGAATTAAGAATATTTGATTACATAAAATCGGGTACTGTTGCGTATTCGTGTTATTATCACTCTCCTGCCTCGAATGAACGGCATCGAAAAATCCCGAAGCCGGCCCGCTGCAAGGGAATTTTCCCGCCCAGTTCAGCCGTTCAACGCAACCAACCGCCGGCGGCGCATCGCTTATCCGTCACTTGAGAGGCGCGATCACCGCTCCTATACCGCGCACGGTCGTGCACAGGCACCCGTAAGCACAAGGACAAATACAGATGAACGATCGGAACCCGGATGGCACGCCCAGCCAGCGCGAAACGGACCTCGTTCGCCTGCGGGAGGAATTCATCGACAGCTGGGACGAAGAGCTGGAAATGGAGATGGACGACAGTCGTCTCGATCCATCCGGCGAATCCAGCGGGGCAGAAGGCGGCTCCACCCTGCCCCGACGCACGTATTTCCGCGAACTCTTCCGCCTGCAGGGAGAATTGGTGAAACTCCAGGACTGGGTCGCGCATTCTGGACAAAAGATCGTCGTGATCTTCGAAGGACGCGACGCCGCCGGAAAGGGCGGAGTCATCAAGCGCATCACCCAGCGACTGAACCCACGCATCTGCCGCGTCGCCGCGCTGCCCGCGCCGAACAACCGCGAACGTACACAGTGGTACTTCCAGCGCTACGTCTCGCACCTTCCCGCCGGCGGCGAGATCGTGCTGTTCGACCGCTCCTGGTATAATCGCGCCGGCGTCGAGCGCGTCATGGGCTTCTGCACCGACGAGGAATACGAGGCGTTCTTCGAAACCGTCCCGGAATTTGAACGCATGCTGACGCGCAGCGGCATCAGGATCGTCAAATACTGGTTCTCCATCACCGATCAGGAACAGGAAGCCCGCTTCCGCGCCCGCATCGAAGACCCGCTGAAGCAGTGGAAACTCAGCCCGATGGACCTCGAAAGCCGCCGGCGGTGGGAAGCATACACCCAGGCCAAGGAAATTCTGCTGGAACGCACGCATTCCCCCGAAGCCCCCTGGTGGGTCGTTCCCGCCGTCGACAAAAAGCGCGCTCGGCTCAACTGCATCTCCCACCTGCTGAGCCAGTTCCCCTATCATGAGGTGGAACACGAGAAGGTCATGCTGCCGCCACGCGTCTTCAATGCCGACTACGTGCGCCACCCCGTGCCCGACGAAATTATCGTTCCCGAAATTTACTGACACGCACGCATCAGATCAGGAAAGCCAAAACACCAATGCCGGACACCAACGTCGCGTCTGACAGCACGCTCGGCATCGCGGCGGCTGGGGTTGTCTGGTCTATCGATGTCCCCGCATCCGGCGACACCCCGGGATGGACATGGTCCCATCTCGACCTCGTGAACGGTCAATCGCGCGTCGATGTCGGTGCCGATGAGTATTGGCCGCCCGCCGTCCGCCGATTGCTGACGGGGCAGGACGAAACACCGCGCGTCGTCGTCCACGACAACGTCGTCTGCGGCGTCTTACCGTCCTACCCGCGCGACGGCGGCGCGGACGACTACGAACTGGTTTACTGGCGCTTTGCCGCGACGGCCGATCGGGTCACGACATTGCGTCGGCATCCGGCGCGCTCGGTCGCGGCGGGCTACCACGCCTCCACCGGATCGTCGCCGCCCCGCGAACCGTCCGGGTTGATCTTCGCCTGCATCGCCGATTTCAGCCGAGCGGCCCGGGTGCGTCTGACGACGCTGTCGGACGAACTCGATGCGATCGAGGACAAGCTGCTCGATCACAACGCGTCGGGAATCAATGCGACGACCGCCGGCCTGATCGGACAAATCCGACGAGAGGCGATCGTCGTGAAGCGGGCATTGACCCCGGTTTCGCGCACCCTGGACGAGAGCGAGGAAGAACTGCCGGCCTTGTGGCACGGCCCGGAACTCGATCCGACCCATTCGGCGGTGATGGGAGTCCTCGACGATATCGCCGCCCTGAACGAACGCGCGCGATCGTTGCAGGACGAACTCAGTTCCCGCCTGGCCGACGAGACGAACCGTCGACTCTATATTGTCTCCCTGGTCACAACCCTGGTGATTCCGGCGACGTTCGTGACGGGCTTCTTCGGCATGAACACCGGCGGCCTGCTGTGGAGCGGCGAGGACGCGCATTATGGAACCGTCTATGCGGGGATCACATGCGTCGCCGCCGTACTGCTGATGCTGGCGGTTATGAAGCACAAGCGCTTGTTGTGATCCCCGTGACGGCCCGTTTACCCGTTGTTCAGGCGGCCAGCGCCTGAACGAACGCGACAGGACTGCCCGTCTCGGCCGGAGCCGAAGCCACTTCCTCGATCCGCGCACGATCGAAGCCGTTGAAACCGGTCCGCAGACAGGCGCCGTAGGCACCGAGTTGATCGATCTCAATCCAGTCGCCTTCCCGGATATCGTCGGGCAGGAAGAACGGACCGCGCATCGCGTCGGCGCTGTCGCAGGTCGGGCCGAACAGGCTGAACCCGGTCTCCGCCGTGGCGACGTCGCCGCCGTTCGGGCGGATCAGACGTGCCGGATACCGAAAGCCCAGCGTGCCCGCATCCGCGAGGCTGCCGTAGACGCCGTCGTTGATATACAGCGCGTCGCCGCGGCGCGCCTGGACCTGCACGACCACGGAACCGCCGGCGGCAACCAACGCGCGTCCCGGTTCGGCCCACAGGCGGGCATTCGGCAGCCCCAGACGTTCGAAACCGTCCTCGATCTCCGCCATGAAGGCGCCGAGCGGCGGCGGTTCGACGTCGGGATAGGCAACGGGGAAGCCGCCGCCGACATCGACGATATCGATCGTCACGCCCGCTTCGGCGATCACGTTACCGGCGATTTGCAGCGCGCGCCGCCATGCCAGCGGGTCGAGGCATTGGGACCCCACGTGGAAGGCGATGCCAAGCCGAACCGCGTACGGACGCGCGGCGCGCAACAGCGCGACCGCTTCGTCGTCGGCCGCGCCGAACTTGCCGGACAGATCCAGCACCGCGCCGCCCTTCGGCAAAGCCAGACGCAGAACAAGGCCGAGTTCGCCGTCGACATTCGTCGCGGCGACTTCGTTGACGATCTTCGTCAGTTCCGCCGCGCTGTCGAACACGAAATCCCGCACGTCATGACGCGCCCAGGCTTCCCGGATCGCGCCGCGTGCCTTGATGGGGTGCATGAAATGGATGGCCGCATCGGGGAACATGTGGCGGACCAGCGCGACTTCGTTCGGCGACGCACAGTCGAAATGACGCACACCGCCGGCCCACAGCGCGCGCAGAACGGCGGGGTCCGGGTTGCACTTCACCGCATACAGGACATCGCCGGGGAACGACTGTACGAACTCGCTCGCCGTTGACTTCAACACGTCCGGGCGGATGCAATGCACCGGCTCTTCCGGGCGCAGTTCGGCGACCAGCGCATCGACCGTCAGCGGCCGCGCCACGGCGGGTTCGGATTGGTCGCGGAAGTGGCGACGAAGGGGGGAGACAGCGGAACGCACACGAAGGCTGGACATCGCATAATCCTCGCGACAGCAAACGTTCGCGCCAAATGGGCGCGTTCGTCAGACCATTGGGGGAAAACAGGCCGAACCTGACGGAACGCGCGGCGGGCGCGTCGGTGTCGGGTTCAGGCGACGAGCGGACTTCGTTCCGCTATGTACCGGTCAGCACACATAGGCATATCCCTAACGACCCCGGCCCACGCTTGGCCGGATTTGACGAAAAGGACGCTTACGTCGTTGCTGTGCCCCTGGTGTGGGGCTCGCGGCACGTGCGGGCGTCAACGAAGCTTCGAGCCAGGAAGTCTCGAAGCGGAGGGGGTGTATAGAAGCTGCCGCCTTCCGCGTCGCATGCATTTTCGACGGGACGGTTGCGCACTCACTGCATGGTCACCTCAGGCACCGATCAGCGCCAGATATTCCCAAACGACCGTGGCGGCGGCGAGTGCCGTGATCTCGGCGTTGTCATAGGCCGGGGCGACTTCGACGACATCCATCCCCTGAAAACGCGTTCCATGCAGGCCACGCAGGATCGCCTGCGCCTGCCAACTGGCAAGACCGCCGATCTCCGGCGTACCGGTGCCGGGGGCGAAGGCGGGGTCCAGGGCGTCGATATCGAAACTCAGATAGGCGGGCGCATCGCCGGTCACGGTGCGGACGCGTTCGACCACCGCGGCCGGGCCCATGGCATGAACATCCTGCGCGGACAGAATCGTGACGCCCTGCCCCACGGTCCAGTCCCAGACCTCCCGTTGAACCGGCGATCGTATGCCGATCTGGATTGTCTTGCGGGGATCGATCAAGCCTTCGCGGATCGCGTGATAGAAGACCGACCCATGCGCGTACGCCTGACCGAAATTGTCGGGCCAGGTGTCCACGTGGGCGTCAAAGTGGACAAGCGCCAGGCCCTTGCCGGTTCGGCGCGTCAAAGCGCGCAACAAAGGCAGGGTGATCCCGTGCTCTCCCCCCAGGCACAGCAGATGCCTTAAACCCGCTGCCTGCTCCTCGATCAGCGCGAGGGTTGCGGCGATATCGCCAAGCGCGGTGGCGAAATCGCCGATGTCGGCGATGTCGAGGGTTACGGGATCGACCCAGAACGTCGGATGCGCCCCATCCACCAACATCCGGCTGGCTCGTCGGATCGCGGCCGGTCCTTCCCTGGTGCCGGAACGGTTCGTGGTGCCGATATCGAACGGTATCCCCGCGACGGTGAATGCCGCGTCGCGATCGGTGCGGCCGATTCCAAGAAAGCCCGCCGGTGTCGCGAATGTTGGGGTGCCGGCCATCGATCGCTCCTGGGTCTGCCGACCGGTCAATACACAGGAATAATCCTCGGCACCACCGGCCATGGATCGGTCCGGCACTCGCGTTGTCATCGTGCCGCAATGAAACCGCCACACGACGTTCGCCCATGCCTGTTAATCGCCGCCCATCGAACAGGGAGGCCAGGATGGCCGGGCGACGCAATGTACTTTTGGTAGTGGTCGATCAATGGCGCGCGGATTTCGTGCCGGCCCTGGGGGCGGGATTTCTCCGCACACCGAACCTTGATCGGCTGTGCGCCGCGGGTGTGACCTTCGCCAATCACGTGACCACCGCCGTGCCCTGCGGCCCCGCGCGCGCCAGCCTGTTGACCGGGCTGTACCTCATGAACCACCGCGCGGTACAAAATACCGTCCCGCTCGACGCTCGGCACATGAACCTCGGCAAGGCGCTGCGCCGGATCGGCTACGATCCCGCCCTGATCGGCTACACCACGACAACCCCCGACCCGCGTACCACCGGCCCGCGCGATCCGCGCTTTACCTATCTCGGCGATCTCATGGACGGGTTTCGCGGCGTCGGCGCGTTCGAGCCCACGATGGATGGGTATTTCGGCTGGTTGGCGCACCAGGGATATAAGCTTCCGGCCCGACGGGAAGATATCTGGCTGCCGGAAGGCATGGATGCGGTGCCCGGCGTCACCGACCGGCCGTCGCGCATTCCCGCCGATATGTCCGACACCGCCTATTTCACCGACCGCGCGTTGACCTACCTGAAGGGTGTCGGCGACAAGCCGTGGTTTCTGCATCTCGGCTACTACCGACCGCACCCGCCGTTCATCGCGCCCGCGCCGTATCACGCGATGTACCGCCCCGAAGACATGCCGGCACCGATGCGCGCCGAAACGTGGCAAGCCGAAGCCGAACAGCATCCGTTGCTGGACTTCTACTTGCGCGGCATCAGTCAGGGCAGCTTCTTCCATGGCGCCGGCGGCGCGGCGAGCGCGCTGGATGAAGCCGCGATCCGCCAGATGCGGGCGACCTATTGCGGCCTGATCTCTGAAATCGACGACAATCTCGGTCGGGTCTTCGACTATCTGGACGCGACCGGGCAGTGGGACGACACGATGATCGTCTTCACCAGCGATCATGGGGAACAACTGGGCGATCACTATCTGCTCGGGAAAATCGGTTATCACGACGAGAGTTTCCGTATCCCGCTGGTCGTCAAAAACCCCGACGCCACACAACGCGACGGCACGATCGAGACCGCGTTCACCGAAAGCGTCGATATCGTGCCGACGATCCTGGAATGGCTGGGCGGGGAGATTCCCGCGGCCGTCGACGGGCGTTCGCTGCTGCCGTTGGTCGCAGGGGAAAGGCCCGAGGATCGGCGGGACCTGCTGCATTACGAATACGACTTCCGCGACGTCTTTTACTCGCAACCGGAAACGGCGCTGCGCCTGCCGATGGACTCATGCTCGCTCTGTGTCGTTCAGGACGAGCGCTACAAATACGTTCATTTCGCCGCCCTGCCGCCGTTGTTTTTCGATCTTCGCGACGATCCCGGCCAGTTCCGCAACCTCGCGGAGTCGCCGGAGCACGCGTCGCTGGTGATGCACTACGCGCAAAAGGCGCTGTCCTGGCGTCTGACGCATGCCGAACGCACCCTGACCGGTTTCCGCGCCGCGCCCGGCGGCCTGGAAGACCGACGTATATCCAAAGGAGACACCGCATGACCATTCTGACCCGCCGCGGAATCCTCGCCGCCGGCGCCGCGCTTGGCCTGGCCCGACCGTCGATCGTTCGCGCCGACGACCGGCCCGCCGTGACCGTGGCCGTGCAGAAGATCAGCAACACCAACACGTTGGAACCGCTGCGCGAGCAATCCAATGTGGGTGAGCGGGTATTCCATACCTCGTTGTGGGAAGGTCTGATCGGGCGCAACTACCAGGGCGCGCTGGAAAGCGTGCCGGTGCTCGCCACCGCGTGGCGGCGGATCGACGAACGTACCGTCGAATTCACCTTGCGCCAGGGCGTGAAGTTCCACGACGGCGAGACCATGACCGCGGAAGACGTGGCGTTCTCGTTCGGCGCCGAGCGCATGTTCGGCCCGGAAGGCGCGAAGCCGGAAGCGCAGGGCAGGACACTGTTTACCGCAGAAACGAACCCCGGACGGGCGGGCAAGGACCTGCCTCCGGAAGTGCCGGCCGTCGCGCGTCGGATGCTGCCGTCGCTGGAAAAGGTCGAGATCGTCGACAAGTACACCGTGCGCTTCGTCAACCGTACGCCGGACGTTGTGCTTGAAGGCCGCCTGTCGCGCCTGGGGACGGAGGTCATTTCTCGACGCGCGTTCGAAGCGGCGGGCAGTTGGTTGGAATGGTCGCGCCGTCCGGTGACGACCGGCCCGTACAAGGTCAAGGAATTCCGCGCGGACTCGATGCTGATCCTGGAACCGCACGAGGCATACTGGGGCGGTCGCCCGCCGCTGCGCGAGTTGCGCTTTGTCGAAGTTTCCGAGGTTTCCAGCCGCATCAACGGACTGCTGTCGGGGCAATACACATTCGCGACCGACCTGCCGCCCGACCAGATCGCGGGCATCGAAAAGAACCCGGCGTTCGAAGTGCGCGGCAGCACCATTCTGAACCATCGCCTGACGGTGTTCGACAAGAACCATCCGCAACTGGCCAATCCGCTGGTTCGGCGCGCCTTTACGCACGCGATCGACCGGACGGCGATCGTCGAAGCGCTGTGGGGCGGTCGCACCGTGGTGCCCAAGGGCTTGCAGTGGGATTTTTACGGCCCGATGCAGCATGCCGACTGGACCGTGCCGAAGTTCGATCCGACCGAAGCGCGTCGCCTGCTGAAGGAAGCGGGCTACAAGGGCGATCCGATCCCCTACCGGCTGTTGAACAACTACTACACGAACCAGGTCTCCACCGCGCAGGTATTGGTGAAGATGTGGAAGGCCGTCGGCCTGAACGTGCAGATCGAAATGAAAGAGAACTGGCAGCAGATTTTCGATCGTAACAGCCCGCGCGCGGTCCGCGACTGGTCCAACAGCGCGGCGTTCAACGATCCCGTGTCGTCTCTGGTCAACCAGCACGGTCCGAACGGACAGCAGCAGCAGGTCGGCGAGTGGACCAACGAGGAAATGAACCGGCTGTCCGTCGAACTCGAAAACAGCACCGATCTGGCGCGCCGGCGCGTCGTCTTCCGCCGCCTGCTGGAAATCTGCGAGCGCGAGGACCCCGCCTATACCGTGCTGCATCAGAACGCGACGTTTACCGCCAAGCGCCGGGATACGCGCTGGAAGGACGCCCCGGCTTTCGCCATGGACTTCCGTGCCCATAACTGGGGTGGATAAGACCGCTTCGACGCCGCTGATCGCGCTGTCCAATCTCGGGGTCAGTTTCGACGGCGTCGTCGCCCTGCGGGGTATCGATCTGGCGGTGATGCCGGGGGAATCCCTCGGTTTGGTCGGGGAGTCCGGCTGCGGCAAAAGCATCACCTGGCTCGCCGCGCTGGGCCTGCTGCCGGCGCGCGCGACGGTCACCGGAAGTGTGCGCCTGGATGGCGAGGAACTGCCGCGCACCAAGGCGGCGCTGGAACGCGTGCGGGGCGGGCGGATCGCGATGATCTTTCAGGACCCGGCCAGCGCGCTGAACCCCGTGCTGCGCCTGGGCCGTCAGGTGTCGGAAGCCCTGACGCTTCATCGCGGCATGACGGGGTCCGCGGCGCGGGCGGAGGCCAAACGCCTGTTCGATCAGGTCGGCCTGCCGGACGCGGCGCGTCGGCTGGACGCCTATCCGCACGAATTATCCGGCGGGCAAAACCAACGGGTGATGATCGCGATGGCCCTGGCCGGTCAGCCGGACCTGCTGATCGCCGACGAACCGACCACCGCGCTGGATGTCACGATCCAGGCGCAAATCCTGGAACTGCTGCAATCGCTGCGCCGAGAAACCGGGATGGCGCTTGTGCTGATTTCGCACGACCTGGGCGTGATCGCCGAAACCTGCGACCGGATCGCCGTAATGTATGCCGGCCGGATCGTCGAGGAGGCCAGCGCCGATGCGTTTTTCGCCGAACCGCGCCACCCCTATGCCGTCGGCCTGATGGCCGCCTTGCCGCCCTTGACCGGTCCCCGGCGGCCGCTGACCGCCATTCCCGGCGGCGTCCCCGAACCTTGGGCCATGCCTCCCGGATGCGCCTTCGCGCCGCGCTGCCCGCGGGCGACCCCGGACTGCGGCATTGCCGTTCCTCCCCTGACGGCACTCGCCAAGGATCACGCCGCCGCGTGCATCCGCGTTACGGCACCGGTCTGGGCATGAGCCTGCTGACCGTCACCAATGTCGGCCGCCGCTATGCGATGCGGCGCGGCCTGCTCGCGCGCGCCGTCACCGTCCACGCGGTCGACGGCGTATCCCTGAGCCTGGAACGCGGCGAAACCCTAGGACTTGTCGGCGAATCCGGCTGCGGCAAATCCACCACGGGACGGCTGGTCCTGGGGCTTGAAGCACCGGACGGCGGCGCGGTGCATTTCGACGGCGCGCCGATGCCCGCCGTCGGCGACGCCGCGTGGCGGAAACTGCGCGCGCGCATGCAGATGGTGTTTCAGGACCCGCTGGGCGCGCTGGATCGGCGCTTGCCCATCGGCGTTCAGGTCGCCGAACCGCTGGAAATCCACAATCTCCTGAACCCATCGGATCGGCCCGCCCGCGTGATCGAGTTGCTGGGCGCGGTCGGCCTGCGGCCCGACCAGGCCGAACGCTACCCGCATGAATTGTCCGGCGGGCAGCGGCAACGGGCGGTGCTCGCCCGCGCCCTGGCGACCAACCCCGATCTTCTGGTCTGCGACGAACCCATCAGCGCCCTCGATGTCTCCATCCAGGCCCAGGCGATGAACCTGTTGATGGAGCTTCAGGCTCGCCTTGGAATGGCGATCCTGTTCATCAGCCACGATCTGCGCGCCGTCCGTCAGGTCAGCCACCGCATTGCCGTGATGTATCTGGGGCGGATCGTCGAGATGGGAGAGCCGGACGCGGTGCTGCACGATCCCGCCCATCCCTATGCGCGCGCACTTGCCGCCGCGATCCCGCATCCGGGGCTGCGCGGTCAGACTCGCCCCGTGCTGCAAGGCGATCCGCCAAATCCGGCCGACCGCCCCTCGGGCTGTGCCTTTCATCCGCGGTGTCCCATCGCCGAAGCCATATGCCGCACAAGCGTGCCGGCCCTGCTGCCGCGCCAGGACGGACGACAGGTCGCGTGCCATGCCGCCCACCGATCGGACGCCGGTGTCCACCGGGAAAGGGCGGCGTGACATGATCCGCTTTATCGCCATTCGCCTGCTTCGCTCGCTGTTGACCATCGCCCTGGTCGTGACCTTTGCCTTCGTCGTGCTGCGCCTGTCCGGCGATCCCGCGATGCTGATCATGTCGGTTGACGCTCCGCCCGAGGCCATTGCCGCTTTCAGGCGTTCCTGGGGCCTGGATGAGCCGCTCTGGACCCAATACCTGAAATACTTCGGGGCGATCCTGCACGGCGATCTCGGCCGATCCATGCGCGACGGGCGCGACGCAATCGTGCTGGTGGCGGAACGCATTCCCGCCACCCTCGCCCTCACCATCCCTGCCCTCCTCATCAAGCTCGGCATTGGCATCCCGGCCGGCGTACATGCCGCGCTGCATCGTGATTCCTGGAGCGACCGTCTGGTCATGCTCGCCGCGGTGGCCGGCTTCACCGTGCCGTCTTTCGTTCTCGGGTTGCTGCTTGTGCTGATCTTCGCGGTTCAGTTGGGCTGGCTGCCGTCGGGTGGGCAGGAAAGCTGGCGGCATGCCATTCTGCCGGTGATCACGCTGGGCGTCGGCGGCGCGGCGGTGCTGGCACGGTTCACGCGTTCGGCGACACTGGAAGTCCTGGGCCAGCTTTACATCCGCACCGCCAGCGCAAAGGGCCTGTCATGGGGCCGCGTCGTGCGATCCCACGCCCTGCCGAACGCGGCCATTCCGACCGTGACCATCGTCGGCTTCATGGTGGGCAGCCTGATCGCCGGCGCCGTCGTCGTCGAAAGCGTCTTCTCCTGGCCCGGCGTCGGGCGGCTGTTGGTCGTCGCGGTGGCCAATCGCGATCTGGCGGTGGTGCAATGCATCCTGCTGCTGGTCGCGGCCACGATGGTGACGGCCAATCTGATCGTCGATCTGCTCTACGGCTTTCTCGATCCCCGGCTGCGGTCGGCGCGATCGGCGGGGGCGGGCTGATGCCGGAGGCTCCACTGCCCGTGCCGTCGCCGCCCCCCGCGAGCGTAGCGCGCCCGCCTCGGCGTTTGTCGAAAACGCCCGGCCTGGTCCTGTTCGCCCTGGGTTGGATCGCGACGATGCTGCTGGTCGCGCTGCTGGCGGATCAATTGATGCCCTATGCCTATACCGCGCTCGACCTGCGCAACCGGCTGACGCCGCCCGCGTTCCTGTCCGGGACCTGGGCGCACCCCCTGGGGACGGATGAGCTGGGGCGGGACGTGCTGTCGCGCCTGATTGTCTCGATACGGCTAAGCCTGATCATTGCCTTTGGGGCAACGATGCTGTCGGCCACCATCGGCACGCTGTTGGGCTTCCTGGCGGCGCATTTTCGTGGCTGGGCGGAACAGATCGTCATGGCGCTGGCGGATTTTCAGGCGGCCATGCCGTTTCTGATCCTGGCGCTGTCGGTGCTGGCATTCTTCGGCAACGCGCTTGGCCTGCTGGTCCTGCTGCTGGGGCTGCACGGGTGGGAGCGATACGCCCGCATCGCCCGCGGCCTCGCCATCAGCGCCGGCGCGCAGGGCTACGCCGCCGCGGTCCGCCAGCTCGGCGCATCCTCCGCGCGGATCTACGGCCGGCACGTGCTGCCGAACATCGCCTCCACCCTGATCGTTTCCATGACCTTGGTGTTCCCCGAAGTCATCCTCCTGGAAAGCGGCCTGTCCTTCCTGGGTCTCGGCGTGCAGCCGCCCTCGACCTCCCTGGGCAATATGGTCGGTTACGGGCGGGAGTACCTGACACGGGCGCCGTGGATTTTGTTGAGCCCGGCCGCGGTGATCGTGATGACGACCTTCGCCGTGTCCGTGGTGGGCGACTGGCTTCGCGATCGCCTTGACCCGACGCTGCGATGACCGACCGCAAATCCCATCCTGAACCCATACCAACGCCGCGAGACGATCGCGGCCGGGAGAACGAAGCCATGCGCGTGCCCCCCGTACTGCCGCGTCGCACCGCGATGCTGCTTGCCGCCGCCGCCGGTCTTCCGCGTGTCGCCGTCGCACAGGCCGACACGCGCCCGTCGATCACGATCGCCGTGCAAACCATCGCGACGTCCGGCACGCTGGAGCCGATGCGCGAACAGTCCAACGTCGGCCAACGCATCATCGCCGGCTTCGCCGAGGGCATGATCGAGATCGACTGGCTCGATACATTGAAACAGCGGGCGGTTCTGGCCGACTCCTGGCGCCGCATCGACGATCGCACGCTGGAACTGACCTTGCGAAAGGGCGTCAAATTCCACGACGGCTCAATCATGACCGCCGAGGACGTCGCGTTTTCGTTCAGCGCCGCGCGGATGGACGGGACCGAAGCCGATCAACGCGGATTGTGGGTCGGCACCGCGCAAAACGCCGCCGACAAGCGCCCCCCGCCGGAGGCGCGCGCGATTTCCAAAGCCGCCTTTCCCGGCTTTGAACGGATCGAGATCGTCGGCGAGCACGTGGTTCGGTTCGTCAACCGCACGCCCGATGTCACGCTGGAGGCGCGCCTGACGCGCAACACCGGCACGATCTTCTCCCGCCGCGGTTTCGAAGCCGCGTCCTCCTGGCTGGAGTGGGCGCGGGCACCGGTGGGAAGCGGCCCCTATCGAATCGCCCGCTTCCGCCCGAACCAGGACCTGTTGCTGGAATCCCACGACGAGCATTGGAACGGGCGTCCGCCGCTGAAAAGCCTGCGCTTCGTGGAGGTTCCCGACGTGTCCGCCCGCGTCAACGGCCTGCGCGCCGGCGATTACGATTTTGCCTGCGATATTCCCCCGGACCAGATTGAGGGTATCGAGCGCGATCCGAGACTGCATGTGCTGGGCGGGCGGATCGCCAATCACCGCCTGACGATTTTCGATAAGACCCATCCGGTTCTGGCCGATCCGCGCGTTCGCCGAGCCATGACGCTTGCCGTTGACCGGCAGGCGATCGTGGACTCGCTATGGGCCGGGCGAACCCGGATACCGAAGGGCCTGCAACACGAATTCTACGGCGATATGTTCATCGACGACTGGGAAGCGCCCCGCTACGACCCCATTGAGGCGAAGCGTTTGCTGAAGGAAGCCGGATACAAGGGCGACGCGATTCCGTATCAACTGTTGAACAATTACTACACCAATCAGACCCCGAGCGCGCAGATCCTGGTGGAGGGGTGGCGTAGCGTCGGTCTGAACGTTCAAATCGAAATGCGGGAGAACTGGGGGCAAATCCTCGGTCGGTTCCCCGGGCGCGGCATTTGCGACAACTCGAATTCCGCCTGGTTCGGCGACCCCGTTGCCTCGATGTCCGCCTATGCACCGGGCGGACAAACGTGGGAGGCCGGGCAATGGCAAAACCCGGAAGCGGCGCGCGCCATGGAGACGATGCAGGTCTCGACCGATCGACTGGTGCGTAAGGCCGCGTTCCGACGGATGTTGGAAATCTGCGAGCGGGAGGACCCCTGCTATTCGATCCTCCACCAGAACGCGACCTTCACCGCCAAGCGCAAGGACCTGCCCTGGCGGGCGGCGCAATCGTTCGTGATGGATTTTTCGCGCCGCAACTGGGGGGCTTGAAGGGCGATTGTCGCGCGGCGTGGGAACACGTCGCGATTGGCGCGGAGTTGGCGATTAGGTAGTAGCGCCTGGTGATCGCGCTTCGCCAAAACTGCTGCTCTACCGCCGCCGCTGTGCCGGGATGCGTCGTTCCGTCGCCCGGGCTGAAATCGGTAAGCAACACACTATGCGCCGTGAGCGCCAGGATCATTGTCCGGCGACACACCGCGACCGGTACCGAACGCACCGGAAAATCTGCGAATAAAACCTCATGCGCCGTGAGAAAGCGCCCATCGTGTCGATGGACGCCCAGCCTCCTCCGCCTACATCTTGCCCGCGACCGGCGCGATTTGTTTTACGGCGATAAAACCCCATACACCCAGAGCGTCGGGATCGCTGCCTCGCGACACGCAGCCACCGGTACCGCCCGCGAGGGCAAAACCACGAACAAGACCTCATGCACCCCAGGGTGATCGCATTTGGCGTCCGGGGGCGCGAATTTTCACCTCTCCCCCTGGGAGAGGTCGGCGCGAAGCGTCGGGTGAGGGAGGTGCCACCGGCACAACCCATTGTATTCGCATCACCTCCCTCACCCGCGCCGCTTCGCGGCACGACCT
>CANJLW010000050.1 GCA_947475245.1 Acetobacteraceae bacterium | reverse complement strand
CGCAAGGGTGGCGAGCAGCACCAGCAGCAGAACCTCATCGAGAGGGTAAATCACCTTGCCGGGTTGACGGCTGTCCGGCAGGTCCTTGAAATGGCTCAGAAAGACTGTTGCCTCGAATAGGCTGCCATCGTCCTCTGTCGTCGCGTCCATCGGTGCGCCCCATCGTTCGAATCGAGGGACCGCATGGATTCAGCACTTTCACGGTTTGTCACGTACTTCTTCACCCGATTGCCCTGACCTCAACCCCACTCAAGGTTGCTCCGCCATCCGCTCGGCGGTAGCTTATTGGCCACGATGACAACGGGAACGTCTGACGATGAGTAAGCATGTGGTCGCGACAGTGGCGGAAATCCCACCGGGGCAGCGGAAGCTGGTGACGGTGCGCGGTCGCTCGATCGCGGTCTTCAACCTGGATGGCGAGTTCTTCGGCCTGTTCAACCGCTGCCCGCATCAGGGCGGCCCGATGTGCGAAGGCATCCTGACAGGTCTGATCGAATCCGATGAGCCTGGGGACTACAAATACTCCCGCGCCGGGGAAATCCTGCGCTGTCCCTGGCATGGTTGGGAGTTCGACGTCAGGACCGGGCAATCGTTCTGCGACCCGTCGAAAATCTCCATCCGCAGCTACCCGATGGAAGTCGCGCCGGGCCAAACCGTCGTGCAGGGGCCGTATGTGGCGGAAACGATCCCGGTGACGATCGAGGAAGAGTACGTCGTCGTCGAGATGTGACGCCGGTGTCTGGTCAGCCAGACACCCCCATCTCGACTTTGGTGCCACGACATCGGCATCACGACAGTCGCGCCAACGTGCTCATGCCATTGTAAAGCGTCGCCGACACGCCGGGCATGCCGACCTGGAAACCAGTCAACCAGCAGCGGGCCACGCATATCACAAAGCCGTTGAAGCACACATGCGCGACACCCCAGCCGGGCCCGATATTCGCACCGAACGCGATCACGTTGATGGCGGGGGTGAGACTTGTGGCGGGCAACGGGTAGGAACCCAGCAGGCCCTTGAAGACGCGTGAGCCGAAGCTCTTCATCGATTCGTCGGAAAAGTCGAACCCGATCGGCAAGGTGCTCAAACCCACGCCAAGCGCCGTGTAAGTGATGCGCCAGCGACTGTTGTCGGTTTCGTTGCGTACAATAATCGTCCCGCGGATGCCGCTCAGAAAGGAGACGCCGACATCAACCGCTCCGGAGGTTTCAACCGTCCATCCTGTCAGCGGTGTATCGAACCAGTCGGTCGGTGCGGGCGCGGTATCCATGAACGGCGATCCGCGCTGGATCGGTGCCGGCGGGATCGTCGATCCAAAGCTCGGCAGCGCCCTATACATCGTCATGAATGCCGGATCAGGCCGCTTGATTCGCGGAATGGCTGGCAGCGCGGGCATGGTCCCCACGGTCGCGCCCACCAAGGCGCGCATCGCCCGTTGCCCGGGGTCGATCCGGCGATCGACATAGCCGGTCATCGCCTTCTGGAAATCAGCGATCGCTGCCAGGGTCCTGGGGCCGACCAACCCATCGACCGTCAGAGCCGGCTGTGCACGCTGTTCCTTGCGGAAGAGGTTCAGCAGCGACTGGATGCAGATCACGTCCTCGCGGTTGTTCTCGCTGCCCGCGCCGACCGACGCGGTCAGCTCCACCTGGATCAGGTTGGCGGGTGATTCATTGTACACAATCGGGCCGCGCGCCTTCATCGATCTTGCCTCCGCCTGTCATTGCCGGTGTTTGTTGCCGGCATCATAACGGCGTTGTCAGCGGCGGATGACTCCTTTTTCAACGGTGGAATAATCAAGATTTTGGGCCGGCTTAATCCGCGATATCGCGCGCGGAGGCACCACCTGGGGGTCATCGCGTGAAGGATCGGCAGGGCGCCGGCAGCGCAGCCAGATCAGTCATGCTCCGCACGGTCATGATTTCGGCCGTCCCGACATAGGTCGCCACAGGTGGTTTGAAGGCGTTCGTCTCGGCTACCGAAATCATCCGATCGAACGCCACCTTATGCCGCTCCCCGACACTTGATCATCCGCAGCGGCGTGTAGGTGATGGCCAGCGTGCCGTCGTGTTTGACGATCTTGTTCCGCGTCCTGACAAGCCCGCGTCCGGGACGGCTGGCGGACAGGCGGGACTCGATGACCTCTACCTCCACATGGATGGTATCCCCGGCGAAGACCGGTGCGTGGACGTTCAGATCCATGTTCAGGAAGGCGAAGCCGGTGTGCTGCATGGTGGCCTGCACCAGCAGCCCCTCCGCGAAGCAGTAGGACAAGGCCCCCGGCGCCAGTCGTTGCTTGATGTCGGATTCCTCCTTCAGGAACTCCACGTTCATGAACAGGACTTCCTGCATGCCGGTGCAGTTGATGAAGTTGACGATATCGGCTTCCGTCACCGTCCGGCCGATCGTCTTGAACTTCCGGCCCAAGGGCAGGTCCTCGAAGTACATGCCGAGGCCGACGGTTTCCATGCTGTTGTCGTGACTCATGATCGTCTACCGTCCCTTGAACACAGGCTTGCGCTTTTCCTTGAAGGCGGCGACGCCTTCGCGGTGATCCTCGGTCTGGCCGAGCTGGGGCTGGACGAAGTTCTCGACGTCGAGGAACTCGTCGTAGCTGCCGTTGGCCATGTTGAACATCTTCTTCGCCAGACCAAAGGCAAAGGTCGGGCCGGCGGCGAGATCGGCGGCCAGGGCCTCGGCCCGCGTCATCAGATCGTTGTCGGGCACGACTTCGTTCACCAGGCCCAGCGACAGCGCTTCCGCGGCGTCGACGAAACGACCGGTGAAGACCAGTTCCTTGGCCTTGGCCATGCCGATCCGCTTGGTCAGGAACCAGATCGCCCCACCATCGGGGGCCAGCCCGATGCGGCGGAAGATCTGCGAGAACCGCGCGGTGTCGGACGCGATGACGAGGTCGCAGCCCATCGCGATGCTCCATCCGATACCCACGGTCGGGCCGCGGACGGCGGCGATGATCGGCTTCTCGATGGCATGCAGCGCGCGCATGTAGGTGTGGCTGCCGCGTTGCAGCTTCTCCCGCTCTCCGCGCAAATCCCCGCGCGACATGCCGCCGACATCGGCACCCGTGCAGAACGCTCGGCCCTCTCCGGTGACGATGATGGCGCGGACGTCGTCGTTATAGCGCAGCGCCGTGAAATGGGCGGTCAGTTGCTGCCGCATCTCCCAACTCAAGGCATTGAGCTTCTCCGGCCGGTTCAGCACGACCTTCGCGATGGAGCCTTCGATACGCAGATCGACCGACATGACCTTGTTCCCTCCTGTGGTGTTCGCCCGATCCAAGCGTGTTGACGTCGCCGGGGCAAGGCCGCACGCTGGATTCCAATCAAACGCAGGAGGAAACCCACCATGTCGCGTCCGTTCGAAGGCATTCGCATCATCGACATCACGCATGTCCTGGCCGGCCCGTTCGCGGCCTATCAGCTCGGCCTGATGGGCGCCGACGTGATCAAGGTGGAGGACCCGTCCGACCCCGATCAAAGCCGGGACTCCGGTTCCGATAACGATCTGAACCATGCCAACATGGGCACCGGCTTCCTGACCCAGGGATCGAACAAGCGTGCCATCACGCTGAACCTGAAGTCCGAACAGGGGCGGGACATCCTGCGGAAGCTCGTCGCCACCGCCGACGTGCTGGTGGAAAACTACCGTCCCGGCGCGTTTGAGGCGTTGGGCCTTGGCTACGAAGACCTCCGCAAGATCAACCCGAAGCTGATCTATGCCTCATTCTCCGCCTTTGGGCAGGGCGGGCCGAAGCGGGTGCGCACGGCCTACGATCACGTCATCCAATCGACCTCCGGCATCATGGCCATGACCGGCACGGCGGACGTGAACCCGATCAAGATCGGCGCGCCGGCGATCGATTACGCAACCGGCACGATGGGCGCCTATGCCCTGTCCGCCGCGCTGTTCCAGCGCGAACGAACCGGCCAGGGCCAGCGCATCGACATGGCGATGCTGGATGTCGCCATGATGCTGATGGCCAGCCACGTGACCGGCTATCTGCGCAACGGACACCACCCCAAGCCCGTCGGCAACCGCACCGGACACGCAACATCCATGGCCTATCGGACCAAGGACGGTCACGTCATGATCGGTGCCTCCAACCTACGCCAACAGAAACGACTCTGGACGGTGCTGGAACGGCCCGACCTGATCAAGCGCACGAATGACGAGCGTCATGCGGATCATGAGCGCGAGGAACAGGTGCTGGGCGCGATCATGCTGACCCGCACGGCGGCGGAGTGGGAGGAGTTCCTGCAGGAACGCCACGTTCCCGCGTCTCGGGTCCGGACCATGGGCGAAGCGCTGGCCGATCCTCAGCTTGCCAGCCGCGGACTGCTGCATAAGTCCGAGGGCGCGCCGGGCATTCCGGGCGCGTTCACCGTGCCGGTGGCGGCGTTCAAGTTCGCCCATAACGGCCCCAAGGTGGATCGCCCGCCGCCGATGTTTGGGCAGCATAACGACGAAATCCTGGCGGAGCTTGGATACAGCCCCGCCGAGATCGCCGGATTTCGGGCCGCCAAGGCGATCTGATCGGGGGCGGCTTCCGGCGCCGTCGCGGCGGGCGCGGCGACGGGGCCGCGATCGTCGCGCCGCCCCGCGTCCTGTCCCTGTGACCGCGGCGGCGGTGCTTTGCCTGGGCGCATGGGGTT
The DNA here is from genome assembly GCA_947475245.1 of Acetobacteraceae bacterium. GTDB lineage: Bacteria > Pseudomonadota > Alphaproteobacteria > Acetobacterales > Acetobacteraceae > Rhodopila. The sequence goes on along the minus strand of CANJLW010000050.1, from coordinate 16,761 downwards.
TTGGTCGCAGTGCTGGCGCACCAGGTCCGCCAGGATGCGGCCGCGCGCCAGGATGAACCGGCAGGTGGCGCGGAACCGGCGCGCCGCCGGCGTATATTCCCCATGCTTCGTCCGCGCTTTCGCCACCCGTGCTCGGCCTTCCGCCGTTCTGGGGCCGGTGCTTTTGCCGCCGTGCATGCGGCAGCGGCCGTTCTGCATGGCCGGGCCTTTGCACGGGCAGCCCTGCCGGGTCTTCGCGCCGCAACGGGGGGCGGCGTTCAACCGAGCCTCCTGCGGGGGTTTTTCCGGGCGCATGGGGTCTTGCGGCGGCGCGGCCGGCGGGGCCGGCGTCGCGACCGGCGTTGCCGGCGCGGGGCGTATGGGGTTTCGGTCACGCATGGCGGCCACGGCTTGCGCGCCCGGCGTTTGGCCGGCGCGCGCGTGGCCGGCGGGCCAGGGTTTTGTGGCGAACCGGCCGGCGAGGCCGGGGTTGGCCATCAAGGCCGCCACCAGGGAAATCGGGACGGGGGCGAGCGCGGCTTTCACCGGATTGCCTGGGCGCATGGGGTCTTTATCCGCCGACGGCATATGCAGCACCGTCCGCTGCGCGGGCGCTGGGCGCATGGGGTCTTTTGGCGCTGCGTCGAGCCTGAAATTTTTCGGGGCGGGGTGGTGGCGGCTTGTGGGGATCGGATGGGGCATGGAAGGTATGTATTCCTACGCTGTGCCCGCGCCAATCGGGAACTGGCGGTGGGATGGTCGGAGTGACGCGATCGAGCATTTGCAAATGGACGCGTGACGACATGATTGCTTGCGGTCGGACTGGGTGCTATTGTTTGATGTGCGCCAGTCCCAAGAACCTGCCGGACGAATCTTCAAGACCGCCTGGTTTTCCAAGGCCGCGCGGAAGGCGGCGATCGCCGACGAATGGCTGTGCGTGGCCGTGCGCGAGGTGATGCTGGGGCAGGCGGTTGATCTCGGCGGCGGTGTGTTCAAGAAGCGGCTGAACCAGAACCGGCACCGCGCGATCCGTCTGACCCGAGCCGGGCGACATTGGATTTTCGAATACCTGTTCGCGAAGAAGGACCGTGACAATATCGGTACCGACGAGCTGGCCGCCTTCCGCCGCCTCGTTCGGCACTATCAGACAGTGACGGACGCGCAATTCGCTCAACTGCTGAAAGACGGAGACCTGACGGAGATCTGCCATGACGAAACACAGCCGGTTTAAGAGCGACGCCTTCGAAGCCATCCACGCCTCGGCCGCCGCGCTGCAAAAGGTTGGCGCAATCGGCAAGGCGACAATGCGGGAATTCGATGAGTCGTGCCTGTCGGTCCCGACGGCGCTGGCACCGCCGGAGATCAGGCAATTGCGCGAAAGCCAGCGCGTGAGCCAACCTGTGTTCGCGCGTTATCTGAACACCAGCGAGAGCACGGTGGAAAAATGGGAATCGGGCGCGAAGAGGCCGAGCGGTATGGCGTTAAAATTGTTGAATATTGTCCGCAAGCACGGGTTGAGCGTGCTGGCGTGACGCTTGCCCGCGGGCCGCTGGCCGCGCGGGTGGCCGCTGCCAATCCCGGTATTGTTTTTGTTGGCCCGGATCGCCGGAGTGTGGGCGTGGGTCGGCAAGAATGGGGAAACGCGGATGCACGCGGATTGAACGGATAAGCGCGGATCGCGGTTGATCGGTCTTTGGCCGAGCGTTTGGGGCCGGTCGAGGGTTGGCGGCTGTCAGGCCGGTGGATGCTCGGCCGATGAGGGCCGCCGGCCGTGGGGGGCGCTGGATATCCGCGCTTATCCGTTCAATCCGCGTGCATCTGCGTTTCATCTTTCCTGGCGGTGGTGACGGCACTGCCTTGCCGATCCGGTGACGCGTCTGGTCTGGGCCGGGATGCTGTGTGGTGCCGGCTTGTTCGTCGCAGCAGCGGCGGGGGCGGCAAGAAAGGGGAAACGCGGATGCACGCGGATTGAACGGATAAGCGCGGATCGCGGTTGATCGGTCTTTGGCCGAGCGTTTGGGGCCGGTCGAGGGTTGGCGGCTGTCAGGGCGGTGGATGCTCGGCTGATGAGGGCCGCCGGCCGTGAGGGGGCGCTGGATATCCGCGCTTATCCGTTCAATCCGCGTGCATCTGTGTTTCATCTTTGCTGGCGGTGGTGACGGCATTGGCTTGCCGATCCGGTGACGCACCCGGTCTGGCCCACGATGCTGTGTGGTGCCGAACTTGATCGTCGCAGCGGTGCGGGGGCGGCAAGAATGGGGAAACGCGGATGCACGCGGATTGAACGGATAAGCGCGGATCGCGGTTGATCGGTCTTTGGCCGAGCGTTTGGGGCCGGTCGAGGGTTGGCGGCTGTCAGGGCGGTGGATGCTCGGCCGATGAGGGCCGCCGGCCGTGAGGGGGCGCAGGATATCCGCGCTTATCCGTTCAATCCGCGTGCATCTGCGTTTCGTCTTTCCTGGCGATGGTGACGGCACTGCCTTGCCGATCCGGTGACGCACCCGGTCTGGGCCAGGATGGGACGAGGCGGGTGGCGAAGGCTGATCAGGGCGGCATAGTGGCTAGGTAGGCTTCCATCGCGGCGATGGCCTGCTGGGCGATCGGGAACGCATAGGCGTTGCCCTCGCGGAAGACGTCGGCGGCGTCGCGCATGCGGGTGATGGCTTCTCGCAGTTGGTCGCGGGATTTGGTGCGTGTCGCGAGCGTGGCGAGGGCGTTGGCATACCCGTACTGGCTGTTGACCCAACCCAGCGGCGCGCGGTCGCGGGTGTTTTCTAGCAGGGCGGTGCGGTAGGCGTCCACCGCCTGTTCCAGCCGCGTCGTGCCGCTCTCGCGCTCGCCGAGTCTCCGAAGTGCGCTGCCGAGGTTGTTCTGCGTCGTCGCCCAGTCCAGCGGCACGCGGTCGCGGGTGCGTTCGAGCAAGGCGGCGCGGTAGGCGTCCACCGCCTGTTCCAACCGCGTCGTGCCGCTCTCCCGTTCGCCGAGGGTCTGGAGCGCGGTGCCGAGGTTGTTCTGCGTGATCGCCCAGTTCAGCGGCACGCGGTCGCGGGTGTATTCCAGCAGTGCAGCGCGGTAGGCATCCACCGCCTGTTCCAGCCGCGTCGTGCCGCTCTCCCGTTCACCGAGGGTCCGAAGCGCGGCACCGAGGTTGTTCTGTGTCATTGCCCATTGCAACGGCACGCGGTCGCGGGTGTATTCCAGCAAGGCGGCGCGGTAGGCATCCACTGCCTGTTCCAGCCGCGTCGTGCCGCTCTCCCGTTCGCCGAGGGCCGAGAGCGCGATGCCGAGGTTGTTCTGCGTCGTCGCCCAGTCCAGCGGCACGCGGTCGCGGGTGAGTTCGAGCAAGGCGGCGCGGTAGGCGTCCACCGCCCGTTCCAGCCGCGTCGTGCCGGTCTCTCGTTGGCCGAGGGTTGAGAGCGCGATGCCGAGGTTGTTCTGCGTCCCGGCCCAGGATTGTGGCGCGGATTGCCGGGGCTGGACGAGCAGGACGTCGCGAAAAGCCGCGATCGCTTGTTCCAGTCGTGCGGTTCCGTTTTCCCGTTCCCCAAGCCGCACGAGGACGCTCGCTCGCCTGGATTGCGTGTCGGCCCAGGCCTGCGGATCGCGGTCGCGGGTGCGTTCCAGCAAGGCCATGTCAAACGCCTCGACCGCCGCCAGCAGGCGCGCGGGGTCGGCTTCACGTTCACCCAACAGCCGCGTGACCGTGCCCAGTTTGTCATACGTCCAGGACCAGTCGGCCGCTGCCTGATCGCAGGGGGCGAGGGACAGGGCGGCGCGCAAGCGGGCGATGGAGTCGGCCAAAGCGGCGTTGTCGCCAAACTCGTCGCCTTGGCGCATCAGCGCGTCGGCGGCATCAGTCGCGTATTCCCACGCCAGATGCCGGTCGAAGGGTTGCACAGTGCCGCTGGCGGCGGACAGGTCGTTGGCTTCATCGCGGTAGAGCAGTTGTTGCCGCGCGGCGCGGGCGCGGGCGGCGAGCATGCTGGCGGTGTCGCGGGCCGGGGTTTCGGCTTTGGCGATGGCCTGGTTCAACGTTTGCCTCGCGCCGGCCGGATCGCCGGCCTGGCGCAGCGCCTCGGCTTCCGTCACTGCCTTGCGGGCGGTTTCGGTCAGCAGGGTCTGCGGGTCGATGCCGGGTTTGGCGAGTTCGGCGATATAGGCTTGCAGCAGGTCGGGCAGTTTTTCGTCGGGGACCTTGTCGATGTCGGGGTTGTTTTTGGCCAGCATGGCGCGGAAACGGCGGAGCGCCTCAGCCGCTTGCGGACCGCCGTGTTTGGCGTCCTCCTGCATCTGGCGCATTTCGGCCTGGAATGCCTCGGCTTTTGCCAACTGCTCGGCATGGCGACGGTCGGCCTCGGCGGCCATGCGCTCGAGCGTGGCTTGAGTCGTCTTTACGCCCTCATCGATCTGGCCGAGCGCACCCAGCAGTGTGGCACGATCCATGCCCAGTTGCTTCGTGAGGTCGTCGAGACTGGCGGCGATATCGAAACCCTGTGCCTTGATTTCGGCCAGGCCGGAGACCACGACAATGTCGCGGAAGCGCGGGTTGCTTTTGACCGCCTCCCGAATCTCATCGGCGAAGGCATCGAGGAACCGGGGCGTCCCGGTCCGCAGGTAGTTTTCGAACGCAGCGGGCACGCCGCCGACACGACGGTGGAGTTCGGCCAGCACCTCATCTTCGGCGAAACTGGCGATCGCTTGCGCCCGCTGGCCGGCCGGTGATGCGACCGGCGCGCCGTCGAGACGGCCGTCGACGACGGCGGTCAGGGTTTCCGTCACCTGCAGAACCAGCGATTCAGGATTGGTTCGGGCACTCCTACGCTGTTCGCGGCAGAACTTCGCGGCGGCTTCCAGAAACAAGGTCGGCGGATTGGTGTCACTTGCGCGCTCAAAGCCGTCCAGCGCCTGCTCGAGCGCGGCCAGATGCGCCAGACGCACGGTGCGCATGATATCGTGATTGGCGCGTTCGGGCGAATCGCCGGAAACAGCCCGGGATACCCTTCGGACAGCCCCCTGGAAAAGGCGATGAGCCTCGTTGCCGACAACACCACCGGCTATGGTCTCGATAACACCGCCAATGGTGATATTGGTGCAACAGACCAACAGCGATCCCAAAACCAACGAAACCGGCTCTACCATCGTGACTCCCTGCCGGCAACGCCCGCGCGGCCACAGGCTATCACGATACCCTACGTTGCTGTCGAGCGACGTTTTTGGCCTACGGTTCCGGTAACGTCGCCTGGAACCGCCCCCAACCCCCGCCATGACACCGCGCGCCCCCGGTGCTAAGCTCCCCGCCAACCGACCATCAGACCCAGAGGGGAGCAACCGCCATGTCCGATCTGCCCAAGCACGTCGAAGTTCACGAAGAAGGCCCGCGCGAAGGCTTTCAGATCGAGCCCGGCCCGATCCCGACCGAGCAGAAAATCCGCCTGATCGAGGCGCTGGCCGAAACCGGGCTGCATCACATTCAGGCGTGCTCCTTCGTCAATCCGCGCCTGGTGCCGGGATGGGCGGACGCGGAAGCGGTGGTCGAAGGCTTCAACGCGAAGCCGGGCATCCATTACACCGGGCTGTTCTTTAACGGTAACGGCCTGGATCGCGCGCTGGCGTTCAAGGACAAGCTGACGGTCACCGGTTCGATCTCCCTGACCGCGTCGGAAGGGTTCACGAAAAAGAACCTCAACCGCACGCACGCCGAAAATCTCGTTGCGATGAAGCGGCAGAGTGAGGCGCAGTTGTCCAAGGGCGTGCCGGTCAATCGCGTCGGCGTGATGGCTGCTTTCGGTTGCAACTATCAGGGCGACATCGCCCCCGCGCAGGTCATCAAAACGCTGGAAGACGGCATGCGCATCGCGGAAGAAACCGGCGCGCGGATCGATTTGTTCTCCCTGGCCGACACGATGGGTTGGGCCGCGCCGCATCGCATCGAACAGGTGATCGGCGAAGTGCGCAATCGCTGGCCGGACATGAAGATTTCCCTGCATCTGCACGATACGCGCGGCCTCGCCGTCGCCAACGCGCATGCCGGGCTGAAGATGGGCGTGTCGCGGTTCGACTCCACCGTGGGCGGGCTGGGCGGTTGCCCGTTTGCCGGTCAGCCGAAAGCGGCGGGCAACATCGCGACGGAAGAACTGGTGCTGCTGTGCGAGGAAATGGGCATCGACACCGGCGTCGACCTCGACGCGCTGATCGAGGTCGGTCGCATGGCGGAAGACATCGTCGGGCATCAATTGCCGAGCGAACTGATCCATGCGGGCAGTTTGGGTGCGTTCCGGCGTAACGTTCACTGATGTCGGCGACTCCGCTTGCCGGACTGCGGGTCCTGGAGTTCACCCACACGGTGATGGGGCCCACGGCCGGGTTGTTGTTCGCCGAACTGGGCGCGGACGTGATCAAGGTGGAACCGGCGCCCAAGGGCGACCATACGCGTGGGTTGGGCGGCTTCGCGGCGGGGTTTTTCGCCGCGTTCAACCGCAACAAGCGCAGCCTTGCGATCGACCTGAAGAAGCCGGAAGGGCAGGCGGCGATGCACCGTCTGGCCGCGCGGGCCGATCTGGTGATCGAGAATTTCGGTCCCGGCACGATGGAGCGGCTGGGCTGCGGCTACGAACATCTGGCGCCGCATAATCCGCGGCTGATCTATCTGGCGCTGAAAGGTTACCTGGCCGGACCGTACGAGCATCGTCCGGCCTTGGATGAGGTCGTGCAGTTCCAGACGGGGTTGGCGTGGATGACCGGCCCGGTGGGACGTCCGCTGCGGGCCGGGGCGTCGGTGATCGACATCATGGGCGCGGTGTTCGGCGTGGTCGCGGCGCAGGCGGCGTTGCGGGAGCGTGACAGCACCGGCAAGGGCCAGCGCGTCAGCAGCGCGTTGTTCGAAAGTGCCGCCTTCCTCATGAGCACCCACATGGCCGGCATGACCGCCACCGGCCTCGATGCTCGGCCCATGCCCGATCGGCGCGGGGCGTGGGCGATTTACGAGGTGTTCAATACCGCCGGCGACGGCCAGTTGTTCATCGGCGTAACGAGCGATCAGCAATGGGCGCGGTTTGTGGAGGAGTTCGGGCTGCAGGAACTGGCGGCCGATCCGCGGTTGGCGACCAACTTCATGCGGTTGGCGGAACGGGCGTGGTTGATCCCGGCGTTGCAGGACGTGCTGATCAAGCTGCCTCAGAAAGAAGTGGAAGAGCGGTGCGAGCGTTGCAATGTGTCATGGGCGCCGGTTGGGCAGCCCAAGGATATGTTCACCGATCCGCACTTGCTCGCGACCGGCGGATTGCTGGATGTCTATATTTCCCGCTTCGGCGGCGGCGACGGGAAGACGGTGGGTTTGCCGGCCTTGCCGGTGGAATTCGGCGGGCGGCAGCGCCCGGGGATTACGCGTCAGCCGCCGCGGATGGGCGAACACAATGCCGAGGTGTTGACCGAGGCCGGCTTTACCGCCGAGGAGATCGCGGCGCTGACGGCGGCGAACGTGATCGTTTCGGCTCCTTTAACCTGATCGAGGATTGACTTATGAAGCTTGGACGTCTTGGCGCATGGTACTCCACCGATAAGTTGGGCGGCGCGGCCCAGATCAAGGAATTTGTCGGCACTGTCGAACGGCTTGGGTACGATTGCCTGTGGTATCCGGAATCGCGCGGCTATGAGTCGTTCGCGGTGGCGGGCTTCATGCTGTCGCACACGTCGAAGCTGAAGATCGGCAGCTCCATCGCGTCAATCTACGCGCGCGATGCGTTCACGTCGCGGCGCGGCATGATCACGTTGAACCAGTTGTACGGGGATCGTTTCATCCTCGGTCTGGGTGTGAGCCACGCGCCGATGGTGGAAGGCATTCGCGGCCACGTCTACGAAAAGCCCATTCCGGCGATGCGGGCGTATCTGAACGGCATCCGCAAGGGAGAGGCCGACGCGGACAGCTTCCCGCTGGCGCTGGCGGCGCTGCGGCCGTTGATGTTGAAACTGTCGGCGGAGCTGACTCAGGGCGCGCTGCCGTACAATACGACTCCGAAGCATACGGCGGAGGCGGCGAAGCTGCTGGGGCCGAACAAGTGGTGCGCGATCGAACAGAAGGTGACGCTGGAAACCGATCCGGTGAAGGCGCGCGCGTTGGGCCGGAACGAGCTGTCGCGCTATATGGTGCTGGATAACTACCGCAATGCCTGGCTGGGCATGGGGTTCTCGGAGGCCGATCTGGCCAATGGCGGGTCCGACAGCTTCATCGATCAGATGGTGTTGTGGGGAACGGCGGATCAGGTGCGGGCGGGTTTGCGGGCGCATTTCGCGGCCGGCGCGACGCATGTCGCGATCCAGCCGGTGCATGCCGACGGCGACATCGCCGCGCGGGATCACATCCTGACGACGTTGGCCGATACCTGAGATCGGCTATGCTTCGGGGGGCGGCGGGTCGGTTGCGACCACGCCGCCCGTCGGCGTAGATGTCAGGACGTAGCCCTTCGGGGCTTCGTGCATCAGTGCAAGCGTATGGCCGTCCGGGTCGTGGAAGAACGCCATCCATAGGTCGTGATCTTCCATGGGGGCGATGAGGTGGGGTTTGCCGGTGAAGGTGACCCCGCGCTGTTCAAGTTCGCGGACGGCGAGGCTGATGTCGGCGCAGGTGAAGTAAATCGGCGAGCCACGCGGCGCTTCCCCTGGCTCGCTTGCCTTCTCCAACAGCAGCCTGACCCCACTGCAATCGAAAAACGTGAGGTCGCCAAAACGATACAACCATCTCAGCCTCAGAACGTTCCGATAAAACGCCTCGGCCCGGTCAACGTCTGTGACCGCCAGCGCGATCTGTCCGATCCGATTCAGGCTCAATGGCATGGTCGTCTCCTGTGCGGGGTTCAGGTGGGCGGCACGCGATGCCGAGCGAGGGTCCGTGACACCATGGGCTGGATGACGCGGTGGAGTTGCGCCATGTTCGCACTGACTTGCGGCCGGATACAACCCTTTCGACTTGCGGAATTGCGTCGGAAGGCGATCCGCTTATGAACGGTTATCCCTCCGCCAAACAACGAACGCGGACGCTCGGCATCCCGACAAAATAGCGCGGAATTGTCCGCCATGACACGCTCTGCGCAGAGTATGCGCAACGGGATCGGACCCGTCGCGAGTAAGCCATCGAACTGCAACCGACCCAACCCTATGCGGGCGGCGGGTCGGTTGCGACCACGCCGTCCGTCGGCGTCAGGCCGGTGTCGGCGTAGATGTCGGCGAGCGGCAGATCGACCTCGATTTCCGGCATATGCAGCGTGTCGATGCCGGTTAAAGCCTGGGCGTTCCAGCTTTCCCCCTGACGGGTAAACACCATGGCGGCCATGCTGGATTGTTCCAGGATGACATAGCGCCGGATCGACGCGGTCGCCTGATAGTCCCGAAGTTTTTCGATCCGATCGATGCGCGATGTGCCGGGGCTGAGGACTTCGAACACGACCACCGGAGCGCGGATGACGGTTTCGTTCGCCGCGACCGGCATGCAATAGACAAAGGCGTCCGGGTAACGGATGCGGTCGTTGGTCTGGATCTTCATGGTCGGGCCAAGCGAACGGCATGGCTTGCCGCGAAGCGCCGCACGCAACAGACCGCGCAGCGTATCGCCGATGACTTCGTGCTGGACAGTCCCGCCGGTCATCGCGACCGGCTGGATGCCGTCGAATTCGTAACGCATTTCCTGCCGTTCTTCCCAGGCGAGGAACTCCGTCAGCGTCATCGGCTTACTCCGCCACTATTCCGCAGCCTGGGCGTAGGCCTCCAACGGCGCGCAGGTGCAGATCAGGTTGCGATCGCCGTAGACGTTGTCGACACGCTTGACCGGGGGCCAGTATTTCGCCGTGGCGACCCAGGGCAACGGATAGGCGGCCTGTTCGCGCGAATATCCGTGCGGCCAGTCGCCGGACACGACCTCCCGCGCCGTATGGGGGGCGTTTTTCAGTGGGTTGTCGGTCTTGTCGAGCGTGCCGGCGGCGATGGCGGCGATTTCGGCGCGGATCGCGATCATCGCGTCGCAGAAACGGTCTATTTCCGCCTTGCTCTCGCTTTCCGTCGGCTCGATCATCAGCGTTCCGGCGACCGGCCAGGACATCGTCGGCGCGTGATAGCCGAAATCCTGCAAACGCTTGGCGATGTCTTCGACCATCACCCCGGCCTCCGCCTGAAAGCCGCGGCAATCGATGATGCATTCATGCGCCACCATGCCGTTGGGTCCGGCATACAGCACCGGGTAATGCGCGCGCAGCCGATGGGCGATGTAGTTGGCGTTCAGGATCGCCACTTCCGTCGCGCGTTTCAGACCCTCCGGCCCCATCATGCGGATATAGGCGTAGGAGATCGGCAGGATCAGCGCGGACCCGAACGGCGCGGCCGACACGGGGCCGATCCCGCCGGCCGGTCCGGCATCGTCGCGCAGCGGATGGTTCGGCAGGAAATCCACCAGATGGGCCGCGACGCCGACAGGCCCGACGCCGGGACCGCCGCCGCCGTGCGGGATGCAGAAGGTCTTGTGCAGGTTCAGATGGCAGACATCCGCGCCGATCGAACCCGGTGACGTCAGGCCGACCTGGGCGTTCATGTTGGCGCCATCCATATAGACCTGCCCGCCCGCGTCGTGCACGACGGCGCAGATGTCGCGGATCGCCGCTTCGAACACGCCGTGCGTGCTGGGATAAGTCACCATCAGCGCGGCGAGCTTCTCCCTGTGCTGCTCCGCCTTTGCGCGCAGATCGGCGAGGTCGACGTTGCCGTCCTTGTCGCAGCCGACCACGACCACGCGCAGACCGGCCATGGCCGCGCTCGCCGGGTTGGTGCCGTGGGCGGATGACGGGATCAGGCAGATGTCGCGATGCGCCTCGCCGCGGGATTCATGCCAGGCGCGGATGACCAGCAGACCGGCATATTCGCCTTGGGAGCCGGCGTTGGGTTGCAGCGATATACCGGCAAAGCCGGTGGCCTCGCACAGCCAGGTTTCCAACCGGCGTATCAGGGTCAGAAAACCCTCCGTCTGGTCCTCCGGCGCGAAGGGATGCATGTCGGCGAAGCCGGGCAGGGTGACGGGGATCATTTCCGCCGTCGCGTTCAGCTTCATCGTGCAGGAGCCAAGGGGGATCATGCCGCGGTTCAGCGCGACGTCCTTGTCCTCCAGCCGTTTCAGATAGCGCAGCATCTCGTGTTCGGCGTGATACTGGTTGAAGACGCTCTGTTCCAGAAACGGTGTGGTCCGCGCCAGGGGCTGGGGAATGCCGCCGGCGGCGGCGGCCAAGGGCGCGCCCAGCAGGGTGGCGAGGCGTTCCAGATCGGCGCGGGTGACGGTTTCGTCCAGCGCGATCGCCACGCTTGCGTCATCGACGCGGCGCAGATTGAAACCGGTCTGGACGGCGGCGAGCATCATGGCTTCGGCGTTGCCGCATTCCACGACGATGGTGTCAAAGAACGCGTCGTGGCGCAGCCGATGGCCGGCGCGGACGGCGCAATCCGCCAGCAGGCGTGCCTGCAGGTTGATCCGGCGCGCGATGCGTTTCAGCCCTTCCGGCCCGTGCCAAACGGCATAGAACCCCGCCATGACCGCCAGCAGCACCTGCGCGGTGCAGATGTTGGACGTAGCTTTCTCTCGCCTGATGTGTTGTTCGCGCGTTTGCAGCGCCAGGCGCATGGCGGGATTGCCGGCGGCGTCCAGCGACACGCCCACCAATCGGCCGGGCATCGCCCGCTTGAAGCTGTCGCGGGTCGCGAAGAAGCCGGCATGCGGCCCGCCGAAGCCCATCGGCACGCCGAAGCGTTGGCTGGACCCGACGACGATATCGGCCCCCATCGCGCCGGGCGGGGTCAGCAAGGTCAGGCCCAGCAGGTCGGAGGCGACGATGGACAGGGCACCGTGGGCGCGCGCGGCGGCGATTTCCGCCGACAGGTCGCGCACCGCGCCGGCCGCGCCGGGGTACTGCAGCAGCACCGCGAAGCAGTCGGGCACCGTTTCGCCGGGGGCGACATCCACCAGCACGATGCCCAGCGGTTTGGCGCGGGTTGCCAGCACGGCCCGCGTCTGCGGCAGCACGTCGGTGGCGACGGCCAGGCGGTCGGATTTGGTCTTGCTCAGCGCATGCGCCATCGCCATGGCTTCGGCCGCCGCAGTAGCCTCATCCAACAGGGACGCGTTGGCGATTTCCATGCCCGTCAGTTCGCAGATCGTGGTCTGGAAGTTGATCAGCGCTTCCAGCCGGCCCTGCGCGATTTCCGCCTGATAGGGGGTATAGGCGGTGTACCAGCCGGGGTTTTCCAGCACGTTGCGCTGGATCACCGGCGGCGTCACGGTGCCGTAATAACCCAGCCCGATCAGGGATTTCTTCAGCACGTTGCGATCGGCGAGGCCGCGCAGTTCCGCGATTACGGCGGCTTCGTCGATGGCGTCGGGCAGCGACAGCGCGCGGTTGGAACGGATGCTGCCCGGCACGGTGCGCGCCGCGATATCATCCAGCGACGCGGCCCCCAAAACGCCGAGCATGGCGGCTTGTTCGGTGGGGGAGGGGCCGATGTGGCGGTTGACGAACGCATCGGCCGCTTCCAGGGCGGTCAGTTCCAACAGCGCGTCCATGCTTACAAGGTCTCCAGATATTCGTCGTAGGCGTCCTGATCCATCAGTTCGTCGAACGTATCGGGGTCGTCGAGTTCCATGCGGAAGAACCAGCCCTCGCCTTCGGCGTCGCTGTTGACGATGGCGGGGTCGTCGACGATCGTTTCGTTGATCTCGGCGATCTTGCCGGCCAGGGGGGCGTAAACGTCCGATGCCGCCTTGACGCTTTCGACGACCGCGCAGGCCTCGTTCGCGACGACGGTGCGTTCGGTCGCCGGCAGTTCGATGAAGACAAGCTCTCCCAATTGCTCCTGCGCGTGGTCGGTGATGCCGACGGTGGCGATATCGCCATCCAACTGCACCCATTCATGATCCTTGGTATAACGGCGGTCGGAATTTTTGGCGGCCATGGGGCGGTTCCTTATCAGCGGGCGTAACGGTGGGGGACAAAGGGAAGGGCGACGACGGTCGCGGGCAGGGGCTTGCCGCGCACCATCAGATCCAGGCGCGTGCCGTCCTCGGACAGGTCGCGACGCACGTAGCCCATGGCGATGGGCGCATTCAGCGTGGGGCCGAAGCCGCCGGAGGTGACGATGCCGGCCTCGTCGCCGCCATCGGGCATAACGATCTGGGTATGGCCGCGCGCGGGCGCGCGCCCGTCGGGGCGGATGCCGACGCGTCGGCGGGTCGGACCGTTATCGAGTTGATCGCGCACGATCGCGCCGCCGGGGAAATCCCAGGCCATCTTGCGGCGCTTGCCGATGACCCAGGTCAGCCCGGCTTCGACGGGGGATGTCGTTTCGTCGATGTCGTTGCCGTACAGGCAGAGCCCGGCTTCCAACCGCAACGAATCCCGCGCGCCCAGGCCCGCCGGGGCGACTTCGGGCTGTTGCAGCAGCAAATCCGCCAGGGCTTCGGCGCGATCCGCGGGGATCGAGATTTCGAACCCGTCCTCTCCGGTATAGCCGGAGCGGGAGACGATGCAGCCCGCGCCGGCGAGGGTGACGGCGCCGACGCCCATGAAGGGCAGGGCGGCGACGTCCGGTGCCAGGCGCGCCAGCACGGCGACGGCGGCGGGGCCTTGCAGCGCCAGCAGCGCGCGGTCGTCATCGACGGCGAGCGTAATCCCATCAGGCACGTGGGCGCGCAGATGGGCGATGTCGACGTCCTTGCGTCCGGCGTTGACGACCAGGAACAGCCGGTCGTCGCCGAGATTGGCGACCATCAGATCGTCGATGATGCCGCCCGCATCGTTCATCAGCAGCGTGTAGCGCTGCCGGTTCGGCTTCAGACCCAGGATGTCGCCGGGGACCAACCGCTCCAACGCTTCGGCGGCGGATGCGCCGGTCAGCATGGCCTGACCCATATGCGACACGTCGAACAAAGCCGCGCCGGATCGGCAGTGCAGGTGTTCGGCCATCACGCCGCCGCGGCAGCGTTCCGCCAGCGGGCCGGTCAGATCGTATTGCACCGGCATCGCATAGCCGGCGAAGGGCACCATGCGCGCGCCGAGGCGGCGATGCCAGGCATCCAGGGGGGTCGTCTTCAGGGATTCGGTCACTCGACACTCCGCGTACAGGGCCACCCCGTCGATATGCTTCGACGGACGATGACCCCCCTCTGTCGCGGAACCTGAGAGATTCGGCGCTGCGTCGCGCCTTACTCCGTCGGTGCGGTTCGACGCGTGCGCGTCAACCGGCTTTCCAGAGATCCCTTTATCCCGGTGCGGTCCCTGTTACCTGAGCGTTTCCGGGGGCCGGTTGCGCCTTCGGCGGCGGGGGTTTGACCCCGCGCTCTCCCGCGCCGGGTGGCTGGGACTTCGCCACCATGCCCGATCCCGGCGACGACGCAAAGGGAGAATCGCATGCGGCCGATCGCGGCATCGATGAACAATCCATTAAAATGCTACAAATTCGTACGTGAAAGTCTGTTCCCGTGGCAAAGGGGGTGGGATAGAATTCTCTCTATCGAAGGCTAAACGCTCGGAGCACCCGTGGATTATATCCCCCCGTTCGAAATCGTCCGCGGTCGGCTGACGCTGACCAATCTGCGCGGCAAGCTGATGGTCAGCAGCAGCTACGACGAGATCGTCGAGATGATCAAACTGCTTTTGACCAACATCAATGTCGATGAGGCCTGGTACCTCCGCCAGAACCCCGACATCGCCGAAGCCATCAAGGCCGGCCACGTCAAATCCGCTCGGCTGCACTTCATCCATAACGGGTATTTCGAAGGCCGCCGCCCGTTTCCGATCACGGTCGATGAGAAATTCTACTTCGCCCAATACCCTGAAATCGCCGAAGCCGTGCGCCGGGGGGAGATCGAATCCGCCCAGCGCCATTTCGACGATCACGGCTACCGCGAAGGCAGGCTGCCCAAGCCCCTCGGCTGAGACTCAGGCCGGCGTGTAATCCAGCGTCCAACCCGAAGACCCCGGCGCGCACCAGATGGGGGAGGCGTTGCGGGTCCGCACGTTCGCTTCCACCCCCATCGCCGAACGCACCGCGCGGAACACCGCGCCATGCGCCACCACCAGCACCAAAGGCGGCCGAACCAACGCCCGGTTCAGCGCCGCCACCGTGCGGTCGGTCAGTTGCGCGAAACTCTCCGCACCCCGCGGCGTCATCCGCCCGGCCACCCAGTCGGCGAACCAATCCGACATCGGCTGACCTTCCTGCACGCCGAAGGAAACCTCCTTTAGCCCCTCGTCCAGCGTCACCGGCAGGTCCAGCGCCTTTGCCACGATTTCGGCGGTGACGCGGGCGCGCGACAGGGTGGACGCGACGATGGACGCGATGCCCTTGTTCCGAAGCATCTCCCCGGCGGCGTGGGCCTGCGCCAGGCCCACGTCGTTCAGCGGAATGTCGATATTGCCCTGCGACAGCCCCCGCGCATTCCAGTCGGTCTCGCCATGGCGCAGGTAGCAGAAGGCGACGGGCTGCAGGGGCTGGTTCATGGGCTCAGGCGAGGCCTTCTTGTTGCAGGACGCGTTGCACGGCGGGGCGGGCCTTCATCCGCTCCAGATGCGCGGCGCAGTTCGGCGGCAGGGTGATGCCCACGCGCCCGGCCCAGAATTCGACGTAGAAGATCGCGGAATCGGCGATGGAATAGCCGCCGACGGCGTAATCCTTGCCTTCCAGCGCCGCGTTCAGCACCGCGAAGCCCTTTTCGACCATTTCCTTGCCCTTGGCCTTCACGGTGTCCTCATCCGCCGCGTTCGGGGTGTAGTTGGACGCGCGGAACATGCGGGAGAAACCGTGCATGTGGATGGTCGCCACCGCGTAATCCATCAGTTCGAGCACTCGCGCCTGCTGGTCGATATTGTCCGGCAGCAGGTTGCTGAACGGGTTGGTGCGGGCGAGCCAATAGGCGATCGACGGATATTCCGTCATCGTCGTGCCGTCGTCGCGGACCAGGGTCGGGACCTTGGATTTCGGGTTGATGGCGGTGAATTCCGGCTTGTGCTGCGCGCCTTCGCGGAGGTTGACGACCTCCGCCTCATACGGCTTGCCGATCTCTTCGAGCAGGACGTGAATGCCGATCGAGCAGGCGCCGGGGGCGAGATAGAGCTTCATTGGGAACGTCTCCTGAGTTCAGGCCCGCAGGATAGCAGCGCGGGGGAGGGGGGCGGAAGGTGGGGGCGTTGACCGCGCCCGCGCGACAGGGTCGCGTCGCGGCGCGGAATTGGCTATCACGCGGGTTCAGAGCAACCGTCCAAAGGCCATTGCATGACCGAGACTCCGCCCGACCGCCTGTCGAACAACCCGAAAAGCCCGCATTACGATGAGTCGGTGCTGACCCGCGGCGTGGGGATTCGGTTCAAGGGGGTCGAGAAGACCAACGTGGAAGAATACTGCGTCAGCGAGGGCTGGGTGCGGGTTGCCGTGGGCAAGACGGTGGATCGGCACGGTAACCCGCTGACGATGAAGATGACCGGCGCGGTGGAACCCTACTTCCGGGCCGAGGCGGCGGAGGGGGAATAGGGGCTATTTGGCCTCTCCTTTTGGGAGAGGTCGGAGCGCTTTGGTGGTTTGGGGGAGGGTTCGTGCCCCAAGCGCCGGGGCCGGTGGAACTATCCGAATTTCTGTGTGCAAGGCGTTTTGCAGTTTCGCCCGTTCGGGCAGTCAGACGGTATCGAAGCACCCCGATCCCGGCAAGATCCAAGACACCCGGTCAACCGATGTTCCTTGGTTTGATCAAAACGCCTGTTCCTCCGT
>CANJLW010000049.1 GCA_947475245.1 Acetobacteraceae bacterium | reverse complement strand
GAGGCAATGTGCCTCGAACACACCTGACACCGACACCCCTCACGCCCAACAGATACGAGCCGTATTGGCGATGAAATTGCGCGCCGAGATACCGCGTCCGCAGGTCAGATCATCGCTCGCCCAAAATCACGATGAATAAGATGGGCTAATCACGCTTGTAGCGACGATTGGGGCTGCGAACGCAAGCGCATTTGACGCCTGTGTGTTGGAACATATCGGTACAGCCACATCAGATTTTGCAGCAAAGGAGATAAAGAAAGCATGCGTGGGGGCGGTCGAACAGCCAATACCACCAGTCGATGTTTCAATGATGTTTCACCACGCTAGAGGTGGATTCAGGTCCAATGCGTGGGTTGGCTTTCAGAACCGAAATACACCAGGGTATGTCATAGAATTTTTCAATGATTCAGATTACGTCATTAGCCGAATTACCCTGAGGTTGTGGGGTAAGGGCGGAAACATGCAGACCTACGAAATCGGGCCGTTTAATTTTGTAGGTTCAAGCGTGCTGCCTGGAGGGGGGATTGTCACCGGCATGCCTTCCGATCCGACATGGAACATGCTGCTGGGTCCGGGGAAGCACACTTTCTACATCGCTGACACTGGCGGGACGATCACGGACTTCAACACTGTTTCCGATTGGGCAGTGATCGCCGCCAAGGGGTGGAAGCGCCAGTAGCGCAAAAAAAAATTGAGGTGCAGTGGCTACCGCCTGATCAGGCCGTAGGGGTGGGATGGCCCCGATTACGCTGCTGGTTGCCGCCGATTTCCAGCGACGAGGTGGAGGATATAAGCAATTTTTGCCACCTATGCGCTACCTAGCCCAAAAATAGGGCGATAGCGCCGGTAGCTAGCGCATTGAAAGGATTGGCGGACCCGATACGATTCGAACGTACGACCTTTGCCTTCGGAGGGCAACGCTCTATCCAGCTGAGCTACGGGTCCCGCACAGGTCTTCTAGCGCGAACCCATACGCCATGAAAGCCCTTATCGCGGGCAACACGGTTCAGAACTGCTTCAGCAGCCGGTCGATGTAGTCCAGTTCCTGCCGCGACCGCTCACGCTCCGCCCCACGACGGCGCAGTTCTTCCTGGATCGCCTGGGCGCGCAGCCGCTCGCGCTCCTCCGGGACCGCGTCCTCGTTGCTTTCGTCGGCACCGGAACTGCCCTGTCCCAGGCGGCGGCCGAGTGGGTCGCGGCCGGACGGATCGGCCCGTTCGGGCGGACCGCCGGGCTGGGTGCCTTGGCCGAACCGATCCGATCCGCCGCCCGGACGCCCCATGCCCATCATGTTGCCGTCGCCGTCCCCGTCGCCTTCACCCTCGCCTTCGCCCTGTTCGGGCTCTCCATTCTCTCCGCCCTGGCCCTTGCCTTGCTGGCGCGCCATGGCCTGCGCCATCGCCTGGCCCATTTCCTTCGCGCCCTTTTGCAGCGCGGCGATGGCCTGTTGCTGCGCTTCCCCGGCCTGACGGTCGCGCCCCGCGTTCAGTTGCTGGGCGGCGTCGCGCATCGCCTGATCGGCTTCCGTCAGGCCTGGAGGAACCTCACCGGTCAGGTCGCCGAACTGCTGCATCAATTCGCCCAGCGCGCGCCGGAGCGCCTGCTGTACCCGGCGGTCCGCGTCGCGCTCCGCCCGCGGGTCCTTCGGTGTTGTCTTCGGCAGCGTTCCTTTCGGCTCCTGATCCGCTCGGCTTTCCGCGTGATCCAGCAAGCCGGCTTCGCGACCGATCAGGTCTTGCACCGCGCTCATTTGTTGCCGACCGCGCTGGCGGCGCTGGGCGTTCGCCTGCTTGTCCTCCCCGGTCTTCGGCTTCGCGGAGCGGAGTTGATCGAGCATCCGCTCCAACTCCGCCATCCGCTTGCGCGCGTCGTCCATCCGGCCTTCGCGCGCCGCCTCCCGCGCGCGATCGGCCATCCGGTCCAGGTCGCGGTTCGTCAGTTGCTGCTGCTTCTGCTCGTTCGGGGTCAGTTGGCCGTTGCGCTGGGCTTCCTCGATCATCGCCTGCACGTGGCGATCGATCGCCTCCCGCAACTCCTTCAACCGTTCTTCCAGCGCCTGTCGGTTGGCTTCGTTCGGCTCGCGCGTGGCTTCGTCCAATGCTTCCCGCGCGGCCTGCCGAGCGGCTTCGAGCGCGCGGGCGGTTTGTTCGGCGCGGCCTTCTTCGAGGTGTAGCGCCAAATCCCACATGCGGCTTTGCGCCTGCGCGATCATCGTGTCGGTTTTGTCGCGCACCATCAGCGAATACAGCGCGGACAGATTGAGCCAGCCGCTGTAATCGCCCGCGAAGTCTTGCGGGCGGAGCAGCAGGGCATCGAGCCCGGCCAGCACGTCGTCGCGATCGTCGGGATGCAGGCTCAGCCCCTTGCGCATTTCGATCAGCGTGCGGGCGATCGGGTTGGTAAAGGGGCGTTCCGGCAGGGTCAGGACAGTGTCGTCGCTGGTGCCGGTTTGCTTCAGAATGTCCTGCGCGATCAGCCGCCCGACGACCTTCAGCCCGGCCCAGGGATGCGCGGTCAGGTCCTGTTGGCTCAGCCCCTGGGCGGATTTTTGCGTGCCGCCGGGGATCGGTATGGTCACGCTCAGCGGCGGCGCGTCCGGCCGAGCTTCCAGCCGAAGTTCGGCGTTCAGGGCGACGACGCCGTAGTCGTCGGAGACTTGCCAGGGCAGGCGTGTCTGCTGTCCGGCGGTCCCGCGTTCCGGTCGGCTACCCCAGGCGGCGGTGGGCGGGCGGTCGGGGATGGCGTCGATCGTCCAACCCGCGATGTCGCGGTTGTCGCGCCGCAGCGTCAGACGACCGCCGTTGGTCAGATCGAGGTCGGCCTGAAAGCTGGTGGGATCGAGCGTGCGAAACGCCTCCGGCGCGGCGTTGCCCATCGTCAGGGTCGGCACGGTCGTGCCGCCGGTCAGGTTTGCCGTCAGGTGCGAACCGGCGGGCACGGATACGGTCGGCTCCGTCGGGGTCAGAAAGCGTGGCGGCAGGCGCGTATAGGCAGGCGGCGTGACCCAGACCCGCAACTCCGGCTGGGCGGCGACGGCCGGGCGCGGCAATTCCGGTGTCACGGCGGCCCAAAGGCGCGCCGGAGAGTCGACATGCGCGATGCCCAGTGACGCGACGACGGCGATCAGCACGGCATAGCGCAGTGCCTTGCGGTCCCGTCGCGCCAGTCCGGGGCGCGGCGGGCCGACGCGCAGGCGTTGGATCGCGGCGGCGGCGCGGGTCAGATGCGCCTGCCATAGTGCCTGGCCGAATGGGTCTTGCTGGGCGGGCGTATCGGTCAACGCGGCCAAGGGGCGGTGGGTCAGGCCGGAACTGCGTTCCAGCCGGCGGTCGACGGCATCCGGATCGGGCGAGCGCACGCGCGTAAGGCCGAGCACGAGCAGGGTTGCGATGGCGGCACCGACTGCGAGCAGGAAGGCGATGTGCAGCCACCACGGCAGCAGGCCGGGCAGGTTCAGCAGTGCCGCGACGACGAACACGCCGGCGACGCCCAGCGGCGGCCACAGGATCGGCCAAATCTGTTCGAACAGGATCGCCGCGCGCGCCAGCGAACGGCGGAAGGCAAGTCGGCGCGACAGGAGCGCCGGGTCGGTCATGCGGTGGGCGCGGGCACGCGTTCATGCTCCCACAGGTTGGTGTGAAACTGCCGGTCGCGGATCACCGACCAGCGTTCGTTGTCCACCAGAACCTGCGCGGCGAGGGGGCGCGCGTTGTAGGTCGAACTCATGACGGCACCATACGCCCCCGCGTCGAGAATTGCCACGCGACTATTGGCCGCCAGCGGCGGCAACAGGCGGGCGCGGGCGAAGGTATCGCCGCTTTCGCAGACCGGGCCGACCACGTCGGCGGGGCTGAGCGGCGCGACCAGATCGGTCGGCGATACCGGCACGATGCCGTGCCATGCGTCGTACATCGCCGGGCGCACCAGATCGTTCATCGCCCCGTCCAGGACGACGAAGCGCGTGCCGGGAGCTTGCTTCACGAGGATGACGGAGGTCAGCAGGATACCCGCCTGCGCCACCAGCCAGCGGCCCGGTTCCACGAAGACTCGCACGTCCAGATTATGGAAGGACCCGGCGATGGCCCCGGCCAGACCGGCGGGGCTGGGCGTGGGCTGGTTGCGATAGGGAATCCCCAGCCCGCCGCCGCAATCCACCGTCTCCACGGTCTGTCCGGCCTGGCGCAGCGCCCGCACCAGATCGGCGATGCGGGCATAGGCGGCGCGATAAGGCGAGAGCGACAGGATCTGGCTGCCGATATGCGTCGCAAGGCCCATGGGTCGAATGCCCGGCAGGCTTGCCGCGTGCCTGTAGAGCGCCACCGCGTCGTCATAGGGGATGCCGAATTTGGCGGTCGCGCGTCCGGTCGAAATCTTGGCATGCGTGCCGGCGTCCACGTCCGGGTTGACGCGCAGCGCCACGCGCGCCGTCTTGCCCATCCCGGACGCGATGGCGGAGAGCATTGCCAACTCCTCCGCGCTTTCGACGTTGATCTGGCCGATATCCTCGGCCAGGGCGAGCGTCAGTTCGCGCGGCGACTTCCCGACGCCGGAGAACACGATCCGATCGGCCGGGATTCCCGCGTGGCGGGCGCGCCGCAACTCGCCCTCGCTGACCACATCCGCGCCCGCGCCCTGCGCGCCAAGCAGCGACAGCACCGCGAGGTGATCGTTCGCCTTGACCGCGTAGTGGACGTGTGAGTCGAGCCCGGCCGCGGTCAACGCGCTGCTCAGCGCCTTCAGGCGCGCGCGCATCGTGGAGGCGGAGTAAACCCAGGTCGGCGTGCCGACGACATCGGCGATGCGGTTCAGTGGAACACCGTCCATCGCCAGCCCATCCTGGGCGTGCCGGGTCAGATGCGGGCGACCGGCGATCAGTTCGTCGGGCGTGGGGTCTTCGGCGGGATCTTCCGCAGTGTGCGACGTGGCCATGGCCGACTCCTGGCACAGGTTCCCCATCGCGGGAAGGGTGTTGCGTCCGACCGGACTGGTATTCCATCCGACCCTGGTTCAATAACCCGCGCACTGATCCTTGCCCGGGAACCGTTCGGTATCGCCATGCAGCGCGTGTTTTTCTCCGCCGACGATTTCGGCTTGTCGGAAGCCGTCAACGAGGGCGTCGAACGCGCGCATCGCGACGGCATGTTGACCCATGCGAGCCTGATGGTCGCGGGCGAAGCGGCGGAGGACGCGGTGCGGCGCGCCCGGACCATGCCGTCGCTGCGGGTAGGGCTGCATCTGGTGGTGATCGAGGGACCGGCGCAATTGCCGCCCGCTGCGATCCCCGACCTGGTCGATGCCGCGGGGCAGTTTCCATCCGATCAGTTGCGGCTGGGGATCGATTACTTCTTCCGGCCACGCATCCGTCAGCAGTTGGCGGCGGAAATCCGCGCGCAATTCGCCGCCTTCGCCGCCACGGGTCTGCCGCTCGACCATGCCAACGCACATAAGCATATGCACCTGCATCCCACCGTCGGGCGAATGTTGATCGATATCGGGCGGGAGTTTGGGTTACGCCGGGTGCGCGTGCCGGCCGAACCGCCGGAGGTCATGGCGCGCTGCGGCGTAGCGACGGGTATCGGCGATCGGCTTCTGTATCATTGGACCCGCTTGCTGCGCCGTCAGGTCCGTTCGGCGGGGTTGGAGGCCAACGATCATTGCTTCGGTCTGGCCTGGAGCGGTCATATGACCGTCGATCGCATCGCCCGCCTGCTGCCGAATCTGCCTGACGGCGTCAGTGAAATCTACTTCCACCCGGCGAACGGGCGCGATGCACTGCTGCGGCGGTTGATGCCGGATTATGAGCACGAGGCGGAATTGCAGGCGCTGCTCAACGTACCGACTGCAGCAGTTCGGTAAACAGCGACTGCACCACGGTCATGATCCGCGCAGTCGCGCCGAACGCGGTTTGCAATGCGATCATCGCCGCCATTTCCGTATCGAGGTCCACGCCGCTGGTTTTGGCGATCCTTGTGTCGAGACTGACCTGCACCGCGGTTTCGGTGTCGAAGCGCGATGCCGTCGCGGCGCTTTCACGCGCTTGCGCCTCCGTCAGCGCTTCGGCCATCCCGGTCAGGGTGACGGGTGAGGCGAAGGGTGCCGTCAGCGTGCCGTCGGGTCCCAGATCGGCGGTGGCAAAGGCCGGGTGCGGCACGCCGGTGGCGACTTCCGACCCCAGCGCATGCGTCAGGATACGGTCGATCAGCGTGGTAAAGCCGACCGGTCCGGTGTCTGGGTTGGGGGTAAAGCCGGTTGCTCCGGCGGGGTCGCCGACCACGGCATGCGTGCCGTCGCGCAGCAACGACGGATCGGCCGCGACGGCGGCGTTGACCTGGATCGTGACCGAAAACCCAACATAGGCCGCTTGAGGTGGAATGCCGCCCGATGGCGGAACCGCGCCGGTCGCATCGGTAAACAGCGCCAGGCCCTGATCCGAGAAGCGCCTCGACAACCCGGCGGCGAATTCGTCGAGCGTTGCCTGAAACAGCGGCAGGCCTTGGTCGCGCAGGGCGATATCCGCCCCGATCCGCCCGCCCTGCATCTGTCGCGTGACATCGATCCCGCCCAGCATCAGCCCCGGAACCGTACCGGCGGCGCGCGAAAATGCGGGTGCGAGGTTCGCGTTCGCGCTGCTCAGTCGGTGCGTCTGTCCGCGGGTCGGCAATGACAGGCCGCCGTTCGTGACGATCAGCATGTCGCCGTTCGACTGCTCCAGCGTGCGTACGTCGACCAGCGACGCCAGGGTGTGAAGTGCCGCGTCGCGCTGGTTTTCCAGATCGGCGGTGCTGCGCCCTCCGGCTTTCAGCGCCACGATGCGGTCCGACAGCGCGCCGATCGTGTCCAGGGTCGTGTTCAGTGTTGTCACGGCCTGACCGATGTCGTCGTGCGCCGCCTGGCGCTGATCCGCGCAGGCCGTCGCGATTGCGTTGATCTGTCGAACCAGCGTGCCGGCGGCGTTGACGACTTCCGTCTGACGCGCCTGATTGTCCGGCGCGTTCAGCAGGGCGGAGAATCCGTCGGCCACCTTACCCAACAGGCTGGGCAGATCGTCGCCTTGACCGGGCTTGCCCAGTACCGGATCGATGGCCTGCAGCGCGGTTTTGGTCGTTTCGAACTGGGTGACGAGTGTTGTTTGGCGCAGCGACTGCCCTTGCAGCATTGTGTCGGTCACGCGGGTCGATGCGTGCGATACGACACCGAGGCCGACACCGTTCGCGGTCAGATTTTCCTGGCCCGCGACCTCGCGCGCGTAATGCGCCGTGTTGGCGTTGGCGACATTGTGCGACACCAGCGCGATCTGGCGGTTGATGTTGGCCAGGCTGCTGTTGGCGATTGACAGGGCGTTGTCGAGACTCATGCCTCGGCCGATGCAGGCCCTGCGCCAAGCCTTTCCCGTTGGAACGGAGCGGACAACGCCGGGGAGGAAGTGCAGTTGCGCCAACACTTTACGATAAGGGACAACCGATGTCCGACGCCACGAGACGACGGCGGCACACGGGAAAAGTCGGGCTTACTCGGCGGATTCTGCCGGGTGAAGTATGCCGAGCGCCGCCGCGATGCCGAATTCGCCGGGTAGGGCGCCCTTGGGGAAGAGGCGGGTGACGTGCCCCATCTTCCGTCCAGGCAGGGCGTCCGTCTTACCGTAGAGATGCGGGATCAATCCGTCGGCGGCCAGGATTGCCGGCCATAGCGCCGTGTCGTCCGGGCCGACCAGGTTTTTCATCACGGCATCGGAATGTCGGTTCACTGTCGGCAGCGGCAGTCCGGCCACCGCGCGGATATGCATCTCAAACTGGCTGACGGGGCAGGCGTCGATCGTCCAATGGCCGGAGTTGTGCGGTCGGGGTGCAATTTCGTTCACCAGAACCTGCCCGTCCGCGTCGACGAACATTTCCACCGCCAGAAGGCCGACCAAATCCAGCGCCGCCGCGACCTGACGCGCGATGCCTTGCGCGGCTTGATCGATCGCGGTTGGGATCGGCGCCGGAGCCAGCGTCAGGTCCAGGATGTGGTTGCGGTGGCGATTTTCCACGGTGTCGAAGGTCGAAATCGACCCGTCGACGCCGCGCGCCACGATGACGCTGATTTCCTGCCCAAAATTGACAAAGCCTTCGAGCACCAGGGGCTTTGGGGTCAGTCGTTCAAAGGCCGGCGCCAGATCGTCTTCCGATCGCAGCATGGCCTGACCCTTGCCGTCATAGCCCAGGCGGGTCGTCTTCAGCACGGCGGGCAGGCCGATCTCGGTCACCGCCTGTCGCAATTCGTCCAGCGAGGCGACGCTGCGCCAGGGCGCGGTGCGCACGCCGGCGGCCTGCAGAAAGGACTTCTCGGCGATCCGGTCCTGGCTGATGCGCAGCACCGACGGGGCGGGGCGCACCGGCTTCAGCGACGCGAGCAGGTCAAGCCCTTCCGCGCTTACGTTTTCAAACTCGAAGCTGATGACATCCACCGCGGCGGCGAAGGCGCGCAGCGACACGGGGTCGGTGTAGTCGCTGATGGTGACGCCATGCGAGACCTGGGCGGCGGGACTGTCCACCTCCCGCGTCAGGATGTGGCAGCGGTAGCCCAGTCGAGCGGCGGCGAGGGCGGACATACGGCCCAATTGGCCCCCGCCCACGAGTCCGATCGTGGCGTTCGGCGGAAGCGGACCTGTCATGTGGGGTCGCGCGGTTCCGTCGCGACGGCGTCGGTCTGGCTTTGGCGGAAGGCGTCAAGCCGGGCGGCAATGTCAGGGTCGGTGGTGCCGAGAATCGCGGCCGCCAGCAGCGCTGCGTTCACCGCCCCCGCTCGGCCTATGGCCAGCGTCGCGACGGGAATGCCGGCGGGCATTTGGACGATGGACAACAGGCTGTCCATGCCCTTGAGCGCATGGGATTCGACGGGCACGCCGAGGACGGGGAGTGAGGTCCAGGCGGCGCACATGCCTGGCAGATGCGCGGCGCCGCCGGCCCCGGCGATGATGACCTTAAGCCCGCGTTCGCGCGCGGTCATGGCGTACTCGCGCAGGCGGTCGGGGGTGCGATGGGCGGAGACGATGCGGGTTTCGAACGCGACGCCCAATTTGGTGAGTGTTTCCGCGGCGTTGGTCATGGTGGGCCAATCGGATTGGCTGCCCATGATGATGCCGACCGTCGCGGTCTGTTCCTGGACCATATCAGGCGATGTTGTCGGGAATCAGGCGGCTTTCCAGCCAGGAAACCTCGTCCTTAAGCATCAATTTGCGCTTTTTCAGCCGTTGCAGATGCAACTGATCGGATGCGCCTTGATCCGCCAGCCTAGCAATCACGGTATCGAGATCGCGATGCTCGCTTCGGAGTTCATGCAGCTTGCGCAGAAGGGAATCGCGATCGGTCAGCATCGGCGCAGCCTAGCACGGAAAAACACGAAGGCTTCAAGTCCGGACGAGCGATTCGGACGTTCGATTTGGCTGGCGATTTGCGCGACAGTTGCGTTACGGTCGCTTGCCGCGACGACCGCGGTGGTCGCGGAACACCAACCGAATAAGATCGGAGGCAATTCGCCCATGGCTTTGAACGCTCGAATGGATGCCTTGAAAGAGCGGCACGCGTCGCTCGAATCGCGCATAACCGCGGAGGACCATCGCCCGAGGCCGGATACGCAGGCCTTGACGCGGCTTAAGCTGGAGAAGCTGCACATCAAGGAAGAGATCGAAAAGCTTCGCATGCGGGTGAACTGAGCGGACACCGTCGACCGTCCCGTCGGTCAGGCGGCCTCGTCCGCCTCCGGCGGTGGCGGCAGCGGCACTGCTCGGCCTTCGCGCTGCAAGCGTTCGTTCGCTTGCAGGATCGCGGCGTTCAGGTCGGTCTGGGTGCACAGACCCAGGATGACGGGATCGCGCGGCTTGATGTTGGCGCTGTTCCAGTGCGACCGTTCACGCACTTTCTGGATCGTTTCCTTGGTCGTGCCGAGTAGCTTGCCGACCTGCAATTCCGACAGTTGCGGGTAGTTGCGCAGCAGGAAGGCGATGCCGTCCGGGCGGTCGTTGCGCTTGGCCACGGGGGTATAGCGCGCGCCGCGCAGCCGCTTGGGGGCCGGCAGCGTGGTGATGATCAGCTTCAGGCGGCCATTGGAGTCAGCCTCGCACCGGCGCACATCGGCGAGGGTGACCTGGCTGTTGGCGACCGGGTCGTAGCCGACGATGCCCTGCGCCACTTCGCCGTCGGCGATGGCCTGGACTTCCAACGGATGCATGCCGCAGAAATCGGCGATCTGCGTGAACGTCAGCGCGGTCTTTTCGATCAGCCACACGGCGGTAGCCTTGGGCATCAGCGGCAAGGTCATAGCATGTCACTTTCAGGGCTGCCGCACCACGCGACGAACCGCATGATCGGAAGCCGCGTTCGGCGGGTGCCGGCACCAGGGGTGCTGCATATGACAAGCAGCGTCGCATGGGTCAAGAGATTGTGGCATCTTTATATAAGCAATGTCCCGGGGAGGCCGCCCAGATGAAGGATGACGACGATCTGCCGCCACGCAAACGCGTAAGGTTGGAGAAGCTCACGCTGGACAGTCTCGGCGTGGAGGAACTGCGCGATTACATCGGCGAACTGCACGCGGAGATCGCGCGGGTGGAGGCCGATATTACACGCAAGCAGAGCCATCGCGGCGCGGCGGATGCGTTCTTCCGCTTTCCCGGCGCTTGATCGACCGTCGGACCAATGGGCCCGGCAGCGGCGTAAACAAAAAAAGGGCCGGCGAACCGGCCCTTTCGTTGCAGTGGATCGGTGATCAGGCGGCTTGAGCGACCTGCGGAACGTCGGCAATCCGGGTCGGTTCGGCACCGCCGATTGCGATCCGGCGCGGCTTCAGCGCTTCCGGCACAACGCGTTTCAGCCCGACATGCAACAGGCCGTGCTGTAAGTCGGCACCGTCGACCACGATATGATCGGCCAGCACGAAGCGGCGCTCAAACGCTCGGCCCGCGATACCGCGATACAGCACCTCGTGCTTGGGCGCGTCGGGCAATACACGACCGGAGACAACCAGAGTGTTGTCCTTGACCACGAGATCGAGTTCTTCGGGCCGGAAACCGGCCACGGCCATGGTCAGGCGATACGTTTCATCGCCGGTCTTTTCGATATTGTACGGGGGGTAGCTTGATGCGTCCTGCGTGGACGCGGCGTTGTCCGCGAGTCGGGCCAGACGGTCGAAGCCGATGGCAGTACGGAACAGTGGCGCGAAGTCGTACGTCGTCATTGTGTAAACCTCCTGAACGAGCAAGGCTCTGGTCGGGTTGCCCGAAGGCCAACCCCGTCGTGAACTCCGAAACCCCATTGGGCATTCCGGATACGACAAAGTTGGGAAACCCGACCCGTGCGTTCAAGAGGCGTTCAAATCGAGCGCGCCAAAAAATGAGGCGCGCTCGTTTGCGGTCGGTGAGGCTTAGCTCTTGATGCCGAGGCCGGCGAACTTCTTGTTGAACTTGGCGACCTGGCCGCCCGTGTCCATCATGCGCTGCACGCCGGTCCAGGCCGGGTGAGACTTCGGATCGATGTCCAGGCGCAGCGTGTCGCCGGGTTTACCCATGCACGAACGGGTTTTGTAGGTCGTTCCGTCGGTCATGATGATGTTGATTTCGTGGTATTCTGGGTGAATGCCCGGCTTCATGTGACTGATCCTTGTGTGACGTCGCCGATCCCGACCGGCAGCGCGAAACGGCGCGTATAGCGGCCCGGCGCGACGGACTCAAGGCCATCGCGCGCATGGCTACTTGTGGTTTGCGGTCGGAAGGGTGGAGAGTGCCGGAACCTGGGCCAACCAGGGTGAATGTCGGAAAGACACCATGACCGCAAAACGCGGTCGTTTAGGGAGCTGGAAACCAATGGCCAAAAATGTCTCGCGTCGTCGAACCCTGAAACTCGGAGCCGCGGCCGCAGCGTTGCCTCTCGTCCATATTCGCACCGCCGGCGCGGCCGGAAAGCTCAGTCTGGCGCTATGGGACCATTGGGTGCCGGACGGCGGGCCAATGATGAAAAAGCTGGTGGACGAATGGGCCGCCAAGAACAAGGTCGATGTCCAACTCGACTTCCTGACCGCCATCGGCAACAAAATCAACATCACCATGGCGGCGGAGGCACAGGCCAAGACAGGCCACGACGTCTACGCATTCGATCAATGGACGGTGCACGAATTCGCCGACAGCCTTGATCCGATGGACGACGTGATGAAGTCGTTGACCGGCAAATACGGCCCGACCAGCGGCGCCGCCGAATATCTGGGCAAATCGCAGGGTCATTGGATGGCGGTGCCGGTCGGCTGGGGCTCCGCGCCGCTGACAGCCTGCGCGCGCATCAGTCTGCTTAAGCAGCACGCCGGTATCGATGTGCAGAAATGGTATCCGGACGGTCCTTCCACCCCGGACGCGGCCAAGGATTGGACCTATGACACGCAGTTAAAAATGGCCGAGGCCTTGTTCAAGGCCGGTCTCCCCATCGGGTTCGGCTGCGGTTCCGGCAGCACCGACGCCAATCAGACCTGGGGCGCGACGTTCGGCGCATTCGGGGCCGATCTGGTGAATGCCAAGGGTGACATCACGGTGGAAACCGATGCGGTCGCCGCCTGTCTGGAATACTGTAAGCGGCTGACCCAGTTCATGCCCGCCGATACCGTCAGTTGGGACGACGCGTCCAACAACCGTGCTCTGATTTCCGGCAAGACCGCCTATATCTGGAACCCACCCTCCGCCTGGGCAGTGGCAAAGCGCGACGCGCCGGCGCTCGCGGCGGATTGCTGGACTTTCCCGAACCCCAGGGGCCCGAAGGGACGCCTGGTCCCGCATCGGCAGTATTTTTGGGGTATCTGGAAGTTCGCCAAAAACAAGTCCGCGGGCAAGGAACTGATTGAGTATCTGTCACAGCGCGAACAGGTCGAGGTGCTCGCAACGCCTGTCGCCGGCTATGACATCCCGCCGTTCATGTCGATGTCCGACCTGAAGGTCTGGAACGAGGTTGCTCCGCCCAAGGGCACCATCTTCAACTACCCGATCCGCCCCTGGCACGACGCGGAGTACTATATCCCTGGATCCTCCGGGCCGCCGGAATTCGCGGTGCAGATGTGGAATCGCGGCATTCAGGCGGGCATGGTGTCTCGCCTGATGTCGGGACAGAGTATCAAACAGGCGATGGCCTGGGCGAAGGAAGAACTCAGCGGTTTCCGCTGAGTCGATTGTGGAACCGATCAGCCCGACCCGGACGGGCCGGGTTGATCGGACCGTGCCGCGGCGCGCCTTGCGCCTGACCCGCGAACCGCGTTTCGATCGCGGAGGACACGGAGGGAACAATGAACGACGCAACCATGTGCCGAACCAGCGCCGCGGCTTTTTGCTTTTTTCTGGCCTGGGGTCCGGTGGCACCCGCGGGCGCCACCGTGGTGAACGGAACATTCGCCGGTACCGTCACCTCGCAAAGCGGCGACACCGACACGCTGTTCGGCACCACCGGCGGCATCGTCGGGCTGCCGGTCCTGGGATTCTTCAGTTACGATACGGACCGTTTCCACGCGCCCGCCCCAGGCAGCAACGGTTTCGGCCGGGCATGGGATTCTACCGACGGTTCGATGGACGCGGCCACGGTCCAGATCAACCTGACGATCAACGGCGTTCTTTTGCAATATACGGGACTTTATTACAACGATCTGATCGTGGTTCACGGATGTTCAGGGACCCCTGGCTGCGGACCCTGGCCCTATAACGACTGGAAACAATTGTTTTCCTTGGTCAGTGAAAACAACGTACCGCAAGGCGCCAACGCCGCCCAGATCAACCTTGGCAGGTTGGACAATTCCGCCGACCTGACGAACGCCGCCCTCGATCCCGCCGGTCCGTTTAATCTTCAGGCCGCGCAAATCGAAAGCAACGGCGCGAACTGGTGGCTACCCGGTCAGACGGACGCCACCACCTGGAATTTCAGTATTTCCAGCATTTCCGTTCCGGAACCCGCCGGAGCCAGCCTGCTGGCCACCGCGCTTTTCGGCATCGCCGCCGCGCGCCGCCGCCGGCGCGCGGCCACCGCCCGCTAAGGCCCGCGCGGCCACCGGGCATTTTCCCCCGGTGTGCGGAGAATCCGCGCCTTATACCTGGATCCTCCGGCCCGCCGGAATTCACGGTGCAGATGTTGAAGCGCGGCATTCAGGCGGGCATGGTGTCTCGCCTGATGTCGGGCCAGAGCATCAAACAGGCGATGGCCTGGGCGAAGGAAGAACTCAGCGGCTTCCGCTGCGCCGATTGCGGAACCGATCAGCCCGATCCGGACGAGGCAGGTTGATCGGAGCGTGCCAGGGCCTCTCGCGCCGTGATCCAGCGCATCCCCAGCGCCTGCGCGACGGCTTGGTGTGTGATGACGCCACCATGGATGTTCAGCCCATCGCACAGGTGCGGATCGTCGCTCAGCGCGGTCGGGCGGCTGGTTTCGAAACAGCCGCCCTGATCGATGGCGATATCGACCAGCACCGAACCCGGCCGCATCCGCCGAACCATCGCGCGCGTCACCAGGCGCGGCGCGGCAGCACCGGGCACCAGCACGGCGCCGATGACCAAATCCGCTGCCACGACCGCACGCTCGATCGCATCGGCCGTCGCGAACAAGGTCGTGGCGCGCGGCCCGAATTGCAGGTCCAACTCCTTTAGCCGAGGCAGTGAGCGATCGATGATCGTCACCGAAGCTTCCAACCCCACCGCCATGCGCGCGGCGTTGGTGCCCGATACGCCACCGCCGAGAATCACGACCTTCCCCGGCGCGACGCCGGGCACGCCGCCCAGCAGAATTCCGGCTCCGCCTTGCTCGCGCTCCAGACAATGCGCGCCGACCTGAACGGCCATGCGGCCGGCGACCTCACTCATCGGTGCCAGCAAGGGCAGCCCGCCGGCGCGATCGGTCACGGTCTCGTACGCGATGCAGGTTGCGCCGGAGCGCAACAACGCCTCGGTCTGCGCCCTGTCGGCGGCGAGGTGCAGATAGGTGAACAGCACCTGACCGCGCCGCAGTCGGGCAATCTCCGCCGGTTGCGGTTCCTTCACCTTCACGATCATGTCCGCCCGCGCGAACACGGCGTCGGCCGTGTCCAGCACCGTCGCGCCCGCGGCGCGATAGGCATCATCGTCGCAGCCGATGCCAAGCCCGGCATCGCGCTCCACGAACACCGAATGCCCGTGCAGCGTCAGTTCCCGCGCGCCGGGCGGTGTAAGCCCAACCCGATATTCATGCGTTTTGATCTCTCGTGGTACGCCGATTTTCACGCTGGCCTCCTGATCCGGAAAACGCCTTCCCGTTCAGATGGTGTCGCGCAGCGCCGCGACAACGCGCGCGATCGGCGCCGTCCACACGCCCAACGTATCCTGCCGGAAAAGCCGCATCGTCGGATACCAGGGGGAGTCGGTTCGATCCCGCAGCCAGCGCCACTCACCGGGGCGGGACAGCAGCAGCCACACGGGGCAGCCGAGCGCGGCGGCGAGGTGGGCTACGGAGGTATCGACGGTGACGACCAAATCCAGATCGGCCATCACGCGCGCGGTCGCGGCGAAATCGACCAGCGGTTCCGGTGGTTCGGACAGGAACGGGCATAGCCCCGCCAATGCGGGGCGTTGCGACGGGTCTTTCTGTAGGGAGACCAGCGTCACGCCGGGAACGCGGGCCAAGGGCGCGAGGAACTCCGGGTCCATCGATCGATGCGCGTCCTGCGGATGCGACGGCTTCCCGGCCCAGCACACACCCACCCGGTGGGGGCCACCGATCATGCGCGGCGTGGCGCGCGCGCCGGCCAAATATCTCGGCGGCGCGGGTATTGTCGCCGCCGTCAGGTTCAGCAACAGCGGCAGGCTCAACAGGGAGACGTAGCAATCGAAACGAGTGTCCGGTGCCTGGCGACCGCGCAGCGGCGCGACCTCTATCCCATCCAGCAGCGGGGCCAGTAACGCGCGCAGTTCCATGGGGCATTCGAAGATAATCTGTCCGCCGAAGTCGCGCAGCAGCGGCAGCAGGCGGATGAACTGGAAGACATCGCCGTAGCCTTGCTCACAAATCACCAGCAAACGTCGCCCGTTCAGCGGGTCGCCATTCCAGCGTGGTTGCGGAAAAACGCGATGGCCGAATTCCGGGATGGTCAGCCGATGCTCGTAGTCGCGCCAACCCTGCGCGAAATCCCCCATTCCCAGCCTCACCATTCCCCGATGATACACCGCTCGGCCTGGCGCTTCGGACAGATCGGCAGCGCGGGTGAAGACAAGGATGGCGTCTTCGTGACGCAGCCCGTCATGCAGCGCCTTGCCCAGGCCCTGCCAGGCAACTTCCAGCCGAGGATGCGCCTGGGTCATCGCCTGAAAATGGGCGACGGCACGATCGTTGTCGTCGCCTTGTAACAGCAGCCCGCCCAGGTCCAGCGCCAGGGTCGGGTCATCCGGCGCGACGCATCGGATACGCTCGTAAAGCCGAATGGCGTCGTGCAGGCGCCCGGCCTTGGCCAGCGCACGCGCCGAAGCGCGCGCCGCTTCCAAGGGGGACGGCACGGGCCGAACGCGCCTTAGGCGCCGACGGTGATCACGCGGCGGATTTCGTCGGAGCGGAAGCCGATCGCCGATGGACGCCGAATGCCCGGGATCGCCGCCACGTCATAGAGTTCTTGCACAACGCCGGAGAACCGGACCCAATGGACGGCGTCGCCGGTGCGCAGATCGATCACCATGATGGCGCAGCGCGGTTCGGCACCGCGGCGCGTCAGTTCTTCGTTCAGCGCCAGACCGTTGAAGGTCTTGTTGTCGCGCGGCAGGGAAATACCGACCAGCGCGAAGTCGCCGACGAAGGACAGCCCGCGCGCGTAGCCCGGCAGGAAGGCCACGGGTTCGAATTTGCCGGCGGCGGTATCGACCCAACCGAATTCGCCGGTGCCGGCGTTCAGGATCCACAGCTTGCCGTTATGCAGGCGGGGGGAGTGGGGCATCGACAGGCCGCTGACGACGACCTCGTTGCTTTCGACGTCGATCACGCAGCCGCCATCGTGCCGGTGTTCGCGCCAGCCGTCGGCCACGTCGCTTTGCCCGACAACGGTCACATAGGCCGGCTTGCCGTCGCGCAGGGTCAGACCGTTCAGGTGGCACCGGTCTTCCGCCGCCAGCTTACTGATGAATTTCGGCTGCCACAGCGGTACGAAGCTGTCGGTGTCGGACACCGTGGCGATGCAACTGAACAGCGTGTTGGCGAAAACCGGGCGTCCGTCGGCACCGATGGCGATGTCGTGCACATCCAGATCGCCGGTCACCCAGGACATGCGGGGCGAAAACACCGCGTCGTGCCCGCCATGGGCGGCGCCCCTGGGCAATACATTCTGGAAGCGCCAAATTTGATAGAGCGTCGCGACGTGCAGGGAGTCCGCCGTCGCGCACAGGCCCATGCAGCGTTCCAGCGTACGCTCGAACACTGACAGCCGACCGTCGGGCTGCACGCCCAGCAGGAACAGCTTGCCCGCCTGATAGGTGGTGACCGCGAGGCTGATTGCCTGCTCCGCCAGGAAATTCGAGAACTGACGCGACGTCTGTAGTTCCAGCTTGACGGTCGGTTCGGCGGTTGCGGCGTCGCTTGGCGGCACGGGGCTGCTCCTGAAAAATAATCGCGTTTCGGCAAACTATCGTTTATCGCCGGGTTCGTCGAGCGAGTGGCCAATGGCGTCGGGACATGTCATATCGCGGCCCAGCCGGCGCGATTAATCGCCGGAGAGGTCATGTCCGGAGTCACCATGCAACGCCGTCATCTTCTGGCCGGCGCCGCCGCCACCCTGGCCGCGCGCCCCTCGCTTGCTCAACCCGCCATCGGGCGCGGCAACAAGACGCTGATCTTCGTGCCGACGACCAACCCGCCGAGCTATGATCCGGTTTGGAACACGGCTCAGGCGACCCGCACGATGGGGTTGATGCTGTACGAGACGCTTTACACCCGCGACATGGCGTTGAACCCGCATCCGCACATGCTTGAAGGCCATTTGGTCGAGGACGGCGGCAAGAAGTGGACGATGAAACTGCGGCCGGATCAGTGGTTTCACGATGGAACGCCGGTGTTGGCGCGCGACTGCGTTGCGTCGGTCAGGCGTTGGATGGTGCGCGATCCCATCGGCGGCACCATCACCGCGCGGTTGGACTCGCTGGAAGCGGTGGACGACCGTACGATTGTATGGCGGTTCAATAAGCCGTTTCCGTTCCTGCCCAACGCGCTGGCCAAGACTCAGCCGACCTGCGCGATCATGCCGGAGCGTCTGGCGGCCGATCCCTATAAGCAAGCGGCGGAATGCGTCGGCAGCGGTCCGTTTCGTTGGGTAGCGAACGAATTTGTCGCCGGCAGCCGCGCCGTGATGGCGAAGTTCGACAAGTATGTGCCCAGGGCGGAGAAAGTCGAGTACGGCAAGGGCGGCTATCACGTGAAGGTCGATCGGGTGGAATGGCGCATCATTCCCGATCCGGCGACCGCGGCCGGGGCCTTGGCGACCGGCGAGGTCGATTGGGTCGAGTTGCCGCTGCCCGATCTGTTGCCGATGTTGCGCAAGGCGTCGGGCGTTACCGTCGGGCGTTTGGACACACACGGCGTATTCCCGGTGCTGCGTCCGAACTTCATTCATGGGCCGACGGCCAACGTTGTCGTGCGTCGGGCGATGCTGGCCGCGCTGGACCAGGTCGATGCGATGACGGCGGTGATGGGCGATGACAAGGAAGGCTGGCGCGCGCCGGTCGGCTTCTTCATCCCCGGCACCGAAAGCGCGAATGAGGCCGGCATGGACGCAGTGCGCAAGCGGCCGAGCACCGAGGCCATCAAGCGCATGCTGAAGGAAGGCGGATATAACGGAGAGCGCATTGCGTTCATGCACCCGACCGATCCCGCGTCGTATGACGCGGTGTGTCAGGTGGCGGAGGGCGCGTTCCAGAAGGTCGGGCTGAATATCGACGTTCAGACCACGGACTGGGGCACGGTGACGCAGCGGCGCACGAGCAAGGAGCCGTTGGACAAGGGCGGCTGGTCGCTTTTCCCGTCAGGCTTCCCGCCGGTGGATTACAGTAACCCGGTGTTGGGCGGCGGCTTGCGCGCGAACGGCAAGGATGCCTGGGTCGGTTGGCCGGAAAATCCGAAAATGGAAGCGCTGCGCGAGGCCTGGATCGACAGTTCCGATCCCGCCGAACAGAAGCGCATTTCGGAGCAGTTGCAGCTCGAATGTTTCGATTTCGTGCCATATATTCCGTTCGGGCAGTATCTGCCGGCCAGCGCCTGGCGGAATAACATCACCGGGCAGTTACGCGGCCCGGCGACAGTGTTCTGGAACGTCGAAAAGGGTTAGCCGTCAGGGACAGGCGGGTGCGAGTGCCCGCCTGGGTAATCCGAGTCCGGTAAACCGGCAGGGCGTTTGCGACATGCGGAACTCTGCCCTTTGAATGAGGGCATGGACATCTATAGGGTGTACCGACTGGCTGTGGCGTGATTTGGGCGGCGAGCGAGACTGCGGCGGATACGGTCGCGTTCGTCCGTTTTGCAACAGGAGGATGTTTTGAGCCGGACCCTAACCAGCAGCACGAGCAGCGGGATCACTCTTACGAATGCCGGCACGGCCAATAATCCATTTACCGTCTCGGCGACCGGCGCCATTACCCCGGCGACCGGAGATGCGCTGATCGCAGTTGGCAAATCGACCTATAACTGGACGATCGATAATTTCGGTACCATTACATCGACTCCGTCATCCACGCACGGGATTTATCTGGGGCCGGGTACGGTTATTGGTTCTGGAACGATCATCAACGAAGCCGGCGGTCGTATCGCGTCGGGAGGCTATGGCATCGTCATAAACGGCAAAGGGTCCGTCACCAACAAGGCAGGCGGTACGATCGCCGCCACGAATTTCAAGGCAATCTACCTGATTGATACCGGCACCGTTACTAACGCCGGCGTGATTACGGCGGGCAACGTCGCGGTTTATGCGGCCAATGGCGGGGTCATCACCAACCAATCCGGCGGCACCATTTCCGGCAATGGCGGCGTGTGGTTTAACGCTCCTGGAACGTTCTCGAACGCGGGCGTCGTTATCGGCACCAATGCGGGCTTCGGGGCCATTTTGTTCAATGCGACGTCCGCCCCCAATCGATTCATCAATGTGCCCGGCGCCACGGTTACCGGCAACATCATCGCCCAACCGGGTGGCACCGATATCATTGAGCTCACCTCTGCGGCGAGCACCGGTACGCTGTCGGGCTTCGGCACCAGCATCACCAATTTCGATACGCTGGTGTTCGATAGCGGCGCGCAATGGAAAGTTTCCGGCAACAGCGCGGGTCTGGGGGGGCTGGTCATTCAGGGTTTCGCCCAGGGCAACACGATCGACGTAACCGGATTCAATGCCGTCAGCGCGACCTTCGCCAGCAATGCTCTGGTCTTGACCAATGCCGCCTCGGCGCATGCGACGTTGCGTATCCAGGGAACCTTCGCGACCTCTAATTTTCAGCTCGCGTCCGACGGCAGCGGGGGCACCAATCTGATCGTCTGCTTTGGCGCCGGAACACGGATCGCTACGCCCGGCGGCGCAACGGCGGTAGAGGATCTGGCCATCGGCGACATCGTTTCCGCCCACTTTGCCGGCGACGTGCCGATCCGGTGGATCGGTCGCCGCGATGTGGATTGCACGCGTCACCCCGATCCGCGGAGCGCCTGGCCGGTGCGTGTGTCCGCCGGCGCTTTTGGTGCAGGACAGCCCGCCAATGACCTGTTTCTGTCGCCAAACCACGCCGTGTTCGTCGAGGACGTACTTATCCCTGTCGGCCGCTTGATCAATGGCACCTCGATCATGCAGGTGCCGATGGATCGTATCACGTATTTTCATCTGGAACTCGCACAGCATGACCTGCTGCAGGCGAATGGGCTGTTGACGGAGAGCTACCTGGATGTGGGCGACCGCGCCAATTTCTCGAACGCCGACGGGCCGACGCGTCTGATACCAACGTTTGCGACGTCGTTACCTGGCATCGGCGCGATGTGGGAAGCCGCGGGCTGCGCCCCGCTGATTGTTCACGGCCCTAAGCTGGAAAGCGTTCGCGCATCGGTGGCTGCCCGCGCCGGCAGCCAGTCGGACTTACCGCCATCGGAGGTTTTGGTCGGAATCGCAAGCTAGGCTTGCCCCACCGACCGACGGGCTTCCCGATGTCGCCCGTTCGCGCCCGGGAACCGATCAAGCCACGATCAGGCTTGCCTGGGCTACCCTCCGCGGCGTTCACGCCGCGGAGGGGGCCTCAAGATTATCAGGATATTCCCAGGCCGACAGGCTGCCAAGCCCGCATTTCTCACACGATACAGGTGCATCGGGGCTCTGAATCGGCGAAAATTCTTCTGCAACAAAGCCTTATCGAAAAGCAGAGGACACCCCCGATACCGACAGAGTGTAGCGCGGAACTGTTTCAATTTGCACGTGTCGGAGGCCGTGCCGTGGTCGCCTCGTTCGACGGCGGCGCGATGACATCCGACGCCGGTACCCTGCTGCTGGGCGCCACCGACAAAGCCCTTGGCCTGACCCGGCGCCTGGCCGCCTGCTTCAAGGACAGCCACGACCCGGTGATGGCGGTGCTGGCCGGCAAACGCGAGGCCCATCGCTCGGACTGCGCGCCACTGGCGGGCAAAAGCACGCTGAACCGTCTGGAACGCAGCAAGCCCGAACCGACCTGCTATGCCAGGATCGCCGCCGACACCGCAGCCATCGAGGCGCTGTTCGTCGACCTGTTCCTTGATGCCCATCCGAAGGCCCCGCCGCAGATCACGCTCGATCTCGATGCCACCGACGATCCGCTGCACGGGCGCCAGGAGGGCCGCTTCTTCCAGGACTATTACGATACCTACTGCTACCTGCCGCTGTACATCTTCTGCGGCCGTCACTTGCTCGCGGCGAAGCTGCGGCGGTCGAACATCGACGCCGCGGCGGGCACGAACGACGAACTTGCCCGCATCATCGGCCACATCCGCGCCCGCTGGCCGCGGGTGCGCATTCTGCTGCGCGCCGACAGCGGTTTCTGCCGCGAGACGATCATGGCCTGGGCGGAGGCGAACCGCGTCGACTACGTCTTCGGCCTGGCGCGCAACGTTCGGCTTACGGCGGAGATCGCGACCGAGACGACCGCCGCTCGCGCCGAGGCGGAGAGGACCCGCAAGCCCGCCCGCCGGTTCAAGGACGCCCGCTGGTCCACGCTGGACAGTCGGAGCCGGACGCGGCGTGTCGTCGGCAAGGCGGAATGGACGCAAGGCGAGGCCAATCCTCGCTTCATCGTTACCTCGCTGAACACGGACGAGATCGATGGGCGGCGGCTGTATGAGGTGATCTATTGCGCCCGCAGCGAGATGGAGAACCGGATCAAGGAATGCCAGCTTGATTTGTTCGCCGATCGGACGTCGGCGGCGACGATGCGGGCCAATCAGTTGCGGTTGTAGTTTGCCTCGTTCGTCTATGTGTTGGTCTGCGCGTTGCGCCGGATCGGGCTGGCGCATACCCAGTTCGCGACGGCCACGTACGGCACGATCCGGTTGAAGTTGCTGAAAATCGGCGCACTGGTGCGGGTCAGTGTGCGGCGGGTGGTGGTGAGCATGGCGTCCGCCTGTCCGTTCCAACACGAATTCGCGCTGGCGCATGCGCGCCTGCGACGAGCGGGCGCCTGATCCGGCACGAAACAGACAGCGCACAGCCGCCATAGTCCCCGCCAACTCTGCATCAATGCGGTGATCGGATAGCCGCGTCTGATGGAGGAGCGAACGGACACCGGACAGGCTGCGAACGAGATCATCACACCCGAATGGCGTCAGAGCCTAGCCAGCAAAGCAACATGTGAGAAATGCGGGTTAGCTCACGGGCAGCGAAGCAGCGTGTGAGAAATACTGGTTAGCCCATCTTATTCATCGCATGCCAGGGATTCGTTGGCGGGCGTAGCGTAATCGTCTGATTTGATGCAGAGATTTGGGTGTCGAGACCAACATCTGCCGAATCGGACGGTGCCACACCCGCCATGGTCGAAAATACTCCACTGCCG
>CANJLW010000048.1 GCA_947475245.1 Acetobacteraceae bacterium | reverse complement strand
CGACTGAGGTCTGCGGTTCGCCCCCCCCCTGAAACCCGCGCGCGCGTAATGCCGCGCCCGGTTGGATGGGACCAAGGGCCTGTCCCGCCCCGTTTTGAACGTATAGAGGGAACGATAGAGGGGGCACCGAGGAAGCGGTTGGGGGTAGGAATGGGGGTAGAAATCAGGCCCCAGCTAGATACCATAGATATTTCAATAGGTTATACGGTCTGGTTGGCGGAGGGGATGAGATTCGAACTCACGGTACGGGTTGACCCCGTACAACGGTTTAGCAAACCGCCGCCTTCAGCCACTCGGCCACCCCTCCGCCGGAGGGCACATCCCCGGACCGCCTCATAAGACAGCCCGGACACGGCGTTTGTTCAATCCTTCTACGTGGATCCAGACCCAGCGTCAAACCCTTAGCTGAGTCCAACCTCAAACCCACGCTTCGTCGCCGGGCGGGCCATGATCGTCTCGTACCAGCGCTTCACGTTCGGAAAGTCAGCCAAATCCACCTTGTGCCGCTCATGCCGCCAGGCCCAACCCAAAATCGCGAAATCCGCGATGGAGCATTCGTCCGCAACGTACTCGTGGTCCGCCAAGCGACGATCCAGCACGCCATACAGGCGGCGAGTCTCTTTCGAGTAACGCTCCAACCCATAGCGCTGGTCCTGAGCGTTCTCGACCTGCAGGAAGTGGTGCACCTGGCCAGGCATTGGACCGAACCCGCCCATCTGCCACATCAGCCATTCCAGCACCGGCACCTGCTTACGCGGATCGGTCGGGTAGAACTGTCCCGTCTTCTGCCCCAGATAAATCAGGATCGCGCCCGATTCGAATACGCTGATCGGCTGACCGCCCGGCCCGTCCGGATCCACGATCGCCGGGATCCGGTTATTCGGGCTGATTCTCAGGAAATCCGGCGCGAACTGCTCGTTCTTGGAGATGTTGACGGGGTGAACGTTGTAAGCGAGCCCCATTTCCTCCAGCGCGACGCTGATCTTGCGCCCGTTCGGTGTGTTCCAGGTATAAAGCTCGATCGCCATGTGTTTCGTCCCGTTCTGCGTGATCGCTCGATTTTGCGCCGAGCGATCGCCGCGGACAAGGCAGCGGTCAACTGCCTTTTGAGGCTTTCTCGATCGCCTCTTCGAGATCGCTCAGTTCCTCGCAGCCGGAGGGACATAGACGTTGCAGACGCGCTCGGTTCGCCCGGGCTTTATCCAGCTGCCCGGTTTCGACGAACAATTCGCCCTGATACTCCAACGCCCCCAGGTGATCCGGATTGAAATCCAGCGCCTTCGCATAAAAGGTAAACGCCTGCGCGCGATCGCCGGATTTGCGCAGACTGAAACCCATGAGATTGTAAACATCCGGGTGTTGAAACGTCTGCGCGATACCGTTCAACTCCGTCAGTGCCCCGGAGTAGTCCTTGGCCTTGATTTTGGCGCGGACGGAAGTCAGATCGGGCGCGTCGCGGCTGGTCAGATTGTCCACCGCGCCCGCGCTGCTCGACAGCGCGCTTATCAGCAGCCCCGCCGCCAGACCGATCCAGCGCTTATCCATGGGTCACGCTCAGCGCATAGCCGGTGCCGTCCTTCGCGATTGTGCCGGCACCGGGGAACGGAAAATGATACCCGGCGATCGGCATCCGATCGGCGATCACGCGATCCAGCACGCGGCGGCGCGACGCCTCCGCGGTCGTCGGGTCCTGATCGTATGCGCCATGCCAGCCGGGATTGGCCACGACCAAAGCCGGGACATAGGCCGTATCATTGGACAGCATAAGCTGCGCGGCACCCGACGACAGGTGGAACGCCCGATGTCCCGGCGTATGGCCGGGGGCCATGACAAAGCGCATGTTCGGGGCGACGTCCTGTTCTCCGGTAACCTGACGGATGTTCTTCCATGTCGGGAACACCGTCTGAATTCGCCGCGCCAGGGGTTTGCGACCTTCCGGGAGGCGATCGATAACGGCAGGGTCGGTCCAGAATTTGTATTCGACATCCGAAACGACGATCTCCGCGTTCGGGAAGACCGGCTTGTTGGTGTCTTTGTCCATCAGCCCGAAAATGTGGTCGGGATGGAAATGCGATACCAGGACGACATCGATCGACGCCGGGTCGAAACCGGCGGCCTTCATGTTGCCCATCATCTTGCCGGCCGTCGGCTGCACCTGCCCGCCCGTGCCGCTGTCGCACAGGATCAACTTGCCGCCGGTCTTCACCAACGACACCGTAAATGGGATCGACACGAAATCGGGCGTCAGCCCGGCCTTGACCATCGCCGCCTTCACGTCATCCAGCGACGCGTTCGACACAAAAGCCGGATCGTGCGGCTTTTCCCAGATGCCGTCATACAGGGCCGTCACCTCGGCCTCGCCGATCTTGTAGGTCACGTGCCCTTTTGCGGGATCGGGGGTCTTTTGGGCATAGGCCAAACGGGCATTCAAACCCAAAGCGGCGGCAAGCCCGGCGGATACGGTGAAATCGCGGCGAGACAGCATGATGTCAGTCCTTTCGGTGCGAGTGTCTGCCCCTTCGATCCATCCCTGCCGCGGGATATTCCATGACGATTGGATGGAATAAAACGCCGCCGGGCAGGATCGAGACGGACATGCGCCTTCGCACTCGCTTCGAACAATTGGCCCTGCCGCATCTCGACGCGGCCTATACTCTGGCCTTTTGGCTGGTGCGCAGCCGCGCCGACGCCCAGGATATCGTGCAGGAGGCCTACCTCCGCGCCCTGCGCGCCTTCGATACCGTCCACGGGCCGGACATTAAGCCCTGGTTGCTGACGATCGTGCGCAACGTCGCCTACCGCTTCCTGTCGAACAAGCGACGCGGAAACAACGTTATCCCGATCGAGGATGCATTCTTGCCGCGCAACGGCGACGCCTCCGACGGGTCCATGCCGGCATCCGACGACCCCTCGCCGGAAATCCTGCTGATCGACGCCGAACAATCGTCGCTTGCGCTTGCGGCCTTGGCGTCGCTGCCGCCCCTGCATCGGGAAGTGCTCGTCCTTCGCGAAGTTCAGGACATGTCCTACGCCGATATCGCCCAAACGCTCGGCGCCCCCCTCGGCACCGTCATGTCGCGCCTGTCGAGGGCGCGCGCGGAACTGCGGGCGCGCTACGCGATCATTGTCGAAAAGGAAGGCCGCGATGCGGTGTGAAACTGCGCGCGATTTGATTTGCGTCGGCATCGACGGCGATCTGTCGGCGACGCGAACCCAGGAGTTGCGGGACCACGTCGCGGGCTGCGCGGACTGCCGAAACTTCGCGCGGGAGATGAATGCCCTGCGCGAAGACCTCCGCCAGTACGCGGGGCTTCTCGCCCCGCCGACGTTGCGGGCCGATCTGTCCGCGGCATTGGATGCCGCGGAACGCGATCAATTGCCGTTCCAACGCCGACCGATCGTCCGCCAGGCCATGGCGATGGCGGCGGTGTGCCTGTTGTCCGTGTTCGGAACCTGGACGTTCCTGCGGGAAGCGCCGCCCGCCGACGCGCGGGCCGAGGTCCTGACCGCCCATATCCGCTCTTTGTTGCAGGACAGCCCGATCCAGATCGCGTCGAGCGACTCCCACACCGTGCGGCCCTGGTTCAACGGTCGGGTGGAATTTGCGCCGGTGGTGCGCGACCTCACCGCCGACGGTTTCCCCCTGATCGGCGGCCGCCTTGACTACCTGGCCGGCAGGCGCGTCGCCGCCCTGGTCTACAAGCGACGCCTGCATGTCGTGAATGTCTTCATCTGGCCGACGCCGAAGGAAGCGCACGACACCGTCCAGACCATTCAAACCGACGGATACAGCCTGCTGACCTGGACGCGTGGCGGTCTCCGTTTTTGGGCAGTCTCCGACCTTAATCCGATGGAACTGGCCGAACTGCGCGCACTGCTTTGACCGGCAAGCGGCCCGCCACCATACTGGCGGCCCCCCGAAAGGCCGACACCACCGTGAAAATCGCCACCTGGAACGTCAACTCCATCCGTCAGCGCGAAACCCATGTCCGCGAGTGGCTGCAACGGCGCCGGCCCGACGTTCTCTTTCTGCAGGAAATCAAGTGTGAGACCGCCGTCTTCCCGACGGCTGGGTTTCAGGACATCGGCTATCGGGCCGAAGTTGTCGGTCAGAAATCCTATAACGGTGTCGCGGTCCTGGCGCGGGTGCCCTTCACCGTCACCCATCGCGCCCTGCCGGGGCTGCCGGACGACGACTCCCAGGCACGCTATATCGAGATCGAGGCCGAGGGCATGACCCTGATCGGGATCTATCTCCCGAACGGCAACTCTCGCGGCGATGAAGGCTACGCTTATAAGCTGATGTGGATGGACTGCCTGGCGCGTCGAAGCCAGGCGCTTCTCGACGCCGATGTGCCCTTGGTGGTGACCGGTGACTTCAACGTCTGCCCGACCGACGACGATTATGCCAAGGGAGCACTGTCGAAAACCGACGCCTTGGTCCGCCCGGAAAGCAGGGCGGCGTTGCGGCGGCTGGAATGGATGGGGCTGACCGACGCGATCCGCGCAGTTCACCCCAGCGGCCCCGTCTATACGTTCTGGGACTATCAGGCCGGCGCATGGCAGCGCGATTCCGGACTAAGGATCGATCACGCGCTGCTCTCGCCGACGGTGGCCGAACGGTTGCTGTCCGCCGATCCCGATAAGATGGAGCGTGATCGGCAGCAACCGTCCGATCACGTCCCGGTCATGATCGAACTGCGCTGAGCCACCGCCTACCGCCAGTGTGGCGGGTTCCAGACATAGCGGTTGTCGCGGTGCGACCATGCCCAATGACCGGCGGCCCACGTCCGATGATGGGGATGGCGCTCGACGTAGTGACCGCCGACCCAAACATATTGGTGGCCGTCCCAGTGCCAATGCCCGGGCTGCCACACCACGTTCCCGTGCGGCTGCGGCGGCATATGCTCGTGCCGCGGCGGAGGAATGGGAGCGTAATTCGGCGGCGGCTGCGCGCCCGCGGGCGACGCCGACAGCGCGAGGATTATGCCGAACGTCGCGGTCAAGAATTTCATCGATAATCGTCCCAAGATAGGTTCAGCTTTACCGATTATTAGCAGTTTTGCGCCATGATGCGAACG
The DNA here is from genome assembly GCA_947475245.1 of Acetobacteraceae bacterium. Lineage (GTDB taxonomy): Bacteria > Pseudomonadota > Alphaproteobacteria > Acetobacterales > Acetobacteraceae > Rhodopila. The sequence continues at coordinate 18,095 of CANJLW010000048.1, read as the reverse complement.
CTGCCTGAACCTCTCGGCCGGAACCGCCATGCACTGGGCAAGAATTCTCCCGATCGCGCTGCCTCTGGTCTTTGGCCATCAGGCCTGGGCACTTGATCCCACAATCGTCGATATCCTCCGCCTGCGTCTGGGCATGACCGCTCCCGCCGTCCTGGCTCATCTGGCGGAACAAGGCATCGTCGATCGTCACGTCCAACGCAAAGACGGCATCTGCACCGTCGAACCGCGCCGCCGCTGTTCGGCGTCCATCGTGGCCACTACCAAGGACGGTATTCTGACGATCGACTTCGCCGAGGCGACCGATACGGCGGCCACCATCCAGTATCAATTCACCGGACGCGGCGTCGGCGAACCCGCGATGATCCGCGAGTCCACCCTCAACCGCTTCGGCCCGCCCGACGCCCCGGCCTCCACAGCGTGGTGCGCGCGCACCGCGGCCGGAGCTTGTCCGAAAGATCGCGCCTACCTGTCCCTGCGTCCGGGGCCGGGTGTGTCGTCTGTCCTCGTACTCGACGGTGGATCGCGAGGAGAACCTGCGTCGCGTTGACAGTGGTAAGCTACAGATGTGCCCGTAACGCCACAACCGCGGCAACAACAACCGCCCATAGGCCAAGCGAGACCAGGGCAATAAACAATACACCCTTGCTCCAAGGCCAGGGAGGCGGCTGTCGTTCCGCCAGTTCCCGCGTGTCCCGCATTGGCGCGCATGTCGGCGCAAGAGATATTCGGTGTGCCATGGCTGTCAACTAGCGCATTGGTGCAATCTACATATGTAATAAAATGCATAAAATCGCAGTGTATCCTGTCAGCTTCGACGCAGATTAGCAGTTATTCGAAAGCGGAGAGCGAATAATGTCGGAATTCCTATTTTGTGAGGGGCCTCCTGCATTGACATTTAGCGGACGGAGTTTTTACAATGCGCGCCTATGAGTCCTCAATTTCGCGGTTGCTTTTGAGGTGGGCACAAGGAGAAGCCGATATGAATTATGGTCGCAGCGCCGCCGGCACGATCCTCCTGATTGAAGACGACCTCGATTTTTCGGGCGAATTCGGTGGATTTCTTGCCGCCCACGGCTTTGCAACCGCATCAGCTGTAAGTGTCGGCGATGCGATGGATTTGCTGAACGAGCGTGAGATTTCCCTGATTGTTCTCGACCAATTCCTGGGTGGCCGCGACTCTCTCGGAGATTTGGCGATTATCCGTCAGCGATTTGAAGGGCCGCTGATTATCCTGACAAACAATGCGGACGAGAGCGACCGGATCATCGGGCTCGAACTTGGCGCTGATGACTTCGCCAGCAAACTGCTGAAACCCCGTGAGATACTGGCGCGTGTAAAGGCGGTTATCCGCCGATATCGGGGCCCACAAGCGACGGTGGAGCGGCACTCGTTCCGCCTGCCTTCAGTCTCAAAACAACCTTGGACGATCAATGTCGCGCGACGCACCCTGGTTTCCGCCGATGGCACTTTGGTGCGGCTGACGACGGCAACCTTTAACGCCCTGCTTGCCTTGACCGAGACGCCGGAGGAGGTCGTAACCCGTTCGCATCTTTACAACGTTTGCCTCAGGCGGGGCAGTTTTAATGCCGACGATCGTGCCGTCGATAACCTGATCTCGCGCCTGCGTCGGGAAATCGGCAAATACCTTCCGGGTGTCGAGACAATACGATCCGTCCGGGGGCAAGGCTATCAGTTCGTCGGATTCGATTTTATCAGGGTCGGAGAGCGTAATCCGACAGCTAACATAGAAGCGGATCGACACCTGAATTAGTCCAAAACGCATGGTCGATGCCATCGGCCTGGTCAAATCCCCAGACCTTGCAGGAGTGTGGCGTCACTTGAACCAGAATGCGATACCTTCGACGACCGACAACCCGCCCCTTCGTGGGGAGCAGGACCCGCGACCGATGCATGTTCTGGTTGTCGACGATGAGCGAGCTTTGGCGGAGGAGATCGTCGAGTTTCTTCAGGCGCAGGGATGGCAGGCTGAAACCGTTTCCTCCGGCGCGGATGCCTTGGCGCGCATCGATGGCGATCCGTCGATCAACGTCATGCTCACCGATATGCGTATGCCGAACATGGATGGTTTGACACTGGCCAGGACCGCTTCCGACCGACGAGGAGACGACCACCCCCTGTCGGTCATCATCCTGACGGGACATGCGACGGTACGATCCGCCGCCGAGACCGTGCGCTTGGGTGCCGTCGATTTTCTGACCAAGCCGGTTAGACTCAATGATGTGAAAAGCGCGCTGTCACTAGCTTACCTCAACGCGATTGGTCGCCACACGGCTTGGCTCGATACACAGGCGAAAGCCGCTAAAACCAAAGATGATGCCGATAAAATTGTCGCGTTGGAAGCTGCCGTCGCCAGGCTGAACGTGCGGCCGCCGGATATGCTCGAAGAGGACGGGCGTAAAGCCTTCATGTCCGTCGTCAGCCACGAACTCCGTACCCCGCTTGTCCCCATTCTAGGCCTCGCCGAATTGATGGAAGTTGAGCACGGCACGTTGCCGCGTAAGGATATTGGCGAGTTCGCGCGCGAAATCCGCCTGGGCGGCGAACGTCTGACCAATGCAATTACGCGGATTACTGAGTTCACCGATTTGTCAGCCGCACGGGTCAAACCCCAACCTCGACCGCTGCGAACCACTAAAATACTGGACGGCGTTGCCGCCGCCGTCGGCACCCAATTGCGGGAACGTCAGCAAACGCTGTCGATTGTTGACACCGCCCAGTGCGTTATCGTCAGTGATGGGCACATTCTGCGCCGAGCACTGGTGGAACTCGCTACCAACGCCAGCCGATTTTCCCCTTGTAAAACGGAGGTCGTTCTATCGGTCGCCGCGGTCGCCACGGGCGTGGCGTTCGTCATTGCCGACCAAGGACCCGGGATGAGTGAGTCGGAAATCGAAATCGCGACACGACCGTTTCAGCAAATCGATATGTCGCTGAGCCGCCCGGTCGAAGGGCTCGGCCTTGGCCTCGCGCTGGTCCGAAAGTTTGCCGAGTGTCTCGGAGGATCCCTCGCTATTGAAAGCACGCCGGGGGGAGGTACGCGCGCGATCTTGCACGTGCCGTCCATGTCGCCGCCCCATGGTGTATCCGGCTCTTGATCCAACGTATTTTCGGCGGGATCCGCCGGCCGACGCTGACGATCATACTTCTGCTACTCGTCGCCGAGTGCGCCGTTGTGGGGGTGACGCACTTTTTGATTGAGCGTGAGTGGTACGATGCAGTCTCGGATGGCCAGCGTCACGCACGCGATAGAGTCGTCGTCCTACGGGCATCCGTTAAGCGCGTCATCGACCAGGTAAGTGCCTTGCAGGCTCTTGGTTCAGTTGTCTCGCACGCGGATAGGGTCGGAGCCTCGTCAGTACTGCGCCATGCGCAGGAAGAGCTATCCCATTGGCGCAATGTAACGCTCGGCGGCGTGGCTCAGGTCGCCTTGATCGGCGCGGACGGCTACATGATCTGGTCGAATATCGGCGATGTTGCGACACCGGTTTACCTCGGGGACCGCGAGCATTTTCGGGCGATCGTTGAACGACGATCATCGTTGTATATCAGTGGGCCGCTGCTGAGGCGCGTGTCCAAGCGCTACACGGTCCAGTTCTCTCGCGGTGTCTATGATCCGGACGGTGCGTTGACCGGGGTCATTGTTGTGTCTCTGGACCCCGCGGCCCTGATCCCGGACGGCTTTGACAGCGCGCAGGGTCAAGGCGATGCGGTTTCAGTTTTCCGGCGCGACGGAACGGTATTGGCGCGTTTGCCCCCTCTACCGCAAACCGTCATGGCGGATGTGAATTCCAAACGCTTCAAGTCAATGATCGCAGCGGAGACCACGTTGGTCGGTGGACCCAGCCTGGTGGATAAGAGGCAGCGTTGGGCGGCTACGGCGTCAATCCCCGAGACTGATTTATTTGTGACGGTCGGGGTCGATGTCGAGGGGAACATTGTAAAAACTCAGCCGACGGTTCGTGCTATTCAAATGGGTGGCGTTGTGATTGGCCTCCTGCTGATCGGGCTGGCAGCGGGATGGAACATCCTGTCCGATCTGCGCGAGCAGGCGACCGCGGCGCAATTGCGTGCCAGGATGCTAACCGACGCCGACAGCCTGTTTCGCAAGGTCGCCGAGGGATTGCCGGATGCTGTGCATCTGACGAACAGCGCTTTCGACATAATTTTTACGAACCCGGCAGGCACGGAACCGCTCGGCGCCAAGGGGGATGAAATCATCCCGACGATGTCGACAGGCATAATTCATTCGGTAGCGGAACTGGTGGTTTCTGCGGCGCAAGAGTTACGCAACGCGCCCGCTGGTACAAAGGCCGCAAGGCTTCAGTCTGTGTTGGCTCCAGATGGAGCCAAGAAATGGTACGATATACGGGTACAGATTCTGAATGAGCCGAACAATGATCCATCCGTACCGATTGTCGTCACCTCTGCACGTGATGTAACCAAACTTGTTGAAGCGGATAGCTCTCTTCGGGCGGCGCAGCACGACATGATGACTATCCTGTTGGCGACGCGCAGCATCATTTTTCGTTACGATCTATCTGATAATTCCGTTCCGGTCATGCGGTTCGTTTCCGATAGCGCTCTGGAGGTAACGGGATACCAACCGAGTGAGATCGTCAATCAGGTCAATTGGATGTCATCGAAAGTCCATCCAGACAATGAAAGTGACCTCCGGGAGCATTACACGAGACTCCGAGATGCTGGTCGATCCTCGATAAAATACCGATTGAAACATAAGGATGACCATTGGGTATGGATGCAAAGCTCGGTGGAGCGCCAGACCATTGATGGAAAGACGGTCTTCCTGGGTCATATGCGCGACGTATCCTCTGAACATTTGCTGGATATGCAAGTCGCCCAGTCCGCAAAGCTTGCAATGCTCGGTGAAATGACCACCGGCATGGCGCACGAGCTCAATCAGCCCCTGGCGACGATCAGCATGGCGGCGGAAAATGCCATGGCAATGCTTGACGATACGCAGGTGGCGACAAGCGGCTTACGCCAGAAGCTGGAACGCATCGTTGCGCAGGTCGGCCGCGCGGCACAAGTCATCGATCACATGCGTGTGTTCGGTCGCATGCGCGGACAGGGGCATGCGTCCCTTTACATATCGGAACAGATTGACGGCGTTCTGGATATTCTCACAAACAAGGTGCGACACGAGTCGATCGTGGTGACACGGACCGGCGATATCGGCGGGATCGTGGTGCGCGGCGACGCGGTCGCCTTTCAGCAAGTGCTGATGAACCTGATCGGCAACGCGATCGATGCCGTTACGCAGGCCTCAACGCCGTTGATTGATGAACGGCGCACGATCCGTATCGACATTGGGATGGTATCCGGACAGGTCCGCGTTGCGATTACCGACCGCGCCGGTGGCGTGAGTGAGGAGATACGCGCGCATATGTTCGAACCGTTCTTCACGACGAAACCGACTGGGTTGGGTACCGGCCTGGGCCTATCGATCAGTTACGGTATCATTAAGGAAATGGGCGGAGTCATTGCCGCCACGAACGTGCAGGATGGCCTTGAAGTGGAAATCCTGTTGCCCGTCGCAACATCGTAACGCGGCACAGGGGGCTTCCGCGCCCCCTGTGCGTCATCAGTTACCCAACCTTACGGAACTTGTGCAACGAACGCAGATTGTCCGGCCTGGGCTTATCGGTGAACAACTGCGGCCACTGGGTCCAGGAAACCTCCCCAACATAGATGTCGCCGCGACTGTCCACCGCCAATCCATGTGGCGCCATGAACTCCGTCGGCCCCAGCCCTGGCCCGAATCCGCCCAGACGCGCGATCTTCTTGCCGGTATTGTCGACGATGGTCACGCGCGGCCCCAGGTTCGGCAGGAAGCGATTGACCGGCTGCACCGGCCCAAGCTCTCCAATATAGCAAACAGGGCACTTGCCGGCGGGCATGAACATGCCGCAGGGGCGATGCAGGTTGTTCCACTGCGCCTGATACTTGCCGTTGCCGTCGAACACCTGCACGCGATGGTTTTCGCGATCCGCGACATAGATCCAGCCGTCGCCGTCGCAGGTGATATTGTGCGCGATGTTGAACTCTCCGGGATCGCTGCCCGGCCCGCCCCAGGACAGGATCAGCTGCCCGTCCGGGCTGTATTTATGCACCCGCGAGTTGCCGTACCCGTCCGAAACGTAAATATCGCCCTGCGGCGACATCGCGGTATGGGTGCAACGGTGAAACGGCTCTCCGCTCATATACGGGGCCGGCTTGCCCGACACTCCGAGCGTCAAGAGCACTTTGCCTTCTGGGGTGCACTGGCGAACCGTGTGATCGCCGTCGTCGGTCAGCCAAACCGTGCCGTCCGGCGCCATGAACACGCCGTGCGCGCGGGGGAACAGACCTTCCCCCCACGAGCGCAGGAAGTTGCCGTCGCGATCGAACACGATCATCGGGTGCTCGCCGCGATTGAAGACGTAGACATTGTCCTTGGCATCGACGCCGATGCCGCCGATCTCCTTGAACGACCAACCCGGCGGCAATTTCGCCCAGTTCTCCACCGGTTCGAACGTGTATTCGCCGCTGCCCACGGTTGCCATGATTGTTCCCCCTTTGCGCTTGGGGAATCCTGTCACGAACCGATGAAAACGGCAAAATCCCGCTTCGTCTGTCCCCCTGGGCTACGCTTCGGCGAGCAAGTGTGCGTCCCGTTCCGACCACATCAGCGTCGCCGCATCGCCCGCCGCTACCGGATGTTCGTAGAACTGGCTGTCCGGCACCAGGGCGGAGGCCTCGTCGCCCGGATCGGTCGCCAACGCGACCCGCACCATCGTGCCCTGATACTCCACCGCGACGACCCTTCCGGTGACGCGCGGCCCATCGCCGGCCGTTCCCAGCCAGCACCGATCCGCCCGCACCGCGATCGGCCCCCGATCGCTCGGCAGCACATTATGCCCGCCGATGAAGCGCGCGATGAACGGGCTGACCGGGCGCTCGAACACCTCTCGCGGCGGGCCGGCCTGCCGGATATGCCCGTCTTCCATCACCACCATCATGTCGGCCATCGCCATCGCCTCATCCTGGCTGTGGGTCACGTGGATGAAGGTGATGCCCAGTTCCCGCTGAAGCCGCTTCAACTCCTCCCGCACCTTGATGCGCAGGAACGGGTCCAACGCCGACAGCGGCTCATCAAGCAACAGGACCCGAGGCCGGGTAATCAGCGCCCGCGCCAGCGCTACGCGCTGCTGCTGCCCGCCGGACAACTGCGACGGCAAGCGCATCGCGTAATCCTGCATCTGCACCAGCGCCAGGAATTCCCGCGCCTTGGCGTGCCGTTCCGCCTTGCCGATGCCGCGCATTTTCTGGCTGAACGCGACATTGTCCAGGCAGTTCAAATGCGGGAACAAGGCATAGCTCTGGAACATCATCGCCGTGCCGCGCTCGATCGGCGACAAGGCGGAGACGTTCGAGCCTTGGATCAGAATGTCGCCCTCGGTAATCGCCTCGTGCCCCGCGATCATCCGCAGCGTCGTCGTCTTCCCGCATCCGCTTGGTCCCAACAGACAGGTGTAGGACCCGGTGGGGATGCGCAGAGAGATGTTGTCGACCGCTGTCGTGCCGCCATAGCGCTTGCTGACGGCCACAAGTTCGACGTCGTATCGCGTGTCCATGTCTATCCAGCCCTCAACGTGGCGGCCGTCCGCCGGCGCTGCATGCGCAGCACAAGCGTCAGGGTAACGCCGATCAATGTGAACGAAACCGCGGTCGTCAGCGTGCCGATGGCAAACAGCATCGGCGAACTGGCGGAGGAGATCAGCGCATAAATCTCCAACGGCAGGGTATTTTTCTGACCGATCGTCAGCGTCGTGCGGGCATATTCGTCATAGGACAGGGTAAACGCCCCCATCGCTACGCCGATGATGCCAGGCGCCAGGATCGGCAGGGTGACATGGCGCAACCGCTGCCACGCATTGGCACCCAGATCGGTGGCGGCTTCTTCCCAGGCCCGGTTGAACCGGTTCACCACCGCGAACATCGCGAACAGGCCGAACGGCAAGGTCCAGGTCATTTGCGCGCCCAGGGTGGAGGTGAACAGATTGGTGCGCAGACCCATGACCTTGAAGCCGAGCCCGATGCCGAAGCCGACCAGCAGGCTGGGCATGACGAGACTGGCGACCGCGAGATAAAAGACGAAGCCCGAACCCGGAAACCGCCGGCGGAAGCCCAGGCCGGCAGCCACCGCGATGACCGTTGTCAGCACGCTGACCGTCGCCGCCAGGCCCATCGATCGGTTGAACGAGTCAGGCACATTCGCCATCTGGCCGGGCTTGAACACATCCTCGAACCACACCAGCGAGAAGCCGGTCATTGGGAAGGTGACGCCGCCGTTTTCGCCCTGGAACGACAGCACGTAGATCACCGCCATCGGTCCGTACAGAAAGATCAGATAGGCGATGAACAGGCCGCCGAGGGCATAGAATGTCCACGGACGTCCGTGACCGGTATCCTTCAACATGCTATTTCACCAATTCCTTGCGGACATCGACGATCCGCATCATGCCCGCCACCATGGCGGCGGTGAACACCACAAGCACCATTGCGTTGGCCGAGGCGGGCGGATACTGCATCGCCTGAATTTCCGTGGATAAAGCCGACACGATCGACGCGCTTTGCCCGCCGCTCATGGTCTTGACCACGAAGTAATCGCCCATGACCTGCGTGAAGACCAACAGCGACCCCAGCGCGATACCGGTCTTTGACAGCGGAATGATCACATCCACCAGTGTCCGCCAGCGACTGGCCCCGGCGTCACGCGCGGCCTCGATCAACGCGGGGTCGATCTTTGACAGCGAATTTGCAATCGGACCGATCATCAGCAACGTGAACAGGTGGACATAGGTCAGGATGACCGAGAAGTCCGAGAACAGCAGGAATTCCAGCGGTTTGTCGGTAAAGCCCAACCCCATCAGGCCCTGATTGAACGCCCCGTTGCGACCGAGGAAAGGCACCCAGGCGATCGTCCGGATAATGCCGGAGGTCCAGAACGGAATGGCGCAGGCCAGGAACAGCATCGTGCGGATGACGCGATTGCGCACATGGAACACTAGGAAATAGGCGGTGTTGAAGCCAAGGAAGAGCGTCACCGCCCAGACGACGAAAGCGAACTTCAACGAACTCAGATAAACCCGGATCGTGGAGGCGTTCAGCAGATCGGCGTAGTTATCGAATATGAACGCCGGATAGATGCCGGTCCGGTCGTAGTCGAAAAAGCTGACGACCAGGAACAGCAGCGTCGGCATCGCAAAGAGCACGACCAGGATCAAGGCGAGTGGACTGACCTGCAACCACGACACGACCCACGGCGCGAGCCTGATCCGCGGCCATTCCCGCGCCGGCCTGGGCACCGCCGCGCCCAGGGTTTCCTGCGCCGCGCTCATGCGGCCGCCTTGATCTCATTCCGGCAGCGCATAAGCGGCATGATCCGTGTGCCGAACTGCTCCATACCGATCACGAAATCGTCGAACGTCATCATCACGCCGCTGACGCCCGGCACTTCGGACAGTTCGTCGAGCATCGCGGCGATCTTGGCATAGGACCCGACCAACACGCCCTGATTGGTCGGCAGTTTGTTGGTTCCCAGAATTTTCCGACGATGCGGTTGGGCATAGATATCCGTGGTTGGATCGTCCTCGGCCTGCGCGTCGCGATAGGCCAGCGCCTCCAGATCGGTGCCGGCTTTGTAATGTTCCCACTTCGCTTCGGCCGCCGCGTCGGTCTCGTCCGCGATGATCATGGTCAGGATCAACGCGCCGCAATTTCGCCCCGCCGCCTTATTCGCCGCGACAAGACGCGCCACGCTGGGTCCGACAGCGGTGGGAGCGTTGTAACCAAAGCTCGCGCAGAAGTTATAGTCCGCGTATTCTGCGGCAAACTTGGTGCCGGCATCGCTCTGCGCGGCGCAGATGATCGGAATCCGCGCGGACGGCATCGGCAGGCAGCGACAATCATCCATCTTGAAGAAGTCGCCCTTGCGGTCCGATCGGCCGGTCGTCCACAAGTCCTGCATGATGTCGACGTATTCCGCGCAGTATTCATAGCGACGCTTGTAGTGCTCCGACCCCGGCCAAATCCCCATCTGGGTGTATTCGCGCCGCTGCCATCCGGTGATCATGTTCACCCCGAACCGACCGCCGGAGATGCTGTCGATCGTCACCGCCATGCGCGCGGTGATCGGCGGCGGCATCATCAGCACGGCACATGTCGCGAACAGCTGGATGCGCGTCGTCACCGCTGCCAGCCCCGACATCAGCGTGAAGGACTCCAGATTATAGTCCCAGAACTGCGACGGTCCGCCGAACCCGTGAAACTTGATCATCGACAGCGCGAAGTCGAAGCCAAACCCCTCCGCCTTCTGCACGATCGTCTTGTTCAGGTCGAAGCTGGGCTTGTACTGCGGCGACGTCGTCGAAATCAGCCAGCCGTTGTTCCCGATGGGAATGAAGACACCAAGCTGCATGATACGCTCCTTTGATCACGACGTCAGGAATTCGTTCCACTTCCGCGTGAGGTAGCGGTCTTCGTCCATCACCGCGTTCCACACGCCGACATTCCCCAGGCGATCCCAGAACCCGCCGCCGTCGCGCACCGCGCCGGCCTTTTCCATCAGTTTCCCATAGGGGTTCAGCATGTCCGTCGCGGCCGGCTTGCCGCCGTACCAGTAGTCCCACTCCGCTTCCGTCATGAACTTGCGGGCATTCTCGGGCTGCGCCGAATAATAGCCCTGACGGGCAATGAACGCGCCCTCGAACCCGCCGGTGTACCAGGTCAGGTATTCATAGAAGCAATCGAGCTTCAGACCCTTCACGTGGTTCATGACGCCCAGCGTATAGCCCCAGCCGCGATAGCCTTCTTTCATGCCCTGATAGGTGCACTGAATACCGCGAGAGCGCACGGCTGCGACGGCGGGCGACCACATCGACTGGATCACGACCTCGCCAGAGGCCATCAGGTTCACGGATTGGTCGAACGTGGTCCAGAACGAACGGAAGTGACCCGACTTCTTGATGTCCATCATCACCTTGATGGTCTTGTCGATCTCTTCCTTCGTCATGTTCCCCTTGTTGACGTATTTAATGTCGCCGCGCGCTTCCAACGCCATCGCGACATCGATGATGCCGACCGTCGGTTGGTCCTGCAGCGCCGCCTTACCCTTGAAATCCGGGCTCAGAATGTCGGCCCAGCTTGTGATGGGACGCCCGACCAGATCGGGACGAATGCCCAGCGTATCCGCGTTGGTCACGGTCGGCACGCCGGTCACCCATTCGGAGGGGCCGTTGCTGAATTTCTGTCCGTCCGCGCCGGTTGCGTACACGACGGTATACGGCATCGTGCCCTGCAACGGTGCCTTGCGACCGTCGTTGTACTCGCCCTTGGTAAACAACGGGATCGTCTTGTCCCAGTGCACGATCTTGTTCAGCGGAATCGCCTGCAGCACATTCCGCCCGACGAGGTATTTCAGATAGGTGATGCTGACATCCGCGACATCGATGGAGGCGGATTGCGACAGAAACCGGTTCAACAGGTCGCCCTGCTCGGTCGCCTGCATCTGAATTTTGAAGCCCAGATCCTTGTTCGCCTGTTCCGCGATCGCCGGAATGGCGGTTACCGGCGGGCCGGCATGAAACAGCACGATATCCTTGATGTTCTGCGCCCAGATGGTGGGGAAGCCCGATATCGCGCCCGAACCGGCGGCGACCCCGGCCGTGGCGGCGGCGCTTTTCAACAGTCCGCGCCGCGAGAGCGACTTGGGCTTTTTGGTCGAGGGGGAGATCGGATCGGTCATCGCTGCGGCTGCCTCCAACAGGGGTTCGTGGTGCAGTGCAGCAAAAACAAGGCCAGGATTCATGGCCTACCTCGGGTATCGGCTCCATTGAACGGCGTGGTGAAGGCGATACCGTCGCTCAGGCGCGGGAAATGACGTTAATTCAAAGGCTTATCCCGAAGCTCACGATCCGATTAAAATTTGCGCAAATCGGTTGGCGCGACGCAGGGCGGCCGCGCGGATAAGCCTAAAAAATACTCGAATATCGGGGTGTGTGCAGAAATAAGATTATATTGAGAACAATAGGATAAAATATGATCAGTTATTGCCTGATCCAAGGGCGCGCCATTGCGTGACATTTCGCTCATGCGCCTCCCGCGTCCGAGCGAAGGTGTGACCGCCCAAACCGTCGGCCACAAAATACAACTCATCCGTCCGCATCGGGCGCGCGACCGCCCGCAACGACGCCGATCCCGGCGAACAAATCGGCCCGGGCGGCAAACCATGCACCCGATACGTATTGTAGGGCGACTCCCGATCCAATTCCGCCCGGGTCAGCTTGTGGTCCAACACGCCTAACCCGCCACTCGCCGCATACACCACCGTCGGATCGGCCTGTAACCTCATGCCGATACGCAAGCGGTTCAGATAAACACCGGCTACCCGCGCGCGTTCGTCGGCGCGCGCTGTCTCGCGCTCGACGATGCTCGCCAAAATCAACAACTCGCGGGGGGAGGCCAGCTTCAGCTCCGGGTCCCGATCGGCCCAGGCCGCGGCCAACGCGCGATCCATCGCCACCCGCGCCCGCTCGATCAGACTGGCCCGCGTCGCCCCACGCTCATACGCATAGGTCTCCGGCAACAATGCGCCGTCCTCAATCGCTTCCAGTTCGCCGGTCGCGGCGGTGAGCTGACTCAGCAGCATGCCGATCTGCCGTCCCGTCAGACCCTCGGTAATGGTAAGGCGATACTCGACCGGACGCGCGGTGCGCAGAATGGTCAAAGCCTGACGCAGGGTGGCTGCCGGCGGAAAAGCGAACTCCGCCGATCGCAGAGGACCCTCGTGCCGGGTCCACCAAGCCAGAATACGAAAGACCCGCGCATCATGCACCACGCCGGCGGCCTCCAAGGCCCGCGCGACGGACGCGGTCCCGCCCGAAGCGATGACAACGTCCTTGGGACCGCTCAGTGGCCCCGGCATATCCCGAAGGGTTGCAAGGTGCACGACGGCTGTGCCAAGGCCGGCGCAAGCCAACCCCACCAGCATCGCGGCAACGGCCAGCGCGACCCGAGTTCGGGACCGACGGCGAACCGTCGGCCCAACCTCGGGAGTCTCAGGCTCAGGAGACGGCGCTGAAGATGACGGAGGCGTTGGTGCCGCCAAAACCGAAGCTGTTTGATAGGGCGGACCTGATCTTCCGCTCCTGCGCCACTTTTGCCACCCGATCGATCACGCTCTCCATGCTCGGCTCATCTAGGTTGAGCGTGGGGGGCGCAACGCCATCGCGAATGGCCAGGATCGAGAAGATCGCTTCGATCGCGCCGGCTGCACCCAACAGGTGGCCGGTGGCGGATTTGGTGGACGACATCGCCAGGCCCTTGGCGGAATCGCCGAACAGCCGCTGCACCGCTTCAAGCTCCAGATCGTCGCCCAGCGGCGTGGATGTGCCGTGTGCGTTCACATACTGGATATCGGCCGGTGTCAGACCGCCGTTGCGCATCGCGGCCTTCATGGAACGATATGCGCCGTCATGACCTTCCGCCGGGGCGGTGATATGATGGGCGTCGCCGGACATGCCGTAGCCGGTGACCTCGCCATAAATCTTCGCGCCGCGCTTTTTCGCGTGTTCGTATTCTTCGAGCACGACAACGCCCGAGCCTTCGCCCATCACGAACCCGTCGCGATCCTTGTCCCAGGGGCGGGACGCAGCCTGCGGCGTGTCGTTGAAACCGGTGGACAACGCGCGGGCGGCGCAGAAACCGGCCACGCCGATCTCGCATACCGTCGCTTCGGCTCCGCCGGCGACCATGACATCGGCATCGCCCAGCATAATCAGACGCGCGGCGTCGCCGATCGCGTGCACACCCGTGGCGCAGGCCGTCACGACCGAATGGTTCGGTCCCTTGAGACCGTACTTGATCGACACATGCCCCGACGCGAGGTTACCCAGCGCGGAGGGGATGAAAAACGGCGACAACCGCCGGGATTTGCCGGTGTAGACGAGGATCGAAGCCTCGTACACCGTTTCCAGCCCGCCGATGCCGGAGCCGATCATGACGCCGGAGGCGCATTTGTCCTCCTCCGACTCCGGGATCCAACCCGAATCCTCGACCGCTTCCGAGGCCGCGACCATCGCCAGATGGATGAAGCGATCCATCTTTTTCTGGTCTTTGGTCGGCACCCATTCGGAAACGTCCAGCTTGCCGTCGGCCTTGGAGCCTTGCGGCACCTGACCTGCCACCTTGCAGGGAAGATCCTTCGGATCGAAGGACTGAATTGCCGTGATCCCCGATTCGGAATTGATCAGACGCCGCCAAACATGGTCAACGCCAATTCCAAGGGGACAGGCGATGCCCATGCCCGTCACCACCACACGCCGCATCGCAGCAGACCCTTTCGCGCTTTTCAGGGCAGCGTTTAGCTGCTCTTCTTCTCGATGTATTCGATCGCGTCATTCACGGTCGCGATCTTCTCGGCCGCATCCTCGGGGATTTCGACGTTGAAAGCTTCCTCGAACGCCATCACCAATTCAACCGTATCAAGGCTGTCGGCGCCCAGATCGTCGATGAATGAAGCGTTCGGCGTGACTTTTTCGGCGTCGACGCCCAGGTGTTCCACGACGATCGCAATGATCTTATCGGCGATTTCGCTCATCGGCTCAGCAACTCCTAACCTATTGTCCAGCGTGTGACAGATTGTCCGGTCTTGATCCAGGGCCGGTCACGCCGCCGGCCATTTTGAAGTGCACCCGCGCCGGACAAGCGAGCGAGCGAGTTAGCATGGCGATACGGCCCTGGAAAGGCCGGCACCCGTCACAGCATCGCCATGCCGCCGTTCACGTGCAGGTTCGCACCCGTGACCCATGCCGCCTCGTCCGACGCCAGATACACCACCGCCCCCGCGACATCGTTCGGCTGGCCCAGCCGACCCAACGGGATCGAATCCGCCAACTTGCTTTTCTGATCGGCCGATAACGCATCCGTCATCGCCGTCACGACGAAGCCCGGCGACACCACGTTCACCGTAATCCCCCGCGACGCGACCTCTTGCGCCAGCGCCTTGCTCATCCCCACCAGCCCGGCCTTCGCCGCGGCGTAATTGGATTGCCCGGCATTTCCGGTGGACCCCACGATCGAGGAGATATTGATAATGCGCCCGGCCCGCCGCCGCAGCATCCCGCGCAACGCGGCCCTGCACAGTCGGAACGGCGCGCTCAGGTCCACATCCAGCACCGACTGCCAATCGGCGTCGCGCATCCGCAGCGCCAGCATGTCGCGGGTCATCCCGGCATTGTTCACCAGGATATGCAACGGTCCGGCTGTGCCTTCCGCCGCCTCGATCAGCGAATCGGGCTCGGACGCATCGCGGAGATCGCCGGGGCAAACATACGCCCGCTCTCCCAACTCCGCCGCCAGCGCTTCCAGCGCATCCAACCGCGTGCCGGACAGGGCCACGCTCGCGCCCTGCGCGTGCAGCGCCCGCGCGATCGCCGCGCCGATACCGCCGGACGCGCCCGTGACCAACGCAGCTTTGCCGTCGAGTCGAAACATGGCCGATCCTCCCCGTTACAACGTTTTCAGGATGGCTTCGATTTCGGCCGGGGTCGAGGCCGAGACGCCGGTCGCATCGGGAGTCACGCGCTTCACCAGACCCGACAACACTTTACCGGCGCCCAATTCCACAAAGCTGGTAACACCCAGCTCCGTCATCGCCTGAAGGCATTCCCGCCAGCGCACCGTCGCCGTGACCTGCTTCACCAGCAGGCTGGCGATCGTCAACGGATCGGTTTCCTTGGCCGCGGAGACATTGGCCACCACAGGCACGATCGGTGTGCGCGGCGGCGTCGCTTCCAACGCCTCGGCCATCGCATCCGCCGCCGGCGCCATCAGCGCGCAATGGAAAGGCGCGGACACCGGCAGCAGCATCGCCCGCCGAATGCCCTTGGTTTTGGCGATCTCAATCGCGCGTTCGATCGCCGCGCGATGCCCGGAAATCACAACCTGGCCGCCGCCGTTATCGTTCGCCGGCTCCACCACCTGCTTCGCGCCTGTCGGGCTGTCCGGCACCGGGGCGGCCTCGCGGCAGATTTCTTCCGCCTGCGCCATCTCGGCGCCCAGCAGCGCGGCCATCGCGCCTTCGCCCGCCGGCACGGCCTTTTGCATCGACTGCCCACGCAGCTTGAGAAGCCGAGCGGTGTCGGGGATGGAAAAGGCGCCGGCGGCGGCGAGGGCGGTGTATTCGCCCAGGGAGTGCCCGGCGACCACCACGGCTTTATCCGCCAGGGTAAAGCCGCCCTCTTTCTCCAGGACTCGCAGCACCGCCAGCGAGTGCGCCATCAGCGCGGGCTGGGTGTTTTCCGTCAGGGTCAGCTCCTCGCCGGGCCCTTCGAACATCAATTTCGATAGCTTCTGTTTCAGGGTCTCATCGACTTCCTGGAACACTTCCCGGGCGGCGGCGAAGGCCGCGGCAAGATCGCGGCCCATACCAACGGCCTGACTGCCCTGACCTGGGAATATAAAGGCGTGTACCGGCATGGAAGGTGGCTCCCGACCAGGATTCCTGTCTGGGTTTGTGACGAAACACAGGATGGCGCGGCGGCGTAGCCGTGGGTTACCGGACTGTCAAGGAAGCGCTCATCCCCGTCGCAAAATTCGGCTGGGCCCGGCAGGTGGATGTAGCCTGGATATTTTTGGTTGACGCATATCTGTTCCAGCACGCAATATCCGTGAAACGCAAATGCGCGTCGTCGTTAATGCCCCTTGAACACGAAAAGGGTATGGATCGAAACGCCATGCACACGGGATGACGAACGTTAAATCTGGCGTGATGCCCCGCTATATAGACGATCTCGCCGAGTTCGGCGGTCTTACCGGGACCGACATCGCCAATATTGCGGATGTATCCAAGGCTACGGTGTCTCGCTGGAAATCCGGGGCGGTTAAGCCGCAGCCGGACACGCAGCTGGTGTTGTCCGATCTGCATTATGTCGTGAATCGCTTGAGCGAATACTACGCGCCGGACGAGATCAGAACCTGGCTATATGCTCGTCATCCGCAACTCGACGGGTCGCGCGCGATCGACCTTATCAACAGCAATAGCTCCGAACAGGTTTTACGCATCCTCGACCGTCTCGACGCCGACGCCTTTCTTTGACGGATGGCCGCACGCCGAGCCCGTGACAGCCGTTTGCTTGATGCAGTCGAGGCACTGCCGGTTACGCGGTTTGACGGCTCGGCCTGGCGAATCGTGCGCGACGGTCGCGATCCGCTGCAGGCCAGTGCCGTCGGCGGGCGGTGGGATGATCGGACCTTCGAAGTGTTATACACGTCGACGACTGCCGAAGGTGCCATGGCAGAGATGTACTTTCACCTGAGCCGCGGGCAACCGGTTATGCCGTCCCGCGTGCAGTATCGGATGTTCGAACTGGCGGTGACGCTTTCGGACTGTGTGAAGATTGCCACCCTGGGTGATCTGGCGGCACTGGGCGTATCGATCGATGTCTTTGGCCGACTCTCATACAGCGACCGTGAGCGGGAATACCCTAGGACACAGGACGTCGGCGAGGCCGCCCATTTTCATGAGCGCGCGGGCATGTTGGTGCCGAGCGCGCGGTCGGATAGCGCAAATTTGGTGATTATTTCGGAGTGGGCGGGGCCGACCTCGGTATCGGTCGTCCAGGATCACGGACTGATTGATTGGGGGGCGTGGCGTCGAAGGGGTGAATGACTGAAGGACCGGAATGGGTCATGGGTGTGTGATAGCTGACGCATACCCACTATCGAGGCGCGGGCCACTGCATCTCCGCGCTCACTGATTGCGCGCCTATCTGTATGGTTGCCTTCGTAAACGCGTCTATCCCGGTTCCCATGAAATACGATGAAGTAAATTTACCGATTCCAGCCTAATTCCTTCGGCTCAACGGAGCTATCCGAATTTCTGTGTGCAAGGCGTTTTGCAGTTTCGCCCGTTCGGGCAGTCAGACGGTATCGAAGCACCCCGATCCCGGCAAGATCCAAGACACCCGGTCAATCGATGTTCCTTGGTTTGATCAAAACGCCTGTTCCTCCGT
>CANJLW010000047.1 GCA_947475245.1 Acetobacteraceae bacterium | reverse complement strand
CGTCCAACGACGAAAGTAGTCATTCACGGTGCTTTTCGGAGGCAGAACCTTGGGGAAGGCGCTCCATTGGCATCCGGTGCCGAGGATGTACATCACACCATTGACGATCTCCCGGACGTTCACGGTCCGTTGGTTCCCACCCTTCTTCGCGGGCGGGATCAAAGGAGCAATGATCGCCCACTCTTCGTCCGTCAGGTCGCTGGGGTAGCGCAGCTTGGATCGGTCATAGCAAGCTCGGTTTTCTGTCGTCTACATACCGGCGGTCTCCTCGACTCGGGCCGCCGCCATTGAAACGCAAAATGAGTCCAAGGACTCAAGATGTTTTCGGATGGACACTTATAGGGCCCGAACATTCGACAATAATCAGACATTGCGAACTGATGAACTTCCAGAGAAAGTCAGATGTTTGCCGATAGATTATCGGCGCGTCGCTTGTCCTACACGGCCCCGAATTGGCGGCCGCTCGGCGTTGGATCGCCGAGCAATACCGGTCACCCACCAGGGCTGTGGCGTGATCGGGTAAGCGCTCGGACACAGATGTGGACGCATGTGCGGGTCAACGACTGACCCGCACATCCACCCACGTTCAAAGATCAGCGTATTTCTCGATCGTGTCCTTCCAGGACAGCACGCCCTCGATCCCGGAAACCTGCTTCTTCAATCCGGCGACACCCGTAACAGGAACCAGCACGCGGCCGATGCCGGCCGCGGCCATCGCCGGCAATTGATCCAAATCCTCCGGGATCGAGGCGGTGATCTCCACATCCTTGGGATCGCGACCGGCGGCAATCGCCTCCGCGCGCACCAGATCGAGCAATTCCTTCGACGCCCCCCGCGCCGGGAAGAACCCATCCGCCATCCGTCCCGCTCGGCGCGCAGCCGCCTTGGAGTGGCCGCCGATGATGATGGGCACTGTGCCGTTCTTCGGCTTCGGGCGCATATAGGCGTCCTTGAAGCTGACGAAACGCCCCTGGTAGGTCGGCGAATCCATGGTCCAAAGCGCGCGCAGGGCGTGCATGTATTCCTCGGTCCGCGCGCCGCGTTCGGCGAAGGGCACGCCCAGGGCGTCGAACTCTTCCTTCAGCCAGCCGACGCCGATGCCCAGCAGCACGCGCCCGCCGGACATATAATCCAGCGTCGCCACCTGCTTGGCGCAGATGATCGGGTTGTGCTGCGGCAGGATCAGAATGCCGGTCGCAAGCTTGATCCGGCTGGAATGCGCGGCGACATAGGCCATCCATATCTGCGGGTCGGGCAGCACGAAGTCCCCCTCCCCGCCCGGAAGCCTGCCGTCGGCGGTGTAGGGATACGCGGACTGGTAGCCCTTGGGGATGACCGTGTGTTCCACCGTCCAGGCGGATTCAAAACCGGCGGCTTCCGCGGCCTGCACCAGTTCCACCGCGCGCACCGGATCGACGTAGCGGCCGGTGTTGCAATAACGCACTCCGAATTTCATCGTATGTTTCCTCCCAATCAGGCACTGTCTGTGGACAGGTTGCTCCATCTGGGCGCAATCGAAAACAGCGGTGGAGAACGATGGTGCGGATTGGCGTTGGCTACGACCTCACCTATGACCTGCCGCAGCCCACGCCGATGCTGCTGACGGTGCATGTGCATTACTCCCGCGCGTCGGACCTGGAAGCGCCGGATTACCTGATCACCGTGCCGCCGGTGCCGATTACCGGCTATCGGGATTCGTTCGGCAACTGGATCACCCGAGTCGTTGCGACCGCCGGACAGTTTCGGCTTTCATGCCGAGCGGTATTGAAGGATAGCGGATTGCCGGATGCGGTGTGTTCGGATGCTCAACAACACGCGGTGCAGGATTTGCCCGAGGAAACGTTGCTGTTTCTGCTGGGCAGCCGCTATTGCGAGACGGATCGGCTGTCGGACATCGCATGGAAATTGTTCGAGCACGCGCCTATGGGTTGGGGCCGGGTGCAGGCGATTTGCGACTATGTCCATACCCGCATCAAGTTCGGCTACGAGCATGCGCGCCCCACTAAGACAGCGTTCGAGGCGCATGAGGAGCAGGCCGGCGTGTGCCGCGATTATGCCCATCTGGCGGTCGCGTTCTGCCGCTGCATGAACATTCCGGCGCGGTATTGCACCGGCTACCTCACCGATATCGGCCTGCCCGTGACCGACGCGCCGGGGGATTTCTCGGGGTGGTTCGAGGCATATCTGGGCGGACAGTGGCATGTCTTCGACGCCCGGTTCAACACGCCGCGTATCGGTCGGGTGCTGATGGCGCGCGGGCGCGATGCCGCAGACGTGGCGATCGCGACGACGTTTGGGCCCAACCTGCTGACCAATTTCCAGGTTTACGCCGACGAAGCCAAAGATTGAATTCCCCTCGGTTCGGCGCGAAAGTGTCGGCGAACGGGAGAAGCAAGAAATGGAAATCCAGAGCCTCGGCTATGTCGGGATCGGCGCGTCCAACCTGGCGGATTGGACGGATTTCGCGACCAAGTGGATCGGCATGCAAGTGGTGGAGCAGGGTAATTCCGTGCGCGCGTTTCGCATGGACGACCGCCGCCAACGGCTGGTGATCGATCGCTCCCTGGCCGACGGAGAGCGCTATTTCGGGTTCGAGGTCGCGGACGAGGCGGCGCTGCAAAGCCTGGCCGGCAGGTTGGACGCGGCGGGCGTGGCGGTGAAGCGGGAGCCTGCGGCGCTGGCCGATCAGCGCTTTGTGGCGGGGCTGATCAGCTTCGCCGATCCCGGCGGCAACAGGCTGGAAGCATTTTACGGGCCGTTGATCGCCGAAACGGCGTTTCAGCCGGGGCGCACGATTTCGGGTTTTCGCACGGGGCCATTGGGCATGGGGCACGCGGTGTTCCATGTGAAGAACATCGACGACCTGCTGGGGTTTTACCGCGACTTGCTGGGTTTCGGGGTCAGCGACTATATCACCACGCCGTTCCGCGCCTATTTCCTGCACGTCAACGCCCGCCATCACAGTGTCGCGCTGATTGAAACCGGCAAGCAGGACCTGCATCATCTGATGGTGGAGCTGTATTCGCTCGACGATGTCGGACAGGGTTACGACATCGCGCTGGGCGATCCCGAGAAGATCGCGACGACGTTGGGGCGGCATCCGAACGACGCGGTGATGTCGTATTACCTGCGCTCTCCGTCCGGGTTCATGCTGGAATACGGCTGGGGCGGGAAAGCGGTAACGCCGGGCGCGTGGACTCCGTCGGAGGTGACGGTCGGGCCGAGCCTTTGGGGACATGAACGGGCGTGGCTGCCGGAGGAGCAGAGACGGCACGCGCGGGACATGCGGCTGAAGGCGGCGGAGGACGGGCAGCGCATGCCGGTGCAGGTGATGGCCGGGAACCATGAGCCGACCGACGGTGTCTGCCCGTGGTGGGATGCCGCGAAGGCGGGGTGATCGGGGCGCGGGACATTGCGTTTCCCGCGTATCCGGGCAGACTGAGCGCCACACAGCCTTGAGCGGGAGGAAACCAAATGGGCTTCAAGATCGCAATTGTCGGCACCGGCGCCGTCGGTGCCTATGCCGGCGCGCATATGGCGCGCGCGGGAGAGGACGTTACCTTCATCGACCCGTGGCCGCTGAACGTCGAAACCATGAAGGCGCAGGGCCTGAAGGTTTCGCATCTGCGCGATGTGGAGCCGTGGTCGACTCCGGTGCGCGCGCTGCACCTGACGGAATTGCAGCAGGCGGCGAAGGAAAAGCCGTTCGACATCGCCTTCATCTGCATGAAGTCGTACGACACCGAATGGGCGACGGTGATGATCGCGCAGTATCTGGCGCCGAACGGCTTCTGCGTGTCGTTGCAGAACTGCATGAACGAGGAAACCATCGCCGGCGTCGTCGGCTGGGGTAAGGTCATCGGCTGCATCGCCAGCTCCATCACCGTCGATCTGGCCGAACCCGGCCATGTGAAGCGCGCCGCCGGCAAAAGCGGCGACAAGCACACGGTGTTCCGCACCGGAGAGGTGCATGGCCGCATCACCGATCGCGTGCAGGAAATCCGTCGCCTTGTTGCCTTGTCGGATTCCGCGCTGGTGACGTCGAACATCTGGGGCGAGCGTTGGTCCAAGCTGGTGACGAACGCGATGGCGAACGGCATGTCGGCGTCCACGGGGCTGATCAGCAAGGCGATCCTGACCAACGACGCGCTGCGTGCGTTCGGCGCGCGTCTGGGCAGCGAAGCCATTCGCGTCGGTCAGGCGCTGGGCTACGAGCTGGAAGAAGTTCACCACATCGATCCCGAAGTCATCGCGCGCGCCGGAGAGGGCGACATCGCGGCGACCAAGGAATACGACGAACACCGGCTGGCCGAAGTGCTGAAGGCCGGCGGTGGGGAGCATCGCCCGTCGATGGGTCAGGACATGGTCAAGGGCCGTCGGACCGAGATCGAGTTCCTGAACGGTCTGATCGTGCGCAAGGGCGAGGAAATCGGCATCGCGACTCCGGCCAACGCGGCGCTGGTCGATATCGTGAAGCGGGTTGAAAAGGGTGAGCTGCAGGCCGATCCGAAGCACATTCTGGATTTGCGCCTGAACTGATCCAACGCGACCGAGCGAGGGAGCCCCCTCGCTCGGCTGCTTGCGGCGCACCTTCCCGCCTGATCGCTTTTTTTTGGGGGGGGTGAGATGACGGATTGCAAAGCGTCTGTCCGGATTCATTCTCCGCTCTGGCAAAATCTTCCGACCGTCGTCCGCACTGACGCTCGGCCTACGCATGCGAGCGTGGTGCGATTCAGGCATTCCAAATCATTCACCAACTGCCGGCAGCGCTTCAACCAGCCAATTGTGCGTTTCACGATCCAGCGTTTGCGTACCACAGCGAACCGGCCGGTCTCGAAACGCTTCACGATTTCGACATTTACCTGCCGTCACCCCTGCGCGTGGACATCCTGGAATTGCTGTCCCTGATCGCCCTCATCATAGCCCTGCAGGTCACATGCCCTCTTCTTCGACATCCTTCATGCGCTGACCGCCAATGATCGCCTACCCTTCATTCGTCAGGTCGATAGAGTAATGCAGTTTGGATCGATCATCGCGAGATCGGCATTCCCTCCCCCGTGCTCGAATTCGGTTTTGTCGGTACATGGTTTGCTCTACATTTCATTTTATGTGAATTTCGACTGATTATGAACCCGGAGGTACGCTTCGTTGGAGAAGGTAGAGACTATCTCCCTCGTGTCATGTGTCAGCGTGAAAAGGGCAAGCCCTGCACCGGCAAAAGACCTGTATCAATCGACTTGGTTTATCAAGGCTCGAGCCTATGTCGAAGCCAATGGCGCCCGGTGGTTCATCCTTTCAGCCAAGCATGGCCTGGTTCAACCCGACGAAGTGATCTCGCCCTATGAGCTGACCCTGAACACGATGGGCATAGCTGAGCGTCGCAATTGGGCACGACTTGTGCAGAAGCAAATGGATGAGCGAATGCCCAACGCGAAGTGCATCGAGGTTTTGGCAGGCCAAAGGTACCGAGAATTTCTGATGGATTATTTAAGGGGACGAGGGACGACGGTAGATATCCCAATGGAGGGGCTGCCAATCGGGAAGCAACTTAGCTGGCTCGGAAATCATATAACTCATGCCTCGTCACGCTGACCTCAGCCACTTCTACGATGTTCTCTTCACCTTGGAGAGTGTGGTTGGCGGAAAGCGACGTCTTGCGGATTGCACGGGGCGCATGGACTGGCCGAGGCGTGGTGTCTATTTCTTCTTTGAAGAAGGCGAAAACCGGTCTGACACCGTCGCTTGTCCGAGGATAGTCCGTGTCGGGACGCACGCACTGAAACAAGATTCTCAGACAACCTTATGGACCCGGCTGTCGCAACATCAGGGCGTAAGATCAACAGGCCGAGGGAACCATCGAGGGTCGATTTTTCGCCTGTTGATAGGCACCGCAATCATGCGTCGAGATAAGCTTGTCGAACCTCAGTCATGGGGCATCGGGAATGATCCCGGTGCTGCCTCTCGATCGCTTGGCCTGACACGAGACCATGTCGTGATGTCCGAAAGTGCATTGGAAGCAGCGGTAAGCGACCATATCCGCCGAATGCCGTTCTTGTGGCTTGCAATCGACGATGCCGCTGGCCCCCAAAGCGACCGGTCGGCAATTGAGCGTTCTGCCATTGCGCTTCTGAGCAATTACGGAAAACCCGCTATCGATTCGGCATCAACGCAATGGTTGGGCAACCATTGCGACCGGCAGCGAGTAAGGCAATCCGGTTTATGGAATAACAACCATGTTGATGAAGAATACGATCCCAGGTTTCTGGGACTGATGGAGCAGTATGTTGATTGGATGTCCCGTGGACGAACATGATGGTTGCTGCGCGTGATGGTCAGTAGGCTTTGTCAGAGCGGAAAATAATCCCGAACCGACGCTAAGACCTGACGGTCTCTATCCGCAAATGGCGCAGCATGCGATCGACGCGGGACTGCGCGGCGTCGGCGACGCTTTGCGCGACGACACGGCGCGACAGGGCGATTTCGCGGACTCGATCGGCCTCAATCATCGGGCGAGAGATATCGTCCACGGCGGCGGACTGAAACCGCGCCATGATCTTGTCCACGGCCTCGCAGAAGGCCGGATAGTTGTCGGCAATTTCCGCGCGCAGCTTCTGTTCCAGTTCCCGCGCCCGGTCGCGCGCGTCGCGGCGGCGGCGGTTGGCGGTGCCGGCGAACATTTTCCACACACCGGCCAGCGCGACGGCACCCAGTAGTCCGGCCCCCACGGCGGCCCCTACCGGCGTAACGGCGGCCCCGGCGATGGCGGCGGTGCTCAGAATCCCCGTGCCCATGGCGACGCCCGACGCGGCGGCGGCGGTCGTCCCGGCGGCGAGCGTGGCGGTGGAAGCGTGATCCGTCGCCTGCGCCAGGCGAAGCCGCAGCCCCGGATGCGGCGCGACGGTGCGGAACTGATAGCGCGCCAGCGGCTCGATGGCGGCATCGCCGATCCGGGTGAATTCGTCGCGGTACTCGGCGACCTCCCGCTCCAGCAGATCGAGATGGTCCTGATAGCGGCGCGCGAGGTTGCGGTAGCGGCGTTCGAGGTTCTTGACCACGACGCGATCGTTCAGATCGTCGGTATTGGTGCGGCCGAACCAGCCTTTGTTCTCGGCGAGGCGGCGGAAATCGACCTCAAACTCCTCCACCCCATCCTCGATCAAGGCTTCCAGGTCTTCCTGCAAATGGCGCTTCAGCATTTTGCCGCGGCGGGTGATGGCGGCGTTGCGTTGTTCGGCGACGCGTTTCATCGTTTCGGCGGCGGCGTCGAGCGCCACGGCCTCACGCTCCGCATCAATCTGCATGGCGGCGGCGTTGGCGAGTTGGGCGATTTCGCGGCCCACGGTTTCCAGCACCGCCGGCAAGGCGCGCAGGATCGGGGCGGTGTCGCCCTGACGTTCGGCTTCTTTCAGCGCGGTCAGCATGGTGGGTTCGGCGAAGTCGGTCGCGAAGGCGCGGGCGTCGGACAGGATCGGGTCTTCCGCCCGGACCAGGCGCATGGCGCGGCCGACCAGGGTGCCGACGCTGTCGCGAACCGATCCTCCGCCCGTGCCGTTGGGGTGCTTCAGACTCTCCGGCAGCGGCACCGTCAAAGCGGCGGCGATGTCGGGGCCGAACTCCGCGCCCGCGTCGAGCATCAGGCGCGCGAGTTCGCGCATGATGTCGGCGCGCACGGGGGCGGCGGCGTCGCCGGCGGCGGCGCGCAGGGCGGCGATGGCGGCGCGGATTTGCGGCGGCGCGGACAGGGCGCGCAGCACGAGGACGCGGACCAAAGACGGTTCGTGCAGGATTTCGCCGATCTGATCGGCAACGGTCAGCGCGCGTTCAAGCCGGCGGGGCGGGATGAAGCCGCCCGCGGCGGCGAGCGCGCCGATCAGGTCGGCGGCCGCGCGGATCAGCGGCGTGGCGCGCTTTTCGTCGTCGGCGGCGGTCGGCAAGACCAGGGAGTCGGGAGCATCCATGCCGCCATTATATGGGATGGCATCGGGACGGCGGTGGAAAAAATCCGCCGTCCCACCTGCCGCGCATCAGGCGCGTCGGCGACGCAGGCCGACGATACCCGCGAGACCAAGGCCGAGCAGCCCGAGACTGGCGGGTTCCGGGACGGCGGAAACGTGGTTCACCGACAGGACGATGTTGTCGCCGTAGACCGCGCCGCCGATGCTGTCGACGGTGAGGCTGAAGATCACGCTCAGCGCGCCTGCCGCCGCATCCGTCGCGGTGGCGGTATAGGTGCCGGATCGTGTGAGGAAGGTCGACAGATCGGTGTCGCCCGCGTTACCGGAACCGATGGTTTGGATATCGCCGGCGCCGAAATTCAGCTTGAGCACGCCGCTGGACGCGGCGTGGTGCGAGTTGATCTGGAACGACCAGGTGAACACGTCGCCGGCGGCGACCGAGGTATAACCGCCTCCGAACAGGCTGGCGGATGTCGCGGTCGTGATTCCCAAATCCCCACCGATGCCCTTACTGCCGTCGGAGGCGAGTTGCACGGGGGCGCCCGGTGTGTTGACGATCACAAAGCCTTCGCCGGGAATGGTGTTGGTAACAGTCCAGACCGGTGACAACGTGAACGGTGCGGCAATGAAGCCGGTAGCGGACTCAAACGATCCGTCCTTGGTCGTCGGGTTCATCAGCGTCACCGTCACGGCGGAGGCGGGCGCGGCGGTCAGCAGCGCGAGCGTGCCGAACAGACCGGCACGCAGCGGAAGACGCTTCGCGACGGATTGTCCGGCGCTGTATTCGTTTGACGCATGAAACATGATGATCCCCTTTTATTGCCCACAAAATCGGTTTCACTTCTCCGATCCGTATGCAGGCTAACGGCGCGACGGGCCGCGGGATGTGGGATTCCGCACACCCCGAACCAATGGCGCGCGCTCAAAAAAAGCCGAGCGGACCTGGGGGGCCGCTCGGTCTTCTTCAGACAATACCTGAAAGATTTATGCTGCTCGGCGGCGGCGCATGGCCGCGAAGCCGACGAGTCCGGTGCCCAGCACCGCGAGCGAGGCGGGTTCCGGCACGGCGGTAGAATTGTCGAAGACGATATCGACCGGGCCGCTGAGGCCGGAACTGGCGAACACCGATCCGACACCGGCGGGGGTGAACTTGTCGATCGTGTTGCCGTTGAAATTGACTACAAACAAATCGCCGGCGGCGTCAAAGGCCAGGCCGGTGGGATTGTTCATCAGCGTGTTGGCGAACAACGTTCCGACCCCGGCCGGCGTGTATTTCACGATCTTGGCGGCACCGTTGATCGTGGTAAAGAGATTGCCGGCGGCGTCGAAGGCCAGATCGTACGGACCACCGCCAAATGAAACCGTGTTGGCAAATTGCGTCACCGTCCCACCCGGCGTAATCTTTTGGATGGTTCCGTTATTGCTGGCAACGAACAGGTTCCCGCTGGAGTCGAACGCCATGCCGACCGGGCCGTTCAGACCGGAATTGGCGAAGACCGATGCGACGCCGCCAGGGGTGAATTTCTCAATCGTATTGTTCCCGTAGTTCGACGCATACAGATTCCCACTGCTGTCGAACGCAAGCCCGCTCGGCTGGTTCAATCCCGTGTTCGTAAAGGTGGAAACCGCGCCGCCCGGCGTATAGCGCACGATCGAGTTGCCGCCGCGGTTCGCGGCATAGAGATTGCCGTCCGGCCCGAAAGCAAGCGCGTGGGCGTTGCTGAGGCCGACGCTCGTAAACACCGATCCCGATCCGGCGGGAGTGTAGGTTTCGATCGTGCTGTTGGTGTTGTTCAGGACGTAGAGGTTGCCGGGGACAGCGTGGCTTCGCCCTGTGGACAGGGCAGTCAGCGCCGCCAGTGCCACGGCAAAGGATATGATCCGCTTCATGGTTTGGTTCCTGTGCGCGCGCGCGGTTGATCGGTGCCCATCCGCGTCGGCGCGCGACCTTGGAGGAGGCTGGACGAAAAGGTCGTTCGCTGTGTTCTCGGGGGCCGGATCGCCGCCGATTGGGCGCACGGGCGGCGGTCAACGGCGGTACCGTGCGGAATGGCAACATCAGGATTTCCCCGAGCTTCCCAGACGATCAGGGTCATGCTGCCCTTGCGGGGGGCAACACGCGCCGAACTGTCGTAAGGCTAAAGCCGGGGTTGGGACGCGGGATGTGGCATTTCGCACATCCCGCGAAAGCGCGGTTTTATACTGGGTGCGGTTGCGACAGGCGCAGGAAGCTGACCACGCAGGCAAAGCCCGCGAAGCAGGCTCCGGCGGTCAATGCCAGGCCCACGCCCTGGGCGATGTCGCCATGGGTGAAGGCGAAGACCAGGGCGACGACCACGCCGCCGATGGTCTGTCCGGTCAGCCGAGCGGTGGAGAGCACGCCGCTGGCGGCGCCGGATCGATTTCTGGGGGCGGCGGCGATCAGCGTGCGGTTGTTCGGCGACTGGAAGAAGCCGAAGCCGATGCCGCACACCATCAGGCGCCACACGACATCGACGAAGGCGGCGTCGGGCGGCAGCGACATCGCCAGCAGCAGGCCGACGGTCAGCACGGCAAGGCCGCAGCCGCCCAGCAATCCCGCCGGGTACTTATCCGACAGCCGGCCGGCCAGCGGGGCAACGAAGACGACGACGGCGGGCCATGGCGTGATCAGCAAACCGATATGCGACTGCGACATGCCGCCGGCGACCTGGAAATAGAACGGCAACGCCAGATAGGCGATGGTCTGCGCCGCGTAAGAGCAGATCGAGGTGCCGACCGACAGCGCGAAGATCGGCAGACGGAACAGATCGATCGGCAGCAGCGGCGCGGCCAGTTTGGTTTGCCGCCGGATCAGGACGTAGCCGGCAATGACTCCGGCGATCAGTTCCGCCGCGATCACCGGGGCGGTCTGGCCGTGGCCGACTCCGTCGAGGCCGACGAACAGCAGCCCGAACATCATTGCGTTCAGCGCCGCGCTGGCGAAATCGAAGGGATGGCCGGATTTCGGCGTGTGCGGCACGGATTTCAGCGCCAACGCGAAGGCGAGCACGCCGAGCGGCACGTTGAAGGTAAACAGCCAGTGCCAGGAGGCGACCGACAGGATCGCCGCGGCGACCGACGGGCCGGCGGCGGAGGACACGGCGACGACAAAGGTGACGGCGGCGATGCCTCGGCCAAGCTGGGCGCGGGGAAACAGGAAGCGGACGAGCGCGGTATTGACGCTCATGATTCCCGCCGAACCCAGACCCTGCCCGACCCGCGCGGCGACGAGCAGGCCGAAGGAGTCCGCCATGCCGCTGGCCAGCGAGGAGATCGTGAACAGCGCTAGGCCCCAGAGATAGACCACGCGATAGCCGTAGATATCGCCGAGAGCGGCCATCGGCAGCAGGCTGACGGTGACGGCCAGTTGATAGGCGTTGACGATCCAGATGGATTGCGAGGGCGATGTCCCGAGTTCCAGGGCCATCGTCGGCAAGGCGATGTTGGCGACGGACGTGCTCAGGACCGAGATCGCCACAGCAATCCCAATCGTCACAATCGCTCGGCGTCGTTCGGGCAGCGGCAGGCCGTCTTGTTCACGCATCGGCGGGTTTATCGTTCGTGTTCATACGGTGGAGCTTGACCGAGCCTGTCTTCGTGAACAAGGTGCGGCGCAGCATGACCCAATATATCACCGATTATGAAGATGTTGTCCGGCCGGAGTGGATCGATTCCAACGGGCACATGAACCTTGCGTTCTACGTCGTGGTGTTCGACCTCGCGACCGACAAGCTGTACGACACGCTTGGGATCGGCAACGCGTATCGGGAGGCCTCGGGGAATTCGAGCTTCACGGCGGAGACTCATACGGTCTACGAGCGCGAGGTGCATCTGGGCGACAAGCTGCTGGTGCGGTCGATGCTGTTGGGCGCCGACGCCAAGCGGGTGCATTATTTCCACGAGATGTATCACGTCGACAGCGGAGAGCGTTCGGCGGTGCAGGAGATCATGTCGCTGCATATCGACATGCGGGTGCGCAAGGTCGCGCCGTTTCCGGCGGATTTGCAGGCGTCGCTGAGCGAGGCGGTGCGGCGGTTCAGGCCGGCGACGTTGCCCAAGGGCGCGGGCCGGCGGATTGCGATGCCGGGGTAGAATTTTTGCTGTGACGGAGATTGCCGCGCTTCCCTGACGGGGAGCGCAGGATGATCGGAACCTCTTCCGGGCGCGGGAGAGGTTTTTTTGTATGCGCGACGGGTTGTCTTTTGTTGACGGCGGCGCGGGGCGGCGATATTACGCAATTATACGACGATTATCCAAAAATAGATATGTCGTGTTGAATTTTTGAAACATTCAGGTCGAGCCATGACAATCTGCTTCGCGATCAGTCCGCACAACCGGAACGAAACCAGCCGTTAAGGCTGCGCCCGCCATGCTGATGAACACCTGACGTCGTTCCCCCACCTCGCGCGGCACAGCCGACCCATCGGAGAGTTTCATGGCCAGGACAACCACAGCCCCCGTCGCACCCGTTATCGCGGGGATCGGTGTCGCCGACGCGCTGGCCGCCTATGCGGCCGATCCCACCATGGCGGCTGTGCAAATCAGCGATACGGCGGCGACGATCGCGGCGAATTTCGACGCGCTGCGGCCCTTGGCGGCGGCGGGCAAGATTACGGCGATCGCGGTCAGCGACGGCGCGGCGGTGACGATCGCCTATGCGGCCTATACGAACGATGCGGCCGTCGTGGCGTTGATGGCGGCGTCCACCCTGGCGGTGCTTGGGGCGAGCACGGCGCAGGCGACGGCGTTGCAGGCGAAATCGCAGGTGAAGTCCTTTACCGTGACGGGTTCGTCGGCGGAGGTTTCGGCGGCGCTGAACGCGCTGAACGCCGCTACGAAGCTGACCTCGGTCGTGTTGACCGACACGGCGCCGCTGACGATGACGTATACGCAGTACACGGCGGACAAGACGGTGCTGGCGAAGCTGCCGTCCTCGGCGAAGTATGTCGTCTCCGCCGTGACGGGCAGCGCGGCTTCGGGCGTGCAGTCGAACGCGGCGGTGCTGTCCTTCACAGTCACCGATACGGCGTCGAGGATTTCGGCGGTGCTCGACACGCTGAATGCCGCGACCAAGCTGACCACGATCGCGCTGACAGACACGGCGGCGGTGGCGATGACCTATACGCAGTACCTGAACGATAAGACGGTGCTGGCAAAGTTGCCGGCTACGGCGACGTATGCGGTTTCCGCCGTGACGGTGGCGAACGCGGCGGCGATGCAGGTTGCGGCCAAGGTGGCGTCGTTCGCGATTTCCGACACGGTGGCGGCGGTGTCCGCCGCGCTGGATGCGTTGAACGCCGATACGCGGCTGTCGTCGATCAAGCTGACCAATTCGGGGTCGGTGACGATGACCTATACCCAGTACACCAATGACAAGTTCGTGCTGGGCAAACTGGCGTCCACCGTGAAATACGCGGTTTCCGGCGTCAGCGTCGCCAACGCCGCGGCGTTGCAGAGCAATGCCAAGGTCGCGACGTTCGCCGTCGTCGACGGATCGGCCCAGGTTTCCGCCGCCTTGAACGCGTTGAACGCGGATACCAAGCTGACGACGATCGCGTTGACCGACAGCGGGCCGATCACGATGACCTATACGCAGTATGGCGCGGACAAAACCGTGCTGGCCAAGCTGCCGAAGACCGCGACATACGCGGTTTCGGCCGTGCCGGCGGCGAACGCGGCGACGTTGCAGGCGAATGCCCTGGTGGGATCCTTCGCCGTCAGCGACACGTCGGCGAACATCGCAACGAACCTGGCCGGGATCGCCGGAAGCACCAAGATGACATCGTTCGACGTCACCGGCGGGTCGGTGCTGACGATCGATTACGCGCGCTATCAAAGCTACGCGGCGGTGCTGGGCAAGTTGAATGCCGCCGATACGGTCACGGTGACGGGGGTGCCGGCCGCCGCCGCCACGACGGTCGCCGCCGACGCGCGGGTGACGCATCTGAGCGTCAGCGACACGCTGGCCAATGTGGGCACCAGCCTCGACCTGCTGCAAACCCTGGCCGCGAGCGGCGAGTTAACGGTCATCGCGGTGACCGACAGCGGGCAAACCCTGACGATGACCGATGGGCGCTATGCCGCCGACAGCGCCGCCATCGGATTGATGACCGGCACGTTCACCATCGACCGGTTGCAGGCTCCCGAGGTGATCACCGGTCGCCCACCGGTGATCAATCTGGTGTGGGACAGCAGCGTCGCGCAGGCACCGGCCGGGTTCAAGACGGCGGTGGAATACGCGGCGCATTATTTCGACTCGCTGATTACCAACCCGATCACCATCAACCTTCGCGTCGGCTATGGCGATGTGCGCGGGGCGGCGTTGGGATCGGGCTTGTTGGGAGAGGCGTATATCGATTCCGGCGTCTTCCTGACCTTCGATCAGTACAAAGCCAGTCTGGCCGCGCATAATACATCGGGGGCGATTCAGACGGCGCTGGATAATCTGACCGCGCCCGCCGGCGGCAGCGTGTTCGTGCCGGGTGCCCAGGCCAAGGCGCTGGGGGCGATTGCCGGAGACGCGACGGCGATCGACGGGTCCGTCGGCTTCGCCGCCGATCCATACGGAACGATGTTCAGCTACGATCCGAACAATCGCGCGGTGGACGGGAAGTTCGATTTCATCGGCCTGGCCGAACATGAAATCTTCCACGCGCTGGGCCGCGTGTCTTACGGCAGCCTGCCGACGGCGCTGGACCTGTATCGCTACAGCGCGCCGCATGTGCCGGCGGTTGCGGGCACGGGGGCGTCGTATTTCTCGATCGACGGCGGCGTCACCAACCTGGGCGACTTCGCCGTCGCGGGCGACATCGCGGACTGGGGCACGACGATGGGCAACGACGTGTCGAACGCCCTACTGTCCACGGGCATCGGCTACAGCTTCTCCGACACCGATCGGACGTTGTTGAACACGCTGGGCTTCGCGATCGACACCGCGGCCGCGCCGTCATCCGCCGTGTTGCTGAGCAGCACGACGATCAGCCCGTCGATCGGTCTGGGTTCGGCGGCGAGTCCGGAGTTCGTGGCCCCTGCCCCGGCACCCGAACCGGAACAAACGCCGCTGGCGGACCTGCTCGATGCGGTGCAGCAGGGGGTGTGCGACAGCGCGAGCGATTGGATCGACCGGATCGGCGGCGGCATCGATATCCCGAACGACTCGGTCGCCAAAAGCTTGCTCGGCATGCTCGGCGATCTCGGCACACGCCTGCCCGCGTTGGACATGCTTGGCCGGGGATAGGCGACCGGCCGCTACATCATGCGTTCGTTGACGCCGATCAGGTAATGCGGCGTTTCCCCCGCCAAAGCGCGCCGAATGTTGATCACGGCGCGCCGCAGGCTGGCCGCCGCGACGCCGGGGACCGAGGCGGAGTTGTGCGGTGAGCCGATGACATTCGGCAGCGTCAGGAACGGCTGATCCATCCGGAACACGCCGTGGCGCACCGGCTCGATCCACCAGGCATCGATGCAGGCGATGAACCGCAGGTTGGCCTGAAGATGGGCGAACAGCGCGGCCTCGTCGACGACCTCTCCGCGCGCGAGGTTGACCAGGATGGCGTCCGGCTTCATCCGCGCCAATTGCGCCGCCCCGATCATACCCAGAGTTTGCGGGGACAGCGGGGTGGCGATCACGAGCACGTCGGCGGCGGCGAGCAGTTCGTCCAGTTGATCGACGGTGCCGATCCAGTCGGTTGGCTCCTCGCTTGCGCCTCGGCGGTTGATGGCATGCACACGCATGCCGATCGCGCGCATAAGGCGGGCGGTGGCGACGCCGATGCCGCCGAAGCCGAGGATGCCGCAGGTCTTGCCCATCAGCATGCGATTGCGTGTGCCCTGGTTGAAAGCACCGCGCGTCAGTTCCGCGTGCTCCACCAGCAGCCGTTTCGCCGCCGCCAGTGTCAGGGCGAGCGCGTGTTCGGCCATCGGTTCGGCATAAGCGCCGCCGTTGCTGGCGATCGGGATGCCCGCCGGCAGCGCGTTCAGCGGGACGAAGTCGATGCCGGCGTTGATGAACTGGATCAGGCGGGGCTTGCCGATCAGCGCGGGTTCGTGGGGGCGCAGTTCCTTGGCGGTGTTGCGCGCCAGGATGACGGTTGCGTTGCCCAGGGCGGCGGCGCGGGCCTGGTCATCCAGGTCCGTCAGCCAGATGGGGTCGGCTGTTCCGCTGAGCGCGTCGATCAGGGCGGCGCGTTCGGCGGGTTCCTGACGGTAGGTGACGACGATCGTGTTCATGCGATGCCTTATTTCAGAACCAGGACGACTTATCGACGGGATTGCGCAGCGCCTTGCCCTCGGCAAAGGCTTTGCAGTTATCGACGACGATCTGGAAGCGCCGGTTGTTCAGATACGGGCCGTATCCCGCCATATGCGGGGTCAGCAGGACGTTTTGCATGGTCCAGAGCGGATGCTCCGCCGGCAGGGGTTCGATTTCGTAGACATCGAGCGCGGCCCCGGCGATTTCGTTGGCGTTCAGCGCGGCGACGAGATCGTCGAGCCGCGTGGTCATGCCGCGGCCGATATTGATGAAGAACGCGGACGGCTTCATGGCCTGGAAGCGGGCGCGGTTGAAGAAGCCCTCGGTCGCCGGGGTGTGCGGCACGGTCAAAATAACGAAGTCGGCGCGCGGCAGCAGGGTATCCAGCGCTTCGGGCGGGTGCAGTTCGGCGACACCGGCGGGCGGTGCGCCGCGCCTGGCGTCGGTGGCCAGGACGGTGACCCCGAAGGCGGACAGCAACCTGGCGGCTTCGGCGCCGATGCCGCCGACGCCGACGATCAGGGCGGTGGCTTCCGGCAGGTGAACGACGCCCAGATCCTCGGCCGGCTTTTTCCACTCCCGGCGTAATTGTTGCGGGATATAGACGTGCAGGCCGCGCGCGAATGCCAGGACGAACGACAGGATATGCGCGCCGATATGGTCGTTGAAGATTTCGCGAAAGTTGGTAACGGTCAGATCGTGCGCGATCAGTTCGGGATAGTAGTAGCCGGCGGCGGGGGCGGCTTGCGGTGCCTGCAGCCAGCGCAGGCGCTTTGCCTTCGCCAACAGGTCCTTGCCGAGCCATCCGAAGGCGGCGTCGGCGTCGACGATTTCGGATTCGGCGGTGGCGGCATCCTCGGCCACGACGATCCGGGCCTGGGGCACGGCGGCGGCCAGTTCGCGCGCCCAGCTACGCGTGGTTTCGGTTTGCGGCGGCAGCATCACGAATTTGAACGAGTTGGCTGCGGACATTTGGGGCAATCCTTTCTGGCGGTTCCTGTCGGCGGAGGATAGCCTGCAACGAAGGGCCGGGGGAAATCATGCAGCACTGCCGAATCACGCGGGTCACGCCGTACGTCGTGGGCATGGGGTGGCGCAACTGCGTCTTTGCCCATGTGGAAACCGATGACGGGATCGACGGGATCGGCGAAGGATCGATGGAGCATCAACCCCAGGGCATCGCCGAGGCCATCGCGCGGTTGGCGGACGGGCATGCGATCGGCCGATCGGCGTTCGATACGGAACGGCTGGTGAATGAAACCGTCCGTCACGAATTCGCCCGCAGTCCGATCGTGAACAGCGCCATCGCGGCAATCGAGATGGCGTGTTGGGATATCGTCGGCAAGGCATTGGGCGTGCCGGTTTACGCATTGCTGGGCGGGCGGGTGCGCGACGAACGGATTCCGGCCTATGCGTTGGGCTGGCACCGGGTCGGCTTTTCCGAAAGCGAAATTTCCGAAGCCGCGCGGGCGGCGGCGAACGCCGGGTATCGCGGGCTGAAATTCGATCCGTTCGACACAACCGCTCGCGACCCCGACCGATCCGCCATCGAGCGTGCCGGGGGGCGCGTGCGGTCGGCGCGCGAGGCGGTGGGGCCGATGGTCGATCTGATGATCGACGGTCACGGGCGCTTCAGCCCGGCCTCCGCCATCGCCATCGCGCAGGCGATGGAGCCGTACGGGCTGTATTGGTTCGAGGAGCCGAGCGATCCCGACAGTTCGGCGACTTTGGCGGCGGTGGGGCGGAATATCCGGACCCGGTTGGCGACGGGGGAGCGGTGTTTAAGCCGGTCGTCGATCCAGGCGGTGCTGGAGACTCACGAGGTGGATGTGTTGCAGCCGGATATCGTCCATGTCGGCGGGATCATGGAGGCAAAGAAAATCGCGGCGATGGCGGATGCGTTGTATGTGCCGGTATCGTTCCATAATCCGTTCGGCCCGGTGGCGACGGCGGCGGCGCTGCAACTGGATACGTGCACGACCAATGTGTTTTCGCAGGAATCGTGCTGTGCGTTCGACGTGCCGTGGCGGTTCGATCTGGTGGAAAACGCGCCGCGACCGGTCGATGGGCACTACGAGGTGACGACGGCCCCCGGGCTTGGGGTGGGCGCGTTCCGTCCGGAGGTTGCGGCGGCGCATCCGTTCGATCCGCAGGCCGTACCGCCGCTGCTGATGCGGCGGTAACGGTTGGGGGTTTGCCGAGTCCACTCCGCACATCACGTTCCGCGGATTGGAATTCGGCATGGCCAACATCGCATATCCTTCCCGTCCGGCATCCTATGACAAGGCGGTCGGGCTTGTTCTGCAAGGCGGCGGCGCGCTGGGCAGTTATCAGGCCGGGGTGTTCGAGGCGATCGCCGGGTCGGCGTATCGGCCGGACTGGATCGCCGGGATTTCCATCGGCGCGATCAACGCCGCCCTGATCGCGGGTAATCCGCCGGACAGGCAAGTGGCGGCGCTGCGCGATTTCTGGGAGACGATCACCGCGCCGGCGGCGTTCTGGCCGGGGAACTGGGCCACGTTCGGCGGCGGTCAGGCCGGATCGTTGAACGCGTTGATGTTTGGGCAGCCGGGATTTTTCTCCCCGAGGTCCCCGGGCGGATGGCTGTTCGGGTCATCGCCGACCAGTTTCTACGATACCTCGGCATTGAAAACGACGTTGGAACGGCTGGTCGATTTCGATCGGATCAATCGCGGCGAGACGCGGCTGAGCGTGGGCGCGGTGAACGTGAGAACCGGCGACATGGTCTGGTTCGACAGCGCGACGATGGCATTGCGCGCCGAACACATCATGGCCAGCGGCGCGCTGCCGCCGGGTTTCGCGCCGGTGGAGATCGACGGCGCGCTGTACTGGGACGGCGGTCTGGTGTCCAACACGCCGCTGCAATATGTGCTGGATTACGTGCCGCGCCGCAGTCGGCTGACATTTCAGGTCGATCTGTTCGCGCCGGAAGGCAGGGCACCGACGAACCTGGAAGAGGTGAACGAGCGGGACAAGGACATCCGCTATTCCAGCCGCACGCGTTCGGCGACAGAGGCGCAGCGCCGGACGCACGACCTGCGGCACACGATCAATGGCTTGTTGGAACAACTGCCCGATGCGCTGCGCTCGACCCCGGAAGCGCGGTCATTGTATGAATTTGGCTGCGTCACGACGATGGATATCGTGGAACTGACCTATCGCCCGACGGAAACCCAGGGACCAAGCAAGGGATTTGAGTTCAGTCGGGAAACGATGCGCGCGCGATGGGCGCATGGGCTGGCGGACGCGCGCGCGACTCTGGCGGCGGCACCGTGGTTGGCGCCGATGCCGCGGGAGATCGGCGCCCGCACGTTTGACATGCCCGCCAGAAGCTGACCTTCAACGGAAGCGGGGGATCACCTGCTCGCACATCATGCGCAGGGAGTTTTCGACCTGGCCGTGCGGGATGCGCATGCCGCAGTTCAATTCCGCGAGAATGCCGGACAGGCCGAGTTCCTCTCGCAGGGCGGCCAGCCGATCGGCGACCATGGCGGGGGTGCCGACGACGATCTTGCTGCGCATGACCTCCTCGTAGTCGATCGACATCAGGCGCGCGCCGCGTTCGGCGCGGTTTTCGATGGCGCGCGCGCCTTCCAGCGCCGCGGATGCCTCGATCCGTTCGCCCAGATATTTGAAGAAGTGCATGACGCTTTCTTGCGGCTCCTCGCGCGCCTGACGCTCGGTCTCCGCGACGTAGACGGGCACGCGCAGGTAGACCTTGCCGTTGCCGGGATGGCCGGCGGCGGCCCAGGCTTCGCGGTAAACGCGCAAATTGGGCACGAGTTCGTTCAGATCGCCCAGGCGGGTGGCGACGAAGATCGGCATGCCCTGTTCGCCGGTCTGCTGGAACGTATCGGGGCTGTTCACGGCGACGCGCAGTTCCGGATACGGGGCCTGGTACGGTTTGGGGACCAGGCAGACGTTATCGAAATTGTAGAACTGACCGTGGAACGAGAAGGTTTCCTGCGTCCAGGCGCGCTTGAGGATTTCCGTCACCTCGGCAAAACGCTCCCGGCTTTCGGCATAGGAGATGCCGTAGGCCTGATAGGTGCGCGGAAAGCCGCTGCGGCCGATACCGAAGATCAGGCGACCATGGCTGATGTGATCGACGGTGGCGGCTTCCTCGGCGATGCGCAGCGGGTGGCACAGCGGCAGGACCTGCACCGCGATGCCGATCTTCATGCGCTTCGTGCGCATGGCGATGGCACTGGCGATGGTCAGCGGGGCGGCGAGCACCGAACGCTCGGGCGCGGTGTGCAATTCCGCGAGCCACATGACATCCAGGCCCGCGGTTTCAGCGGCGTCGACCAACTGGAACGATTCGGTAAAGGCATCCGCCTCGGTCTGACCCGGACGGCGTTGAAATTCGTGGAACATGCCGAATTCCATGGTCGCTACTCCCGCATTCTTCTGGCGGACAGCGTTAATCCGTTCCGGGCGGTTCGCAAGTCCCCCGGAATTCACGACAAAGCTGCCGGCCTGGTTCGGCTAGAAGGTACTGCGGAGAGGCCGGAAGAAGGTCTGAACATCCTTCGCCAGGGCTTCCGGTTGCTCCATGGCCGCGAAATGGCCGCCCTTTGCCATCTCGGTCCAATGCCGGATGTCGGTATAGGTTTTCTCGGCGATCGATCGCGGGGGCGGCCCGCGGTTCTCCCGCGGGAACGCCGCGTAGCCCGTGGGCACATCGACGGTATGCCCATCGGGAATCGCCCATGCCCCATGCAAGCGCGTGTAGTACGGCCAGAAGGAAGACCCGATCGCGCCGGTGAACCAGTAGAGCGCGATATTCGCCAGGATGTGATCGCGGGAGAATGCGCTTTCGACGTTGCCGTCGCAATCCGACCATGCGCGGAATTTCTCGACGATCCAGGCCGCGAGGCCGGCCGGGGAATCCGTCAGGCCGAATGCCAGGGTCTGCGGGCGCGTGCCCTGGATCCATTGATAGCCGGCTTCCTCCTTCATCCACGCCGTCACGTTGGCGGCATAGCGCGTTTCCTCCGGCGTCGGATTGGGCGACAGCGGAACATCGGGACGCAGGGGCAGCAGGTTCAGATGGATGCAAGCGACCTGCGCCGCATGGTTCACCCCCATGGCGGAGGCGATGATCGCGCCCCAATCCCCGCCCTGGACCGCGAAGCGGGGAAACCCCAGGACGTTCGTCATCAGATCGGTGAAGCACGCCCCCATTTCCAGATGACTGAAGCGCTTCTGGTTGGGGCTGAAGGACAGACCGAAGCCGGGCAGCGACGGCGCGATCACGGTGAAGGCATCGTCCGGGTTGCCGCCGAACAGGGCCGGGTTGGTCAGTCGCGGAACGATGTCGATGAATTCGAACACCGATCCCGGCCAACCATGCAGCAGCAACAACGGCTTCGGGTTCGGCCCCACGCCCGGCACATGCAGATAATGCAGATCGATGCCATGCAGGGCGACCTTGAACTGCGGGAACGCGTTCAGCCTATCCTCCTGCGCCCGCCAGTCGAAGTCGGCGCGCCAATAGGCGATGAGGTCGCGCAGATAGTCCACATCCGTCCCATAGGCCCACGGCGCACCCGGTGCCTGATCGGGCAGACGCGTCCGCGCCAGTCGATCGCGCAGATCGGCGATATCGGCGTCGTCGACATGCAGGCGAAACGGTTGCGGCGTCATGGGAAAACCTCGTGTGCGGGTAAGCGAACCAGTGTCGCGAGGTTTCGGCACGATGGTCAATCGGCAAGCCGAGCGGGGCTTTACCGGATCACACGCTCCGCCGGCAGTCGGATCGTGGCGATTGTGCCGCCTGTCGGCGCAGCCTCGATCAGCAGGGTGCCGCCAAACAGGTCGACGATATGGCGCATCATCGGCAGGCCGAGAGCGACGCCGGACAGCACATCGGAACGGGCGGAGCGCCAGGAGTCCGTATCGGAAAATCCTGACTCAGGGCCGGCGGGGGCGGAGTCCTCGACGACGATTTCCGGGCCTCCGGCGTCGCCGAGAGAAGCGCGCACATGCACGGTCGCGCCGGGTTCCGAGACATGGATGGCGCGCGCGATCAGCGTCGTGAGCACGCGGCGCAGGCGCGCCTGATCGCCCAGGACCGAGGGCAGATCGGGTGGCAGCGTCACATCCAGGCCAACCCCGCGGGTGGCGTTCTGCTGCTGGATCGTCCGCCCGACGGAAGCGATCAGCCCGCGCAGATTGATCGGCGTTCCCCGACTTTCGGGCAGCGTGGGATCGGCGTGGGAGAGTTCGAGCACTTCCTCGATCAGGCTTTGCAAATGGCGACCGCTTTCGTGGATGCGCTGGGCGTATTCGCGGTAGGGTTCGGCGCCGAGGGGGCCGTGAATTTCATCTTCCAGCAGGCGCGCGAAGTTGATGACGGCGTTCAGCGGCGTGCGCAGTTCGTGGCTGACATTGGCGATGAAGCGGGATTTCGCCTGATTGGCCTGATCCGCGCCGGCCCTGGCGCGTTCCAGATCGGCCTGCATGGCTTTCTGCTCGGTGATATCGACCCGCAGCGCGACGCGAATGCCGGTTTCCGTGCGGCGCACGCGGATCATGTACCAGCGGTTCCGGCGGGCGTCGAAGGTTTCGCGCGGCGGCGGGGGTTCGCCGCTCATTTCCTGAACCCGACGCTCCATGAACGCGTCGGGATCGCTGAACGGCACGACGGTCGCGCGGGCCGCGACCGACAGCGACAAAACCTCGGCATAGGTTTTGCCGCCGAGGTCCGTATCGGGCGGCAGGTGCGGAAAGAAGTCGTGGTAGGCTTTGTTGCCCATCACGTAGCGATTATCGGCGTCATAGACGACGACGGTTCCGTCGATGGCGTCCAATGCCTCTCGCAACATTCGGTTTTCGCGCCGCAGCGCGTTCAGTTCATCCTCCGTCGAGGGGGGCGGTTCAACCAAGCGCGCTACCCGATGCGAATGACGACCTTCCCGACATGGGTCTGGCCTTTCAGGTGACGATAGGCGTCCTTGGCGTCTTCGAAGGCGAACACGCGATCGATGACGGGGCGAATGCCGTTCAGGGCGATCGACTGGTTCATCGCGTCGAACATCTGCCGCGATCCGACATAGATGCCGCGCAGTTGGATGTTACGGCGCAGGATCGGGGTGGGATTGATTTCCCCGCCCGTCAGAACGCCGATCAGATGCACCTGCCCGCCGATACGCGCGGCCTCGACCGAGCGCGCCAGCGTGCCCGCGCCGCCGACTTCCACGACGTGATCGACGCCGCGCCCATTGGTGAGTTCCTGAACCTTGATCTGCCATTCCGGGAAAGCCCGGTAATTGATGCCGTCGGTTGCGCCGAGGGCCGCGGCCTGGGCGAGTTTGGCGTCGGAGGAAGAGGTGGCGATGACGCGCGCCCCGGCGGCGCGGGCCAGTTGCAGCGCGAAGATCGACACCCCGCCGGTGCCCAGGATCAGCACGGTTTCCCCAGCACGCAGCGGGCGGCCGGCATAAAGCGCGTTCCAGGCGGTGACGCCGGCGCAGGGCAAGGTCGCGCCTTCTTCGTAGCTAAGATGCTCCGGCAGCGTCACGACGCCGTCCTGATCGAACACCACGTATTCCGCGAGCACGCCGTCGATCGCGCCGCCGCGAGAACTGTCGGCGTGGAAGGCTTCGATTTCGCCGCCCAGCCAGTTCTGCATGAACAGTCCGGCGACACGGTCGCCCGGTTTGACGCGGGTGACGTCGGGACCGATCTCGACGACCTCTCCCGCGCCATCGGACAGCGGCACGAGGTTCGGCGGCAGGGTGCCGCGCGCGGCGCGTCCGGCGGCGACGTTCAGATCGCGATAATTCAGCGACGCCGCCTTCATCCGCACCAGAATCTGACCGCGACCCGGCTTTGGCGTCGGCGCCTCGCGCAGTTCCAGCGTGTCGATGCCGTCGGCCTTGGGGAAACAATAGAACTTCATGGCATGGACTCCGTCAGTAGCCGCGATCGATATCGAAACGGTTCGGCAGGGGCAGACCGGCGTTATAGGCGCGCAGGTTTTGCAGGAAGATATCAAGACTGTAGGGGTTATAGGTCGCGGGGTCGTCGGCCGAGGTGTGCGGGCTGACGATCAGGTTCGGCGTGGTCCAGAGACGATGGCCGTCGGGGATCGGTTCCGGGACAAAGACATCCAGGACCGCGCCCGACAGATGGCCGCTATCCAGGCTGTCGCACAGCGCGTCCTGATCCAGCAACTCACCGCGCCCCATGTTGACGATGCCCGCCCCGGACGGCAGCAGGCCCAGGCGGCGGCGATCGATCAGGCCTCGGGTGCGCGCGGTCAGCGGGCAGGCCAGCACCAGGAACTCGGTTTCCGTCAGCACCGCGTCGAGTTGGTCTTGTCCCAGGACTCGCGCGCAATGTGGATGGGGCGACGGGTTGGCGCGCACGCCGGTGACATCCATGCCGAAGCGTGCCGCCTGTTCGGCGATGGCCCCGCCCAGCGTGCCCAGTCCGACGACGGTGACGTGCCGTTGCGACGCGACCGCGCCCCAGAGTTTCTGCCAGCGCCCGGCGCGCTGATGCGTCACCATCTGGGGAACGCGGTTGGCCAGCATCAACAGCGACATGATGCCGAATTCGCCGGACTTGGCGGCATGGGTGCCGCGATTGTTCATCAGCACCGTGCCCGCGGGCAGCCAATCGTAGGGCGCGAGGCGATCCAGACCGGCGTTGGTCAAGAACAGCAGCTTCAGGTTCGGCGCGGAGCAGGGGAAGTAGCGCTTCACGACGCCGGCATCGCAGATCAGAACCTCGGCTTCCGCGATGGCAGCGGCGAAGTCTTCGGCGGTTGTCCCGACGGTGACGTCGTGTCCCTGGCCCACATCCGGCGCGCGGGCGGCGGCGGCGTGCCACATCGGCAACGAGAAGTCGAACAGCGGGTCGTCGGTGGGATTATGGAGATGAATGCGCATGGGGCCAGCGTGCCACGGCCTCGGGTAGCGCGAAAGATGGGACGGCTTCCTTGTTACCGCAACGCGAGAATGTCCCCTTCCTGCAAAGCTAGAATGTCCCCTCTGGGTCTACGTCCGAAGTGGGGATCGAATGTCGGAAGAGCGTTTATCGATGAGCGCAAGCGAGCGAGAGCGGTCGCATCTGATCAGGAGAACGATTG
>CANJLW010000046.1 GCA_947475245.1 Acetobacteraceae bacterium | reverse complement strand
GGCAATGTGCCTCGAACACACCTGACACCGACACCCCTCACGCCCAACAGATACGAGCCGTATTGGCGATGAAATTGCGCGCCGAGATACCGCGTCCGCAGGTCAGATCATCGCTCGCCCAAAATCACGATGAATAAGATGGGCTAGATCGTTCGTCGTGCCGCTTGGCCGAGACTCCCAGGTTTTGCCGCCATCCACGCTCACAACGATCGTGCCCCCGAAGCCTACCGCCCAGCCACGCTGGCCGTCGGAGGCGAAATGCACGGACAGGAAATGGCTCATCGTGCCGCTGGGCCGAGTGTCCCAGGTCTTACCACCATCCACGCTCCCAACGATCGTGCCCCTGCTGCCCACCGCCAAGCCGCGCTGGCCGTCGGCGGCGAATTGCACGGAATGGAGATCGTTCGTGGTGCCGCTGGACCGCGCATCCCAGGTTTTGCCGCCATCCACGCTCCCAACGATCGTGCCTCCTGCGCCCACTGCCCAGCCGCGCAGGCCATTGGCCGCGAAATGCACGGATCGGAGATTGCTTGTCGTGCCGCCGGCCCGCGCATCCCAGGTTTTACCGCCGTCCATGGTCGCAACGATCGTACCCCGCTCACCCACCGTCCAGCCGCGCAGGCCGTCTGAGGCGAAATGCACGGACCCGAGATCGTTCGTCGTGTCGCTATTCCGAACATCCCAGGTTTTGCCGCCATCCACGCTCACAACGATCGCGCCCCAACCGCCCACCGCCCAGCCGCGCAGAGCATCGGCGGCAAAATGCACGGACAGAAAGTGGTTCGTCGTACCGCTGTCCCGAGCATCCCAGGTTTTGCCGCCATCCACGCTCCCAACGATCCTGCCCCCTAAGCCCACCGCCCAACCGCGCAAGCCGTCTGCGGCGAAATGTACGGACAGGAAATGGTTCGTCGTGCCGCCGGCGCGAGAATCCCAGGTCTTACCGCCATCCACGCTCCCAACGATCGTGCCCCCGCTGCCCACCGCCAAGCCGCGCTGGCCGTCGGCGGCGAAATGCACGGAATGGAGATCATTCGTGGTGCCGCTGGACCGCGCATCCCAGGTTTTGCCGCCATCCATGCTCCCAACGATCGTGCCTCCTGCGCCCACTGCCCAGCCGCGCAGGCCGTCGGCGGTGAAATGCACGGACAGAAGATCGCTTGCCGTGCCGC
Organism: Acetobacteraceae bacterium; assembly: GCA_947475245.1. Taxonomy (GTDB): domain Bacteria; phylum Pseudomonadota; class Alphaproteobacteria; order Acetobacterales; family Acetobacteraceae; genus Rhodopila. The sequence goes on along the minus strand of CANJLW010000046.1, from coordinate 24,278 downwards.
TGGACCGCGCATCCCAGGTTTTGCCGCCATCCATGCTCCCAACAATCGTACCCCGCTCGCCCACCGCCCAGCCATGCTGGCTGTCGGCGGCGAACTTCACGGATCGGAGGTAGTTCGTCGTGCCGCTGGGCCGAGCATCCCAGGTCTTGCCGCCATCCACGCTCCCAACGATCGTCCCCCGTTCACCCGCCGCCCAACCGCGCAGGCCGTCGGCGGAGAACTGCACGGAATTCAGCCCATTATCACGCGGCCGCGGCGAAACCTTGCTTTGCGCGAGGATCGGGCTGAGCAAACGGTCGCGCTGGGTATCGAGTTGGCTCTGCGCCTCGGTCAGCCGTGCCTTGACGATGTCGCTCTGACGGCGACTTTCCTGCAAGGTCTGTCGGCGCAATTGGTCAATCTGCGACTGATCCGCCGTGATCTGAAACCAGATCAGGTACCCGACCGCCAGGCAAAAGATCGTCACGATCACACCGAGCAGAATGTAGCTCAATAGACGCAACGCGCTGACGCGCTTTTTCAGGTCCGCGCGCACGGCCTTGATGTCGTCCCGGCTGCGCTCCCGCTCCTCCGGCAACGGCTCCCGCGCGGCCGGGCGCTCGGCCCGCCGTTTCGGTCTGCTTGCCGCCGTCTCGCTCATCGCCGCCCCTCGGTCATGCGTCATGGGGACTGGATCACGCGTCCCCCGCGCCGAGGCGACGATAGCGGTCGATCGGGCTTGCATGCAACGACCGGCGACACGATGGACGTTACTGCGCGCCAAGCAATGGATTTGGCGGGGCCATCGCGCTTGCCCTGGGACGATGTCGATCGAGGCGCGACCGTGCGCGCCGCGCTGACGCCAACCGCGCCGCTGTTCCCGCGGGGCCGCGTCAGTCTCGCGCCAGGGCGTGCTGCTAAGCGGACGGCCCGAGGAAACCGCAGCCCTGGACTTCATCGCCACCGCCGTGACCTGGCCCGATCCATGAAGCGGGGCGATATCCTCACCATCGCGGCGCAGGGCGATGACGGTAAGCCGCGACCGGCCGTTGTCGTGCAATCCGACGCGCTGAATGCCGCCGATAGCGTTCTGGTCGCCCCGTTCATAAGCGTGATCGCCGATGCGCCGCTTTACCGCCTGACGATCGCGCCCACCGCGACAAACGGCGTTAAAGCCGTCTCCCAAGTGATGGTCGACAAGGTTCTGGCCTGTCCCCGGGCGAAATGCGGACCCACGATCGGCTGCCTTCCCCCCGCCGACATGCCGGTGTTGAACGCGATGCTTTCAGTGATGATCGGATTGGCCGACCAGGGCGGCATAGCCACCCCGCATTGTATCCCGCCCCCCCGACCGTTAGGGTCGCGCCAACCTGACCCATTCGGAATCGCTCGCCCCATGCAGATCGTCGCGCCTGACTCCATGCTCCCGCACGTCAACAAGGTGCTGCAGGGAGAGTACGACATCGATTACACCGCCCCTGCCCCGGTGGTCGTCGATCTCGGGGCCAATGTCGGCAGCTTCGCCGCCTGGGCGCTGCACAAATGGCCGAACAGCGTGGTGCATTGCTACGAACCGCTGCCGTCGAACTTCGAGTTGTTGCGGCGCAACCTCGGCGCGCTGGAAGGCACGCGGGTGTATCTGAACAACTGCGCCATCGGCGATCCGTCCAAGACGCTGCTGTTCCTCGGTCAGAATAACTGCGGAGAGGCCAGCTTTTTCGATCTCGGCGAACAGGGCACGGAACAGGTGGAAGTCGTCACCCGCTCCCCAGACTGCCTGCCCAAGGGTCAGGTGCTGAAGCTCGACACCGAAGGGTCAGAGGTCGACATCCTGTCGCGCATGGACAGCATCGATTACGACATCGTGCTGATGGAATTCCACGGCGACGACAAGCGCCGAGCGGTCGATGCGATCCTGATCGACTATGTCCTGGCGGGTGGAGAGATCATGGGGCCGCATCGAGGCATCCTGAAATACGTCCATAAGCGGTTGCTGCCGAGCTGAGATCTCAGCGTATTTTCATACGCGGCGATGCGGTAAGTGCTCTATAGGGTGGGTTCGGCTTCCCCGAACGCACCCGGAACCATCCATGCGCCTGCCCGCCGCGCTGATCCCCCTGCGCAACACCACCTTCCGTCACCTCTGGATCGCCAGCGTCATCGCCTGGCTCGGCACCTGGTTGCAGAACACCGGGGCGGGGTGGCTGATGACGACCCTGGCGCCAGAGCCGGTGATCGTGGCGATGGTGCAGGCGGCGACGATCATGCCGGTGTTCCTGCTGGCGCTGCCCGGTGGGGCGCTGGCGGACATCACGGATAGGCGGCTGTTCCTGATCGGCACGCAGGTGTGGACGATCCTGGCGGCGGCGCTGCTCGCGATCCTGACTCTGTGCGGCTATATGACAGCCAGTTGGCTGCTGGTGCTCACGTTCTTCATCGGCATCGGCGCGGCGCTGACCGCCCCGGCGTGGAGTGCGATTGTCCCAGAACTGGTGCCGCGCAACGACCTGGTGCAGGCGATCGCGCTGAATGGCATCGGCTATAACCTGACTCGCGCGATCGGCCCGGCGCTGGCCGGGATGCTGATCGCGCTGGGCGGGACCGGATTGGCGTTTTCGCTGTACGCGGCGTCGATCCTGGCGGTGATCGGGGCGCTGGTGTCCTGGAAGCGCGGGCGGAAATTCACGTCGCTGCCGCGGGAGCATCTGTTGTCGGCGATGCGCGCGGGCATGCGGTTCGTGCGGAATACGCCGGCGGTGCAGCACGCGATGGCGCGGACTATCGCCTACTCGATCCCCGCCGCCGCGCCGTGGGCGCTGCTGCCGCTGTTCGTGCGGCAGGATTTGGGCCTGGGCGCGGGGATGTACGGCCTGATCCTGGGCATGATGGGCGTCGGCGGCGTGACGTCGGGCATGCTGCTGCCGGTCGTGCGGGGGCGGTTCAGCCGCGGCGCGATCGTCATGGGATGCAGCCTGTCGTCCTGCACGGGCATGGCGTTGCTGAGCGTCGCGCAGCATTGGACGGTGGCATCGCTGGGCATGCTGCTGTTCGGGCTGGGCTGGACGGCGGGTTACGCCACCATGCAAACCGCCGCGCAACTGGCCTGCCCGCCCTGGGTGCGCGGGCGCTCGCTCGCGATCTATCAACTCGCGCAGAACGGCGCGCTGACGCTGGGTTCCTTCGGCTGGGGGCTGCTGGGCGGGGCAATCGGGCTGCCGCGCACGTTCCTGACGGCGGCGGTTGTGGGGCTGATCCTGGCGGCACTCGCGCGGTATTTCAAAATCGAACCGATCTTGGCGGCCCCGGCACCGGCCGAAATCGCGGAGCCGCTGACGCCGGAAGCGCCGGCCGCGGCGTTCGTGCCGCTGCTGCGCAATGCGCGCGGCCGGGTGATGGAACTGGTGCATTATCACGTCGACCCCGAGCAGAAACCGGCGTTTCTGGCGCTGATGCGCGACGTGCGACTGGTGCGCGGGCGGGCGGGCGCGCAGTTCTGGCAACTGTACGACGATGTCGCGCATCCGGAAGGATGGATCGAGATGTGGTCGATGGAAAGCTGGACCGATCATCTGCGGGAGGCGTCCCGCCTGACGGACGACGACCGCCGCGTGCTGGCACTGGTCGGCGCCTATCAAAAAGATGTTGAACGGCCCAGCCGGTTTCTGGCGGTGGACCCGGTCAGCGACGATCCTCGATAATCATGGCGGCACCCTTTTCGCCGATCATGATGGTGGGCGCGTTGGTGTTGCCGGTGGTCAAAGTGGGCATGATGGACGCGTCGATGACCCGCAGCCCCTCGATCCCATGCACGCGCAGCCGAGAGTCGACCACGGCGCTGGGCCCGTCGCCCATGCGGCAGGTGCCGACGGGGTGATAGATCGTGGTGCCGAAGTTCTTGGCATAATCGATCAGGGCGTCGTCGGTCTGCACATCCTTGCCCGGCAAGGTTTCGACAACGCTGTGCGCGGCGATGGCGGGGGCGTCAAAGATTTGGCGGGTAAAGCGCATGCCGGCCAGCAGAACGCGGCTGTCGTTGGGATCTGACAGATAGTTCGGCGTAATGACCGGCGCCATGGTCGGATCGGCGGAGCGCGCCATGATCGTGCCTCGGCTGTCCGGGCGCACCGGACACACGGCGACCGTCATGCCGTCTTCCTTTTCCAGCGCGCCGAACTTGCTGGCGTCGTAGCTGGCGGGTGTGAACAAAAGCTGTAGGTCCGGGCTAGATTTTTCCGGGGACGACCGGCAGAACACCTGTGCCGTCGTGACCCCGAAGGTCAGCGCGCCGCGACCGGTGACGGCGAAGCGGAAGACTTCTCCGGCCAGGCGCACCCCGCGCGCGAGCTTGTTGATCGAGATCGAGCCTTTCACGCGGTGCGAGATGCGGGCGACGTAATGATCCTGTAAATTGGCACCGACGCCGCGCAGATCGTGCACGACGTTCACGCCGATGGATTGCAGGTGTTCGGCCGGACCGACGCCGGAGATTTGCAGCAGATGGGGGGAGTTCACCGCGCCGCCCGACAGAATCACTTCCTTGGCGGCGCGCAGCGTGCGTTCCTGGCCGCGCTGGCGGAAGGTGACGCCCACGCAGCGTTTGCCCTCGAAGTTCAGGCGGCTGGCCAGAGCCTCGGTTTCCACGACAAGATTGGGGCGTCCCTCGGCTTCCTTCAGGAAGGTTTGCGCGGTCGAGCCGCGCCATTTGCCCTTGCGGGTCATTTGGGAATAGCCGACGCCTTCTTGTTCGCGCCCGTTCAGGTCCTTGCTGAACGGGAAGCCGGCTTGTTGCGCGCCTTCGATGAAGCGGTGGGTCAGGGGCAGGATGGTGCGATAGTCTTCGACCTTCAGCGGGCCACCCTGACCGCGGAACTCCTTCTCGCCGCCCTGCTTGTAGTCTTCGGATTTACGGAAGAACGGCAGGACGTCGTCGAAGCTCCACCCTCGGTTGCCCATCTGCGCCCAGCCGTCAAAATCGGCCGGGTTGCCGCGGACGTAGAGCATGCCGTTGATGGAGCTGGAACCGCCGAGGGTCTTGCCGCGGGGCCAGTGAATGCGTCGACCGCCGCTGCCTTCGCCGCCTTCGGAGGAATAGTTCCAGTTCACGACGGGGTGGTAGAGCAGCTTCAGGACGCCGGCGGGAATGTGGATCCAGGGCAGCGTGTCGCGCGGGCCGGCTTCGAGCAGCACGACCTTGGCGCCGGTTTCCGACAAGCGAGCGGCAACGACGCATCCGGCCGAACCGGCGCCCACGACGATGTAATCGGCATCCATGACGATGGTGTTCCCCCAGATATCGCCCGATGGGTGGCGCAGCGACGGGGTTGGGTCAAGAGCGGGACGGCGATGCGACACGACGCGACCGCCGACGCTTCCCCATCGCACCATGACCTATTAGAGTCCTCGACGATGCCGCCCGCACCGTCACCCGATCCTGTCGATACTTTCATTGCCCGCTGGCAAGGGCGGGAGGGTGGGCAGGAGCGCGCGAATTACGGGCTGTTTCTGTCGGAGTTGTGCGACGCCATCGGCGTGCCTCGGCCACAACCGGCATCGGCGACGACGGCCGAGAACGACTACGTCTTCGAACGCGCCGTTAAGGAGCCCGGCTTCGACGGCACCGTCGGAACCGGTCGGATCGACCTGTACAAGCGCGGCAGTTTCGTGCTGGAAGCCAAACAGTCGCGCCAGCCAGGCGGCAGGAAGGCGATTGACGCCGCGCCGGTTCGCCCGGAACCCGCGCGAGGCGTGCGCGGTGCCACCCAGGCCTGGGACATTCTGATGCGCAACGCCCGTGTGCAGGCGGAACGTTATGCCCGCGCGCTGCCGGTCGATCACGGCTGGCCACCGTTCATTCTGGTGTGCGACGTCGGGCATGTCTTCGAAGTTTACGCCGATTTTTCCGGCCAGGGAAAAAACTACGCTCAGTTTCCAGATCGGCAATCCTATCGCATCTACCTCGAAGACCTTCGCCGGCCCGAAGTACGCGCGCGTCTCGCCGCGATCTGGACCAACCCCCTATCGCTCGACCCAGCCAGGGAAACCGCCCGGGTCACGCGCGCCATCGCCGAACGCCTCGCCGCCGTGTCAAAGGCGTTGGAGGAACAGCACCACGATCCGGAACAGGTGGCGTTCTTCCTGATGCGCTGCCTGTTCACCATGTTCGCCGAGGATGTCGGCCTGCTGCCCGCCAAATCGTTCCGCGATCTATTGGAACGCTGCGAACAGGACCCGTCCCGGTTGGTTCCCATGGTCGGGCAGTTGTGGGAAGCGATGGACACCGGCGGCTTCGCCTTCGCGCTGGAAGAAAAGGTTCGCCGTTTTAACGGTTCGTTTTTCAAAGTTCGCACGGTGCTGCCGTTGGGCCGAGCGGAGATTGGGGAATTACGGCAGGCGGCGTCGCACGATTGGCGGGAGGTCGATCCTTCCATCTTCGGCACGTTGCTGGAACAGGCCCTCGATCCCCGGGAACGTCGGCGGCTCGGCGCCCATTACACGCCACGTGCCTATGTGGAACGCCTGGTCGTTGCGACGGCGATCGAGCCGTTGCGGGCTGACTGGGACCGGGTACAGGCCTCCGCCGATCGGCAGAAGTCAGAGGGGCGCGGCACCGCGGCGATCGAGACCGTGAAGGCGTTTCACGATGTCCTGTGCCGCACGCGCATTCTGGACCCGGCCTGCGGCACCGGAAACTTCTTGTACGTGTCGCTTGAATTGCTGAAGCGCCTGGAAGGCGAGGTGTTGGAGGCGCTGGTCGATCTGGGTGGACAGGAAGCGCTGACCGGGTTGGAAGGGCACAGTGTCGATCCGCACCAGTTCCTGGGGATGGAGATCAACCCGCGCGCGGCGGCGATCGCAGAGCTGGTGCTGTGGATTGGGTATTTGCAGTGGCATTTCCGAATCAGGGACGGCATGCCGGCGGAACCGATCCTGAAGGCTTTCGCCAATATCCAGGTGATGAACGCGGTGCTGGAGGGCGATCGTTCCGTCGTGATGCGTAATGGCGTCGCGACGGAACAGGAATACGGCAATCCACGCCGACCTGTTTGGCCGGACGCGGAGTTCATCATCGGCAATCCGCCCTTCATCGGCGGCAAGGACATCCGCGCTCGGCTTGGCGACGAACAGACCGAGGCGCTGTGGGCGGCGCATCCCGCCATGAACGAGTCCGCCGATTTCGTTATGTACTGGTGGGATCGCGCGGCCGGGTTGCTGACGCGCAAAGGCTCCGCGCTGCGGCGCTTTGGGCTGGTGACGACGAATTCCATCAGCCAGGTGTTTCAACGCCGGGTGATGGAGCGGCACTTGACCGCGAAGGCGCCGATTTCCCTGGTCGTGGCGGTGCCTGACCATCCCTGGACCAAATCCGGGATCGATACGGCTGCGGTGCGGATCGCAATGACGGTGGCAGAAGCGGGCGTGCATGATGGCGTGCTGCGCGAGGTGGCGCGGGAAGATGCACTGGATACCGACGCGCCCCTGATCGAATTTTCCGAAGCGGTGGGGCGAATCAATTCGGATTTGACGGTGGGGGTGGATGTCACCAAGGCCGCGCCGCTGCTGGCGAATGAAGGACTGTCATCGCCTGGCGTGAAGCTGCATGGCGCGGGATTCATCGTCACGCCTGCGGAGGCCACCTATCTCGGGCTGGGTCGGCGCGCGGGGTTGGAGCAGCATATCCGGGAGTACCGGAACGGTCGCGATCTGACAGCGCGAGCGCGCGGGGTCATGGTGATCGATCTGTTCGGCCTGACGGCGGACGCGGTGCGGGACCGGTTTCCGGAAGTGTACCAACATGTCGCGACGACGGTGAAACCGGAGCGCGATCACAACAATCGTGCCAGTTACAAGGATAGTTGGTGGATTTTCGGCGAGCCGCGCCGCGAATTGCGCCCCGCACTGGAGAGACTGTCACGCTACATCGCGACAGTGGAAACCGCGAAGCACCGCGTCTTCCAGTTCCTCGACGCATCGATCCTGCCGGATAACATGCTCGTCGCTATCGGATCGAACGATGGTTATGTGCTCGGCGTGCTGTCTGCCCGCATCCATGGCATTTGGGCCGTGCGCGCCGGGGGCTGGCTCGGCCAAGGCAACGATCCTCGCTACTCGAAATCCCGATGCTTCGACCCCTTCCCTTTCCCCGCCGCCGACGACCTCCGAAAGCAGCGCATCCGAACCATCGCCGACAACCTCGACGCCCATCGCAAGCGCGTGCTGGCGGACCATCCGCATCTGACCCTCACCGGCCTTTACAACATCCTGGAAAAGCTCCGCGCCGGCATGCACCCCAACGCATTCTCACCGGATGATCGCCGCATGTTCGACGACGGTCTCGTGCTGATCCTGAAGGAATATCACGACAGACTCGATGCGGAGGTCGCCGCCGCCTACGGCTGGCCGGCCGATCTGTCCGACGCCGATATCCTTGCTCGGCTCGTTGCACTGAACGCCGAACGCACAAGGGAGGAAGCGGAGGGAACCGTCCGCTGGCTGCGCCCGGACTATCAAATCCCACGCTTTGGTTCCGCCAAAGACAAGCTGGCCCTGACCGGCGGCGCTATGCGCGGCGCGCAGGCCCCGGCGGCGAAGAGCACAAAACCATCCTTTCCCACCGACAACGTGGCGCAAACCGCCGCCGTCATGGATGCGTTGCAATCCCTGTCGGCGCCGGCGACGCCGGATGCCGTCGCCGCCGGCTTCCGCCAGGGCCGCCGTATCCTGCCGGCGGTCGCCGCCGTGCTGGCCGCACTGACCCGTTTCGGCTTTGTCGCCAGCCCCGACGGCGGCCGGACCTTCGCGCTGCGCAGAGCGGCTTAGGTGCCGTTCGAGACTCACGGATGAACGACAAATACGCTTATCGTTCGCCATTGCTGGATTTATGAACAACAAATGGATCGGATACGAGCCTGCGGACGACAACGCCTAACCTGACCCAGCGCCAGCCCTGACGGTGGCAGAACCTTCGCACTGCGCCAACGGCGCTAACCGATCAACGCCCGAAGTTTCGCGCGAATATCCGCCAGTTCTCGATCCGTGATTCGTCCCTTGCGCACCGCACGCCGAGCGCGCCAGTCGAGGTTCTTCACCTGATCCGCGAGCGCGACCGACGCGGGTTGGCCGGCGAGAGCAACCTCGAACGGATAGGCCTTGATCCGGGTCGTGACCGGGCAACAGACCATCAGGCCGGTCTTGGCGTTATAGCCCGCGGGGCTCAGCACCACGGCGGGGCGATGTCCGGCCTGTTCATGCCCTGCTTGTGGATCGAATTGCAGCCACACGACGTCACCCGCATCGGGGACATAAGCAGGCGACATTACCAGGTTTCATTCCCTGTCGGGGCACCGAAGTCCACGGCGTCGTGGCGGTTCTCCGGCGTGATGGCTTCCAGCAATGCGTCGATATCGTAGGCCGGATCGCGGATCGGCTGAATGACGATGCGACCGGCTTCTTCTCCGATTTCGACGGGCTGGTCCAACGCCAGACCCGCCGCCGCCATGATCGACGCAGGGATGCGCAAGGCGGCGCTGTTGCCCCATTTCTTGACGACGATCCTCATGCGACCTCCGAACCGTGTAATCCCGAAGGATATTGACGAAACAGACGGTGCGTGTCAACATTGTAGACACATCCACCCCAACCGGAGCAGAGCCATGTTCGACATCGACCGCTTCGCAGACGACTGCCGCGCCGCGCTGGCCGAACAAGGCAGCAGCGCCATCCGAGACGTCGTGCGCCGCGCGGTGTCTCAGCCGGACGATCTGTTGCGCGCCTTGGGAACACCGAACGGCGCGACTGCCGGAATCCTGATCCGTACCCCCGACCTCACCATTCTCAACGTCGTCTGGGGCGCTCGGCAGTGGACGCTGCCGCACAACCATAACCACCGCGCCGTGATCGGTATGTATGGCGGCGGGGAAGACAATATCTTCTGGCGACGCCTGCCGGCCGACGCGCAAGGCCGGGTCGAGGCCGCGGGCGCCCAGTCGCTGCGCCATGGTGACGTCGCGGTGCTGGGGCGGGACATCATCCACTCCGTCACCAATCCGCTCGATAAGCTGTCGTTCGCGCTGCATGTTTACGACGGCGACTTCATCGCCGCCGAAGGCAAAAGCTGCTGGGGATCGGAAGACCTGACCGAAGCCCCCTATGACGGCACAGCAGTATCGCCCATGTTCGGGCAGGTTTTGGTCAACAAGGGGTAACAGGCCACGGCGATGGATAAAGACGCCAAACCGCAACCCGCCGCCCCGAAAACCCCGCAACAGCTGCGCCTGGAACGAGAGGCCGCGGCGCTGCGGGCCAACCTGCGAAAACGCAAGGAACAGGCCCGCGCGCGCGCCGCGGTTGAGACTACGGAAAAGCCGTCAGGCTGATCCGCTCGCCGCCGAAAGCCCCGACCCGATCGGCGTCGGCGTCGCGTTGCGCGGCCGATCCAACCACACACCGAAGCCGATCAGGATCGCGCAACCCACCGCGATCAGCGGCGCGTCGAGCCAGGTCATCCAGGTCGGCCACAAGCGGAACGCGGCGGTGACTCCCCAGGACAGAAACAGCCCCAAACAGAAAACCTGCAGGCTGTTGCGTCCGGCCGCCGCCATCCAGCGGCACACCAGCGTGTTCATCCACCCGGCGGACCGAGGCACAAGCCGAGCGACGACCAGGGCCAGGGCGAAGGCGTGCAGAACGCGGGGCAGCGCCAGGGCGTCCTTACCGATGATCGCGTCGGTTTCCGGCACGAAGCCGGCCCAGGGCAGAAATCCGAACCATTCCAGGCGCAGCAGCAGCCCGACGGCCAGGACTCCCGCGGCGGCGACCGTCAGCCACCGCCACGGCGGCAGAGCCTGACCCAGCAGCAGCGTCCGCCGTCCCAGCCACGCTCCGCCCAGGAACAGGATTTGCCAGGCGATCGGGTTGAACCCGTGCGCGGTTTCCGCGCCGATGGAGGGCGGCGTCAGGCCGAACGTCGCGGCGACATACAGACCGACGGGCATCAGCAACGCCCAGGCCCCGATCGCGCCCTCCAACGCCGCGAAGATCGGCAGCAGCAGCATGCACCAGATGAACACTGGCAGAATGTCCATGTAATCCGGCTGATAGAACGTGCTCAGCGCGCCCAGCGTGGCCTGGATGGGGTGGCTTTGCATGAAGTCCCAACCCAGCCGATGGGCCTCCTCGGGGAATGCGCCGCCTCGGCTGGCCAGAATGATCATCGCGCCGAACAGGAAGAACACCACCAACTGCGTGCGATACAGCCGCGCGGCGCGCACGACCATATCCAGGCTCGCCCCGCGCCAGCCCTGACGGATCGATTTGCGCGCGAAAACGCTGCCGAGCATGAGTCCGGAGAGAAAGACGAACTGCTCCGAACTGTCGGACAGGCCCCACGCGCCATGGATCATCCAGGCGCCGATCCACGATCCGGCGGCGTGGCTGGCGAAGATCGTCAATTGCAGCCAGCCGCGGATGATATCGACCCGCGTATCGCGGGGTGGACGCGCGGGCGTGCGGTCGGGGGAGGAGGAATGGGTCATGCGGGTCCGTTGTGAGCCTGTGGTTGCCATTCAGTCCAGCCAAACCGCCTTGCGTTACAGGCGATATCCAACGGACGTTTGCGGCGACGCGAACGACTGCGGTAGACGATGGTTCCCGCAGGTAAAGGCGACCGCCCCGAATGCCCGTTATGTCCGACCGCTGGATCCGCCGCATGGCACAGGATCACGGCATGATCGAACCCTTCGTCGAAGCGCAAAAGCGCGACGGTGTGATCAGCTATGGGCTGTCCAGCTATGGCTACGACGCGCGGATCGCGGATGAATTCAAGATTTTCACCAACATCGATTCCGCCGTCATCGACCCCAAGGCCTTCGCGCCGACCAGCTTTGTCGATCGCAAGACCGACGTCTGCATCATCCCGCCGAACAGCTTCGCGCTGGGTCACACGGTGGAGTATTTCCGCATACCCCGCGATATCCTGGTCGTCTGCCTGGGCAAATCCACCTACGCCCGCTGCGGCATCATCGTGAACGTGACGCCGCTGGAGCCGGAGTGGGAAGGTCAGGTGACGATCGAAATCAGCAACACCACCCCCCTGCCCGCGAAAATCCACGCGCATGAAGGCATCTGCCAGTTCCTTTTCCTGCAGGGGAACGAAGCCTGCGAAACCAGCTATGCCGACAAAGCAGGCAAATACATGGGCCAGCGCGGCACCGCGCTGCCGAGGATGTGACAATGGACCGGATCAGAATTCGCGGCGGACGGCCTCTGTCGGGTGAAATCGCGATCGGCGGGGCAAAGAACGCCGCCCTGCCGCTGATGGCGGCGGGGCTGCTGACGGCGGATCGCCTGGTACTCAGCAATGTGCCGCGCCTCGCCGACATCCAGACCATGAGCGCGCTGCTGGCGCAGCACGGCGTCGCCGTCGATCCCGTGGGCAATGCCGGGCGGATGCTGTCGATCGGCGGCGCGATCACGAATACCGAGGCACCCTACGACATCGTCCGCAAAATGCGCGCCTCCGTCCTCGTGCTCGGCCCGCTGCTGGCCCGTGTCGGGGAGGCGCGGGTATCGCTGCCCGGCGGCTGCGCGATCGGCACCCGCCCGGTGGATTTGCACCTGAAGGGCCTGGAACAGATGGGCGCGCGGTTCGACCTGAACGCGGGTTATATCGACGGGCGGATCGACGGGCGGTTGCGCGGCGCGAAGATCGTCTTCCCGTTCGTGTCGGTCGGCGCGACGGAAAACCTGCTGATGGCGGCCAGCCTGGCCGACGGCCGAACCGTGCTGGCCAATGCGGCGCGGGAGCCGGAGATCGGCGATCTGGCCGCCTGTCTGGTCGCGATGGGCGCGCGGATCGAAGGCATCGGCACCGACACGTTGACTATCGAGGGTGTCGACCGACTGCACGGCGCGGATCATGCGATCATTCCGGATCGGATCGAAACCGGCAGCTATGCCTGCGCCGCCGCGATCTCCGGCGGTTCCGTCTTCCTGCGCGGTGCTCGGCTTGATCATCTGGGCGCGACGGTGCGCATCTTGCGCGACGCCGGGGTGGATATTGGGGAGGAGCCGGACGGTCTGATGGTCCGGCGGCTGAACGGGCTGCACGGCGCGGATGTGATGACGGAACCGTATCCTGGCTTTCCCACCGATATGCAGGCGCAATACATGGCGCTGATGTCGGTGGCGGAAGGCGCTTCGATGGTGACGGAAACGATATTCGAGAATCGTTTCATGCATGTTCCAGAGCTGAACCGCATGGGCGCGCGGATCAACGTACACGGCACATCGGCCATCGTGCGCGGGGTGCCTTCTCTGTCGGGCGCGCCCGTGATGGCAACGGATTTGCGCGCGTCTCTGTCACTGATCCTGGCGGGGTTGGCGGCGAAGGGGGAAACGGTGGTGAACCGGGTGTATCACCTGGATCGCGGGTATGAGGCAGTGGAACAGAAGCTCGCGGCCTGCGGGGCGGATATCGAGCGTATCGGGGGGTAGGCGCTGGGCGGGCGTCAAACCGGCGACGCCCGCCATTGCCAGCGACGCCGATGGCGACCTACCCTGACGTTGTAACGACGCTGGATCGCCGTGTGACCGAACCGCTGCCGCCGATCGGATTCTGGAGCTACTCCCGCGAGGATGACCGCCGCGCGCGTGGGCGGCTGAGCCAGTTGCGCGCGCTACTGGCCGAACAGCTTGAAAGCGTGCTGGGCCGAGCAAGCAAGGTGCGCCTGTTTCAGGATGTCTCCGCCATCGAATACGGAGATTTGTGGGAGCAGGAAATCACCAGGGCGCTGAACCAGTGCTGCTTCATGATCCCAATCCTGACGCCCGATTTTCTGCAAAGTGAATGGTGCAGCAAGGAAGTGCTGCATTTTCAGGAACGGGAAGCGGCGCTGGGGCGCGACAGCCTGATCTTTCCGATCCATTGGGTCGATACCGGCCACGTAACGCCGGACGGGCCGATCAAACCGTTCGACACGCGTGTATGGCAACGGTTGCAAGCCTCCCAGCGGGTTGAGTTCGATCACCTGAGCCTGGAGGCACCGGACTCCTCCATCCGTATCCAAACAGAATTGCGTATTCTCGCGCGGAAGATCGCGACCACCTTGCTGAACACCGGCGCGAAACCGCCATCGAAGTCCGCTGCCCCGACGCAAGCGCCCGATCCGATCCCAGTTCCCGTTCCCGCTCCGGTGTCGCCCCGCTTCGAAGGGCCGGAGATGGTTCGCATCCCGGCCGGCAGCTTCACGATGGGCGTGCCGGAGGCGGAAGGGCAGCGCGAAAGAACCACCGACGACGATGCACGACCGCTGCACAAGGTGACGATCGCGCAACCCTTCTGGATGGGGCGCTTCCCCGTGACACGCGGTGAGTATGCCGCGTTCGTGGCGGATACCAACTACGACAAAGACGGCGGACACTGGCGCGCGCCCGGATTCGACCAGACTGATCGACACCCGGTGGTGAATGTCCGGCCCGAAGATGCGGATGCATACGCGGCATGGCTCTGCCGAAAGACAGGGCAAGCCTATCGCCTGCCGAGCGAGGCTGAATGGGAATATGCGGCGCGGGCGGGGACGACGACGGCGCGGTTCTGGGGAGAGGCTTTTGCGGGTGGTGAGATTTACGTTCACACTGAAGACAGCACGGTACCGGTAGATGGTCGGCAACCCAACCCGTTTGGTCTGCACGATATGCTCGGACATGTCTGGGAGTGGTGCGCCGATCCCTGGCACGACAATTACAAAGGTGCGCCGACGGACGGTTCAGTTTGGAGCACCGGCGGTTATCCCGCTTCGCGGGTTGCGCGCGGCGGTTCCTGGAACATCAACCCTAGGCTCATCCGCGCGGGCTTCCGCAACGGCATCGACTACCACCTCAGGCTTGGTCCCTGGGCTGGTTTCCGCGTTGTCAGAACCTGAATTGCCCCCTACGTCTTAGCCTCCTTACCTCTTGGGGGAATTCCAAAAGGGGTGCGCCAGGGAAAGGCGCGTGTCTCAAGCGGGTGCAAATCCCGCCCGTGCGCTGGTAGCGACAGGGTACGGAACCGAGTTCTTGGTCTGGTGTCGGCGACGGCATCATTCAAGCGTAGAACAGGAGAATGTAGGCCGTAACGCAAGTGAACCTATTGAGCCTCGAAAATGCACGCGGGAACCGACGCCGTCCCTTATGGCGGAAGGTCCTGGCCGAACCGGCGTCAGGCTGCAACATGCCACTGCGAGCCGGGGAGTGTCCCGCCGGGGTCCGAGGGGACGGCATGCCTTCAAATGGAGACACGACGCAACCTGGGAGGTCTCGTCGTTTCCGTTGGGTCGTGGCCCGGCGGTCGCCGCTCGCGAGGGAAACCGGAGCAGCGGTTACGAACGGCGAGAAGTCGGAGGCGGCCATAGTACCGCGGAAGCCGGGTAATGCCGGTGGAGGGAAGGGCTGCCGGGCTTCAGTCTGCTGGAAGGAAACACATGCCTGGACTCAGAACCGGAAACGATGTGTCCCCTGAACTCCAGCGGACAGCATCCAAGGCGAAACAGGACTTGCGGGTAAGATTTACCTCGCTGGCCCATCTGTTGACGCCGGATTTTCTCAGGGCGAGCTTCAAGAAGCTTAACCAGCACGGGGCGCCCGGTCCCGACGGCACGACGATGGCGGCGTTCGGGGAAAACCTGGACGCTGAGATCGACACCGTCTGGCACGATCTCCGCGCGGGAAAATACCGGGCGTCGCCGGTGCGGCGGGTCTATATCCCAAAGGCGAACGGTAAACTCCGTCCGCTCGGGGTGCCCACCGTTCGGGACAGGACAGTGCAACGCGCGGTGGCGGAGATCATTGGTGCGGTCTACGAGCCGTATTTCAAGGATTTCTCGCATGGGTTCAGGCCCGGCCGCTCGACCCACGACGCGCTGGAAAGCCTGCGGGTCACCGTGAACCGAACCGGCATTGGCTGGGTGGTGGAGGCCGATATCGCGAGCTACTTCGATACGGTCAATCACCGCTGGCTGATGAAATTCCTTGAACACCGGATCGCCGACCGGACGCTTCTGCGTCTGGTCGCGAAATGGCTGAAGGCCGGGTTCATGGAAAACGGTGTGGTGAGCATCGGCGAGGAGGGCACGCCGCAAGGCGGTCCGCTGTCTCCGCTGCTGGCCAATATCTATCTGCACTACGTTCTGGATTTGTGGTTCGACCATCGCTTCAGGCCCACGGTGGCGGGAAGCTGTGCTCTGGTTCGTTACGCCGATGACTTCGTGGTCTGCTTCGAGCATCGCCATGAAGCCGAGCGGTTCCTTCAGGAGCTGGAGGCGCGCTTTGCCGAATTCGGCCTGCGCCTGTCGGCGGAGAAAACCAGGCTGGTCGAATTCGGGAAGGGGTCGTTGCAGAACGGCAGGATGGGACCCACCGAGACGGCGCGCAGCTTCGACTTTCTGGGCTTCACGCACTACATGCGTAAGCGCAGGGGGGCGCGCGGCACCTTCGAGGTGGCCCGCAAGCCGAGCCGGAAGAGCCGGAACAAGTTCCTTGACGGCGTTGGGGAATGGGTCGGTCGGAACCGGCACCTGTCGGTCTGGTTCCAGGCGAAGGTTCTGCAACGCAAGCTGGTGGGTTATTATAACTACTTCGGCTTGCGTCACTGTCTGGCGGCGCTCTGGCATGTCAAACGCCATGTCGGGCGATTGTGGATCATGGCATTGCGCAGGCGTAGCCACCGGCACAGCCTGTGGTGGCATTCCGTGGTCCGCCGACCGTGGTTCAACTCGCTTCCCGAACCAAAGCTCCGCTAGGGATGTCGGAGTCTGGGAGCCGGATGCCTTAATCGGGCACGTCCGGTTCTGCGAGGGGGGCGGTCAGCGATGGCCGCTCCTACCTCACCGGTTTCCCCCTTTTGGTCCGAATCGATTTTTTTTTCTGGGAGGATGACGCTCTTGTCGAGCGCTTCTGCGTCATACACGCTCTCATCCGTCGCGCTTCCCTCTACGACCGCTCCCAAACGGAACAGTCAAAACCTACAGAAACCGCGTCTCCGCCCAACCCGCCGCATAGGGCGCGTTCATCAGCGGTTCCGATCGCTTGTGGCTGAACATCCACACACCGTTCACCCGCGTATAGCGTTCGTGATCGATGCCGGCGCGCCAGACGGCCTGATTACCCTCCGCCACAGTACACGGCATGAACAGGTACCAGCGCGCTTGCGCGGTGTCGCCGTCAATCTCGATATGCCCGTTCAGGCTGTAATGGATCGCGAAAGAAAAGATACCGCTCGCGCCGCGAAAGAAGGCGCGGATCGCCTCCCGCCCCTGGAACCGGCCGAGGGACGGGCTTTCCCACAGCGCGTCCTCGGTAAACAAGGCGGCGATGCCGTCGGCGTTGTAGTTGTCGTCGCACAAGGCGGCATAATGCGATTTCAGGTTACGGATCGCCTCGGCGTCTTCCAACGCAAGCAGCCGCCGTTCCATGCTTGCCAGCCGATCCTCCGACATGACCTGTTCCTTTTCGCCTACGGCCGGTTGGCGGCGTTCGCCGAACCGCGCCCGAACAATCCGCCCAGCAGCATGCCGATATCGCGCTCTCGCCCGGTGTCGATGTCAACCGTCGCGGTCATGCCGGCGCGCAGTTCGGACTCTCCGTCATGCGGCAGCAGGCGGATTTTGACCGGCAGGCGCTGCACGACCTTCACCCAGTTCCCCGACGCATTCTGCGGCGGCAGGATGGCGAATTCCGAGCCGGCGGCGGGGCTGATGCTGGCCACCTCGCCCTCCCAAATCTCATCGGGATAGATATCCAGCACGACCTTCACTCGCTGCCCGACCTTAACGTAGGTCAGCGTGGTTTCCTTCAGATTGGCCTCGATCCAGGGGCGACGGTCGGCCACGATCACGAACAGCGGGGTCGAAGCCTTGACCTGCTCGCCCACCTGCAACTTGACGTTCACCGCGATACCGCCGACCGGGGCAAAGATCGTCGTGTGCGCCAGATCGAGCGCGGCGCGGTCGCGATCGGCGATCTTGTCGCGCACCAAAGCGTGCTGATCGACGGGAATATCGGCATTGCCGCCCAGCGTCGTCAGCACCCGTTCCAACCGACGCCGCACGACCGACAAGCGATCCTGCGCCACCGCGGCCTCATTCTGCGCTTCTTCCAACCGCGATGCCGAGACAACACCGGTGGCGGCGAGCGATTGTTGCCGCTGCAACTGCTTCGCCAGGAAAGTGGCGCGATTTTCGACCTCCCCCATTTCACTGCGGGTTTCCCGCAGATTGGCGCGGGCGGTTTCGACCTGGGTGCGGGCAAGATCGAGTTCGGCTTCGGCCTTGGCCAAGGCCAGGCGATAAGGCACGGGGTCGATGCGCACCAGTTCGGTGCCGGCCGCCACGCGGGCATGGTCGGTGACGGCGACGGAGATCACGCGGCCCGCTACTTCCGGCGAGATTTGCGCGATATCGGCTTTCACATAGGCATTTTCGGTGCTGACGACACGCCCGCCGTGCTGCCATACAATCAGGCCGCCGGCGACAACAAGCAACGGCACGACGACCAGCAACGCAAAGCGCAGCAAACGGACTCTGGCGCGGGTCATGCCTGAAACCTATGGCTTGCGGTGATGGTCTGGACTGGGAATACGGGCAAGGCGACACTCGCGAAGATTGCATACATAGCTTACGATAACGGAGCATACTTTCTCGATGGCGGCTACCCTGAACTATGTCCGATAGCGAACTTGCGCTGACCCTGACGGCGCCGCGACGGATCATGATCATGATCGCGGTCATGCTGGCATCGACGTTGTATTCGACCACGCTGCTGATCGCATCGACGCTGCTGCCGCAGATGCAGGGGACGATGGCGGCAACGGCGGACGAGATCGCCTGGGCGATGACCTTCAACATCCTGGCCACCGCGGTGGTCACGCCGATGACGGGATGGATGGTGTCGCGGTTCGGCCGACGCAACGTGATGATGTGGTCGATGCTGGGCTTCACCGTCGCGACCTGGCTGTGCGGCGCGGCTGACTCCCTGGAAACATTGGTTTTATGGCGGATCGTGCAGGGCGGCCTGGGCGCGCCGGTGGTGCCTCTGTCGAACGCGATCCTGCTCGACAGCTTCCCGCGTCGGCAGGCCGGCATGGTGACGTCGATCTTCGGCATGGCCGTCGTGATCGGCCCGGTGATCGGCCCGACCTTGGGCGGGTTCCTCGCCGAACTCTATAGCTGGCGCTGGGCGTTCTATATGTTGGTGCCGGTCGGGGCCACCGCCTGGGTCGGGCTGCGCCTGACCTTGCCCAAGGATTCCGCGAGCGGCCATGCGCGTTTGGACTGGGTGGGTTTCCTGACCCTCGCGGCTGCAATCTCGTGCGTGCAACTGGTGCTGTCGCGCGGGCAGCGGCTGGACTGGTTCGAGTCGACGGAAATCGTCATCGAGACCGCCTTCGCGGTCGTCGCCTTTTTCATGTTCGTGGTGCACAGCCTGACGGCGGAACGGCCGTTCCTGGACCCCAAGCTGTTGACCGATCCGAATTACGCCCTGGGCCTGGTGCTGGTGACGGTCTACGGCATGCTGAACTTCACGCCGGTGGTGCTGCTGCCGTCGCTGTTGCAGCAACACGCGGGGTATCCGGATCAGGTCATCGGCGAAATCCTGGGCGCGCGCGGCGTCGGCGCCACGATCGGATTCTTCCTGGCGATGTTCGCGGGCAAGGTCGATCCCCGCATCGGCATGACGATCGGGTTCGGGTTGCAGGTGATTTCCGGCATCTGGCTCATGAGCCTCGACCTGAACGTCGATATGGCGACACTCGCCCTGAACAGCGTGTTGCAGGGCATTGCCGTCGGCATCTTCTGGGTGCCGCTGACCATCGCCACCTTCCCGACGCTGGAATCGCGGCTGATGCCGGAAGCGATGTCGCTGTTCCACCTGATGCGCAACATCGGGTCCAGCCTGTTCATATCGGTCTGCGTCGCCGAAATCGTGCGCGCCACCGGATCGAACTACAGCCGGCTGACGGAAATGATATCGCCCTATAACCGCGCGATGTCGCTGCCCTGGGTGATGGGATCGTGGACGACCGATACGCAGCAAGGCCTCGCGCGCCTATCGAAAGAGGTCAATCGTCAGGCCGCGATGATCGGTTACGTCAACGCGTTCGGCCTGTACACCGCGACCTCCGCCATCGCCATCGGGCTGATCATGTTGGCAAAAAAACGACAACGTAAAATGGCGGCCCCGGCGGCCGGTGATTGACCATAATCAGGAGCGCAGAGCATGAGCGAGACAATCGAACGTGAAGCCTATCGCTATATTCCCGGCCCGTTTCAATACTCCGCCGGCGTGGTCGCCAAACCGGGCTTCGCGATCGAGCGGCTTCGCTTCGCCAACCCGGTGCCGCTGGAAGACGGGTTCGCCCGCATCGGAGCCTGGCTGAAGGCCGCGGGATTGCCGCTGAGCGCATTCTGCGCCTGCGAGTTACGCTCCCCCGCCCCGTTCACCGATGCCGGTTTCGTTGCGTTCAATCGCATCTATGTCGGCACGCTGGAACGTTGGGGTATCGTCGCGAACGACCGCAATCCCGTCGCGCGCAGCAATGTCTGCCCCGAGATCGATCCCCCCTCCACCCCCAGCTTTCACGCCTTCTGCATCTCTCGTCCCGACAGCGGGATGGGCAAGACATTCATGATCGCCGGCAGCGGTGAAGCGGCGGAAGGCGCCGGGCCGTACAGCGAAAAGACCGTGCGGTATGGCGAGACCTCCCCCGACGCAATGGCGGACAAGGCCCGCTTTGTGCTTGGCGCGATGGAACAGCGCATGGCCGCCGTGGGCGCGACCTGGCAGGATACCACGGCGGCGCAGGTTTATACCGTTCACAACCCACACCCATTCTTCGCCTCCGAAATCGTTTCTCGCGGAGCCGCTCGGCATGGTCTGACGTGGCATTACTGTCGCCCGCCGGTGGTTGGATTGGAATACGAAATGGATTGCCGAGCGGTGGGGACGGAGAGAGTTTTGTAGGGAGGGACGGGATCGGATAGGGTGGCGGTCGATTAACGGAGGAGACAAAACCATGGCCAATTACGTATTGCTGCACGGTGCCTATCAGGGCGGCTGGATCTGGCAGCGGGTGACGCCGCATCTGCGCGCCGCGGGGCATACCGTGTTCGCGCCGACGCTGGATGGTTGCGGCGAACGCCGCCACGCGCTGCGTCCCGGGATCGACACGGAATCGCAGGCCGCCGAAGTCGCGGAAATGCTGTTCTTCGAAGACCTGCGCGACGTCGTGCTGGTCGGCACAAGCTGCGGCGGCATGATCGCGGCGCGGGTTGCCGAACTGGCGCGGGATCGGATCGCGCGGGTCGTCTTCGCCGACGCGCTGGCGCTGTTTAACGGAGAGGCCGTGTCCGATCACGTGCAGCGCCCGACGGCGATCACCACCGATATCGGCACCGGCCCGTCACTGGAAGATGCGGCGAACCGCATGTTCATCTCCCTGGATGGGCCGACGAAGGAATGGGCGCTGGCGCGCTACACCCCGCACCCGGTGGCGGCGATGGCGGCGCCGGTGAAGCTCGACAGCTTCTGGCAACAAAGCTGGAAGGCTTCGGTGATCTGGTGCAAGCAGAGCGTCAATCCGCCGGTCGCGCATCAGCGCCGCGCGCAGCAGACGCTGAACGCCAGTTGGGCAGAGCTGGATACCGGGCATTATCCGATGCTGACGGAACCCGCGAAGCTCGCGCAACTGATTATGGCGGAGTAACAGTACCGACGCCCCGTCGGCCGATCCGACCGACGGGGCTCGAAGGGGCCGATCATGGACGCCATTCGCCTGCTGCATGTTTCCGACACGCATCTGTCGCCGACACACGCCTATTTCGCCGATAACTGGGCGGTGTTTCGCGACCTCGTGCGCGCCGATCCGCCGGATCTGCTGGTGCATGGCGGCGATATCTCGTTCAACGGCCCGGCTTTGGAGGCCGACCTTGTCTATGCCTCCGCCGAGATCGCGGGGCTGGGCGTGGATTGGTTGGCGATCGCGGGGAACCACGATGTGGGGGAAGCGCCGGCCTTCTCTCGGCTGAACCAACCCATCGACGCGGCGCGGATGGCGGCATGGCGGCGCCATGTCGGGCCGCTATGGTGGTCTCGCGACATCGGCGCCTGGCGGTTGATCGGGTTGGATACCGCGCTGATGGGCAGCGATCTGCCGGAGGAAGCGGCGCAAATCGCGTTCCTGAAGCAGGCGCTGGCAAGCCGCGAGGGTCGGCCGGCGATGGTGTTTATCCACATCCCGCCCTTTGACAAGGACCCCGACGACGCCGCTTTCAGCACCAGCGTGCTGCCGTTTCGCGCGCGTCGCGAATTGCTCGACATCTGCGCCGATGGCGGGGTGCGGACGATCAATTGCGGGCATCTGCACATTTATCGCCGCATGCGTCATCGCGGGATGGAGATCGTCTGGGCGCCCGCGACAGCGATGATGAGCGTGCGGCGCGGCCTGACCCGTTGGCGGCGGTTTCCGCGCCCCGGCTACATCGAATGGACGCTGACCGGCACCCGTGCGTCGCACCGTCTGATAGAGCCGGAGCGGATGTTTGTGATCGACATGACCGGTTGGTCTTCGGTCAACGGCGGCACCGTTACCACGCTGCCGCCGCGACCTTTGAACAGTTAGACGACGCCGGCTTCGCGCAGACGTTTGGCCTCTTCCGGGCTTACGCCGCACAGGGCGTTCAGCAGGGCGTCGGTGTGTTCGCCGAGCAGAGGAGGGCGGACGATATCGACGGGGGAGTCGGAGAGTTTGATCGGCGAGCCGACCGTCTGATACGTGCCCCTGGTCGGGAAATCGACATCGACGATCATGTCGCGCGCGCGCAGATGCGGATCGGCCAGCACTTCCCCGGTATCCAGGCACGCGCCGCAGGGCACGCCGGCGTCGCCCAGCAGTTTCATGACCTCGTGCTTTGTCCGCTGCGTGGTCCAGGCCGCGACGATCGCGTTCATGGCGTCCCTGTTCTCCCACCGCGCCTCGGGGGTTTTGAAGCGTGGGTCTTCCGCGAGTTCGGGTTGGCCGAGGACCGACAGGAAGGGTTTCCACATCTGCGGCTGGGCGAAGATATAGACATAGTCGTTGGCGCCGCCGGGCGCGCAGGGATAGGTCGTTCCTGGGACAGTACGGCCAAGTTGGTTGCCGGAGCGCGGCATGGGTTTACCGGTGCGTTGGTGGTCGCGCAGGCTGACGCGGATCAGGTTCACCACGGCGTCCTGCATCGACACCTCCACATGCTGTCCCTTGCCGGTGGTGTGGCGTTGCTGGATGGCGGCGAGGATGCCGATCACCATGTGCATGCCGGTGCCGGAATCGCCGATGGCGGGGAAGACATAGGTGGGGGGATTTTCCGGGAAGCCGGTCACGCTCATCGCCCCGCCCATGGCCTGGGCGATCGGTTCGAAGCTTTTGAAGCCGCTATAGGGGCCGTAGGTGCCGAAGCCCTTGATGGTGGCGTAGATCAGGCGCGGGTTGATTTTCGACAACACATCGTAACCAAGCCCGAGCCGGTCGAGCGCGCCGGGGCCGAAGTTTTCCAGCAGCACGTCGGATTGTTCGATGACTTTCTTGAACAGCGCCTTGCCTTCCTCGGTCTTGAGGTTGAGCGTCAGGCTTTGTTTGTTGGCGTTCAGCACCAGGAAGAACAGGCTGTCGCTGTCGGGTTTGTCGCGCATATTGGTGCGCGCGACGTCGCCGCCCTTGGGTTCTTCCAGCTTGATCACGTCGGCGCCGAGAAAGCCGAGGATTTGCGCGCAGGCCGGGCCGGCCTGATTATGCGTCATGTCGATGACGCGGATGCCCGATAAGGCCTTGGTCACGGTGTCTGTCCCTTCCCCATTGCGATGGGCGGAGCGTAGCAGGGGATGGGGGTGGCGTCAGCCTTTGGGGGGCGGTGGTGTCGGGGGGTGCGTTTTTCAGTCTGGGTTTATTTTTGTGCTTTGTTGCGGCTTTGGGTGTGGGGGAGAGAGGGGATTTTTAACCGCGGATGAACGGCGATAAACACGGATAAGAAAGGATGTGGCGGAGTCATTCCAGCCCGGCTTCGCGGTGCATCGCCCGCTGTTCCGCCGTGATGGACGCCCCGTCGCGGCCCATGGCGCGCAGCAGGTTTGCGTGGTTGGCCAGCGCGGCGTCGCGATGCGGGTGCGGATGCCCGGTCGCGCGCTGGAACGTCAGGAAGATCACGACCATCCGCCGCATCAACGGTTCCGCCTCCCCCAGCCGGTTCGTGGCTTTCAGCAACTGGGCGAGATTGTTGAGCTGGGTTGCCACGTTC
>CANJLW010000045.1 GCA_947475245.1 Acetobacteraceae bacterium | reverse complement strand
TCGGTCAGGTCGCTGGGGTAGCGCAGCTTGGATCGGTCATAGCGAGCGCGGTTTTCTGTCGTCCACATGCCGGCGGTCTCCTCGAATCGGGCCATCGCCATTGAATCGCAAATGATTCCAGGGACTCAAGATGTTTTCGGACGGACACTTACTGCTCGCCGATCAGGCAGCGACGGATCGCGGCGTGCATCTGGAACTGCACAGTGACATGAACACGTTGATCGATGCCAACCGGGAAATGCAATCGGTCTGGGGCGCGCCGATGGTGCCGATCTTCAACCCGTCGCAAAGCGATCTGTCGGCGGACAACGCCTTCTGGATCTCCGGTCGCGACGATAACGGCATGATCGTCGCGACCCAGGCGGCCCGTTTCTTCGACATGTCGGCAACCTGCGCGGCGGAGGAGTTGTCGTCGTTGCGACTGTTCTTCGCCGATCCCGCGCCGCATATCGCGGCGGGGGCGCGGTGCACGGTGGATTGCCCGCCGGCGCGCGCGATTACCGGCCGCGTCACCTATTCCGGCGGCGGCTGGTATCATCCGAAGTTCCGCGGCAACGGCTTGTCGCGGATTTTACCCCGCATTTCCCGTGCCTTGGCCTATTCACGCTGGAACACCGACTACACGTTCAGCGTCGTGGAAACCGTGCTGGTCGAAAAGAACGTCTACCGTTCCTACGGGTATCGCGACCACAGCCCCTCGATCGTATTGAGCGGTTCGTATCGCGAGGACATGCAGCTGGAGCTGATCTGGATGCGGACCGAAACCCTGCTGGCCGATATGGACGACTATGTCGCGGAGGCGGTCGCGAACGAAGTGCGCAATACCGAAGCGACGGAGACGAAGCTGGCGCCGCCGCGTCGCCAGGGTAACAACAGTCGCTCGTAGCGGCTGCGCCGAGGCGCCTGACCGGGCACCCTGATCATTGCTTCTACGAACTCCAGGCGTGCATGCCCGGTCAGGTGGGTTTCAAGGTAAGAGGCGGCAACGTTTTGGCCGTATTGCGGGTCCGGTTGACGGGCCAGATCGTTGCCGACCACCGCGCGTGACCAGGATGAACCGAAGCAGGTAAAGCCGTTGCCGGCATGTTCGACGATCCCGCCCAACGGTTCGGCCACGCGGATGACCATCGTGCGGCCCAGCAGGTCGGACTTGTCGAAGACGCGGGAGAATTCGGAGGGCAGTTCACCTCCGCTGGACTTCCAGTTTTTGAGCAGACCCCGCAGACCATA
Source organism: Acetobacteraceae bacterium (assembly GCA_947475245.1). Classification (GTDB taxonomy): domain Bacteria; phylum Pseudomonadota; class Alphaproteobacteria; order Acetobacterales; family Acetobacteraceae; genus Rhodopila. The sequence continues at coordinate 24,678 of CANJLW010000045.1, read as the reverse complement.
CAGGCGGGGTTGATCGCGCACTCGCGACAGCGAAAGGATTTCCCGCTGGAAATCGGGTCTGCTCAGGTTTCCACCGTCGGAGGCAAGGGCCGCGAGACGTGCCGCGGCGTCTTCGATATCCGGAATGATCTCCAGCCTGCCGGGTGTTTCCACGGTTTCGATGAGCGTGCGCTCGCCCTCGTGCTCCACCATGATGTCCACCAGACGAGAGAAGGTCTTCTCGTTCAGAAAGCGCGGCTGGAAGGTGATGCGGGAGTCAGCCTTGAACAGGCGGAACCGGGCAAAGCCCATGTTGCGGATCAAATAGTCGGTCAGATCGTGATTCGGCGGGCCAATATGCAGCGCGCGCAGCAACTCCGGCGATCCCGTGTGCCAGACCCGCCCTTCGTCATCCACCAGCAAGTCGTGCGGATTGCGCATGGTCAGCCGAACCGATCACTCCGGTCTGCCGGACGACTGAGTTCGTCGATCAGGCGCAGCAGGGATTGTCGGGTTTCGGGATTGACGATCCCTTCGATATTCCGGACCGCGGTCAACGCGGGCTTGTCGAACTCCGGCGCTTTGGCGGGCGGTTGCAGGGGCGCGACAACATCGTCCGGCATATCGTCAAAGAAATACCCAACCGGAACCTCCAACCTCAGCGCCGCCCGATACATCAGCGAGCTCGGCAGGCGGCTTTTGGCTGATTCATAGCGCTGCAACTGCTGATAGCTGATGCCCATCGCCCGGGCGAGGGTTTCCTGGGAAAGGCCTTTGACGATACGTCCCGACTTCAGACGGCGGCATACATGGCGGTTGACCCAATCGACCTTATCGTCGACCAGAGCCGTCGTTTCATCGCAAACCATTGTATGTCCCGTACTGCTCGGCATCGGCTGCCCTCTCTCAGCCGGAAGTATCCTTGCCATCTCTCTCTGGAGCAAGAATTTTCCGCTATGGGGGCCGCGTTGTTAATTTCGATGCCATTGCATTCTGCAACAGGCGCAAAGTTCGTTCGAATGCCATCCCGCGCCCGGCATACGGCGACCAGAGGAATATTGCTGCGTTCCACGCGTCATGCTGCAATAGCGCGCGATTTTGATCGGGGAAGAGCAGGATGATCAAGCTGAACGTCAACGGACAGATACGTGAGATTGACGCTGACCCCGACACCCCCCTGCTGTGGGTCCTGCGCGAATGGATCGGCCTGACCGGCACGAAATATGGCTGCGGAGTCGCGCAATGCGGCGCCTGCACGGTCCATATCGACGGCGTCGCCACCCGCTCGTGCTCCCTGCCCGCCGGTTCGGTCGGCGCGGCCCGCGTCACGACGATCGAGGGATTGTCGTCTGACGGGTTGAGCCACCCCGTGCAGGTCGCCTGGCTGCAACATGAAGTGCCGCAATGCGGCTATTGCCAGTCCGGCCAGATCATGGCCGCGGCCTCGCTGTTGGCGGAAAAGCCCAGCCCGACAGATACCGACATCGCCGAGATGATCACCAATATCTGCCGCTGCGGCACGTATCAGCGTGTCAAGGAAGCCATCCACACCGCCGCGGCCCTCGCCGGTCCCGTCGGCGGCCCATCGGGCGGCAAATCCTGACAGGGAGACAGGCAATCATGACCCAAACAACGCAGTTCGGCCGACGTTTCTTCCTGACCGCGGCAGCGGTCGCGGGCGGCGGCTTCTCCCTCGGCTGGTCCGCCCCCGAAGCCGCCGCTCAGGCTGCCGGTGGTTCGGAGCTTGGCATCTGGGCCGTCATTCATGCCGACGATACCGTCGTTGTGCGCATCGCGCGCTCCGAGATGGGTCAGGGCACGCTGACCGGCCTTGCCCAACTCGTGGCCGATGAGCTCGACGCCGACTGGCGCTTCGTCAAGGCGGAATACGTCGCGCCCGACGTGAACTATGCGAACAAGCGCGCCTGGGGCGACATGTCCACCGGCGGCAGCCGAGGCATCCGTGCCTCCGTCGATTACGTCCGCAAGGGCGGTGCCGCCGCGCGCGCGATGCTGATCGAGGCCGCCGCGAAGAAATGGTCCGTGCCGGCAGGCGAATGCACGACGGCGATGAGCGTCGTGACGCACACGCCGACGGGACGCACGTTGCGCTATGGCGAACTGGCGGCCGATGCCGCGAAACTGCCGGTGCCCGCCGACGTAGCGGTCAAAACCCCGGCGCAGTGGACCCTGATCGGTCGCGGCGTCAAACGGCTCGATACGGTCGAAAAATTGTCCGGCAAGCTGGTCTACGCCATCGATCTGCAACTTCCCGACATGCTGAACGCGTCGATCGCGCAGTCGCCGGTGTTCGGCGGCAAGTTGAAATCCTTCGATGCCGCCAAGATCAAGGGAATGCCGGGCGTGCGCTACGTTGTGCCGGTCGGCGACGACGCGGTCGCGGTCGTGGCCGACAAGTGGTTCCAGGCCAACACCGCCTTGGCCGCCCTGCCCATCGTCTGGGACGAGGGCAAAAACGGCGATGTCGACAGCGCCCAGATCGCCGCCTTCCTCAAGGAAGGTCTCGACGCCAAGGAAGCCGCGCTGTGTCAGGCGCATGGTGACGTCAGCGCGGCCTTTGCCGGTTCCGCCAAGAAGATCGAGGCTGTCTACGGCGCTCCGTTCCTGAACCACGCGACGCTCGAACCGATGACTGCCACGGCGAAGTATGCCGACGGCAAGGTCGAAGTGTGGGTCTCCAGCCAAAACGGCGACGCGTCCCTGGCCGCGGCGGCGGAAGCTGCGGGCGTTAAGCTCGACGCCGTTAAGGTCAACAAGCACCATCTGGGCGGCGGCTTCGGCCGACGCGGCCAGCAGGACTACACGCGGCAGGCCGTGCTGATCGCCAAGCAAATCCCGGGACGCCCGATCAAACTCATCTGGTCGCGCGAAGAGGATATGCAGCACGGCTTCTACCGCCCGATCACGCAGTGCAAGCTGACGGGGTCGCTGGACGCCGACGGCAATGTCACCGGGCTGCACGCGCGTATCTCCGGCCAGTCGATCCTCGCCTATCTGGCGCCGGCGCGGATGGAAAATGGCGTCGATCGCATCGCCTTCCAGGGCTGGATCCCCGGAGAATTCGGCTATCAGGCGATCCCCAACCTGAAAATCGACCACGCCGTGCGCAATACCCATGTGCCGGTCGGCTTCTGGCGCGGTGTGAATACCAACCAGAACACGATCTACATGGAATGCTTCATCGACGAACTCGCCCATGCCGCCGGCAAGGACCCGATCGAGTTCCGCCGCAAGCTGATGGCGAAAGCCCCCAAGCATCTGGCCGTGATGAACGCGGTGACGGAACGCGCGGGCTGGGGCACGCCGCTGCCAAAGGGCGTCTTCCGCGGCTTCGCGCAAAACTGCGGTTTCGGAAGCTACACCGCCGCCGTGGCGGAGGTCTCGGTTTCCGCCAAAGGGGCGTTGAAAATCCACCGCATCGTGGCGGCCACCGATCCCGGCTATGCCGTCAACCCCGACCAGATCGCCGCCCAGGTCGAAGGCTCGTTCGTCTACGGGCTGAGCGCGACGCTCTACAGCGAGATCACCATCCAAAAAGGGCGCGCGGTGCAAGGCAACTTCGACACATACGAAGTCATGCGACTGGCCGACATGCCAAAGGTGGAAACCGTGATTGTCCCGTCGGGCGGGTTCTGGGGCGGCGTGGGTGAGCCGACCATCGCCGTCGCCGGCCCGGCGGTGCTGAACGCAATTTTCGCCGCCACCGGCAAGCGCATCCGTACCCTGCCCCTGTCGCATCACGACCTGCGCCCCGCCTGATGCGACGCGCCCTGCCCGGCCTGGCGCTGCTGCTGATGGCGGCGGGGCCTCCGCCGCCGGGCGCGTCAAGCTGCACGGGCTGCCACGGCCCAACCCCGCAAATCCCGTCGCTGGCCGGAAGGTCGGCGACGGAGATGCTGACGGCGCTTGACGGGTTTCGCACCGGCAAGCGCCCCGCGACCGTGATGGACCGCATCGCCAAGGGCTTCACCGAAGCCGAACTCTCCACAATCGCGGCCTGGTGGGAGGATCGTAAATGAAACGCCGAACGGTGCTTTCGGCGATGGTGGCGGCTCCGTTTGTGGCGCGCGCGCAGGCCAGACCGCGCGTCGTCGTCGTGGGCGGCGGTTTCGGCGGTGCCACCGCCGCGCGGTCCCTGCTGCTCGGCAATCTCGAAGTCGTCTTGATCGAGGCCCGGGACGTCTACACTGCCTGCCCCTTCAGCAACGCCGTCATCGCGGGCATGCGCGAGATCGAGCAACAACGCTTCGGCTACGGCGCGATCGTGTCCGACGGCGTGCGCGTGATCCGCGACACCGCCGTGGGCGTAGACGCCGACCGACGCCGCCTGACCCTGGAAAGCGGCGCGTCGTTGATCTACGATCGGCTGATCCTGTCGCCGGGTATCGACATGATCTGGGACGCCATCCCCGGCTATGACGCGACCGCCGCCGACACCATGCCGCATGCCTGGAAAGGCGAGGCGCAGACGTTGCTCCTGCGCCGGCAATTGCAGGCGATGGACAACGGCGGAACCGTGATTATGTCCATTCCCGCCAACCCGTATCGCTGCCCGCCGGGACCCTATGAGCGCGCCGGCCTGATCGCCTGGTATCTGCAACGCACGAAGCCGAAGTCGAAACTACTGGTGCTCGACGCCAAGGATACGTTCTCGAAGCAAAAGCTCTTCCAGGCCGCGTGGAAGCGGCTGTATCCAAATACGCTGGAATGGGTCGGACTGTCCGACGGCGGCAAGATCGCGCGCGCGGATCCACGCGCCGGGGCGGTCGAGACAGACTTCCAGACCCACCGAGGCGACGTCGTCAATATCATCCCACCGCAACGCGCGGGACACATCGCCTCGGTCGCCGGGGTCGCCGATCGTACTGGCTGGTGCCCCGTCGATCCCGCGACCTTCGAATCCCGGCTGGTGCCCAAGATTCACGTCATCGGCGACGCCGCCATCATGGGCGCGATGCCGAAATCCGCCTTCGCCGCCAATGCCCAGGCCAAAGTCTGCGCGCTCGCCGTGCTGCGTATGCTCAACGGACAGGCGCCGGACGATCCCCGCCTGATCAACACATGCTACAGCCTGATCGCCCCCAACAGGGCGATCTCCGTATCCGGCGTCTATCGCCCGCTCAACGGGCTGCTCGCGGACATCGACGGGGCCGGCGGCACCAGCAGGCTCGATGCAACCGATGAAACCAGCGCCCTGGAAGCCACCTACGCCGATGCCTGGTTCACCACCGTCACGACCGAGGCGTTTGGCTGAAATGCGCCGGATTGACCCACGCCGAACCTTTCCGCGACGGAAATCGGTGCTTGCTCTGCTGCTGGTGGGTCTCGCGACACTGCCGGCGCGGGCCGCGACCGACCGGCTCGACACGCCGTTGACCGCGCAGCCCGCCGAACCCCTGGCCGGACGTCGCGTGGTGCTGGATCGCGCGCTCAGCGCCTGCCTGCTCTGCCATACCGGACCGTTCCCCGCCCCACATCTGCACGGCTCCATTGGCCCCGATCTGACGGACGTCGGCGCTCGCCTCGATCCGGGACAATTGCGCTTGCGTCTGGTATCGAGCGCTCGCTTGAACCCGGAGACCGTGATGCCGTCCTACTACGCAACACAGGGTTTGAACCGCGTCGGCAACCCCTGGCGGGAGCAAACGATCCTGACCGCACAACAGATCGAGGATGTGGTGGCCTACCTGAGCGGACTGCGCCCCCGATGAGCCGCCCGTTCCCGACCAGAAGGCATTTCCTGCTGGCCGCGCCGGTTTGCGCGCTGTTGCCAACCCCGTCCCGTGCCACCGAAGCCCAGGTCGCGACACTGATAGCCGAGTTGGTGGGACAGGTGCCGGTGCAGAGCGGCCGCATCACGCTGGACCTGCCGCTGCTGGTGGAAAACGGCAACGTCGTCGCAATGACCGTCGCGGTGGACGCGCCCGTGGGTCTGGTTCGCGACATCCATGTGTTTGCCGACGGCAACCCGCTGCCCGATGTCGCGCATTTCCAGTTCGGCCCGCGCGCGGGCGTGCCTCGGATCGCCACGCGCATTCGCCTCGCCACCTCGCAGACCGTCACCGCCATCGCCCGCATGAATGACGGCTCCTGCTGGAAGGACTCTGTCGAGTTGCTTGTCACCCTCGCCGCCTGCATCGAATAGGACATCACGATGGTTCGCGTGCTGATCAACGTGCCGAAGACCGTGCGCCGCGATGAACCATTCGAGGTCCGGCTGCTGATCTCCCACCCCATGGAAAGCGGTCAGCGCCGCGACACGCTCGGCCTGGCGATCCCGCGGGAGATCATCGACCGTCTGGACTGCACACTCGACGGAGAGGCGGTGATCCACATGTCGCTGTTCCCCGCGATCTCGGCCAATCCCTATCTGTCTTTCTCCGCGGTCGCCCAACGCAGCGGGACGATGACGATCACATTCTCCGGCGATCGGGGGCTGACCCAGGTCGAATCCGTCCCAATCACCGTGGTATGATTCACGGCGGCACGTCGCACCGCGCCCGGCGCGGACTCGCCGACCGCTCCCCACGGGCGCGGCTTCCGATCGCCGCCACGATTGCCCTGGTGCTGGCAATCACCCTCCCGCTCACCGTCGCAAACGGGCAACTCCGCTCCGGCTACGACGACGCCGGTCCGCAAACCCGCGCGATGCAGGATGATGACACCGCGAACCCCGCCTTCCTCTGGGTCCGCCAAGGCCAGACGCAGTGGTCGACCCCCACCGGCACCAGCCAAAAGAGCTGCGCCTCCTGCCATGGCGAAGCGGAAAGCAGCATGACCGGCGTCGCCGCCCGTTACCCGACCTACGATGCCGCCTATCGTCGCCCGATCACCCTGGATGAACGGATCGAGCAATGCCGCGTCCTCCGTCAGGGTGCCGCCGCCGAGGACAGTGAGTCCGACTCCCGCCTGTCGCTCTCTGCCTATGTCGGCCTGCAATCCCGCGGCATGCCGATCCGCATCGACGTGCCGCCGACGGCTCGCCCGCATCTGGACGCCGGCAAGGCGTTCTTCAACCTACGCCAGGGGCAACTGAACCTGTCCTGCGCGCAATGCCACGACCAGTTGGCCGGACAGCGTCTCGGCGGCAGCACGATCCCGCAGGGTCACGCCAATGGCTACCCCGAATATCGGTTGGAGTGGCAAGGCATGGGCTCCCTGTACCGACGCCTGCGCAACTGCCTGAATGGCGTGCGCGCCGAACCACTGCCGCCGGAGTCCGCCGAACTCGGCGATCTCATCTATTTCCTGGCCTGGCGCGGCCAGGGGTTGCGCGTGGAAACCCCGGCCGTTCGCCCCTGATCGTCCGGTTCAGCCTACGCGGCCCGCGTACGCCCTATCCCGCCACGATGGCATTACGGATGGTCAGCGGATCGCTGACACCGCGCAGCGGCTCGAACCCCGAACCGGTGCCATGGATCATCAAGGTTCCATGACCGAGGATACGTGCCCAGAAGTTCTGCTCCACATCGACCGTTTCGATCTTGCTGACGTTCATCTCCACGGTGTGCCGGGAAAACAGCCCGCGCTTGAAGATCACCCGCCGGTCGGTCACAACGATTTCCGTGGTGTGCCGCTGGATCAACCGCACCATGAACATTCCCAGTGCCAGCACCCCCGCCACCCCCGCAGGAATCCACGCAAAGTGCCAGTCGCTCGGCCCTCGCGACAGGCGCGAGGCCACCGCCAGAAGCGCCACGGCGACCAGTGCCACCTGAATGGCGGGCAGAAACAGCGTCCAATGCAGCCGACCGATTACCTTCACGGTCTCATCGGGTTGCAGAACGTGTTTGTAATAGGACATGGTTCGGCTCTCATGTGATCGGGCCGCTGGAGTGACGCCGCGGGCGTAACCATGCGTGCCCCGATGCAACCGCCGACGCAAGGGCTAATTGACCATCCCCAACAGGCACGGGCATACACGCCGCAACCACCGACACGCGGTGGACCAGTCAGGGAACCATTCTTCATGAAACACCGCCTGTTTGGCGCGTTGGCAGCCGTCATTGCCCTCGCCGCCCTGCCCGCCCGGGCACAAATTTCCGACGATGTCGTGCGCATCGGCGTGCTGACCGACCTGACCGGTCTGTATTCCGACAATACCGGCACGGGCTCCGTCACCGCCACGAAGATGGCGGTCGAGGACTTCGGCGGCACCGTTCTGGGCAAGAAGATCGAAGTCGTCGCGGCCGATCACCAGAATAAGGCCGACATCTCGTCCTCCGTCGCGCGCAAATGGATCGATGAGGACAAGGTCGACGTCATCACCAGCGTCGCGAACTCCGCGGTCGCCCTCGCGGTACAGGGTATCACCCGCGACAAGAACCGAATCCTGATCAATACCGCCGCCGCGACATCGGACTTCACGGGCAAGGCGTGTTCTCCGGTCGGCTTCGGCTGGACCTACGACACCTACGCCCTGGCCGCCGGCACCGGTAAGGCCGTTACCAAGCAGGGCGGCGACAGCTGGTACTTCCTGACCGCCGATTATGCCTTCGGCCACGCGCTTGAACGCGACACGGCGAGCTTCGTCACCGCGTCGGGCGGCAAGGTGCTGGGTTCTTCCAGAATCCCCATCAGCAACATGGATTTCTCCTCGTTCCTGCTGCAGGCGCAAGGCTCTCGCGCCAAGGTCATCGGGCTTGCCAACGCAGGCGGCGATTTCATTAACTCCGTCAAGCAGGCCGCCGAATTCGGCGTCGTCGCCAGCGGCCAACGCCTCGCCGCGCTGCTCGCCGTCATCCACGACATCCGCTCTCTCGGCCTGAAGGCCGCGCAGGGCCTGGTCGTCACCGATTTCGGATACTGGGACCTGAACGACGAAACCCGCGCCTTCTCCAAGCGCTTCATGGAACGGCACGGTACGATGCCGAACTTCATCCACCTCGCCGACTACGGCGCGGCCTTGCACTATCTTAAGGCTGTCCAGGCCGCCGGCACGGATGAAGCCAAGGCCGTCGCTGCGAAGATGAAGGAACTGAAGATCAACGATCCCGTCACCAAGGACGGCTGGATCCGTGAAGACGGTCGCGTGATGCGCGACGCCTGGCTGGTCGAGGTCAAGAAGCCGGAAGAATCAAAGGGACCTTGGGATTTCTACAAGATCCTGGCGCGCATCCCGGCGGAAGAATCCATCCGACCGCTCGACAAGGGTGACTGCCCGCTCGTCGCCAAGAAAGGCTGAGCCATGACATTGATCCACCACGTCGTCTCCGGTCAGGGACAACAACCGATCGTCTTCGTGCACGGCTTCGGCTGTGCCCTGGGCGATTGGGATCGGCAGGTCGCGCACCTGTCGCCCAAGTACCGGACCGTCGCGGTGGATCTCCCCGGCCACGGTTCAACCCCCGGCACGCCGGAGGCCTGCACCGTGGAACGCTACGGTGCCGATGTGGCCGAACTGCTGCGGGCGCTTAACCTTCCGCCAGCCGTGCTGGTCGGCCACAGCATGGGCTGCCGCGTGGTAACGGAGGCCGCTCTTCAGGCCCCCGCCCATACCGCCGGTCTGATCCTGGTCGACGGCAGTCAGTTCGCCGCGGCCATGGAACCCGTGATGCGCCAGCGCTTCGCCACCGCCGAGGGATATCGGTCGATGGTGAACGGCATGTTCGAGGATATGTTTACCGCGAAAAGCGACCCGGCCACCGTCGCCGCCGTCGTCGCACGGGCCGGCGCCATGCCGGCGGAAATCGGCGCGCGGCTGCTGACCGACATGCTGCGCTACGATACCGGGCGCTTTACCGCGTCCCTGACCAGTCTGCGCGTTCCCGTCATGGCGCTACAAACCACCTACAGCAACGAAAAGCGCGAACGCTCGACGATGAAAGCCGGGCAGTCTTCGCCGTTCCTGGCAATGCTGTCCACCGCCGTGACCGGCGCGCGGATCGAAATCGTCGCCGATACCGGCCATTTCCCGCAATTGGACGAGCCCGCGCAAACCAACGCGCTGATGGAAAGCTTCCTGACGTCCTTGGCCTGATCCAACCCAATTTCATTGGACCGGGCCACCTGACGATCCCGCGCCGAACACACTATATCGGGTGAGTGTTGTTCCTTCGCGCCTGGGGGTATCCCGTGTTCCCGACCATCCTGCTGTATGCCGCGCTGCTGTTCGGTTCAACCGTTGCCGCCGACGCGCAAACCCTGACGGCGGAGGAACGGGCCGCCATCGTCTCTCCCCTGCCCCCACCTTCCGTCGATGACAACGCCCGCCCATCGGAGTTCCTGCGCGCCGCCCAGACCAGCCTGATCGGCGGACGCGCCGGGGAAACCCGACAGGCACTGGAAATGGCGCAAACCCGGATGCTGGATCGCTCCGTCCCGCTGTTTCAGACACAAAACCCCAGCGAGGACCGCGCCGTACGGCTGATCGCGCAGGCTTTGGAAGCCCTGACGACCGGAGACCGCGAGGCCTGTATCCGGCTGATTCAGGACGCGATCCTGACCACCACCGCCCAAGGAAACTGAGCCGAACAACGAGCACCCGCAATCATCCAGCAACACGGCACTGGCAGGATCGTCGCCATGATACGCATACACCGCTTTGGCCTTGTTCTGCCCCTCGTGCTGGCCGTCGCGACCGCTCTGCCGTCGATCGCCAGCGCCCGCATATATGTGGGCGTGGGTATCCCGTTGATCGGCCCTCCCGTTTACATTCCTCCGCCCTATTATCCGCCGCCGGTCTATTATCCGCCCCCAGCCTATTACCCCCCGCCGGTCATTTATGCGCCGCCACCCGTCACCTATGCGCCGCCCGCGCCACAAGCGGCGCAATCCTGTCAGGCCGGTGCCTATATCTGCCCGATGGATCGCCCGACCCCACCGGGAAATCCCTGCTACTGCCTGGGCAATGGCGGACAGAAAGTGTGGGGTCGCACCAATTGACCCCGCCGGGGTCGGACGACACAGGTAACCGGATCGAAGACTACGCCCTGATCGGCGACTGCCGGACCGCCGCACTTGTCGGCATCGACGGCTCGATCGATTGGCTCTGCTGGCCCCGTTTCGACAGCCCCGCCTGTTTTGCCGCCCTGCTCGGCACCACCGAAAATGGCCGCTGGCGCATCGCTCCCGCCGCCCCGACCACACGCGCCACACGCCGCTATCTCGGCGACACAATGGTGCTCGAAACCCTGTTTCAAACGTCCACCGGCAGCATCGCCGTCATCGACTTCATGGCACATGACGGCGGTTCCCTGATCCGCATCGTCGAAGGGCGAACGGGACGGGTCGATGTGGAGATGGAGCTGGAACTGCGCTTCGAATACGGCTCCGCCGTGCCCTGGGTGACCCATCTGCCGTCCGGCTCCGCGGGTATCCGCGCCGTCGCCGGGCCGGATCAGGTCGCGCTGCGCACGACGATCCCGCTGTTCGGCCGCGGACTGAGCACCGTCGGGCAGTTCACCGTCGTCCCCGGCGATCGTATCGGCTTCACGCTGACCCACGCCGCCTCGCACGACCCGCTCCCCGCCGCCCCGGATATAGACGCCGAACTGCGCGCCACCCTGAAATTTTGGAGCAACTGGGCAGAACGCTGTACCTATCGCGGGCGCTGGGCACCGGCGGTGCGTCGATCGCTGTTGACCCTCAAGGCCCTCAGCCATCGCGTCACCGGCGGCATCGTCGCCGCGCCCACGACCTCTCTACCGGAACAACTCGGCGGCGCGCGTAACTGGGATTACCGCTACTGCTGGCCTCGCGACGCGGCCTTTACCCTGCAAGCCCTGTTGAATGCCGGTTATCGCGATGAGGCTCAGGCCTGGAGCGCCTGGCTGCGCAGAGCCGTCGCCGGCGCGCCGGACCAATTGCGCACCCTGTACGGATTGGGCGGTGAACGTTGGTTGCCGGAGCACACTCTACCCTGGCTGTCCGGCCACCGCGGCTCCGTCCCCGTCCGCGTCGGCAACGCCGCCAGCACACAGTTGCAACTCGATGTCTTCGGGGAGTTGCTGCACGCACTCTACACGGAATGCGCCGTCGGCCTGGCCGATCCGGCCTCCGGCTGGGGCCTGCAAACGGCGCTGATCGAGCATCTGGAAACCTTATGGGAACGGCCGGACGAAGGTATCTGGGAGGTGCGCGGCGGCACGCGCCACTTCACCCTGTCAAAGGCCATGTGTTGGGTGGCATTCGACCGCGCCATCCGTACCGCGGAAACCTGGTCGCTGCCCGCGCCTTTGGACCGATGGCGAGCGCTGCGCAATCGCATCCATACCCTGGTCTGCGAACGCGGCTACAACGCCGAACGCGGCAGCTTCACCCAAATTTTCGACGGCGACACCTTGGATGCCAGCCTGTTACTGCTGCCGCAAATCGGCTTCCTCCCCGCCGACGATCCGCGCATGACCGCGACCATCGAGGCAATCGGCGCCGACCTGATGATCGATGGGCTGATCCGACGCTATCGCACGGAGGAAACCAATGACGGTCTTCAAGGCCGGGAGGGTGCGTTCCTTGCCTGTAGCTTCTGGTACGTCGATGCGCTGACCCTCCTGGGCCGTCACGCCCAAGCAGAAGCGTTCTTCACCCATCTGCTTGGCCTTTGTAACGATGTCGGCCTGCTCGCCGAGGAGTACGACCCTGTCGCGCAGCGCATGCTGGGCAACTTTCCCCAGGCCTTCTCTCACCTGGCCCTGATCAACGCCGCCACCCGACTGGGCTCCTAAATCTCCAAGGCTCCGCGCATCACCGGCACGCAACTGCCGGCCACCGTCGCCGTCACCAATCCCTCCGCCGTCTTTCTTCCACTCGCGATCAGCAGGCTCGGCCGCCCCATCTCCATCCCCTGCTCGATCTCGTAATGCAGGTCCGCGTTCTCGGTCGGGGCCAGCGACGTCAACAGTGCCGCTAACGCCGCGTTCGCCGCCCCGGTCGCCGGGTCCTCCAACACACCGCCCAAGGGCGCGAACATCCGCGTGCGCAGCCGCGTCGCATCACCGTTCCGACGCGCATAGAGATGCAGCGCAAAGCGCAGTTGCATGCCGGCGAACTGTCCCGCCGCCTCGCGAAACGCACCAATATCGGGGTTGGCCCGCGCCAGCGCGTCCACACCCGATACCTCGGCGATGACGAACGGGGTGCCGACCGAGGCAACCAATGGCGTATGGGCATCGACCAGGATGTCATCGATCTCCAATCCCGCGCAGGCAGCGATCGTCGCTACGGGTATGCCGATCTCGATCGACAACGAACGCGGCGCGGCAACCCGCGCGCCGGTGATCCGCCGCCCCTCGCGCTGCACATGGACCCGCACCAGACCGGCCAGTTCCTCGAACGTGTAGTGTTCCGGCGGGTTCTCATCGCGCGACGCCAGCACGAACCCTGTGCCGACATTCGGGTGCCCGGCAAAGGGCAGTTCGGTCGTGGGGGTAAAGATCCTTACCTTCGCATGGTGCTGCGGGTTGTCCGGCGGCAGTACGAACGTCGTTTCCGACAGATTGAACTCCCGCGCGATTGCCTGCATCTGCTCCCCATCCAGGCCGCGTGCGTTGGGGAACACGGCCAGGGGATTGCCGCCGAAGCGACGATCGGTGAACACATCGACGGTGACGAATTCATATTCGGCCATGGGGTGACTCCTCGTAAGACGCGAAACAGACGACAAGGGCAGGATGACCGATCATACAGCATGGCGTGCCGTCGCCGATCTTTATCACGGGCTCTTCACCGGGCTCATCCTGCGCGCGGTGGTCCAGCGCAGCCCCGGCGATGCCGCCGATCTCGTGCGGCGCACCTTCCGCCGCCAGCACCACCAGCGCTTTCTGCCCGGCCTGCGCAAGCTGGGACTGTCCGGCCTGCCAGACGCCATCGCCGCCGCCCAATACCACTACCTGTCCAACCGCATCGGCGGCGTATCGGTCGAGTTCATGCCGGAATCCGATCGCAAGGCCTGGGTGCGCTTCCCGCCGCCGCGCTGGGTATGGCGCGATATCGCCATCTGCGGCATCCCGTCCGAGGTTTCCACCGCCTTCCTGCTGGGTTGGCAGGCGCATAACGGCGTCTCCCTCGGCAATCCTCGCCTGGGCTTCGTCTGCACCAAGCAGACAGTCGACGGGCAACCGGGGCTGGAAGGCTACTTCCTCGAACACGACCACGACCTGGCGCCGGAAGAACGGCTGCGCTTCGCGCGGGAGGAAGAAGCCCCCGATTTCGATCCCGCCCTGGCACCAACGCTCGACCCCGCGGAGTGGCCGTCCGATCGTCTGGCCAAGGCGCATCGCAACTATGCGATGGAATACGTCCGCTCCTCCTGGCCCGAAGCGATCCAACTCTTCGGCCACGACACCGCCCTCTTCATCGCCGGCGGCGCCGCTCGGCTTGTCGCAATGCAGCTTTATCACAAGATCGCCGCGGAGCTTGGCACATCCGGCGCGACCGATGCCGCCGGCTTCGGCGACTTCCTGACCCGTTTGGCGGCGGCGCAGGACGACAGCGTGACGATCGTCCACACAGGTGACGCGACGATCGTTCGCCAGGACCGCTGGCGGCTGATGGATGGAAACCCGGCGATGCGCGGACCGGTCGCCGATATCTGGACATGCCTGCTGGAAGGCGCGCTGTCGGCGCATAATCGCCGCCTGAGCCTGCGTCGGACCGACGAACTGGCCTGGACGATCACGCCGCGATCCGCCCATCCACCACGTCAATAATCCGATCGCAGCGCTTCGCCAGTTCCAGATTATGCGTCACAATCAGGAAACTGGCCCCGCTGTCGCGGTTTTCCTTCCGCATCAGCGCGAACACGTTGTCGGAGGTGGCTGAATCCAGATTGCCCGTGGGTTCGTCGGCCAGAACGAAGTCCGGATTCATCGCCAGCGCCCGCGCAATGGCGACCCGCTGCTGCTGCCCGCCCGACATGTTCGGCGCCATGTTGCGCGCGACCTTTTCCAACCCAATGCGGCTCATCAAATCCAACGCGCGCGCCTCGATATCGGCGGTTGGATGCCCGCGATCGACAATCATCGGCATCATCACATTCTCCAGCGCCGTGAACGCCGAGATCAGATGATGATCCTGAAAAATGAAGCCGATCGTGTGCCCGCGCAGCCGGGTCAGCGCCGTGTCGCCGAGATTGCCGGTTTCCCGCCCGTTGATGAACAACCGCCCGGAAGTCGGACGATCCAGCAGTCCGACGATATTCAGCAACGTGCTTTTGCCCGAGCCGGACGGCCCCATGATCGCCAGGAACTCCCCCTTATGCAGTTCCATATCGATGTCGCGCAGCACCTGCGTTTCGGAGGGCAGGCCGACGTTATAGGCCTTGCACACTTTCTCCAGTCGCAGAAGCGGTTCAACCACGGATTGCCGCCACTGGATCAAGCCGAGCCGCGCGGATCGCGGGGGCGGTCGCGGCGAGCAGACCGGTCAAAGTGGCAAGAACCGCGGTGGCTATGAACAGGCTTTGTTCCAGGATCAGCGGGAACAATTCGCTACCGTCGGCCTGACGCACGACGGAGTGCCAGTACAGCAGCGTCCCAGCACCCAGCGCGGAGCCGACCAACGATCCGACCAGGCCGAGCAGCCCGCCCTGAATCAGGAAGATGCGCAGCACCTGGGCGCGCGACGTTCCCATCGCCCGCAGGATGCCGATATCGCGAGACCGCTGAATGACCGATACGATCAACACGGCGGCGATGCCAAACGCGACCGACAAGGCGACAAATACCCGGATCAGGGTGTTCGACGTCTGCTGCGCCTGCACGGCGGTGAAGAACTGCGCGTTCGTCTTGATCCAGCTATCCGCCTGCACGGGGTTGGACGCCTGAATGTGACGCGCCATCGTTTCGGCGGCATAGATGTCCCGTACGGTCAGTTCGATCGTTGTAACGCTGCCGATGGAGCTCAGAAGCGATTGCGCCGTGCGCAGCGCGACATACCCGTTGCGAGTATTGGCACCCTTGTTGCCAAAATCCACCAACCCGGAAATCTTCAGCACACGCGTGGTGCCTGATGCAGCCTGCACATTCAGCTTGTCGCCGACGACCGCTCCCAGGTCCTTTGCCAACTCGATTCCAACAATGATATCCTCGCTGGTAAGCCGAGCCTCTCCGGAAACGATGTAGTCGGGGACACGTACGATACGGAAGTAGGAGCCCGGTTCCACCCCGGAAATCGAAATCGCTCGGCTGGCATCGCCGCGTATAGCGAGCACCGCGCCCGACATGGTGGGCGAAACGGCGGTGATTTCGGGGATCGCCAACATGCGATCGCGAATTTTTGGCCATTGATCAATCGATATAACCCGCTGTCCCGGCCGCTGGATCGTCGCGTTCTCGAATATCCCGGGTTCAAGCCGTAGCGGGCGCGCGATCTGATCGGGCGGCAGCAACTGAATCTGCGCCTGCGACGTCAGCACGCGTTTGATGAAATTTGCCTGCAAACCCGTCAGCAGCGCCGACATGAAAACGATGACACCGACGCCAATGGCGATTCCGACGATAATGAAAATGGTCTGCATCCGCCCTTCGCGCAGAAAACGCAGCGCGGCCGTCCATTCGAACGGCATCCACCGGTTCATGACGTCATCGGTCTGACCCGTTCACCGGATTTGATCGTCGTCGCAGCCGGAATGACGGCATCGCCTTCGTTCAATCCTTGCAGGATTTCGATGCGCGTATTGCCTTGCAGCCCCAGCCGCACATTCTGACGAACCGCGTGCCCATCGACGATCCGCATCACCCAGGGTTCGGCTGACAGTGAATCATGCACCGAACGCCCCGGCAGTACAAGCACACCTGTACGACGAGCGATTTCGATGTCGACGGAGACGGTCATGTCCTGACGCAGGTAGGTCGGCGGGGTCGCAACGGTCAGCTTCACCTCCACAGAGGCGCGGGCAATATCGATACCCGGATTGATATAGGTGACCTGGGCGGGGAAACGTCGTTCCGGATAAGCGTCGGCGGAGGCAAGGGCCGGTTGCGTCAATGCCAACTTGCCCAGATTACGTTCGTCGATCTGCAGAACAATCTGTGTTTCACCCTCCGGCGCCAACACAAACAACAATTTCCCCGGCTGCACCACCGATCCTTGCTCCACCGCTCGGCTTACCAGCACGCCATCCCGGGGGGCGACGATGGTCGCATAGCCCAGGCGTGAAATCGCCGTGGCGCGGTTGGCAATCGCCTGGGTCAGCAACGTCTGGCCCATGACGAAATCGCTTCCGCCCGGACCGGATGAATAGACCTGAACCTCCGCCGTGCGAATCTGGGTCCGCGCGACATCGAGGTTCTTTTGCGCCTCGTCCAACGCAACCCGGGTGGCGAAGCCGTCATGGGCCAAGGTTGCGGTGCGATCGAAGATTTGTTGCATATTAAGCATAGTCGCCCGCGCCTCCCGCAGAGTGGCGCGGGCCGTGGGCAGGGTCAGTTCGGCGAACTGGCGCATGCGGGCTTCTGACTGGGCAACAACCCCCTGGGCCTGCAACACCGCGGTTTGCAATTCGCGCGATTCCAGCAGCACGAGCGTCTGGCCTTTGACGACCTGCTGCCCCTCCGTCACCGCCACGGTTTCCGTGACACCGACGATCTGGCTGGCGATCTCGACACGGAACGGGGTCTCGATATGACCGCTGGCGACGACGGTTTCGATCAAATCCCCGCGTGCGACACGATCGACGTCCAGCAAGGGGCCGCGGATCATCCGTACGCCCTGCCAGCCACCCAGGCCGCAGGCAAGGATGGCAATCAGCACCGGCCATTTGTACGAACGCAGCCAGGCGACGACGGGGCGCGGGTGGGCTTCAGGGGGATTGGATGTCATGCAACGCGCAGCATCGCCCGCATGAACCCCGGACGCATTGAGATGGATCAACGCGCCCGCTGCATCGGCGGCGGTTCTAGCCGGCGGGCGACACGACGAAGATCTCGTCACCCACGCACATTTTCATGTCGGTCTGGCTGCGCGCGAACAGATACGCCTTGGGCAATTGCAGTTCCTGCACGACCACGGACGAACAGCGCACGCCGGTACTATCGGTAAACACCAGCACCCGGTCGGGTTGGCAGCCTTTGTAACCCTTGATCTTCTGACCGTCCTGGATATAGGCCTCGATCGTGCGCTGGGCGAACAGTTGGTAGCCGACGACCTGGCTCAGGTCGCAGCCGGCCGCAGCCGCCGGTTGGGCAAAACCGGCGGCGAGCAGAGCAAGCGTGAGACGACGCATCGTCATACCGGCTTCCAGTTGCGATCGACCTCCACGTCGATCAGCGTCGGGCCTTCCGCGGCCAGCGCCTGCTCCATCAACGCCTCCACATCGGCGATGGACCGCGCGCGATGGGCGGTCAGCCCCAGACCCTGCGCGACAGAGAGGAAGTCGATGCGCGGGCGATCCAGGTCCATGCCGACATAGGTGTCGGTCTGCGCGGCGAACTGCTTCATCGCATTGGTACGCTGCTTCAGAATGCGGTACGAGTAGTTGTTGATGATGACGAAGACCATGTTCAGCCGCTCCCGCGCGGCGGTCCAAAGGCCCTGGATGGTGTACATGGCCGAACCGTCGCCGATCAACGCCACGACCGGGCGATGCGGCAATGCCAGCTTCACGCCGATCGCCGCCGGCAGCCCCCAGCCGATGCCGCCGCCGCGCATGCCGTAAAAGCTCTGCGCGTCGTCGCTTTTCAGGAAGCGGCGCAGGCCGGTGCCGGAGGACACGGTTTCGTCGATCACCACCGCATCAGGCGGCAACATGCGGCCGATCGCCTGCATCAGCGCCAGCGGATGGATCGGCGTACGCCCTGCCAACGCATCCGCCATCGAATGCAGCTTGGCCAGACTGGCGATGCCCTCTGCCCGCACATGCTCCAACCGCTTGATGGCACCCTGCTGCTCCATGCCCGAGCGCGCGCCGAGGATACCCGCCGTCAGTTCCGGCAGGGTGGTCTTCGGTTCGCCCAGGATGGCGACTTTGGCCGGGTAGTTTTTACCGAGCTCCCAAGGGTTGGTGTCGATGTGGATGATCGGCATGCCGTCCGGCATGGATTCGACGTCGTCGGGCAGCGACAGCGTGAACAGATCGGCGCCAACCGACAGCAACAGATCGTGCTGCGACAGCATGCCGCGAATGGCCGGCGGCAGGCGCACGAGGGCACCGCGATAGAGTGGATGCGAGGACGGGAACATCGCGCGCGTGGCCATACCCTCATCGTAAACAGGCGCGCCCAGCGCTTCTGCCAGAGCGACGAGTTCCTGCAACGCGTCGCCCTGCGCGATGGCATCGCCGGCGATGATGACGGGGCTTTTCGCCTTGGCCAGGATCGCGGCGGCTTCGGCGATCGCCTTGGCATCGCCGCGGAAGCCCGATGCCACGCGGGTGGGGAAGCCCAGATCGAGGTCTTCGCTATCCGTCAGGATATCGCCCGGCAACGACAGGAACACCGGCCCCATCGGTGGGGCAAGCGCGGTCTTGGCAGCGCGATGGATGGCGCGCGGCAAATCGGACAGGCGACGAACTTCTTCCGACCACTTCACAAAGGGACGCGCGACCACGGGCAGGTCGGCCCACAGCAGCGGTTCAGTAAAGTTGAAACGCTGTTCGTGCTGACCGGCGGTAACGATGACGGGGGAGCCAGCTTTCTGAGCGTCGTACAACATGCCCATCGCGTTACCCAGGCCCGGCGCGGCATGCAGGTTCACGCAGGCCAGCTGACCGGACGCCTGCCCGTAGCCATCCGCCATGCTCATCGCCGGCGCTTCCTGCAACGCCAGGACGTAGCGCAGTTCACGCTCCACCGCGAAGGCATCCATCAGCGGCAACTCGGTGGTGCCGGGATTGCCGAACACGATCTTCACGCCTTCCTGCTTGAGCAATTCAAGCAATGCGGTCTTTCCTGGCATCACCGGCATGGACTATTCCTCTTCCTCGGCACCTGATGCCGTTTCGCTACAAGGCCGCCGATGATTGATCAAGCATGATCGCTCAAGCACGACGGCCAAACAGGAGTTTATGCATGTCGGGCGTTTCTCGTCGTATCGTGTTGGCCGGGCTTGGCGCCGCACCGTTGGCCATGCCAGGAATCCTTCGGGCGCAGAGCACGTCCAAGCCGGTGAAGATCGGACTGTTGTCGGACATGAGCGGACCGTACCGCGACGTCGGCGGTCCCGGCAATCGCCTTGCGGCCGAACTGGCAATCGCCGATTTCGGCGGTTCCGTCCTTGGTCGCCCGATCGAGGTCATGCAGGGCGACGATCAGAACAAGCCGGATATCGCGGCGTCCATCGCGCGCGAGTGGATCGACAGCCAGGGCGTCGACATGCTGGCCGATGGCGCCGGCTCCTCCGCCGGTCTTGCGATCCAGCAGATCGCCAAGGAGAAGAAGCGCCCCTATCTGGCAACCGGGCCGGCGACGTCGGATCTGACCGGCAAACTGTGCTCCCCGTTCGGGATGCATTTCATTTACGATACGTATGCCCTGTCGAACGCGACCGGCACGGCGCTGACCAAGGCGGGCGGCGACAGCTGGTTCTTCATCACCGCCGACTATGCGTTCGGCTATGCGCTTGAACGCGACACCACCAACGCCGTCAAAGCCGCCGGCGGCAAGGTTCTCGGCTCCGTTCGGGCACCCCTCGGCACCGCCGATTTCTCCACCTACCTGTTACAGGCGCAGGCCTCCGGCGCGAAGGTGATCGGCTTTGCCAACGCCGGCACCGACCTTCAAAACTGCATCAAGCAGGCGGCGGAATTCGGCCTGACCCGCGGCGGTGTCAAAATCGCCACGTTGCTGATGGCGATCAACGACGTGAACTCCCTGGGACAGAAGACCTGTGAAGGGCTGATCTATACCGACTCGTTCTATTGGGACATGAACGACAAAACCCGCGCCTGGGCAAAGCGGTGGAGCGACAAGATGGGCGGCATGGTCCCCGGCCTGCTCCATGCCGGCAATTACTGTGCGACGACGCATTGGCTGAAGGCCGTGCAGGCCGTCGGCAGCACGGACGCGGAAGCAGTGGTCGCGAAGATGAAGGCGACCCCGGTCAACGACATGTACAATACCGACGTGCAAATCCGCGAGGACGGGCGCGTGATGCATCGGATGCATCTGTGGCAGGTCAAGACCGTGGCGGAATCGAAATCGAAATACGATTTCTGCAAGTCGCTGGCGACGGTTGAGCCAAAGGATGCCTGGCGTCCGTTGGCTGACGGTGGCTGCCCGTTCATCAAGGCATAACGGCCACACCACTATCGGCGAAGGGCTGCATCCGTGCGGCCCTTCGCCTCCGCGCATTCGGCGTCCACATCGATCGCACGAAGACGGTAACGACGGTTTTCGTATCGCCCGCGCTGAACAAAATGCGTCCGACCCGAGTCAACAAGACCATCCGCGACTGCCGCCGCGACGTCGGGATAGCGACGAAGGTAGTCGACCTCATCGAAATCGGCGAGCATCGGATAGTCGGAGGGGTCTGACAAAAACGCAGTCACCATCCGCCCCACCCGGTCCCAACCAGCGCTCGATAAGCGCAGATCGTGACGAACGCCTTGCAGAATGTGGACTTCAACCGAAGCCGACAGCCCATAACGCTCGGTAATCTCCGCGCCGCCGTACTCGTCCTCGCTGCCCTGCAGGATCAAGGTCGGTATCCGAATCTGTCCGAGATGGAAGAACCGCTCCGGCTCGATGACGGCATCCGGGTGTTGGAATGGATAACCCAAACAAACAACCGCGCGTAGTTTGAAACGCAGTGCCAGCAAGGTGGCAAGCCGAGCACCGCTGGAGCGACCAATCAGGACGGTGTCGGGGTTGGATTCGAGGATGGGCGACGCGCGGGAAAGCCGCGCTTCCAGATCTGGGGCTGCGCGTTCACCGAGCCAATCCCTCTGCGCACGCAGCCCTGGAATACGGGCGCATAGTTCGGTTTCTACATCCTTGTCGGCCGGATAACTGTCACCGGATAAGAAAAGACTCTCGGCCCCAAGCCCTGCTCGCGCCGCTTCGGTGTCTGCGGCCCGCGCATCCGACGGCGGGGGAGATTGAGCGCGATATCGGGGGATATAGCCTGCCGGCTCCGACGGAAATCGCGCGCGAACATGCTCCCACCGATCCGTTGCCACCTGCCACGCGCCCTTGGCCATCGCGCAGCGCGCGTACTCGACGGCCACGACCGCGTCATCGGGAAATCGCAGGCATGCCGATTCAAACACGGCTTCGGCGTCATCCAGCCTACCGGAGTCCCGCAGACACCAGCCGGCAAATCGATAGCCTGCCAGAAAATCGGGGAACCGATCCAACACGACCCTCCAACGGCCGTTTGCCACTGCCAGATCGCCCCGCTCCCGTGCCTGCGACGCATGAGCCACGCGCATATCCAGATTATCGGGTTCCCGCGCCAACGCGGTTTCCACGAGTGCCTCCGCATCGAGTAACCGTCCGGCGGCAACGAGCGTTGCGACCTCCCCGGTCGGCATACGATCGGGAAACTGTTCGCGAAACCGACGCCATCGCGCCAGCGCCGTGTCCCAATCGCAGCGATGATGCGCTTGCCACGCATACTCCATCCCGAACCGATCGATCGCGGGAAAGACCTCGCTGGCGACAGCGCAGAGTGATTCCACCGCCTCCACAGGTCCCGTCTTCATCAGACAGGTAAGCCCTTCGGTGTAACCGATCGGATCGGCTGGGAAGCGCGTTCTGACGAAGCGCCAGCGCTCCTCCGCCTGATGCCAATCCTCCCGCCGCTCAGCCGCGCGGGCGTAGTCTATCGCCGGTACCAGGTTATCCGGATGTGCAACCATCTGCCTGGCGAGCGCGATATCCGGATCATCTGGGTCCAACGTCCAGACTGTCCCGGAGGTTGTGCCGGTCCCCCCGGTCATCGCCTGTGCATCTGTAGTCACCCCGCGATTGTCATACGCCGGGTTTCGCCGTCGGTACGACCGGGCCGCACGGTCCTGCATCCCAGAATGCTTTCCAACGCGCGATATGCCCCTCCAGCACCGAAGGCGTATCGCCGCCGGCCGGCTTCCAGGCGACAAGCTCCGCCGGTACTGCCGTCTTACATGACTGAGCCAAGGGCAGCAGCGCATCGTGCACGCGCCGACGCGTGTCGACATTGCCGGCGTGCAGGGCGTCAACCATCGTGCCGACCGTCTTGCCCACGCCGGTGGAATAGGCCTCAAGCAAGGTCTGCAGGATCAGATCGACCCGGTCCATCGGCAGGGTCGGATGACGCAACACGACGCCCAGCGCGCTCAACGTCTCGGTGCCGCGACGCGGGTCCGCGACCAACGCGGTCAGATGCCGTCTCGACCGATACTGATCCGCGCTGGTCGCATTCGCCTTACCAATACGCCACACATAATAGCTCGGCTCCAGCGAGCGCGCGAAGGGTCCCCCCCACCCAAGAAGCGCAGCCACCGCCACGACGGGCACAAAGGCGGCCAGCCACGCCATGCTGCTGCCGGCATCGCCGAAAAGGCGAAAGCTGAACTGCCACCACCCGATAATCCCCTCTCGCAGCATCAGTCGGTAGCGGTCAGGCACGGACAGCATCAACCCAAACAAAAGACGCACTTTTCGTTCGGCCGCAAACCGTGCGCCATGGCGTTGGCTCGTCGCCTCGATTTCCCTCAGTTGATCATCCACCGATGCCGCATCCGGCAGGCGCCCGCGCGCGAGTTCCACGAACTTGTTCAGCTTTGCGTCATCGGCGGCGATACTGACGATGATCGCGTCCTCGGTGCGCCGCTGCTTGGCATCGCGTCCGCGACGCACCGCCTCCTCCACCGAATCCGCATAGCTGACGAAGGGAGTCCAGAACTGCGACAGATCGCCGGGCGTGCGGATAGTCTCGTTCTTACCGGCGATGATCTGCTGATATCCCAGCCCCACGAGCACAGCGGCGAATACCGATGTGTCCGCGATCGCTCCGCCGCGATCCAACAGCCAGAACATCGCAAGAGGCACAGCGGTGTAGAGCATGAACAGCAGATACGTCCGCCATTCGAGCCACAGCCCGGGTATCCCGCTCAGGCGCCCGGCGATCTGCCGGCCGGCAACCCATGCCCCCACGATCGCGACGATCGTGTAGCAGCACAGCGCCGAGAGATCGGGCGAGATTGCGAGGTCCATGTCATGCGTCTTTTGGGCGACCTACCAGGACACGAGATCGCGTAACGCGCGTTGCGCCGACGGCAGTGTGCCGAACGTCGCGAACAGCACGGATTCAGGGTTCAAACCGCCGCTTAGACCGCTGGCTTCGATCAGCTTGGCGTTCAGCAATTCCTTGATCGGCTCGATCAACCCTTCCGGACGTGTTGCGGAGATCGCAGCAAGCAGTTCGCCGCCGCGCACAAGCTTGCGCTCCAGGATCGCGCGCAGAATTGTCCGCGCATCGTCGGACAGAGGCGGCGGATTAACAGGCGGCGCCTTTAACATCGACATCGCGGCAATCCCTCATGATCCAGTGCGTTTAAGGTAAGCGCGTTCCGACTCTACTTCAATTACCCCCGGCTGTCGCGAGCTAATGATTCTGTCCGGTTTTTGTAGCTCACGATCTGTCCGGTTGTTTCCGGTCTGTTCGGAAGCCGCCCAGACCAGGCAGCTGTGGTGCAAGAGTGCGCCATGGCGCCTCGCGCGGCCTTCCGCGTCCTTCTCTTCCTTCTGCCTTTCTGAACAAATTCATTGAACCTTTCTCTTCCTTCAATGGCGGTGCCGGTGGAGATGTGGGCAACGCCCT
>CANJLW010000044.1 GCA_947475245.1 Acetobacteraceae bacterium | reverse complement strand
GCTTCTGGTTCACGCGGCTCCGGCAGGGGCGCGGCCGGTGACATTCTTTGCGTGGGAGTTTCACGGTGTTTGCGCGGAGGTTCGCGGAGCCTCCCGAGCAAACGTAGGCGTGCTCACGTCGCATGAGGTGTTGCTCGCGGATTTCGCGGAGCGCAGGCGGCTGGCCGATTGCCGAGACGTCGATCCACAGGCTCCGTGAAACTCCAAGCATCACAAAGCGCCTGCGGTCGGCACCGGTCGTTGGGGCGTTGTCAGGTTGCAGGGGCTTCTGGTTCACGCGGTTCCGGCAGGGGCGCGGCCGGTGACATTCTTTGCGTGGGAGTTTCACGGTGTTTGCGCGGAGGTTCGCGGAGCCTCCCGGACAGACGGAGGCGTGCTCACGTCGCATGAGGTTTTGTTCGCGGATTTCGCGGTGTGCGGGTGGCAGGATGATTGCCCAGGCGTCGATCCACAGGCTCCGTGAAACTCCGCGCCAACTTCGTGTAACTCCCAGCATTCCAAAGTGCCTGCGCTCGGCACCGGGCGTTGGGGCGTTGCCAGGTTGCATGGGCTTCTGGTTCACGCGGCTCCGGCAGGGGCGCGGCCGGTGACATTCTTTGCGTGGGAGTTTCACGGTGTTTGCGCGGAGGTTCGCGGAGCCTCCCGAGCAAACGTAGGCGTGCTCACGTCGCATGAGGTTTTGTTCGCGGTTTTCGCGAAGCGCAGGCGGCTGAGCGATTCCCCAGGCATCGATCCACAGGCTCCGTGAAACTCCGCGCAAACACCGTGAAACTCCCACCATCCCAAAGTGCCTGCGCTCGGCACCGGGCGTTGGGCCGTTGTCAGGGTGCATGGGCTTTTGGTTCACGCGGCTACTGCGGGGGCGGGTTGAACGACATTCGGTGCGAGGGGCTGGCGCGGAGCCTCCCGGACAAGCAGCCGCGCTTCCCAGGGCGCATAGGGTCTTTCCGCCGCGAAACCGCGATGGTTCGCGGAGGCCCGGGTCGAGCCACAGGTTCTTCACGGCGCACAGGGTCATACCGCCGGAAAACACACGCCCAGCGGTTCCCCGGCACACCGCCGGGATCGTGCCCCCTTTCCAGTCTCCACTCAAACACCGTGACCTCATGCGCGCGTCGGCTCCTGTCAGCCGACCATCCTGGCGAAACGCGGATTGCGCGCCAACCATTTCCAGCCACTCCTCGCCCGGCGTGACATTCGGATGATCGTCACTCGAAAGGACCCGTCGGACACGGCCTGTTTGGGAGGCGAAGCGGCATTGCCTCTTGCGGATCGGCCACGCGAAGCCTATGTGGGGCCGCCAAGGTCGCGGAAAGGTGCACCGCCCATGGCTCTCGATCATCCCCACGAATCCATTACCGATTACAGCCGTATCGCGGCTGGTCGTATCCAGGAAGCGCTGGCGTTCGACGATGTTCTCGTCGTTCCGGCATACTCCCAAGTGCTGCCGTCCTCCACCAGCACGGTCACCCGGCTGACGCGGACGATCTCGCTGAACATTCCGCTGATCTCCGCCGCCATGGATACGGTGACCGAGGCCGAAATGGCCATCGCCATGGCACAGCTTGGCGGCATCGGCGTAATCCACAAAAACCTGAATCCCGACGAACAGGCGGCCAATGTCCGCCGCGTGAAAAAGTATGAATCGGGCATGGTGGTCAATCCGCTGACCATTCATCCGGATCAGACCCTGGCCGACGTCAAGGCCCTGATGGCCACGCATCGCATCAGCGGCATTCCGGTCGTCGAACGCGACACCAACCGTCTGGTCGGCATCGTCACCAACCGCGACGTGCGCTTCGCCACCGACCCGTCGCTGAAGGTGTACGAACTGATGACGCGGGAAAACCTCGTCACCGTCACCGCCGACGTGGCGCCCGAGCGCGCCCGCTGGCTGCTGCACAAACACCGGATCGAAAAGCTGATCGTGGTCGACGACGCCTATCGCTGCGTCGGGCTGATCACCGTCAAGGACATGGACAAGGCGGAATCCCACCCGCTGTCCAACAAGGACGAATTCGGTCGCCTGCGCGTCGCCGCCGCAACCGGCGTCGGTGCCGACGGGCATGCCCGCGCCCGGGCGCTGATCGCCGCGGAAGTCGATATCATCGTCGTCGACACCGCCCACGGCCACTCCCAGGGCGTGCTGGAAGCGGTGGAGGCGATCAAGAAGGCATCCAACGCCGTGCAGGTCATCGCCGGCAATGTCGCCACGCCGGAAGGCGCGATGGCGCTGATCGCGGCGGGCGCCGACGCCGTGAAGATCGGCATCGGACCGGGCAGCATCTGTACCACCCGCGTGGTCGCGGGCGTCGGCGTGCCGCAATTCTCCGCCGTCATGGAAACCGCCGCGGCCTGTCGCGAACAGGGCGTGCCGGCCATCGCCGACGGCGGCATGCGCACCAGCGGCGACATCGTCAAGGCCATCGCCGCCGGTGCCGATTCGGTCATGATCGGCAGCCTGCTGGCCGGCACCGACGAAGCACCGGGAGAGGTGTTCCTGTATCAGGGCCGATCATACAAATCCTATCGCGGCATGGGCAGCATCGGCGCGATGGCGCGCGGATCGGCCGATCGCTACTTCCAGCAGGACATCAAGGACCAGCTTAAGCTGGTGCCGGAAGGCGTGGAGGGTCGGGTCGGCTACAAAGGCCCGGTCGGCAATGTCGTGCACCAACTCGTCGGCGGGCTGAAGGCCGGCATGGGCTATACCGGCAGCGCCGACATCCCCACCTTGCAGGCCAACACGAAATTCCGTCGCATCACTGGCGCGGGGCTGCGCGAAAGCCACGTACACGACGTGTCGATCGACCGCGAAGCCCCGAATTATCGCCAGGATTGATGACCCACACCAATCGGGCGCGCGGGGCAACGGGATGAGCGGATTGCTCCCCCGACGCCCCCGCGTGGAACCGTCGGCATGACCCCCGCCGCGCGAATTGCCGCGTCCATCGAGTTGCAGGAGTTGATCGACTTCGCCGCCAACCGCCCGGCCGACGCGGTGGCGAACGACTTCTTCCGCAACCGCCGCTTCATCGGCGGCGGCGACCGCCGCTTCATCTCCGAACGGGTCTGGCGCGTGCTGCGCTCCCGCCGGCGGATCGAGTGGTGGTTCGGCGCCTCCCCCTCCCCTCGCCTGTTGATCGCGGCGTCGCTGATGTTCGAAGGCAGCACGATCGTCGCGCTGTCCGAGGTCTTCTCCGGCGCGCAATTCGCCCCCGCCGCCTTCGATCGCGTCGAACGCGCCCTGCTCGCGCGCCTGGAAGGGCGCAGCCTGGATCACACGGGCATGTCGGGCGCGGTGCGCTACGAAATCCCCGACTGGGTCTATCCGCGCCTGGAAGCACGCTTCGGGACGGAGGTCGGCACCGAACTGGCGGCGATGCAGGAACCGGCGACGCTGGATTTGCGGTTCAATCCGCTGAAGACCACCCGCGACGACGCCCGCGCCGCCCTGGCGAAGGAAGGTCACGACGCCGAACTGACCAGGCTGTCTCCCTGGGGGCTGCGCATCCTCGGGCGGCGTCAGGTCACCGCCGGTGTCGCGTTTCAGACCGGACTGGTCGAAATCCAGGACGAGGGCAGTCAGCTTGTCGCCGCGCTGGTCGGTGCCAGGCCCGGCATGCGGGTGGCGGATTGGTGCGCCGGGGCCGGCGGCAAGACCCTGGCCATCGCCGGAACCATGGAAAACAAAGGCCAGATCGTCGCCTGCGATGTATCCGCCCCAAGGCTCGACGGCGCGGTGCGCCGACTGCGACGCGCCGGCGTTCACAATGTGGAGCGCCATCTGCTGGAACCCGGCGACAAATGGGCCAAGCGACGAGCCGGCACATTCGATCGCGTGTTGGTCGATGCCCCCTGCACCGGCACCGGCACCTGGCGGCGCAACCCGGATGCGCGCCTGCGTCTGAAGGAAAACGACCTGCTGGAACTGGTGCCCAAACAGGCCGCCATTCTGGATGCCGCGCAGGCGCTGGTTCGCAAGGGCGGACAACTGGTTTACGCTACCTGCTCGTTGCTCGCCGAAGAAAACGAGGCTCAGGTGTCCGCCTTTCTCGATCGCCATCCCGATTTTGCCGTGGTTCCCCTGGCACGCGCCTGGACGCTGGAAGGCGAACCTCCCTGCACCGGCGACTTCCTGTCGCTGACCCCGGCGCGCCACGGCACCGACGGCTTCTTCGGAGCCGTGTTGGAGCGTCTCGCGTGATCGCCGTCCGCAAGGCTCGCCCCGCCGACGCGATCGCCATCGGCGCCGTGCATGTGGCGGTATGGCGCAGCACCTATCCCGGCATTCTGCCGGACGCTTTCCTCGCTCGGCTGTCGGTGTCGCGTCAGGCCGCTTACTACGATGCCGCCATTCGCGGGGGCACCGGCGTGTTCGTCGCCCTGGCGTCCGGCGACGACGTGCCCCAGGGCAGCGGCCCCCGCATCATCGGCTTCGCCACCGCCGGAACCGCGCGGACGGACCCGGCCGAAGGCCCGGTACTGGGCGAAGGCGAGGTCGAAACCCTGTATGTGCTGGACGACTGGCGCGATCTTGGCGTCGGACGGCGACTGATGGGCGCGGCCGCGGCGCATCTGGGCGATCACGGCTGCCGGTCGTGCTTCCTGTGGGTGCTGCGCGACAATCCCAGCCGCTGGTTCTACGAACGGCTGGGCGGCAGATCCTCCGCCGAGAAGACGGTGGAAGTCGGCGGCCAGTCGGTGATCCAGACCGCCTTTGTCTGGGACCCGATCGAACGGCTGATCGCGGCCTCTCCGAAGGCGAGCTAGGCGGAAAGCTGTTCCCGCAAGGCCGTTCGGCGGGGCTTGCCGGTGTCGGTGCGCGGCAGTTGCGGCAGGACGAGGGTGCGAAACACCTCGGTATAGCCGGACAGGATTTCGATCAGCCGGGGCTTGAGGCGTTCGGCCGTGTCGGGATGCGCCGCTTCCAGCACGACATACAGCATGTCCGCGCCATCCCCGGCGGGGGCGACGATCAGCACGGCGTCCTCCACCCCGTCGAGGTCGCGCATGGCCTGTTCCATCGGGATCGGGGAAAGCTTGTTGCCGCCGAGATTCAGCATGTCGTCGGCGCGACCGAGGACATGGAGGGTGTGGGGCGTCGAGAGATAGCCAAGATCGCCGGTGCGGTACCAGCCGTCGCGGAACGCCTGCCGGGTGGCCTGCTCGTCCCACAGATAGCCGTCGACCATCATGGCGGAGCGCACGTCGAGACGACCGACCTCCCCCATGGCGGCCTCGGTGCCGTCGTCGCGCAGGACGCGGACGGATGCGTCGGGGTGCAGGGTTCCCACGCCGTCGGCGTCCTGCCAGGCAATGCGGAAGCATTCCAACATGGCGTATTCGTTATGCAGGCGTTCGACCACCCGCTCTGCCAAACAGGCGCGCACGCCGGCCTGGAGCATGCCGCCCTTGACGATCATCGCGCACGGGCGCCGCCCCGGCCAATCCGGCGGAATGCTGCGCGCGATGCGGACGGCGTCGCCGGAAGTCGCGGTCAGACGAGCGGAGTCAAAGCGTCGCAACGCGTCGAACACGGTCGGCAGCGTGGCGGAGACGATCGTGCGACCGTGGCGCAGCGCGACGGCGGATTCCATCCAGGCCGAACGGAGCGTAAAGCTGTAGAGGTTGACGAGGTTCCAGGCATGGCCGGAATCGTCGTGGAACATTTGGGTCCGGTCGATCAGGATTTCGGTCAGGCGATGGGTCATCGCCATGATCTTCGGTCGCCCGGTGGCGGTGCCGGACGTCTTGACCAGCCGCAGCACGGCGTTGTCGGGCGGGCGGCGATCCAACAGCGCGAAATCGGCGATATCGCAGCGGATCGCGGCGATGCGATCGATGCTGTCCTGATTGATCGGCAACAGACCGACGCACGCGCCTGGTTCGATCCCGGCGGTTTCCAGGCACAGAAAATCGCAGCGCTCCATGCCGGAATCGGGCGCGCGCGCGTCCTGTTCGGATAGCGACAGCGAGGCCGCGCCGATCAGTTCGCAGGCCATAATCAGAGCCATGTGCAGATAGCGATACCCGCACTCGATCCCCACCAGCATCCCCGGCCGCACGCCGGACGCGGTTAACGCCTTGGTATAGCGCACGACGGTGGCGGCGAGGTCGCCGTAGCTGTGGTCTCGATCGCCCTCGATCACCGCGACGGCATTGGGCGTGTGGCGCGCCCAATGCAGGATACCGCGCGGCGTAGAGTCGAAGGTCGGGGCCGGCACGTCGGCCTAGCCCGCGCTGTTGCCGCCGCTTTTGCCGGCGGCGAAACGCACGGCTTCCTCGGCCGCGCGCACCAGGGCGCGGGCTTTCTGGCGGGTTTCCTCGAACTCCGCCTCCGCCACCGAATCGGCCACGATGCCGGCGCCGGCCTGGACATACATCGTGCCGTCCTTGACCAGGGCGGTGCGCAGAGCGATGCAAGTGTCCATCGTGCCGTTGGCGGCGAAGTAACCGATGCACCCGCCGTAGATGCCGCGCCGATCGGGCTCCAGTTCCTCGATGATTTCCATCGCCCGCACCTTGGGCGCGCCGGACAGCGTGCCGGCGGGGAAGCCGCCCACCAGCGCGTCGAGCGCGTCGAGCCCGTCGCGGATGCGGCCCTCCACGTTCGAGGAGATGTGCATGACGTGGCTGAAACGCTCGATAATGAAGCTCTCGGTGACCTTGACGGAGCCGATGGCCGACACCCGCCCGACGTCGTTGCGGCCGAGATCGAGCAGCATCAGATGTTCGGCGCGTTCCTTGGGATCGGCCAGCAGTTCGGCTTCCAGCGCCTGATCTTCTTCGTGCGTCGCGCCGCGGCGGCGGGTGCCGGCGAGCGGGCGGATGGTGACGACGCCGTCGCGCAGGCGCACCAGGATTTCGGGCGAGGAGCCGACGATCGAGAAGCCGCCGAAATCGAGATAGAACAAGAACGGTGCCGGGTTGATGCGGCGCAGGGCGCGATACAGCGAGAACGGCGGCAGCGCGAAGGGCACGGCGAAGCGTTGGCTGATGACGATCTGGAACGCGTCGCCGGCGGCGATGTACTCCTTGCAGCGGGCGACGGCGTCGAAGAACCCGGACTTGGTGAAGTTCGCGGTCGGCGCCGGCGGGTCGGGCAGCATGACCGGCGGCGGCTGACGCGGCAGCGGCCGATCCAGCGCGGCGTCCGCGCCGTCCAGACTGGCCTGCGCGCGTTCCCACGCGGCTTCGGGGGACAGGTCCGGCGACGGGTAGACCGGCGCGATCAGCGTCAGTTCGTCGTTCACATTGTCGAAAATCGCGAACAGCGACGGGCGGATCATCAGCCCTTCCGGCACGCCGATGGTGTCGCGGTTTTTCTCCGGCAGCTTTTCCATCAGTCGGACCATGTCGTAGCCGAGATAGCCGACAAGCCCGCCCGACATCGGCGGCAGGTTGGCGGGCACGTCGATGCGGGTCTCGTTGACCAGCGCGCGCAGGCTTTCCAGCGCCGGGCGCGGATCGTCGGTGAAGGCGTGCGGCGCCGACCGGGCATGGCGGTTGATCGCCACCTTGCCGTTCCGGCAGCGCCAGATCACGTCGGGCGCCATGCCGATGATGGAATAGCGGCCGCGCGCGGCCCCGCCTTCCACGCTTTCCAGCAGGAAGGAATTCGGTTGCCCGTGGGCGAGCTTCAGAAACGCGGCGACCGGGGTTTCCAGGTCCGCCACGCCGCGTCGCCAGACCAGGCTGCCGCGCCCTGCCTCGTAAGCGGAGCGGAAGGCGGCGAAGCCGGGGGAGACGGACACGTTCATGACTTTCCTTGCTGAATCACGGTTGCACGACGGAATCGATGTTCTTCTGGTTCAAACGCGGATTGGCCCGCGTACGTAACGCATCGGCGAAGGCGGTGACCAGATCGTTGCCGATGGAGCGCGCGATGGCCACGCGGGCCTGATCGTAGCCGGCCTGATCGGCCTTGGGATCGGCCACGATGATTTCGGCGGGGATGGCGACGATGAAGCCCTCGGCGGTTTCAACCATGGTGGGTTCGCCGGGCTTCAGGTCGAACAGCACGCGTTGAAGCTCGGGCGGCATACCGTCGACGATGGCGCCGCGCCCGACGATCGGCGTCAGCCTCGGCTCGACGCCCGCCACGGTGGCCGCGTCGGTAAAGGACTGGCCGGATTTCAGCGCCGTCAGCATCGCGCTGGCGGCCGAATCCTGGGTGCGGTGCTGTTGATCGAAGCTCCAATCGTCCCAGACGCGCTGGCGCACTTCCTCGAACGGGCGGGGGCCGGGCGGCGTTACGTCTTCCACCACCAGCGCGAAATAAGCCGACCCGCCGGAGGACGGGGTCTGCACTTCCACCAAACGCGGCGGATCGCCCTTCTGGGTCTGGAACGCCCCGGCGATCAGCGCGGTGCGCAATTCCGGCGCGCCGGGAATGGGCGCGGGTGTGCCGTCCTGCGTCATCCCCTTGTCGTCGAGCGTGCCGGCGATGCCGGCCAGGTTGAGATCGCCGGGCATTTCGTCGAGCGCGGTGCCGTTGGCCAGCAGGTTATCCACCTTGTTGGCGCGGTCGTACATCAGATCGGCCGCCTTGTCCGCCAGCACCTTGGCGCGCAGCGTGTCCTTGACCTCCTCCAACGAACTGGTGCCGCCCTGCGTGGCTTTCGTCACCGTCACCACAAACCACCCCAGCGCCGCCTTCACCGGCTCGCTCGGCTTGTCGAGTTCGGCGGCGAACACCGCCTTGGACAGGTCGGGATCGGGGAACTGCGCTTCCGGCGCATCGTCGAGCGCGATGGCGGAGGCACCGGCCTCGGTCGCGGCGGCCTGCATCGCGGCCCAGTCGGCACCCGCGCGCCAGCGTTCGGACAGCGCCTTCGCCTTCGCCTCATCCGGGGCGGAGATGACCTGAGCGGAGCGGAGGGAGGCCGTGGTGAACTCGGCCTTGCGCCGGTCATAGGCGGCCTTGATGTCGTCGTCGGTAACCGGCAATTCGCCGGCCAGGGTGCGCGGCGACAATTCGATCGCCTTGATCCGGCGATATTCCGGCGTGCTGTAAGTGTCCGGATGGTTTTCATACCAGCGGCGCAGCACGGCTTCGTCGGGTTCGGCCGGTTCGGGCACGGCGGAGAACAGAAAATGCACCATGTCGGCGGACCGTTTTTCCGCGTTGGCGGCATAGAGCGGGCCGACGATCGATTCCGAGGCCCCTGCCCCGGCGCTGATTGCGCCCAGCAACTGCCGCCCCGCGAGATCGGCGCGCAGCAGATCGAGGTAGCGGGCCTCGTTCAGCCCGTTATTGCGCAGCACGGCGTCGAACACGGTCTTGCTGAACTTGCCGTCGGCGCCGCGAAAGGCCGGCATGGTGCGCGCCATTTCCGCCACCGCGGAATCCGGGGTGACGATTCGCATCGCGCGCAGTTCCTGGCTGAGCGCGGCCTGCGACACCATGCGTTGCAACGTCTCCTCGCCGATTTTTTTCCGCAGCGCGCCGGTGGCTTCCTGCCCGGCGGGCAGATCGCGCGTAGCAAGGCTCATGGCGCGCTGGAATTCGACCTGAAACGCCTGCGCCTCGATCGTTTGATCGCCGATTTTGGCCACCCACGTCGATGCGCCGAGCAGACGGGCGACGTCGGCGGAGATGCCCCATGCACCGAGGGAGACGGCCATCAGGATGAAAAAGCCGCGGACGACCCAGGTTTCCAGGTATCGGCGGAAGACGGTTATCATTCAGCGTATCCTTGAGCGTCGCCCATTTTGGACCTAGACCAGAGCACTATAAGCTGTCGCCACTGATAACCGAATGTCCAAGCCTGACAAGGAGCCGAAATGCGCCAACTGATCGCCGGAAACTGGAAGATGCATGGTTTGAGCCAGGATGCGCTCGATCTGGCGCGCGGCATCGCCGCCGGCGCGGCCGGTCTGGGCTGCGATTTGCTGGTGTGTCCGCCGTCCGTCCATGTCGCCGCGGTGGCGCGCGCGCTGGCGGGAACGCCAGTCGCGGTGGGCGGGCAGGATTGCCATGCGGCGGTTCAGGGCGCGCATACGGGCGACGTCGCCGCGCCGATGCTGCGCGATATCGGCGCGAGCGCGGTGATCCTGGGCCATTCGGAGCGTCGGCAGAACCACGGCGAGACCGATGCGCAGGTGCGCGACAAGGTGCTGGCCGCGGTGGCGGCGGGGCTGACCCCGATCGTCTGTGTGGGTGAAACGGCGGCGGAGCGTGACGCCGGGCAGGAAACCA
The DNA here is from genome assembly GCA_947475245.1 of Acetobacteraceae bacterium. GTDB lineage: Bacteria > Pseudomonadota > Alphaproteobacteria > Acetobacterales > Acetobacteraceae > Rhodopila. The sequence continues at coordinate 16,205 of CANJLW010000044.1, read as the reverse complement.
CCGTGGTGGGACGGCAGTTGACCGGCAGCCTGCCGGCCGAGTTCAAGGGCGTGGTGGCCTATGAGCCGGTCTGGGCGATCGGCACCGGCAAGACGGCGACCGATGCCGACGTCGCCGCGATGCATGCGTTCATCCGCCACGAACTGCGTCGTCTGCTGGGCGCTTCGGTCGGCGGTGCCACGCTGATCCTGTACGGCGGGTCGGTGCGTCCGGCCAATGCGCCGACGCTGCTGGCGGTGCCCGACGTTGGCGGCGCGCTGGTCGGCGGCGCCAGTTTGAAGGCCGAGGATTTCCTGGGAATTGCCCGCGCCGCCAAGGCCGGGTAAGGAGCGCACGCTTTTCCTGTTTCGAGGGACCCTGGGTCTTGAACACCGTTCTGCTGATCATCCACCTGTTCGTGACTCTTGCGCTGATCGGCGTCGTGCTGATTCAGCGCAGCGAGGGGGGCGGGCTGGGCATCGGCACGTCCCAGGGCATGGGCTCGTTCATGTCGGGTCGCGGCACCGCGAACCTGCTGACCCGGGCGACCGCGATCCTGGCGACCATTTTCATGGTATTGTCGCTGACCCTGGCGTTGATGAACCGGGGCACGCCCAGCGGCGGCAAGTCGCTGTTGGACACACCGACTGAATCGTCGGTTCCGGCGGCGCCCGCCTTGCCGGCCGCGCCATCGGCACCGACGAACTGATCGTTCGGTTCCGTCGCGCCGATTGATGCCACCTGCTAATCGGCGGGGGCTGACCGGCTGTTAATTCATGCACGTCGTGCTTGTGCGGGCTTCCCCCCGCCCGAGTCGGCTCCGTATAAGGATCGCCCATGACCCGGTATGTATTCATCACCGGCGGCGTGGTTTCCTCCCTTGGCAAAGGCATTGCCTCGGCGGCCCTCGGCGCCCTTCTTCAGGCGCGCGGCTATGCCGTGAAACTGAGGAAACTCGACCCCTATCTGAACGTCGATCCCGGCACCATGAGCCCCTATCAGCATGGGGAGGTCTTCGTCACCGACGACGGGGCGGAAACCGATCTGGATTTGGGGCATTACGAGCGCTTCACGGGCGTCGCGGCGCTACAGATCGACAACGCCACCACGGGGCGGATCTATCAGGACGTGATCGCCAAGGAGCGGCGGGGCGATTACCTGGGCGCCACGGTGCAGGTCATTCCGCACATCACCGATGCCATCAAGGATGTGGTGCTGCGCGATACGTCCGCATTCGACTTCGTGCTGGTGGAAATCGGCGGCACGGTGGGCGACATCGAAAGCCTGCCCTTCCTGGAAGCCATCCGCCAGTTGGGCAACGAACTTGGGCCGGAACAATCGATGTTCGTGCACCTGACCTTGGTGCCTTACATCCCCTCCGCCGGGGAACTGAAGACGAAGCCGACCCAGCATTCCGTCAAGGAGCTGCTGAATGTCGGCATCCAGCCGCAGATGCTGCTGTGCCGCTGCGATCGCGCGATCCCCGACAGCGAGCGGAAGAAAATCGCGCTGTTCTGCAATGTCCGCCAATCCGCGGTCATCCCGGCGCTGGACGTCGACACGATCTATCAGGTACCGATCAGCTACCACGAAGAGGGCATGGATCGCGAAGTGCTGCGGCATTTCCACCTGCCGTTCGACGGGGAGCCCGATCTGTCGCGCTGGCGGCGCATCGTGGACACGATGCGGACGGCGGAAGGCGAGGTGCATATCGCCGTCGTCGGAAAATACACGTCCCTGCTCGACAGCTATAAATCCCTGTCCGAGGCTCTTGCGCATGGCGGTATCGCCAATCGCACGCGGGTGAAGCTGGATTGGGTGGACAGCGAAATTTTCGACCAGCCGGACGCGGTTCAACGGCTGGAAGGCGTGCACGGCATTCTGGTGCCGGGCGGCTTCGGCGAACGCGGCACGCCGGGCAAGATCGCGGCGGTGCGCTTCGCGCGCGAACGCAAGGTGCCGTTTCTGGGTATCTGCTTCGGCATGCAGATGGCGGTGATCGAAGCGGCGCGGAATCTGGCGGGAATCCCCGATGCGACATCGACCGAGTTCGGGCCGAGCGGAACGGCGGTGGTGGGATTGCTGACGGAATGGACGCGGGGGAACCAGACGGAACGACGCGCCGACAGCGATGACAAGGGCGGAACGATGCGCCTTGGTGCCTATCCGGCGGTACTGGGCGAAGGCACCCTGGCGCGGTCTATTTATGGCGGGACTGAAACGATTTACGAGCGTCACCGCCATCGTTACGAGGTCAACGTCAATTTCCGTGCTCGGCTCGAACAGGTCGGGTTGCGGTTTTCCGGGATGTCGCCCGATGGCGTGCTGCCGGAAATCATCGAATTCCCCGACCATCCCTGGTTCGTCGGCGTGCAGTACCATCCGGAGCTGAAATCCAAGCCGTTCAGCCCGCACCCGCTGTTCGCCGGCTTCATCGGCGCCGCCGTCCGGCAGGCTCGCCTGGTCTGATACACGCAACCCGGTCGGAGGACGCCGCATGCCGCGCGAGGATCTGATTTTCGTCGGTGCCTGCGACATCGCCGGACAAGTGCGCGGCAAGGGGTTTCCCGCCGCCGATATCGAATCCCGACTGCGCAAGGGCGTGGGCTGGACGCACAGCAACATGATGCAGACGGCGTTCGGGGCAATCCTGGATACGCCGTTCGGCACCGGCGGGGATCTGACGATCGTGCCCGATCCGGCCTGCGAGGTCGTCGTCGATTTCGGCGACGGCTCGGTGGACGAGCACTTTTTTCTCGGCGACATCCGCAATACCGACGGCACCGCCTGGGAATGCTGCCCGCGCGAATTTCTGCGGCGCGCGGTCGCGGGGTTAGAAGCCGCCCGCGGCCTGAACCTGATCGCGGCGTTCGAGCATGAGTTCGTTTACACCGGCGTGGAGGACGCGCCGGGGCACGCATATAGTCTGGGGGCGTTTCGCCGGCAGGGCGCGTTCGGCGAGTCGTTTCTGGGCGCGCTGACAGATGCCGGGGTCACGCCGGACAGTTTTCTGCCGGAATACGGATCGCGCCAATACGAGGTGACGGTCACGCCGCAAAACCCGGTGACGGCGGCGGATCAGGCGGTGATCGTGCGCGAACTGGCCCGCGCGACGGCGCATCGGTTGGGGTTTCGCACCATTTTCAGCCCGATGATCGCCCCGGACGGGGTGGGCAACGGGGTGCATATTCATTTCAGCTTCCGGGATCGGGACGGCGCGCCCGCCACCCACGATCGCTCGGGTCGGCTGGGGTTGAGCGCGGTGGCCGAACATTTTTGCGCGGGGGTATTGCGGCACTTGCCGGCGATTTGCGCGATTACCGCGCCGTCTCCGGTATCCTATCTGCGGCTGACGCCGAACCGTTGGGCGCCGACACGCATCGACATCGCGGCGCAGGATCGCGGGTTGGCGCTGCGGGTGTGCCCGGTGTTCGTCGCCGCCGACGCCGCCGACGCTGATCGGCAGTTCAATATCGAGTTCCGGGTGGCCGACGCGGCGGCATCGCCGCACATGGCGTTGGGCGCGTTGATCCGCGCGGGCACCGACGGAATCGAACAGGCCTTACGCCTGCCCGAAGGCGGTGTGGCGGAAACCCTGCCGACGACGCTGGCCGACGCCCTGACGGCGATGGAAGCCAGCGCGTCGGTGCGCGATTGGTTCGGCCCGGTGTTCCTGGATGCCTACCTCCGTCACAAACGGTCGGAGGTGGCGTATGTGTCGGAATGGTCGCCGGCCGAGATGTGCGCGCGTTACGGGGCGGTTTATTAGTCTCCCTGCTTAGTCCCGCAGGCGGGGAAGCTGTCCGGCGAGCACGGTATAGGCGTCTTCGTCGGTGCGGTCGTAGCGCAGCGGGGTGACAACGATCTTGCCGGCGCGCAGCGCGGTGTAATCGCTTTCCGGTCCCTGCGCTCGGTCGCCGCGCTGAAAGGTCAGCCAGTGGTAGTTGGCGCCGCGCGGATCGACGCGGGTTTCGACGTTCATGCCGGCGATCATGCCGACGCCCTGGCGCGCCAGGGTCAGTTCGCCGACCTGATCGGCGGGAAGGTCGGGGAAGTTGATGTTCAGGATGGCATCCTTGCCCCAGCCCATGGCGAGCAGGCGGCGAATGACGTCGGGCGCGCAGGTGCGCGAGGCGTCCCAGTTCACGTGCCGACGATTGGTATAGGCCTGGCTGAGCGCGAGCGCGGGCACGCCCAGCATCATCGCCGTCATGGCGCCGCCGACGGTGCCGGAGAACACGGTTTCAAGGCCGAGGTTCAGCCCTCGGTTGACGCCGGACAGCACGAGTTGCGGGCGGTGTTCGGCCATCAAATGGCACAGGCCCATGGCGGCGCAGTCGCCGGGGGTGCCGGTCACGCCGTAGCGGCGGTTGCCGCGGTCGGAGACGCGCAGGGCGTGGTGCAGGCTGATGGCGTGTGACTGGCCGCTTTGATCGTGCTCGGGCGCGACGACCCAGACCTCCCGCGCGATCTGCGCGGCGATGGCTTCCATGACCTCCATGCCGGGGGCATCGATGCCATCGTCGTTGGTCAGCATGATTCGATCCAGCACGTGCGCGTTCCTGATCTTGTTGGGGTGGCTGTGTTTGGCGGTTTGGCGGTGGTTCGTCCAGGGTGGGGTGGGCGCTGGGCTGGTCGCGACGGCGTCGGAATTTTTTACACGGCGGTTGCGAATCGGAAGAATAAGTGGATTTCTTCATTGATTTTTCGGGTATTTTTTTGACGGCACAGATGTTGCAGGTTAAAGTCAATTGAACGTCCAACATCGACAATTCATGTGGAGCCAACCCATGCGGAATTTGAATCTTGCCACTGCCGGCGTCGCACTGGCGGGTTTTCTCGCCCTTGCCCCCGCCGCGAGCGCCGATGCCATTTCGGTATCCGGCACCAATGTCAGCAACGTCGGTCTGTCCGCCGCCCACCCTGCCGGGGCCGGCGCGCTGTATGTCTCGCAGAACTTCGTTTTCGGCGTGATGACCTTCGACCTGTCGGCCTATGCGGGCCATGTCGTCGGCGGCGGCGACATCACGGTGAATGCGACCGGGCTCCATCCCACCACCACCAGCCTGAACGGCAGCATCAGCCTGTATGCGCTGTCCGGGCCGTATAACGGCAGTTCCACCGTCAACAGTCTGACCACGGCAGGGTCTTATCCGGGGACGCTGCTGGATACGGAGTCGTTCAGCCTGACCAACCCGGTGACCAGCGGGGCCATCGTGTTCAACATCCCCACCGCGACGTTGCAGGGTTGGGCGAACAACCCGTCGACGAACTATGGCGTCATCATGGTGGAATCGAACATCTACACCTTCACCGGCGCCAACCATTCCGACGTGGCCTTCGCGGCATCCGGCCTGCTTGGGCCGACCGCGCATTTCGAAGTGCCGGAGCCGGCCTCGATGACCGTCCTCGGGCTTGGGCTTGCGGCTTTGGGCGTCGCTCGGCGTCGTCGTCGCGGCGTCTGACTTACAAAAGCCAAACAGCCGGGTGAACCGGCTGTTTGGCCTCGCCTGCCGGATGCGCGGGACGGTGACCGTTTCAGGATCTGAAACGTCGCGTTTCCCTGGGTTCGGCCTGCTTTAATCTCCACCACATCCATTACCGGACGCGCGAAATCCCCGCGCCCGGGTGCCGCCGCGGTCAGGCGGCGCGACGCCGCCGCCGCAACCCTGCCAGACCCGCAGCGGCGGAGGCCAGCAGCAGCAGGCTCCCCGGTTCCGGCACAGCGCTGAAGCTTGTATCCGTCGCCATCAGGAAGCTGATCGCGTAAGTGCTCTGCGTGTCGCTGTTGCCCATTCCGGCGGTCATCGAGAACGACAGGTTGACCGTCATGTCCGGATAGGTCACCGCGCCGAGGTCGATCACATTGTCATGGAACAGCGCATCCGCCATCGCCAACGAGGTCAGCAGATACACGGTGTCGAACGTGTGGATGCCGTCGGTGCCGCTCACCTCGAACGTGATGCCGCCGAAGTTGGAGCCGACGTAGTTGTTCAGCCCGGTCACCCCCAGCATCAGATGGCCACTGACGAAGCTGTCGGCCGGCAGGAAGAACGACGCGCCGGCGGTATAGGTCTCCTGCCCCGCCGTCGCCTGCGCGGCATTCGCGCTCAAGGTCCCCATTCCCTGCAGCGCGGCGGTCGGTGAGTTGGCCAGGGTCAGGATATTGGTATTGCCGGAGAAAGTCGTCCCCGCCTGTGCCGCGCTCGGCAGCACGCTGACGGCGGAGTAGGCGTGAAACGGCGACGTCGGGAAACCCGACGCTGGGTTCCCCTGGGAGATCGGCGCGTCGAACCCGGCCTGGGTCGTGACGCCGATACCGTTGACCGATGCCGACGTCGCGCTTGCCGTGGCTCGGCCCTGAACGGCCGAACCGGTCGATGTCCGGTTCGTCGTCGCCGAACCGGTCGCGGTGTTGGACGCGCCGTTTTGCGCGGTCACCTGCGATTGCGCGTTGCCGCCATTGGTGCTGGTCGCAGCGCCGGTGGCGTTCGCCTGCCCGTTGCCGGCCCGTGCGAAGCTTGAGTCGGAACCGGTGACCGTGCCGCCCGAACCGGCATAGGCGATCGCGCTCGCCTGCGCGTTGCCGGCGCCGCTGGCGCTCGCGGTCGCCGTGGCGTTGCCGCCGGTGCCGGCCTGCGAGGCGCCGGCCGTGCTCGCGTTGGCGACCGAACCACCGACGCCGCCGGTGGCGTTACTGTTGGCGGCGATCGAGCCGGTGCCGGTGACGGCGATAACGCTGTTGCCGTTGCCGCCATTGCCGGCGACGCCGTCGGCAACCGGCAACGCGCCGCAGAAGGGCGGCGGCAACGGACACGGCGGCCCTGCCTGCGCAACGGCCGATCCGCCGCCGCCATTGGCATAGGCGTCGATCCGGATGTCTCCGGTATTCGACAGCGTCAGTCCCAGCGTGCCATCGCCGCCGCGCGCGCCGGCGGTGCCGCCGCTTCCGGTATTGGCGCCGGCAGTGCCGCCAAAAGCCGTTGCGCCGTATTGCAACGCGCCGGCGCCGCTGACGCCAAAGGTCGTCGTCAGGCTGGCGTCACCGCCGCGTCCGGCCAGGCCGGTATCGGTATTGCCGCCTGCGCCGCCGAGCAGGCTGAGCGACAGATTGAGCGCGCCGGACGTCGATCCCGTCAGCCCGCTGGTCTGGATGAGATCGGCGCCCTGGCCGCCGTTACCGCCCCCACTGCCAGCACCGCCGCCGCCGCCGGTAGCCGAACCGCTCAGGCTGACCGGGGAACCGATGGTGGAGACAAGGTTGCCGGACACCTGGGCACCGCCGCCCGTCGCGCCGTTGCCGCTGACCGAGGCGCTGCCACCGGCACCGCCGCCCGCGTAGAGATTGGCCGTCAGGCTGCTGGCGGTGCCGTCGGTCAGGGACAGAGAGGATTGCGCCGCGCCACCGACGCGGGTCGTGCCGGTATCGCTGCCGCCGCCATCGCCTGCGCGGGCGCCTTGCGACAGGGTCAACGTGGCGGAGGTCGCTCCGGTCGCGGCATTCGACAGCACGCTGTCGAGCGCAACGGCGCCCGCGCTGCCATTGGTTCCATTGCCCGCCGCACCGGCATTCTGGTTGACCGAGACCGACACCGCGGCCCCGGCGGTGGAGATGGCCGATGCGGAAGCGGTGGCCGTACCGCCCACGGCGGCGGTTCCCCCGTCGCCGCCGCGCCCGGCAGAGGCGTTAACGGAAACGGTCAATGCGTTGGCGGTGCCATCCGTCACGCTGAGTTGGGAAACCGCGTTGCCGGCGGTACCGCCTTGTCCTGTCGCGCTGTTACCGCCACCACCTCCGGCGGCGGTCTGGCTCAGATCCAGGGCGCCGCTGGTGGATCCGGTAACCGCATTGACCATTGCCGAGTAAGCGCCAGCGCCACCCGTCGCGCCACCGACGCCATTGCCGCCACTGCCGCCGGATTGCGTGCCAGTCGCGTACACCGTTGCGCCGGATGTCGATGTCAGGGAAATGCTGGCCAAGGCGGCACCGCCGTTGCTGGCGACGGTGCCGGACCCGCCGGACCCGCCGGATGCAGTGGCCGAACCGGCGAGGCTGGGCCCACCGTCGGTCAGGCTCAGCGCCGAGGTGGCGTTGCCGGCGATGCCAGCGGTTCCGGTATCGCTGGAGCCGGCATTGCCGCCCGATGTGTAAATCTGGACAAGGGACGATGTTGTGCCGGTTGAGTTGGTCACCGAGATGGGATTGACCAGGCTTACGGTCGCGCCGTTGCCGCCGGTGGCACCGTTGGTGCCGTCACCGCCGGCACCGCCTCGGGCCAGCGCCAGGGCGTTGGTCCCGGTCATGTTGTTGAGGGTGACGCCGGCACTGGCGCCGCCGCCGGCCCCGGCGGTCGCGCCGCTGCCGTCCGCGTTGCCACCACGCCCGCCATCCGCGGTCACTTGGCCGGAGGCCGTGCCGGGCGCGGCGGCCAGACCCGTCAGCACGGCGTTGGCGGACGCGGCGCCGCCCGCGCCACCGCTGGCGCCGGATGTGCCGGCGCCTCCCGCGCCGCCCAGGGCGTTGGATTCCAAGGCCACGCCGTTTTCGATGGCCTGTGCGCCCGATGGTCCGGCGGTCACCTGATGCGTCCCGGTGGAGGTCGCCTGGCCGCCGGCACCGCCGATCCCACCGGTGCCGGTGGCCGCGCCGCCCGCCCCGCCCTCTGCCTGGACGGTGCCGCCGATGAACTGATTGTTGGCATTATCGGCGGTGACCGAGAGCGTCCTCGCGGCCGTGCCCGCCCCGCCCGCGCCGCCTGTCCCGCCGCTGCCCGGCTGCGCGCCGCTGCCGGCATCGCCCGGCGTTCCGGCCGTGCCGCCACGACCGCCCTTGGCGCTGGTGTAGTTGAATTTGAACGACTCTCCACCGCTGGTCGACGTGGTGGTTTCATAGATGGCGCCGCCGCCGGCCCCGCCATTACCGGCGTTGCCGCCGTTCTGGCCCACACCGCCCGCCGCGCCACTGCCGCCGTTACCGCCGCTTGGCGCGGTGATGGATGTGACGCTGTCCAGCGCTACGCCGGTGGACAGCGTGTAGTCGGTTGCCGCGGTGCCGCTGGTGCCGGCATCGCCCGGACTGACGCCGTCGGTGCCGTCGGTCCCCGGGGTTCCCTGCGCGAAGGCGGGCGTGGTGAAGGCCACCGCGAGCGCGATCAGCGCCGGGGCGATCCAGCGCGCGTGGCGCCGAGCCGACAAGGTGTCGATCCGCTGATCGGTTAGGGAATCAGAATATATTGCCGGTGTCACGACGGCGTTCTGGCTATGGCACGACATCGGAGCCTCCCTTATCTGGCGCGTTCGACCCATGGCGGGGGTGGATGCGCGCATTTGATGGCAGGCTAGCAATTATTATGCCGACTCTATAACGGTTTGATTTAATTTAATATTGGGCGGGTGGTTCGCGGCTGGCGACGCCGATGTGTAAAATTTTCCTACACGGTCGCGCGGTTGCCGACAGGTCAGGTGTCAGCTTCCGAATGCTGTTCCTCTGTAACTTCAAGCACCCCCCGTGAGCGGGAAAGGCAACCGTGGAGGTGACGCCTGGGCCGGTGCGATCCGGCCATTCGGCGATTATCTGTTTTGCTTCGCGTGCCAAACGCGCAGGATAGTGACCGTTTCGGGCTCTGACACTCGGTAAACCAGAATGTAGTTCGGGGTTATGACCAGTTCACGTGTTCCGGGACTTCGCCCCGGTCGCCCGCGGTTGGGCAGGGTCGCCAAACTGTCGCCGGCATCGCTCAGTGTCTTGGCCATCATCACCGCTGCCGAAGCGTTATCCAGAGCGATGTATCGAACGATGTTAGTGATGTCTTGGATCGCGCGCGCACGCCAAACGACCGCCATTGTTCAGCGCGGTCGGGGAGTTGGCGGAGGCGTGTCGAACGCACCGTTGGCGAGAGTGGCCAGCCATGCCCGCGCTTCATCGTGCGGTACAACACGCGGATCGGCGTCGGATTCGGCGATTGCGTCCTCCAGCGATTGAGGCTGGGCAGTATAGGACGTCAATTGGGAGAGTGTCGCTGACATGGGTGAAATCATGGCGATGTCGCATCGCCAAAACAAGCGAAATCTCTCCCTTGGGCCGGTTGCGTGTCGGCGGACCTCGGTGAAGGATATCGCCCCCGGGGGATATCGCCGAGGAAACAGGAGAAGACGACCATGCGGATCATCGACGCGCAGGTGCATATCTGGGGTAGCGGCAAGCCCAGCGACCATCACCGTCAGACCTCGCTTTATTCGGCGGCGGAACTGGTTGCCGAAATGGACGCGGCGGGCGTGCACGGCGCGGTGCTGCATCCGCCAAGCTGGGATAACGGGTCGAACGAGATGGCCGTGGCGGCGGCGGAAGCCTATCCGGATCGGTTTTGCAGCCTGGGCTGGTTTCCGTTGAACGAGCCGTCGGAGCGTGGCCGGATCGACACGTGGAAAGAACGGGCCGGCATGGTCGGGCTGCGCTGGTCTCTGACCCGTCCGGGACAGGAAACCTGGCACGAGGACGGCACCATGGATTGGCTGTGGCCGGCGGCGGAAAAGGCCGGCACGCCAGTGGCGACGATGGCGTGGCGCTTTCTGCCGCTGTTCGCGCGGATCGCGGAGCGGCATCCCAATCTGAAACTGATCGTCGATCATCTGGGTCTGGTGCGCGACGGACGCGGCGCCGGGGCGTTTGAGACGTTGAAGGACCTGTTGCCGCTGGCGCGGTTTCCCAATGTCGCGATCAAGGCCACGGGCGCGCCGGGCTATGGCGCGACGGCATACCCGTATCCCGAACTGCATGACGGGTTGCAGCGGATTTTCGACGCCTTCGGGCCCAACCGCTTCTTCTGGGGCACGGACATCACGCGGATGCCCTGCACCTATCGGCAATGCGTGACGATGTTTACCGAGGAACTGCCCTGGTTAAAGGGCAACGACCTGGCACGGGTGATGGGCCAGGGTGTCTGCGACTGGCTGGGGTGGCATCCGAAGGGTTAGACGACGCCGCCTTCTCGCCGCCCCGCGAAGCGTCCGCACAGGACGCCGAGCAGAAGCCAGAAGAATAGGCTGGCGGCGATGGAGGCGATGCCGAAGGCGCGGATCAGGTCGGGCGGGGTTACGCCCACCTCCGCCGTCGTGGGCGCGCCGATCAGATGCGGCAGCACCGGCAACGCCAGCCCCAGCGCGCGCACCGCCCAAGGCAGCGCGCGTTCGGTCAGCAGCCAAAGCCCCGCGGCGGTCGCGAGCACGGTGCCCAGCCACCAGAGTTGGCGCGGATAGAGATCGGCGACGGCCGCACCGGGCGGTTGCGGCGGCAAACCCAGGGCGGGGGCCAGGGCGAAGCAGGCAAAGGCGGCCAGGCCCCACAGCGCGCCCGACCCGAGGGTGAGTGCCCTGCCGCGCAGGGCGATCGCGCCCAGCAGCATGGCGGCGAAGGCGATGCCGCTGAGCATCGTCGACACCGCGGTCAACCCGATGCGTTGCAGCCCCGGCGCGGGCTGCCAGCCCTCGTCCCCGTGATCGGCATGGGGGGCGGCGTGCGGGGCGGCGTCCTCGAAGGTTTCCGCCAACTCGATCAGCGGCACGATCAGGATTTGCTGCACCACGAACAGCGCCAGCCCGGCGATGGCGCCGGTCAGGATCGCCAGCAGAACCAGGCGGCGGAAGCGATCCATGGCCGGGTCAGTGGCAGGGAAAGCCGGTGGCGTGGCGCGTGTCGTGCGCGGCATTATGCACCGCGGCGATCGAGGAGAACCCGACGCCGTAGAGCATGACCGCCCCGAAGACGAGCAGCGCGAGGGCCGGCACCAGCGTGTTGGTGCGGCCGATTGGCAAGGCGACGGCGGACGCGGCGGTTGTCATAAGTGCGCTCCTGCGAAAATCTGTCATGCCCACCGCCGGACTCGAACCGGCACGTCGTTTCCAACTGCGGATTTTAAGTCCGCTGCGTCTACCATTCCGCCAGGCGGGCCTGTGGAGAGCGATATTTACCAGCTTTGCCGAACACCGCCATATGCGACAACGTCCTGGAAGGGCACGCGATGCCAAAAATCCTGCTGGCCGGTCTGTTCCACGAAACCCACTGCTTTACCGACGACATCACGGGCCTCGCCGAGTTCCGCGTCCGGCGCGGCGCCGAAATCCTGGCGCAGCGGGGCGACGGGTCCCAGGTCGATGGGTTTCTGTCAGTAGCCGAACGCGAGGGCTGGACGGTGCTGCCGAGCATCGAGTGCTGGGCGTTTCCGTCGGGGGTGGTGGCGCAGGCGGTGTTCGACCTGTTCTGGGCGGAATTCGAACCGGCCTTGCGGCGGGCGTTGGACGGGGGTCTGGACGGGATTTTCCTGAGTCTGCACGGCGCGATGGTCACGACCGGGATGACCGACCCCGAAGGCGCGTTGCTGTCCCGTATCCGCGCCCTGCCCGGCGCCGCCTCGGTGCCGGTGTTCGGCGTCTTCGACCTGCATGCCAACCTGTCGCGCGCGATGTGCGATCACGCCGACGGCCTGGTGTGTTATCGAAACAACCCGCACACGGACGCGTTTGAGTCCGCCGAACGCGCCGCCGGGTTGCTGGCGCGCGCCTTACGGCTTGGCGTGCGCCCGCGCATGCGGCATCGGGCGACACCGATCGTGCTGCCCCCCACCGGCAACGGCACCGCCGATCGCCCCATGCGCGATCTGGAAGCCCTCGCTCGTCGGATCGAGGCGGAAACGCCTTCGATCCTGGCGATCAATGTCGTGGGTGGGTTCAGCTTTGCCGACGCGCCCGACGCGGGGGTGGCGTTTTGCGCGGTCACCGAGGGCACGGATGCGGAGGCCGACGCGGCGCTGGATCGGTTGGCGGAGATGGCGTGGGCGTTGCGACACCTCGGTATCCCGGCGCAGGAGGACGCGGACAGCGTGCTGGCGCGCATTCTGCCGATCGCGCGCGGCCCGGTGCTGCTGGTGGAGCCGGCGGATAATATCGGCGGCGGGTCCCCCGGCGATTGCACCGATGTGCTGCGCGCCATGCTGCGCCACGACGTGCAGGATGGCGGCGTGATCCTGGCGGATGCCGATGCCGTGCGGGCGTTGGACGGGGTTGCGATCGGCGGGGTCGCGACTCTGGATTTGGGTGGGCGGGGCAGTCGGTTGGATCTTGGGCCGGTGAGGTTGGCGGTTACGCTGCTGTCGCGATCGGATGGGCGGTTCACGCTGGAGGATCGACATTCGCATCTGGCGGCGTCGATGGGCGTGCATATCGAGATGGGGCCGACGGCGGTGGTGCGCCATCGCGGCATTACGATCATGCTGACCAGTCGGAAGACTCCGCCGTGGGATTTGGGGCAGTGGCGCAGTCAGGGGATCGAGCCGACGGCGTTGAAGGTAATCAACATCAAGGCGGCGGTGGCGCATCGGCAGGCTTACGATCCGATCATGGCGGGGAGTTACACGGTGACGACGCGGGGGCCTTGCACGTCGGATTCTCGGCTGCTGCCGTATACGCGGCTGCGGCGGCCGGTGTTTCCGTTGGATTTGGGGTAGGGGGTGGCGGCCTGGTCAGGCGCGCGCGGTTTTGCGGGGGCGACCGCGCCTTGGGGCGTGATCAAGAGCGGGTACGCGCGAAGCTTGACAAAGTATACCGAATTTTGTCAGTTTATGATTATTGGATAACATCCATAAATTAGGTATGATCATGGACCCGGTACGCAATCCCTTTGCACCCGGCGCGGGAAGCCCCCCGCCCGAACTGGCTGGACGCGATGCGGTCCGCGAGAAAATGCGCCTGTGCATGCAACGTCTTCGCATTGGCCGACCCGCGAAAAGCGTCATGCTGGTTGGCCTTCGCGGCGTCGGCAAAACAGTCCTTCTGGACCAGATGATGAAGGACGGGGAAGCCGACGGCATCATCAACATTCGTATTGAAGCACCGGAAGGTCGGTCGCTGCCAGCAATGCTCGCGCCACAATTACGTTTGGCATTGCTTCGCCTGAACCGTGTTGCGAATGCCAGGCACTATGCGGTCCAGGGACTGAAAGCATTAGCCGGCTTCGCAAGTAAGCTGAAGTTGACCTACCGCGATATCGAGGTAGGATTTGACTACGATCCCGAACCTGGTCTCGCTGACAACGGCGACCTTGAAGGCGATCTGAGCATGCTGCTGGAGCAGGTAGGTCTGGCCGCGAAGGCGGCGAGCACTGTTGTGGCTATTTACATTGACGAATTACAATACGTAGCAGAACCGCAACTGGCCGCGCTGATTTCGGCGCTTCACCGCTGCTCTCAAAAGCAACTGCCGCTTGCCGTTATCGGCGCCGGGTTACCTCAACTGCGGGGTAAAATGGGTGAAGCGAAATCCTATGCGGAACGTTTGTTTGATTTCCCCGAGATTGGTCCACTGAGGCCTGAAGATGCGGCCGAAGCTATTGAAAAACCGATTAAAGACGAAGATGCGGAGGTCGACGACGAGGCCGTGGCCCTTATTATCGCGGAAACAAAAGGGTATCCCTATTTCCTTCAGGAATGGGGAAAACATGCATGGGATATCGCACTGCAGAGCCCAATCACGGTGAGAGATATTGAAAGTGCTTCCAAGGAAGCCATCGCGGCCTTGGATGAGAGTTTTTTCAGGGTCAGGTTTGATCGCCTCACTCCAAAAGAAAAGCAATATCTACGTGCAATGGCTGAACTGGGACCTGGACCCCACAGATCCGGTGATATCGCCGCCGAACTTGGCCGCGAAACCTCCGCATTGGGTCCAGTCCGAAACAGCCTGATTGTAAAGGGCATGATCTGGAGCCCAACGCATGGCGACACCGCATTTACCGTGCCGTTGTTCGATGAGTTCATGAAAAGAATTATGCCTACTAAAGACTGGACCAAAGCACAAATTTAGCGAGACGGTAGTCGATTCACCTCGCTGGTACACCATGCGCCAGTTTTTCCTCTTATAACATTATCATCCTGGCCGGCCCAAAATCGTTCCAAGTCTCGTCAATCGTCACCATCATCAAATCCGTGTTCAATTCCGGCGCTTCAAATTACTGCGATGATGGCGGAAGCGACGCATGTTCGGGTGGTGTAGCTCTTGCGAAAAGTTGGTCAAAATAGTCCTGAAAATAGTCAACAGCCTCCCTGCCGTGAGACATATATACATTTGTCATTTTCCCGCCAGGAAACCCCCACCCCAATAGCACTACGGGCGGTCGCGATCTATCTCGATATCGCATAATTAGCATTTGAAGAAGCGGCAAATCTGTTTCCAGCACCTTGAAACTGTGCTTTCCAGTTTGCTCAGAGTCTAATTCATTGCGAAAATTTCGAATAACAGGCAACTGATCGCGAGTGACCAAGTCCTTCCAGTGACAATTATCTGATTTCAATATCTCTTTTATACGATTCTCGTATATTGGCATTTGATCATTGACGTGAATCAAATCCGCAGTGGCTATTCGGAAAAATACGGTGTTACTTACGGAACTTAGTCCAAGCGAGTTATTACAAAACCACTCTACCGTGTCAGGGCTTTCCCCCAAGTACTGCAACCCTTGCTCGATTCTATTCAATTTTGCAATTTCGTCAGATGTCGAATTCTCGAATCGATATCTCTCAATTTTATCAAACAAAAACGTAAGTGTCATCAAAACCACAAAGGTCACGTAACTGTATTTTGACAACGAACCGAATATCACAAACATTCCAATATTCGCGATGAGTGATAGAATGGCAAAGACCAGCACCATCCACTGTCCAAATTTTAAGTGCCTGAAAATCCGTTCGTCCCAGCTTTTTTTCGTCATCGTCCAAGCTCCATCCTCGACGCGGACATTGTCAAATCGACTCCATCCTACACTCTAATAGCCGACTTTTGGACCTGCCTCAAGCGTTCCAGGGCATTGGTTCCGGTAGCCTCAAGTCCTTCAATTCCCCTCCCCAAGGCAACCAGACCCAATGTGTCCATTACGAAGACGGTTGCGTGGCCTATCAACCACAGGGCCATACGGCGAGGATCAAGCGAGATCAAGAACAATGCCAACACATGCTCCCCCCCGGTACCGTAACCATCCAGGTCAACTCTACGACCTTTCAGCGCTGGAAAACCGTCACCATCCCTATATCCACGCCTAGCCCATCTTATTCATCGCATGCCAGGGATTCGTTGGCGGGCGTAGCGTAAGCGTCTGATTTGATACAGAGATTTGGGTGTCGAGACCAACATCTGCCGAATCGGACGGTGCCACACCCGCCATGGTCGAAAATACTCCACTGCCG
>CANJLW010000043.1 GCA_947475245.1 Acetobacteraceae bacterium | reverse complement strand
TGGACCGCATTACCCATCACTGCGACATACTGGAAACTGGGAACGATTCTTTCCGCTTCAAGCAACGCAAAAAACAATCGAAATCAGGCTGACAAACTGGAAATTTTTGGACGCTGTTCCCTGGAAACTATTCAACGCTGATTGACAGACAGTGGATCACTGGCGGAGAGCGCATTGCCCGTGATGCTGGCAGCGAGCGCGCTGGCGGACCTCACTATCCTGCGACTTAGGCCGATCCCACCGCCGCCGGGTGCTGCGAACGGGGAGGGCCGACAATGATCGCCATTGCTTTGGGTTTCCCGAGACTCGGCTGGGTGTGCTGGTCTGGAGGCGACGCGGCTAGGTTTGGCTACCGAATGGCGCGACCACCTCATGCGCGCCCTGCCGCGTCGGTCCTGCCTCATGAGGGTGACCAATATGAGGTGGTTATGTCCGACAAAGAAGCGCGACCGGTCGCAGATGCATACCGGGCCTTTCTCTCTGCGAAAATGAAACTACGCCTTGCGGGCGCAGCAGCTGTGCAAGAAAGGCTGAGCGCAAATCCCGACTCCATATTTGGCGCGAACCGTGACTATGAACGCCCAATATGGCTAGCGGTTTATAAGGCGCTGCGGTCCTACCATCACCCGTGGAATTGGGAACATGATAGGCCGAAAGAACAATTCCCCGACGAGATGGCATTCGCGCTGGCGTAGGAACTTGGCGTCTTAGTCGGCACGGGTAAGTTTCCGCCTTCTTGGGGGGTGTTGCAGTTCAGAAGCGGGAGAAAAGGGTTGTATGCTACCGATCCCCGAGCTGCAGCCGTTCGATACATTCTCGCAGCCGAGAGCAAAGTTATTGTAGACCCACACGCGAACAAAACGGTCCGAGAATGTTACGGCGTGACGCCGCAAGCCGTGCAGCAATGGTTTAAAGACCCGAAGATCACAAGGGAATTGGAAACCGACAACTTCGCGGACGACACAACAGCCGCCGACATGATTGAGTTACTCATGCGGAGGGGGGGGGAGCGGTTTCGCCTTCGCCAGCCGCACAACCGACGGCGCGATGGCCGGGAGTAAAGCAAGAACGCCCTTCATTCTTCGCATTCCGCTTCGCGTCAAAATTCGCCTTCCTTCGCCCACACATGAAGGAGGTCGCAATGCCGAGTCACGAATACGCACGCCAATCCAGTCAGTCCGCATCAATGGAATCCGTTCTGATGGAAACCGATGCTGCCAAGCTTTTGAGTTTGAGCGTCCGAACACTTCAACGATACCGCGTCGATGGTGGTGGACCCGCATACATACAGCTTGGCGAACGTCGGGTCGGCTACTGCCACGTCGACTTGGAAGCATGGCTTGCGAGCCGCCGCAGGGCTTCCACCAGCGCCGCGACTGTTGCCCAAGGGGAGGCCGCGTGATGATCGGGATAGTTCTTCGCGAAGGGCCTTTCCCCCGCTACGGACGCCGGTATCTCGCCCTGATTGGGCTGCTCAATCCGCCCCATTATGTGGTCACTCGCATAGGGGACAGCGCCCGAGACGCGCTCAATGCCATGGCAACACTGGTCTATGCCGAGGCCACAATCGGGTTGGTCATCCGCCGACCGAAAATCGCGTTGTGGGTAGAGCGTTTCAACAAAGACTTCGCACCAGACGGTCGCGGTGCTTGGCACCTACCATCGGAGGAATTTTCGATACTTGAGGTTCTTAAATCCGGCGTAGACCCGCTTGGCTTTGACATAGCGGAGGCGTGGGGTGCGGAGTGGCTCGCAGTCTATTACAGTGGCCATGCGTTATCGGCGACCGGCGTTCGCAAATCGGACGCGAACCATAAGGCGGCGGACACAGCCTACGCGCTGTCGGACATCATCGAGAAGGCAACCGGTATCGGTCGCGCAACAGCTGTGCCCTCAAAAGCAAAGCGCATCGAGCCGGCCAGAGTGGCGTTCGAGAAGGCTATTGCGTCGCCATTGCTGATCCCGCCGTCTTTTGTTCTGGAACTTCGCCAGGACGCACTCAATTTCATGCGGGCGCGGCCCGTGCCGTCGCTGGACGGGTTGGACAATGACGATGCAGCCTGACGCCCGCGAACTCTCCCGCATGCTGGCGCGGCAGGTTCCGGCCCTTACGGCGGAACTACTGCCGCAAGGGCATCGAGAAGGGGCCGAATGGGTTCACCCCAGCCTGACCGGCACATCCCGCCGCAGCCTGTCCGTGCGCCTTACCGGCACGAAAGCCGGAGTGTGGTCGGACTTCGCCAGCGGCGAGGCCGGGGACGCATTGTCCCTGGTTGCCGCAGTGCGGTTCGCGGGTGACACACGGGCGGCAATGGACTGGGCGCGTGGTTGGCTCGGATTGACCTTGCACCAACCCGGCCAGTCCGCACACCGCCCGATGCCAGCCCAGCCGGCCCAGAATCCCGAGCCGGACAGGGATCAAGCCGAGCGTCGCGCCAAGGCGCTGGCACTTTTCCTGCGTGCGCCAGAGGGACTGGTGGACACGCCAGCAGCGGCATACCTCGCCGGCCGTGGGATCGACCTCGCGGAGCTTGGACGGGCACCGCGTTCCCTGCGGTTTCACCCGACGGTGTGGTGCGAGGAAACCGGCGCACGTCTACCCGCGATGCTGGCAGCGATTACCGACGGCGCGGGGGTTCACGTCGCCACCCATCGCACGTGGCTTGCCCGCAGGCGCGATGGCGGGTGGATGAAGGCACAGTTGCGGAACGCCAAGAAGTCCTACGGCAGCTACGCCGGTGGGTTCATCCCGCTTCAGCGCGGCGCATCCAAGCGCCCTTTGCGCGATGCGCCCGAAGGCGAAACGGTCGGGATCGCGGAAGGGATCGAGACCGCCCTTTCGGTCGCCGTCGCCTGCCCTGAGCTTCGCATCTTGGCTGGCGTGTCCCTGTCCAACATGGCGCGGATCGTGCTGCCCGAAACAATCGGTACCGTGATCCTGTGTGCCGATAACGACAAGCCGGAAAATATCGCAGCCGAGCGCGGACTTGTCGCGGCGATTAACCATTTCGCCAATGCAGGAAAAACGGTGCGGCTTGCCCGCCCAACCATGGGCAAGGACTGGAACGATATGCTTCAGGCGGGCAACCTAAGATGACGGGCAAGGCGAACGGCTCGGCGTTTCCGAATGGGGCGCATGGGCGCAAGCGCGGCGGTAGCATCAAAGCAACGATAGCAGACGCGATAGAACATTCCGGAGTCGTTGACGGAACGACATTCGACATGCCGCACGGCTTCGAGATGCGGCGCAATGGTCTGTGGCGCGTCTATCAGCCGAGTGAGGGAAAATCATCGCTCCGCATATGCGGCCCATTCGAGATCGTCGCCGAGAGCCGCCCCGATACCGCAGATGAATGGGGCTTGCTGCTGCGCTGGCGGGATCGCGACGGCCGGCAACACGACTGGGTTATGCCGCGCCGACTGTTGGCCGGGGAGGCGGTGGAAGTCCGCGCCCGGCTGGCAGCGTGCGGCCTGGACGTGAGTGCGTCGCAGGGTGCCCGTGCGGCGTTAGTGCAATTCCTCTCAGCGGTGCGGGTCGCCGCCCGAGTGCGAACAGTGACCCGTACGGGCTGGTATTGCCCGCCCGGCGGCGGGTCCGCCTTCATCCTGCCGGATCGAACGATCGGCACGGTTCCGGGCGAAGTGGTGCGCCTGGACCTCGATCCCATCCCAACCATCTACAGCGCGCGCGGCACGCTGGACGATTGGAGGGCCGAGGTTGCGGCGTTGTGCGTTGGCAACAGTCGATTGATGTTCGGGGTATCCTGCGCCTTCGCCGCGCCGCTCTTGTCCCTTGTCGGGGACGAGGGAGGCGGGTTCAACCTTCGCGGCGAAAGCAGCAAGGGCAAGACAACAATCATCGATGCAGCTGCCTCCGTCTGGGGCGCGCCGAGCAAGACGGGGCCGGACGCTTTCGTCCGGCAGTGGCGAACCACGAGCAATGCTTTGGAAAGCACGGCGGCGGCACATAACCACGCGCTGTTGCCGATGGACGAGATGGGACAGGCCGACCCCAAAGAGGTGCCCGAAACTCTCTATATGCTGGCGCACGGAACCGGAAAGGACCGCGCCAGGGCTGGCGGTGGCAATCGGCGCGGCACGACATGGCTGACGTTGGTGCTGTCCAGCAGCGAGGAAAGTGCTGCCCAAATGGCGGAACACGCGGGCCGACGGATCAAGGCTGGCCAGGAAATCCGAATGTTGGACATTCCCGCCATTGTGCCGGGCGGGTTCGGAGCCTTCGAGTTTCTGCATGATGAAACAGATGGTAGCGCGTTCGCCCAGCGTCTCCGGCGGGGCGTCATTGCAAACTACGGGACGGCCGCGCCGGCCTTCCTGGAAGCCTTGGCCAATCAACTACTCCGCAACCCCGATTTTGGCGCGCAAGTGATCCTCCCGCGTATTCAGGCGTGGTGCGCCGAGTATGTGCGCAGGGGCGTGGACGGGCAGGTCCAGCGCGCGGCGCGGCGGTTGGCGCTGGTGGCGGTCGCGGGGGACCTTGCCACCGAGATGGGTGTCACTGGCTGGCCGAAGGGCGCGGCGAGCCAGCATGTGGCGACCATCTTTCGTGATTGGCTGGCAGAGCGGGGAACCAACGGCAGCCGCGAGGATCAACATTTGTTCGCTGCCTTCCGCAAATTCATGGGCTTGCATGGCTCCGCCCGCTTCGAAGTGGTCAAGGAGCCGACCGAGAACGCGGACGCGATGCAGAACGAGCAACCCTTGCCCGAGGGACAGAAGACCATCAGTCGCGCTGGCTGGCGCTGGCAGGAAAAGACTGCGTCCGGCGAGTGGGTTTGGGTCCATGGGCTGATCCCAGAGGTTTTCGATACCGATATCGCCGGCCCGCTTGGCATGGAGGGCCGCGAGGCGCGAGCGCGACTTGGCAAGGCCGGATTGATCCGAGGGGTAAAGGAGGGGGCGGAGACACGATGGACGTCCAAAGCCCGCCGCATTCCAGGCCATAGCCGTCCGAGGCTGATCGTCGTGGAACCGAACCCGACTGACGAAGCGGACCCGGCAACGGGCGAATAGCAAACGGGGCGTCGGGCGGCGGCGCGGTGGGGTTTCCTTCCGTGCCGCATTGGCGTGCCTTATTCATTTCGCTATCAGCTATACCGCTCGGCCGGAAATTGGAAAATGTCCGGGACTCCGGGGCCATCGATGTCTATTGATAAAATATATTTAGATAGAACAACCAGTTACCTGGCCCCGGAGGGCTGGCCCCGGACATTTTTCATTCCGGGGCCACCGGGGCCAGTGGAGGGGATGGCGGTGGTGCCAGGGCTGGCCCCGGTCACGCTTGTCCGGGGCCAGGGTAACGCCGAGTCCGGGGCCAGATAACCTATTGGTATAATGAATGATTATGGGTGTGGCCCCGGTGGCCCCGGTGGCCCCGGAGTTTTTCGGGGTAGAGGTGTGTGATTGCCACGAAATCTCAATAACCATTTGATATGTCAGAATACTAACGTAAACCGCTTGCGGTATCCGGTTACCGCAATATCTTGAGGGGTGGAAATTCTCGCCATCTAGCCGGCGTGATTCTGGGAGCGCAGGGGGCATCGCCTCGGAGGTTCATTCGGGCATGGGACGGGAGACAAGGAGGCACGCCGCTCCTACCAAGCGGCGCTTCCGCCACGTGGTGGAATGGGTAGCACGGCAATTGGAAGTGGTATCCGGATGGTATCCCGAAAAACCAATATCGAAATAATATACCCGCTAACTCTTTGATATTATGGCGCGCCCTGGTGGATTCGAACCACCGACCCACAGCTTAGAAGGCTGTTGCTCTATCCGACTGAGCTAAGGGCGCGGCTTGGTGGGATGACGGTCGGGCGTCGCCGGCAGGCGATGTTCGACCGCCTGCCGGACACGGCGGAGTTAACGGGGACAGGCCCCCTGGGTCAATCGCAATCTCCGACTGACCGCCTATGGCAGTCCGGCGCCGGGGACATCGACCTCGATGACCTCGATTTTGCCGTCTGTTTGGCCGGCGCGGGTTGGGCCGCTGCCGGGCGCGGTGCAGATGAACAGCGTCTTTTTGTCCGCTCCACCCAACATGCAGGCATAGGCATTGCGACCGGGCAGGGCGATGGTGCGTGCGATCCGGCCACCCTCCAGCACCCGTACCACGCGGTTACCGCGGGGATCGGCGACCCAGATTGCGCCCTCGGCGTCCAGGCAGATACCGTCCGGGAACAGGTCCGGCGCGGCGGCCCAGATACGGCGGTTCGACAAGCTGCCATCGGCGGCGATATCGAACGCCGACAGCCTGGTGCCCATCGTTTCACCCACGATCAGGGTCTTGCCGTCGGGCGTAATCACGCTGCCGTTCGGGAACAGCATGTCGTCGGCGGCCGCGACGACCGTGCCGTCGGGATCGGCGCGCACCAGAACGGCGGGGCGTGCCGGCTCATCATTGAAACGATTATAGCCGAAATTGCCGACATAGG
This sequence comes from Acetobacteraceae bacterium, assembly GCA_947475245.1. Lineage (GTDB taxonomy): Bacteria > Pseudomonadota > Alphaproteobacteria > Acetobacterales > Acetobacteraceae > Rhodopila. The sequence goes on along the minus strand of CANJLW010000043.1, from coordinate 22,488 downwards.
CGCGGCCAAGGGAATCAACCACCATGTCGTTGCACGGCCCGCCGGCAAAGGCGCTTAAATCCGCGTGCTGTGTCAGGGTGCCATTCGCAAAGCGCAGGATCTTGTGATCGTTCATCGACACGATCAGCAGTGTGCCGTCCGGCAGCCAACCGAGGCCGGAGGGGATTTTTTCCACCCGGACGATCGTCTCCGCCACGCCATCGAGGCCCACAGCGATAACGCGATGGTTGTAGAAATCCGAGAACCAGAGTCGGCCGTCGCGCCAGCGCGGTCCCTCCGGGAAGGTCAGCCCATCGAGCAAAATGCGGGGTTCGGCCATGGTCGTATCCTCTGGTTTCATTGGGTGCATTTGATCGTGGTTGGGCGGGGTTGGAAAGGGGCGCGATCTGTCCGATCATCGGAATGTCAAATCAGTCATCAGGACCCATCCATGAACGACGCCGCCCTTAGTCAATCACGCCCGTTGCTGTTCACGCCCATGACCATTCGTGGGATCACGCTGCCCAACCGTACGGTGCTGGCGCCGATGGTGCAGTATCGCTCCACCCAGGGCGCACCCGGCGACTTCCATCTGGTGCATCTGGGCAAGTTCGCCCTGGGCCGCTTCGGCATCGTGATGGCCGAGGCGACGGCGGTGGAGGCGCGCGGCCGCGTCAGCCACGGTTGCCCCGGCATTTGGAGCGACGATCACATCCAGGCCTGGAAACGCATTACGAGCTACATCAAGGCGGAAGGCAGCGTGCCCGCGCTGCAACTGGCGCATGCCGGGCGCAAGGCCGCGACCCATCGCGCGCAGGAAGGCACCGCTCCCTATACCGCCGAGGATGCCAAGCGCGGCTTGCCGGCCTGGGACGTGGTTGGTCCGACGACGGAACCTACCGCGCCTGGGCATCATGTGCCGCATGCGCTGTCTGTCAGCGAGGTTCAGGACCTGGTGCAGGCCTTCGCCGACGCGGCACGCCGAGCGGACGCGGCGGGGTTCGATATTGTGGAGATTCATGGGGCGCATGGGTATTTGTTGGCGAGCTTCCTGTCGCCGATCAGCAATACCCGCAACGATCAGTACGGCGGCGATCGCGCCGGGCGGATGCGTTTCCCGTTGGAGGTGACGCGCGCCGTGCGTGCCGTGTGGCCGGCCAATAAGCCGCTGTTCTTTCGGGTGTCCTCGCTGGACGGCGCGGATGGCTGGAATCTGGACGACACCGTTGCCCTGGCGTTGGAACTGAAGGCTCTGGGCGTCGATGTGGTGGATTGCTCGTCCGGTGGGTTGACCGGGTCGTCCACGGCCGCGCCGATCCCGCGCTACCCCGGGTTCCAGGTACCGTTCGCGGCGGCGGTGAAGGCCGCGGGCGTGCCGTCGATGGCGGTTGGGTTGATCCTGGACGGCAAGCAGGCGGAGCAGGTGCTGCAGAACGGAGAGGCCGATTTAATCGCGATCGGGCGGCAGGCGCTTTACGACCCGTTCTGGCCGGTTCACGCCGCGGAGGAACTGGGCTGCGACCCCGGTTTTGCCATGTGGCCGGATGAGTACGGCTGGTGGCTCGCCAAGCGGTCGCAGTCCCTGATCCGGGCTTAACTCAGTCGTAAGCGAGGGCGATTGTCTCGGCCACAAGGGCGGGCCGGGACGATCCCTCGATTTCGATCTGGTTTTCGTAGAACAGGCGCACGCCGCCGTCGATATCCTCGACCTTCAGCAGCTTCTGGCGCAACCGTACGCGGGAATCGACGGGGACCGGCGAGGTAAAGCGAACCTTGTTCGAGCCGTAGTTGATCCCGCGGGAGCGCTTGAGGATATCGTGCGTCTGGCCGCCGAGACCGGCGACCAGCGACAAAGTCAGGAAGCCATGGGCGATGGTTTTGCCGTCGGGCATTTCCTTCTTGGCGCGTTCGACGTCGACGTGGATCCACTGGTGGTCGCCAGTGGCTTCGGCGAACTTATTGATGGTCGCCTGATCGACGGTCACCCATTCGCTGACGCCGAGTTCCTGCCCGATCAGGGCCTTCATATCGGCGGGTCGTTCAACGGTAAGCATGGCGGTTTCCTCGTGTAGTCTGATTGCGCGCCATCAGACTACAGAGACGTTCGGCTTTGTGAAGAGCGTCGGGGTCAGCGCCGCAGTTGCGCGTAGTCCCACAGAGTAAATGTGAAGTCGTTGGCGGCGCGCGGTTTGTGGCATTGGAAGCAGGCATCGACCGGGGCGGGGTTACGCGCGCCGGTGGGGGTGAAGCGGGCGTATTCCCACTCGCCGTTACGCTTTTCCTCGGCATAGCCGACGCCCCACCCTTTGCGCTTTTCCTGCATGCCGATGGCGATAATGGCGGGCTGGGCGATGAAGCGTCCCTGCAGGTCCAACATCGGGGTGCCGTCGGCGGCCAGTTTGGCGTTGTGATCTTCCATGACAAGCACCGTTCCGTCGGGGGCGGGTTCGCCCTTCTTCAGCGCGTCGAAAGCTTCCGGGTTCACATACATGAAACGAATAATCTTGCGGTCGGGCTTGTCGACCATCGCATAGCGAACGAACCGCGTTTGGTAGTCGGTCGGCAGAACGACATTGTCGGGTCCGGGGGTATAGGGGGCCTGTGCCGCGGCGGGTAAGGACAAGCCAAGTGCGACGGTAATGGCCAAAGCGGCTGAACGGAACATGGGAACCTCCTTCTTATTGCTTTTGAGAACGAAGGCAGGGTGATCCTGGATCACTGTGTCGGCAATAAAAAAGCGCGCCGAACGGAATGTTCGGCGCGCCGGTATTATTGCGGTTGGAGGCGTTCAGTTTGCCGTCATGCCGCCGTCGATTACCAGTTCGCTGCCCGTAACCCAGGCGGCATCGTCGGAGGCCAGGTACAGGCAGCCCAGTGCGATGTCGCTGGGTTTGCCGAAGCGGCCCAGCGGCGTTGCGTCCATGCGGGCCTTGCCGCTTTCGTTGCCAAGCAAACCGGGGCGCGCCATGGGCGTATCGACGAAGCCGGGATGAACAGAGTTCACCCGTATCTGGTCCTTGGCATACTGCAGCGCGGCGGATTTGGAGAAGATCCGGACCGCGCCTTTGGATGCGTGATAGGCGGCGTTGGCGAACGAACCGACAATGCCGCAAATCGACGAGATGTTGATGATCGATCCGCCGCCGGCGCGTTGCATCGCGGGGATCACGCTTTTGGTGCCCAGGAACACGCCGGTCGCGTTGACCTCCATGATCCGGTTCCAGTTCTCCAACGTCTGTTCGGCGAGCCCCGTGCCCGTCATGACGCCGCTTGCCTGTACGGTCATGGTCGCGGGGCGACCGGAAATCCCCGCGATATTGCCGAGAATATCGACCTTGCCATAAAGCCGTTCGGTCTCGGCAACCAAGGCGATCCATTGATCTTCCTGGGTGACGTCGAGCCTGCGGTAAACCGCGACGCCGCCATTATCGCGAATCTCGTGCGCGACTTTTTCGCCGAGATCGTCCTGCATATCGCACAGCACGACGTTGGCGCCATGCAGGGCAAAGGTACGCGCGGTTTCTGCGCCGATGCCGGACGCCCCGCCACTGACGATCGCAACCTTTCCGGGCAGCCGCTTGCCTGGTTCCATTGTTGACTTCTCCCGCAAAAACAGCGTGTCCGGATTGGTGCGATGCCTTGGTCAGACGACCGTTTCGGCCAGGCGTTGCAAATAGTACGCGGGGTCACCGAACAGGCGTTCGATCACCATCGCGCGTCGGAAGTAGTGACCGACGGCGTATTCTTCCGTCATGCCGATGCCGCCGTGCATCTGTACCGCGCTTTGCGCCACGTAGCGACCGGCCTGGCCGACGCCGACCTTGGCCATCGCCATGTTGTAGGCACGCCGCGCGGGGTCTTCCTCGTCGATCATCATGGTCGCGAGCATAGCCATGCTGCGGCCCTGTTCCTGAGTCATGAACATATCGGACATGCGGTGCTGCACGACCTGATACGTGCCGATGGGGGCACCGAACTGGACGCGGGTCTTGGAATATTCCAGCGTCATCGCGTTCATCGCTTCCATCGCGCCGACCATTTCGCCGGAGGTAGCGGCGATACCGGCATCGACAACGGCTTGGACTGTCGCCAGCCCGCCGCCGACGGTGCCCAGGACATCGGCTTCGGATACCTGGACGTTGGACAGCGAAATGTCGGCGCCGCGGGTTTCGTCGCGCGTCGCGTAGCCGCGACGGGCGACGCCCTGGGCATTGGCATCGACGATGAACAGGGTAATGCCGTCGCTGTCATGGCGTTCGCCGGAGGTGCGGGCGCTGACGATCAGCTTGTCGGCGGCTTCGCCGTGCTGCACCACGGTTTTGGACCCGTCGAGCACCCAGCCGCCGGCATTCTTCTTCGCGACGGTTACGACGTCGGTCAGGTCATAGCGGGCCTGACGTTCGCCATGCGCGAAGGCCATTTTCAGGCTGCCCTCGGCAATGGCCGTCAGCAGGGCCTGTTTCTGTTCGGCCGAACCGGCGGTGCGGATGGCAGTCCCGGCCAGCACGACGGTGGCGAGGAAGGGTTCCACCACCAAGGCCCTGCCGAAGGCTTGCATCACCAGCATCACTTCTTGCGCGCCGCCGCCGTAGCCGCCGTATTCCTCGGCGAACGGAAGACCGAGCAGCCCCTGTTCGGCGAAGCGCGACCACATCGCCTCCGAATGGCCGGCGGGTTCGGCGATGTAGGTCTTGCGTTGCGCGAAGCTGTAGTTGTCGGCGAGCATGCGCTCGACGCTTTCGATCAGCAGGCGTTGATCGTCTGAAGGTTGAAAATCCATTACAGCCCCAGCACAGCTTTGGTCAAAATGTTCTTCTGAATTTCGTTCGTGCCGCCGTAGATTGAAGCGGCGCGCAGGAACAGGTAGCTACCGACGGAGGCGCTGGAGGCTTCCAGCAGGTCGTCGGGTTCGTTCAGCGCTTCCAGTTCTTGCGCCCAGATTGGCGTTGCCATGGGGCCGGCGACATCGATCGCCAGTTCGGTGGTGGCCTGGAGCAGTTCGGTGCCCTTGACCTTCAGAACGGACGACAGCGGGTCGGGCTTGCCGGAACCGCCGGCCTGATCATAGGCGGATACGACGCGGTACTGGGTGATCTCCAGCGCCTTCATATCGACGTTCAGTTGCGCGACGCGTTGGCGGAACGCCGGATCGGCGATCAGCGGGCGGCCGTTGGCGTTGACCTGACGCGCCATGTCGATCGACGCGTTGACGCGCTCACGCGATTTGCCGAGACGCGCGATGCCGGTGCGTTCGTTGCCGAGAAGGAATTTGGCGACGTCCCAGCCCTTGTTTTCCTGGTGGACGAGGTTTTCGACGGGAACCTTGACGTCGTCGAAAAAGACCTCGTTCAGATGATGGCTGCCGTCGATGGAAATGATCGGGCGCACGGTGATGCCGGGCGTCTTCATGTCCACGAGGATGAACGATATGCCTTCCTGGCGCTTGCGCGCGTTCGGATCGGTGCGCACCAGCACAAAGCACCAGTCGGCCATGTGCGCGGTGGACGTCCAGATTTTCTGACCGTTGACGATGTAGAAATCGCCCTCGCGCTTCGCCGCTGTTTTCAACGAGGCGAGATCGGAGCCGGCGCCCGGTTCAGAGAAGCCCTGGCACCACCAATCGTCGATGTTGGCCGCGCGCGGCAGGAAGCGCTTCTTCTGCGCCTCGGTCCCGAACTGGATCAGCACCGGACCGATCATCGTGATGTTGAACGACGACAGTTCCGGGGCGGGAGCGACCTGATTTTCTTCCAGGAAGATCATCTTCTGGATCGCGGTCCAGCCAGTGCCGCCCCATTCTTTTGGCCAGGACAGTCCGGCCCAGCCCTTGGCGTTCAGGATGCGCTGCCAGCGCACGATGTCTTCCTTGCGCGGCGCGTGGCCCAGCTTCATCCAATCACGAATATCGGCGGGAAGGTTGTCGCGAATGAAGGCGCGCACTTCCTCGCGGAAGGCAACTTCTTCCGGCGTAAAGCGAAGATCCATGGGTGGTTTCCTCCTACTGACCGGTAGATTAGGCGCGGTTCGGGGGTGGATGCAATCGGGGTTCACCCGGTGGCAACGGGCCGAGGACAGAGTTAGGATCGCGATGTTGACGAAGGGGGGCCGCGCGCGATGTCGCGTATGCTGATCGGATGGTTGATCGGCTGTTATGCGTTTTTATATGCGCCGATCGCCTTTCTGGTGGCGTTCAGCTTCAACGATTCACGTCTTGTATCGGTTTGGTCGGGGTTTTCCACGCGCTGGTATGCAGCGCTTTGGGCCGACTCGGCGCTGATCGAGGCGGCGTTGCTGTCCCTGCGCATCGCCGCGCTGTCGGCTTGCCTGGCGACGATGATCGGCGCGCTTGCCGGTCTCGCCCTGGTCAGGCTGGGCCGCTTTCGCGGCCGGGGACTGATGGAGGTCGGGTTGGCCGCGCCGCTCGTCTTGCCGGAGGTGATCACGGGCCTGTCGCTGCTGATGCTGTTTGTGGCGGCGGAGCGGGTATTCGGCTGGCCAGGGGAACGCGGCGCGACGACGGTAACCCTGGCGCATGCCGCGATCTCGATCGGCTATGTCGCGGTCGTGATGCGCTCCCGCTTGGTCGACATGGGAACGGCAGTGGAAGAGGCGGCGGCCGATCTGTATGCGCCGCCTTGGGTCGTGTTTACACGCATCACGTTGCCGCTGGCCGCGCCCGCTCTGGTCTCGGGATGGCTGTTGGCGTTCACCCTGTCGCTCGACGATCTGGTGGTGGCGAGCTTTACGTCGGGACCGGGGGCGACGACGTTGCCAATGGCGGTGTTTTCCGCCACGCGCCTGGGCGCGACGCCGGAGATTTATGCGCTGGCCACGGTGATCGTGGCGGCGGTCGCGGCGGTCCTGGCGGTCGCCGGTCGGTTGGACCGATCGGCGCCGCCATCGCGGTAGTCTTACGGTTCAGCCGCCGTAATAAACGTTGTCGCCGAGATCCTTCATTTCCAGAATCGCGGCGTCCGCGCGCCCGGTCGGGGCCTGGTGCAGATGGGCCTCGGTGACTTCGGCGACGACGATGTGGTGATCGCCCTGCTCGACGATCTGCACGACGGTGCATTCGACAGCGGCGATGGCCGAATCCAGGATCGGCGCGCCGTTGCCCGCCGCGTGAATGGCCTGGCCCGACAGTTTGCCGTCTTCAAGTTTCGCGGGCTTGAAGAACGTGAACGCCGGACCTTTGCCGTCTTTGCCGAGGATGTTGAGGACGAATTTCTTTGTGGATTTGACGGTTGCGTAGGCCCCTGAATCGGCCTTGACCCCGACGGCGATCAGCGGCGGATTGAACGAGGTCTGGGTGACCCAGTTGACGGTTGCGCCGGCGACATTGCCGGCCCCGTCGTCGGCCGTCAGGATATAGATCCCGTATGGGATCATGCGCAGCGTCGTTTTCTTGGCGTCGGTGTTCATGGTTTGCTCCCGGTTTTTGATACCGGGAGCAAGCTTAGGGTCGTTGCGTAAGGCTGACCAGAGTCAGAGGGCCTCGGTATCCAGTGCATAGCCCGCGGTGCGGACGGTGCGCACGACGTCGAGTTCGCCGTCGGCGTTGATGGATTTGCGCAGGCGGCGGATGTGCACGTCGACGGTGCGGGGTTCGACGTGAATGTCCTTGCCCCAGACGGCGTCGAGCAGTTCCTCGCGGGAGAAGACCCGCTTCGGGTGCTGCATGAAGAATTCCAGAAGGCGGAATTCGGTGGGACCCAGATGAAGCCGGCGATCGTTGCGGGATACGCGATGAGCGGCGAGATCGAGGGTGATGTCGTGGAAGGTCAGTTCGCCCTTGACCGGCATGGTGGCGGATCGGCGCAGCAAGGCGCGCATGCGGGCCAGCAGCGCCTCGATACCAAAAGGCTTGGTAATGTAGTCGTCGGCACCGGTGTTCAGGGCGCGGACGGCGTCCTGATCCTCGACCCTCGCGGTGACCATGATCACCGGCAGGTCGCGGGTCGCGGGGCGGCGGCGGATTTGGCGGCAGACCTCGATCCCCGACAGGGTGGGCAGCATCCAGTCCAACAGCACCAGATCGGGTTGGGATTCGACGATGCGATTCAGTGCTTCCTGACCGTCACCGGCTTCCTCGACCCGGAAGCCCTGCTTTTCGAGATTGTAGCGCAGCAGGGTCGCGAGCGCGGGTTCGTCCTCGACGACCAGCACGAGAGGTTTGGCGAGGCTGGAGAGTCCTTCGGGCATCATGATCTCCTATTCGTCCTTGGCGCGCACGACGGCATAGGCGGAGGTATCGCCCTTGGGCCGCGTGTCCGGCAGGGATTCGCCCTTGACGGCGTAGTAGACGGTTTCCGCGATGTTGGTCGCGTGATCGCCGACCCGTTCCAGGTTCTTCGCGATGAACAGCAGATGCGTGCAGGGCGTGATGCTGCGCGGGTCTTCCATCATATAGGTGATGAGTTCGCGGAACAGCGCGTTGTAGATGGCGTCGATCGCCTGGTCGGCGCGCCAGACTTCGACGGCCTTATCGGCGTCGTCGCTGTCGAGTGCGTCCATGATCGCGGTCAGTTGTGCCTGCACCAGGGACAGCATGTGGCCGAGACCGGCGAGCGGGAAGGGCAGGGTATACTGGGCCAGCACGATGCTGCGCTTGGCGACGTTGGCGGCGTAATCGCCGATACGCTCGATATCGCCGGTGATTTTCAGCGACGATACGATCTGGCGCAGATCGGCCGCCATCGGCTGGCGCAGCGCCAGCATGCGGATCACGAACTGTTCGATCTCACGCTCCAACGCATCCACCTTGGTGTCGTCGGATACGGCCGCGGTTGCCGCGTCGTTGTTGCGTTCGAGGATCGCCGCGGCGGCGTTGGTCAGTTGGCTTTCGACGATGCCGCCCATTTGCAGCATCATGCCGCGCAGGCGCTTCAGCTCAGCGTCGTAGCTTTTCACGAGATGTTCGGGGGAGTCGGCCATGATATGCGGTCCTTGTTGGATCAGCCGAACCGGCCGGTGACGTATTCCTGGGTGCGCTTTTCTTTCGGCGCGGTGAAGATCTGCGCGGCGGGCGCGCATTCCACCATTTCGCCCAGGTAAAAGAACGCGACCTGGTCGGCGCAGCGGGCGGCCTGCTGCATGTTGTGGGTGACGATCGCGATGGTGAAGTCGTGCTTCAACTCGTCGATCAGCTCCTCGATCTTCAGGGTGCTGATGGGATCGAGCGCGCTGGTCGGTTCGTCGAACAGGATCACTTCCGGGCGGACGGCGATGGTGCGCGCGATGCACAGGCGCTGCTGCTGCCCGCCGGACAGGCCCATGGCGGAGGTATGCAGCCGGTCCTTGACCTCCCCCCACAAGGCGCCGCGGGTCAGCGACCATTCAACCCGTTCGTCCATTTCGGCCTTGGACAGTTTTTCGTGCAGTTTCACGCCGAAAGCGATGTTCTCGTAGATCGTCATCGGGAACGGCGTGGGCTTCTGGAACACCATGCCGATGCGCGCGCGCAGCGCGTTCAGATCGACGCCGGGGTCGATGATGTTCATGCCGTCCATCATCGCCTGCCCGGTGGAACGCTGGCCGGGATACAGATCGTACATCCGGTTCAGCACGCGCAGGAGGGTGGATTTGCCGCAGCCGGACGGGCCGATCATGCCGGTGACCTGACGGTCCGGCAGATCGAGCGTGATGCCCTTAAGCGCGCGGTGATCGCCGTAGAAGAAATCCAGATTGGAAATCGCGATACGGGCGGCATTCATCGTCGATGTGGCGCGGGCCTGAATGCCGCCGAAGCTGGCATTGTCCTGCGTTGATTGCGTCAGTGTCGTGCTCATTGCGACCTCATTTGCCTCGGCGCAGCATCAGGCGCGCGCCGATGTTAATGGCCAGAACTCCGAAGGTGATCAGCAGCGCGCCGACCCAGGCGAGCTGAACCCAATCCGCGAACGGCGATCCGGCATATTGGTAGATGGTGACGGGCAGGCTCGCCAGCGGCTTGGTCAGATCGGTCGACCAGTTCAGGTTGCCAAGGCTGGTGAACAGCAGCGGCGCGGTTTCCCCGGCGACGCGCGCGACGGCCAGCAGGATGCCGGTGGCGATCCCTTCCTTGGCGGCGCGGTAGCAGATCAGAACGATCATCTTCCACTTCGGCGCGCCGAGACCGATCACCGCTTCCCGCAGGGTGGCGGGGATCAGGCGCAGCATGTCTTCCGTCGTGCGAACCACGATGGGGATGACGATGACCGCCAGGGCAATACAGCCGGCAATGCCGGAGAAGCCGCCGAAGGGGGTGACGACCAACTGATAGACGAACAGACCGATCAGGATCGACGGCGCCGACAGCAGAATGTCGGAAACAAAGCGCACGGCGTTGCCGACTTTCGACTGCTGCGCGTATTCGGCGAGGTACGTGCCGACCATCAGCCCGATCGGCGTGCCGATGGCGGCCCCGATGAACGTCTGGATCAAGCTGCCGATGATGGCGTTCAACAGACCGCCCTGCGATCCCGGCGGCAGGGTCGACGTGGTGAACACCGTCAGGCTGATGCCGCCGACACCGCGAATGAGCAGCGTGCTCAGGATCGAGGCGAGGAAGATCAACCCGATGGCGGTTGCCGCCACGCACAGCACCTTAACGATCTGGTTCGTGCGGTGACGCTGACTGCCGAGCGAGCGGGCGACCTCGATATTTTTCGCGGGGCCGGGCAAGGATTGCGTTGCGAGGGTGGCGCTCATGATTTTGCTCCCGGTCGCAGCAGGGCACGTGAGATGGCCAGCACGATGAAGGAGATGACGAACAGCACGAAGCCCAGCGCGAGGAGGGAGGACAGCTTGAGGCTGCCGGCCTCGGCTTCGGGGAATTCAAGCGCGACGATGGAGGCGATGGTGTTACCTGGTCCGAACAATGTCGTCGCGATCCGGTTCGTATTCCCGATCACGAACGTCACTGCCATCGTCTCCCCCAGTGCTCGGCCCAGACCCAACATGATCCCGCCGACGACGGAGGCGCGGGTGTAGGGGATGACGACGGAGCGCATCACTTCCCAGGTGGTGCAGCCGACACCGTAGGCGGATTCCTTGTAGACGGCGGGCACGGTCTCGAACACGTCGCGCATGGTGGCGGCGATGAACGGGATGATCATGATCGCGAGGATAAAGGCGGCGGTCAGGATGCCGGTGCCGAAAGGCGGGCCCTGGAACAGCGGACCGATCAGCGGCAGCTCTCCGATCGTGTCGATCACGGCCGGCTGGATGTACTCCGCCATGATCGGAACGACGACGAAGAAGCCCCACATGCCGTAAATGATCGACGGCACCGCCGCGAGCAGTTCGATCGCCGTGCTGACCGGGCGTCGGAACCACATCGGCGCGAGCTCGGTCAGGTAGAAGGCGATGCCGAAAGCAAGCGGCACGGCCATCAGCAAAGCGAGGATCGCGGTGACGACCGTGCCGAAGATGGGCACCGCCGCGCCGAAAATTTCCTGCACCGGTTCCCACTCCGTGGAAACCAGGAAGAACGCGCCGAACTGATGGAATGCCTTATAGCCACCCATGAACAGCACCACGATGATGCCGCCCAGAAGGGCCAGGACGAAATAGCCGGAAGCGTGGGCAACGCCGGCGAAAACCTTATCGCCGAAGTTGCCCGATCGTTTTCCGGCGGCGGGAAGAGGGGCCGCGACCGCCTGCTGCACGGGAATATTCCTGAGTTCTGGTTACGGGACGACGTTAGTTGGCTTTGATTTCAGCCTTCCAGGCGGCCCGAACACTGTCCTTCACGGCCTTGGGCAGGATCACGTAATCCAGGCTCGTCGCGATCGCGTCGCCGCTGTTAAAGGCCCAGTCGAAGAACTTCAGAACCGCGGCGGAACGCGCCGGATCCTTGGCGTCCTTGGGCAGCAGGGCGAACGTCGCGGAAACGATCGGCCAGCTCTTTTCGCCGGGTTGATCGATCAGGTTGACGGCGAAGTTCTTCGCGCCGGCCCAGTCGCCGTTGGCGGCGGCGGCCATATAGGCCTCGGCGTTCGGGGAGACGAACACGCCGGCCTTGTTGCGCAGCTGGATGGTGGTCAGCTTGTTCTGCGTCGCATAAGCGGATTCGACATAGCCGATGCCGCCCTTGACGTTCTGGACCGTGGCGGCGACGCCGTCATTGCCCTTGGCGCCCGCGCCGGCCGGCCATTTCACGCTGGTGCTGGCACCGGTCGTGGTCTTCCAGCTTTCGCTGACCGCGGAGAGGTAGGAAGCGTAAACAAAGGTCGTGCCCGAGCCGTCGGCGCGATAGACCGGCGCGATGGCGAGGTTCGGCAGCGTCACGCCGCGGTTCATCTCGACGATCTTCGGGTCGTTCCACTTGGTGATTTTGCCCTGATAGATCTCGGCGACCATCTCACCGGACATCTTCATCTGGTTCGAGGTCACGCCGGGGATATTCACGATCACCACGACGGAACCCATCACGGTCGGGAATTGCAGCAGCTTGCCGGATTCAAGCTTTTCCGCCGACATCGGGGCGTCGGACGCGCCGAAATCGACCGTACGGTTCAGGATCTGGTTCTGTCCGCCGCCGGAGCCGATGGCCTGATAGTTGAGTTCGATGCCCGCCGCGGCCTTCGCCGCCTCGCCCCACTTGGAATAGACCGGGGCGGGGAAGGTCGCGCCGGCACCGGTGATCTGTTGGGCGTTGGCGGCAAACGTGATCCCAGCCAGGCCGATGGCCAGGGCCGTGAAAGCGAACTTCATGATAAATCTCCTCGGGAGTCGCGTGCGACAGGCACGATCGGAACCTAGGGACGGGGTGCGACGGGTATATTGCAATTCGATGAAGGTTTGATGACAGTGGCCACGGCGCGCCTGTATGCGGTAATCCCCCGGAACGCATTGACCCGGATCAAGTAAGGGACACGCCGATGACGACCCCACCGAAACCGCGCGGCCGGCAGTTTTTCGCCAATCCGGGCCCGACCAATATCCCCGACAGCGTGCTGCGGGCGATGGACAGGCCGAGCATTGATTTTAATGACCCGGATTTCGTGGAGGTTTACGACGCGGCGTTTGCGGGGGTGAAGCGGGTGCTGGGCACAACGCAGCATCTGTTCATGTACAACGCCTCCGGCCACGGCGCGTGGGAAGCGAGCCTGACCAATCTGTTGTCGCCCGGTGATACAATCCTGGTACTCGATACCGGTTTCTTCTCCGACGAATGGGCGCTGATGGCACGCAGCCATGGGTTGGAAGTGCGGATGCTGACGGCCGACTGGCGGCGGGGCGTGGATATCGCCGAACTGCGGTCGGTGCTGGCGGCGGATACCGGGCACGCGATCAAGGCGGTGTGCGTCGTGCACAACGAAACCGCGACGGGGATGATGCTGCCGTTGGACGCCATCCGCGCGGAGATCGACGCGGCGGGCCACCCGGCGCTGTATCTGGCGGATACGATTTCGTCGCTGGGGTCGCTGGATTTCCAGATGGATGCCTGGAAGATCGATTGCGTGGTCGGCGGCAGTCAGAAGGGCCTGATGCTGCCGACGGGCATGAGCTTTACGGGCGTTTCCGACAAGGCCATGGCGGCGCACGCGCGGGCGACGTTGAAGCGGTACTATTTCGATTGGACGCTGATGGCGAAGCGCGCCACCAAAAGCTTCATCGGCACGCTGCCGGTGAACATTTTCTACGGGCTGCGTGAATCGATCCGTCTGATCGAGGAAGAAGGTCTGGACAATGTCGTCGCCCGCCATCACAGGCTGGGGGAGGCGACGCGGCGGGCGGTTCAGGTGTGGTCGGCCAATAACGGCCCGCAACTCTATTGCACGAACCCGACGCGGTATTCGGATTCTGTCACCGCGATCCTGATGCCCGACGGCCACGATCCCGATGCGCTGCGCCGCATCGCGCGTCAGCGTTTCAACGTGTCGTTGGGCGGCGGGCTGGGCAAGTTGAACGGCAAGGTGTTCCGCATCGGGCATCTCGGCGATTTGAACGAGCCGATGCTGCTGGGTGCCCTGGCCGCGGTGGAGATGGCGCTGCGCATCGGCGGCGTGCCGCATGGGCGCGGCGGGGTAGACGCGGCGATGGATTATCTGGCGGGGTAAGCTCAGACGGGTACGGCGCGGAACCGGGCTGACGGGTTCACGAATTCCTCCTGCGCCGCGACCAGTTGGATCTCGCGCGATCCGGCCTCGGCGGTGTGCCGCAGCAGGCCGTGGATCGACGAGCCCGCCGCTTCCAGCGCGGCGGCGGCGCTGCCGGTCTTCAGGCGGTGGAACAGGAACAGCGCGGCGATGGCATCGCCCGCGCCGTTGACCGCGACCGGCAGGCTGGGCGTACGCAGCAGGTGGAACGCATCGCCCTCGGCCACCATCATGTCGACGTGATCGTTTGGCGTCGTGTCGGTTTCCAGGCTGGTCAGCAACACGCACTTTGGGCCGTTCGGGCGCATGATGGCCTGTAGTCCGCGCACGGCGCCCTTGGCGGCGTCGATCGTCTCGCAGCTTTTCCCGGTCAGGCGTTCCAGCTCGAACCGATTGGGCGTGGCGAGGTCGGCACTGGGCAAAGCGCGCGCGCGCATGAAGTCCTCGATGCCCGGGCGGACATAGACGCCGGTGTCGGTGTCGCCGATGACGGGATCGCAGCAATAGACGGCGGATGGGTTGGCGGCGCGGACGCGATCGACGGCGTGCAGGATCGCCTCGCCGATCCCGGCATCGCCCATATAGCCCGACAGCACGGCGTCGCAACGCGCCAGGACGTCACGGGCGGCGATGCCGTCGACCAGGTCGCGCACGGCCTGGCCGTCGTAGACCTGCCCGGTCCAATGGCCATAGCCGGTGTGGTTGGAGAACTGGACGGTGTTGATCGACCAGACGTCGGCACCGAGGCGTTGCAGCGGGAACACCGCGCTGGCGTTGCCGACATGGCCGTAGGCGACCCAGGACTGGATGGAGAGAATGTTCATCCCGGCAGCATAATACCGGTCACCGTCGTCGGCGACCGGTATGCTTGTCCTGCTATCCGGTCCTGCTATCCGGTCCTGCTATCCGGCTGCGGCACCCTGCGGGCGCATCACCGCGAGATCGCAGCCCTCATCGGCTTGCAGCACCTGATCGGCGATGATGCGGTTCCAGCCGCGGGTCGGCTTGGCGGGGGCGGACCAATTCTTGCGGCGTTCGGCAAGAACGGCCTCGTCGACCAGCAGATCGAGCGAACGGTGCACAACCGAAAGACGGATTCGATCCCCGGTTTCGACCAGCGCCAAGGGCCCGCCGGCGGCGGCTTCCGGCGTGATGTGCAGCACGATGGTGCCGAAGGCGGTGCCGGACATGCGGCAATCGCTCATCCGCACCATATCCTTGACGCCGGCGCGGGCGAGTTTGGTGGGGATCGGCAGGTAGCCGGCCTCCGGCATGCCGGCGGGGGTCAGCGATCCCGCGTTTTTCAGCACCAGGATGTCCGACGCCGTCACGTCGAGGTTGGGATCGTCGATGCGATTGGCCAAATCTTCCAGGCCGTCGAAGACGATGGCGCGGGATTCCGTCTCGAACAGCGATTCGGTGGCGGCGCTGCGCTTGAGGATGGCGCCCCGCGGGGCAAGCGAGCCGAACAACGAGACGATGCCGCCAACCGGGGAAACCGGTTCGGCGCGGGCGCGGATGTAGCGGCGATCGACGAAGGCGGGTTGGCTCAAGCGGTCGCGCAGCGCCACGCCGGTGACGTCGATGACGTCGAGATGCAGGAGATCGCGCAGTTCCCACAGCAGCGCGGGCATGCCGCCGGCGGCATGGAAATCCTCCATATAGCCTTCCCCGGTCGGCTTCAGATCGACCAGCACGGGCGTGGTGTCGGACAGTAGGTTCAGGCGGTTGAGGTCGATTTTGACACCGACGCGGCCGGCGATGGCGGTCAGATGGATCAGCGCATTGGTGGACCCGCCGAGGGCGAGAAGCACGCGCACGGCATTTTCCACCGATTGCGCGGTGATGATTTGCGACGGGCGGATTGGATTGGCGATCAGGCGAACGGCGAGCGCGCCGGCTTCCTCCGCCGCGCGCAGGCGGTCGGCGTGCACGGCGGGGATGGAGCCGTGGCCGAGGGGGGTCATGCCCAAAGCCTCGGAGATACAGGCCATGGTGGAGGCGGTGCCCATCACGCCGCAGGTGCCGGCGGTGGTGGCGAGGCGTCCCTCGATTTCGCCGATGCGTTCGCGGGTGACGTTACCGGCGCGGTACTGCGCCCAATAGCGGCGGCAGTCGGTGCAGGCGGACAGGCGTTCGCCCTGAAACGGCGTGGCAAGCATCGGCCCGGTCACCAGTTGCACGGCGGGCACGTCGGCGGAGGCAGCCGCCATCAACTGCGCGGGCACGCTCTTGTCGCAGCCGCCGACGAGAACGGCCGCATCCATCGGTTGGGCCGTCAACATGGCTTCCGTGTCGATGGCGGCGAGGTTGCGGTAGTGCATGGAGGTCGGGAAGAGCGACGGCTCGCACAGCGACACCGTCGGAAAAGCGAGCGGCAGGCCGCCGGCGGCCAGGATGCCGCGCTTCACCGCCTCGATCAGTTCCGGCACCGTGCGGTGGCAGTTGTTGTAATCCGATCCGGTATCGACGATGCCGACGACGGGCTTGTCGAGCATGGTCTGCGAATAGCCCATGGATTTGGCGAAGGAGCGGCGCAAATAAAGCGCGAAATCCTTGTCGCCATAATTGGCGGTGTTGCGGGCGAGGCCGGTTTTCGCAGCGGCGGGCATATTTTCGGGGGGGGTGTTCTGGGTCATGTCGCTATCCTATGTCTCTGACGCCCGGTGACAAGCCGCCGCATGATCGAGAGGCCGCCGACCTTGAATCGCTCCGTCCTGATTATCTGTTCGTTGGTGCTGGTTCGGTGCGGCCCGAGCTACTCGCCCGATACCTATGCCAGCAATGCGGTGCAGCAGGCGGCGAAGGTCGAGCAAGGGACGATTGTCGGCGTTCGGCAGGTGCAGGTCAGCGCGTCCGGAACCGTTGGGGCGGTGACCGGCGGTGCCGCGGGCGGGATCGCGGGTTCGCAGGTCGGGGTTGGGCCGGTCAGCGCGTTTTCGGCGTTGGGTGGGTCGTTGATCGGCGGGCTGGCGGGCAGCGCGGCGGAGCGCGCGGCGGGCGATACGACGGCTTACGAATATATCGTGCGGAAACCGAACGGCGATTTGGTGAGCGTGACGCAAAAGGACCCGACAGCGCTGGCGCTGGGGCAAAAGGTCCTGGTGATCGCCGGGGCACAGGCGCGGATCGTGCCGGATTACACGGTCCCGGCCCAAGAGCCGACCAAGGAGCCGGTCAAGGCACCGGTTCCGCCGCCGGAAGCCGACTTATAGGCTGACGCCCTCGGGCCAGGGCGGGCCCTTGAGTTCGACGACGTTGCCTTCGGGGTCGGCGACGTAGATCGACGGTCCCTGGCCCTCGGCCCCATAGCGTGACGAGACCGGGCCCGGTTCCAGGCCGTGCGACTTCAGATGCGCCAGAATGGCGTCGGCGTCGTAGTCGTCGATCGACAGGCAGAAGTGATCCAGATTGCGCGCGGTGGGACCGGGGGCGGGGCCGCCTTTAAGGCCGAGCGGGCCATCGACCGGCACGAGATCGATTAAGGCGGTGCCGGCGCGGAGTTGGTACAGGCCCAGTGCTTCCTGGGTCTTTTCCAGGGTACAGCCGAGAATATCGATGTAGAAATGCATCATCGCCTTCAGGTCGACGACGCGCAGAACCAGATGGTCGAGCTGTCTGATTTTCAGCATGGCGGACACTCCAAAAGCCGGCCGAGACCGGTCTTGGTCAGTGTGCGCCCATCGACGCGAGGAAGGGAAGGGCGCTTGCGCGACCTTCCCTGTGTTTCCCGCCGCATTGGGGTTCGGGGTTATTCCGCCGCGGCGGCCTGGCGTTGGCCGGACAGAACGAAGCCCTGATAGTCGTTGGCGGCGACGTCGTCGCAGCGCTGCCGATAGCTGCCGACGCCGCCGATATAGGGCATGAACACGCGCGGCTTGCCGGGGATGTTGGCCCCCATGTACCACGACGCGGCGGAGGGATAGAGCGTCGTGTGCGCGACCTCGTTCACATGAACGACCCAGGCGTCTTCGGCGGGCTTGTCGGCCTCGATCGTCGTTACGCCGCGCTGACGCAGGTTGGCGATGCAGTCGGTGATCCAGTCCACATGCTGCTCGATGGACACCATCATGTTGCTGAGCACGGACGGGCTGCCCGGGCCGGTGATCATGAACAGGTTCGGGAAGCCCGCGGTCATCAGGCCGAGATAGGTCTTGGGGCCTTCTTCCCACTTGTCCTTCAGGGTGACGCCGTTCCGTCCCGCGATGTTGACGGAGACCAGCGTGCCGGTCATCGCGTCGAAGCCGGTGGCGAAGACGATGGCGTCGAACTCATATTCCACGCCGCCGGTGATCAGGCCCTTTTCCGTCAGCCGCTCGATCGGGGCGTTGCTGATGTCGACGAGATGCACGTGATCCTGGTTGAAGGTCAGGTAATAGTCGGTGTCGACGCAGATGCGCTTGGTGCCGATCGGGTAGCTGGTCGGGGTCAGCAGTTCGGCGGTCTTGGCGTCCTTGACCATCGAACGGATCTTGGAGCGGACGAACTCGGCGGCAAGGTCGTTTGATTGCTTGTTGAAAATCAGATCGTTGAACGACGCCATGAAGGTGGTGCCGCCGGATTCCCAACGTTGCTCAAGGATACGCAGACGCTCTTCGTCGGAGACCGACAGGGCGGAGAAGTTGTTCGGGTATGCCAGCACGCCGTTGCGGGTCTGCTTCGCTTCTTCCCGGCGTTGCGGATACACGTCCTTCCAGGACTGCGCGTAGTCATCGGTCATCGGGCGGTTGCGCGACGGGATGCTGTAGTTCGGGGTGCGCTGGAATACCGTCAGATCGCGCGCCTGACCGGCGATGACCGGGATCGACTGAATGGCCGACGATCCGGTGCCGATGACGCCGACCCGCAGGCCGGTGAAGTCCACGGGTTCGTGCGGCCAATGGCCGGTGTGGTAGGTCGCGCCCTTGAACTGGTCCTGACCGGGAAAATCGGGGGTGCGGGCGGTGGACAGGCAGCCGGTCGCCATGATGCAGTACTGCGCGTCGACGGTATCGCCGCGATCGGTGCGCACGGTCCATCGACCGGTGGCTTCATTATACTCCGACCCGGTGACGCGCGTTTCGAACTGAATGTCGCGGCGCAGATCGAAGCGTTCGGAGACGTGACGGGCATATTTCAGGATATCCGGCTGGGCGGAGAAGGTTTCCGGCCATTTCCATTCCTGCTGCAATTCCGGCGAGAACGAATAAGAGTACTGCATGCTTTCGACGTCGCAGCGCGCGCCGGGGTAGCGGTTCCAATACCAGGTGCCGCCGACATCGGTTCCCGCTTCGAACACCTGAACCGACAGGCCGAGGCCGCGCAGGCGATGGAGCAGATACATGCCGGCAAAGCCGGCGCCGACGATCACGGCATCAAGGGTCTTGGTGGGCTGCATGTCAGTATTCCCGGGAGGTTGCCATGGCTGTGCCCATAGCGGGCGGCGGGCAAAAGTCAACTGGCGAGTAGCATTTCCAACCAGCGGGCATTTGTGCGGTAATATAATACCGCATCCATAAACGCTTGACGGAGCGCGCAAATCCACCGATAAGCCGGTCCTCCCGAACCACGGACCACCAGAAAACCCATGTTGAAGACCACACTCTCCATCAAGCCGTCGGAGGTGACAAAGGACTGGGTGCTGATCGACGCCGAAGGCGTTGTTCTCGGCCGCCTCGCTGTCCTGATCGCCAACCGTCTGCGCGGCAAGCACAAGCCCACGTTCACCCCGCATGTCGATTGCGGCGACAACGTGATCGTCGTCAATGCCGGTAAGGTCCACCTGACCGGCAACAAGGCGGAACAGTCGGTGTTCCACTACCACACCGGCTACGCGGGCGGCATCAAGGGCCGTTCGATCCGTCAGCGCCTGGAAGGCAAGCATCCGGAAAGCGTTCTGGAGAAAGCCGTGGAGCGTATGATCACCCGCGGTCCGCTGCAGCGCCGCCAGATGAAGCACCTGCATGTCTATGCCGGTGCCGAACATCCGCACGATGGTCAGCAGCCCAAGACTCTCGACGTCGCCGCACTTAATCCGAAAAACAAGAGGGTCTGATCCAGATGTCAGGAACTCAATCCGGCAGCCTCGCCGACCTGAAGGACGCGCTCGCCGCGCGTCAGGCCGCTGCTGCCGCCGCCGCTGCTGAATCCGGCGCGCCTGCGCCTGTCTCCGTCTTTACCGACCGCCCGAAGGTTGAACCGAAGCGCGATGCCTGGGGCCGTTCCTACGCCACGGGTCGCCGCAAGGAATCCACCGCGCGGGTTTGGATCAAGCCCGGTAAGGGAGAGATCGTGGTGAACGGCAAGTCCGTGACCCAGTATTTCGCCCGTCCCGTGCTGCGGATGCTGATCGGCCAGCCCTTCCTGGTCTCCGATCGTTTCAATCAGTTCGACGTCTACTGCACCGTTTCCGGTGGCGGACTGTCCGGCCAAGCCGGTGCGGTGCGTCACGGCATCAGCCGAGCACTGACGTATTACGAACCGGAACTGCGGGGGATTTTGAAGATCGCCGGCTTCCTGACCCGCGATTCGCGTGCGGTTGAACGTAAGAAGTACGGCAAGGCCAAGGCCCGCCGGAGCTTCCAGTTCAGCAAGCGCTGATCCAAGCTGGTATTCGCCTACAGAAATCCTCCGGACGGGCAACCGTCCGGAGGATTTTCATTGAACGAGGCACCGTCGGTCCGTGATGCCATCTCCCCAGACCGAACGGCGCAATATCCTGCTGGGTATCGGGCTCGTTTGCCTGACCGGCACCATCTTTCCCTTCATGAACAGCTTTTCCAAGCTGCTCGGCGCCGATTACAGCCCGCTGCAAATCTCCTGGGCGCGGTTCTTCGGTCATGTGCTGTTCGTGATGGCAGTGTTCATGCCCCGGCGTGGGCCGCGCATGTTCAAAACCCGCGCGCCGCTGCTGCAATTGACGCGGTCGGCCATTCAATGTGTTTCGAACCTCTGCTTCGTGGCGGCGATCGTGTTCCAGCCGCTGGCCGACGCGGCGGCCATCGGCATGATGGGGCCGCTGATCGTCGCGCTGCTGGCGTGGCCGCTGTTGGGAGAGCGCACAAAGCTGGGTCACGCGATGGCGATCGTTGTCGGATTCATCGGCGTGCTGATTGTCATCCGGCCCGGTTCGGCGGTGTTTCACCCTTCGGCGCTGTTTCTGGTCGCCAGCGCGTTTTGCTATGCGCTCTATCAGATCTTCACGCGCAAGGTCGCGAACATCGATCCGCCGGAAACGACGACTGTCTATAGTTCGGCGTTCGGAGCGATCGGTCTGCTGGTAGTGTTGCCGTTTGTCTGGCGCAGCCCGGCCGGTATCGTCGATTTCCTGCTGTTCTGCGGCCTGGGCGTGCTGGGTGGATTGGGGCACTACTGCGTCGTGCGCGCCCTGGCTTATGCACCGGCCAATATCATCTCCCCATTTCAGTATTTTCAACTGATTGGGTCGGTCGTCGTCGGCTATTTCATGTTTGGGCACTTCCCCGACGCGATGACGTGGCTTGGGGCGGGGGTGATTGTTTCGGCGGGGTTGTATCTGGGCTGGTCCCAGACGCGCCGACAGTGATCGGCGCGTCTGGCAAGGTCAGGTAATCGGGCAGGCGACGACGTGATTTTGATAGGCGTCGCGCTTGCACAGCCTGTCGTACCACGCGCGTACGGCGGGTAGGTCAGGACGATCCAGCCCCAGATAGTCCATGCCGAACCAGCGATGGGCGTGCACGCCCCAGGGAATATCGGCAATCGTGAAGTCGTCGCCGGCGATATAGGGATGGCGGGACAGTTCCGCCTCGACCATCGACCAGGCCTTGGCGGTATCGGCGATGGATTGCGCAATCGCCGCCATGTCGCGCTTATCGGCCGGGGTGCGCACCAGCCCCCAGAAAACCGCGCTCATGGGTCGATTGAACACGGTCTGCTGCGCGTCCATCCAACGATCGACATTGGCGCGCGCATGGCGTTGGCTGGGCCACATCGTGGAGTCCGGCGCATAGGACGCGCAGAGGTAGCGCAGGATGACGTTGCTTTCCCACAGGGTGAAGTCGTCTTCCTGCAGGGTCGGCACCAACCCGGTGGGGTTCATACCGCGGTACTCGGCGGTGTCGGTCTTGCCGTAGCTGCCGCCGACGTCGATTCGGTCGAAGGCAAGGCCCAGTTCGCCCAGCCCCCACAGGACCTTCATCACATTGCTCGATGTCGCGCGTCCCCAGACGATGCGGCGCATGGCCTCTTTCTCCGTTGCTTCGACGTGGAACGTAGGCCGGGTTCCACGCTGCGCCAAGCCGGGGGTAATTGAAGTGTCGCTAGCTCGTGATCTGTCCGCATTTTGTAGCTCGTGAAGTGTCCGGTCCAAACCCTTCCCCCAGCAGGGGGCAAGCATGGACCGGACGCGCATTCACGAGGGAATACGTCAGATGCGTTTTGAACAAATCTTCGACCGCTGGGAGCG
>CANJLW010000042.1 GCA_947475245.1 Acetobacteraceae bacterium | reverse complement strand
GCACAATTGGCTGGTTGAATCGATGCCGGCGGTTGGCGAAGGATTGGGAATGCCTGAATCGGAACGGACTCACATTTCTACGCTGGGCATCCGTGCGCGTTATGGTCAGAAGACTTTGTCAAAGCGTTAAATGATCCCGGACGGACTCTGACGGCGGCGAATACTGGGGCATGGACGAAGCGCAGAAAGAGGCCCGCTTCGGCTGGTTCTTTCGCACCATGCGCGACACCGCCGTGCCCAACATGCAGCGCCTGCAAACCGCCTGCCGAACCGCGCGGATCGAGGTGCTGTACACGGTGATCGAGGCGCTGACCCAGGACGGTCGCGACATGAGCCTGGATTACAAAATCAGCGGCCTGTTCGTGCCGCGCGGCTCGTGGGACGCGAAAGTGCTCGACGAGATCGCCCCGGCGGCGGACGAAATGGTGATCCCCAAGACGTCGTCTTCGGTCTTCATCTCCACCAATCTCGATTACGTGCTGCGCAACATGGGTATCCGGTCACTGATCATCGCCGGGATTCTGACCGATCAGTGCATCGATTCCGCGGTGCGCGACGCCTGCGATCTCGGCTACCTCGTAACCGTGCCGACCGATGCCTGCGCCACCCTGACCGCCGAACGGCACGACTGGGCGTTTCGCAACAATCGCGGCTATGCCCGCCAGATCGCCACGACCGAACTGGTTGAGGAAATTGAGCGGCTTTCGCGGCGATAAGCCCGTTCGGTTAACCGGTTCCCAAGGTTTCCTTCGCCATCTCGATCAGCGCGCGGATGTATCCCTCTCCGGAATCCGCCCAGACGCCGAAACCCAGCATGGTGCGAAAATCCTCTCGGCGCAGGACGAGTTCCGACAGCCCGTCGGACTCACCTAACCAGTTGCACATGCAGCGATATTCGACAAAGAGCGGCGTGTCGGTCAGCCCGCGCAGTTCCGTCGCCAGCTTCTGCAATTGGGCGGCGGCCGCCGCACTGCGCGTATCGGTCGGATCGGCGTCGACCTTGCGCAACCGCCATTCGGCGGCATGCTCCAATTCCGTCGCTTCGACGCAATCGTCTTCATCGGGGTCACTCATCCCCGGAACAACAGCAAAGGATCGCATCCATGACAATCGGTTTTATCGGCCTGGGCGCGATCGGGGGCCCCATCGCGGGGCGATTGGCGGCGCACACCGACGCGGTGGTGTACGACATTCGCGCGGAGGCGACGGTGGCATTTCAGGGTAAGGCCGCCGTCGGCCTGTCGCCGGCGGATGTGGCGGCGCGGTCCGACGTAGTGTTCGGCTGCCTGTCGACGCTGAGCGCCTATCGCGAGGCAATCGTCGAATCGCAGGGAATCTTCGGCGGGCGGGCAAAGGTCTACGTGCATCTGGGCACCACCGGAGGCGCCTTGGCGCGGGAGCTGGAGGCCGCGCTGGCGGTGCACGGCATCGTGACCATCGACGCCCCGATCACCGGCGGCGTTGCCCGCGCGAAGGACGGCACCCTGACCAGCATGGTTTCCGGCCCGCGCGCGGTCGTGGATCGGATCATGCCGGCGTTGCAATCCTACAGCGGCAAGGTCGTTTGGGTGGGGGAGAAGGTCGGCGCGGCGCAGACCATGAAGGTCGTCAACAACATGATGTCCGCCGCCAACCTGGCGGTCGCGGCGGAATGCCTGGTTCTGGGCGTGAAGGCCGGGCTGGACCCGGACACGATGCTGGAGGTGGTGAATGCCGGGTCCGGCCAGAGCAACGCCACGTTGACCAAGCTGCCGGACCACATCCTGACCGGCGGGTTCGATTTCGGCGGCAGTCTCGCGATTACGTTGAAGGATTTGCAGGCGTTCCTGGACGAGGCGTCGGGCTTCGGCATCGACTCCCCCATCGGCACCCTCGTCCGGCGGGCCTATGCCCGCGCGGGGGCCGACGGGGTCGACGGTCTCGATATGACGACGGTCATCCGCCCGATGGAACAGGACGCCGGCGTGGAAGTGCGACGCCGACGTCCCCGATCCTGAAACTACCAGCCCAGCGTCGGGCGCAGACGGGATACGGTGTCCATATGCGCCTCGTGCTCTCCGGCGAAGCGCAGCATCAGGTGGCTGACGCCGGCCCCGACATAGCCCGACAGCCATTCGCCCAGTCCGGCGGCCGGACCGGCGTAGCAGGCCTGCCGCCGGCGCAGGATCGCGGCGGGTTGGCTGTAGTAGCGTTCCAGGAACCCGTTCAGCCGTTCATCCGCCTTGGCCGCGTCGTCATCCAGCGCGACGGTCAGATACATCGCGCCCGTCAATGCGTTCGCATCGCGGCCGGCGGCGGTGGCGATCGACTTCACCTCCGCCCATTGTTCGGCGAATTTCGGGGCTGACGGGGCAATCGGGAACCACCCGTCGAACCAGCGCCCGGCGCGTTCCAGGCTGGACGCCAGATTGCCGCCGATCCACAGCGGCGGCCCGCCGGCGCGATAGGGGGTCGGTGCCAGCACGCCCTGTTTCACGGTCCAGCGGCCGTCCCAATCGACGGGCTCTCCGGTCCACAAGGCGCGCGCCAGGCGCAACCCTTCCATCATGCGTCCGACTCGCTTGTCGAACGGCACCCCGGCGGCGGCGAATTCGGCGTGAATGCTGGGCGCGTCGGCGGCGAAGCCGACACCCAGGATCAGGCGACCTTCGCTGACCTGATCCAGCGTCGCCACCTGATGCGCCAGCACCACCGGATTGCGCAGCGCGGGCAGCAGCACGGCGGTGCCGATTTCGACCCTGGGCACGCGCCCGGCGACCCCCGCCAACAGGGTCAGCGGGTCGTGGCGTGGACGGGCCAGCAGCGAATCGCCGACCCAGACGGAATCGAAACCACATCGTTCCGCCCGTTCGGCCAGCGCCAGCAGCGGCGCGGCCTCTGGGCGACCTTCCATGATCTGCTCCCGCGTCGGTAGCAGATAGCCAAGTTTGACGGTCATGGCTTAGCCTTCAAGTTCCCGTTTCAATGCAGTCCAGCGATCGACGATGGGCAGAATGCTGTCCTCGCCTTCCGCCGGCAGGGTGAACACGACGCGATCGACGCCGAGGTCGCGGAACATGCGCAGCCGCTCGATACTGTCCGCCACGCGGAAGACGGAGATCGGCAGTTCGGCAGGATCGCGACCGGCGTCGCGCGCCATTTTGTGGAAGTTGCCGAACAATTCGCGCAAACCTTCTTCGCCGATGCGATCGGCGCGCGGAATCCAGCCGTCGCCGTAGCGCACGGCCCGACGAGCGGCGAAGGGCCAGGCGCCGCCGACGATGATGGGCGGGTGGGGCTTCTGGATCGGCTTAACGCCCATCTGCATCTTGTCGAAATTGACGAATTCGCCGTGATACTCCGGCTCCTCCTGCGCCCAGATCGCCTTCATCGCCTCGATACGCTCTCGCGCCAGCTTGTGGCGGGTGGCGAAGGCGGTGCCGTGATTTTCGATCTCGTCCTGGTTCCAACCATTGCCGACGCCGAACAGGAAGCGCCCGTTCGACAGCCGATCAAGGGTCGAGACGACCTTGGAGGTGACGATCGGGTCGCGCTGGGTGACCAGGGCGATGCCGGTGCCGATCTTCAGGTTGGTGGTGACGGCGGCGGCGGTGCCGAGCGCCAGAAACGGGTCGTAGATGTCGTAATAGGGCCGGATCAGCGGCCCGCCGGCCGGGTACTGCGTCTTGCGGGAGGACGGAATATGCGTGTGTTCCGGCACCCAGAGGGATTCGAAGCCGCGCTCTTCCAGCAGGCGCGCCAGGGGCGCGGGCTGCATGGAATAGTCGGTGAAGAACATCACCGCGCCGATTTTCATGGTCTTAACTCCGTATCGGGCCGCACCTGCGGCCAAGCAAAGGGATTTGAATCGCCAGCTGCGTCGTCATGCCATCGCGGCACCAGCCGCGTCGTCATGCCATCGCATAGTCGTTTCGGTCCAACTGTGCGGTCATGCGGCGGTAGTCGATCAGCCGGAATGGGGAGTTCGTCACCACCCGCCCGTCCTTGTTCTTGTACCAATTGCCCACGCCGCGATGCGCCCAGACCATCTTCTCGTGCGTTGCGTCCAGTAATGCGTTGAACGCGTCGTGTGGTTCCTGGCGGCACTCCATCACCCGCGCGCCGGTTTCGATCATTTCGCGCAGGCACTGCATGATGTAGCGGACCTGACATTCCGTGTGGAAGATCGCGCTGCCGCCGTGCGCCAGGTTCGTGCCGGGTCCGTACAGCATGAACAGGTTGGGGAAATTGGGCGCGGTGATGCCCAGGAACGCGCGCGGGTTATCGTCGCCCCAGGCGTCGCGCACGGATTGCCCGGCACGACCGACGACCTCCATCGGCCAGAGCATCTTCTGCGCGACGAAGCCGGTGGCCATCACGATGATATCGGCCGGGTGCAGCACGCCGTCGCGGGTCACCACGCCTTCCGCGACGATGCGTTCGATCGGCGTGTTGGTCAGCGTGACGTTCGGCCGGGTCAGCGTCTTGTACCAATGATTGTCGCGCAGCATGCGCTTGCCGTACGGCGGGTAGGGCGGGATCACCTTGGCCAACAGGTCCGGGTTGTCGCCGATCTGCGCGGTGATATAGGCCGTGATGTCGTCGCGAAACTTCTGGTTCGCCGCGTTCAGCGATTGATCCGGAGAAGCCCAGTTCGGATCGACATGCAGCGACGCATGCAATCCGTCCGACGATGCCCACAACAACTGGAAGCGATACCACTTCGCATAGAACGGCAGGTGCTTCAGCGCGGCCATTTTCCCGGGGCTGACCTTGGCATGGTAGTTCGGGTTGCTCACCGCCCAATGCGCCGACCGCTGGAAGATCGTCAGATGCGCCACATCGGGCGCGATCGTCGGGCCGACCTGCATCCCGCTGGCACCGGTGCCGATCATGATGACGCGCTTGCCGGCCAAATCCTGCGTCTCGTCCCACCGCGCCGTGTGGAACAGCGGGCCGGCGAAATCGTCGATACCGGGAATGTCGGGGATCGACGGGCGGTTCAACTGCCCGACGGCGCTGATGAAGGCGTTGGCTTCGACGACCTCCTCCGGCCCGCCGGCGGTGCGCGTCGTCACGGTCCAGACGGAAGCGGTCTCGTCGAAGCGGGCGGACACGACTTCGGTATCGAACCTTATATGCCGACGGATGTCGTACTTGTCCGCCACCCGTTCCATGTAGGCCCACAGTTCGGAGCGTTTGGAGAAATGCTCCGTCCAGTCGTGGTTCGGCTCGAACGACAGGGAATAGAAATGGTTGGGTGTATCGACGCCGCAGCCGGGATAGCCGTTTTCCAGCCAGGTGCCGCCGACCGTGCGGTTCTTTTCGAAGATGACGAAGGGGATGCCGGCTTCCTGCATCTTGATCGCCATGCACAGCCCGGACACGCCGGCCCCGACTATCACCGCCTTGAAGCCGTTCAACGCCTCCGCGGTCGGCGGCGTGCGCCAATGAACGGTCTTCGGGTCTTCGTCGTCGAGCATCGTCTCTTCGAGGATCATCGGAATGTATTCTTCCGGCACCTCTCCTCCGACGCCGGCCGACAACATGCGGCGCAGCAGATGCGCCGGCGGCTCCGCGGGTAGGTCGCGATTGCCGGCGGCGTAGTCGATCAGCACCTCCCGCAGGCGTTGCCGCATCCGCTGTTTCAGCGCGTCGGGGGCGTTTTCGTGGAAATTCCACGGGCCGGTGATGAACGGACGGACCTGGTCCAGCCAGGCCTCCTCGCCGCTCAGGTGCACCAGTACCATCAGCAGCGGCGCGACATCGGCACCGTCCAGGCACTGTTGCAAAAGGGCTTCGTCGCGCACCAGCGCCTGAAGTTCGGTTTTCATGGGTCCGTCGTGCTCCTGTTACCCCGATTGGCGCGTGGGGCAGTGGGTTGTGTCAAGTGTGTCACGCCCTATTCCCCCCGCGCGCGCAGTGTGTCTATCCTGTTGCATCGCAGCATGGAGCGGCGGATGAGCCTTCCTATCGGCAGTCAGATTCAGTCCTCAAGCCAATCGGCCCAAAGCCAGACGGCATCCGGACTTTCGACCACCTCGCACGCACACGGCGTGCTGCAAGGCTACGACCCCGCGCGCTTGTTTTGCGAAATGCTGCGACCCGGACAACCGCCGCATCCCAGCCTGACCTTATTGATGTCGCGCCTTGCCGCGCTGCCGATCGAATCGCTGCGGCGACGATCCGCCGACGCGGAACGCGATCTGCTGGAACGCGGCATTACCTTCACGGTCTATTCCGACGCGACCGCCATCGACCGCATCCTGCCGTTCGATCTGATCCCGCGCGTGATCACCCCGCCGGAGTGGCAACAGATAGAAACCGGCGTCATTCAGCGCGTTCGCGCGCTGAACATGTTCCTGTACGACATCTATCACGACCGCAAAATCCTCGCCGACGGCATCGTTCCGCGCGAACTCGTGCTGGGCAACGCGGGGTATTGTCAGGCGATGGTCGGCTTCGACGTGCCGTTCAACACTTATGTCCATGTCTGCGGCACCGACATCGTGCGCGACGAAACCGGCGCCTTTCGCGTGCTGGAAGACAATGCCCGCACGCCGTCCGGCGTCGCCTATGTCGTCGAGAACCGGCACATGACGCTGCGCGTGATGCCCGACCTGATCGCGGGGCTGCGGGTGCGCGGCGTCGACGAGTACGGCCTGCGCCTGCACAACGCGATGGCCGAAATCGCCCCCGCCGGCGTGCTGAACCCGCAGGTCGTCGTCCTCTCGCCGGGTATTTTCAACTCCGCCTATTTCGAGCATGTGTTTCTGGCGCGCGAAATGGGCATCCCGCTGGTCGAGGGGCGCGACCTGACGGTGGAAGACGGCCGCGTCTGGATGCGCACGACCGCCGGTCTTGCGCCCGTGCACACGATCTATCGGCGCATCGGCGACGATTTTCTCGACCCCGACGTGTTCAATCCCGACAGCATGTTGGGCGTGCGCGGCCTGATCGAAGCCTGGCGCAGGGGCACGGTCGCCATCGCCAACGCCGTGGGCACCGGCGTGGCCGACGACAAGGCGGTCTATGCCTATATGCCGCGCATCATCCGCTACTACCTGTCGGAAGAGCCGATCCTGCCCAACGTCGACACCCGTATCTGCTCGGAACCCGACGCGCTGGCCTATACGCTTGAACACCTGCACGAACTGGTGGTGAAGCCGGTGGCGGAATCCGGCGGCTACGGTCTGCTGATCGGTCCGCACGCCACCAAGGCCGAACTGGCGGAGTTCCGCGAAAAGTTAAAGCGCGACCCGTCGAATTACATCAGCCAGCCGACGCTGAAACTCTCGGTCTCGCCGACCCTGTGCGAAGACGGGGTGCGCCCGCGCCACGTCGATCTGCGTCCCTTCGCCGTCACCGGCCGCGATACCTGGGTCCTGCCCGGCGGCCTGACCCGTGTCGCGCTGCGGGAAGGCAGCCTGGTCGTCAACTCCTCGCAGGGCGGTGGCTCGAAAGACACCTGGGTGCTGGAATGAGCGAGACTGTCTACAAAGCCCATCTGATTGCGCGTCACGCCGAAAGCAATCTGTGGCTGGCGCGGTATATGGAGCGGATCGAGAATCTGGCGCGCCTGCTGGACGTCACCAACACCTTTGCCCGCGACGCCGACGACACCCGCAACTGGCTGTCGATTCTGCGCATCAACGGCGACCTGGAAGAGTTCTACAAGCGCCATCCCGAAGCGAACCAGGCCAATGTCGGGCATTTCTATCTGCTCGACGCCGGTAATTCCTCGTCGGTTCAAACCGCCATCGCCGCCGCGCGCGAAAACGCCCGCACCCTGCGCGCGCTGATCTCGACCGAGATGTGGTTGCAGATCAACGTCTTCTACAGCCACATCCGCGGGCTGTCCGCCGCCGATCTGACGCCGGATCACTTCACGCCGGTCTGCGCCATGCTCAAGGAAGGCACGCAGGCCCATACCGGCATCACGGAGGGCACGTTCTATCGCGATCAGGCCTGGCATTTTTACATGATGGGCCGGTATCTCGAACGCGCCGACCAAACCACCCGCCTGCTCGACACGCGCTTTCATGCCCTTGCCCCGCGCATCGCCGCGGCGGACGAGGAAATCAACGCCGGGCAGTGGAACACCATCCTGCGCGCCGCCGCCGGCTATCACGCCTATCGCCGCGAACATCCCAACGGCTACAAGGCGCGGGAAGTCGCGGGCTTTCTCCTGGGCAACGGTTCGTTCCCCCGCTCGGTCGGATTGAACCTGCAGCAGATCGAGTGGCATCTGACGGAACTGCGATCGCGCTACAATCTGCGCGGCGCTTCGGCGGCGTTGGAGCGGTTGGATCAGCTGACCGCGACCCTGACCCAGGAAAGCCTTGCCCGCGTGGTGGAACAGCGCCTGTCGCCGTTCCTGGATTGGCTGCAACGCGAGATCGGCGGGCTGCACGGCGACATCGTCGAAGGCTTCACCACCCACCCGAACCTGATCGGCGGCTGATTCTTTTGGCGTGAATGTATGGCGACGGATCACTGCCGGTGACCGCGTCCGGTTGACGCCGGACGCGCGCGCTGCATAGGTTCGGATAAGCCGAAAAATTGGGGGAGAGGTCAGATGCGACGCTTCAGGTCCATATGCGGGGCAATGCTCGCGATGCTGCTGTCGGCCGGTGCCGCCGACGCCCAGTCCACCATCAAGGTGGGCGTGTCGCAACGCGACCTCGGCGCCATGGATCCGGCCTTCGGGATCGGTAACGGCGACGAATTTCCAATCCGTCAGGTGTTCAACGTTCTGGTCGGCCCTAAAGACGGCACGACCAACCTGAAACTCGAAGATTTGCAAGGCGAACTCGCGGAACGCTGGGAAATGGCGCCCGACGCGCGATCCTTCACCTTCCATCTGCGCAAGGGCGTGCAATGGCACCGCGGCTACGGCGAAGTCACCGCCGCCGACGTGGCCTTTACCATCCAGCGCATGCAGGACCCCAAGACCGGCACCGCCTACGGGTCGAATTTCCGCGACATCACAGCGGTGGAGGTCACCGACCCCTACACCGTGACCATCCGCCTCGCGACGCCCAATCCGTTCTTCTATGCCTTCGCCCTGGCACCGCGCTTCGGCGGCTATATCCAGTCGAAAAAGGCGGTGGAAGAACTGGGCGACAAGTTCCGCCATAACCCGGTCGGCACCGGCGCGTTCGAGTTCGTCAGCTACGAACCGAAGCAGAAAGTCACCTTCCGCGCCTTCGACAAATACTGGGACGGCAAGCCCAAGGTCGACACCTTGGAAGTGCTGTTCCTGCCGGAAACCGCCGCGCGCACCCTGGCCTTCGTCAAGGGCGACGTCGATATGATCGAGGGCGCGACCGTGCCCGGCTGGCAGGCCAGCGTCGTGAAGCAAAAGCCCGATACCGTGCTCGATCTCGGCCGCCCCGGCGCGATCTGGGGCTTTCACCTGAACATGACCCGCAAGCCGCTGGACGACATCCGCGTTCGCAAGGCCATCGCGCACGCCATCGATCAACGCGTTTGGACCGCCGCCTTCGGCGACTTCGTTTCCCCCATCTACGGCATCGCGCCGCAGGGCTATTACGGGGCCATGACCAAGGACGATGTGCCCAAGGACGATTGGCCCTTCGTCTACGATCCCGCCAAAAGCAAGGCGCTGCTGGCCGAAGCCGGTTTCCCCAACGGCTTCCAGATCGAACTCTTCGTGACGGAGCGCGAGGAATACAAAAGCAACGTGCTCATCATCCAGGAACTGCTGCGCAAGGTCGGTATCCAGATCAACATGCGCGTGGTGGAGCACACCAGCTACCACAACGACATTCGTCGCGATCTGAACTCCATGATCATGTACAGCTCGGGCCAGCCGCCGCTGACCCAGGCGGTGCTGAACGCGTTCTACAAGTCCAGCGCCATCGTCGGTAAGCCGACGCGCAACATGAACTTCAGCCATTACGGCGACATCGCCGGCAACTCCGACGCCCTGATGGAGCAGGCCAATCAAGAGGTCGACGACCTGAAGCGCATTGCCATGCTGAAGCAGGTGCAGATCGAAATCCTGCGCCACGTGCCGGCCATCCCGCTGCCCAGCCCCGCCGGCTCCTGGATGCATAACGGCAAGACGCTGGAAATCGGCTTCCCGGTCAAAGCCTATATGGGCACCTTCACCATGGCCAAGGCCAGCCGGCTTTGACGGCGCGCGACTGACCCATGGGCGGATACATCCTGCGACGCGGTCTGGAAGTCATCCCGACCGTCCTCCTCGTGCTGACCCTGGTCTTCCTGGCATTGCGCATCATGCCCGGAGACCCGGCGGTCGCCGCGCTGGGCGAATTCGCCACGCCTGACGCCATCGAGCGTTTCCGCGAAAAACTCGGCCTGAATCAACCGCTCTGGATGCAATACTTCAGCTTCATCGGTCAGGCGCTGACGGCGGATTTCGGGCGATCGATGTCCAATAACACCTCGATCAACGAATTGCTGGCCCAGGCGCTGCCGTACACCATCTCCCTCGGCATCGCGGCCACCGTGATCGGCATCGTCATCGGCATCCCGCTGGGCGCGATGACGGCGGTGCATCGCAACGGCGCGCTGGATGGGTTCGGACGCGTCTTCGCGCTGATCGGCTTTTCCCTGCCGGATTTCTACTTCGGAGTCCTGCTCCTCCTCGTCTTCTCCCTCCACCTCGACTGGTTCCCCATGCTCGGCGGCGGCAAGGGGTTCCTGGATCAACTGCACCACCTGGTGCTGCCGTCGATCACACTGGGCGTCGTCATGGCCGCCTTCGTGATGCGCCTGACCCGGTCGTCTCTGCTCGAAGTCCTGCGTAAGGACTATGTCCGCACCGCGCGCGGCAAGGGCGTCGCGGAA
This sequence comes from Acetobacteraceae bacterium, assembly GCA_947475245.1. GTDB lineage: Bacteria > Pseudomonadota > Alphaproteobacteria > Acetobacterales > Acetobacteraceae > Rhodopila. The sequence continues at coordinate 18,794 of CANJLW010000042.1, read as the reverse complement.
GGCTGGGTGATCTTCAAACACGCGCTGCGCAACGCCCTGATCCCCGTCACCACCGGCCTGGGCATCTACCTGCTGACCACGCTGTCCGGCACCATAACCGTGGAACTGGTCTTCTCTCGCCCCGGTCTCGGCACCCTGCTGATCAGCGGAGTCTCCGCCCGCGACTACACGCTCGTGCAAGCTGGGCTGGTCGTGTTCGCGTTCTTCGTGGTGGCGGTCAATCTGGCGACCGACCTGCTGTGCGCCGCGATCGACCCGCGGATCACCCTGCGATGAAATACCTGATGGCCAACAAGCTGACTGCCGTCGGCGCGGCCCTGTGCGTGCTGCTGATCGCCGTCGCCGCGCTGTCGCCCTGGATCGCCCCTCAGGACCCGCTCGAACAATCCTTCCTCACCGCCAACCAAGGTCCCTCCGAGGACCATTGGCTCGGCACCGACGCCTTTGGCCGCGACGTGCTGTCGCGCGTGCTGATCGGCAGCCGGGTCTCGCTGTCGATCGGCATCATCGCGCCGCTGCTCTCCGCCCTGTTCGGCGTCTGGGCCGGCATGATCGCCGGCTATCTCGGCGGCTGGACAGACCGCCTGTTGTCGCGCTTTTCCGACCTGTTGATGTCCTTCCCGTCGCTGCTGCTGGGCGTCATGGTCGCCGCCGCGCTGGGGCCGAGCTTCGAGAGCGCGGTGATTGCGATCGCGGTGGCGCTGTTTCCGAGGTTTGTGCGGCTGTCGCGCTCCGCCACGCAGGTGTTGAAGCGGGAACCGTTCATCGACGCTTCCATCGCGTCCGGGCGCGGCACGGTGTCGATCATGCTGAAGCATGTGCTGCCGAACATCGCCGGGCCGCTGGTCGTGGCGCTGTCGTTGTGGATCGCCACCGCGATCCGGTTGGAAGCGGCGCTGTCGTTCCTGGGGCTGGGCGCGCAACCGCCGACGCCGTCCTGGGGCAACATGATCCGCGACGGCATGACGGATCTGGTCGGCGACCCCTGGCCCGCCGCCTTTGCCGGCGCGGCGATCACCCTGGCCGTGCTGGCCTTCAACATGGTCGGCGACGCCCTGCGCGACATGCTGGATCCGGAGATCGATACGTGAGCCTGCTGACGGTCTCTGACCTGCGGGTCCACCTGTTCACGCCGCGCGGCCTGGTGCGCGCGGTCGACGGAGTCAGTTTCGCGCTGGAAGCCGGGCGAAGCCTGGGGATTGTCGGGGAATCCGGTTGCGGCAAGACCATGACCGCGCTGGCCATGATGCGGCTGATCCCGACCCCGCCCGCGCAGATCGTCGGCGGCAGCATTCTGTTCGACGGGCAGGATGTGGTGACGATGGACGCCGAACGCCTGCGCGCGCTGCGCGGCGGCGACATCGCGATGATCTACCAGGACCCGATGACGACGTTGAACCCGGTCCTGACGGTGGGCGAGCAGATCGCGGAAGCGGTCCGCCTGCATCGCCACGACGGCCGAACCGCCGCCTGGGCGCGCGCGGTGGAGATGTTGAAGCTGGTCGGCATTCCCGATCCGGCGCGCGTTGCCTCCGCCTATCCGCATCAACTGTCCGGCGGCATGCGCCAGCGCGCGGTGATCGCCATGGCGCTGGCCTGCGATCCCAAATTGTTGATCGCCGACGAACCCACCACCGCGCTGGACGTGACGATCCAGGCGCAAATCCTGGAACTTCTGCGCCGCCTGCAAGGCGAACTCGGCACCGCCATCATTTTGATTACGCACGATCTGGGCGTGATCGCCGATCTGGTGGACGATGTCGCGGTGATGTACGCGGGCAAGGTCGTGGAACACACGGCGGTGCGAACGCTGTTCAACGATCCGAAGCATCCCTATACGCGTGGCCTGCTCAACTCCGTTCCCTCGCTGGAAACGCGTGAACGCCGCTTGCGCACGATCGAGGGCACGGTGCCGCCCGCCCACGCCATGCCCGCCGGCTGCCGGTTCAATCCGCGCTGCGGGCAGGTACGACCCGAATGCCACGATCGGGAGCCGCCGTTGGTCGTTCTGGATAACGGCTCCCGTGCTGCCTGTTGGGCCTTGTCATGACCGCGCCGCTGCTGTCCGTCCGCGATCTGCGGAAGCATTTTCCGATCACCGGCGGCCCGTTGGGCGTCCGCACCGTCGGGCAGGTCAAGGCCGTGGACGGGGTGTCGTTCGATGTCGCCCCTGGGGAGACTCTGGCGCTGGTCGGTGAATCCGGCTGCGGCAAATCCACCACCGGGCGCATGCTGCTGCGCCTGACCGAACCCACCTCCGGCCAAATCCAGTTTGACGGCGTCGATCTGCTCGGTCTTGGCCGAACGGAGATGCGGCTGCGGCGGCGGGAAATGCAGATCGTCTTCCAGGACCCCTATGCGTCGCTGAGCCCGCGTCAGCGGGTGGAAGACATCATCGCCGAACCCTTGGACGTGAACGGGCTTTACGACACGCCGGCGGCGCGACGGGATCGGGTGATCGATCTGCTGCGCCTGGTCGGTCTGGATGCGATCCATTTGCGCCGCCATCCTTTCGAGTTTTCCGGCGGTCAGCGCCAACGCATCGCCATTGCCCGTGCCCTGGCGCCGCAACCGCGCCTGATCGTGGCGGATGAACCTGTCTCCGCCCTGGATGTTTCGATCCAGTCGCAGGTCGTCAATCTGATGCAGGACCTGCAAGAGCAGTTCGGCATCGCCTATGTGTTCATTTCCCACGATCTGGCGGTGGTCCGTCACATCGCGCATCGCGTGGCGGTGATGTACCTGGGGCGTCTGGTGGAAATGGCGACCACCGACGAACTGTTCGGCGCGCCGCACCACCCTTATGCGCAGGCGCTGCTGTCGGCCGCGCCGGTGCCCGATCCGGATCGCCGGCGCACCCGTATCGTGCTGACCGGCGATGTGCCCAGCCCGTCGAAGGCGCCGAGCGGATGTCATTTTCATCCGCGCTGCCCGATTGCGCAGGCTGTGTGCCGGGAACAGGCACCGCCATTGACCGAAGTCAGCCCGGGGCACGTCGCCGCGTGTCACTTCGGCAAGCCGTTCCCCATTCCGACCGGCGGATAACCCGATCGGGGCTACCAGGCCCCGCCCCAACCGTCGCGCCGCGGGTCCGACCCGACCATCTTGATCCCGTTATCCATCACCCGGATGGCCTGCACGCTGCACGGGCCTTCCAGCGGTCCAACCCGGTTCAACCGGTGGCCCATCCGTTCCAGAGCCGCCAAGGTCGCCTCGCCATAGCCCGGCTCGATCGTCAGGCGTCCGTCGCCGTCATGCGGCCAGTTGGCGCCCTGCCCCTGCTGGGCGGACGTCCAGCGCGGAGCCTCCAGCGCCGCCTGCGGATCGGCGCCCAGGTCCATCATCGACGTCAGCACTTGCAGGTTGATCTGCACCTGATTGTCGGCGCCGGGGGTGCCCTCCACCGCCCAAAGGCGACCATCCTTGAACACCATCGGCGCGTTCATCGTGTGCCGCACGCGCTTGCCCGGCACCAGGCGATTGGCGTGCCCTTCCGCCAGATGCCAATACGCCATGCGATTGTTCAGCAGCACGCCGGTATCGCCCGCCGTGACGCCGGAGCCGAAGCCGGAGTTGATGCTCTGTATGCCTGAAACCGCGCTGCCGTCGGCGTCGACCACGCAGAAATACGTCGTGTCGCCCGCCGCCTGCTCCGGCTCCGCCAACCGGATGTCGGAGGCACGGTTGAGATCGATGGTCGCGGCGCAGGCATCGGCATGGGCGTCGGACAGCAGCCGTTCCAGCGGCAACGCGCCGTGGCGGGGATCGGCGCCGTAGCGCTCCCGATCCTGGAAGGCGCGCTTTTTCGCTTCCACCAGCACATGGATGCGCTGCGCCGGATCGAGTCCGGCGAGGTCGAAGCGTTCCGCGATCTTCAGCATTTGCAGCATGGTGAAGCCGGTGGAATTCGGCGGCGTCTGGGTCACGCTGAAGCCGCGGTAGTCGATACCGATCGGGTCCTGCACTTCCGGCATGCAGGCGGCCAGATCGGCTTCGGTCACCATGACTCCGGCCTCTGCCATGCCCGCCGCCAGCCGTTTCGCGAGCCGACCGCGATAGAAGGTTTCCGCGCCGTCGGCGGCGATTTCCTCCAGTGTGCGCGCCAGATCGGGCTGCACGATCAGCGACGCCAGCGCCGGCACGCCGATATCCAGGTCGTGCAGGAACACCTTGCGGCTGCGCGCGTCGGCGGCGATCACTCCCCGAACGTCGGCGGCGAAGTGGCGATAGTGATGCGTCGCGGGAAACCCGTCGCGCGCGTGTTCGATCGACGGCGCGACCAAGGCCCCCCAGGGCTGCGTGCCCAAGGCCGCGTGCATCGCCGCCATCCCCGCGAGGAAGCACGGCGTCGAAACGCTCAGCGGGCCGCGTACGGCGATGCCGCCGGCGCGGAAACGGTCCACCGTCGCGCCGGTCGGCGCCGATCCGGTGGCGTTCCAGCAGCGGGTCCGGCCGGTCTTGGCGTCGTACACCTGGTAGAATCCGTCGCCGCCGAGACCGGACATCATCGGTTCCACCACGCTGAGCACCAACGAGATGGCGACGGAGGCATCGACGGCATTGCCCCCGGCGCGCAGCACATCCAACCCGGCCTGCGTCGCCAATGGGTGATTTGTGCCGACCGCGCCGCGGCGGCCCATGATGGATGTGCGCCAGGCGCGGGTCGGTATGTACATGGCGAGACCTCGTTGATCAGAGATAGCGGGTGAAGAATGTCGCGACGGCGGTGTAGATGCGCCGTTTGTCGTCGGGACGGACGAAGCCGTGCCCGGCATAGTCGAAGGTCAGGTTGAAGACGGTTTGCTGACGCGCCTGCAGCGCGGCTTCCAATTGCATGGACTCACCGATCGGTACGCGCGGATCGCGCTCCCCATGCGCCAGCAGCATCGGCACCCGGATCTTATCGACGTGATTCATGGGAGAGATGCGTTCGAGCAGTTCGGGATCGCGCTGCGGGTCGCCGTACTCGGCGGCGCGATGGCTGCGCCGCCATGGGCCGGTGCCGTCCAGCGTCGTCGTGAAATCGACGATACCGTAGTAATTCACCGCGCATTTAAACAGGTACGGATATTCCGTCAGCGCCGCGTTGACCATGTAGCCGCCATAGGATTGGCCCATGACGCCGATGCGATTGCCGTCGATCGCGTCCAGCGTCGCCAGAAAATGCCGCCCGTGCGCCAGATCGGCGACGCAATCCAACCGCTTGTCCAGATCGTCGCTCTCGCATCCCGCGCGCCCATAGCCCGAGCTGCCGCGCACATTCGGCATCAGCACGGCGAAGCCCTGCGCCAGCAGCATCTGCATATCCGGGCGGAAATTGGGCCGAGCCTGCGCCACCGGGCCGCCATGCACCCAGATGACCGCCGGGAAACCGTCCGCCGGCCGTTTGCCGGCAGGCAGCGCCAGCCAACCCGGCACGCGCCGCCCGTCGAAACTGTCCCACTCGACCAACGAGAAATCGCCGAACGGCGTATCGTCGGTCCTTGCATCGATCGGCGACGCCACGCCGTCGCGCGCCAGCCATAATTCGGACGGCAGCGTCGGTGTCGATACCGTCACCACCAGCGTCGTCCCATCCGGAGAGAACGCGGGGTCGGAGATCATGCCGACGGGCAGGCCGTCGACTTCGGTCAGCGGGCCGTCGATCGGGCCCATTTTCAGCACCGCGTAGCCGCGATCGTTTTCGATGACCGCAAGCCGGGTGGCGTCCGCCGAGATCGCCCAGGCGTCGATGTCGCGCCCCGGCGCGTCGGCGACGACGGTCAAGGTATTGGTCGCGGGATCGAGGCGGCACAGCCGCATGAAGTCCTCGCCGCCGTGATCGGTCAGCGCCAGCAGAGTCAGGCCGTCCTTGGACCAGCGCACCGATTGGTAGTTGGTGTCGGTTGTCTGGCGGAAAGATTTCGCCTGGCCCGTCGCCAGATCCAGCACCAGCAGCGCCATGTCGCCATAGGCGCGATCGCGCACCAGCGCCAGCGCGCCGCCGTCGGGGCGGAACCCCGCGACCGACAGCATGCAGGTGTCGCGGTGGACCCGCCGCTTCTCGCCGGTCGCGACGTCCTGAACATAGGCGTCGAACTCGGCCTCGTTCCGTTCGTTGCCGGCGAAGGCGATCCGCGTGCCGTCCGGCGACCAGCCGCCCCAGTCGTGGATGACCGACAGATTATCCGTCAGCTTCACCGCCGGCGCGTCGGCCGCAGGGTCGAGCAGCAGCAACTGTTGGCGTTCGTCGCCGCCGCGATCGATGCCGTAGACGATGCGATCGTCCTGCGGGGCGCGTCGCAGGATCGCCACTTTTTCATCATGAGCGGTCAATTGCCGCCGCGTGCCCGTCGTCAGGTTCAGCGCGTGGACTTGCGACAGCCCGGCGCCGGACAAATAAAACAGCGTTTGTCCGTCGCGACTGAACGTGGCGCTGCCCGCCTGCGCGATGGCGGCAAAATCCTCGGGGCGGAGACTCATATGGCGCGTCCTTATGATCGGCGCGCCACCATACCCCAGGCGCGGGGCTTGGAAAGCATCCGGGATTGGCGTTTGCTGGCGGGCATGCGCCGGATCGTGCTCGCCAATGAAACCGACTGGGACGGATGGCGATCGGCCACGCGCCGTCTGGTGATGGGCGACGTACCGCCGGAGGATGTGTCCTGGTCGGTGGGCGCGCCCCACGCCGATCTGGATAACCTGCCCGACAGCGGCAACGGCTTCGGCGTCTCGCGCGCGCTGCTGGCGCTGACCGGCGTTGCGATCCAGGCGCGGGAACCGGATCGCTTCGGCCTGCTCTACAGCCTGGTCCGACGCGCCAATGCCGGTGAAAGGCCGCTGGATGATCCGGACGATCCCGAAGCCGGTTGGGCACGCCGTCTCGCCCTGTCGGTGCGGGCCGAGTCCCATCGCATGCGCGCCCATCTGCGCTTCCTGCGCGTCGAGGGACGCTTTCTCGGCTGGTATGCGCCCGCCCATTTCATTCTCGAACCCAACGCCCGCCTGATCTCTCGGCGGCTTCCTGACGACGTGTTCTCGATCGTCACGCCCGACGGCAGCGCGCATTGGGACGGCGCGTCGCTGCGCTTCGGCCCGGGACTGCGAGAGGCCATCGACGACAACACATTGCGGGTGTGGTGGGACGCGCATGCCGAGGCGCTGCTGACGGATACCTGGGAAGGGTCTTCGTTACCGGACGCAGATCCCCTCGACGATGTGCCGAACCCGCCCAGTCGGCCGTCCATCGGCCCCGTCGTGTTGTCGACGCGGACCGACCCGCGCCTGTCCGCCGCCGCCACGGACTCCGCGACCTGCCAACGCTGCGATCTGTGCCGTGACGCGACGCAGACGGTCTTCGGAGAGGGACCGGTCAACGCGCCCATCCTGTTCGTCGGTGAGCAGCCGGGTGACCGGGAAGACGTCGTCGGGCGTCCCTTCGTCGGCCCGGCCGGACAATTGCTGGATCGCGCGATGGAGGAAGCCGGCATCGATCGGCGCGCCGTCTATGTCACCAACGCCGTCAAGCATTTCCGCTTCGAAAGCGGCGGCCCGCGGCGCATTCATCGCACGCCCGACGCCACGCACATCGATGCGTGCGGCGTCTGGCTGCGAACCGAACGGGCCTGCGTGAACCCGATCGTCACGGTCCTGCTGGGTGCCAGCGCCGCGCGCGCGATCCTGGGGCGACCGGTTACGGTGACCCGCGAGCGCGGCACGCCGCTGACCCTGCCGGACGGCGGTCCGGCGCTGGTGACGGTGCATCCGTCCTATCTGCTGCGCATTCCCGCCGGGTCCGCGCAGGACAATGCCTACGCGGATTTCGTGCGCGACCTGACTCAGGCCCGCCGCCTGGCGGAGGATGGCGCTACCCGGAGAAGTGCGGCGATCCGCTGATTTGCTTTTCCGCCTCGTCGAAACAGCGCCCCAGCGCGGCGCCGAGTTCGTTGGTGGGAACGATCTGACCGTGATCGCGCAGGGTTTTGTCGATCAGCGCGATCAGCGCGTCGTCATGGCCGCGCCCGTCGAGTACCTTGAGAACGGCCCCGGCGAGGGCCTGCTTCTCATTTTCCGGCAAATGCAGCCGGTCGGCGGCCCAGGCCCCGAACAATTTGTCGCGCCGAGCCTTCACGAGGAACCGGTGTTCTTCGTCATGTGCGAATTTGGCCTCAAAGGCCTGCTCCCGAGCAGGAAACGTGGACGTCACGTGACATCTCCCTGATAACGGAGCCGGAGGGTTAAGTTTGGCTCCGTATCAAAGAGATGGTCGGCGACGTCTTTCGTTGCAAGGGCAGCCGCGTTAAATCAGCCGCGTTGGATCAATTCGATTGAAACGTTCTGCGGCGCGGTCAGAAACGCAATCTTCGTGCCCGGACGGATTTGCGTCGGTTCCATTGTGAATGTCACGCCCTTGGCCTTAAGTTCGGCCACGGCGGCATCGATGTCTTCGACCGTCATGCCGAAGTGGTCCATGCCGAGATAGGGCATCGTGGGGGCCGATCCGACCTTGCCGGGATCGACCATCGCCAGGAACACTTTCTGCCCGGCCAGATTCAGGTCGATGCGATTGGAACCGTCAGCCTGTTTGGTACGCACGATCTCGGCGCCGAGCTTGTCCGCGTACCAGGCGGCGGTCGCTTCGGGGTCGGGGGTCTTGAGGTGAATGTGTTCCCACGTGAACTTGACCATATTTTCCTCCTGTTGCCGCCAGCGCGGACGAAGCGCCATTACTCCATGCCGGGCGTTCGGCGGCAAGACCGACCGTGCGAAGCGCCTTCACAGCATGGGGGGTTCCGCCGCACAATGCGCCCATGGTTCGGCCCCCACCTGAAATCACCGTCGAAATTCTGCTGCGGGCCTATCGCTTCGGCGTCTTCCCGATGGCGGAAACCCGTAGCGGCAACAGCCTGCACTGGCTTGACCCCAAGCAGCGCGGCATCCTGCCGCTGCGCGGGTTCCATCTGTCCCGCCGCCTGATGCGCACGGTGCTGGCGGACCGGTTCGAGGTCAGCGCCGATCGCGATTTCGCCGCCACCATCGCGGGGTGCGCGACCCCCGCGCCCGGCCGTCCGGACACCTGGATCAACCCGCTGATCGAGCGGCTTTTCACCGAGATGCACGAACGTGGGCACGCCCACTCGATCGAATGCCGCCGCGACGGCGAACTGGTCGGCGGCCTGTACGGCGTGTCCATCGGCGGGGCGTTCTTTGGGGAGAGCATGTTCAGCTTTGCCACCGACGCCTCCAAGGTCGCGCTGGTCCACCTCGTGGCGCGCCTGCGTCTCGGCGGCTATCGCCTGTTGGACACGCAATTCGTGACGGAACACCTGACCCAGTTCGGCGCGCACGAAATCCCCCGCGCGGAGTATAAGCTGCGATTGGCGGAGGCTGTGGAAGCGCCGGCGCGTTGGATCGCGTCGCCCGACCCCGCCGCGCTGCGAGACGCCATTCGCGCCCTCGCCGACGAACCCTGAACAGGAGCACCCGACCATGCACATGCCCTGGCGCGACCGGCGCGGCCGGTTTCTGCCGATCAAGGCCGTGACCCTGGGTCTCTGCTTCGTGCCGGGCGTGGTTTATGCGATCGGGGCGGTGACGGGCGCCCTTGGCGGGCGGGTGCTGAACGAGTTGATCCATGCGTCGGGCTTATGGTCGGTGCGCATCATGCTGATCGCGCTGGCGGTCACCCCGGCCGCTCGCTTGCTGGAATGGCCGCGGGTGCTGTTGGTGCGTCGGATGATCGGTCTGGCGGCGCTGGCCTATGCGCTGATCCATTTCGGCCTTTACATCGTCGACCAGAAATTCGCGCTGTTGGTGGTGATCGAGGAGATTCTGAAGCGAGTCTACCTGACCATCGGCTGTGTCGCCGTGATCGGCCTGATCGCCCTGGGAGTCACTTCTACGGATGGGTTCATGCGGCGCATGGGGCCTTGGTGGAAACGGCTGCACCGGCTGGCCTATCCGATCGCGATTCTGGGTCTGCTGCACTACTTCATGCAGTCCAAGGCGAATGTGTCGCAGCCGGTGTTCGTCGCCGGGCTTTATCTGTGGCTGATGCTGTGGCGCGCGCTGCCCGATGCCTGGCGCAAACCGGTGGCAGTCTATCCGGCCATGGCGCTGGTGGTCGGATTGGCGACGGCGGGGGTGGAGTTCGCGTGGTATGCAACCGCCACCCGCATCGATCCGTGGCGGGTGCTGGCGGCCAATGAGTCGCTCGCGCTGTTTCCGCGTCCGGCGCATTGGGTGGCGATCGCCGGCCTGGGTGTGCTGACGGCGGTGATCCTGCGGCGCACCATCCTGCGTCCGGTCAGCGTATCCCTGTCATCCGGTCCCATTCCCGCACGAACTGGCCGTGCGTCTTCAGGAACGCCTCCCAATCCTCCGGGATCATCAGCTTGAAGTCGTTCAGGGCCTGCCCTCCGGGCGGCGGCGGCACGTCGGCGCGGGCGGAGTAGTTCTGCGTCGTGCGGGTCATGATGGTTTGGCCGGGTTGGCTCAGGTACCAATCGACGAACAGACTCGCGGCTTCGGGGTGCGGCGCGCGATCGACGACGCCAAGGACGCCGGGGGCGACGCCGAGGCCTTCGGGCGGGATGACGAAGACGATCGGCGCGCCCTTGGCCTTGGCGATCAGATAGCCGGAATACTGCGCGGTGGAGATCACGTGATCCTGCCCGCTGATGGTGCGGTCGTATTGCTGCACGTAGGAATCGAAGCCGCGCGGTTTCAGTTCGGCGATTTTCGTCCAGTATTCCGGGCCGTACAGGCCGCGCAGCATATACCAGACCATGTGTTGCAGGCCGGAGGTCGACAGCTTGAAATTGATGACGTTGGCCCAGCGCGGATTGGCCATGTCCTTCCAGCTTTTCGGCGCGTCCTCCGCGCTGACGACGTTGGGGTTATAGGCGATGCCCGCGATGATCTGGTTGTCCCAGGTGAAGTAGCCCTCGGGCGTGCTTTTCTGGTGCGGCTGATAGAACGCCATCTCCGGCGAGTGATACAGCTGGAAGCCGCCGCGTTTCTGGAAGTCCAGCGCGAAGCCGATTTCCGTCAGGATCAGCGTGTCGGGGACATAGGTGCGGCCCTGTCGTTCGGCGGACAGGCGCGCGTACAGTGCCCCGGTTTGCAGCCGCAGATAGGTGGTGGAGATTTGCGGGAAGGCCTTGCGAAACTCGGTCAGGTAGGCGGCCATGGCGGTTTCGGTGTCGGGTGCGTAATGCACCAGCGCGCCCTCGGCGAAGGCTTTCTCGACATTGGCGCAGGTCTTGAACCCGTCCATCTGGCGCGGGTTGGCGCAGGGTTGCGCGACGACGGACAGCGGAAGCGCCAGCATGATCGCCAGCAGAGCGTGTAAGGCACGCATTATGGTTTCCTCCCCGGGTCAGTGCCCTCTCGGCCAGGGCTTCAGCCGGCCGAGAGGGTTCGTCGGGTCAGCGCATGCCGACCATCGTGTTCCATTCCTTGACGAACTGGCTGTGGGTTTTCAGGAATGCGTCCCAGTCCGTCGGTGACAGCAGTTTGAACGTTGTGATTGGCACCGCGCCGGCCGGCGCGGCGACATCGGTGCGCACGGAATACAGCGACGTTGCCTTGGCATAGGCGGTTTGTCCGGGCACGCCGGCGAACCAATCCATATACAGGCGCGCGGCTTCGGGGTGCGGCGCCTGCTCCACGATGCCGGTCAGCGACGGCGCGGCGACCATGCCTTCGGTCGGGAAGGTGAAGGCGATCGGCGCGCCCTTGGCCTTGAATTGCAGATAGCCGGAATACTGCGCGGTGGAGATCACCTGATCCTGGCCGCTGACGGTGCGGTCGTACTGCTGGACATAGGAGTCAAAGGCGCGCGGGTTCAGCGTGGAGAATTGCTTCCAATACTCGTCGCCGTGGAGTTGCTTCATCAGCATCCAGGTCTGGTGTTGCAGGCCGGAGTTGGAAACCTTGACGTTGATCACGTCTTTCCACCGCGGGTCGAGCAGGTCCTTCCAGCTTTTCGGCGCGTCGGCTTCCTTGAGCGTGGTCGGGTTATAGGCGATTCCGGCGACGATCACGCCGCCCCAGCTGTACATGCCGACCGGGTTGCTCAGATGCTCCGGCTTATAGGCGGCGTATTCCGGGGACGGGTACTTGGCCCAGCCGCCGCGCTTCTGGAAATCCAGCACGAAGGTCATGTCGGTCAGCACCAGAATGTCGTTCTGGTAGGTCCTGGCCTGCCGTTCCGCCATCAGCTTGGCATAGAGCGCGCCGGTTTGCAGGCGCAGGAAGGTAGTGTTGATCTTGGGGAAGGCGGTCTTGAACTCGGCGACCAGCGCGGCCTGATTGGTTTCCGGATCGGGCGAGTAGATGACGAGTTGGCCCTCTTTCTCCGCCTGCTCCACGTTGGCGCAGGTCTTGAAGCCGTTCATCTGACGCGGATTGTCGCAGGCTTGCGCCGAGGCGACGGACAGCGCCAGAACCGAGGCGAGGCCGAGGGTACGCATAATGGACATGAGTGCTCCTGTCGTATGGATCATTGACGCGCGAACGCCGCCGCGTTGGACCCGGCGATGCGACCGAACGTGACACCGGCCACCAGTCCGGTGCCGCTGCCGTAGTTGTGATAATAAAGCCCGCCGACGATTTCGCCGGCGCCGAACAAGCCGCCGATCGGCGCGCCCGTGGTGTCCTCGATCTGCGCCATCGTCGTCGTCTTCAGCCCACCGAACGTGAACGTCACGCCGGCGGTCACGCCATAGGCATGGAACGGCGGCGTATCCAGCTTTTGCGCCCAGTTCGTCTTGTTGATCGCCAGGCCGGATGTTCCCAGCCCATCGTGGATATTCGGATTGAACGGTACATCCGGCCGCGGCGCGGCGTTATAGGCGCGCAGAGTCTCCAGCACCGCGGCGGTATCCACGCCGGTCAGCTTCGGGGCCAACTCTTCCAGCGTATTCGCGGTTTCCTTGGTGATGCGCGGAATCCGGTACTCGCTGCGCAGCAGGTCGTTGATCTTCGAATCGAAAATCTGCCAGGCAAACAGGCCGGGCTGCTTCATCACCTCGTGCCCATAAGCGGCATAGGTGTAGCTGTGGAAGTCTTTCCCCTCGTTCAGGAACCGCTCGCCACGCGCGTTGACCAGAACGCCGAACGGGTAATTGTGCTTCTGAAACTGATCGCCGACCGACAGATCGCCGAATGCGGGGGCGTTCATGTCCCACTGCACCGCATGCGCCCCGGACCAGTGACCCGACGGCGCCGCGCCGATGTCCATCGCCATCTTGTGGCCGTAGCCCTGGTTGTACCGAGTGCCGCGCACCTTCGCCAAATCCCAGTTCGGCCCCAGATAGCGCGTGCGCATCTCGGCGTTCGATTCGAATCCGCCGCACGCCAGCACCACCGCCTTGGCGCGCAATTCGTAGACACGACCGCGATGCCGCACCTTCACGCCCTGAACCTTCGCGTCGTCCATCAGCAACTGAAACGCCGTGGTTTCGTACAGCACCGGGATTTTCGCCGACAGCAGCGCCTGATGCAGCGTCGCCACCAGATGCTGCCCGCCGCCATGGATGTGGCACGCCAGCCCGCCCCAGAACTTGAACTTCCCGCCGACCTTGAACGCCTGCCGCCCCAGCGCCGGCTGAAACTTCACCCCGTGCTTCTTCAGCCACAGCGCGGACTCGTAAGACCCGCCGATCAGCACGTCCGTCAGGTCCGGGTCGCAGCGGTATTCGGTCAGTCGGCCCATGTCGTCGAAATACTGGCCCTCGGTGTACGTGCCGAAGTCGATGTTCTCCAGATCGAGCTCGCTGATATCCGGCGCAAGCGCCAGCAGCTCCTTCACCCCCGCGTAAACAAAGCGGAACGCCCCGCCCGTAAACGCCGAGTTACCGCCGCGCGCGTCTTCCGGCGCGGTTTCCAGCAGCGCCACCGATGCGCCTGATTCGTGCGCCGACAGAGCGGCATTCGCGGCGGCGTTGCCGGCACCGATGACAAGGACATCGACCGGGGCGTAGCTGGCTGGAGTCATGAGCGTCTTCCTGAACGGGGCGGATGCGGCGGAAGGTGTTCCGGGCACCCGAACGTGTCAATTCGGGCGTTCGCCGTCACCCGGACGCCGATCGATGCCTCCATGCGTGCTTCCCCCGATTGATTACCCGCACCATGGCCCGAGTTGACCGCCAAGGGAAGGCTGTGGCGACAGGTCGTCGGTGGCATTAAGATAGGAGACAGCCGCCCCGAAGGACCGCCATCCGATGCCCGCCATTCTCGATGTTTCCCTGGACGATGGGTGCCAGCCGCTGGTGTTTAACTGGGGACCGTCCAGCTTTCTCGGGTTCGGCGTCTACGCGTTGAATATCGCCCTTACGCTCGCGACCGATCCGACTGTAGCGCCGATTTTTCCCACCAAATGGGACCGCATCGTCCTCGACCCCATCCGCGCCGCTCGGCTGGAACTCGTTCGCCCCCCCTCCGACGCGCTGCGCAACGCCCTGGCCGAGGCGGGCGAAGCGATGGTGAATGTGCCGGTGCTGCACGCAATGCAGGATAATCTGGGGCGCGACGAAACGCCCTGGACCGGATCGCCGCTGTTCGGCGTCATCTTCTCGGTTGACACGCATGTCGTCGAAGAATCCCGGGAACTGGCCAAATCCTATCGCCGGATCATCACCGGATGCGCCTGGAATGAGCAGATCCTCCGCGCCAACGGCATCGATCACGTCACGACCATCCTGCAAGGGGTCGATCCCGGATTGTTCCACCCCGGCCCGCGCAGTGGGTATTTCAACGACTCATTCGTAATCTTTTCCGGCGGCAAGTTGGAGTTTCGAAAGGCGCAGGATCTGGTCCTCGCCGGGTTCAAGGCCTTTCGCGAACGCCACCCCGAAGCCATCCTGGTAACAGCCTGGCATTCCCCCTGGCCGGAACTCGCGCGTTCCCTGATCCCGCCGCCGCCGCTGACCGAAGCCGGCGTCGTCGATATCGGGCGTTGGGCGGCGGACGCCGGCCTGCCCCCCGGCAGCGTGCGCGACGTGGGTCAGGTCCCGAATTCCTATATGCCGTACATCCTGCGGGAGGCCGACGTCGCGCTGTTCGCCAATCGCGCCGAACCCGGCACCAATCTGGTGGCGATGGAAGCGATCGCCTGCGGCGTCCCGACCATCTTGTCGGCCAATACCGGACACCTGGACATTCTGGCGATGGATGCCGCCATCCCGCTCACCCGTCAGGACGAGATCGTCTACAGCGAGTGCGCCACCGAAGGCTGGGGCGAAAGCGACGTCGACGAAATTGTAGAGGCTCTGGAATCCGTTTGGCGCGACCGCGAAGCCGCCCGCGCCCTCGGCCTGCGCGGGTCCGCGGCCATGCACGCCCTGTCGTGGGACAAGCAGGTGCGCACGCTGGCCGCGACCGTCAAATCATTCCTGTAGCCGCCAGGCCTATTCCGCGGCGCGCGGTCGTTCCGACGGGTCCTCGCTCGGGATGTTGATCCCGCCGCCACGCCGAGCGGCGATGGCGTTGGGGGTGGCGTCGGTGGCGACGACGGATCGGCCGTAGGCGGGGATCGACGGAATCGCGTCCGGCGCCAAAGGTTGCATCCACGTCTTCCGCTTCAATGCCGCCTCGATATACGGCGCGAGTTCCGCCTGCTTGCGCGCGTCGCGTGCCGCCTGATCGGCCTTCATGACCGGCATCACCTCGGCCGCGAACAGTTCGAGGGAGGCGATAATGTCCTCATGCGTGTTGCGTCCGGCCTGTTGGACGAAGATCACCTGGTCGACGCCGGCGTCCTGATACTGTTTCAACCGCTCGATCAACTGCGCCGGCGTGCCGATGCCGTTGCCGACGGCGGGCGGCATGGCGTCGCGGCCGCGCTGGAACCGTTCCCACACATTGGTCACGCCGGGCGTGTGTTCGCCGTAGACGTAGTGATGGCCCAGCGCGTAGCCGAAGAACTGAAACCCCTCGCCGCCGCGCCGGATCGCTTCCGCTTCGTCCTGATGCACCGAAAAACCGGTCGCCATCGCGATGTTGGCGTTCACCGCATGGCCGATCGGCACGCACTGATCCGACTTGATGATGTCGTAGTATTCACCGGCCCACTTCGCCGCCTCGGCGGGATCGACGAAGGCGAAGGCCAGGGCGCCGACCCCGTTCCGCGCGGCGACGTGGATCGTTTCGCGGTTGGAGCAGGCGAGCCAGATCGGCGGGTGCGGCTTTTGCAGCGATTTCGGAATGACGTTGCGCGCGGGCATCGAGAAGTAGTCGCCCTTGAAGCCGGGATAAGGCGACATCGCCATCATGTTGGCGGTCTGCTCCGTCGCTTCCGCCCACATCAGCTTCTTCAGCGCCGGGTCGATATTGAACCCTTCCAGCTCCGCCCGCGACGCCGACGATCCGGTGCCCCATTCCGCTCTGCCCGACGATACCAGATCCAGCATCGCGATCCGCTCCGCGACGCGTGCCGGCGGGTTGTAGCCCGGCGGGGACAGCACGACCGCGTGGCCGATGTGGATTTGTTTGGTGCGCCCGGCGGCCGCGGCCAGGAACACTTCCGGGGCGGAGTTATGCGAATACTCCTCCAGAAAGTGATGCTCGTTGGCCCAGACGTAGTCGAGGCCCAGACGGTCGGCGACCTCCACCTCCGCCAGCGCCTGCTGCACCAGTTGGTGTTCGGAATTCGCATCCCACGGGCGAGGCAATTGCAGCTCGTAGATCAGGCCGAATCTCATGGTAGGTCTCCACCGTCGTGCGTTTATGCGGTTGATGGTTCAGTACAGAACCCCGATTGCGACGTCCAGCATCGTACCCTGTCGCAAACCGCCTCGGCCGGTGTTAGGCTGGATCGAGCATAACGACGCCGGCGGAGACATCAGCCCCATGACCGCGCACGATCATCATTCCCACTCCCATGACCACGATCATGACCACGATCATGGCGAAGCGTCCGATCTCTCGGAAACCGAGCTGCGGGTCCGCGCGCTGCAAACGATCCTGATCGAAAAAGGCTACGCCGATCCCGCCGCGCTCGACGCGATCGTCGAAACCTATGAAACCAAGATCGGCCCCCATATCGGCGCCCGCATCGTCGCCAAGGCCTGGACCGATCCCGACTTCCGCCAGTCGCTGCTGACCGATGCCAGCAAGGCCGCCGCGCCGTTCGGCTACAAGGGCGACGTCGGCGACAATCTGGTGGCGGTGGAAAACACCCCCGACCGCCACAACGTCGTCGTCTGCACCCTCTGCTCCTGCTACCCCTGGGACGTGCTCGGCCTGCCGCCGGTCTGGTACAAATCCTTCGCCTATCGCTCTCGCGTCGTGCGCGAACCCCGCGCCGTCCTTGGCGAATTCGGCCTGACCCTGCCGGATCAAACCGAAATCCGCGTGTGGGATTCCACCGCGGAGGTTCGCTACATGGTGCTGCCCGCCCGCCCCGCCGGCACCGACGGCTGGACAGAGGATCAACTGGCGGCGCTCGTCACGCGAGATTCGATGATCGGCACGGGCGTGGCAAATTCTCCGGCGGGACAAGGCGCATGAACGGCATCCATGACATGGGCGGGATGGACGGCTTCGGGCCGGTCGACCCCGTCGAAAAAGGCCCGGTCTTCCATGCCGCCTGGGAAGGCGACGTCATGGCCATCAGCCGTGTCATGGGCGCCATCGGCGCCTGGAACATCGACCAGGGCCGATATGGGATCGAGGTGTTGCCGCCGCACCTCTATCTGACATCCTATTACCGCCGCTGGTTGGAACGGTTCGAACGCGCCATCGTCACCTACGGCTATGCCGATGCCGACGAAATCGCCGCCGGCCGTTCGCTGCGCCCCGGCAAGCCGCCCCCGCGCGGCAAGCAGACCCTCGAAAACATCGACCGGGTCGCCCGTCGCGGCAACTTCATCCGCCCCGCGACCGCGCCGGCGCGCTTCGCGGTCGGCGACAAGGTCCTCGCCCGCAACATGCACCCGAAAACCCACACCCGGCTGCCGCGCTATGTCCGCGGCCATGTCGGCGTGGTGGAAAGCCTGCACGGTTGTCAGGTGTTCCCGGATACCGAGGCGATGGGCCAGGGCGAAAACCCGCAATGGCTGTACACCGTCAGCTTCGCCGGCCGCGACCTGTGGGGCGCCGATTCCGATCCGACGGTCCGCGTTTCGGTCGAAGCGTTCGAACCCTATCTTGATCCGGCCTGACCATGGACCTGATCGATCCCGTCGCCGCCAGGCAGGCCCTGCTGGCCAACCCCGGACTGCCGGCCGACTCGCAAGGCCCCGTGTTCTGCGAACCCTGGGAAGCGCAGGCCTTCGCGATGACGCTGGCCCTGCACGCCAAGGGCCTGTTCGCCTGGGGCGAGTGGGCCGCGATGCTGGGGGAAACCATCAAGGCCGCCCAGGCCGCCGGCGATCCCGACACCGGCGACACCTATTATCGCCACTGGCTGGCCACGCTGGAACGGATGGTGGCGGAAAAGGCGCTGACGACACAGTCCGACCTGACGGCGCACCGCGACGCCTGGGAACGCGCCGCGGCCCGAACCCCGCACGGTCAGCCGATCGAGTTGCGATCGACGGATTTCGCGGCGTAGCGTCGGGTAACCGCCACCCGACCTAAACTAACGGCCTTTTTTGTCGGATCAGCGGGCAAAAAGAGAACAGAAACAGGTGGAGACCCGGAGGCCGGTAGTTATCACTGAAGGGCACCTCTAAAAATTCGCCTGGCGACCGCGCCCGACCTTCGATTCAATAGGGCCACCGACCCGCCCGATTGGATTGCCGATGACCCAGCCCGGATTCTTCGACCTGAGCCACCGATACGAGACCCTGGACGCCAAACCCGATCCG
>CANJLW010000041.1 GCA_947475245.1 Acetobacteraceae bacterium | reverse complement strand
TCCTCGCCATGCTCGCGCCTAAGAAGGCGCTGCGCGTGGCTCCGGGTGGCTCCGCTCCTCCCCTCCCCGGAGCGATCAACATGGAACAGGGAATTCAGGCCGGGACGGGAAAGCAGGCGTCTCAACCGAACTGGAAAGCGGGATGGGATGATGTCACATCGCCGTTCGCGCACAGCCAGAAAGGGACATTCTTGCTGTGCAGAATGAGGGGACATTTTGGCTGTGCGTTGACAGCGGAGCTTGGCGGGTTTGGGCGCGTCCCTTCGGGCTAGGATCTAGGCAGCGCCCCGAGCCGCAAAGCTGCGTCTCGGCCCTCCGGGTGACGATCCTTCGCGCAAAGTGCGCCATGTCGCCGCCGACGCGGCTTTGAGGGGGGCCGATAGGCAACCTTGGAGGGCGTTGCCTGTGTTGCCGCCGCTGTGGCGGGAGTGGCAACGCCTGAACCCCTCAGAAATCCGCCATTGTTGCCGCCGTTACCGCCGTTGCCAGTGAAAACAATCAATGCTTGCACGGGAGCCGAGGCAATCGACCTGGGCACCCTGCCGGACTGCGATATCCGAACGCGACCAGCGCCGACGTTCTGACGAACCTCCGAAGCCTGTGCGCGTCTCATGACGCCCAGGTGAAGGAAGATGCCTCCGGCAAGCGGAAACGCGGTGGGCGCTTCACGGTGCGCGGGGCGGACGCCGACGGCTGGCCGCTCGATCCTGCCCGCCGGTCAGGGGGGGGTAGGGGGTGTCAAAGTCTGTGGGTTTAGAGGGGTTTAACCGACTGGGTCCTAAAATTTCGCAGTCGCAAAATAGAGACCGGGGGGCCTCTCCGTAGCGGACGCCCACGCACGCGGAATATTTCCGTATTTTCGGCGCCGCCGAGGCCCATTATCGCCCATTTACTGAAAAAGCATTCGGGATAGGCGCGTGGCCGTTGGGCCACCGGGGGCGGTTGGGCGAAGACGAAAAGGGTGTCCACACTACGGGCACCCTAGGCGGGGACGATGGGCGCGTAGCTACCGCTTGCCCGTTGGCTTCCACTCTCGGGATAGACGCTGCGCCTCGCCGATCTGCGCGGGGGTCATCCTGGAGGCAGTGGCGTCGCGAGCTTTCTGCGCCATCTCACGGAGATAAGCTGGTTGTGCGCGGCCGGGCGCTCCGGCAGCGGCTAGGTTTGCCCACATATACGCCAGAGTATAATCTTTCGGCACACCTAGACCGACGTGATACATAGCGCCGAGGTTGAACTGAGCGCTGGCATCGCCCTGGTCAGCGGCCTTGCGAAACCACAGCACCGACAGCGCGTAGTCTTGCGGCACGCCTTCGCCGTTGCGGTACATGACGCCGAGGAGGAACTGAGCATTGTCATTGCCCTGGTCCGCAGCCTTGCGAAACCACTGCACGGCCAGGACATAGTCCTGCCGGTCATAGGCCGCCATTCCGTCCTCAAACGGCCCTGCCGTCACCGGCCCGGATATCGCCAGCGTTAAAGCCAAAGCCAGCATCGCGATGCGCATAGACCCTACCCCGTTCCCGTTATGGTCAGACTGCACCAACCAGCGGCTATTCCGCCAGCGAGCGCCGTGGGGGATCAGCCGTGCCAGACGAAACACTGGAAGAGCTTGCTCTTCGACCCATGAAAGTCCTTCAGGCAGCGGGTGGGGCAATCCGCCGCGATTAGACGCAGAAGGGCGGGGACGGGGATACCGGCTCCATGTTCGGCAACAAGGCGATCGGTTCGCAGTACGCCGCGCCCCATGCTTCCTACCTTCCGACCTGGGGGAACTGATCGACCATCCCGACCTTCGCGTTCACATAGAGGGGATGGAAAAGGGGACAATCTGGGTGGGTGGAGAAATAACTCAGCAATTTCAATATATTGGAAAAATTACTGGCGGATGAGGTGAGATTCGAACTCACGGTACGCTTACACGCACGGCGGTTTTCAAGACCGCTGCCTTAAACCACTCGGCCACCCATCCATCAGCACGTAGGTTACTCACTCTCAACACCAATCTCAAGTTGCCGCCGGCATCGCGCGCGCCGAGACAGAACAACCGCCTAAGGAGCGTCCGTCAGCGCGGGCAACAAGGCGGTGGCATAGGCCGTGGGATTTTGGATCAGCGTGCGGGCCGTTTCCATATCGGCTTCTCGCCCTTCGGCCGCCGGGCAAACGTTGCGCATCGTCAGCACCTGCCCATTCGGCACCGGGGCGCGCACCGCGCGATGACTGGCAACGGCCTGGTTCAGAATATGAGAGCCGGTGCCCAACAGCGCCAACTGACGCCGCAGCGACTCCGCCCCCAGGCTGGTGCAGACCTGCGGCAGCACGCCCAGACCTTGCAACGGCCAGCCGCGAGGCGCGAGCAATCGGCTCCATGTAACAAACAACTCCCCGCCGTCGGGCAGCGGATCGATCGTCTGCACCAGGCCCTTACCCAGCGTCGTGCTGCCGACAACGACACCCCGGCCCCGATCCGCCAGGGCCGCGGCAAGGATTTCGGCCGCGCTCGCGGTGCGTCCGTCGACCATGACGACAAGCGGAACACCGGCGGCAAGCTCCCCCTCTGTCGAACGCCAGATATGGTTCGAAGCCGCCGCGCGTCCGGCGGCGGTCACGATAACGCCCTGCGGCAGGAAAGTGTCCGCGGCCTGCACGGCGGACCGCACCAGGCCGCCACGATTTCCTCGGAGGTCAAGGATGATTCCGACGGGCGGCCGAACGGCGGCCATACCGTCCTGAAGGGCGTGCGCAAGCTGGGTGTCGGTATTGGTGCTGAACGCGGTCAGGCGCACCACCAGAATATCGGCGGCGCGTTCGGCAAAAACGGTTTCCGGCGGCACCAAGGCCCGCACGACGAAGGCGGAGCGCGGCTTTCGGTCGCGACCGCGCCAAGTAATCGTCAGACTCGTCCCCTCCGGCCCCGCGATCAAACTGGCCACCGCGCTCGGCTCCAGACCAATCGTGTCGAAACCGCTGACGCTCACGATGGCATCGCCGGGGCGGATGCCGGCCATAGCGGCGGGACTCTCGGCGATGACCGATTGCGCGACGATCTGATTGCCTTGCCGACCCAGCGTCAGGCCCAAGCCGCCGCGCCCGGCGCGCCGGCCGATGTCCTCCTCGGCCTCGGATGGCGGAATATAGCGGGAATAGGGGTCGAGGTGATTGAACAACTCGTCGAAGAACGCGCGGATCACGCCCTGCGTTCCGGCGCGCTGCACTGGGATCGAGCTATTGCTGCCCGCCCCGGACAATGTGGCAGCGGCGACGGCCCAGAGGGAGGCCGTATCTTCCTTCGGCACGGCGAGGTCGGAGACCGATCGACCTCGATTGGCCAGCCGCAGACGACCATCCTTGACGATCAGCGACAAGTCCGGGTCGATGGCCGACAGGCCGCGCAGTCCCCATAAGGTCAGGGTCGAGACCGGCAGCGGATCGAGAATGCGCGGCTCCATGAAGGCCAGGGCTTCGGTGTACACATCGGCGGCGCGCACGGTATCGAACGATGCCTGACCGAAAGGCTGCGCCTCGGCGCGCGCCATCGCGATAAGCACCAGCAGGAGAGTTACGCGGATCATGTTTGAACGCCGCAACCTCCGCCCAACTCGATCATCGCGCGGTCGATCTCCTGCCTGGACGCTTGTCCGTGCCCCGGGGCGGCATGCCCTGCAGAACGTGGAAGACAAGTCCGCCGGTGACCGGGTTCGCCTCGGCCAACCGAACATCCACCTCCTGCGCGAGGCGAAAGACCAGCCCGGTGTGACGTCCGGTAAGGGTCTGCTGCTTGTCGTCATGCATCCAGAAATCGTCCGGCAGGGTTGATGCGGGCGCGATTCCACTCGCGCCATTGTCCGCGACTGTGACGAAAAGCCCGAATCGCGTCACCCCCGAAATGCGCGCAGCGAAATTCGTGCCGACTTTATCCGCCATATACGCGGCGAGGTATCGATCGATGGCATCGCGTTCCGCCAGTTGCGCCCGTCGCTCGGTCGCCGTGATGTGTTCGGCGGTATCCGCGAACCGAGACGTGTCCTCGGCCGATAACCGATCGTTGCCCGCCGGATGGTCGTCGGACGGCAGACCCAACCCGGCGATCAGCGCGCGATGAACCAGCAGGTCGGCATAGCGACGGATGGGGCTGGTGAAGTGCGCGTATCGGGTCAGGGCCAGGCCGAAATGCCCAATATTGTCCGGGTCGTACGCCGCCTGTGACTGGCTGCGCAGCATGACCTCGTTCACGACTGTTGCTTCCGGTGTGTCGGCGACCTGGCGCAACACCCTGTCGAGATCGCGGGGATGGACGACATTCCCGGCGGGCAGCGAAACGCCGAGGGTCGACAGGAAATCCCGCAGGTTGGACAGCTTCTCCTCCGACGGCGGGGCATGGACCCGGAACATGCAGGGCTGGCGACGGCGTTCCAGTTCCTCCGCCGCAGCGACGTTCGCGAGAACCATGAATTCTTCGATCAGGCGATGACTGTCCAGGCGCGGTCGCGGCGCGACGCTGGCGACTTTCCCGGTTTCGTCGAGCACGACTTTGCGTTCCGGCAAGTCGAGATCGAGCGTGCCGCGCGCGGTGCGGGCCGCGAGCAGGGTGTCGAACGCCGCATACAGGTGCGGGATCGGCAGATTTAGATTGTCCTGGTTGTCGCGGGCGGCCTGCACCTGTTCGTAGGTCAAGCGGGCGGCGCTGCGCATCAGGCCGCGACCGAAGCGATGACTGATTTTGCGTCCTTCGACGTCAATGCGCATGTCGACGAACAGACATCCGCGATCTTCATGCGGCCGCAGGCTGCACCATCCGTTCGACAGTGCCTCGGGCAGCATCGGCACGACACGGTCCGGAAAATAAACGCTGTTGCCGCGTTCCCGTGCGCAGCGGTCCAGCGCGGAACCAGGGCGGACGTAGTGCGCGACATCGGCGATGGCGACGATCAGACGAAACCCGCCCTCCGCCAATGGCTCCGCGAACACCGCGTCATCGAAATCGCGGGCGTCTTCGCCGTCGATCGTGATCAGGGCGGTGTCGCGCAGGTCGACCCGCTGGCCCAGGTCGGTGCCAACAGCCGCCTCGGCTTCCTGCAGGGCGGGTTCCGGAAAAATCTGCGGAATGTCGTGGGTGTGCAGGACAATCAGACTGACGGATCGCGCGTCGCCCATATGCCCGAGCCGTTCCATCACCCGTGCCGGCTTAAGGCCGAGCCGGTGTTGGGAGGGCAGGGGTTCGGCAAGCACGATCTCGCCGGTCAGCGCGCCGCCGTCCTGGCCCAGGGGAACCGTCCATTCCGCTTTGGAGCGTCTGTCGGTCGGCACGATCCGACCTTCGGGATGACCGGGACGGAAGATACCCAGCACGCGGCCCGGGGCGTCGGACAGGCGCCGGATCGTGCGGCCTTCATAGCGCGCGCCCCCCACGCCATGGATCGGCCGCAACCGCGCCATGACTTTCTCACCGGGCGCAAGGCCGGGTCGGCCTTTCGGCTCTGGGTTCATCACGATTTGCGGCGGTGGGCCGTCGGCAAAATTCCAGTCCACCGGGCGCGCCGTGGCGTCGCCGTCGCGATCCGTGCCCGTGATCTGAACAATCAGTGTTTCCGGCAGCAGGATAGCGGAGCGCCTGGGTGCCCCCTTTGACGGGGAGCGGTCCGAGCGGTTTCGCTCCTGCTTGCGCGCGCCGGAGCGCTTGGCGAATTTACCCACTACGAGCCGGTAAACATTGGCATTCGATGCTCCGCCCAACTACCCGTGGGTCCAGGGTGCGCCCTAGGGCCTATCCCGGTCCGGGTCAAGAAAAACGCGCCCTTTCAGGTAGTTTCCGCGAGGATGCGACCGTCTTCCATCGACACCACGCGATCCGCGATGTCCAGAATTCTGGGATCGTGGGTCACCAACAGGATCGGCATGCCGCTTTGTCGAGCAAGATCGCGCATCAGGCGAACGACGTCCTGCCCGCTTTGCCGATCGAGCGCGGCGGTCGGCTCATCGGCCAGGATCAGTCCGGGGCCGGACGCGAGCGCGCGGGCGACCGCGACGCGTTGCCGCTGTCCACCCGACATTTTGTTGGGGGGCGTGTCGAGGTAATCGGCCAGACCAACGGATGTCAGCATGAACGCGGCGCGTTCCAGCCGGGTTTGTTCGGTGGAGGATGGGTCAAGTTCCAGAGCCATGGCTACGTTTTGTCGAGCGGTCAAAAAGCCGAGCAGGTTGTGGTTTTGGAAGATGAAGCCGATGCGACGGCGAAGCGTGACACGTTCCGTTTCTGATGCGCCCATCAGTTCCTGACCCAACACGACGCAACTGCCGGATTGCATGGCGCGCAGAGCGCCGACCAGCGTCAGCAGCGTGGTTTTGCCGCTACCGGATGGGCCGGTGAGCAGGACGATCTCTCCGGCGGCGACGTTCAGATCGAGGTCGCGGAGGACGGGGCGGCGCAGTGCGCCCTCGCCGAAGGAAAAGTTCACGCCTTTGAGGCGAACCGGTGCCGCGTCGGTCATCAGAACATGTCCGCCGGATCGGCGTCGCGCAGTTTGCGCATCGCCAACAGGCCCGCGATGACGCACATACCGAAGATCAGCAGCCACACCAGCCCGCTCCGCTCCAATTCCATTCGCAACGGGAGAAGCGTGGCCTTGGCGACGAGGTGATAGAGGCCCGCGGAGGCAAGCGCGCCGGGAATAAAGCCAAGCCCGGCCAGGATGGCGGCGGCGCTAAGGACGACCTGGCTGAGGTAACTCGACGAGTACCCCATCGCCTTGAGCGTGGCATATTCCGAAAGGTGGCTGGCGACGTCCGAGAACAGGATCTGATAGACGATCACCATGCCGACGATTAGGCCCATCAGGCTGCCGAACGCGAAGATGAAGCCGATCGGGGTCGCGGTTTCCCAATAGTTCCGTTCCCAGGCCACCAACTGATCGTGCGTAAGTACGATGACGTCTTTCGGCAGCAATTCAGTCAATTGCGTCTGGATGGCGAAAGGGTCGGTGCCGGGCCGCAGGCGCAGCGCGACCAAATCGATGTTGCTGACGTCGCGGTTCTTCGCCAGACGGCGGAAGTTGGTTTCGCTCATCACCACATTGCCGTCGGCCCCGAAGCTCGCGCCCAGCGAAACCGTGCCGACGATCTCCGTAAGTCGGTTGCCGATTTGCACGATGAACGGACCGCGTTCCGCGAGGATCGCGGGCACCGGTCCGAATTCCGGCCGCGAGCGTGAATCGAACGCGACGGTGTCGGGACGTTTAAGGTCCTGTATCAAGGTCGACAGCCCGGGGAAGCTCACCGCGCCGGCCTCTGTATCGAACCCAACGAGTTGGATCGCTCGGCGCGCGCCGGTGACGGGGTTACGCCACGAGGTTTGGGCGAGATAGATCGGCACGGCCTCCGCCACGCCGGCGACGGCCAGGCATTGCCAGGCGCGCACCCGCGGCAGGGGTTCGGGCCGAAACAGCGCCGTGGTCAGCGGGTGGATCAGGAACAACTCCCCCTGCATGGCCCGCGGCAACGCGGATGCGCTTTCGAACAGGGCGCTGCGGAAACCCAACTGCATGAACACCAGGACGCAGGCGAACATCACGCCGGCGATCGCTGAAAACAACCGAGCGCGTTCGGCCCGCAATTGACGCCAGGCGAGGCGGAACGGGAGGAGCGCATGGGCGGTCACGGGCGGATCGCCACCTGCACTTGCATGTGCATGCGCTGGCGGAGCGCCGCCGCGCCGTCCTCGGCCAGTGTCAGGCGGACCTCGACAGTGCGGGCGTCGACGGCGGCGACCGGATCGGAACCGGCCTGGGTGGTGCGCCGGACGAGCCAACCGATTTCCCGCACCCGCGCGCGATAGCGTTTAGCGTCGCCGGGAACGATGATGTCGGCCAGCTGGTCGGGATGCAGTCGGGGCAGATCGGTTTCGAACACGTCCGCGACGATGTCGATGTGGTCGAGGTCGGCCATTTCCAACAGTCCGTCGCCACCGATCAGATCGCCCGGACGCGCGTAAATGCGCAGGATCGTGCCCGCGATCGGGGCGGTAATCCGTGACAGCGCGGCGTCGGCCACCGCGCGTTGCAGCGCGGCCTGCGCGGAGCGAAGTTGGGCTTCGGCGAAGGCAACATCCTCCGGCCGCGGGGCGGACAAGGTTTCCAGGTTCGCTTCAGCTTCCGCTCGATCGGCGGCGGCGCGTTGCGCGGCGGATCGGTTGCGTTCGGCGATGGCGCGCGCGCCCGCCCCGGTGGGGACGAGCGTTTCCGAGCGAACAGCGTCACGTCGGCTGATGTCTTCCTGGGCCAGCGAGGCGGCGATGCGGGCGCGTTGCGCGGCGCGCTCACTCGGGCGGCCCGCGGCCCGAATCTTCGCCAGATTGGCCTGCGCCTCGGCGATTGCGGCTTCGGCCTGGGCAACCGCGGCGTCTTTTTGCGGGGCATCGGCCAGTTCGGCCAGAATTTGGCCGGCGGTCACGCGTTCGCCCTCCGCCACCAACAGCCGTTCCACGCGATTGACGGAAAACCCGCCGGGTTGTCCCAGTTTGCGAATGCGCGAGGTCGGCTCGACCCGTGCCAAAGCACCGACGCCGGCCGGTTCCGCCGCCACTGCCGGAGGGGGAGGGGGGGGTGAGACCTCGCGCCACACGAGGAAGGCCCCCGCGACGGAGGCACCAAGCAGGCAGGCGAGCAGGACGGGGCGCTTCATGGCAGCAGCTTCATCAGGGCTTCGTGAACCGCCAGACGCTCGTCTTCCGGCAGGGTGTAGAGACCGAAGATGCGGGCCATGAACAGCCCGTCTCCGGCGGCCATGATCGCCATACCGTGCCCGGCAGGCAGACCGTCTTGCGCAACGGCGTCCCGCATTTGCGCAAACTGCCGGCGAACGGGGTCGAGCAAGGCGGGATCGTGATGGAAGGCGGCGAGGAACACGGCTGCTGCTCGGTCGCAGCGTTCATTGGCTTCGTGCTGCGGCAGGCGGAGCGACCAGGTAAGCATGGCCCGGGCGACGCGCCCGGGGCCGGGGGGCTGTTCGGCGACGCCGGTCTGGAAGTCTTCCTCGATAAACGCTGCCAGGCGCTTCAGCAGGGCGTCGAGCAGGGCTTCCTTTGAGCCGAAATGGTAGAGTAGTCCGCCTTTGGAGACGCCCGCGGATTGGGCGGCGGCATCGAGCGTGAGTCCGGTGACCCCGCGCGCGCGGACGATGGTTTCGGCGGCGTCGAGGATACGTGTTCGTGTTTCGTCGGCCATGGGTTACTATACCGTCCGGACGGTTTTTTGCAATCGCGCAGTCCGATGTGATCCGACCTTTCAGCGTCGTCGGATGAACCGGCATTACCGGCGGGACAGAATCTTCAAACGACAGGGTTGCACCCACGAAGCCAACCGTTTAGGAACCGCCGTCCGCCGGAAACCGGCGCTGCTGTAGCTCAGTGGTAGAGCACTCCCTTGGTAAGGGAGAGGTCGAGAGTTCAATCCCCTCCAGCAGCACCATTCCTTCCAATAGGCCTTCGGTGCTCAAGTAAATGTCGTGCTTCTGCGATGTGCGCACAATCGCTGGTCATTGCGCGCGACTCGAAGTGCTTTGACAATCTATCTCAGGTGACGAAGAGCGACGCCCCCGCCCGATAGGCGAAAGATGCCGGTATCGACGGGCGGTCGGACCGGTCGCTTAATCCCAGGGAATAAGGATCAGCGCGGCAAGCAGCGTCGCGCCGAGGACAATCGCCCCAAAGCCCAGCCAAACAAGCAAAACAAGCAGACGTACCCGATCGTCGCTTTGCGATGCCCATTCCTCAATGGCCTTAAACAACCTAGTCACGCGTAACCCCAAATCATTGAGCCGTCCGTTACCATGCTCTCTGTCCAGCGGATAGCCGTGCCGGCTTTACAGTTCTTCCACACTATCCTCGACCGCAACTACGCTCGGCCGGTTGGGGTCTGGCGCCGGGCCTCCTCGACCGCCCGGTAAAGATACCAGGTCGCGAGCGAGCGATACGGTGCCCAGGCCAGCCCGATCTCCGCCAGCGCCCGTGGCTTCGGCTGTGCATCAAGGCCGTAGAGCACGCGATAACCCTCTCGCACGCCGAAATCGTCGATCGGAAGGACATCGGGGCGACCGAGGGTAAAGATCAGCAGCATTTCCACCGTCCATCGGCCGACGCCGCGGATACTGATCAGACGTTCGATTAACGCTTCGTCGGTCAGTCTTGCGGCGCTGCGACGCGATGGAATGACGCCGTCGACGGCCTTGGCGCAGACATCGCGGATCGCCGCGACCTTGGAACCCGAAAATCCGCAGCCGCGCAACGCTTCGTCGGATGTCGCGAGGACCTGCGTCGGGGTGGGAAATGGCTGATCGGGATACAGGGCGGCGAAGCGCCCCAGGATCGTTTCCGCCGCCTTGCCGTGCAGTTGTTGATGCGCGATGGCACGCACCAACGCCTCATACAAATCGCGTCCCTTGTCGATTTCCAGCCGAGGAGGACCGACGCGCCGGATCAGCGCGGCGAAACGGGGATCGGTACTCAGATGGCGAAGACCGGCGCGGGACATGGCGGCTGTTATGGGCATGCGCCGCACGCGAGGCAATCATCCGGAATCCGAACTTTGCCTTCCCCCCAGTTCATGGTCAGATCGCCGCATAGGGGGACACCATGTATTCCCGGCACGTGTGGACGGAAAAGCCAAACGAGGCTGCCGAGGCGGATCGTCAGACCGCCAGCCTTGCCGCGATGGCGGTCATTCTGCTGTTGCTGGTCGCGGGTTTGTTTCTGGTTCACGAATTGCGCTCCAAGGCATCGATCGAGGATTGCCTGATGTCCGGC
The DNA here is from genome assembly GCA_947475245.1 of Acetobacteraceae bacterium. Classification (GTDB taxonomy): domain Bacteria; phylum Pseudomonadota; class Alphaproteobacteria; order Acetobacterales; family Acetobacteraceae; genus Rhodopila. The sequence goes on along the minus strand of CANJLW010000041.1, from coordinate 19,944 downwards.
CGCCGAAGCTGCGATCGTCTGGTCGGCGGCCAGTCCTGAGCCGAGCGCGTGTCGGATTGACGCGGACCCGAAGCACGGTCAGCTTTCAGCGATAATCGCCGGCGGGGGCACCTATGCGTATCGCGGACATGGATTGGCGGATGGTGGAAGACTGGGTCCGCCATGACGATCGTTGCATCCTGCCTCTGGGCAGCACCGAACAACACGCGGGACTGTCGCTTGCTACCGACGCCATCCTGGCTGAACGCGTCTCGGTCGAGGCGGCGGAGCCGTTGGGTATACCCGTTTTTCCGGTGCTGTCGTACGGGCTGACGCCCTATTTCAGCGGTTACTCCGGCACCGTCACGCTGCGCGTGGCGACCTACGCGGCCTTGCTGCGCGACATCTTCGACAGTCTGAAGCACACGGGGTTCCGGCGAATTCTGATCGTGAACGGCCATGGCGGCAATCAGCCCGCCGCCGCCCTGGCGCAGGAATGGATGATGGATAACCCCGACGCCCGGGTGCGGTTTCACGACTGGTGGAAAGCGCCGTTGACGGCAAAGGCAATGGCGGAGGTCGATCCGGTGGCCGGTCATGCCAGTTGGATGGAAAACTACCCGTGGACCCGACTGCCGGGGCAAGCCACGCCGGACGAGGCCAAGGAGATGGTCGACATCGACCGTTTGCGCACGCTGCCGCCGTTCGAGGTCCGCTTGATGCTCGATGACGGCAATTTCGGCGGGCGCTACCAACGCTCGGATGCCGAGATGGCCGGGATATGGGACGTCGGGGTGCGGGAAACGCGGGCGCTGCTCGAAAGCTGGTAGTTCCGGCGGGTGTGTCTCAATAGCCTCGGTCGCCGGTAAAAATTGGCAAGCCAGGGTTACGATTTGCTCATATCCTGCTATTCGGGATTGACGCCGATTCGAGACTTCATCGCGGTCGGTCGACCAACGTTCGGGAAAGGTGAAACCGTCAATGAGCGGATCCAGATCGCAAGGGGGCATGGCGGCCCAGGCGCCGCGGCCAATGTCCGCCGGAGAGAAAAAGGTCATTATCGCCTCCTCTCTCGGCACAGTGTTCGAGTGGTATGACTTCTATCTGTACGGCTCGCTCGCAGCCGTCATCGGCGCGAAGTTCTTCAGCCAGTTCGATGAAAATACCCGGAACATCTTTGCCCTTCTGGCATTCGCGGCCGGCTTCCTGGTGCGCCCCTTCGGCGCGCTTGTGTTCGGGCGGCTGGGCGATCTGGTCGGGCGGAAATACACCTTCCTGATCACCATTCTGATCATGGGCTCGTCGACGTTCGTCGTCGGCATTCTGCCGACCTCCGACCAGATCGGCCTGACCGCGCCGATCATTCTCATTATCCTGCGTCTGCTGCAGGGCCTCGCCCTTGGCGGCGAGTATGGCGGTGCCGCGACCTATGTCGCCGAACACGCCCCGCACGGGCGACGCGGCTTCTATACCAGCTGGATTCAGACGACCGCGACCATGGGCCTGTTCATGTCGCTGATGGTCATCCTGTTTACCCAATCGTCCATGAGCGCCGACGACTTCCGCTCTTACGGCTGGCGTATTCCGTTCCTGGTGTCGATCCTGCTGCTGGCGATTTCGGTCTGGATTCGGTTGCAGTTGGCCGAAAGCCCCGCCTTCGTGAAAATGAAGTCCGAAGGCACCCATTCCAAGGCGCCGCTGACCGAAGCGTTCGGTCAGTGGAGCAACGCCAAGTGGGCCATTCTCGCGCTGTTCGGTCTGGTCGCGGGTCAGGGCGTAGTTTGGTACTCTGGTCAGTTCTATGCGCTGTTCTTCCTGACCTCGGTGCTGAAGGTCGACAGCTTCACCGGCAATCTTCTGGTGGCCTGGTCGCTCGCTCTCGGCACCGGCGGGTTCGTGTTGTTCGGCTGGCTGTCGGACAAGATCGGGCGCAAGCCGATCATCCTGGGCGGATGTCTGATTGCCGCGATCACCTATTTCCCGGTCTTCCAGTACATGGCGCAGGTTGCCAATCCGGCCCTGACGAAAGCGCACGAGACGGTGAAAGTCGTTGTCGTGGCCGACCCGAACGACTGTTCGTTCCAGTTCAACCCGACGGGAACGGCGGCGTTCACCAATAGCTGCGACGTCGCGAAAGCCGCCCTGGCCCGCGCGTCCGTGACCTATTCGCAAGAAAACGTCGCGGCGGGGACGCTGGCGACAATCAAGATCGGCGACAAGACGGTCCAGTCGGTCGATCTGATCAAGGCCGGCGCGCAGCGTGCCGCCCAGCTTGCGGCGTTCAACAAGTCGCTGGCCGAAACACTCGCCGCCGTCGGTTATCCGGCCGCGTCCAACCCTTCGGTCGTCAAGATGTCGAACCCCGTCGACATCTTCCGGGCGCAGCCGTTTACGCTGGTGTTGATCCTGACCTTCCTGGTGATTCTGGTCACCATGGTCTACGGTCCGATCGCCGCGGCGCTGGTGGAGCTGTTCCCCACCCGCATCCGCTACACATCCATGTCGCTGCCGTACCATATCGGCAATGGCTGGTTCGGCGGGCTGCTGCCGGCGACGATGTTCGCGATGAACGCCCAAAGCGGGAGCATCTACTACGGTCTGTGGTATCCGATCGTGATCGCCTCGGCCACGGTGGTGATCGGTATGCTGTTCGTGCCTGAAACCAAGGATCGCGATATCTTCTCTGAAGATACCGCGCGCTGATAACGACGTTCTTCCGGTGCCGGGGCGCGTCGCGCCCCGGCATTTCTATGTCAGCCAGTCGATGATCCGGTTGTTTTCGTCGATCGGGTAGACGTGCGAGAGATCATCGATTTCCCGATACGTCACGCGCGCGCCGGCGGCGCTTAACGCTCGGCTGGCCGTTCTGCCGGTCGAGACCGGGAACATCCAGTCCAACGCCCCGTGCACAAGATAGATCGGCAGGCCGGCGATCCGGTCGGGCTCCGTCATGGTCAGCAGCAGCGGATGGAAACTCGCGGCCACGGGGGCCAGATGGGTGAAGGGTGACTCCTCGGTCAGGCCCGCCAACAACGTGAACGTGCCGCCGTCGCTCATACCCGTCAGCAACAGGCGTTCGGGATCTACCGCGACGTGCTCGCGCACCCGATCCAGCACGCGGGTCAAATGCGCGATGTCGATTTCCGGGTCCATGAGTGACCAGGTCTCTCCGGTGGAGGTTGGCGTGACGACGGTCAACCCGCGGCCGCGCGCTTCCCTGATCCAGTTCCAAAGGAATTGCCGCCCGTGGCCGGAGCCGCCATGCAGCGCCATGACCAGCGGGCAGGGCGCATTCGGGTCGTGGTTTTCCGGAAAATACACCGAAAACCCGCCGCGTTCGGTGCGTTCGTTCGCGACATGCACCACGCCGCCCGTGGCGGGTTTGTGCGACAACCGATCCAGAAGCGCGGGGTCGGCGCGTTGGTCTGGATTGAGAAACCAGAGATCGAGTGTCCGAAGGGCATCCTTGAGGTCGTACAACGCCTCCATCGCGCGCGCGGTTTGGCGCAGGGCGCGGTATGCCTCTCGCAGGCCGTTGTCTTGTGTCGCGGCCGCCCGCAGGCCGGAGCAGGCTTGCAGCGTATAGCGCGCGGCGACATCGAGTGGGTCATGGAAGCCCGCCAGCGTATCTGGCCAGGACAGCGCGTTCGCCGCGTCGCGTGCTTCGCTCAGGAAGTTGTCGCGGTCGCCGATCGCCTCCGCCAGTTCCGGGATATGGGGCGGATGCAGGTGGCGACCGATCAACGCGAGCCGATCGAGCGTGCCCAGAAGCCGAGGCACCAGCAGGGCGATGGCGGCTTCGATGGCGTCGGTATCGTCGCTCATGCCAGCGCCGTGGCGAAGGCGGTTTCGATCCGATCGCCGAAGCAGGCGAAGACCACGCGTTGGATGGTTTCGTTGTGCGCCAAAAATTGCCGGACCGTGTCCATGGCGATCCGCGCCGCGGGTTCAATCGGGTAGCCGTAGACGCCGCAACTGATGGCCGGGAACGCAATGGTGGTCACATTGTTCGCGACGGCCAGCGTCAGGCTCTGACTGTAGCAACTGGCGAGCAACGCGGGTTCGCCGGCCTCGCCGCCGCGCCAGATCGGGCCAACCGTATGGATGACGTAGCGCGCGGGCAGCCTGTACCCCTGTGTGATCCGGGCTTCGCCGGTCGAGCAACCGCCCAGCGTCCGGCATTCCGCGAGCAGCCCAGGTCCGGCCGCGCGATGGATGGCACCGTCGACACCGCCGCCACCCAGCAATGTTTCGTTCGCGGCATTGACGATGGCATCCATCGCCAGCGTGGTGATATCGGCCTGGATGACCTCGATGCGTGCCGTCATGTCAGATCCACTTTCGCCAGCGGAAGATCGCCAAGGGGATGATCGTTGTTATCAGAACCATCGCCAGCGCGTAGGCATAGCCCCACTGCCATTCCAGCTCCGGCATGGCTTTGAAATTCATGCCGTAGATGCCGGCGACCAGCACGGGCGGAATTCCGGCGACGGAGGTGATCGTCATCACCTTCATCACGTTATTCTGGGCGATGTTGATGAAACCCAGCGTGGCGTCGAGCAGGAATTGCAGCTTGTCGTTCAGATGGGTGTCGAAATCGCTGACCGAGGCAATATCGCTTCGCAGGGTCTTTAAGCGAGCACGAAGGTCCTTGGGAAGCCAGTCTCGGGTCATGGCTTCGACGTAGGGGACGATGCGCGCCGCGCCGACGCCGGTTTCGCGGATATGGGAGATCAGGTCGCCGATCCTGCCGAGGGCGCCGAGGATCTGGCGCAGGGCGGCATCTTCTTCCTTGCGTCCGCCTTCCTGCTGCAATCCCATGCCGAATATGCGGTGGGAGATGGCGTCCAGGTCGATGCGAACCTGTTCCAGCCCGTCGGCCTGCCGATCGACGATGATTTCCAGTAGCGCAACAAAGATATAGGCACCGCTGTCCGCGCCGGTCTGACCGCGCGGCAGATGCTTGGCGAAGGCATCGAAGCTGCGGCTGGTTGCGAAGCGGACGGTGATCAGACGCTCCCGCGCCAGGACGAAGCCGACGGCGCTCGATCGCGGCCCGTCGGCCAGGGTGACCAGGGGCATGCTGAGATAGAGGATACCTTCGCGCATCGCGAGACGGCTGGAAGTTTCGATTTCGCTGACATCCGCCTCGGTCGGCGGCACGATGCCGGTGACACGGACGACGCGGGCGATTTCGTCGTCGGTCGGACTGACCAGATCGATCCAAACCGCGTCGCGCAGGGCATCGTCGTGCCCGACATCGACGATGCGGGAGGGCTGGCCGTTCTGGCAGTTGAAGGCGTTGAGCATAGTGGGAGGTTCACCCGGGGCTATCATAAGTCAAGGGGCGTGTTCGCACACGCCCCTTGTCAACCGGGTGATGACTTGGCGGTGGGTTAGTTCTTGGTCTTGTCCACCAGGGCGTTTTTGCTGATCCAGGGCATCATGGCGCGCAGCTTGGCGCCGATTTCCTCGATCGGATGTTCGGCCAGACGGCGGCGGGTCGCCTTGAAGCTGGACTGGTTGACCTTGTTTTCCAGCATCCAGTCGCGGGCGAAGCGGCCGGATTGGATGTCGGCCAGAACGCGCTTCATCTCGGCCTTGGTTTCGTCCGTGATGATGCGGGGGCCGGTGACGTATTCGCCGTATTCCGCCGTGTTGGAGATCGAGTAGTTCATGTTGGCGATGCCGCCTTCGTAGATCAGGTCCACGATCAGCTTCACTTCATGCAGGCACTCGAAATAGGCCATTTCCGGAGCATAGCCCGCTTCGACCAGGGTCTCGTAACCGCCCTTGATCAGTTCCACGAGGCCGCCGCAGAGCACGACCTGCTCACCGAACAGGTCGGTTTCGCATTCTTCCTTGAAGGTCGTCTCGATGATGCCGGCGCGTCCGCCGCCAATGGCGGAGGCGTAGGACAGCGCGACTTCCAGCGCGTTGCCTGAGGGGTTCTGAGAAACCGCAACGAGGCAGGGGACGCCGCCGCCGCGCTGGTATTCGCTGCGCACGGTGTGGCCGGGGCCCTTGGGCGCGATCATGAACACGTCGATGTCAGCGCGCGGGTCGAGCAGGTTGAAATGCACGTTCAGGCCGTGCGCGAAGGCGAGTGCCGCGCCCGGCTTCATGTTGGCGTGCAGCTTTTCGCGATAGAGATCGCCCTGGCCTTCGTCGGGCGTCAGCACCATGACGACATCGGCCCATTTGGCGCAGTCGGCGGGGTCCATGACCTTGAGCCCGGCGGCTTCCGCCTTGGCGATACCGGCGGAACCGGCGCGCAGGCCGACGGCGAGGTTGGCCGCGCCGCTGTCCTTAAGGTTGTTGGCATGGGCATGGCCCTGGCTGCCATAGCCGATGATGGCGACGTTCTTGCCCTTGATCAGGTTCACGTCGGCGTCACGGTCATAATAGACGCGCATGAGAGAAGTTCCTTGTTGCTGTCGAAATCAGATGGTGATTTTGCCGCGGGCCAGCGCGGCGACGCCGGTGCGTGAGACCTCGGACAGGCCGAGATCGCGCATCAGTTCGATAAAGGCATTGATCTTGTCGCTGGCTCCCGTCAACTCAAAGACGAAGCTCTGCACCGTCGTGTCAACGACACGGGCGCGGAAGGTGTCGGCGATGCGCAAGGCCTCGACGCGCTTTTCGCCGATGCCGATCACCTTGACCAGGGCCATCTCACGCGCGACGTGCGGGCCTTCCTGGGTCAGGTCCGACACGCGGTGGACAGGCACCAGGCGATCGAGCTGCGCCTTGATCTGTTCGATTACCATGGCAGTGCCGGAGGTGACGATGTTGATGCGGCTAAGCTGCGCATCGGCGTCGACCGGGGCGACCGTCAGGCTGTCGATGTTATAGCCGCGACCGGAGAACAGGCCGATGACGCGCGCCAGCACGCCGGCTTCATTGTCCACCAGCACGGAAATGGTCGCGCTGCGCTCTGTCGTATCTGTCGGGGAGGGCATGATTTTAACCGGGTGTTTGAACGAAGCGATCGAGGGTGGGGGGCAAAAGACTGGGTAAGGTCAGACCAGCGCCATGCCGGCGTCGGTAATGCCCGCGGACGTTGCTTCATGCTCCGGCCCCAGGATCATCTCGTTATGCGCCGCGCCGCTGGGGATCATCGGAAAGCAATTTTCCTTTTGATCGACGGCGATGTCGCAGATGACGGCGGTCGGGCAGGCCAGCATCTCTCGGATGGTGTCGTCGAGTTGATCGACGCTGGTGGCGCGCAGGCCTTTCGCGTGGAAGGCGTCGGCGAGCTTGACGAAATCGGGCAGCGCGGCGGAGTAGCTTTCGGAATAGCGGCCGCCGTGCAGCAATTCCTGCCACTGGCGAACCATGCCCATGTACTCGTTGTTCAGGATGAACACCTTCACCGGCAGGCGGTATTGCGACAGCGTGCCCATTTCCTGAATGTTCATCAGGATCGACGCTTCGCCGGCAATATCGATCACCAGCGCGTCGGGGTGGGCGATCTGCACGCCCATTGCCGCCGGCAGCCCATAGCCCATGGTGCCGAGACCGCCCGACGTCATCCAGCGGTTGGGTTCTTCGAACTTGAAGTACTGCGCGGCCCACATCTGGTGCTGACCGACCTCTGTCGTGATGAAGATTTCCTTCCCCATCTCCTTGGCGATCGCATACAGGCGTTCGATGGCATATTGCGGCTTGATGACCGCGCCCTTGGTCATGTCCTGGACGTATTTCAGGCTGTCCACGGCGCGCCATTCGTCGATCTGCCGCCACCAGCTTGCCACGGATTGGGTATCCGTGGGTTCGCCGCTGTTGGCCCAGGCGGCTTCGAGCGCGGCCAGGGCCAGACCGGCATCGGCCAGAATTGGGATTTCCACCGGGACGTTCTTGTTGATCGAGGAGCCGTCGATATCGATGTGGATCTTGCGCGATCCCTGGCTGAAGGCGTTCAGCCGACCGGTGACACGGTCGTCGAAGCGGGCACCGACGGCGAGCAGCACGTCGCAGCCATGCATCGCGAGATTGGCTTCGTAGGTGCCGTGCATGCCCAGCATGCCGACGAATTGCGGGTCGGACGCAGGGTAGCAGCCGAGACCCATCAGCGTATTGGTCACCGGAAAGCCTGTGGTGCGGGCGAAGCGGGCCAATGCCTCCGACGCGGCCGGACCGGAATTGATCACGCCGCCGCCCGCATAGATCATCGGACGCTTCGCCTGCTTCAGCAGAGCGACGGCCTTGTCGATCTGTGCGAGGTCGGGCTGTGTCTGCGGACGATAGCTTTTGTGGGTCGGGGCGGCTTCCGACCACGGGGCCTTGTTGATGACGATGTCCTTGGGCAGGTCGATCACCACCGGGCCGGGTCGACCGCTGCGGGCAACGTAAAACGCCTCGTGCACCACGCGCGCCAGGTCTTCCGGGCGCTTGACCAGGTAATTGTGCTTCGTCGCCGGCCGGGTGATGCCCGTCGTGTCGGCTTCCTGGAACGCATCGTTGCCGATCAGATGCGTCGGCACCTGTCCGGTCAGGCAAACGATCGGAATGCTGTCCATCAGCGCATCGACGAGGCCGGTGACGGCGTTGGTGGCCCCGGGGCCGGAGGTCACCAGCACGACACCGACCTTACCGGTGCTGCGTGCGTAGCCTTCGGCGGCATGCACCGCGCCGCCTTCCTGGCGCACGAGCACATGGCGGATGGCGTTCTGGTGAAACAGCGCGTCGTAAATGGGCAGCACCGCGCCGCCGGGATAGCCAAAAATGACCTCGACGCCCTGTTCCTTGAGCGCGCGCAGCAGGATTTCGGCTCCGGATTGGGCGAGTTCGACCGTCATTGTCTGGGTCCCCGTGAAAAGAGGCGGACGGATAGGACGGCTGTTGCGGTGCGTCAAGCCATGTTTTCAATAAATGATATCGATTCTGCGATATTTCTTTCCGATAATTGCGAATTATCGGAAATCCGAGCATGAATCGTAATCGTGCATGCCTCTTGTGCTAAAGCGTGATGTCTGAACCAGGTCGCCTGACGCTTCGTGTACTGTCCGGTGACCAAGGTCGCGCGTCTTTCGGCTTCCGCCAGATCGATGTCGCCCCGCAGGTAGGCCGATAACTCCGGCACGCCATGGGCGCGCATCGCGGGCAGGGCAGGGTCCAGACCTTGGGCCAGCAGCGCTTCGACCTCGCCGATCGCACCGGCGCGCAGCATCGCGGAAAAGCGATGGGCGATGGCCGATCGCAGATCGTCGCGCGGCGGGTCGAGCCGAATGGCACGGAATGCCCAGGGCGCGGGGGGAAGTCGTTCCTGCTGCCACGCCGCCAGACCGCGGCCGGTTCCGGACCAGACCTCCCACGCCCGCGCGACACGCTGCCCATCCATCGGCTTGATGCGGTGCGCGGTTGCGGGATCGACCTTGACCAACCCCGCATGCATTGCCTCCGCGCCGATTCGCGTCAGCAAAGCGCGCGCTTCGGCGCGGGCGTCCGGTCCCGGGTCGGGGACGGCGGCCAGGCCTTCCGTCAGGGATGCGAAATAGAGGCCGGTTCCGCCGGTCAGGATCGGCAGCCGACCGGCGGCGTGGACCGCGCGCATGGCGTCCAACGCGGCATCGCGCCAGGACGCGACGCTGCCCGCCCGGGAAGCCGGAACCGTGCCATATAATAAGTGCGGCACCTGCGCTTCCTCCTCCTCGGTCGGTCGGGCCGTCAACACCCGCAGGTCTTGATACACCTGCATGGAATCTGCGTTGACGATCGTGCCGGATAGGTGTTCGGCAAGCGCGAGGGCCAGCGCGGATTTCCCGCTGGCCGTGGGACCGGCGACAATGACGGCGGTTGGATTCGCGGAGGGTGGGATCATCCACTGCCCGTAGCGGATCGGTGAGCGCGCGCCAATCATATGCTTGCTTGCTCCCCGCGCTACACGGTGTAAGGGAGCCGTATGAGCCATATCCTGATACTCGTCGCCGACAGAACCTCGGCATCCCTGACCCAGGCCCAGATCGATCTGGCGCGCGAATTGCTGTCCGGCGGACCGGCGACGATCCTGGCCGACGGCGAGGCAGCCGAATTCGCCGTCGCGGGGCCGCCCGATCTCGATCTGTTGCGATCTGCCCTGGGCGACGCGGCGATCGACGCCATCGCGGTCAAGCCGCGCGGGCGGCGCAAGGCGTTGCTGATCGCCGACATGGACAGCACGATCATTACCGGTGAAACGCTGGACGAGCTGGCCGATTTCGCCGGTATCAAGGACCGCATCGCCGCCATCACCGTGCGGGCGATGAACGGAGAGCTGGATTTCAAGGATGCCCTGCGTGAGCGTGTCGCCATGCTCCAGGGCTTGCCGCTAGCGGCTTTGGAGGCGACGTGGGAGCGGGTGCGACTGACGGAGGGCGCGCGTGAGCTGGTCGCGACGATGCGCGCGCGGGGCGCGCTGACAGCGTTGGTGTCCGGCGGGTTCACCTTCTTCACCCAGCGCGTCGCCGATCGGCTGGGCTTCGCCCTGCACCGTGCGAATGTTCTGCTCGACGACGGCGCGGTGCTGCTGGGTCAGGTGGCCGAACCGATTCTGGATCGGGAGGCGAAACTACTGGCGTTGAACGAGCTTGCCGCCGAACGGGGCATCAAGCTGTCGGCGACCTTGGCGGTCGGCGATGGGGCGAACGATCTGGATATGTTGCGCCACGCGGGGCTTGGAGTCGCGTTTCATGCCAAGCCGATTGTCGCGGCGGAGGCTCGGGCGCGAGTCGATCACGGCAATTTGCGCGCGCTCCTGTTTGCCCAGGGCTATCGCGCCGAGGATTTTGTCACGGAATAGCGGTGGCTACGCAAAAACGAAACGGGCCGCGTCCGGGGTTGGCCCCGGGTCGCGACCCGATTCTAGGTCTCGATCCGAAGGATCGCTTCAGGCGAGTTTGAGGTTGGTGGCGGCGGCCTTGCCGCGTTCCATGGCAACTTCAAACGTCACTTTCTGTCCGTCGTTCAAGCCTTTAAGGCCCGCGGCCTGAACCGCCGTGATGTGAACGAAGACGTCCTTGCCGCCATCTTGCGGCATGATAAAGCCGAAGCCCTTGGTTGCATTGAACCATTTTACTGTTCCAACGGCCATGGTTTGGTCACTCCTGTCAGTACGTGACCCGTCTGTTACGACGGGTGAGGTTGGAGGTTGAGGGGAAGCTCAGACCTTGAGGTTGGTGGCGGCGGCTTTACCGCGCTCCATAACAACCTCGTAGCTGACCGCCTGGCCTTCATTAAGGCCGCGTAGGCCGGCGGCTTGAACTGCTGTGATGTGAACGAAGACATCCTTGCCGCCATCAGCCGGCATGATGAACCCGAATCCCTTGGTGGTATTGAACCACTTGACTGTGCCGGTAGCCATTATCTGCGTCGAACTCCGTCTTGGACGCCGAGCAAGAGCGCCCGACGTCGATAGCCAACCGGGCCTTTGGATATCTTGGGGGCACCCGAGGGACGGAAGCGCAGCAAGGCAAGCCAAAATACGATTGCAAACCATATCAGGCGCAGAAAGCGCAATGGCTGTCAATCTCGGGCGATTTATTACCTGCGCAGGGCGAGGTTACGTCAATTTCTACAGGACGCGGACCAACAACCGGCAATAACGCAAGAATAAAGGATTATTGCGGCGTTGTTTTCTTATATCGAGAATTCTCATATTATGGCACAAAAAAGGCGAGCCGTGAGGCTCGCCTTTCGTGGTCTGACAAGGCGTTCCGACCGAGACAAATCCTGTCCCGCTCGGCACGGTCCGTGATCAGAAGTCCATGCCGTCCATGCCGCCCATGCCGCCGCCGCCGGGGGGCATCGGCGGGCCCTTCTTCTCCGGACGATCGGCCACCATCGCTTCGGTGGTGATCAGCAAGCCGGAGACGGAGGCCGCATCCTGCAGAGCCGTGCGCACGACCTTCGTCGGGTCGATGATGCCGGCCTTGACCAAGTCCTTGAACACGCCGGACTGCGCGTCGAAGCCATACGCGTAGTCGTCGTTTTCCAGGGTCTTGCCGGCGATCACGGCGCCGTCTTCACCGGCGTTTTCCGCGATCTGGCGCAGCGGGGTCTGGATCGCCTTGCGGATGATGTCGATGCCGACGCGCTGGTCGTCGTTATCGGCCTTCAGCTTGCCGAGGACGAGCGACGCACGAGCCAGGGCAACACCGCCGCCCGGAACGATGCCTTCTTCGACCGCCGCGCGGGTGGCGTGCAGGCTGTCGTCAACGCGATCCTTGCGTTCCTTCACTTCGATCTCGGTGGAGCCGCCGACGCGGATGACGGCAACGCCGCCGGCCAGCTTCGCCAGACGTTCCTGCAGCTTCTCGCGGTCGTAGTCCGAGGTGGTTTCCTCGATCTGCGCCCGGATTTGCGTGCAACGGCCTTGGATGTCGGCCTTCTTGCCGGCGCCTTCGACGATCGTGGTGTTTTCTTTTTCGATCAGGATCTTCTTGGCCTTGCCGAGGTCGGCGAGCTTCACCGTCTCCAGCTTGATGCCGAGGTCTTCGCTGATCACGGTGCCGCCGGTCAGGATGGCGATGTCTTCGAGCATCGCCTTACGACGATCGCCGAAGCCCGGCGCCTTCACGGCCGCGACCTTCAGGCCACCGCGCAGCTTGTTCACGACGAGAGTCGCAAGGGCTTCGCCCTCAACGTCTTCGGCGATGATCACCAGCGGACGGCCGGACTGCACGATGCTTTCCAGCAGCGGCAGCATCGGCTGCAGGCCGGACAGCTTCTTTTCGTGGATCAGGATATAGGGCTGATCCATATCGGCGATCATCTTCTCCGCATTCGTGATGAAATACGGGGAGACATAGCCGCGATCGAACTGCATGCCTTCGACGACGTCGAGTTCGGTCGCCACGCCCTTGGCTTCTTCGACCGTGATCACGCCTTCGTTACCGACTTTCTGCATCGCTTCCGCGATCATCTTGCCGATTTCGGTTTCTCCGTTCGCGGAGATCGTGCCGACCTGGGCGGTTTCCGCCTGGGTGGTGATCTTCTTGGAGCGCTTCTTCAGTTCTTCGACGACGGCCGCGACGGCCTTGTCGATGCCGCGCTTCAGGTCCATCGGGTTCATGCCGGCGGCAACCGCCTTGGAGCCTTCACGAACGATCGCCTGCGCCAGAACGGTGGCGGTGGTGGTGCCGTCGCCCGCGATGTCGTTGGTCTTCGAGGCCACTTCGCGCACCATCTGGGCGCCCATGTTCTCGAACTTGTCGGCCAGTTCGATCTCCTTGGCGACGGTCACGCCGTCCTTGGTGATCCGCGGCGCGCCGAAGCTTTTGTCGAGGACAACGTTGCGGCCTTTCGGGCCCAGCGTCACCTTCACGGCGTCGGCCAGAATGTCTACGCCACGCAGCATGCGTGCGCGAGCGTCACCGCCGAAGCGAACGTCCTTGGCAGCCATATTTGTATTCCCTCGTTGTCAGTAGGTCTGGATGGGTTTGCGTAGCCTGAGCTGACGCGAACTTACTTCTTCTTCGCCGGCGTGCCGTCGATGATGCCCATGATGTCGGACTCCTTCATGATCAGGAGTTCTTCGCCATCGAGGCGCACTTCGGTGCCGGACCACTTGCCGAACAGGATCTTGTCGCCGGCCTTCACGTCGAGAGCCACAATCTGGCCCTGTTCGTTGCGGGCGCCGGGGCCCACGGCGATCACTTCGCCTTCCATCGGCTTTTCCTTGGCCGTGTCGGGGATGATGATGCCGCCCGCGGTCTTTTCTTCGGCGTCGAGCCGACGGACCACGACCCGGTCGTGCAGAGGACGGAATTTCATTCGGATCGCTCCTGGAGTTGAGTCTGAGCCAGTGTATGCGTTGGGGTTGCCGCGACCGGTTCAGGACCATGGAACCGGTGTTAGCACTCCCGCATTGGGAGTGCCAGCGATCTAGGCGCGCGACGGATGCGAGTCAAGGGGCTTTGGCACTTTTGCGTGCCGAGTGCTAATTTCTTGATAACAGGCGCTATTCCCCTGGGATTAACGCCGCGTCGATCAAGGGATGATCGAAAATTCATATCGCGGTCAGCGCCATTGGCCGCAAGCCAGGGCGAAATCGTCCAACCCGGTATCCTTCCCGGTTGCACAGGTAATCGCGCTGTCGAGGCCGATCAAGGGCAACGCGGCCGATCGTCGCGCTTCGCTTCGGTCACTCTCGTCACGCCGCGCTCGTCCTCAGGATAAGGCTTCGTGCTGATCGTGCCTGGATGTATAAGCCTGCCCATGCCCTTTGATGTGCGGGACTTTCCCGGCGCTTCAGCCGCCGACCAGGCTTCCGACCCGCGAAATCGCGGACTGGTCGCGGCGTGGATTTTCTGCGTCGCGGGCATGATTCTCGTCATGATCGCTCTTGGCGGCGCGACCAGGCTCACAGGCTCCGGTCTGTCGATTATGGAATGGGCACCCATCATGGGTACTCTGCCGCCCTTGTCCGACGCCGAATGGCACCGTCTGTTCGACCTTTACCGGCAAATCCCGCAATACAACCTGGTCAATGACGGGTTCGGGCTGGACGGGTTTAAGCGCATCTTCTGGCTCGAATGGATCCATCGATTCTGGGGGCGCATGATGGGCGTCGCCTTTATCGGTCCCTTGATCTGGTTCTGGGCCACCAGGCGCCTCGATCGGCCCATGATCCTCCGCCTGTTCGGAATATGCCTCCTCGGCGGCATGCAGGGCTTCGTCGGCTGGTTCATGGTGCGATCCGGCTTTTTCGCCGAAGCGACGACGGTATCGCCCTATCGCCTGGTAATCCATCTGGCCTTGGCCGTACTCTTATATGGCGCGCTGTTGTGGACCGGGCTGTCACTCCTGCCGAAGCCCGCGCCTCGGCTGGACGGCACACGTCGAGGTCGGCGTCTCATCGCGGCGGTATGCGCTCTGATCGCGTTGACGATCCTCGCCGGCGGCTTCGTCGCCGGGCTGCGCGCCGGTCTCGACTACAACACCTTCCCATTGATGGACGGGCGTCTGATCCCCGAAGCCTATGCTCGGCTCGACCCGTTCCTGCTGAACCTGACCGAGAACATCGCCAGCGTTCAATTCAACCACCGGCTTTTGGCCAGCTGTACGCTGATCCTGGCCATCGTCGCCGCCATTCGAGGAATCCAGCATCCGGACACTCGGCGCTGGTCGATCGCGTTGGGCCTCGCGGCAATCGGCCAATACAGCCTTGGGATCGCAACCCTGCTCGCCGTGGTGCCCCCGACATTGGGCGTCGCCCATCAGGTCGGTGCGATTCTGCTGCTGACCGCGGCACTAGGCCTGTTGCACCGGTCCATCGCCGACAGGCCGGCGATAGATTCATGAGCGACGGGCCCGAACAACCGCTCGTCCCCGTATCGCTTGAATCGATCTTTGAGGCATTGCCGATCGGCATCGCGTTCGTCGACGCGGGCAAGCGCATCATGATGATGAACGCAGCCTTCCATCGCTCGCTCGATCTGCCGCCGAACGGCATTCCCCCCGGCACGCCGGTGGAACAGGCAGTGCGGGCATCTGCCTTGCGTGGCGTCTACGGCCCGGGCGATCCAGAGGCGCAGGTTGCCGCCGTCATGGCGCCGGATCGCACGCAAACCGGGCGATTGCGCCGGCGGACCTTTCAGGGACGCAGTTTCGATCTGTACAATACGCCGCTGCCGGATGGCGGTTACATCGTCAGCGCGATCGAAACCACGGCGCTGATCGCCGCGCGGACCGAGGCCGAAGGGGCCTTGGCCCAAACGACGACCGCGCTCGCGACGCTGCGCGTCGGCCTCGCGGCCTTTCGCGCCAACGGCACCCTGCTGTTTTCCAACCCGCGATTCGCGGAACTGTTCGGTATCCCGTCCGATCGCATCATTCCCGGGTTGTCGTTCCAGGCGCTTCTCGAACGCCTGGAGGCACACGACGAGTTTGCCGGTGCCGACGGGCGTGCGTTCCTGGACGCACAGCGGCGCGCGGATCGCACCGTACCGTCCGCCATGCGGCGCATTCTGGCGAGCGGGCAGGTCGTGGACGTGGTATCCGACCCGTTGCCCGACGGCGGCTGGACGATAACCGTCGCCGACATCAGCCGCCTGGCACAGGCCGAAAACGAAGCGCGCCGACGGGCGCAATTGCTGGATTCCATATTGGATGCGGTGCCCCACGGCATTTGCGTCTATGGCGCGGATCGCCGGGTCAGCCTGTTCAATCCGACCTATACGCGGGTCATGGCCGGGGCACCGGTCGCGGTGGGCGACCACATGGATGACATCGTCCGCCGTCGCGCCGAATCCGGAGAGTTCGGGGCGGGCAATGCGGCAACAATCTTTGCCCAGCAAATGGCCTATGACACGGCCCGGCCGCAAATTCGCCGCCGGCGGCGGCCGGACGGCACCGCGATCGACGTACGAACCGCGCCATTGCCCGATGGCGGTCATATCAGTGTAGTGACCGACGTCACCGCGCTGACCCAGGCGGAGGATGAACTGTCCCGCCGAGCCGGGGAAATGGCGGTGATGTTGGCGAGTATCCCGCATGGGGTGCTGTTGTGGGGGGCCGATCGTCGGTTGATTGCCAGCAACGCCATTGCCGCCGACCTGTTGGGGCATCCGCCCGGGCTGCTGACCCCGGGGCGCACCGATATGGAGCTGCTTGCCCACATGGTCGCCCGCCGCGAATGGGGCGAGCAATCCGAAGCGGTCGCCGAAGGCCTGTTGACGCGGGATCGCGGTATTTCGCTTGCCGGTCAATTCGTTCGCGCGAATGGCCGCGTGTTGGACATGCGCTCTGACCCGACGCCCGGCGGCGGTTGGGTCACGACCTATACCGACGTGACGGACATCCGCGAGTCCGAGGAAGCCTTGCGGCGGGCGAAAGAGGCGGCGGAAGCGGCCAATCAGGCGAAGTCACGGTTTCTGGCGACCATGAGCCATGAATTGCGCACGCCACTGAACGCGGTGATCGGGTTTTCCGAAGCCTTGCTGCGGCAGAAAGCCGCGCCCAACCCGGCGGATGTTGCGGAATTCGCGCAGCAGATCAATGACTCCGGGCGCCAACTGCTGGCCCAGATCAACATCGTCCTCGACGTCGCGCGGATCGAAAGCGGCCGGTTCGAGTTGGCGTCGGACAAAGTAGACCTGGCGCGGCTGTTCCGGACGGTGCTGCGTCAGGCACAGGCGCTGGTACATAATCCGAGCGTGGTTGTGGACTTCGACATCCAGCAGCCGCTGCCGCTTTTGTTGTGCGACGAACGCCGCATGCAACAGGCCCTGGTCCAGGTCCTGACGAATGCGATCAAATTTTCCGATCGGACCGGCAAGGTCGCCGTCAATGTAGCGGTCGCGCCGAATGGTGAGTTGGCGATCACCATAACCGATACCGGCATCGGGATGCACCCGGATGAGCTGGATCGCGTATTCGAGCCGTTCATTCAACTGGATAGCTCACTTTCCCGTCGGTACCAGGGGGCCGGGCTCGGACTGTATATCGCCAAGGCAATGGTGGTGGGTCACGGTGGAACCATTGCGCTGCGGAGCACCCCCGGCGCGGGCACGACGGCCGAAATTCGATTGCCGCCGGATCGCCTGCAACACTAACCGGTGGTCAAACCGTCCGCGCGTCCCCATTCTAATCCCCTCGTGTCGCTCGCATTGCTCTGTTCGCTATAAGGAACCCGCCGCATGACCCCGCTCGCTGTAACCGATCAGCTCTTTTTCGAACGGGCGGATGCCGATATCGATCAACCGGCGGCTCGCCGCATTGTCGAGCAGGCTCTGGCGGGCTCGGACGACGGTGAGTTGTTCCTGGAATACCGGGAAAGCGAGCAAATCAGCCTGGACGACGGGCGTATTCGCAGCGCGGGATTTGATTCCGCGCTAGGGTTCGGCCTGCGTGCCGTGGCGGGGGAGGCGACCGGCTATGCCCATGCGGCGGAGATTTCCGAAGCGTCGCTGAAGCGCGCCGCCACCAGCGTATCCGCGGTTGCCATGGGACACACCGGCACGATCGCGGAACCCCCGCGCGCCACCAATGCTCGGCTTTACTCTGATGCCAATCCCCTGAAACTGATGCCGTTTTCCAGCCGAACGGGTGTTCTTGCAGAGATCGACGCCTATGCCCGCGGCAAGGATTCGCGGGTTATCCAGGTGATGGCGTCGCTGAGCGGAGAGTGGCAAGCGGTGCAGATCATGCGCGCGGACGGTACGCGGGTGGCCGATCTGCGGCCCTTGGTCCGACTGAATGTCTCCCTTGTCGTTGAGAAAGACGGTCGTCGGGAGTCCGGCAGCTACGGCACCGGCGGGCGCCATGCGTACGAGGCCGTGACGAATGAAGCGGTTTGGCGCGGCGCCGTCGATGAGGCGTTGCGTCAGGCGCTCGTGAATCTCGATTCACGCCCGGCACCGGCGGGAGAGATGGAGGTTGTGCTCGGCTCGGGCTGGCCGGGAATCTTGCTGCATGAGGCGATCGGCCACGGGTTGGAAGGCGACTTCAATCGCAAAAAGACGTCTGCGTTCGCGGGGCTGCTGGGTAAGCAGATTGCCGCCAAGGGCGTGACGGTCGTCGACGACGGCACAATTCCGGACCGTCGGGGTAGCCTGACGGTGGACGATGAGGGGACTCCCACCAGTCGTACCGTATTGATCGAGGATGGCGTTCTGGTCGGATTTCTCCAGGACCGCCTGAATGCTCGGCTGATGGGGATGCGCATGACCGGCAACGGTCGGCGCCAGTCTTTCGCCCACGCGCCGATGCCGCGCATGACCAACACAGTGATGTTGGATGGCACGCACAGCCAGGAGGAGATGATTGCCTCGGTAAAGAGCGGGCTGTTCGCGGTGAACTTTGGCGGCGGCCAGGTCGATATTACGTCGGGCAAGTTCGTGTTCTCCGCCAGCGAGGCGTACTTGATCGAGGATGGGAAGGTGACGGCTCCCGTCAAAGGGGCGACCTTGATCGGCAATGGACCGGATGCCTTGACCAAGGTCGCCATGGTCGGGAACGACATGGCGATGGATCCGGGGATCGGCACCTGCGGGAAGAGCGGGCAGGGGGTTCCGGTCGGTGTCGGCCAGCCGACGCTGAAACTTCACGGTTTAACGGTCGGTGGTACGGCGGCGTGACAGCGCGCCGGTAGCGCCCTTCCCTTAAGACTCGTTTGCACGGACTGCGCTGAAGAGCGCTGTTTGAGACTCGCCGAGCATGCGCTCGGCGAGTTTGTTTATTTTTGCGAGAACACTGCGGCGTTCGCAGCAAATTTTACAAACATGAACAATTTTTTGTCTTGCCCACAAGTGAGTGCGGGAAAGTGTGCAGTACAAAAGATTTTTACGATTGTAAGTAGTACGGATACGATTTGACGGCCCGATAACGTTAAAAAAACGATAAAAAATCCTCAATCTGAAATTATTGGTTCATCGAGGATCGCGGTGCGAACGGTGCCGGAGGTCCACAACCGTAACCTGATTGAGTGAAGGGCCATTCCGATGATCAAGTGCGCCGCCATTGTTGTCCAGAACATCATCGCTGACGCTGGAAAGGTCCGCCTCGGTGGATATGCCCCGACGCTGGCCACTGCGGATGCCGGCAAGGTCCGCCTCGGTGGCTACGCCCCGACGCTGAGCACCGCTGATGCCGGCAAGGTTCGCCTCGGCGGCTACGCCCCGACGCTGTCGACTGTCGATGCCGGCAAGGTCCGCCTCGGCGGTTACGCCCCGACGCTGGCGACTGCTGACGCCGGCAAGGTCCGCCTCGGTGGCTACGCCCCGACGCTGTCGACCGCTGACACCGGCAAGGTCCGTCTCGGCGGCTACGCTCCGACTCTGAGCACTGCTGATGCCGGCAAGGTCCGCCTCGGCGGTTACGCCCCGACGCTGGCGACTGCTGACGCCGGCAAGGTCCGCCTCGGTGGCTACGCCCCGACGCTGAGCATCGCCGATGCCGGCAAGGTTCGCCTCGGCGGCTACGCCCCGACGCTGTCGACTGTCGATGCCGGCAAGGTCCGCCTCGGCGGTTACGCCCCGACGCTGG
>CANJLW010000040.1 GCA_947475245.1 Acetobacteraceae bacterium | reverse complement strand
TTACCCGCTTGCGATTGCGGAGGCGTGGTCATGAGCCGACGAATCAGATCGCCGGGGGGCGGCATATCCGCCACATGACACAGCCTGATCAACACCATTTCCGCCGCTGCTCGGCGGTCGGGCGCGATTTCGACCTCACCAACGCCCTTGAGCAGCATCTGCCAGGCGCGCGCGAGCGATGGGACGCTCAGACGGTCCGCCAACTCCGCGCCACGCGTGCGCTCCGCTTCCGGTAACTCCTGACTGTCGCGGAGACCGGGGATCGACTTCAGCCGGGTCACGGTATGCAGAAGTTCCAGCAAATCCTGCAGCAGCACGCCCAGATCGGCGCCACGTTCATAGGCTCGGTCGGTGATTGCCAGAGCCGCGGCGGGTTTTCCGCCCATAACGGCTTCCAACAGATCAAAAACCGCGTCGCGATCAGCGAGGCCCAGCATATCCGCGACCTGACCGGCGGTAATAAGCCCATCGGCCTGCGCGATAGCCTGATCCAGCATCGAGAGCCCGTCGCGGACGGAACCGTCGGCGGCCCGGGCGATCTGATCCAGGGCGGCGGGTTCGACCTCGACGCCTTCCTTAACGGAGATTCGGGCGAACAAGGCGTGAAGTTCGCTGATCCGCACGCGGCGCAGGTCGAAGCGCTGGCACCGCGATAGGACAGTGATCGGCACCTTGCGCAATTCGGTCGTCGCGAAGACGAACTTCACGTGGGCCGGCGGCTCTTCCAGTGTTTTCAACAATGCGTTGAATGCATTGCGGCTCAACATATGGACTTCGTCGATCACGAAGACCTTGGTGCGCGCCTGCATCGGGCGAAACCGCGTTGCCTCGATGATCTCCCGCACGTCGTCCACGCCGGTGCGGCTGGCGGCGTCCATTTCGACCACGTCCGGGTGTCGATCGGCCAAAATCCCCGTGCAATTGGTGCAGACACCGCAGGGATCAGCGGTCGGGCCACTGGTGCCGTCAGGGCCGATGCAGTTCAACGCGCGCGCGATGATGCGGGCCGTGGTGGTTTTGCCGACACCGCGAACACCGGTCAGCATAAAGGCATGCGCCACACGTCCGATCGAGAAGGCATTGCGCAAAATGCGCACCATTGCCTCCTGACCAATCAGATCGTCGAACGTGGTCGGGCGATATTTGCGGGCCAGCACCCGATATGGCGTGGCGTGGACGGTTTCCGGAACAATAACAGGGAGTTCCTCCCCGAAAAGACCCGGACCTTCGGGAATCGGCGGAGCCTGATCGACGTTGAGCGGATCGTCCTCAAACAAGCCGGACATGCGGTGCCGATCCCATCAGGGTGGTTGTGACCGCGGCGGCGGTTTTATCGTGAGTAGGAGACCGGCAAACGACCCAAGCGGAACAAGCCGTGGCTGCTTCCTTCCGGACCTGACCGGGGTAGACAAGGCGCCTGTCCGTCACCGATCTCCCGCGCCCTTCCTATCACGGTACCGGGGGGTCAGAGCAAGGTGGCTTGTTCGGATAGTTCGACGGTTGTTCACAGGACTGTCATGTGCACGATCTGTGGACTGAACCAAATTCGGCTGATGGCGACGTCAGGTTCTGCTTTGGATAAGTTCAAAGGTTAATTTGCACACACCGCCCACAGGCCCCTCTGTCACATCCCAGACTCAATTTTAAAAAATTTCTGCCTTTTTGATTCTGGGCAGAGTGCCGGCTAATTGACCGCGTTCGCCAATCGTCTGTTCCGCACCACCACGCCCTGGACGACATCCACGGTCAGCATGCCGGTGCGTCCCAGCGCGTTGGTAGCCGTCAGGGTGATCTCGTGGGGGCTTTGATCGGGTAAGATGGACGCAGGGACGGTAAACAGCCCCTGCTCGCTCACGGGGATGCTGACGGCCTTGCCGCCGTCCAGCGCAACCGTCATCCCGCGGATCGGCTCGACGTTATCGAGGACGCAGCCGGAGATGAATGCCGTGGCGCCGGGTTTGGGGTTTTCCACCAGAATGACGGGGTCCCGAACACGCTGGCGCTTCTGAAAGACATCCAGTGCCCACGCGGCGATCCGACGACCGGTTGCCAGGCCGTCCGTATTGTCGAACACGAAATGGATGCCGCCGAATACCCGACTGGCGGCAGCTTCCTCGGCGGCTTCGTTGAAGCTGGTGAAGCCGCGGCTCATGCCCGGCAGGTTCGCGCTGAGAGAGGTGAACGACATCGGCCCAAGCCGAGCGGTGAGGACGGCGGCGGCCGCGCCGCTGAAGGTCGAGTGACCGGAGAGGTAGGTAGGATGATTGGGGGTCGTCAGCAACGGTGTCCATTCGGGGATCGCTGCTTCGCCGTCGTCGCCGGAGCGAATGGCGGTAATCGGACGCCATGCCGCGAAATGATATTTCGCGTCGGCCGCCGCGATCCCGGCATCGGCGATCGCAATGTTGAGCACGGCCAGGAGCTCCGCCTGCTGCGGCAGCGTCAAACCCCGTGCGACCATTGCCTGCGTTGCGATCGCGTTCCAGTGTCCCGCCGGCGTGTAGGTGTTGGCGCCGTCGCTCCAATAATGCGCGGTTTCGGTCTGTTCGGCTGTGCGCAGAGCAGATTGAGTACTCCCGAGGGCAAGGACCGCCGCTTTCGCTTCCAGATAGGCTTGCGAACCGATCGGCGGCGGACCCGCCGGCCGAAACTGGGACGGCGCCGCCATGGCAAAGGGCGCGACCTTGCCCCAATGCGGCACCTGGGCCGGTTGGAACTCTTGCGGCGTCGGACGCCAACTACCGGGTGTCGCGGTTCCAGGAAACGGCGTGGGTACATTCCATCCGTCGTTTGCGCGTAATGCGACGATGGCATTGGCCACGGACCGGCCAAACTCCACGGCCCACTGACGAATATCCGGTGATTGTTCCTGCGCCAATGCCGTCGTCAATGAAGCATCCAGTGCCGCCCGTCGGTTCGGGAACAACTGTACCAGCACGGCATGCGACGCGCCCGCGATCGCCAGGCCCATCGGAATATCGGTGGGAGGTGTGAGTCGGACCCAGTAAGCGGTTTCTCCCGACAGAGAACGCACTGTATCGAGCACGGCGATACTGTGAATCGCGAGAGCGCGAGAGGCGTTGAACGGGTCTGTATTCGTTGTCTGTATAGCGCGATTGACCTGATCGTTCCAATACGCAACCGGATTGGTAAAGACCAGGTCGGACTGGGCGGCCGGAGTCTTAGCGAAGGCCATGGCGGCGATCGGGGTCATGTCCCGAACCAGTGAACCACCCAGGGCCAGCGATTGCAGGTTCGGCAACTTCGCCAAAGGCGCGACATTGCGGACCTGTGTCGCCTCTAAATCAAGGAAAACAAGGCTGCGCAGGCCGGCCAAAGGTTGCACGTTGTCGACGGGGGTGCTGCCGAGATCGAGGCGACGCAAATGTTCCATCGCTGCCAGAGGGCGGAGATCCTTCACGAGCGTGCCGTTCAACGTCAGCGAACGCAGATTGGTCAGGCCGGACAATGGCCGGATGGAGGACACTGACGTTCCCCCCAGATCCAACGACATCAGCTGGCGCAACCCGGCCAGCGCACCGAGGTCTTTTACCTTTGTGACGGAGGTTACGAGATGCTGAAGATTGGTCAGACCTGACAAGGCCGATAAATCCCGTGCCTCGGTTCCGCCGAGATTCAGGGTCCGCAACTCCGTCAACGCGGAAATCGGGCGAAAATCCGCGGCCCGAACAAATTGCAGGTTCAGCGAACGCAAGGCCGTCAGTTTGCTCAGCGGCGACAGATCGCGCACCAGAGTGCCGCACAGATTCAGGTCGCGAAGATCGGTGAGCACCGATAAAGCGGATATATCCTGCACCGGGGCTGCCGTCAGATCGACGGACTGCACGGATTTGGCCAAAAGCGTGGGAATTGCCGCCTTCAGTGCTGCGTCGTCGGTGCGATCCGAAAAGCGAACCGAGGACAGACCGTCCTTCGACGTAAAATACGTCGTCTGGTAGGAGCTATCGCCCGACGCCGACGCTCGGCCCAGCGACGCTACTTCCATCAGGCAAACAAAAACCGCGACAACAAGCACGGACCAAAGCGACACCGAAACGCGCTTGTCCGATCGGAAAATCCCTCTGAACCCTTTGGCCTTACCCGTGGCGGGCACGAACATCGAGGCGCTAATCCATGAAATCCAAAAATTAAACAGATAGGCTAAAAATAACATGGAAATGTGGATTGTGTCAAACGTACAAGCGCGCTGGACAAGTTGGACGGCATTGGTTCAATGCGACGGAACCAATGACAGGAAACGACGATGTCCGAACGCATGACCGGTGCCCAGGCGATTATCCGCACTTTGGCGCGCTTCGGCGTGGACACCGTGTTCGGTCTGCCGGGTATCCAACTCGATCCTCTGTACGATGCTCTCTATGGCCAGCGGCAATCGATCCGCACCTATCATACGCGTCATGAGCAAGGGTCTGCTTATATGGCCCTCGGCTACGCCCAGGCTTCAGGCAAGGTCGGTGTTTTCGCGGTCGTTCCCGGCCCCGGTATCCTGAACACCGCAGCCGCGTTGGCGACCGCCGCGGGATCGAATGTGCCCGTCCTGGGTTTGACCGGGCAAATCCCGTCGCACCAGATCGGTCTGGGATTGGGGATTCCCCACGAACTCCGCGATCAGGAGATGGCGCTGCGCGGCGTGGTCCCCTGGGTGGAACTGGCGCGCTCGCCGGCGGAGGCACCAGGTCTCCTGTCCCAGGCCTATGACGCGATGCTCGCGGGCCGGCACCAACCCGCGGTGCTGGAAATGGCACCCGACGTTCTGGCGAAGTCCGAAGCCGTGACTCTGCCGGACAATTGGGAAGCGCCAGCGCGTCCCTCACCGGACCCAACCGCTGTCGCAGCGGCCTTGAAACTGATCGCCGGCTCCCGTCGCCCCGCGATCTTTGTCGGCGCGGGAGCGATGGACGCGCACGAGTCAGTCCGTCGCTTCGCCGAACGCCTTCAGGCACCGATTATCATGAGCCGTACGGGCAAGGGTGTGATTTCCAGCCGCCACGATCTCGCGGTCGGGATGTTGGAAGGCCAGGCACTGTGGCCGGAGGTCGATCTGGCCATCATCGTCGGCACACGGTTCCTGGCACCGGCATTGTCCTGGGGCCGATCGGGGGAAGTGCCGACAATTCGGATCGATATCGACGCAAAACAAGCCCAGCTTCCGAAACCGGCCGATGTAACCTTGATCTGTCACGCGGATGCCGGCCTCGATGCCTTGGTGGACGGTATCCCGCAACGTTCCTCCATCGCCGCCATGATCGCGGGCATTCGCAATGAAGTCAGCGGCAAACTCGCGACCCTGGAACAGCAGTTCCAACTCGCGCGCGTCATTCGCGAGGAAATGCCCGACGACGGCATCATCGTCACCGACGTCACGCAGCTCGCCACCTTCATCCAGTACGGCATGGACGTGTACCAACCGCGCACCCTGATTACGCCGGGGTTCCAGGGCACGTTGGGTTATGCCTATCCCACCGCTCTGGGTGCCAAGGTTGGCTGCCCCAATAAGAAGGTCCTGTCGATATCCGGCGACGGCGGCTTCATGTTCAATGTGCAGGAACTATCGAGCGCCGTTGCGCACGGCATCGATGTGGTTGCCATCGTCATAAACGACGGCGCTTTCGGCAACGTCAAACGCATCCAACAGACGACCTATGGCGGCCGAATGATCGGCGTCGATCTGCACAACCCCGATTTTGTCGCGCTCGCGCAAAGCTTCGGCATGCGCGGCGTGAAGGCAGAAACGCCGGACGCGCTGCGTCAGGCGCTCCGCGATGCTTTCGCCAGACCGGGTCCGGCGTTGATCGAAATCCCGGTCGGCGAGTTACCCAGCATTTGGGGGCTGATCAAACGACCCCCATCCGCCGGTTAATAGGCGCGTTTCGCGCGCTGTCCGGAAGGACCGGAGTGGGGACCGGAAGGCTTGCCGCGAAAATTGCGTTCCGCCCGCTCCGGCAACCGACCCTCACCGGCGGGCGTGATCCTGGGCTCGCCCTCCGGCATCTGCACCGTGGCGGCGGCGAATGCGTCGCTGACAGCGCGGCTTACTTCGAACTTGGTATCGGTGTCGAAGATGCGGATCGCGCCGATATCGCGTTTGGTGATTCCGCCCACACGACACAATAAAGGCAGAATCCACTTCGGATCGGCCCGATGGTTGCGCCCGACGGCAATCCGAAACAAAACAAAATCGCCGTTTGACGGCGCGCTGCCATCCCGAGCCTTCGGCGCGCGCGGAGCGGCACCCGCGGCGGGTTCTCGCGGCGCGCGCGGTTGCACGGCCGGCGCGGCCTGAGCGAGGATCTCCGCCGGCGGCAGTTGGCGGCAATACAGCCGCAGCAGGGCAGCCGCGATCGCCGTTGCGTCGTGGGTGGCCAACAACGCCTGGGCATCGGCCAGTTCGGCCCCTTCCGGCGGATCCAGCATCGGGTCCGTCAGCAGTCTTTCCCGATCCCTTCCATTAATATCCTCCGCGCTTGGCGCATTGCACCAAATGGCCCGCACGCGAGCGGCGAATGTCACCTGTTCCGCTCGGCGTCGCTTGGAGTAGGGCACGATCAGCACCGATACGCCCTTGCGTCCCGCGCGTCCGGTGCGCCCGCTGCGATGCAAAAGCGTTTCCGGGTTGGTCGGCAGATCGGCATGCACCACCAGGTCGAGCGCGGGCAAATCCAGCCCGCGCGCCGCGACATCCGTGCACACTCCGACCCGCGCCCGACCCGTGCGCAACGCATCCAGCGCGGTTGTTCGTTCGTGCTGGCTCAACTCCCCAGACAGCATCACCGCCGCGAAACCGCGTTCGACCAGGAAAGAATGCAGTCGCCGCGTCGCGTCCCGGGTCGCGCAGAACACCAGGGCACCCGGCGATTCATACCAACGCAGAATATTGACCAGCGCGGCATCGGTTTCGTGTCCGGCCACAGTGATGGCGCGGTATTCGATGTCGACATGCGGCTGTGAGCGATCGACCGTGTCGATCCGCAACGCGTCGCGCTGATACTTGCGGGCCAGGCTGACGATGTCGTGCGGGATGGTGGCGGAGAACATCAACGTCCGGCGGTCCGCCGGTGACGCATGGAGGATGAATTCCAGCTCTTCCTGGAAGCCAAGATCCAGCATCTCGTCCGCCTCGTCCAGCACCACCACGCGCAGTGCGGAAAGGTTGAGATTACCGCGGCGCAGATGATCGCCCAGGCGTCCCGGCGTGCCGACGACGATGTGGCAACCGGAGTACAAAAGGCGCGCTTCTCGGCGGATATCCATGCCGCCGACGCAGGATACGATCCGCGCCCCCGCGTAAAGCCATGCGAGTTCGGCCTGGACCTGCAACGCCAGTTCACGGGTCGGGGCGATGGCGAGCGCAATCGGCGCGCCATGCGGCGGCAGCACGCCGTCGGGCATAAGAGTCGACGCGGCGGCAAGGCCGAACGCAACGGTCTTACCGGAACCGGTTCGGGCGGAAACCAACAGGTCCCGCCCTTGAGCGTCGGGTGTGAGAACGGCGGATTGTACGGCGGTCGGCTCGAGATAACCGCGCGCGGCAAGAGCCGCGTCGAGCAACGGATGAACGGAGGGGAATGTCATTAGGGGGACTTAGCCCATTTGGGCCGTCAGGGCATAGTTGCCATATTTAGACGGGCGCACGGTGATATGGTGGAGGGGGTTGGATTCGAACCAACGTAGGCGTGCGCCAGCGGATTTACAGTCCGCCCCCTTTAGCCACTCGGGCACCCCTCCAGCCGAAGGCGGCGGACTAAAGCCAAACCCTACCCTGTGTCAACCGATTGGATCGCCAAAATCGACGGTCATGCGGTCTTGACCTGCCGAGCTAACGCGGCGACGTAACGGGGCATGCGCCAACGTCACACCGCCAAGCTAGAGACCATCGCCCTGACCGTACCGGAAGGGGCCTTGGAAGCCTACGAAGCCGCGCTGAACAGCGTGTGCGACACGGTCGGATTTTTCCGCGATATCAAGACCGGCGATTGGCGGGTCGAAGGCGTTAAGCCGATCGGCCGGAACGAGGATGAGCTTGCCGGTGCCTTGGCGCTCGCGGAACTGGTCACCGGTGTTCCCGGGACACTGGAACGCGTCGCCACGGAAGCGGAAGGCTGGCTGGCCCGCACCTATGCGTCCTTCCCGGAACAATTGATCGGCCGACGATTTTCCGTGCGCGGCACACATCTGACCGGCCCGACGACGCCGGGACGCGTCACCCTGACCTTGGATGCCGGCTTGGCCTTTGGGTCCGGAGAGCATGGATCGACTCGCGGGTGCCTGATTGCACTGGAAACCGTGGCCCGTCGGAAGCCAAGACGGATTCTGGATTTGGGCACAGGGTCCGGCATTCTGGCGATGGGCGCGGCGAAGTTGCTGCGCCGGCGGGTGTTGGCGACCGATATCGAACCCTGGTCGATCCGCGTCGCGGACCGCAATGCGGAGATGAATGGCGTGGGGAAGCTGGTCCGCGCCAAATTGGCCGACGGATGGCATCATCCTGTGGTACGGAACGGCGGGCCTTACGATCTGGTGTTCGGCAATATCCTGGCTCGTCCGCTCTGCGGCATGGCCAAGGATCTGGCGTTAAATCTTAAGCCTGGGGGGTCGGCGATCCTCGCCGGTTTGCTCGCGACACAGGCGCGCATGGTGCTGGCGGCGCATCGAAGGCAGGGACTTCGGCTGGAGCGAATGCTGCCGCAAGGTCCGTGGACGACATTGGTCGTCCGGAAAAGCGCGCGCGGGTAGACGCATGGCGCCTACCCGCTGTTTTGGTCCGCTTGTCGGCGAGGTCTTAGCGGCCGCGCGCCATGAGATCGGCGTTATACGCCGGTTGGAACACACGACCGAGATCGCCGCGGTTCAGGCCGATGTCGTTCAGTTCAACGTCCGTCATCATCGACAGTTCCGAAAGCGCATTGCGCTGACGAGACCGTTGCGCCAGAGCCGAGACATGTCCGGCGAGCCATGCGACGATCCCGTGCGATACCGCGGGGGCGGCAACGCCCAGTTTCGGCTCTT
Organism: Acetobacteraceae bacterium; assembly: GCA_947475245.1. Taxonomy (GTDB): domain Bacteria; phylum Pseudomonadota; class Alphaproteobacteria; order Acetobacterales; family Acetobacteraceae; genus Rhodopila. Next base: position 23,526 of record CANJLW010000040.1, on the reverse strand, counting down.
CCAGGCTGGTGTCGATGTAGCTCATGCTCGGGAGCTGGAACGAGAATTGGCTGTTGGCTGTTTGGGCACTCATGATCTTTTGTCCGTCTGAGCAATCCGGATCCAACGCGACGTCGGTGTGGCGGGGCGCCCCGGTTTGCTGCAATGCAACATAAGGATCGGAAGGCCGCGTTTTAAGCGCGGATTGGCCCAATCAGCCATGCGTCGTTAGCATACATACAATTGGCGAATTATCTTGCCTCCCCTACCGAAAGGCTGACCCAATGCGTGATTCACCGGTATCGGCGCTGCGTCGGGAATTGATCCGCCAGGGCCTGGATGGGTTCATCGTCCCCCGCGCCGACGAGCATCTGGGCGAATATGTCCCCGCATCCGCGGAAAGGTTGAGCTGGTTGACCGGCTTCACCGGCAGCGCCGGGCTTGCCGTCGTTTTGGCCGATAAGGCGGCTGCCTTTACCGATGGCCGATACGTTTTGCAGCTTTCTCAGCAGACCGACGCCGCAGTGTGGGAGCAATTGCATATAACCGAGCAACCGCCGCCGGCCTGGTTGGCCGCCAATGCGCCGGTGGGTGCCCGCATCGGCTACGATCCGCTTTTGATCGCCGAGGAAGGGTTGGAACGCTTTGTCGCGGCCGGGCTGACCATGCAACCTGTTGAGTCCAATCCGATCGACGCGGTCTGGGACGATCGGCCGCAACCGCCGCTGGAGCCCGCACTGCCGCATCCGCTACGCTATGCCGGAAAGACCAGCGCGGAAAAGCGGGCTGACATCGCCGCGGCGCTGCAATCGGCGAAGCAGGACGCGGCGGTGATCACCGATCCTGCCTCCATCGCGTGGCTGTTGAACATTCGCGGCAACGACGTGCCGTTTACCCCGTTTGCCCTGGGTTTTGCGGTGATCCACGCTGACGGCGCCACCGAATTGTTCATGGACCCCCGTAAGCTGCCGGACGAAACGCGGGTTTGGTTCGGCAACACCATTGCCCTGCGCGATCGCGACGCACTTGCGGGCGCGTTGGATCGCATGGCGGGCAAAATCGTACGGGTCGATCCCGCCGGCTCTCCGGTATGGTTCGCGCAACGGCTGCGTTCGGCCGGCGCGACGGTTGCCGCCGGCGCCGATCCTTGCCTGTTGCCGAAGGCGTGTAAAAACCCGGTCGAGCAGCAAGGAAGCCGAGACGCCCACGCGCGCGACGCTGTCGCGGTGTGTCGGTTCCTGCACTGGCTTTCCCAAACCCCTTCCACCACCGAATTATCCGCCGGCGCCGCTCTGCTCGGCTTTCGCCAGGAGGTCGAGGGATTCAGGGGGGAAAGCTTTCCCGCCATATCCGGCGCCGGCGAACACGGCGCGATCATTCATTATCGCGTCACGCCGGAGACCGACCGTTCGATCCGACCGAACGAGGTCTATCTGATCGACTCCGGTGCACAGTACCACGACGGCACCACCGACATAACCCGCACCGTTTGGACCGGGCCGGACGCAGCGCCGGAGGAGGTCCGCTCTCGCGTCACCCGCGTGTTGAAGGGCCACATCGCCATTGCCACGGCCATATTTCCGCAGGGCGTAGGCGGCGCGCATTTGGATGCCTTTGCCAGACGCGCGCTGTGGGCCGTGGGATTGGATTACGATCATGGGACGGGGCATGGGGTCGGCAGCTACCTGTCGGTGCACGAAGGGCCAGTGAGCATATCCCGCCTGGCGAAGCCGGTGCCGATTGCCGCGGGGATGATCCTGTCGAACGAGCCCGGCTATTATCTGCCCGATCGCTACGGCATCCGGTTGGAGAACCTGTTGCTGACCCAGCCCGCCGAACTTCCGAACGCGACAAAGCCGTTTCTGCGTTTTGAGACTCTGACGCTGGCGCCGTTCGACACCCGCCTGATTGAAACCGCGCTGCTGGAACGCGAGGAGGTGGCATGGCTCAACGCCTATCACGCCCGCGTTTTGGCGGAGGTCGGGCCGCATCTGGACGCGACAACGCGAAGCTGGTTGGAAGCCGCCTGTGAACCGTTGGTGTGATCGCGCCGGCAGAATTCCGCCGGTTTGACGGCATCGTGCCCAGGAGCAGTTTCTTGACTCCGGCGGACTAGCTGCGTAATACGGCCCCCTTCCGACGCCTGTCCCTGACCGGATGGGTACCGACATCAAACAGGCGAACATAAACAGCTCATGGCGAACACCGCATCAGCGCGTAAGCGCATCCGTCAGACCGCGACCCGTACGGCGCGTAACGCCGCCCGTAAGTCCCGCATGCGCACCTTCGTGAAGAAGGTTGAAACCGCGCTGGCCAGCGGCGACAAGGCGGCGGCGGCCGCTGCCCTTCAGGCAGCGCAGCCGGAAATGCAGCGTGCGGCCGGCAAGGGTGTGATTCATGCCAATACGGTTGCCCGGAAGCTGTCGCGCCTGTCGAAGCGCGTGAAGGCCATCGCCTCCGCATAAAAAATCGCACCTCGGAACATGCGGTCGGCCGAACCCGGTTGACCGTCTGTTTTGCGGGGTGCATACTGCCTTCAGCCAGTAATAAAGACAGACATTCTAGTCTGCTCGCGAGGATCGCTCGCGCTGTACTGCAAACAGAGAATTACAACCTGTTACGCAGTCTCAAAATACCCAACACGACTAAGAAACAAAAATCCTATACACTGTCCCAATATTGTAACCATCGAATATAGTGGTTGCCACCAGCGATCCCCTCCCTTACAATTACTTCATCGCGGCCTCCCCGGGGGCACCTGATAATCATTGAGTTCGGTTTCCGATGGCGTTCGTCGATCGCGAAACTGTGTGTCGCCCACGGGTCATACCGGAAGCGTTGTCATAAATCGCGCGACGGCTCCGCCGTCGTACAGGAGAAGTGTGGAATGACGATGTCAGGGCGGGAGATCGTGGGTACACCGCAACTCGCCTTGCAGTGGGCACGGATCCAGGCACGGTTGCAGGCGGAAGTCGGTGAAGTCGAGTATCGCACCTGGTTGCGGACCATGACCCTCGCGGGTCTGGACGGCGACGAGCTGACACACCATCTGCCGACACGCTTCCTGCGTGACTGGGTGCGCAAGCACTACGGCGACCGTCTGAACACGTTGTGGCAAGCTGAAAACCCCGCTATCCGTCGAGTCGAAATCCGCGTCGCCGGCGTCAATGGCACAACCGGTCCAGTACCGGTCGAAACCGCTGTAGCCGCGTCGGATGAGCCTGCGAAAGCACCCGCGCGCGCTCAGGACCCGTTTGAACCGCATCCCGAACTGGCCGCCGCGCTCGATCCCCGCTTCACCTTCGATGCCTTCGTGGTGGGCAAATCCAACGAATTCGCCCACGCCTGCGCGCGTCGGGTCGCGGAAAGCCCGGCTTCCGCCGGCTTCACGCCATTCTTCCTCTACGGCGGAGTCGGTCTCGGCAAAACGCATTTGATGCATGCCATCACGGCGGAATTGACCAAGACCGCCCGCAAGCCGCTCGCCATCGCCTATATGTCGGCCGAGAAGTTCATGTACCGCTTCATCGCCGCCATCCGCGCCAATACGACAATGGACTTCAAAGCCCAGGTCCGTGGACTCGATATACTGCTGATCGACGACCTACAGTTCCTGATCGGCAAAGATAATACGCAAGAGGAATTCTTTCATACCTTCAACTATCTGACGGAAGCCGGCAAGCAAATCGTCATGTCGGCCGATCGGGCGCCCACCGCCCTGAGCGGTCTCGACGATCGTCTGCGCACTCGTCTCGGCAGCGGCATCGTCGCCGATTTGCAGGTTTCGACATACGAACTCCGTCTTGCCATCCTCGCCGCCAAGGCGGAGCAGGCCGGCGTGGACGTTCCACGCCAGGTGATGGAATTCCTCGCCCACAAGGTGACGGCCAATAACCGGGAACTGGAAGGCGCGATCAACCGCGTCATGGTCCACGCCCGCTTGTTCAACCGGCCCATAACGCTCGAATCCACCCACGACGTGCTGCACGACGTGTTGAAAACCGTCGATCGGAAAATCACGATCGAGGAGATTCAAAAGCGAGTCGCCGAACATTTTGGCCTCAAGCTCAGTGACATGGCCTCCGCCCGCCGAGCACGCGCGGTCGCTCGGCCGCGTCAGGTGGCAATGTATCTGGCGAAGCAATTGACCAGCCGCAGCCTTCCCGAGATCGGGCGGAAATTCGGCAATCGAGACCACACGACCGTGATGCACGCGGTGTCGCGGATCAACGAACTGTCCCAGGCCGATCAAAGCTTCGCGGAGGATGTGGAACTGCTGCGCCGGATGCTCGAAGCCGGGTAAAGTCCCGTCCGACGCTGGATCAGGGTAACCGTTCGGTCAGATACGCGAACATGTGGCCCAACGCGGCGGAGCGATATTCGTCGGACTCGATAAACATTTCGTGGCGCGCGCCTTCGATCCGTCGAACGATGCAGCCATTCGGCCGAACCGCGTTCAGGCGCTTGGCAAATTCATTCTGCGCATCGTTGTCCACAATCGTGTCATCGCCCGCCTGCAACAGCAGGATGGGCGCTTCGATCACGCCGGCCTGTGCCTGCGCTTTCTGCCCGGCCAGATAGGCGTTCAAAACCCACCGATTGCTCGGGGAACCCAGCCGAGACTCGGTCGGGTGTTCGGCATACGTATCGTAAATGATCGTCCAACGCTCCGGACTGTGGGTAAAAATCCCGGCGTCGTTGGAAAAAGCGCGCTGGTGACGATAGGGAGTGCCAAAGGGGATATAGTGCGCTCCAAACCCGGTCCCGATCGCCAATCGCAGGAGCGGCACCGCCAGAAACGGGTGTGCGGGCAGAACTGGCGCGTGCATCGGTGATGCCATGACGGCGCAGGCGAAATCGCGTTTGTACCGCGCCAGATAGAGGGATGAAATACAACCCCCAGTAGAATGTGACAACAACACATGGTTGTTATGACCGGTGGGTTTGACGTGGTTATCAAACAAGGTTTTCAGATCGGCGACATAATCGTCGAACACATCGACATGGCCGATCATCGGATCGGCAAGCATGCGGCTGGAAAATCCCTGGCCGCGCAGATCGTGGATGAAGACCGCGTAGCCATTGCGGTGCAGATCGTAGATCAGCTCCTTGTACTTCAGCATGCACTCGGTGCGGCCGGAGGCGATGACGATCGCCGTCGTCGCCCCGTCGCGCGGAAAATACCGTCCGCGGATATGAATGTTCGCGCCGCGCGTGGACAGGAATTCAATCGGCCGTCCGGTATCCCAGAACGGCTCGATTCGTGTGCGATATGCGATGGCCAGTTCGGAAGCCGTCGTGATGGTGGGTCCGCCGGCCGCCCGTCCCTCCGAATGAGGCGCGAACAGAAAGGCGGCGGAACCCAGTAACCAGGACCGACGCCGCATGACCGGGTCCTATCGCGGCGCGCGCGCGGAGAAATCGACGATCCCGGCGAATCCGCTTTCCGTGCCCAGCGCCAGGAACGCGCCGTCGGCGGACCAGGCCAGGGCACTGACGGCCCCGCGTCCCGGCGGTGCCACGGGAATGATCCGAGAGGACGTGATATCGGCGATGACCAGTAATCCGTCGGCAAAGCCGCCGGCGACGATTTCCTGTTGCGGGTGGCAGGCGACCTGTCGGCAGATGATGCCGTCGCCGCCCGCCAGTTCCAGCGGTGCCTTGCCCATCGGCCCGCCGCCGTGGAACGGCCAAAGCACCATGGCATCCGCGCCGCTGCTGGCCAGCCACCGACCGCCGCGGCTGAAGGACAGCGCGTCGGATTTCGCGGGATAGCCGCTCATGCGCATGTGCTGCCCATCTGGGAGCTTCCAGCCGTGCAGGGCATTTTCCTGCATTGCCGTCACGACGGCTTCGCCTTCCGGATGGATCGCGATGCCGGTGTGGCTGCCTTTCCATTCCAGCTTACGCGGCGTGTCGGTTTTCGCGGCGACGAACCAAAGCGTCGCGCCGTTATAATGTGACGCGCCGACGCGTTTGCCCTTGGCGTCGAAGGTCAGGCCGGTGACGGTGGACGGATGGGTCCATTCCTTCAGCTTTTGGCCGGTCTGATCATAGAGATGCACCGCTTTGCCCACGCCCGCGGCGATCAGGCCCTTGCCTTTCTCCGCCGCGAAACTGGCGACCTGCTCGACCCATTTCATGCCGAAGCTCGCGATGTCGGTCACCGTGCCGTCCGCGCCTACCCGCCGCAGTGCCCCGTCGTCGCCACCGGTGATGAAGCCGGATGCCCCCGCGTCGGTCGCGATCGACAGGATGGCTCCATCATGCACGGGTACTTTGCGCCACTGCGACAGGTCGGTCCGATCGACCAAACTGACGGAACCGTCCCCCAGGGCAAAGGCAACCGTGCGCCCATCGCGGGAAAACCGCGCGGCGACCACATAGGCGTCGAGCTCCGAGGTCATGCCCCGGGTTTGCAGCAGGAATTGAGGCGCGGTTGTCTGGCTCATGCCCTCAGCCCGCCGAACAGGCTTCGAAGCCGCGGCGCAATTGCGGGCGGTTCAGGTTGCGGCCGATGAAAACCAGTCGGCTGACGCGCGGGTCGCCGTCCTTCCACGGGCCGATGAAATCGCCGTCGGCGATCATGTGCACGGCCTGGAAGGCAAAGCGCCGATCTTCGTTCGCGTAGCTCAGGATGCCCTTGGTCCGCAGCAGGTCCTGGCCCTTGTCCTGGAGCAGAGCGCCGATCCAGGCGTTGAATTTCTCCGGATCGATCGGCGCTTCGACCTCGAAGCTCATGGACGCGATGTCTTCGTTGTGTTCGTGGTCGTCGTCGCCGTCCAGGAATCCAGGCTCGATCGCCAGGATGCGCTGCAGATCGAAGGCGCCCTGGTTCAGCACCTGATCGATCGCGACCGCCGAACGCTGGGTGCGATGAATGGTGGCGAAGCGGTTGATCTGGCGGATCAACCCTTCCACCGCGACAAGCTCTTCCTCGGTCACCAGATCGGTCTTGTTCAGCACGATGACGTCGGCGAACGCGATTTGATCCTCGGCTTCGCTGCTGTCCTTAAGGCGATCCGGCAGATGCTTGGCATCGACGACAGTGACGATGGCGTCCAGTCGGGTGCGGGCTTTCACCCCGTCGTCGACGAAGAATGTCTGCGCCACCGGGGCGGGGTTCGCGAGGCCGGTGGTCTCGATGATGATCCCGTCGAACTTGTCGCGCCGCTTCATCAGGCCACCGACGATACGGATCAGATCGCCGCGCACCGTGCAGCAGATGCAGCCGTTGTTCATCTCGAACACTTCCTCGTCGGTGTCGACGACAAGGTCGTTATCCACCCCGAGTTCGCCGAACTCGTTGATGACGACGGCATACTTCTTGCCGTGATCCTCGGTCAGGATGCGGTTCAGCAGGGTGGTCTTACCGGCACCCAGATAGCCGGTCAGCACCGTGACCGGGATCAGGCCGCTGGTGTCCGCGATAGTGTCCGCCATAAAAGTGCACTCCAGAATCCGCTCGGGTTGGATCGAATATAGGCGCGGTCGATCGGATCAGCCACCGCCCGCGATGACCTGGCGGCGTAGCGCCGCCAATTGCGCGCCGATCGCCGGCACGTCGAACAAGCGAGCACGGGCGCGTCCGAGTTCCGCGAGGGCGGATCGGCGGGGTTCGTCGCGTGCCAGGGCTTTGATCGCAGCGGCGATGTCCGCGGGGCGGTCGGGATCGGCATAGACGGCGGCATCGCCCGCCACTTCCGGCAGGCCGCCGCGTGGGGAACAGATCAGCGCGGCCCCGCTGGCCAGGGCTTCCAATGCGACCAGGCCGAAAGGCTCCGGCCAACGGCTGGGAACGACCACGATTGCCGCGCGTCCCATGGCGGCCAGGACGTCGGGGTGATCGCGATACCCGCGCATATGTACGGTCGCGGCCTCGGCCGAGGCGCGAACCGCCAGCGAGAATTCGGTATCCGGACTGTCGGCGCGAAACCGATCGGCGCCGATGATTTCGGCACGCCAGCCGACCAAATGCGGCAGCGCGGCGGCACAGGCCGAAACGAACGCGTCCGGACCTTTTTCCCGCACCACGCGTCCGGCAAACATGATCATACGCTCCCGCCGACGGGGCGGGGGCAGTTCGGTCAGGTCCAGGCAGTTCGGCAGCACGATCGGCGGACGAGCCGGATTGGGCACGCCGTCCAGCAAGCGCGCGCGCAGCCAGGCGGACGATGTCATCACCATCGCCAGCTTGCCCAGCATGGCCGAACGTTCGGCTGGGGTCGCGGATTGGCGCATGTCCTGTGGGTCGTTGTTCAGGATCAGCGTAACGGGGATTCCAGGCAGCCGATTGGCCAGCGTCAGCGCCAGTTCGGGGCGATTATGCACCTCTACCAGCGCCGGTTTCAGCTTGCGCAGCACGCCGGCCACGGAGACGGCGAAGCGGATATTGGTACTGCCCGGCCAGAACAATGTGGGCGTCACCGGGCGGAAATCGATTCCGGGGAACAGCGCGCCTTCCTGAGGACCGCCGATCACGACCGTGCGGAAACCGGGCGTGCGAGTCAGGCGACGGGCCAACAGACCAATGGCCCCGGTGCGTCCGGGTCCAAAACCCTCGCGAGGCGGCAGTACGACGGCGACAAGCGGATCCAAGGCAAGGTTCATGCAAGGGCCTATACAGAAGCATGGCGCGGTCGCCTATTGCGGACCGGATCGGCATCGGCGACATCCTGTCGCGCTGCTTCGAAATACCCTTCTTCGGAACACGTCATGGCCGCTCGTCGCCTTTTTGTCGTCCTGGCATCGCTCACCATCGTATGTGGCCTCGCCGCCGCTCTGTTCCAGGTCCTGGCGCTCGGCGGATGGACCTTCGCGAAGGCACTGATGGTTTTGGGGTTCGTCGGCGCGGCACCCTGGGTCGGGTTGTGCTTCACCAACGGCGCGGTCGGCTTTGCGATCCTGGTCTTCGGCCGGCCGGCCGCCGTGCCGCTACCGTTCCCCGGTAGCCTCCCGCCGGTCGCGATCGCGCTGACGGTCCGGAATGAGGACATGACCGAAGTGCTGCCGAACATGGCAACGCTGTTGCAGGAACTCGACACGCTGGGCCACGGCAACGCGTTTACGTTGTTCGTGCTGTCGGACACGCAGGACCCGACTGCCGTCGCGCTGGAAGAAGCCGCCGTCGTCAGGTTCCGGGCGGAGTCCCCACGTCCCGATCGTATCCGGTATCGCCGTCGCGTGGAGAATACCGCGTTCAAGGCCGGCAACATCATGGACTTCCTGGACAACCACGCAGGGGATCATGAATTGATGCTGACGCTGGACGCGGACTCACGCATGACGGCGCCGGCGGTGTTGCGCATGATCGCGCCGATGTTGGCCGAACCGAAGCTGGGGATCGTGCAGCATTTGACGGTTGCGCTGCCCGCGACGTCGGCGTTTCCGCGCCTGTTCCAGTTCGGCATGCGCGCCGGGCTGCGCACCTGGGCGACCGCCCTGACGTGGTGGCAGGGCGACGAGGCCTGCTACTGGGGTCACAACGCGGTCATTCGCTGCAAGCCGTTCCGCGATCATTGCCGCCTGCCTTTGTTGCCGGGTGGCGCCCACATCCTGTCGCACGATCAGGTCGAGGCCGCGATGCTGACCGGCGCCGGCTGGGGCGTGCGGCTGTTGGCGTCGGAGGATGGATCGTACGAGACCAATCCACCAGCCTTGCCCGAGCATTTGCGGCGGGAATTGCGCTGGCTGGCGGGGAATTTCGAGTATCGCCACCTGCTGTCGATGCCGATCCTGCGCCCGATGGGCCGCTGGCAGTTGCTGCAGGCGATCCTGCTGTTCGGCTGCACGCCCTTTTATCTGGTGTTCCTGGCCGGTGCGGCGCTGGCCGCCGCGACGGATCGGGTTTCGGTCTTTCCGTTCTGGCCGGCGTTGGCGTTGACGCTGGGTTGGACCGGCGCGTTGTACACGCCAAAAATTCTGGGGTATCTGGAGGTCGCGCTCTCTGCCCGCAAACGCGCCGCCTATGGCGGGCTGACGAGATTGATCCAGGGTGCCTGCCTCGAGACCTGCTTTACCCTGCTCTACGACGCTGTCGGCGTGTTCAGCAAAACCCTCGCCACGGCGCGGATTCTCCTCGGCGCGCGGTCGGGCTGGTCACCCCAAAATCGCGGCGACCGGGGAGTCGGCTGGATGGAGGCCTTGCGCCTGCTGTGGCCGCATACGTTGGCGGGGCTGATCGCGATGGCGGCGTTCGCGCAGGCGGGTTGGGTCGCGGTATTCTGGGCCTTGCCGCTGATCGGCGGATTGCCTTTGGCGGTGCCGTTCTGCGTGTTGACCGCCTGTCCGGCGTTCGGCGATTGGCTGCGGCGGGCCGAGCTGGCGGCGACGCCGGAAGAGGTCGCGCGATCCGGCGCTTAACCCTCGGCGCCCCGGATGGAAACATGCGTCAGGGTTTTGTCGCTGGGATGGATACCGACCATGTTCATACCGGTATTGAAGTGCCGATACCCGTGCGATTCCAGCAGCGCGGTCAGCGCCGCCTGATCCGACTTGATCCGTTCGACGATAATGATCGGCAGATGGCGACCGATGGTTTCCCGCGCGCCATCCAGCGTCTCCATCTCCATGCCTTCCACGTCGATCTTCAGCAGATCCAGCCGCGGCAGCGCAAGGGAGTCGATGGTGATGGCCCGCACGGACACCAAATGTTCGTCGGCATAGCTGACGGGCTGCCCGATGAATTCGGTGCGCTCCGTCGGTTTCAGTTCCAGGCTGCCGAATGTTCCGGGCGCCAGGTAGTTGGGGGTTGGGATGCGCAGTTCGCCCATGGTGTTGCCGACAGCGGCATGGATCGCGCGGGCGTTGAAGCAGTTGTTGATCGTGATATTGCCGGCGAGCGCGTAGTACACACGCTCCTGCGCCTCGATCGCCAGGACCTGTCCCCAGCCCCGCATGGTTTTCGCCCATTCGACGGTGAACACGCCGATATTCGCGCCGCAGTCGAGCACGGAGACCCCGTCGCCGAAATATTGCCGCCGCAGGTTCAGAAGCTGGATGGCGGTCGCCACTTCGTTCGCGTCGTAGCTGGCGTGTTCCAACAGCATGTGACCGACGCCGAAGCCGGAGGTTTCGCTGACCATCCGGTAGTCGAAGCGGTTGACGATCAACGTGCCTTGGTCGGTCGGCGCGAGAATGAAGGCAAGCTTACGCGGCGGGTACGCCATGGGCTGAGTCCGGAGAGATGGGATCACCCTTTATAGGCGAGTTTTCCGTCCTGCCGAGTCCCGTGCGTTCTCCCACGGTTGTCTGACGGCCGAACGATCAACCACATGGGGAGGCCGATCGCGGCGAGGGTCGCGATGAAGGCGAGGACCTGGATGCCTTGCGGACGCGCCGCGTAGCCGATCAGGGTATGAAGGATTCGGCCTGGGATACTCGTTTCGGACAGAAGGAACGAGGTGTCCCAGATGTCCTGGCCCAAGGCAGGCAACAGGTCCGCCTGCACCAGGAAGTTGGCCGCTTGCGACGCCAGCCCGGCCGCCAGGAACAGCACCATCCAGCCGGTGACCGCGAACAGCCGCCGAACGGGAATCCGCAACAAACCCATATACAGGGCCACGCCCAAGGCCGCGCCGCCGGCAATGCCGAGGATACCGCCCAGGATCATCTCGATCGGCGTTTCCGACGAAGACGTCGCGACGCCATAAACGAACAAAACGGTTTCCGATCCTTCACGCAGTACCGCTGAACCGACCACCAAACCCAGCGCGATCAACGGGCGTTGCCCGGTTGCCACGGCCTTACCGAGGGCATTGGCTTCCCGTGTGACCTCGTTTGCGTGACGCGCCATCCAGATGTTGTGCCAGGCGAGCATCGCGACGGCGAGGATGAGAACGCCGGCATTCAACAGTTCCTGCCCAGTGCCGGAAAAGGCGTCGGAGATGGCGGCCGCGAACAGCGCCACCGCCCCGGCACCCGCCAGGCCGCCGATCACGCCGCCGCCGATCCAGGCACCGCGGCCGACCACGCCAAGGGAAGCCGCCAGTACGATGCCGATAATCAGCGATGCTTCGAGCACTTCGCGCAGGACGATGATGGCGATCGCGAGCATGGTGTAACCGATCGATCAGCGCGCGATGATCTTGCCGCGCGCGGTTTTTGGGTTGAATTCGCCGAAAAATTCGTAGGAGCCGGGCCGGAGCGGGCCAAGGACCAGGGTGATCGCGCCGCCGCCCGGAATAATTTTCTCCCGGTGCAGGTCCTTGCTTTCAAACTCCTCGGCCGTCTTGTCCTGGTTCACCACGCGCAGTTCGAATTTCTGCCCGGCGGGTACTTCGAGGTCCGTCGGCGCGAACACGTGGTCCTTGATGGTCAGCGTGTATTGCAGCGGATCGGCGGCAAGGGACGGTGCCCCCAGAACGGCGGACAGGGCGAGGGCGATCGATAGGAGCCGGGAGCGCATGGTCACCTCGGGTTAGTAAGAATGAATTGCAATTACACCCGCCACGCGACAATGCAAGACACTTCGCCCGAGTGCCTTGCAAGCCAGTCATGCGTCGCGGCGACAAAGCCGCGCCGACCGCGGATCAGAACGTATCGTCTTCCCCGCCGCCGCCGCCGCCCCAGCTGCTTCCGCCGCCATCACCCCACGAGGATGACTGATCAGGCGCCGGGGCAGGTGTGTCCCAACCGCTGTTATCGACGTAGTCCTGGCCGGCCGGCGCTGCCGCCGGCGTCGTCCAGGTACCTTGATCCACATAGTCCTGGCTCGCCGCCGGTGTCGCCCAGGGGCTGGCACCCGCCGCCGCCCCGGCCCCGCCGCCGAACAAGCCGCCGGCGGAGTGGCCGGAGAACATGCCCATCAGCGCATTGCCGACGACAAGACCGCCCGCGACGCCCGCCGCAGTGGTCAGCGCGGAGCCTAAAAAGCCCGAACCGCCGCCGGGCCGCTGAAACATGCCCTGTTGATAATTCGGGGGATATTGCGGAGGCGGCGGTGCCGATTGGTAGTACGGCTGCTGCTGCTGCGGTGACTGACCCCAGGGGCCCGGCCCACCGGGTCCAGGTCCCATTTGTCCCGGCCCCATTTGTCCCGGCATCGGCTGCTGCTGACGCCGCCCGCCGAACAGCCCGCCAAAGAACCCGCCGCCGCCCTGGTTCGCCTGTTGGGCGGCTTGCTGAGCTTGCTGCTGAGCCTGTTGAGCGGCCTGCTGGGCCTGCTGCACTTCCCATTCCAGCCGCTTGATGCGGTTCTGCGCCTCTACCAGCGCGTGCTCCTGCACGAACGCCAACTGCGTGATGCGGTATCGCGCTTCCGGATAGCGCTGAAACTGTTGCGCGATCAGCGCATCCGCGTCCCGGTCAACCGGCGGCAGGGCCGGCTGCGTGGCCGGCACCGATGCCCCGAATCCGGCCGGCGGAGGCGGCGCGCCACCGACACGGGCAATGTATTGAGAAATGATCTCGCGTTCTTCGTCCGTCATTGGGAGATTCTCCGACGCATATCGCAGGAGAATGTGGCGGTTCGCTCCGCCCGGTTCAATGGCCGATTATCGCGTCGTGGCGAAACGGGCCGATCCTTCGATCCTCGATGACCGGGCATCGATCCATGACCACCCGCAATCCGGCGGCCGTGGCCCGGGCGGCGGCGTCGCGGTCTATCACGCCAAGCTGCATCCAGATGGTGCGCGCGCCCAGCCGGATCGCCTCGTCAACGATCGCGCCGACATGGCTGCTGTTGCGAAACACGTCCACCATGTCGATTGCACCGGCATCCGCCAGCCGCGGCACAACCGTTCGGCCATGGATCGTCTGGCCCGCCAATCGCGGATTGACCGGCGTCACATCGAAGCCGCGGTTCAACAAAAAGCCCATCACCTCATGCGAAGCCCGCCAGGGCTTGGCCGAGGCGCCGATCAGCGCGATCCGCCGCGATTCCGTCAGGATCGCGCGAATGGTCTCGTCGGTTTGTCCATCGATACTCATGGCTCGATACACTGTCAGGCTTCGCCCACCGCGCCAAGACTGCGGCCTAAGTCCACCGATTGACGCACCGCACCATTGGGGCGCAATCTTAACAATCGGTTATTTTTCGAACATTGCTCACAGGACGTCGTCGCATGGCGCTCAGCCGTTCCACCCGGGTCAATATCCTTATCGGCAATGGCCATTTCCTGTCCCACTTCTACGTGCTTTGCCTGCCGCCCATGTTCCTGGCGTGGAAAGACGCGTTCGATGTCAGCTTCTCCCAACTCGGGCTGACCATCGCGTTGATGTCGGGCACGACCGCCATCCTGCAAACCCCCGTCGGCTTCCTGGTTGACCGCTACGGCGCGCGCTTCTTCCTGATCGGCGGAGCACTGCTCATGTCGCTCTCGATCGCCGCCATGGGGCTGGCGACGGAGTTCTGGCAGATCATGCTGTGCGCCGTTTTCTCCGGCATGGGCAATTCGGTGATCCACCCGGCCGACTACGCGATCCTCTCCGGCTCCGTCGACAAGGACCGGATGGGCCGCGCTTTCGCCCTGCACACATTCAGCGGCAATCTGGGCTTCGCCACCGGCGCGCCGGTCACCGCATTCCTGATGGCAGCGCTCGGTTGGCGTCAGACGCTGCTGATTGTCGGACTGCTGGGCGTTCCCGTCGTCATCTCCATCCTGCTGCAAAGCGGCATCCTGCGCGATCAGGTGCGCGCCGTGCCGAAAAGCGGTGCCGTCAACCTGACCGGCCGAGACCTGCTGACAAGCCGCACCATGCTCCTGTTCTTCGCTTTCTTCATGCTCGGCGCCATGGCCGGCGGCGGTATTCAATCCTGGCTCGTCACCGTTCTGCACACGGTCAAGGGCCTGGAACTCCCGGTCGCCGCCACCGCGCTGACCGCTTACATGGTCGGCTCCACCCTGGGCGTTCTGGTCGGCGGCTGGTTTGCCGATACGCATAAGCGTTTCATCATGCCGTTTGTCGTCGGGCTGACTTGCCTCTCCGCCACTACCATCCTGGTGATCGACTGGGTCGGGCTGCCCGGCCTGGTCATCATGGGACTCGCCTTGTTGTCCGGGCTGTCGATGGGTGCCAGCCGCACCCCGCGCGACGTCATGCTGAAAGACGCGGCACCGCCGGGACAGATCGGCAAGGTCTTCGGCTTCGTCAGTGCCGGGCTGCCCCTGGGCGGCGCGCTGACCCCGGTGCCGTTCGGCTATCTGATCGACCGAGGATACCCGCAACTCGTACTGGTCCTCGTCGCCGTTCTCCTGATGCTCAGCCTGCTCTGCGCCGGGTCGGCACGGGTATCGTCGCGTTCCGCCCCGGTGGTTGCGGCGGCGGAGTAAACACCCCATGTGTGGCGGCGCATGGGCATCGCCACACCTTATTCCTCCCCACCGGCGATCGCCCGCGGCGTTGTCATCGCGCTGCGGCTGTTCGACGTGGCCTATGCAATTGACCTTCCCAAGGCGGAAACCCTGTGGGCGGCGCAGCCACGCCCCGCCAGCCGCGGCCGCCTGAGCTTCATCCCACCCAAGGCCATGGCCTTCGGCGTGCCGCCGGTGGAACTCACCCTCGACCCGGTCGCATTGGTGCTGGAAGGCGTCGCGGTCCAGGCCAACGTCGTCGTCCGCGTCTACGATTTCGGTGCGGTGTCCTTCGCGCTTCACGTCGCCGTCCAGGACCTTCCCTGGGACGGTTTCGTCCGACGCGTCAATGCGATGGACCTACTGGTTGGGGCAGGGGCCGAAACGGACGTCTGGTCGAAACTGCTGGCCAAGGTTCTGTCGCTGCTGGGTCCGGCTTTGATCCGACCGCAACCCTCCGCATTGGAGGAAGACTACCTCATTGGCCTGGTACACACGTTCGACACGCCCCTGACCGCGGCGCAGGTTTGGGAACGCTGCGATCTCGTCCCCCTTCTCTCCGGCGAAACCCGCCCCCTCTCCGAAGGCGCTCGGCAAGACCTGCTTCGGCAACGGTTTTCCTACTATGTCGACGATCTCGCGGTGATCACCTGGGATCGCGCCTTCATCTACGAACCGCGCGGCGATTCCGACGTGATCGACGTGCTGGAAGTGGCCAATGCCCAGCTTCTGGAGCTACGCTACTACGACGAACTGCTCGACGACGAACTGCCCCGGATGTACGAGTTGGTAGGCCGAGCGCGGCTGGCAACGGCAACATTGGCGGCGCGCAAGTTCGCAAACCTGGCGCGTCGGCTCTATACGCTGGTCGCCGAAGTGACCGAGCTGACGGAACGCGTGGACAATGCGTTGCAGGTTACGGAAGACGTCTACCTCGCCCGCGTCTACACCGCCGCGCTTGACCTGTATCGCGTCCCCGCCGTCAACGCCGCGGTGGAGCGCAAGCTGGCGATTATCCGCGACACTTACGCCGCGTTGTACGACGAAAGCTCCTCCCGACGGGCGGAACTTATGGAGTTCCTGATTTTGCTTCTGATCGCGGTGGAGATTGTACTGGCGCTGGTGCGCTGGTAGCGACGAACGGATCCAGCAGTTGCGCCCAAAATCCCGCCGGTAGTTTGGCATCGATGCCGCACACCGCCGGGCGGCGATCGGGTGGCAGATGAAACGTGCCGAACAGACGATCGACCCAGGGCAACGTCGGGGCGTAGTTCTTGTTCACCGTCTCTGGCCCGTCATTGCTGTGATGCCAATGGTGATAGGCCGGGGTGGACACCAACCACTCCAACGCGCCGAAACGCCAGCGCACATTGGCGTGAATGAAAAATCCCCAGAACGTGCCCAACAAGACGACGAAGACCGGGATCAGGGTGCCGGCGGGATCGTTCGGCGCGGCAAGGCCCAGGATATAGACCGGCGCGAGGCCGCAGACCCGATTGAAGATCATATCCACGGGATGCGCGCGGGAGTTCACCAGCCAATCGACATGCGGGGCGCTGTGATGGATGCGGTGAAAGCGCCAGAGCAGCGGGATTTCGTGGCTCCACCGATGGCCCCAGTAGAAGCCGATCTCCGCCACCAGAATGGCCGAGGCGGTCCGGAGCCAGATAGGCCATTGGCCGATCGCGCCCGTCACGGCGTCGGGCATCAGGCCGTGCAACGCCCAGGCCATGAAGGCGACCGGTCCGGTCAGCACGAGGCTGGGGACGACGCCGTTGATGAAGAAATACCCGAGATCGACCCAGAATGCGGACCGAAACAAGCGGTCGCGTCGCTGCGGCCATAGTCGCTCAAGCGGCGCGAAGACGAGCCCCAACAGCACCAGCCAGGCGGTCAGGCGGATGATCGTCCAGGCGATATCCGGCAGGGTGGTGGCTATCGCCGCCGCCGCCGGGAAAGACCGAACAGGCCGGCCACGCCGGACAGCAGAATGGTCAAGGTCGTGGGTTCCGGCACCACGACCGCCGAAACACCATCAAGCAGCACGAAGGGCGGCTGCCCGCTGGGTGTGCCGACCGCCAGGAATGAGAGTACGGGATTGGCGACACTGGCCACGAAGCGGAAGGTTTGCTGCACCCATCCGGTGAAGCCGTGGTTGACGTTGTTCACGACGGTGGTGGATTGCGTCGATGAACCCAGGCTGACCTGCCACTTTTCGGTGGTCGCGCCGTCGAACGAGTATTGCTGCGCGCCGGCCCAATAGAACGACACATCCACCGTTTGCCCGGCCGCGATGCCGGTGATGGTTTGAGAGATTGCCCCGACGCCATACGCGCCATCGGCGGCGACGTAATTGCCCCCGCTTGGACTGGCGCTCGGCAATCCGTTGGCGGAGCCGTTGTTTGGCCCCCACAGCATCAGCGCGCCGCCGAACTCCGACGCCGCGCCGCTGGTGTCGGCAGTGCCGGACTTGAAGACGAAGTTATAGCCGTTGGTCGTCCAGTTGGTGACCTGTTGCGACGGGTAGCGCCCGCCGAACTCCGACGATGCATTGACCAGGGTTTGCTCGAACCCGCCGTTCAGAACCAGGTTCGGGCCGGCCGCCAAGGCGGCTCCGGACCCGATCGATCCGGAAAGGCATGCCACGAGCAACAGGCGCGCGGACATTTGGCGCATCAGATGCGCTCGGCTCGCCGTCGCCGAGCAAGGCCGATCAGCCCGGCTATACCGGCGATCAGGATGGTTCCGGTTGCCGGTTCAGGCACCACGGTAACGGACACGCCGTCCAGCAGAACGAATGGCGGCTGCCCGCTAGGCGTGCCGACCGCGAGGAAGGACAGCACGGGGTTGGCCACGGTCGTGACGAAGGTGAGCGTCTGGTAAACCCAGCCGGTGAAGCCGTGGGAAACGTTGTTCACGACGGGCGTGGATTGCGTGGAGCTACCGAGGGTCACCTGCCATTTTTCGGTATTCGCGCCGTTGTACCCGTATTCCTGCGCGCCCGCCCAGTAGAACGAGACCTCCACCCGCTGCCCGGACGCGAGGCCCGAGATGGTCTGCGAGATCGGACTGACCTCAAACCCACCGTCGGAGGCAACATAATTGCCGCCGCTGGGGCTGGACGCCGGCAGGCCGTTGGCGGCCCCGGTGCTCGGTCCCCAAAGCTTTGTAACGCCGTAATTGCCGATGGCCCCGGTGGTGTCCGCCGCGCCGGATTTATAAAGCAGGCTGTACCCCGCCGTGGACCAGCCGGTAACTTGTTGGCTTGGATACAGGGAGCCGAACTGGGAGGAAACGTTGACGAGGGTTTGCTCAAACCCGCCGTTCAATACCAGATTGGGGTTCGCGGCCAGGGCGGAACCCGACCCGACCAATCCCGCGAGGAAAGCGGCCGTCAGAAAGCGCAAGGACAAACGGGCCATCACGCGCTCCTACGCCGACGTGAAAGGCCGATCAGCCCGGCAATGCCGGCAAGCATCAGCGACCCCGTGGCCGGTTCAGGCACGACCGTCACGGACACGCCATCAAGCAAGGCAAAAGGCGGTTGACCCGTCGGCGTGCCGACGGCAAGGAAGGACAACACAGGATTGGCGACCGTGGTGACAAAGGTAAAGGTCTGGTACATCCAGCCCGTGAACCCTTTGGATGCATTGTTCACGATGGCGGTGGATTGGGTGCTGCTGCCCAGCGACACCTGCCATTTTTCGGTGTTCGCGCCGAGAAATCCACTCTGCTGCGCACCGGCCCAATAGAACGAGACTTCAACTCGCTCTCCGGCGGCAAGGCCGTTGATTGTTTGCGTGATCGGGCTGACTTCAAACCCACCATCGGCGGCGATGAAGTTACCACCGAGCGGGCTCGCGGCCGTCAGACCGTTGGCGGAGCCGTTGTTCGGCCCCCAAAGCTGCACGTTACCGTAAGTGCCGGTGCCGCCGCCATTGTCGGCTGTGCCCGACTTGAACACGAAGTTATAGCCCGCCGTGCTCCAACTCGTGACCTGCTGGGTGGGGTAGGACGAGCCGAACTGGGCGGAGGAATTGATCAGCGTCTGCTCAAACCCGCCGTTCAGAACCAGGTTCGGGTTCGCCGCCAGCGCGACACTCGCCATGCCGATTGAAAACGCAGCGGCCAACACCACCTGCCGCTTCCAATTGCCTGGCGAAAAAATCTGCATCGACGTGTTTCCCTTGGCGGTTCGCCATCCAACCCGGAGCGTACGCCGCTATCTCTTACAGTATACTCACGTTTTTCGAGAAAACAAGCAGAAATATGTGCCAATTATACAAACGTGTGCCATTAATAATACAATCGTGGCCGCCCGTTCCACGCCGATGCCAAAAACCGCAACACACCCGACCGGGATCGTGAAAGAATACCCGCATGATCCACGATCAGCATGATCACGGTGCCTCCCACAACCACGATCACGCCCCCGCCGGGTTCGGGAAAGCCTTCGCCATCGGAATCGCGCTGAATGCAGCCTTCGTCGCGGCCGAGGCCACTTACGGCTATCTCGGCAACTCCGTCGCCCTTCTTGCCGACGCCGGCCACAACCTCGGCGACGTGCTCGGCCTTTGCGTCGCCTGGCTCGCCAGTGAACTGGTCAAGCGGAAGCCGACAGACCGATTTACCTTTGGCTTGCGCGGATCGTCGATCCTTGCCGCCCTGTTCAACGCCGTCTTCCTGTTGGTCACCGTAGGCGCGATCGCCTGGGAAGCCGTCCAACGCTTCGGGTCGCCCCAACCGGTGGCGGAACGCACGGTCATGGTCGTCGCCGCCGCCGGCATCGTCATCAACGGCGTCACCGCCTGGATGTTCGCGTCCGGCGGCAAAACCGACATCAATATCCGGGGCGCCTTCCTGCATATGCTGTCTGACGCGCTCGTCTCCGCCGGGGTCGTGGGCGTCGGCGCGGCGATCCTGTTGACCGGATGGGTCTGGCTCGATCCGCTGGCGAGCCTCGCCATCAGCGCGATCATCGTCATGGGGACCTGGCGCTTACTGCGGGAGTCCCTCGGGATGTCGATGGCGGCCGTCCCCGGGCATATCGACCCGGCCGCCCTGCGGACCTTTCTCGCATCCCGCGCGGGCGTCGCCGGGGTTCACGACCTGCATGTCTGGCCGATGAGCACGACCGAAATCGCCATGACCTGTCATCTGGTCATGCCCGCCGGTCATCCCGGCGACGCGTTTTTGCACGATCTGGCGCACGCACTTGCCGACCGCTTCAGGATCAATCACCCGACCGTGCAGATCGAGGTGGATGCCCACCTCGCCTGCGCGTTCGCCCCTGACGACGTGGTTTAGCCGATCACGCCGCCTTGATAAGCGGCGCGACCTCTTCCACGTCCGTCGTCGTCCGGTAGGCCAATGTGTCCGCCAGACGAACCTCCAGCACCCCGGCGTCCAGCATCGGCAACACAGCGTTGCCACCAGTCCAACGGGTCGGGCCTTGGTCGTCCCATTCCGTCGCCCACCAGCCCAAGGCCAACGCGGGATCGTCCATCGCGACTTCAATCGCG
Organism: Acetobacteraceae bacterium; assembly: GCA_947475245.1. Taxonomy (GTDB): domain Bacteria; phylum Pseudomonadota; class Alphaproteobacteria; order Acetobacterales; family Acetobacteraceae; genus Rhodopila. Next base: position 2,732 of record CANJLW010000040.1, on the reverse strand, counting down.
TCGTCCGCGCCGCGAAGCATCAGGCGGCGGACGCGAACGCCCAGGCGGCGGCGATCCTCCACCCACGGACGAGCGTTGCAGGGACACGCGGAACGAGACACCAGTCGGACCGGACCCTCCATCCGCGGGATCGCGAACAGATACCGCCCGTCCTTCGTCACGCTCGGCTTGATCGTCCGATCGCCGCAGACAATGCGCAAATCGGGATCGTCGGTCGTGTCGGCGGGCGAGGGCAAGGCCCAACCGATCGACTCCGCGCGATCCGCGATGGCGCGCCAGATGGGCTCGACGCCGGCGGGATCGGCCAGGAACGGCGCGCAGGATGCGGCCTCTCGCAGGTCCTGATCGTTCTCGAACATCGGGTGCAGTTCCAGCGGTAACCCGCCATTCTCGAACATCGCCCGGTTGCCGGTATCCAGGTAGGATTCCGCAGGGGCGCCTTCGGCCAGCAGCACGTCGTGCGCGTCGAGTTCGACGTGGTAGTAAACCACCGCGCGGCACTCGGCTTCCGAGACAATGGACGCCCCGTTCACCAACAACCGCGCCGGGATCAGCGCGCCGTCGATGAACAGCGCATGATCCGGCGACAGGCGCAGATCGCGAACCGGCAATCCGTTGCCCAACGCCCCGGCGCGAACGCGGATCGGCTGCGCATGCGATGGGTTCGGGTGACGCAGCAGGTCGATCCGACGATGGCCGATCCAACGCACCGCTCGGCCTGGCCCGGCGTGGGTATTGACCAGATCGCCCGCGCGCAGATCCTCCACCAACATCTCGCCGGACGGAGTCTGAATGCGCGTGCCTTCCGCGAAGCAGGCGATGGAGACCTCGTCGTTAACCAGGACGGTGGCGTTGCCCTGGGTGAACGTGGTGTAGCCGCCGCTCGAACCCTGATTCGTCCAGCTCGAGTCAAGATACGCGGTGTCGCCGGCGTTTCCGTCGACCTTCAGCGTGTTGCTCGAGGACGAAAGGTTCAGCACTTCCCGCTGCGACAGGATCAGCGTGTTGTCGCCGCTGCCGGTAATGTCGATCCGCTCGATGTTTTGCAGCTTTGAGTCGGAAACCGCCGTCAGATCCAACGTCATGCCGGACCCGGCCAACGCCAGCGTATCCGTGCCGGAGCCGCCGTCGATGCGCTGGAAGGTCAGATCGGTGACGGAGATCGTGTCGTCGCCCGCGCCGCCGAGCAGCACGTCGGCTCCGCCGGCGCCGATGAGGGTGTCGTTGCCCTGACCGGCGACGATGTCGTCCGCCGCGCTTGTGCCGGTCAGCGTTTCGGCACCGGATGTGCCGGTCTGGGTGACCGCGCTTAACGTGAAGTCGTGCCCGAGCAGAACGTAGGTCTGGCCGCTGGCCGCCCCGTTGGGGGTGGTGGCGAACAACGATCCCACGAGCAGGTCGTCGAAGCCGTCGCCGTCGACGTCGCCCGCGGACGCCACGGAACCGCCTGTCTGGCCGCCGTCGCCGATCAGGACGAAGCCGCCGGTTCCGCCCTGCAATGCGGCGAGATCGACGCTTGCGCCGAAGCCGGAAGCCTTGCCGAACAGGACATGGGCTGCGCCGAAACCGTCTGGCGAGTAGGGTGCCCCGATGACGATATCGTCGAAGCCGTCGCCGTTGATATCGCCCGCCGAATTCACAAAGGACGTCGGGGTGTTAATTGCGAAGCCGCCGGTGCCCGACGCGATATCCGTCAGGAATATTTCGGCGCCAAATCCTCCGCTCTTGCCGAAAACGATGTAGCTGCGTCCGTTGTCGGCCGGGTTCCCGGGCGAATCAGCGGCGCGCGCGCCAACAATCACATCGGCGAAGCCGTCGCCGTTGACGTCGCCCGCGGACGCGACGGAGTGGCCGACGAGGTCGGTGCCGGTCTCGGCCTGGATCACAAATCCGCCGGTGCCGGCGGCCACGTCGCTCAGCTTCACGTTGCCGCCAAAGCTCGTGGTCTTGCCGAAGACGACGTAGGCCTTGCCCGCATCGTTGCCGGTCGGGCCGTTGGCGATCCATGCGCCGATGACGATATCGCTCAGCCCATCGCCGTTGATATCGCCGGCCGAGGAAACGGTTTGGCCGGACTGATCGAACTCATTTTCGCCCGACAGGACGAAGCCGCCCGTGCCGGCCGCGACGTTGGCCAGACTGATCGAGGCGTCGAAGGGTGTGTCCTTGCCGAACAGGATATAGGTCCTGCCGGCGCCGAACGGCCCGCTTTCCGCGCCATACGCGACAGACGCGCCGAGGATCGCGTCGTCGAAGCCGTCGCCGTTGACGTCGCCGGCTGAGTTGACCCAGTTCCCGACGCCGTCGGCGACATCGCCTTGCAACACGAAGCCGCCGGTTCCGGCCGCGACATCGGCCAGATCGATGCCGGTGCCGAAGCTGCCCGCCTTGCCGAAGACGACGAACGCTTGCCCGCTGCCGCCGGCCGTCGCGGCGTTGTTCGGGCCGCCGACGAGCACGTCGTCGAAGCCATCATTATTGATGTCACCGGCCGAACCGACCGACCAGCCGGTGCGCGTCGTCGCCTGCGTGCCGTTCATCACGAACCCGCCGGTGCCCGCCGCGACGGCGTTCAGGTCCACGTCGGCGGTAAAGCCCGCCGCGCTGCCGAAGATCACATAGGCCTTGCCGGCATTCGCCCCGGCCGCCGGGTCGGCGTCGGCCGCGCTGACGATGATGTCGTCGAACCCGTCGCCGTTGACATCCCCGGCCGAGGACACGGATCGGCCTGC
>CANJLW010000039.1 GCA_947475245.1 Acetobacteraceae bacterium | reverse complement strand
TTCCACGGAGTTGGCACGGAGTTTCACGGAGCCTTTGGATCGACGCCTCGGCAATCGGCCAGCCGCCTGCGCTACGCGAAATCCGCGAGCAACACCTCATGCGACGTGAGCACGCCTCCGTCTGCCCGGGGGGCTCCGCGAACCTCCGCGCAAACACCGTGAAACTCCCACGCAAAGAATGTCGCCGGTCGCGCCCCTGCCGGAACCGCGTGAACCGGAAGCCCATGCAACCCCGCAACGCCCCAACGCCCGGTGCCGAGCGCAGGCGTTTTGGAATGCTGGGAGTTCCACGGAGTTGGCACGGAGTTTCACGGAGCCTTTGGATCGACGCCTCGGCAATCGGCCAGCCGCCCGCGCTACGCGAAATCCGCGAGCAACACCTCATGCGACGTGAGCATGCCTCCGTTTGCCTGGGAGGCTCCGTGCAACTCCCACGCGCAGAATGTCGCCTAATCCGCCCCCGTCGGAGCCGCGCGAACCAAAAGCCCGCGCACCCTGACCACGGCCCAACGCCCGGTGCCGAGCGCAGGCGCTTTGGGATGCTGGGAGTTACACGAAGTTGGCGCGGAGTTTCACGGAGCCTTTGGATCGACGCATGGGCAATCGCCCAGCCGCCCGCGCGCCGCGAAATCCGCGAACAAAACCTCATGCGACGTGAGCATGCCTCCGTTTGCCTGGGAGGCTCCGCGCAATTCCCACGGACCGAATGTCGCCCAACCCGCCCCCGCCGGAGCCGCGTGAACCAAAAGGCTATGCAACCCGGCAACGCACCAACGCCCGGTGCCGAGCGCAGGCGCTTTGGGATGCTGGGAGTTACACGGAGTTGGCACGGAGTTTCACGAAGCATGTGGATCGACGCCCGAGCGATCGTTCGCCGCCCGCACGTCGGGAAGTCCAGGAACATCGCGCTGCGAAGCGGCCTCGCCTTCAGCGCCGGCAACACCCTATGCGCCGTGAAGAACTGCCGCCGAAACCCAACACGGTTTCGCGGTGGAAAGACCCCATGCGCCCAGAGAACGCTACCCGATCCGCAGCAGCCGAGCACCCTCGGTCCGCAGCCAGGGGATCGCCGTGCGGGTGTGCGGGGTCAACTCGTCCACCAGCCGCCAAAACAGCGGCCCGTGGTTCATATGCCGCAAATGCGCGACCTCGTGCGCCGCGACGTAGTCCTGGATGAAGTCCGGCGCCATCACCAGCCGCCAACTGAACGCCAGCGACTTGTCCGGCGAACAACTGCCCCAACGGCTCGTTGTGTCCTTCATCGAAATCCGCCGAGCGGACAGACCGGCAAGCGCGGTTTTGGCGGCGACAAGGGCGCCGATGCGCCGACGCGCCTCCGCTTTCAGGAAATCCAACACCCGACGCCGGATGAACTCCGGCGCGCCGGTCACCTGCAATTCCCCGTCCAGCAGCCAGGCCCCGCCGCGCTGGCCCGGCACATGGCGAATTTTGTGCGGCACGCCGCAGATCGGCACGATGGAGCCATCCTCGAACGTCACCGACGGCGGCAGCGCCGCCAGGCGGTCGGCCACCCAGTCCACATGGCTCATCAGAAGCGCCATCCCGGCGGAACGGGTGGCGCGGTTCGGCAAGGTGACGATCACGGCCCCTCCGCTTGGATCAATGCGCAGACTTACCCGGCGCGCTCGGCTGCTTCGGCGCCACTCGACACGAGCGGAACCGAAGGGGAGCGCCAGCGTTTCAGGCGGCCAAGCATCCATGATGTTACAAGCCGTGCGTGCCGCCGATTCGTCAACGACCTCTTGCGTGCTCGGCGATCCGAGGCTTATTTGTTATATTATAACATGTCTGGAATACGATGATGCATCGCCGCTTATTCGTCGCCCGATTGGGGTTGGGGCTGGGATCGCTGATCGCCGGCGGCACCGTCCACGCGGCGCAGACCGTCAAGGTCGTGACCAGTTTCTCGCTGCTGGGCGACATGGTTCGACGGATCGGCGGAGGGATGGTGTCGGTGCAATCGCTGGTTCCCGACGACGGCGACGCCCACACCTATCAGCCGAGACCGTCCGACATGCGCGGCGTGACGGGGGCGGCGGTGCTGGTGGAAAACGGGTTGGGCTTTGAAGGCTGGATGGATCGCCTGACCGGGGCTACTCGCTTCGCCGGCGCGCGGGTGGTCGCGACCAAGGGGATCAAGCCGCGCACCATGCGCCAGGGCGGCGGCATCGTCTCGGTCGATCCGCACGCCTGGCAGGACCCGCGCAACGGCGTTGTCTATGCGCGCAACATCCAGGCCGGTCTGATCGCCGCCGCGCCGGATCACATGCACGCGCTGACCGACGCGGCGGATCGCTATGCCCTGGCGATCGCGCAAGCCGACAGTTGGATCGAACAGCAGTTCGCGGGCATTCCGCCCGAACGGCGGCGGGTCATCACCACGCACGATGCCTTCGGCTATTACGGCGACCGGTACGGCATCGAGTTCCTGGCGGCGCAGGGCATCAACACCGACGCCGAACCCTCGGCGCGCGCCGTCGCCGGCCTGATCGCGCAGATCAGGAAAGAGAACATCGGCGCCGTGTTCATCGAGAACATGACCGACGGGCGCATGGCGAAGATGTTGGCGCGCGAAACCGGCGCGGTCGTCGGCGGCACGGTCTATTCAGACGCCTTGTCCCCGCCGAACGGCCCCGCCGCGTCCTACCTCGCGATGCTGCGTCACAATACGACGCTGTTCGCGCGGGCGATGCGCGGCGGGAAGCTGGGTTAGGCGGCTTTCGGCAGCACGACCCCGCTCGCGTCGAAGGCGGCGAACAGCGACGCCTCCTGCGCGGGAGTCAGTTGCATGTGCGGCGGGCGGATGTTGCGCCATGCCGGATTGCCGGTGTTGCGCGCGACCAGGGCCTTTAGCCCGGAGATCAACGGGACGGAGATCACGGCCTTGCGTGTGGCCGACAGGATGTCGTGCGCCGCGGCGCCGTCGGGCGTGTTCCAGCCGGCATAGACGCGCGCGCCGATCGCGCAATTGACGTTCGACGCGGCGGTAATGCAGCCGGCGCTGCCCTTTTCCAGCAGCGGCTTCAGCAGCGTATCGTCGCCGGCATAGACCTCGAACCCGTCCTTGGCGAAGGCTTCGACATAGGACAGGCCGTTCTCGTAGCTGCCGCTGCTGTCCTTGATGCCCTTGACCTTGCCGGGGTTGGCTTTCAGCAGCCGAGCGATGAAGTCGACGCTGAAGGGGACGGCGGATTGCTGCGGGAAGTTGTAGAGGTACAGCTTGATGTCGCCGCCGACGCGCTGAATGACCTCGTTGAAATAGGCCAGCAGCCCGTCGTCGGACGGGTTCTTGTAGTAGAACGGCGGCAGCAGCAGCGCCCCGCGGCAGCCGATCCGTTCGGCGTGGCGGGTCAGCAGAACGGTATCGGTCAGCGCCGGGGTGCCGGTGCCCGGCATCATCTTCGACGCCGGGATATCCGCCGCGACCAGACCTTCCAGCACGTCCATCCGTTCGGAGATGCCCAGGCTGTTGGCCTCTCCGGTCGTGCCGAGAACGCCGAGTCCGTTGCATCCGTTGGCCAGCAGCCAGCGGCTGTGCGCGGCCATGCGGGGCAGGTCGATCGACAGATCGGCGTTCATCGCGGTCAGCACGGCGGCGTTCACGCCACCGAACAGGGCATCCTTCAGCATCACTGGGTCTCCTTGGGTTTACGGCGGGCGCGCGGCTGGCGGCCCGGCCAATCGACGATGTGGTGTTCGAACGGCCCGGCCGATCGTTCGCTGACCGCGCGCCCGCGCACCGAAATGCCGGCGTCATGCACGGTCTGGGGATCGCCGGACACCAGCGGATGCCACCAGGCAAGCCCCTTGCCCTCCTGCACGCGGCGATAGGCGCAGGATGGCGGCAGCCAATCGATTTCCCGCACCGCCTTGGGGGTCAGGCGCACGCAATCCGGCACCCAGCGCTGGCGATGCGCGTAGTCCGCGCACTGGCAGCTTTCGAGGTTGAGCAGGCGGCAGGCGACATTGGTGAACATCAGCGCGTCGGTATCGTCGTCGCGCAGCTTGTGGAGACAGCATCGTCCGCAGCCGTCGCAGAGTGATTCCCACTCTTTGTCCGACATCTCGTCGAGGCTCTTCGTCTCCCAGAAAGGCAAGGGTCTGACCATGCGCCCGGACCCTACAGAAGCGTTCGACCGCTGGCTAGAGTGGCCGATTCACGCGGCTGAACAAGGCGTTAGACTGTCCTAGCGCGGCGGCGCGAGTTGCTGCTGCTGGATCGGCCCGCGCGCGCCGGACACGGCGGAGGCGGCCGGCTGATAGGCGGGGGGCACGGCGGGCAGATAGCCCGGCTGCGTCGCCGTCGACGGCACGGTCGGCGCGCCCTGCAGGGGTTGCGACGGATAGGCCGGGGCATAGCCCGACGTCGGCGGCGGCACGCTGGGCTGACCGGTGGACACCGGACCCAGGGCGGCGCCGTAGCGCGTCAGCACGCCGCGCAGCGGATCGGCACCGCCGTTGACCCCCTGCATCTGCAGGACGATCTGCCGAGCGCCGTAGGGTTGGCGGTAGTAGGCTTCGTTCCACTCGGTGCGGCTGGACATGACGCTGCCTTCCAGCGCGATGCCGCCGAACAGGCCGCGCGACAGGGCGAAGGCGACGATATCGGCGCCGACGGCGGTCGTCGTCGCGCCCTGCACGCTGGCCCCGACTGACGCGATCGCGATCGATGCGTTGGCGCCGAGCTTGACCTGGCTGTCCATCAGCGCGCCGAGACCCTTTTCGGTCATGATCATCAGCAGAAGCTGGCTGTCCTCGACGCCGATTTGCAGGCCGAAGCTGCCCGACCCCAGACCGTAGAAGGCCGGATACGACCAGGTGCCGTTGCCGGCGCGGGCCAGCAGCACGCAGCCGCCGCCTTCGCCGCCGACGAAGAAGCCGGCCTTGAAGACACGCGGGCAGATCATCACCGCCTTGGCCTTGCGCAGCATCGATTGCGGCTCGGTCGAGGAGTTCTGGTTCATCATCTCCTGGATCGACAGCGTGGCGCGGTCCACCAGCGATTGTTCATCGCCGGGCGCGCGGGCGCAGCCGCCGGGCAGGATCGGCAGGATGGCAAGCGCCGCCAGCAGCAGGGTGCGTATCATGGACGAACCTCCCTCGTGTCGATTCGCGATTTGAATAGCGCGAATGCTTCGATTCGGGGCACAGGAAGCGACAGGATTGGGGCCGTTTTGCGGTGAACGGATTACCGTCAGTATCCCGGCAGTTCGTTGACGCAGACGACGCGCCAGCCGTCCGGGTTCCGATCCAGCCGGGTCAGCGACAGGTTCTGGATCGACAGATGCAGGGAGTTGTCGGCGCTGACGCCCAGCGCGTGGGCGATGGTGGCGCGGATGGTGCCGCCGTGGCTGACGATCACCACATCCTGGCCGGGATGCGCATCGGCCAGACGTTCGAGCGTGCGTCCGGCGCGGTCGATGACTTCGACCATGCTTTCCCCGCCGGGCGGCTTCTCGTCGCCGGCCAGCGGCCAGAACGGATGCTTGGGCATCGCCAGCTTCGGCGGCAGTTCGTCGTGCGGCAGGCCCTGCCAGTCGCCCAGGGATTGTTCGATCAGATCCGGTTCCACCGCGAGGTCGGCGGCGGGGTAGCCCGCGGCAAAGATCGCCTGCGCCGTGCGCCGGGTGCGCGACAGCGGCGTGACCTTCCACGCGGCCTGTCGCGGCAGGCGACGCGCCAGGGCCTGGTACATCGGCGCCTGTTCCAGCAAGGTGGTCTCGCACAGCGCCACATCCATCACGCCGTACAACATGGCGCGGGCGTTTTCCTCGACCAGGGCGTGGCGGATCAGCCAGAATCGCGTTTCGCTCATTCACCGATACTCAAAAGGGCGCCGCGGATGCGGGCCTGGTGGAACTGTCGGGCGAACAGCAGGATGGCGGCGGCCATCCAGAACGCGTTCAATCCGATGGCGGCGAGGAGGTGATCCCAGTGGATCACCCCGTCCAGCAGAATGCCGCGCATGCCTTCGAACACATGCGCCGCCGGCAGCGCCAGGGCGATGGGTTGCAGCACCGTCGGCAGGACGCTGACGGGGTAGAACACGGCGGAGAACGGCGCCAGCCCGAACAGCACGCCCCAGGCGAGCGGTTCCGCCCCCGAGCCGTGGCGCAGGATCAGCGAGACGACGCCGAGGGCGACCCACCAACCCATGATCATCAGGTTGGCGAAGAACAGGATCAGGATCGGCCCCAGCGCGAACAGGTTATAGGCATAGAAGTACCAGGCCAGCAGGATCGCCGGCACCAGACCGATCAGCATGCGGATGACCGACATGCCGATCAGCGCCGCGACCAGCTCCGTCGGGCGCAGCGGGCTGACGAAGATGTGGCCCAGGTTGCGCGACCACAGCTCCTCCAGGAAGCTGATCGACATCCCCATCTGGCTGCGCAGCGTCACTTCCCACAGCAGCATGCCGCCCAGCAGCGCCCCGCCCGCGACGGCGGCGGTATCGCCCAGGCGCGCCGTCAGGAACGTGGCGGTAAAGCCCCAGATGCACATATTGAGGATCGGCCAATAGGCGAGTTCGAGCAGGCGCGGCCACGAGCCTTTGTAGAGCGCGAGGTGCCGGTACATCAGGCCCCAGACGCGGCGGAACGATCCTCTCATGGCGTCGGCTCCCGGCGTCGGTCGCGCGCGATGTCCAGGAAGACCTCTTCCATGTCGTCGCGGCCGTATCGGGTCAGCAGATCGTTCGGGCTGCCGCGATCGACGATGCGGCCCTTTTTCAGCATCAGCACGTCGGTGCACAGGCGCTCGACTTCCGCCATGTTGTGGCTCGCCAGCACGATGGTGCAGCCGCTCGCGGCGCGATAGCGTTCCAGCCAGCCGCGCACCATGTCGCCGGTATCGGGGTCCAGGCTGGCCGTCGGTTCGTCGAGCAGCAGCAGTTCCGGGCGGTTGATCAGTGCCTTGGCCAGCGCGACGCGGGTCTTCTGCCCCGCCGAAAGCTGCCCGGCCGGTCGGTGCAGGAAATCGACCAGATCGAGTTCCGCGGCCAGTTCGTCGATCCGCGCGTCGATCCCCGCGACTCCATACAGGTGTCCGTAGACCCGCAGGTTCTGCGCCACCGTCAGCCGGCTGGGCAGCGAGACGTAGGGGGAGGAGAAGTTCATCCGCGCCAGCGCCGCGAAGCGATCGCGCGCCATGTCGTGGCCGAGAACGACGATCGAACCGCTGGTCGGGACCAGCAATCCCAGCAGCATGGCGATGGTCGTGGTTTTCCCCGCGCCGTTGCCGCCGAGGAGACCGATGGTGGCGCCGACGGGCGCGGTGAAATCGATGGCGTCGACGGCCAGCACGTCGCCATATCGTTTGGTCAGTTGGGCGACGCGGATGGCTTCCATGAATTTGGCATTAGGCCGACGCGGGACTGACGCCAAGTGTATGTTTGGCGTAAAGTGACGGCCCGTTTAACGTACTGGTCACCATGGACCTGATTCCCGCCCCCGCGACCTTACCCCTCGGCCAGCGCATCTATGCGATCGGCGACATCCACGGCTGTCTCGAACGGCTGGTGGCGATGCACGAGGCGATCGCGGCGGATTTGGCGGATCGCCCGATCGACGACGTGGTGCTGGTCCATCTCGGCGATTACGTGGATCGCGGGCCGGAAAGCGCCGAGGTGGTGGAATGGCTGCTCGCCGGGCCGCCGGTGCCGGGTGCGACGGTCGTGAACCTGATGGGCAATCACGAGCACATGATGCTGACGGCGGTGGCTTCGGGCGACAAGGCCTCGGCCGATCATTGGCTGACCAACGGCGGCGCGGACTCGCTCATGAGCTGGGGCGTGCCGCGCACGATGAAGCCGGAGGAATGGGGGCGTCGCGTGCCGATCGCGCATCTGGTGTTCCTGCGCGATCTGGCGATCAGTCACCGCGTCGGGCCGTATTTCTTCGTCCATGCCGGAATTCGTCCGGGCGTGGCCCTTGAAACGCAGACGCGGCAGGACATGTTGTGGATCCGCGAGCCGTTTCTGTCGTCAAAGCTCGATCACGGGGCGGTGGTGGTTCACGGGCATACGCCCAAACATGAACCGACGGTCCGATCCAACCGGATCGGGATCGACACCGGGGCGGTTCTGGGCGGCGCGCTGACCTGCGCGGTGCTGGAGTCCGACCAACTCGGATTTTTACAAATTTAAGTACGATTTCGTGTCACGAAGGCCGGTATTGCGAGCGACAGGCAAAAAAACGCGTTCTAGGATGAAGTCTGTCGGCGCGGTCGCGCCCCATGGGATCGGAACCCGTTGGGCACTACCGTGTCGGTTTCGCGGCAATCCCATGAACAGCGCTTGCAACCGCGGTTGCGGCCAGTTACGGCATCCCCGATGAACGAACTTCCGTCGAACCGTCGTCCGGACGAACCAAACCCCGATTTGGCGGCCGCGATCCGATTACTGGCGCATACCAGTGTCATGGTCATCGGCGATGTGATGCTGGATCAGTTTACCTACGGCACTGTTTCCCGCATCAGTCAGGAGGCTCCGGTTCCCGTCCTGATGGCGGAACGGGAGGTCGCTTATCCCGGCGGCGCGGGCAATGTCGTGCGGAATCTGACATCGCTGGGCGCGGCGGTGGCGTTCATCTCCGTGGTCGGCGACGACACTGCCGGTTCCGACCTGACCGGCCTGATCGGCGGGCAGATGAACGTCGAGCCCTGGCTGCTGGTGCAGGGGCGTCGCACGACGACCGTCAAAAGCCGATTTTTTGCCTCGGGGCAGCAATTGCTGCGCACCGATCGGGAACAGACCGACCCCATCCACCCGAAGCTCGCCGAACGCCTGGTGCGCATCGCCGGCGACGCGATGGCGGCGACCAGCGTCACCGTGCTGTCCGACTACGGCAAAGGCGTGCTCAGCGGGACCATCCCGGCGCAATTGGTGGCGGCGTCGCGCGCCATGGGCCGCAAGCTGATCGTCGATCCCCGCGGCACCGATTTCAGCCGCTATGCGGGTGCCGACATCGTGATGCCGAACCGCCCGGAACTCTCCGCCGCCACGCGCCTGCCTGTCGGGACGGAAGCCGAGATCGTCACCGCCGCCGCCGCCCTGCGCGACACCTTCGGCTTCGGCGCCGTCGTGGTCACGCGCGGCAATGACGGCATGACGTTGGTGGACGAAGACGGGGCACAGCATTTCCCGGCCGAAGCGGGGGAAGTCTACGACACCTCCGGCGCCGGCGACACCGCGCTGGCCGTGCTGGCCGCATCCGTCGCCGCCCAGTTGCCGCTCGCCATGGCCGTGCGCATCGCCAATCTCGCGGCGGGCGTCGCCGTCGGCAAGGTCGGTTCGGCGGTGGTCAGCGAGGCCGAATTGCTCGCCGCACTGTCGCCGCAGCGCAGCGCCCAGCGAAAAATTGTTTCCCGCGAAGACGCGGTCGCGCTGGTGGAACGCTGGCGCCATCGCGGTTGGCGCATCGGCTTCACCAATGGCTGCTTCGACCTGCTGCATCCCGGCCATGTGCATATGCTGGAAGCCGCCCGCGCCGGCTGCGACCGTCTCGTCGTCGCCATCAACAGCGACGACAGCGCCGCGCGGGTCATGCAACCGCCGCGACCGGTGCAGCCGGACGCCGCGCGGGCCGCGATCCTGGCGAGCCTGGCCAGCGTCGATCTGGTCTGCATCTTCGACGAGGATACGCCGGAATCGTTGATCCAGGCATTGCGGCCCGATCTGCTGATCAAGGGCGCGAACCATATGCTGGAAGATATCGTGGGCGGCGATCTGGTGCGCGGATGGGGCGGGACGGTTGCCCTGACCGATTTGCTGCCCGGTCATTCGACCCAGGCGACCCTGGCGCGCATCCGCGCCTGACGCTAGACGCAACCGTATCAGCCTCAAAGGAAACGGCCAGTGGCAAAAGTCATCATCAGTTGTGCCATCACGGGCGGCATTCATACGCCCAGCATGTCGGACTACCTGCCCATCACCCCGGAAGAGATCGCCAAGGAGTCGATCGACGCGGCGGAAGCCGGGGCGGCCATCATCCATTTGCATGCGCGCGATCCGATCGACGGCAGCCCGACGCCCGATCCCAAGGTGTTCATGCAGTTCCTGCCGCGTATCAAGCAGAACACCGACGCGGTGGTGAACATCACCACCGGCGGCGGGCTGAACATGACGCTGGAACAGCGCCTGGAAGCGCCGATGCTGGCGAAGCCCGAGATGTGCAGCCTGAACATGGGTAGCATGAACTTCAACATCTCGCCCGCCGCCGCGCGGGTGAAGACCTGGAAGCATGCCTGGGAAAAACCCTACCTCGAAAACACGGATAACTTCATTTTTCGGAATACTTTCAAAGACATAGAAGGAATTGTGGAGCGTCTCGGCAAGGGCCACGGCACAAGGTTCGAATTCGAGTGCTACGACATCGGCCATCTCTACAACCTGGCCTATTGCCTGGATCGCAAGATCGTGGAGCCGCCGCTGTTCGTGCAGTCGATCTTCGGCATCCTCGGCGGTATCGGCGCGGAGCCGCGTAACCTGATGTTCGCCAAGGAAACCGCCGATCGGTTGTTCGGCGATCAATATGTCTGGTCGGTGCTCGCGGCCGGTCGCAATCAGATGGCGTTTACCACCATGGCCGGCATCAACGGCGGCAACGTCCGGGTCGGGCTGGAAGACAGCCTGTATATCGGCAAGGGCCAACTGGCGAAGTCGAACGCCGAACAGGTCGCCAAGATCCGCCGTATCCTGGAGGAACTCAGCCTGGAGATCGCCACCCCGCAAGAGGCGCGCGAAATCCTGCAACTGAAGGGCGGCGATCGCGTCGGTTTCTGATCGGACCGAGGCACGAGCCAGGGGAAGAGGACGGGGAAGAGACGGCGCGAGACCGCCTCTTCCTTCGGTGCCGAAATTCTGTAAGCCTGCGCCTATGAATGACGCGACATCCCCGGACTCCCTTTCCCCGGACACCCTGGCCCTGCATCGGGCGCTGGTGACCCTCGACACCCATATCGACATCCCCTGGCCAACCGGCCCCGACGCGTTCCAGGATGGAACCAGGCGGGTCGATCTGCCCAAAATGGTTCGGGGCGGGCTGTCGGCTGGTTGCTTCGTCGCCTATGTCCCGCAGACCGCCCGCACCCCGGCGACCGAAGATGGTGCCTTCGCGCGCGCCGTCGCCATGCTCGAACACATCAACGCGATGGGGCGGACCGAGGCCGGGATCACCGCGCGCGTCACCCAAACCGCGGATGAGATCGAGGCGGCGAAGGCCGACGGCGTGCTGGCCATCGTCCCCTGTGTCGAGAACGGCTTCGCGGTCGGTGCCGATCTGTCACGAATCGCGCGCTTCCGCGCCCTGGGCGCGCGTTATCTGACGCTGACCCATAATGGCCACAACGCCCTCGCGGACTCCTGCAATCCCCGCCGCGACCTCGGGGATCGCGATACCGAGCATGGCGGGCTGTCGGCTCTGGGTGTCGCGGCGGTCAAGGAACTCAACCGCGTCGGCATGCTGGTCGACGTGGCGCATGTTTCCCGCGACACGATGCTGCAAGCGTCGGAGGCATCGAGCACGCCGATCGTGTCCACCCATTCCTGCATCAGCGCGCTGTGCGATCACCCCCGCAACATGATGGATTGGCAACTCGACGTGATCCGCAAGGTCAAGGGCGTGATCCAGATTACCGCGGTCGCATCCTTCCTGAAGCCCGGCGCCAAGCCGGCGGAGGTTACGGTCGCGGATTTCGCCGATCACGTGGATTACGCGGTCAAACGGATCGGCATCGAGCATGTCGGCATCTCGTCGGATTTCGACGGTGGCGGCGGCTTCACCGGCTGGCACAACGCCGGCGAAAGCGCGAACGTCACCGCCGAACTGGTGCGCCGAGGATACGACCGCGCCGCCATTCAGCTACTCTGGGGCGGCAATTTCCTGCGGGTGATGCGCGTCGTCGAGCAAATGGCGGCCTGATGCGTCAGGTCGCGCTGCCGGACGGCGAAACCGTTCCCGCCCTGGGGCAGGGCACCTGGAACATGGGGGAGCGGGCCGCCGCCGCCGGAGACGAGGTCGCGGCGCTGCGCCTGGGCATCGACCTCGGCATGACGCTGATCGACACGGCGGAGATGTACGGCGACGGCGGGGCGGAGGAAATCGTCGCCAAGGCCGCCGCCGGTCTGCGCGATCGGTTGTTCATCGTCAGCAAGGTCTATCCGCACAATGCCTCCGCCAAGGGGACGCTTGCCGCCTGCGAGCGCAGCCTGCGCCGTCTGAAGACCGATCGGATCGACCTGTACTTGCTGCATTGGCGGGGTGGCTACACGCTGAGCGAGACCGTCGCGGCGTTCGAGGCGCTGAAGGCGGCGGGGAAGATCCGTCATTGGGGCGTATCCAATCTGGATACCGCCGATATGAAGGAACTGGTCGGCGTGCCGAATGGGCAGGGCTGCGCGGCCGATCAGGTGCTGTACCATCCCGACAGTCGGGGGATTGAGTTCGATCTGATGCCCTGGTGCGCGGAACAACGCATCCCGATCATGGCCTATTCGCCGTTGGCGCACAGCCCGTCGCGCCTGTTGCGCTCCCCGGCGTTGCAAACTGTCGCGCGTCGGTTGGGGGTTGGTCCGGCGCAAGTCGCGATTGCCTGGGGCATGCGCTCGGGTAACGTGATCTCGATCCCCAAGGCAACGACCGCCGCCCATGTGCGGGATAACGCCGCCGCGGCGGCGCTTGTCCTGTCCGAAGAGGACCTGGCCGAGATCGACCGCGCGCACCGGCCGCCGACCCGCAAGCAAGGGCTGGACATGCTCTGATTCAGGGCACCGCCCCTGAAGGCCGGTCGTTGCGGCAATTGGCGGAAGCCGCAACATTTCTCTCGACGTCGGGCGCGACTCGCCTGAAGCTCTGCTAGCGTCCCGGTGTGAGCGATCTCATTCCGATCCTGCTGGCGGCCTGCATTGCGGCCCTGCTTCTGCTGGGCATCGTCGACGTGTTCGCGACCGCCATCCCACGACGCGCCCTTGCCTGTGCGACGGCGTGTATCGCCGGGGGCGGGATGGTCCTGGCAATGCTGGCCGTAGCGATCGCGTTGCCCGCGACGACGCTGGCCGTACCGATCGGGCCGCCCGGTTCGGCGCTGTTGCTCAGGCTCGATGCTCTGTCGGGCTATTGCCTGACGCTTCTGTTGCTGCCGGGGACCGCGCTGTTGACCCAGGCCGCGGCGCGCGCCGAACTGCCGGCCCTGCCGTCGATGCTGCTCGCGGGCTTGTCCTGGGCGGTGCTCGCTGGCGACGGCCTGACGTTGGCGCTGGGCTTCTGCGTCGTTGGGATCGCGCTGTGGCGGTCGGCGGAGGTAGCCGGACCGCAACCGGTGTTTGTGATCGTTGCCGGACTGTCGCTGATGGTCGCCTGGCGGCTGGGGGAGTTGCCGTCGGCATCGGCCTGGTCCTCCGTCGTTCGGTTGATCCTGGCCTGGATCGGCGGAGGACTCTGCTTGCGGCTTGTGCCGTTGCCCTGGTGGCCTGCGTTTGGCCGACCCGAGTTGCCGCGCTCCGCCGCCGCGATCCTGGCCGCGCTCCTGCCCGTGGTCGGCGTTTACATGGTGGTGCGGTTGGCGCCGGAAGCCGGTTTCCCGGCCGACGCCTCGATTTGGGGTGGCGCGCTGGTCTTGATCGGGTCGGTTGCCTGCGTCTGGTGCGCGCTGACGAGCGAGCAGGCAATGGCGCTTGATGAGGCCGTTGCCCTCGCCGTCGCGCGTCCGTCTGGGATGTGTTTGATTGCCCTGGGGATGGGGGGGATCGCCGATAGTGCCGACATGCCGTCCGTCGCGATCGGCTTCCGCGCCGCGCTGCTGGCCCTGCTGGCGGGCCAATCGATTTGCGGCACCCTGGCGGTTTTGGGCGCGCGCGCCGCGATCGACAGCGCGGGCAGTCGTCGCATCGATCGCATGGGCGGGCTGCTGAACCAGACCCCCGTCATGTCCGCCACCCTGGCGATCGGCCTTCTCGGCCTGGTCGCGATCCCGCCTACCATCGGGTTCTTCGGAGCCTGGGCGCTGGTTCAGGCGATCGTGGTCGCGCCGCGAACCGGGGCGGCGTGGCCGGACGGGCTGCTGCTTGTGGCATCGGTTGCGCTTGCCGTCTCCGCCGCTTTGGCGCTGGGCGGCGCGGTTCGCCTGTGCGCGACCGCGCTCCTGGGACGCCCACGCACGCCGCGTGGTTCGGCGGCGGAGGATATTGCCCGTGGCGAATGGCCCGCCCTTGCCGGCTTGGCGCTGTGTGCGACATTGCTGGGGCTGTTTCCCAATGCGATGACCTGGTTCGGATCGGCGGCGACCGCCGCAAGCGGCACAGCGTCCCCAGCCGTCAGGATCGACGATCCCATGGGGTTCGCCACGTCGATCGCGCTGTTGTTGGTGCTTGGCCTCGCCATACCGATCCTGCGCGTGTCACGACGCGGCGAGGAAACGGGACCGCCGACCACGGTTTGGTCCGGCGGGTTTTCGCCGCCGCCGGCTTGGTTGCCCTTCGGCGACCCGGTCACGCAAACCGGCGGGCTGGGATTTGTCCCGACCCTGCCCGTCGTGAGCTGGCGAACATGGTTCAGCGCGTCGATACCGTTCCGCCGATGGCTGCTCCTGGGTGCCATGGTCGCGCTGTTGGGAATAGCGGGATTGTTCGGCTGAGATGGCAACGCTGCTCGCCCTTTTCGGTCAGTTTCTGCATATCGGCATGATCGGCTTGGCGGTGTGGCTGTTCGCCTGCGAGCGCGCCTGGTTGGCGGCGGTGATGGCCGAACGAACTCCGGCCCCCTTCGTTCAGCCGTGGCGCGATATCATGAAGGCCATGCGCAAGCGACGCCTGCCGGTGGAGAACGAGTCACCGCTGTTCCGACTGGCCCCGATCGTTGCCGTTGCCTGTTCCGCGACCGCGGTGGTCCTGATCCCCGGCTACGCGCTGGAACTGCTGTCCGCCCCGATTGCCGACGGCATCCTGATCCTCGGCTTGCTGGCCTTCGGGCGGATCGCGCTCATCCTGGGCGTGGTCGACACCGGTTCGGCGTCGGGCGCGGACGGGGCACATCGCGCCATGACCTTGGCCACCATGACCGGAGCGGTCGGCATGCTGGTCGTGATCGCCCTTGCGATGGTGACGGGAACGACCAATCTGGATCGGATGATCGGCCTGCTGCGGGACAGCGGCGTCGGCCCTTCGGAGGCAATCCCATTCGTGCTGGCCGCGCTCGCGGTCGTTGCCTGCGTCGACCTGTTTGGCGCGGATGATCGTCTGGAAGCGGCGTTCGCCGGCCGTGACTGGGTCCTTGTTCGGATCGATACCGAACTGCGCCTTGTGGGATGGGTCAACCTGTTGGGCGGGCTTTGCCTGCCGTGGACGGTATCGGACACGCATGCCGATCCGATCGCCCAGGGCCTGGCCGCCATCGGCTGGCTGGTCCGGAGTGCCGCCTGTGTCGCCGTACTGTCGCTCGTGGCCGGATACATTGGCAAAGCGCGGCGCCGGCAGCTTGCGCAGATCCTCGGTGTCGCGGGTCTGGGCGCGGTACTGTCGATGGCGCTCACGCTTTTGTCCGGGGGGGCGACATGACCGGCACGCTGTCCGCCGTGGCGGTCATCCTCGGCATCGTGCCGTTGTGGACGCGACGCGTCGGGGTCGTTGCCCCACTATTGACGATGCAGTCGCTGACGGTGGCGACCGTCGTAGTGTTGAACGGTCATGCATGGATCGCCTGCGCCCATGCCGTGACCGGTGCGATCGTCGGACCCTGGTTTGTCTACCGGTATGGAGCGCGGGACGACCAGACCGACCATCCATGGCTTGTCGGCCTGGGCGCGGGTCTGGTCTTGATTGCCGTTCTGTTTGGTTCGGTTTGGGCGGCCTTGTCGATGTTGCTTCTCGGTCTTGTGCGCATTACCGAACGCGGGAACGCTGCTTCTGTCGTCGCCGGGATCGTGTCGATCCAAGGCAGCGCGATCCTGTTGGCCCCGATCGCAGTGGGCCCGATCCTGTTATGCTATGCCGTGCTGGCCTGTGAGCCGTCGCTTCGCCGCCTGTGGCGGGCGTCATGACGATCCTTGTCTTCCTCGGCTGCCTGCCGCTTCTGACCGTGGCGAGCCTGGTTGCTGCGCGTGGCAGGTGGTTTGCGCCATGGATTGATCTGGCTGCGGCGACAGCGACAATGGCCGCGCTCCTTTGGCTTCCGTGGGGTGACGGAACGCCTTCGGTCGTTGTGCGTACCGATACGTTGACCGTCTGGTTCGCCTGCCTGATCGCTCTGGTCTCGATCGTTGATCATGTGCGTGGACTGGGACGGAGCGGTCGGCCGACGGCTCGTCGGATCGCCGATGAGATCGTCTTGATGGGCGGCATTTGGGCCTGTCTGATCACGGACGCGTCGATCGGATGGCTGGCGATTGCCGTGGCCTGCCTGGCGCGGGAGTACCCCCTTCTGTCGCGGCGGCGCGATCGGCTGCCGACGGTCGGGGCCGGTCTGGGGATCGCCCTGTTTGGTTTGTCCATGACGATCGGCGGGTTCGGCATGCCGTTGCTTGCCATGGGGTGTGTCGTCCTTGGCTTCGCCGCGGTGGTCAGTCTTGTGCCGGTGCTGGCCGCGCCGGTTCTGCTGCTGGTGTTGCGCCTGCATTGGGCCAATGGCGCAGCGCTGGAACCACTGCTTTATGCCGGGGTCGTCATCGTCGCGCTCTGCGCTGCCTGGTTCGCCACGCGACCCGCCGAGAGCGCGGGAATCGCGCTGCCGGTGCTCACGCAATGTGGCGTGGTACTGTTTGCGTTCGGTCTTGGATCGGCTCCGGCGATCTTTGCCGGCATCTTTCATCTGACCCTCGTCACGCTGTCGGCCGCGTCCGCCGCAATCGCCGGCACCGACGCCGGAGTGCGGCGACTGGGTCGGCTGAGCGCCATGGCGATCCCGCCGTTCGCGGCTTTCCCGAGCCTGGTTCTGGTGCTGAACTACGGGTTTGAGCGCGCCCCGTTTCTGTCCGTACTGCTGGCGTTGGCATTGGCCACGCAGGCTGTGCTTCTTGTGCGACAGCTGCAGGTCCGGCCGCCGCCGAATCTGAGTCTGGGCTTGCTGCCTCTGGCCCTGACGACGCTGCTGGGTTGGTGCCTGCCCGATTTGGTGAGCGATCTTCTGATGGCCGGTTTGGTGAACGCTCGATGAGCGCGTTCGATACATTCCAATCCACGCAAGCCGAACGATGTGACCCGTGGCTGCATCATCTTCTGACGCAGACGGAATGGTCGGCCATGGCTGAAACCCTGGCGGGGAAGGCCGTTCGCCTGCTCGCCCTTTGGGCGGAGGCCGATCAGGTGCACGCGCTGTTGCTCGACGAAGTCGAGGAGGCGGCCGCGGTGGTGTCGTGCCCTGTCGAGAGCGGCGGCTATCCGTCGGTGTCGGCGGCCTGGCCCGGAGCGATCCTGTTCGAACGCATGGTCGCTGACCTCTGGGGGCATCGTGCCCTCGGCGGTGGCGACGACCGGCCCTGGCTCGACCACGGACACTGGCCTATGTCCCACCCCTTGGCGGATCGTCCGGGGATGGCGGTCGCGAAGGCCGAACCGCCGGAATTTCGGCTGGACGTTGGGTACGGGGAGTTTCAACTGCCCGTCGGGCCGGTCAGGGAACTGATCGAGGACGCCGATCACCTGCGCTTGACGCTGCGCGCCGACCGCATTGTTCAGGCCGAATGTCGTCTCGGCTACACCCACAAGGGCACCCAGTCGCTGATGCTCGGAAAATCCCCCCGAACGGCGGCGCGGTTTGCGTCCCGACTGGTGGGCGATGCGACGGTCGCGCATTCGATTGCCTTCGCCGAGGCAGCCGAAGCCGCACTGCGCGTCGAGGTCCCGCCGCGCGCGCGGATATTGCGCGTGATCATGGCGGAGATCGAACGCATCGCGGGGCACTTGCTCGCTCTTGGCACGACAGCCGGTTTGGTGGGCGTGTCGGCAATCGAGCGGCGTTGTGCTCGCTTGCGGGAAGTTCTGGCGACAACAAGCGAGCGCGCGTTCGGTCACCGGCTTATGATGGATTGCGTGGTTCCGGGCGGTGTTGCCATCGATATCGCGGCTGAGGCACCGGAAGTGTTGCGGGAGATGCTCGATATCATCGATGCCGCGTTGCCGAACCTGGGGCAAGGTCATTCGCACTCGGCCTTTGCGGCGCGTTTGAGCGGTGTCGGCGTAGTCGATCCTACACTGGCTGCTCGTTTGGCGGTCGGCGGGATCGTTGGCCGTTCGGCAGGGGTGCCGTTCGATGTTCGGCGACTGTCGTCGATGTATCGCGGCATTCTCGGCGAGGTTCCCTTGGCCACGACAGGGGATGCCTTGGCGCGTTGTCGCCTGCGCCGGACCGAGATCGCGGAAAGCGCGCGGATGCTGGCGGCCTTGATCGAGGCTTTGCCGGACGGACCGTTCGCCGCCGCAATGCCCATGGACAGTGGAGAGGGGGTAGGGAACGCCGAATCCGCCAGGGGCGATGTTTGGTGCTGGCTGCGCCTGGACCACGGCCAGATCGTCGGCGTGTTCCCGCGCGATCCGGGTTGGGCACTATGGAAGCTGGCCGAAACGACGCTGGTCGGGGCTTCGATCGACGATGCGCCGTTGATCAGGCATTCGTTGGGCCTATCGGCCTCCGGAATGGACCTTTGAATAGGGAGGCAAGATGGCGATCGTTCGGCGCTTGGCGGAACGGCTGACCGCGCGGGCATCCGTCGATCCCGCAACAGTCGCATCATTGGCCGCTCGGCTCGACGCGGCTTCTCAGGTTCGTCTTGGGCGCAGCCTGTCAATCCGGCACGTCAACGCCGGCAGTTGCAGTGGGTGTGAGCTGGAGCTTCAGGCCCTGACCGGGGTCGCCTACGACCTGCAACGGTTTGGAATACGCTTTGTCGAGGCACCCATGCAGGCGGATGTGCTGCTGGTCACAGGCCCCCTGACGCGGAATTTGCGAGAGGCTTTGGAACAGGCCTGGGACGCAACGCCGGACCCGAAATGGGTCGTTGCAGTCGGCGATTGTGCCATCGACGGAGGCGTGTTCAAGGGAAGTTACGCTGTCTTGGACGGTGCAGGGGCCAGCGTGCCCATCGATCTGACGATCAGTGGGTGTCCGCCCAATCCAGGTCGCATCTTGTCCGGCTTACGGGCGCTTTTGGAAGCGAACAGCCGATGATCGCAGTGCCGACGATCCGTAATCTGGCCGCGACAGTGGCTAGGCCCTGTCGCGGTGTTCAGTGCAGGCGACCGTCAGGCGGCCTTTTTGGCCTTGCTGTGCGTCTTGTGAACGCCCTTGGACGCATGTGAGCTTTTGGAGGGCTTTGACACCATGCTGGTCTTCGCCTTGCGCGGCTTGGCCGCCATGGCGGGGGCCGATACCAGTGCGGCAATCGGAAGAGCGAAGACGATGGCAGCGATCAGGCGCTTAATCGATTTTGACACGTTCGGTGCTCCGGCATTAGGCGTTACGGTTCGTAGGGCGTTGCCGATATCGTTAATAATTGAGGCAAAGAATTAACGATATGATGCTGGAGTCATTATGCGATGCGGCAAAAGCGTCGCGCAAGTGAATTCCCGAATCCGTGGTTCCCCCGGCGGGCGGGTCAGGCGTGCATGGAACTGGGGGCTATCGAACGGGTCAGAACAGACCGTAGCGAAATGCCAACCAAAGCTTTTGCCATTTCGGCAGGCTGATGCGTTCCGCCGGGTCCTTCCAGCCGCTTTGTTCCAGTCTGGTCAGGATCGCACCGTAGGTCGCGCCCATCAGCCGAGCGGGTCGCATGGCACGGGGATCGCAGTGGTTCATCTCGGCGGCGGCGGTCCGGAAGTGATCCTGCGCGACCCTGGCCAGTCGCGCGCACACCCGGGGTAGGGCAGGATGGGCAAGTGCGGCCGCTGGGTCATGCGGCACCGCCGCATCATCGAGATACTCGCGCGGCAGGTACAATCGGCCCCGATCCGCGTCTTCTTTCAGGTCGCGCAGAATATTGGTCAACTGTAAGGCTCGCCCGAGAGCGTGCGCGACGCGGTCGGCGGCCGGCGAGGAGTCGCCAAAGGCCCGGACGGATAAGCGTCCGACGGCGGCGGCGACACGATCGCAATACAGGTCCAGGGTGGCGAAATCAGGCGCGACGATGACCGTTTCCGCGTCCATCTGCATGCCGTCGATGACTGCGATAAAGTCTTCCAATCGCAAGGCGAATTGCTTCGCGGCGATGACCAGGACCCGCGTGACGGGGCCTTCGGCCTCCCCACGATAGAGACCGGCGATGTACTGTCGCCACACTTCAAGCTGGCGCCGCTTTTCCGGGAGCGTCCCTTCCTCGTCCGCGATATCGTCGACGATGCGACAGAATGCGTAGATCGCATACATCGCGTGACGCCGATCCGGCGGCAGAACACGCATCCCCTGATAGAACGATGTGCCGGCGGCGCGCACGATTTCCTCGACCGCGTCGAGGTCGGATTGATCGGCGCCGAGAGGCGGTCGCGCGATGCGCATCAGGTCAGAAACATCAGGGCACGCAGCGTGCTCAGGATCGCATCCGATCGGGTGAGTTTCACGCGGTTCTCCAGCGGGTCGTTCTCAGCCAGTCGGCGGGCGAGGCGGCGGGACAAACCGCAGATCAATGCGGTTTCGACGCGCAACCGGCGGTCCTTCGCGATCTCCGGGAGTTCCATGGCGGCCTGGTTTAACCGATCGACGCGATCCAGCAGGGTGACGAATACCCGGCGCAGCTGCGGCGTTTCCCTTTCGCGTCGCACATCGGCGACAGAGGCACCGAAGTGTTCCAGCAGCGACTGCGGAATATAGCAGCGGTCGAGGGTTTCAAGGTCCTTTTTGCAGTCCTGCAGGTGGTTCAGCACTTGCAGCGAGATACAGAGTGCGTCCGACGGGGAATAACACTCATGGCTTTCACCATGCAGGTCGATCACGTAGCGGCCCACCGGGACGGCGGAATAGCGGCAGTAGTTGTAGAGCTCATCGATCGTCGCATAGCGCTTCTTGGTCGCGTCACGACGAAAGGCGATCAGCAGGTCCGTGGCGTGGACGGTCGATACCTTGGTGGTCCGCAGGCTTTCGCGGAGCGCGCTCGCGGATGGCGAACCACTGGTGCGGCGGCCAAGGAGAACGTCCTCCATGACATCAAGGCGCGCCACCTTATCCTGCGGGGACAGGGTGGTGGAATCGGCGATATCGTCCGCGTTACGGGCAAAGGCGTAGTAGGCGTGGATGTGCGGCCGTAGCGCCTTGCGGATGACAATGGAGCCGACCGGAAAGTTTTCATCGCCGCGATCCTTGCCGGACCAGACCTCGACGTTGTCGGACTGATGTGGATCAATGTGCTCGTTCATACATCAGCACTCAAATAGGTTCGACTTTTCCAGGCGACACCTCGGCCTCGGTAATGGTTGACGGCTGATCCTATGGTTGCGGCCATATAGAACAGTGCGATCAATGGCAATCCCAGCGCCCAAAACCAGGATCGCCGAAACCGCTGCAAGGTCGGAAGATAGGAAGCGGTCATCATGATCCAGGTGACGATCCCGAGCATACGCATCGTGCCGCCGCCGAAGAGCGCGGCGAGCGGCGGCAGAAGCCATACCAAAGCCATGCCGACTGTCGTCAAAAGCAAGAGTGTCGGTGAGAAGCGAAGTTGGACATAGGCGGTCCGAGCGATCATGCGCCAGATGTCACCGGCGGTCGGGTACGGGCGGACTGACCGTGCCAACGCGGCGTGGCCGATCCAGATTTTTCCTCCTGCTTTTACCGCCGTCGCCAATGCCACATCGTCGATCAACGCACCTCTGATGGCGCTTATTCCGCCGATGCGATCCAAGGCGCGTCGTCGGATCAGGATAGTTCCGCCGGCCGCGGCGGCGATGGCGCGTTGCGGATCGTTGACCCAGGCGAAGGGGTACAACAATTGGAAAAAGAACACGAAAGCCGGCACAAGCGCCTTCTCGGCGGGGCTTTCGCAGGCGAGTTCGACCATTTCCGAGACCATGTCGAGGTCGCCGCGTTCGATCCTGGCGGTCAACGCCAGCAAATGGTCGGGGGCGTGCAGGATGTCGGCGTCGGTCAGCAGAATAAGCTTCGCGTCGCCGGCGGCTTCGATCCCCTGGGAGACGGCCCAGAGCTTGCCGCTCCATCCCGCCGGTCGTGACGTACCGGTGATGACCCGCAAACGTGGATCGGTGATCCGCCGAACGATGTCACCGGTTCCATCGGTGCTGCCGTCGTCGACGAGAATGATGTTGAGCGGACCGGGGTAGGTTTGCGCCAGAAGCGAACGCAGGCTGGCTTCGATCACAGGAGCTTCGTCGCGGGCGGGTACGACGACCGTAACCGGCAAATAACCGCTGGGCTTCCGTGCCGGCAGCACGGGGCCGGACTGCCAAAAGCGGCCATGGCCGAAGATAAGGTAAAGCCAGACGAACAGAGCGATCCACGTCAGCGTCGTCATGGGCGGAGCATGCCGTTTGCGCGGAACCAGGCGACAGCGTCTTCAACCGCGCCACGCACGGGGCGTGGTTGAAAGCCAAGTTCCTCGATGGCTTTCCGCGACGAGTAGTACATCTTCTTTCGCGCCATTTTCAGGTGGTCGCGGGTCATAAGCGGGGGGATGCCGGTCACGCGCGCAAAATGTTCCATCGCGAAGGCGATCGGCCAAATAATGGCTTCGGGCAGTCGGATTGACGGCGGTCGTTGCCCCGCGACAGAGGCGACCAGGGTCAGGATATCCTTCAGCGGCATGTTCTCGCCGCCCAGAATATAGCGTTCGCCGATTCGTCCGCGCTCCAACGCCAAGGCGTGTCCTTCCGCGACGTCGTCGACATGGACCAGATTAAGCCCCGTATCGATATAGGCCGGCACGCGCCCCGCGGCGGCGTCGAGGATCATCTTGCCGGTCGGCGTGGGCTTGATGTCCCGCGGTCCCACCGGCGCGGCGGGATTGACGATGACCAGCGGGATCGAATCCTTACGCGCCGCTTCCAGCACCGCCCTTTCCGCAAGGAATTTGGAGCGTTTGTAGATGCCGACAAAGTCAGCTTCGACAGCCGGTGTGTCTTCGGTCGCGGGTGTGCCGTCACCGATCTGGCCCAGGGCGGCGACGGAACTGCAGTACACGATGCGTTCGGCGCCGGCCTTGGTCGCGGAACGGAGGATCGCCAGGGTGCCCTCGACGTTCGCATTGAGCATGTCCGCGGGATTGGGCACCCAGAAGCGGTAATCGGCGGCAACATGGACCACGAATCGACAGCCGGAGGCCGCGCGGTCCAGCGAATCAGGGTCGGTCAGATCGCCGATAACGGTTTCGGCGTCCAGTTCCGCGATATTGCGGCGATCGCTGTTCTTGCGCACGAGCAGGCGCAGATCGTGGCCGCGTGCGAGCAACACCCGCGCTACAGCCGAACCAACGAAACCAGTGGCGCCTGTAACCAGAGTCGTCATGGGCTTCCCTCGGACATCCGGCCATCCATAGGCGATGTTTGTTGTGCAGGGAACAGGCCGCATTGCAATTCCGGCGGCGGTCGTCTGACGCGTCGCGTAAGGCGAAGGAACCGGCCATCGAAGACATTGGCTTGCCGGGAACGGCCGACCGAGGCAGAACCGCATCCCTATCATCGAACTATCGGCAGTCAGGGCGGTCGACCCAAAAATGAAGCGCCTGTCCTATATTCTTGCCTTCGCCGGACTCGTGATCGCATTGGCGCTCGTGGCGTGGTTCGGCCTCGATAATATCGTTGCCGCGTTGGGACGAATCGGATGGCTGGATTTCGCGCTGATCGTCGGTTGGCAGATTGTGATGTTCGTCGTTCTGGGTCTCGCGTGGGGTGTGATCATGCCGGCCCGCGAGTCCCATCGTCCCTGGGTGCCGATCTGGGGGCGAATGGTGCGGGATGCGTCCGGCAATTGTCTGCCGTTTTCGCAGGTCGGCGGGTTCGTGTTCGGGACACGCGTTCTCACGTTGCATGGGGTTAAATGGCACACTGCCACGGCCTCCATCGTCGTCGACGTCACGGCGGAGTTTTTGGCGCAGATTGTGTTCGCGGGCATCGGGCTGGGCGTCTTGCTGGCTCGCGCGCCGGACTCCGCCTTGGCGGTGCCGGTGGAAATCGGACTGGGCTTGGCCGTGTTGGGGTGCTTTGGGTTCTTCTGGTTACAGAAAGGCGCGGCCCCAATATTCTCGACGCTTGGGCGTCGTATCGCGGGACAGTGGTTTGAGGATGCACGAGAGCGTGTGGAGGTCTTGCAGGCAGAATTGCGCTTGATCTACGGACATACCGGCCGGTTGCTGCTAGGCCTGACGTTGCATTTGATTGGTTGGTTCTGCACGGCCTTCGCGGGTTGGCTGACGTATCGCGCCCTGGGGGTTCGTTTGGATTTCGACGATGCCATCGCGATCGAGGCACTGCTGAGCGCCGCCGCCGCCCTGGCATTCATGGTGCCGATTAACGCCGGTGTTCAAGAGGCCGGCTACGCCGGGTTGGGTGCTCTGTTCGGCATTCCCCCGGACGTATCCATCGCTGTGTCACTGGTTCGGAGGGGACGCGACATCGCCGTGGGTGTCCCAATTCTGCTGATCTGGCAACTCGTGGAGTTGCGCCGCCTGAAGGATGCGAAAGCGCCGGGGGCACATCAATAAGGGGTTTCGGATGGAAGGGTTGCGCTGCACGATCATGCGCGGAGGCACCAGCAAGGCGGTGTTCCTGCGAGAAGAGGACCTTCCGCCGCCCGGCGAGGAGCGCGACGCGATCATCCTGCGCGTTTTCGGCTCCCCGGATAAGCGTCAGATCGACGGTCTGGGAGGAGCCGACCCGCTGACAAGCAAGCTCGCGATCATTGGCGCGCCACGTGTCGCGAACACCGATGTCACCTACACGTTCGGCCAGGTTGAAATCGATCGACCACATGTGGATTACAAGAGCCTGTGCGGCAATATCTCGTCCGCCGTCGGGCAATATGCGATTGAAATGGGATTGGTGGAGGCCGTCGAACCGATGACGCGCGTCCGCGCCTATACGACCAACCTGAAGCGGATTCTGACGATTGAGGTGCCGGTTCGCGATGGGCGACCCGTTCGCGCGGGCGACTATCGGATTCCCGGAGTCCCGGGAACAGGCGCCCGAATTCTGCTGGACTTCGCGGACACCGCCGGTGGTGCGACGGGCGCGCTGCTGCCGACGGGCAATGTTACGGATATGCTGGACGTGCCCGGCGTTGGTCCAATCGAGGCTTCGCTGGTGGATATCGGCAATGCGCACGTGTTCATTCGGGCAAGCGATGTTGGGCTGACCGGAACAGAAACGCCGGCTTCGATCGATGCCGATCAGGCGTTGTTGGACCGCCTGGAGCGGATCAGGGCGGCGGGTGCGCTGCGTATGGGGATGGTTACATCGGTTGCCGCCGCTCGGGCGGAATCACCCGCGACCCCAATTTTGGGGATCATCTCGTCCCCGGCGGATTACATCGGGCATCTGGACGGGGTGCCGGTCGCTGCTGATGCGGTGGATGTTGTTTCCCGTCTGCTGTTTATGCAGATCACGCATAAGACCTATGCTGGAACTTCAACCGCATGCACCGGTGTCGCGGCGCGGATTCCAGGAACGATCGTGCATCAGGCCTTGCGTATCGCCGCTCGGGATACTCAGGAGATCCGCATTGGGCACCCTGCCGGCGTGATCGACACACAGGCCGAGGTCGAACTGTCTTCCTCGGGACGGAACCCCGGGGTGCGACGGGCAACCCTGGGCCGCACCGCCCGCCGTATCCTCGACGGAACGGTCTATTTGGATGACGCGCCATGACGGGTTCGACCATGCGCGCGGTGCGCTGCCACGAGTGGAAGCCTTATCCGGCACTCGAAATCGAGGACGTGGCGGTTCCGACAGCGGGGGCGGGGCAAGTTCGGATCGCCGTGCACTACGCCGGCATGTCGTTCGCGACCAGTTTGGTCACCGAGGGGAAATACCAGCGAAAGCCGCCGCGCCCGTTCACGCCGGGTTCGGAAGTCGCGGGGGTGATCGTGGAGGTCGGGGCGGATGTTCCGGACTTCAAGGTCGGCGATCGGGTTTGCGCGGGATTGGATTGGGGAGGGCACGCCGAGCAGGCCGTGATCGATGCCGCGACCGTCTATCGGATTCCCGATGCGCTGCCGTTCGATATCGCGCCCCAGTTTCCACTTTCCTACGCGACGTCTTACGCGGCGTTGTTCTGGCGCGCGGCCGTTCAGCCGGGAGAAACCGTGCTGGTACATGGTTCGGCCGGAGCGGTGGGATTGGCCGCGGTCGAACTGGTTAAGGCAATTGGGGGAAGGGTGATCGCAACGGCGTCGTCCGACGAGCGATTGGCCTTCGCGCGTCGGCACGGGGCGGACGAGGGTGTTCTGTATCCGTCGGAAACTGCTTTGGAGCAGATTCGAGCGCTGGCGCCCGGCGGGGTAGATGTCGTTTTCGACCCGATCGGAGGTGACGCATTCGACCTGTCGCTGCGCTGTGTTGCCAATAGCGGACGGATATTGGTCATCGGTTTCGCGGGTGGGCGCGTACAGCAGATCCCCGCGAATCACCTGTTGGTGAAAGATGTGGCGGTGTTCGGGTTCAATTATGGGAATTTCATCGGCTGGGGGCGGACGGATGAACGCCGAAAGCATGAGCCTCGGGTCCGAACCGCCATGCGGCAAATGTTCGCCTGGTATGAAGGCGGTTTGCTTAAGCCGGAAACCTCGCACCGATTTCCATTGACGGACTATAGGGAGGCATTCGCTGCTGTGATGCAGCGGCGCAGCATGGGGAAAGTTGTATTGGCAATGCCGGTGACGCCGGGCGGCCAGGGAAACGGCACGCGATCTTAGGTGGGCTTCCCGAGATCGCGCGCTATTTCCGGCTGATGCATCAAGCGGTCGATTTTCATCGCGTATTCCAACGCGTTATCGGGCTGGAAGGAAAGCTCCGGTACGCGGCGCAGTTTAAGCGCGTGGGCAACCTGTCCCCGTAGATAGGCTGCTGCACGGGTCATCGCGGGGATAAGCAGCGCGACGTCAGACCGACCGAGGCGCGCGACGAAAACGGTCGCATTCCTGAGGTCGGGGCTGATACGCACTTCGGTGACCGTAATCTCGGCCTTTGCAAGCTCGGGATCGCGGAACTCATGGCGGGCAAATATCCCGGCGAGCACGTGGCGGATTTCTTCCGCCACGCGCAATTGCCGTTGGGTCGGGCCAGAGACGGGTTTCTTCAACCTGGGACCATCTCTGTCTCGAAGCACTCGATAACGTCACCCTCTTGCAGATCCTGGAAGTGGGCGAACGACAAGCCGCACTCATACCCGCGCGCGACTTCACGGACGTCGTCCTTGAAGCGCTTGAGTTGAGACAGTTCCCCGTTGTGGATGACGACGTTGTCGCGGAGCACGCGCACGCCGGAACCCCGCTTCACAAGTCCTTCGGTGATCATGCAACCGGCGACTTTGCCGGTCTTGGTGATGTTGAACACCTTGCGCACTTCGGCGTAGCCCAGGAATTTCTCGCGGGCCTTGGGCGCGACCTTGCCCTTGACCAGCTTTTCGATGTCGTCGGCGACTTCGTAGATGATCGAGTAGTAGCGGATATCGACGCTTTCGCGTTGAGCAAGCTCGCGTGCCTGAGAGGTCGCGCGAACATTGAATGCGATGATAACCGCGTGGGATGCCTTGGCGAGTTGGACGTCACTTTCCGTGATCTGTCCGACGGAGGACAGCAGGATCCGGACTTTGACCTCTTCGTGCGCCAGTTTCAGCACAGTTGCCTGGATTGCTTCCGCGCTTCCCTGGACGTCGGCCTTGATCAGTGTGGCGACTTCCTTTTGTTCGCCAGCCTGAATGCGTGCCAGCATCTGATCGAGCGTGCCGCGTGCGCCGGCGGCAACACCTGCCGCCTTGTCGCGTTGGCGCCGTACCCGGAATTCCGTGATCTCGCGTGCTCGGCCTTCGTTTTCGACGACCACGAACGGGTCGCCGGCGGAAGGTGCCCCACTGAGGCCAAGAATTTCGACAGGCGTGGACGGACCCGCTTCAGAAAGTTGCCGTCCCTTGTCGTCGAGCATCGCACGAACGCGACCCCACTCGGCGCCGGCAACCACGATGTCGCCCTGGCGCAATGTGCCCCTCTGAACGAGAACCGTTCCGACCGGTCCCCGACCACGATCCAGTCGGCTTTCGATGACTGAACCTTCGGCCGTCCGCTCAGGGTTGGCGCGGAGATCGAGGATTTCCGACTGAAGCATGATTGCTTCTTCGAGTTTGTCGAGGCCGGTCTTTTTAAGCGCGGAGACTTCGACGTCCTGCGTTTCGCCGCCCATATCCTCGACGACGATTTCGTAGCTGAGCAATTCCTGCCGCACCCGCGTTGGGTTGGCGTCGGGTTTGTCCATCTTGTTGATCGCGACGATCAGCGGAACATTCGCGGCCTTGGCATGACGGATAGCTTCGATCGTTTGAGGCATAACGCCGTCGTCGGCCGCAACCACCAGGACAACAATATCCGTGACCGACGCGCCGCGGGCACGCATGGCGGTAAACGCTTCGTGGCCTGGCGTATCAACAAACGTGATCCGTTGGCCGCTCGGCATTTCAACCT
The DNA here is from genome assembly GCA_947475245.1 of Acetobacteraceae bacterium. GTDB lineage: Bacteria > Pseudomonadota > Alphaproteobacteria > Acetobacterales > Acetobacteraceae > Rhodopila. The sequence continues at coordinate 6,058 of CANJLW010000039.1, read as the reverse complement.
GATAGGCACCGATATGCTGGGTTATCCCGCCGGCTTCGCCCGCGGCGACATCGGTTGCCCGCAGGGCGTCCAGCAGGCTGGTTTTGCCGTGGTCGACGTGGCCCATGATGGTGACGACCGGCGGACGAGTGATGAGTTCGCTGTCGGTATCGGCAGTTCCTTCGAGACCGATTTCGACATCGGCTTCCGACACCCGACGGGCGCGGTGACCGAATTCCTCGACAACAAGTTCCGCTGTGTCGGCATCGAGCGATTGCGTGATTGTCGCCATCACGCCGAGCTTCATGAGCGTCTTGACGACGTCGGGAACGCGCGCGGCCATACGGTTCGCGAGTTCCTGAACGGTAATTTGCTCGGGCAGGATGACGTCGCGCACGACCTTGACCTGATCGGAACGAAGACGCTCCAACTCCTGCTGACGACGTTCACGGTCACGCTGACGACGTACCGAAGCCAGCGACCGAACGCGTTCGTCTTCTCCTTCGATCGCGGCCTGCACGTCGATGCGACCGGCGCGCCGGCGATCGTCGGTGCCCTTTTTCGGAGCGACGACGACAGGCTTGCGCGGCGGAACGCCGACACCAGGGCGGCGAACCTGCCGGGTTTCGTCCTCTTCTTCCGCACGTCCACCGCGCAGCCGCAGCGTTTCGGTTGCTGCCGAACTCGGAGGTGTTTTTGCCGCGGGCGTTGCCGGCGCGGCAGGGGCTTGGGGTGCTCGGGCAGCGGGTTGCGCTGCCGCGGACGGTTCAACCTGGACAGAAGGCGGCTTTTCGTCAGGCTCTTCCGGTTCGGCCGGGGCATTCAGCACGGCCTGGGCGGCGGCTGCCGCTTCCGCGGCACGACGCTCTTCAGCCTCTATCTTCAGGCGAGCTTCTTCTTCCGCCTGACGACGCGCTTCTTCCTCGGCCGCCTTGCGGGCCTCTTCCTCTCGACGGCGCGCTTCTTCCGCGGCCGAGAGAATAAGGATCTTCTCCTGCTCACGGCGCTCCGCCTCTCGCCGAGCGGCTTCGCGCTGCTGCTCGACAAGCGCGCGTTGGCGTGCCGCGAGTTCCGTCGCGGTCAACGCGCGTCCTACGCCCGGCGCGGGGCGTCCGGTCGGCGCAGGTGCGCGAGCGACAGGTGCGGCGTTCCCGGGAGGGGGAGGCGGCACACCGGCGGCGGCGGAAGGTGGCAGCGGAGTACCCGCGCGCTTTTTACGCACCTCCACCTGCACTACTTTTGATCGTCCATGGCTAAAGCTCTGTCGCACGGAACCCGCGTCAACAGTTCTACCCAGTTCCAGACGCCCCGCGGGGCGCAATGAGAGTCGGCCCTTGCCGGCGTCCTGATCGTTGCCTTCGCTCATGCTCTACCCGTTGGCACCCGCTTCTACGTTCGAATTGGCAGAATCCTGCCCACTCGTCTCCTGCGTCTGGCACCGCAATCCAGCCAAACGCCCTGATTCTATGGCAAGAAAATCTGCGAGCCGGCCGGGTTTTACCGCCACGTGCACCGCCAAATCCCGCCCGAATATCCTACCCATCACTTCTCCCGGCAGAGGAGCCATCACGGTCACGGACGATCCGTGGCCTGACAGGAACCTTTGCCGTTCCGCTTCGCTACCGTCAGATGCCTGCAAGATCAATCGAGACTGACCCGCCCGCATCCATTCGCGCGCTTTCTCATAACCCGATACTGCCTGACCCGCGCGCCGAGCCAAGCCGAGTATTTCGCCAATCCGTCGGAGCAACGCCGCTTCGAGCACTTCGGAAAGATCGGAGGGCACTGAAACCGGACCGCGAGCGGCCCTTGCGAAGGCGCGCGAAAGATTGCGTTGCTTATCGGCCTTTGCGTTCCGTGTTTCTAACACATCCCCCGATGCGCTCAACCATATTCCCCGTCCAGGCAGCTTTGCAGTGAGGTCGGGGACCAAGGTTCTATCTGGCCCGACCACGAAGCGAAACATGCACTCTTTCGGCAAGCGTGCTCTGGTCACGACGCAACGCCGAAGAGGACCGGTTTCAGGCTCTTGTTCGTCGTCGTCGTCCAGAAAGTCCGGTTCAGTCGTCGTGACCGGTCTCCTCCGATGCCGCGGCGGGTTCGCCGTCATCTTCGAACCAGTGCGAACGCGCTGCCATGATGACGCTGTTGGCGGTTTCCTCGTCCATATTGTCCGCGCCAACGATTTCGATCAGCTCGTCGGACGCCAGATCGCCCAGATCGTCGAGGGAACAAATCTGCTTTTCGCCCAACGCGACCAGCATCACCGGCGTAAACACGTCCATGGCCGCGATATCGTCGGATACACCTAACTCTATACGCTTGTCGGTCAGTGCGTTGTCACGCTGTGCGAGGAAGGTCTCGGCCCGCCGGATCAATTCGTCCGCCACCGAGTCGTCGAAGCCTTCGATCGCGGCGACTTCCTCAGGCGGTGTAAAGGCGAGTTCCTCGACCGTATTGAACCCTTCCGTCACCAACAGACCGGCGATGACATCGTCGACATCGAGCGCTTCGACAAAGAGGCCGGACCGGCGGCGAAATTCTTCCTGCCGGCGTTCGCTTTCCTCGGCCTCGGTCAGGATATCGATGTCCCACCGTGTCAATTGCGAGGCAAGCCGCACGTTCTGTCCGCGTCGGCCGATCGCCAGGCTGAGTTGCTCATCGGGGACGACAACCTCGACTCGGCCGGCTTCCTCGTCCAGCACGACCTTGGTCACTTCCGCGGGGGCCAAGGCGTTGACCACAAAGGTCGCGGCCTGAGCGCTCCAGGGGATGATGTCGATTTTCTCGCCCTGCAACTCCTGAACGACCGCCTGGACGCGCGAACCGCGCATACCAACACAGGCACCGACCGGATCGATCGACGAATCGCGGCTGATAACCGCCATTTTTGCTCGAGAGCCGGGATCGCGAGACACGGCTTTGATTTCGATAATGCCGTCGTAAATCTCGGGCACTTCCTGCGCGAAAAGCTTCGCCAGAAACCCCGGGTGAGTGCGCGACAGGAAAATCTGCGGGCCGCGAGGCTCTTCGCGCACGTCGTAGATGTAGGCGCGGACGCGGTCGCCGTTGCGGAAGCTTTCGCGCGCGATCAATTCGTCACGACGCAACAGCGCCTCAGCTTTGCCGAGTTCGACCATAAGGTTGCCGTACTCGGTCCGTTTGACGACACCGTTGATGATTTCGCCGACTCGGTCCTTGAACTCGTCGTACTGGCGCTTGCGTTCATATTCACGAACGCGCTGAACGATCACCTGCTTCGCGGTCTGCGCTGCGATACGACCGAAATCAATCGGCGGTAGCGGATCCACGACGAAATCGCCGATCGATTTATCGGGAAACAGCTTGCGAGCATCGTTGCTCGACATCTGTGTTTCTTCGTTTTCGACGGCTTCGACGATTTCCGTCCAACGGGACAGCCGCACGTCACCGGTCTTGCGGTCGATTGTCGCGCGGATATCTTTTTCGTGCCCGTACTTGGCGCGACCGGCCTTTTGAATGGCCTGCTCCATCGCCTCAAGCACTTCCTCGCGCTCGATCGATTTCTCGCGCGCGACGGCGTCGGCGACCAGAAGCAGTTCGGGACGTGCGATAGCGGTATCCATGTTCGGCCTCTGTGCTCGGTACCGGGTCAGTTCGTCTTAGGTGGCGCCGCCGTGGCGGCAATCAACGCGTCGGTCAGGACCAATTTGGCCCGCTTTATGTTGGTCCAGTCGAATACCACCTCCGCCCCATCATCAAGGCGCATACGGGCGGTTGTTTCGTCGGCACCCAGAACGATGCCGGAGAAGCGCTTACGACCGTCGACCGGAAAAAGCGTTTCGGCCCTGGCGGCATGACCGGAAAACCGGTTCCAGTCCTTTACGCGGGTTAACGGTCGGTCGATGCCGGCGGAACTGACCTCCAGCATCCATGCCTTCGGCATCGGGTCTTCCACGTCCAGCACAGCACCCAAATGGTGGCTCAAAGCCTCGCAATCCTCGATCGTGATCTGAGTACCGTCGGCGCGGTCCGCCATGATCTGCACCGTGGGATGATCGCGGCCGAGGACTTGAACTCGTACGAGTTCGAAGCCCATCGATGCGATCGACGGTGCGATGATGGCGGCCAACCTGGCCTCCAGGGTCGTTGCGGTGGGTTCGTTTACGTCCAAAACAAAAAAGGCGGCCCGCTAAGGCCACCCCCCGTTATCGTGTCGGAGAATGAGATGATGACCCAACATAGTCACACAACGGTCGCGTGGCAAGGGAGGTGTTGACGGTCCCCCGCCGCGGCCATTTTTCGGCGTTTCCAACTTCTTAACCTTTTGGGTCGATAAACCTCGGCATGCAGAGAGTGGCCGGGTTCGATGGCTTAAGGGGGGTGTTGGCCGTCTATGTGATGGTCGGCCATATGGCCCCATTCGCGGGCCTGCCTGACTGGATCGCGCGGCTGGTGTCGCACGGCGGCGCGGCCGTGGATATGTTCTTTATTCTAAGTGGCTTTGTAATCGCTCAATCGCTCCACCGCTTCGCTGGGCAGCCGGTGGCCTTCGTCATGGCGCGCGCGGGGCGGACGATGCCAGCCTATATTCCGGTATTCCTGTGCGCTGTCTTTATCCAATTGCTTCCAACGGGATTGCGCTGGATGCAATGGATCGCTCAGGACAATCCGGGGCGGGCGATCTGGTCGGAAGGATGGCCCGCGCATGGAACGGCAGAGATCGTCCTCCACCTGACGATGCTGCATGGCATGATTCCGGATGGAGTCTTGCCGGACGCCTGGGTCAGCTTTCTGGGTGCTGCATGGAGCCTATCGACTGAATGGCAGTTTTACCTGGTGGCGCTGTTGGTCGCGCGAACTGGCGTCGATGTCCGAGCAATAGCCAGGGCGCTTATTATAATAGCGATTTTCGGTGTAATTTGGGAATTTGCGGCACCCGAGCCGCTTCGGTTAAGCCGAGCATTTTTGGCAAACAAGGCGCACTATTTTGCGCTGGGTGCGGCCAGTTGGGTGCTGTTGAACACAGGCGCGGCGGCCGCAAGATTTTTCGGCCTCGTTTTCGGCGCGGTGATGCTGTTGGTTGCGATCAAAAGCGACTTCGCTACCAGTAGCGCGGGCAAATTCCTGCCCCCGATTGTCTGGACGTTTTGTCTGGCAATCGAGTCGCGTCGTAGCCTGGAGCCGGTCCGATCGCTGCTGTGCTGGGGACCGATCCAGTGGTTGGGAACCATCTCCTACAGCCTCTATTTGGTCAATGAGCCTGTACAAAAGATGATTGGATTGGGTTTGGCGCTGGCCGTACGGGGGGATGAGGCCCATTTTACGGCATTTTGGATCCCGCTGGCCATCGCGGTGCCGATAGCGGTTGCCGCGATGCTTCAGCGGGTCGTCGAACGTCCTGCGGCGGAGTGGGTACGCAGGCGGCTTCCGTCACGCTGAACGGAGAGGCCCTCAGGGGATTCGCATATGGCGGATTTCCGCCACTTTAGTCTTGCGGCGCGGTGCCTGATTGGATTCCAACGTCGGGATTCGACCAAGGTGCGCCTCAATGGAAGAGTTCGTCGCCTGTTTTTCCGAGGTTTGCGATCTCCGGCAGGAGAACATTCGTCACAATCTGCATGAGGTTTTGCTGATCGCCCTTTGCACCATGCTCTGCGGCGGCGAGGACTGCTCCTACATGGAGGAGTTCGGCCGTGCCAAACGCCCCTTTTTGAGTCAGTTTCTGAGCCTGAAGCACGGCATTCCCAGCCACGACACGTTCAGCCGAGTGTTCCGTCGGCTCGATCCCAAGCCGTTTCAGGCCTGCTTCATGCGCTTCATGGAGCGTTTTGCTCAGGGCTTGCAAGGCGTGATTGCTGTCGATGGCAAGACCTTGCGAGGGTCGTTCGATCGTGCGTCAGGGCAATCGCCGCTGCACATGGTGCATGCCTGGGCCGCCGACCAGCGGTTGTTGCTGGGCCAGATCGCCACCGACGTAAAATCCAATGAGATCACGGCAGTGCCAAAATTGCTGGCGATGCTGTCGCTACGGGGCTGCATCGTAACGGCGGATGCGATGAGCTGCCAACGAGCGATTTGCGCCCAGATTGTCGAGCAG
>CANJLW010000038.1 GCA_947475245.1 Acetobacteraceae bacterium | reverse complement strand
GCATTTGGCGGCGGAAGGTGCGAATTTTCACCTCTCCCCCTGGGAGAGGTCGTGCCGCGAAGCGGCGCGGGTGAGGGAGGTGATGCGAATACAATGGGTTGTGCTGGTGGCACCTCCCTCACCCGACGCTTCGCGCCGACCTCTCCCAGGGGGAGAGGTGAAAATTCGCGCCCCCGGACGCCAAATGCGATCACCCTGTCGGGCAGGCGGAGGCGGGCTGACGGCGCATCCAGTGTGGTTCGCGGAATTCGCTGCGTGCGGGCCGTTAAGGGGTTGCCCCGGCGTCGATCCACAGGCTCCGCGCCAGCTCCCGCCATCCCAAAGCGCCGGCGCTCGGCACCGGACGTTGGGGTTCGGCCACGCCGTCGGGCCAACCAGTCGCTGGAAGGCTTCATAAAATCAATATTTTGCGTGCCGCACGCCGGTCGCCCGCGGCCCCGCCTGTCGCCGCGTCCGCCGGTCGTGACGGTTTAGCGGCGGCGATTAGCTTGCCCGGTGCGGCCCTTCGGTCTAGAAGCCCCGACCTATTCCTATATCGAGACGGGCTGAAACATGAAACAGCAGGCGAATCTGATCCGCGCCGGCCAGGTGATCGAGCATGACGGTCGCCGTTGGACCGTGCTCAAGCAGCAAATCATCACCCCGGGCAAGGGCGGCGCTTTCATCCAGGTCGAAATGCGTTGCCTCAAATCCGGCAACAAGACCAATGAACGCTGGCGCACCGCCGACACCGTCGAACGTCTGACGACGGAGCAGAAGGAATACACCTACTCGTATTCCGACGGCTCCAACCTCGTGCTGATGGATCCGGAAACCTACGAAGAAATCCACATCCCCGCCGATCTGATGGGCGATGCCGCCCCGTTCCTGCAGGATCAGATGACGGTCGAGGTCGACATGGTGGAAGGCGAACCCGTCGCCATTCATCTGCCGCCGAGCGTTGTGCTGGAAGTTGTGGAGGCCGATCCGGTGGTGAAGGGGCAGACCGCGTCGTCGTCCTATAAGCCCGCCAAGCTGTCCAACGGCGTGAAGTGCATGGTTCCGCCCTTTATCGAGGCCGGCGAACGCATCGTCGTTCGGACGGAGGACTCCAGCTACATGGAGCGCGCGAAAGCCTAGGGAGAGAACGCATGGCGTTTCGCCTCTCTCCCAACCTGACCGTCATGGCCAACGCCGCGCAAAAGGCCGCGAAACGGCTTTTGCGCGACTTCGCGGAGGTCGAACAGCTTCAGGTCAGCATCAAGGGTCCGTCCGACTTCGTCTCCCAGGCCGATTTGCGCGCCGAACAGACGTTGAAGGAAGAATTGAACAAGGCCCGCCCCGGCTATTCCTTCCTGATGGAGGAGTCGGGCGCGTCCGGTTCCGACAATTGGGCCTGGCGCTGGGTGGTCGATCCGTTGGACGGCACGACCAATTTTCTGCACGGCATTCCGCACTGGGCGATCAGCATCGGTCTGGAACGTCGCTTGCCCGACGGCACATCGGAAATGGCGGCCGGGCTGATTTACGCGCCCACGGTCGATGAGATGTTCTGGGCGGAAAAGGGCGGCGGCGCGTTCATGAACGAGCGTCGCCTGCGCGTATCCGCGCGCCGGGAGATCAGCGAGGCCGTGTTCGCGACCGGCATTCCCTTCGGCGCGGTTTCTCCGCCGCGTCGGCATGCGTTCAGCCGCACATTGGCGTCGATCATGCCGCATGTCGCCGGCGTGCGCCGGTTCGGCGCGGCTGCGCTCGACCTCGCCTGGGTCGCCGCCGGGCGCTATGACGGTTACTGGGAGCTGGGCATCAAGCCCTGGGACATGGCCGCGGGCCTGATCCTGGTGCGCGAAGCCGGCGGTTACGCGACCGATCCCGAGGAAGGGGAGCCGCGCGATACCGGCAATATTGTCGCCGCCAATCCGCACATGCATCCGAAACTGCGCGGCTTCGTGCTGGAGGGCATGCACCCGCCCGCGCGCAGTTGACGGGACGGCGACACCGCGCCGAGGTTCGGGTCAACGAACCCATCTCATCTAGCATGCGGCCATGATCGCCACGCTCGGTCGGCGGGAATGGCTTGGCATTGTGTATGGGGCCAGCGCGGCGATTATCTGGGGCGGTCAACTCGCCATGTCGCGCGCCGGCGCGACGTCGGGGTTGGACGGGTTCGACATGGCCGCCTTGCGATCCGGTGCCGCCGGACTCCTTCTGCTTCCCTGGCTGTTGACGGCTCGTCGTTACGGGCGCGGGCCGGGGCTGACCTCATGGTCGCATGCACTTGTACTGGCCGTGGCCGCCGGACCGCTGTTCATCATGGCCAGCATGGGCGGGTTCCATTTCGCGCCGTTGCCGCATGGCGCGGTGTTGCAGCCTTCCGCGATGGTGCTGGCGTCGATGGCGCTGTCGGCATTGCTGCTGCGGGAGCGGTTGCGCGCACTGCGCCTGATCGGGGCTGGAATCATTGTCGTCGGACTTTGCCTGATCGCGGGGCCGGCAATCCTGCAGGGCGACCGGCTGACACCGATCGGCGACGGATTGTTCCTGCTGGCCGGGGCGATGTTCGCGCTCTACTCCGCGCTGTCGCGCCGTTGGAATGTCGGCCCGATGCAGGCGACAGGCGCGGTGACCGTCATTGCCGGGCTGGTGTTCATGCCGTTCTACCTGGTGCTGCACGGACTGGATGGCCTGCTGGCGCTGCCGTTGCCGATGTTGCTGGCGCAGGTGATCGTGCAGGGCCTGCTGACCGGCATTGTGTCTCTGGTGGTGTTTGGTCGCGCGGTGGAAATTCTGGGTGCCGGACGCGCGACGTTGTTTCCCGCGCTGGCCCCGGTGGCGGCGATCCTGATCGGCATTCCGTTGGTCGGTGAAATCCCGACCCTGGCGCAGACCTTGGGCCTGTTCATCGTGACCGGCGGTCTTGTTTTGTCGTTGGGCGCCGGACGCAGCTGATCGCGAAACCCGTCGATGCTCGATTGAGCGAGGGGACGGCTTCCGGTAGTATGCCCGGACATGCATCCCATCATCCGTCCACTCCTCGTTCTCGTTTCCCTGCCCTCGATCGCGCTTGGTCAGGTGACCGTCGATTTGCACGCGCTCGACTCGCTGCCCGCCGCGCGACCGGGCACCGAACGCCCGGCAACGCAGGTGCCGCGACCGGCCCGTCCCGCCCCGACGCAGGCCGGGTTGCCGACGCCGCCGCCAGTGCCCGCCCCTGTCGGAGAGCAGGCCGCCCCGACGGCGTCGATCGCGCTTCCCGCCGCGCAACTCCCCGCCGCGCAACTCCCCTCTGGACCTCCCCCGTCGGCCGCGCCCGTCGCCTCCGCTTCGGCACCCGCCGCCGCCGTCGCGCAATCGAACCTGCGTATCCTGTTCACGGGCGCGCAGACCGAACTCAGCGCCGACAATGCGGCGGCGATCAAGGAACTGGCGGCCGGCCAGCAGGGGAATGACTCCGCGACTTATAATGTCGTCGCCTATGCCACGGGCGCGAGCGACGATGCATCCGTCGCGCGCCGTCTGTCGTTGTCGCGCGCCTTGGCGGTGCGCAACGCGCTGATCGCCGGCGGCATTACCTCCAGCCGGGTCTATGTCCGCGCCTTGGGCAGCCAGTCCGCCGGCGGGCCGCCCGACCGCGCCGATCTCACAGTCCTGGGTGCCGGCGGAGCGAACGCAGTACGATGACCCGTCCGGCCAGCTATCTTATTCGGATGGCTGTCTTCCTGGCCGTGGTGCTGGCGGTCTGCGGCCTGCTCTACCCGGTCCTGTCGGTTGCGTTCGCCAATAGTCCGGCATTGAACGGGTTGATTCTGTTCGTCTTGCTGATCGGCATCGGGTGGAATCTGCGGCAGGTGCTGCGCCTGACGCCGGAAGTGGATTGGCTGGAAACCTATCAGACCGCGCGCGCGCGCCTCGCCACCCTGCCGCCGCCCCACCTGCTGGCACCGATGGCCAATATGCTGGCGGCGCGAGAGGGCAGCAGCCGCGGCGGCGAGCCCGGCCGCTTTACCCTGTCCACGACCGCGATGCGCAGCCTGCTGGACGGTATCGGCTCTCGGCTCGACGAAAGCCGCGAACTGTCCCGCTACATGACCGGGCTGCTGATCTTCCTTGGCCTTCTCGGCACATTCTGGGGCTTGTTGAACACGATCGGCGCGGTGTCGGACGTGATCGCGAGCATGAGCATTGGTTCCGGCGATGTCGCCGTTCTGTTCGATCAACTGAAATCCGGCCTTGCCAAGCCGCTCGCCGGCATGGGGACCGCGTTTTCCGCCAGCATGTTCGGCCTTGCCGGCGCGCTTGTGCTGGGGTTCCTCGATCTGACCGCCGGACAGGCGCAGAACCGGTTTTTCAACGAGTTGGAAGAATGGCTCGCGGGGCTGACACGGCTTTCATCCGGCGCGCTGGCCGAAGGCGACGGCTCGGTGCCCGTTTATGTCCAGGCGCTGTTGGAACAGACGGCGGAAAACATGGAAGGCTTGCAGCGCATCCTGTCGCGCGGCGAAGAAAGCCGCATCCAGGCCAATCAGGCGGTGATGGCGCTGAATGAGCGCATCGGCGTCCTGGCGGAAACGATGCGGACCAGCCAGCAATTGATGACGCGCATCGCGGAGGCGCAAATCGCGCTTGGACCCACGCTGCAACGCCTCGCCGACATGCAGGGCGGCGACGAACTCGCGCGGGGGCACCTGCGCTCCATCGAACTGCTGCTGCAACGCGTGATCGTCGAGGCCGAACAGGGGCGCAGCCAGTCCACCGCCGAACTGCGGTCCGACCTGCGTCTGCTGACCCGCACCGTCGCCGCCTTGGCCGAGGATCAGCAGTAAGCCGATGGCGCAACGCTCGCGCCGCTCCGCCGGTAACGGTCTCGACGCCTGGCCCGGCTATGTGGATGCGCTGTCCACGCTGTTGATGGTGTTGATCTTCGTGCTGCTGGTCTTTGTGCTGGCGCAGGGATTTCTGTCGGTCGCGCTGTCCGGGCGGGACAAGGCGCTCGATCTGGCCAGTCGCCAGCTTGCCGATCTGTCCGCCGCGCTGTCGCTGGAAAAGGGTCGATCGTCGGAACTGCAACTCTCGGTCTCGCAGCTTAACCGCGATCTGGCCGCGGCGACCGACGCGCGCGATACCCTGACCGCTCAGATTTCGGCGCTGCGCGACCAAGGGGCGCGCCTGACCGCCGAACGCGATCGTCTGGCGCAGCGCATCGCCGAGGCGACGATGGCGTTGCAGGCCGGCGCCGCGGCGCGGGAGCGGCTGGAATCGCAGTTGGGCACGACGCGACAGCAACTGACCGATGCCCGCGAACTGGCGGCGGAACTGGAAAAGACCGTGACCGTCGGTAAAGCGACGATCGAGGCGAAACTGGCCGAACTGGCGGCGTTGGCGGGGCAAACCCGCGCCTTGGCCGCCTTGCGCGACGAATTGCAGGAACAACTGAAAACCGCGACGACCGCCGCGACGACCGAGACGCGGGCGCGCGAAGCGTCCCAGACTAAATTGCTGGATGTCGGGCGCCAACTGGCGGCGGCGAAGGATCGCGTCGCCGCTCTGGAACGTCGGATCGACGATTTGCAGCGCGTCGCCGCGGAGATGAACAAAACCGTCGTCGCCGATAAGGCGACGATCGAGGCCAAGGTCGCCGATCTGTCCCGCCTTGCCGAACAGGTACGGGCACTGACCGCGCTGCGCGATCAACTGGAACAACAGTCCCGCGAGGCCGCCGGGCGCGCAACGACTGAAGCCCAGCAGCGGGCGGCGACGATGCTGCAACTCGCCGACGAAAAGCGCCTGGGCGAAAGCGCGCGGGCACAGATCGCGCTGCTCAACCAGCAGATCGTCGAGCTAAAGGCGCAGGTCGCCGCGGTGGCCAAGGGTCTGGAGATCGCCGAAACCACGGTGCGCGACAAAGACACCCAGATCGAGAACCTCGGCCAGAAGCTGAACGCGGCGCTGGCCGCGAAGGTCGAGGAATTGCAGCAATACCGCAGCGAGTTCTTCGGCAAGCTGCGGTCGCTGATGGCTAACCGTTCCGGCGTGCAGGTCGTCGGCGATCGGTTTGTGTTTCAGAGCGAGGTTCTGTTTCCCGTCGGCAGCGCGGAACTGAGCCAGGCCGGCATCGCGCAAATGACCACCCTGGCGGTCACCATCAAGGAAGTCGCGGCGGCCATCCCGCCCGATCTGCCCTGGGTGCTGCGGATCGACGGCCATACCGATCCGCAACCGGTGCGCGGCGGGCAATTCGCCTCCAACTGGGAATTGTCGGCCGCGCGGGCGATTACCGTGGTCAAGCTGCTGATCACCTTCGGCGTGCCGCCGCAGCATCTCGCCGCGACCGGGTTCGGCGAATATCAGCCGCTGGGCGCGGGGGAAACGCCGGAAGCCTTCGCCAAGGACCGGCGCATCGAAATCCGCCTCACGGATCGGTGATCAGGTTTCCTCGCCCAACGCGCGTCGTTTCAGGTCCTTGATCCGTTCGGTGCCGCCCGGGATTTTCGGGCTGAGTTCGATCACTTTCATCCAGGCGGCATAGGCACTTTTCCAGTCCTCGCGGGAGGCCGCGATTTCCGCCAGGGTGCGCAGCGCGGCGAAATGGCGCGGCTCCCGCTTCAAGGTTTCCTCGATGTCGCGGATCGCGCCCATGCGGTCGCCGACGTGGAATTTGGCGACGGCGCGCTGGTGCCAGGCCTCCGCCAAGGCAGGGTCGAGCACGATCACGTCGTCGAAGACTTCCACCGCCTGATCGTGCGCGCCGGCCTTCATATCGCGCAGTCCGCGCCCCATCAGCAGCGTGACCGCCGAACTGCCGGATTCAAACCAGAGTTGGCGGATATGGGCTTCGAGCTTACCGGCGGACTCTTCATCCGGCGCCACCCTTAACGCATCCAGCATCTTCTCCAAATCCGCTCGGCGGTCCGCCGGCTTTTGCGCCTGGGCACCAAGCGGCAGCATCAGACACAACGCGCACAGCACCATTCGAAACATGCGCCGGTCCTTTCGGTCTGGCCTAGTTCTTAAGCGGCTCCGGCCGCGGGCCTCCGGCCATCCAGTCGAGCAGCTCGATCGTATGAACGACCGGCAGGGTGTCACCGCCGAGTTGGGTGATGCAACCAATATTGCCGGCGGCGATCAAATCCGGTCGCGTGGCGCGCAGATTGCCTAACTTCCGGTCGCGCAACTGGTTGGCGATGGCGGGTTGCAACAGGTTATAGGTGCCGGCCGATCCGCAGCAGATATGGCCCTCGGCCGGCTCGACCACGCGAAATCCGGCGGCTTTCAGCAGAGTCTTTGGATCGGCGGTTACTTTCTGCCCGTGCTGAAGGCTGCATGCCGCGTGATAGGCAACCGTCAGGTCCGGTGCCGGACGGCTGGGGGTGTAGCCGAAGCGGGTCAGGAACTCCGTCACGTCCAGGGCCAGGGACGAAACGCGTTCGGCCTTTTCCCGCAGCGGCGCGTCTTCCGCGCGGAACATGAAGCCGTAGTCCTTGATCGTCGTGCCGCAGCCGGATGCGTTGACGATGATCGCGTCCAGCCCGCCGACACCGATCTCGGCGTTCCAGGCCTCGATATTCGCGCGGGCGCGGGCCATCGCGGCGTCGTGCTGGCCCATATGGTGGTTAAGCGAACCGCAGCATCCGGCTTCGCGCGCGATCACGACTTCGACGCCGAGGCGGGTCAGCAGGCGGATCGTCGCCTCGTTGATGGAGGGGGCAAGCACCTGCTGCGCGCATCCCGCGAGCAGCGCGACCCGGGCCTTGCGCGGGCCGATGGCCGGGTGGATGGCGGGGCGTTCGATCGGGCTGGGCGACGGCGTGCTCGCCGGTGCCAGGCGCAGCATGGCGCGCAGGCGTTGCGACAGCATGCCCTGTCCGGGGATCAACCCGGCAAGCGGGCGGGCAAGCTGCGCTCCGGCAAGGGCCACGCGAAAGGCGGAGGGGTTTGGAATCAAAGCCCCCAGGGCGGCGCGGATCATCCGTTCCGGCCAGGGGCGCTTGTAGGTCTGCTCGATATACGCGCGGGCGTGATCGACCAGGTGCATGTAGTTCACGCCCGATGGGCAGGTCGTCATGCACGACAGGCAGGACAGGCACCGATCGACGTGACGCACCACGTCTTCCGTCGCCGGTCGCCCGGTTTCGAGCATGTCCTTGATCAGATAGATGCGCCCGCGCGGACTGTCGAGTTCGTCGCCCAGCAACAGAAAGGTCGGACAGGTCGCCGTGCAGAAGCCGCAATGAACGCAGGTCCGCAGTTCCCGATTGGACGACGCGATGTCGGGGTCGCGCAGTTGTTCGGTGGTGAAATGAGTTTGCACGGATCAGAAGCCCGGTTCGACCGGCAATTTTTTGGGGATCCGGCGGTATTCCATATAGGCCCACAGCGCGAACAACAGCGCGACGACGAACAGGCCGGTCGACAGCCACTCGTTCCCGCGATTGTAGAAGATGGTGATCAGCATCAGCACCAGATTGCAGGCGAGCATGACATAGCGGCGGCTGTAGATCGATTGCTCGCCGACCTGCTTCATGAACTGCATATAGCCGAACTGGAAGGTAAAGATGCCGACCAGCATGATGGACCAGGTTGGAAAGAACATCGCAGCCTCATACACCCGCAAAGATGCGGCCTGGGTTCAGAATGCCCGCCGGGTCCATGGCGGCTTTTACGCGCGCGGTGATCCGCGCCAGGGCGGGCACTTCCGGCGGCACGACATCGACGGCGCCGCGCAGCGCAACGGGCGCGCGCATCAGGGTCCAGACGCCGCCGGACCGACGCGCCGCGGCTTCCACGGCGGCATGGGCCTGCGTGGAGGCCGGCGCGGCCAGCCAAACCAATCCACCGCCCCAATCCAAAAAGCCACGCGCGCCGCACGCGTCTTCCATCGCGCGCAGGACCTCCGCCCCCGCGGAGGGGCGCACGGAAACGCGCCATACGGCATCGTCGGCCCCGACCGGCAGCAAGGTTGCGTCGCGTACCGCGCGCCAAAGGGCGCGGGACGCATCGTCGGCAACGATCTCGGCGGCCGCCACGTCCAACAGACCCCGCAACCGTTCGATGCGGTAGGAAACCGAGGCGGTGAAATCCTCGATCCGAAGCAGGGCGGCGGGCACGCCCGAACCCGGCAACGACGGTACCCAGGCGGCACCGGACACGCCGAAGGGAGAGCCGAGCGCGAGGGAGAGGGCGCGGATTGCGGCGTCGGGGGGGAGTTTGGGAAGGATCAGCGTGGCGCTCGCTTCCGGCGCCGGCAGAACCTTGAGGGTGACTTCGGTAATCACGCCCAGGGTGCCGTGGCTGCCGGTCAGCAGCTTGCAGAGATCGAGGCCCGTGACATTCTTCAGCACCCGCCCGCCGGAATGGATCAACTCCCCCGCCCCGGTGACGACGCGCACGCCCATCACGTGATCGCGCGTTGCGCCGGAGGCGACCCGACGCGGCCCGGACAGATTCGCGGCGACAACCCCGCCGATGGTCTGCGGCTTGTCGGAGGCCCCGAGGATGGCGGACAGATCGGCGGGTTCGGCGATCAGGTGCTGGCCCTGTTCGGCCAACGCCGCCTCAATCTCCGGCAGCGGGGTGCCGGCATGGGCGGAGATAATAAGCTCCTTCGGCGCGTACAGAGAGATACCGCTATACCCGGCCGTCGATATCGTCCGCGCGGCCTGCACCGGGCGCAGCATCCCGGCCTTGGTGGCGTTCCCCTGGATCGACAGCGGCGTCCGTTCACGCGCCGCCGATCCGATCCGTTCGGCGATTTCGGCTTCCGCCGGGGTGGGGACAGGGTGCGTTTCCATAAGCCGTGTATTCTGCCCGGTTAGATTTGTGGGCGGTAGGGGGTGCGCATAGAACGGCTACTCCGCCGCCATGCTCAGAACGGGACCGGCCGCGGGGCCGACCAGGGGGAAGACCTTGCTCGGGTTCAGCAGCCAGTCAGGATCGAACGCCGATTTGATGCGGCGTTGCTGCGCCAACTCGTGGGGGGCGAACTGCACGGGCATCAGGTCGCGCTTTTCGACGCCGACGCCGTGCTCTCCGGTCAGGCAGCCGCCGACTTCGACGCACAGGCGCAGGATATCCGCGCCGAAGGTTTCCGCCTTATGGAAGCTCGCGGGATCGTTGGCGTCGAACATGATCAGCGGGTGCAGGTTTCCGTCGCCGGCGTGGAAGATGTTCGCCACGCCCAGCCCGTAGCCGGCCGACATTTCGCCGATGCGGCGCAGGACCAGCGGCAACTGGCTGGTCGGGATCGTGCCGTCCATGCACAGATAATCCGGGCTGATCCGACCGATCGCGCCGAACGCGCCCTTGCGTCCTTTCCAGATCGCCAGAGACTCCTCGGCGGACTGCGACACCTTCAGGCTGATCGGATCGTGACGGTTGCAGATCGCGCTCAACCGGCCCAGCAGATCGTCCTGTTCGGCGGTGCTGCCTTCGACCTCGATAATCAGCATCGCCTCGGCGTCCAGCGGGTAGCCGGCATGGGCGAAGGCTTCGCACGCATGGATCGCCGGGCGGTCCATAAATTCCAGCGCCACCGGGATGATGCCGGACGAAATGATCGAATCGACGCAGGCGCCGGCGACTTCGTTGGAGGCGAAGGCCGCGAGCATGGCTCGCGCGCCTTCCGGGGCGCGCAGGATGCGCACGGTGACCTCTGTCACCACGGCCAGCATGCCCTCGCTGCCGGTCAACAAACCGAGCCAATCGTAACCGGCGGCGTCGAGGTGGTGGCCGCCGATGTCGAGGATGTCGCCGTCGATGGTGACGATTTTCAGGCCCAGCAGGTTGTTGGCGGTCACGCCGTATTTCAGGCAGTGCGCGCCGCCGGAGTTCATGTTGACGTTGCCGCCGATCATGCAGGCCAATTGGCTGGACGGATCGGGCGCATAGAAGAAGCCGTTGGCGGAGACCGCGTTGGTGACGCCGATATTGGTGACGCCGGCCTGCACCGTGGCGCATCGGTCGGCGTAGTCGATATCCAGGATGCGGTTCATGCGCATCAGGCCGACGACGACGGAATCCTCCATCGGCAAGGCCCCGCCCGAGAGCGACGTACCGGCCCCGCGCGGGACCACGCGCACGCCGTTCCGGCTGCAAAAGCGCAGCACGGCGGCGACCTGTTCGGTGGTTTCCGGCAACGCCACGGCCATCGGCGGCATGCGATAGGCCGACAGCCCATCTGTCTCATACGGTTTCAGCCGGTTGGGTTCGGAAATCAGGCCGGATTCCGGCAGCAGATCGCGCAGCCCGGCGACGATCGCGGCGCGACGCTGAAGAACATCCTGCTTGGGCGCGGGCAAAGGGATCATGGCGTGTCTCCGTCTGCCTCGAACATGACCGCCGTCGCGGGGATCGGCAAGCGTGGCGTGCATGCGCGCTTGCGAACCAGGGGCTTTATCCCGCGAGGGCCAGCAACGCGCCGGCCATGGCGTGCCAGGCCGCGCTCTCGCTGAAGGGAACCTGCGCCAGCTTCATCGCCAACAGCGATCCCGCGCCGACGATATAGGCGGGATGCGGGCGCCCCGCGCGACGCCAATCATAGGCCATGGCACCCAGCAGGATGATGACCGTGATGAAGGCGGGCGGCAGCGTGACGAAGACGGGCGGCGGGCCGGGCGGTCCCGGCGGAGCGAGAAACACGATGAACCAACGCGCGATCGCCGCATCCAGGATCGACACCGCCCCCACCAACATCAATCGCTTATGCCATTCCGCTCGGCGGCCCAGGCCGATCGCGCAGCCGACGACAACGGCAAAGAATGCCATCCCCGCGAGGGGGACGATGGCGAAGGTGCGCCCGGCTTCCGCCATGCCCGCCGCCGCCGCGACTTTCATCTGGTAGATCGAGGCGACGACGCCCATGATCGTCATCGTCGTGGCCAGCGATACGCCCAGCAGGCCGAACGCGCGGTGGCGTCGCAATTGCTTGCGCGCGGCGAGCCATGCCTGCCAGGCGAAGAACAATGTCCAGCCGAAGAAGATCAGGCCGTGCAGGTGGATCAGCGGATGCGCCTTGAACGTGCCCGCGATCAACGGAACCCAATAGGTCGGCGCGAAGCCCAGGAAGGCGATCGCGACGCACAGCAGCGCCATGTAGGCATAGAACCAATCCCCGACGGCATTGTCGGGCGTCCTTGTCCGCGTCGTCATTGCGGTGCTCCCGCTTGTTCCTGCGATATGGGCCGGCGTTTTGCCGGAATGGCGCGTGATGCGCAACGGTTTCGCGGGCACCTGGGCGGTCGTGGTGTTCGCCTCCGTAGCCTGCCGCGTCATTCCGGTGTAAAATCCGCTTCACCGAACAACAATCGAGGAAACACCCATGGCCGACGTATCAACCTTCGAGGATGTCCCCCTGCCCGCCGAAACCGTATGGGCGACGATCGGCGATTTCGGCGGCATTCGTAAATGGGCGGTGCTGGTTGAAGGCGAAAGCGTGCAGGACACGCCCGCCGGCAAGGTGCGCACGCTGAACATGCCGGAAGGCCGCGTGGTCAAGGAGCTTCTGGCCGCGAGTTCGCAGTTTTCCTACACCTATACGATGGTCGACCGGCCGGAGATGGGCGACTACCGCTCCACCGTCGCCGTCGTGCCGCTGGATGCCAAAACCAGCCGCATCACGCTGATCATGCACATGAGCGCTTCGGAGGCGCAGACGGACGCCGATATCGAGGCACGCTATTCCCGCAACCTGCGCGGCAATCTGCGCGCGATGAAGAAGGCGCTCGGGCTGCCGCGGGATTAGGCCTTAGCGCCGACTGAATCGATGACGCTTCCCCGCCCTTTCACGGCTCTGCCGGCATTCTTGCTCGCAATCGCGCTGCAGATCTGCCTGCCCATTGCCATGATCCGGGCGGGGGCGTTGTTCGACCCCGGCAACCACGCAACCATCTGCGTCGCAGCCTCACCCGACGGCGGAACAACCGGCGACCCGGGCGTGCCGGAGGATCATCGCCACGGCGCGCAGTGCCCGCTCTGCCAGATCGCGACCGCCGTCGATCCGGTTACGTTATCCGCGGCGCCTGTCCTGCCGCTGCCGCCCCATGTGCTGGTCGAAACTCTGGCGGACCCGGCACATTCCGCCGGGCCGCGCGGCCCGCCGTTATACGCCCCGCGCGCGCGCGGGCCCCCTTCCCTCTCCCGATCGTTATCCGTCGCGGCGTAAGCCGCATCGTTTTCGATCCCCGGTCGGCGAAAAGCCACCGGCAGGAGAGTTCGTTATGTTCAAAGCTCATCTGTTGACCGGCAGCGCCCTAGCGCTGCTGGCATCCACCGCGTTTGCCCAAACTCACACAACGTTGACACCGGTTTCGGTCGTCGCGGCACCTCCGGGGTCGCTCACGGTCCCGGCGCTCTCACAACAGCGGGAAGACCTGTTCAAAACCGCCGGTTCGGTCGGTTTCGTCGACAGCGAGTCCTTCGCGCAACGCTATGCCAATAATCTGCGCGACGTGCTGCAGGACAGCCCCGGCGTGTTCGTGCAAACACGCTACGGTCAGGAACTTCGCCTGTCCGTGCGCGGCTCCGGCCTGGGGCGCGACTTTCACACGCGCGGCATCGAAATCCTGCAAGACGGCATCCCCACCAACCTTGCCGACGGCATCGGCGATTTTTATCAGATCGATCCGCTCGGCCTGCGCTCCGCGGAGATCCATAAGGGCGGAAACGCCCTGCCGTTCGGATCGATGACACTGGGGGGAGCGATCAACTTCGTGACGCCGACCGCGCATACCGCGATCGCGCCCAATATCGTGCGC
The DNA here is from genome assembly GCA_947475245.1 of Acetobacteraceae bacterium. Classification (GTDB taxonomy): domain Bacteria; phylum Pseudomonadota; class Alphaproteobacteria; order Acetobacterales; family Acetobacteraceae; genus Rhodopila. The sequence goes on along the minus strand of CANJLW010000038.1, from coordinate 24,709 downwards.
TTCGATGCCGGCAGCTTCGGTACTGCGCGTGTGAGCGCGCAGGTATCGCGCGTAATGGGCGATGTCGATTTCCTGATCAACGGTACGCTGAGCCATGCCGACGGCTATCGGCAACACATGACGCAGAAATATGCGCAGTTTAACGCGAACATCGGTTTCCGGATCAATCCGGATGTCGAAACGCGGTTCTACGCCGGAATCTACGTCACGGATCAAAAGCTGCCGGGTACCGTGACGTTGAACCAGGCACTGACCAACCCGCGTCAGGCATCCGCCGACGCGGTTTCCGGCAATCAGGCCCGCAACGTACGGACCGAGCGGCTGGCAAACCGCACGTCGATCCGGTTGGAAAGCGGGCGACTGGACTTCGACACCTGGCTGATCCACCAGACATTGTTCCATCCGATCTTCATGGTTCTGGACTACGACGGCTACACCTATGGTTTCGCGCCGCGCTACACTGGAAGCTTCGACCTCGCCGGACTGCGCGACGAGATCGTGATCGGCGGACGGATCTATGGCGGCAACAACCGGGCACGTTGGTTCTTCAACAGCCGCGGCAGCCGATCGAGCCAGACGCTGAACGCGCGCCAGGATGCCTGGAACGCCGAAGCCTATGTCGAAAACCGGCTGTTCGTATTACCGACGGTGGCGCTGGTCGGCGGGGCCAAGCTGTTCCATGCCAACCGCGACTACACCGATTTCGGCGGGTTGCCGCTGTCGTCCGGCCCCATCTACAGCCGCAAGACACGCGATTTCGACGGTATCGTGCCGAAGGTCGGAGTCCTGTGGGAGCCGAAGAAGGACGTCCAGGTCTTCGCGAACCTCTCGGGCAGTCGCGACGTGCCCGATTTCCTGGACCTAACGCAGTTCCAACCGGGCGGCGGGTCGGGATTCGTGCCGTTGAAAACGCAAAGCGCCTATACGCTCGAACTCGGCACCCGCGGCCGGCAGGATCGCTTCGCGTGGGACATCACCGCCTATCGTTCCCACGTCGACGGGCAGTTGCTGCAATACAGCGTCGGTTCAAGCGTTCCGGCGTCAACGTTCAACGCGGGCACGACGATCCTGCAGGGGGTCGAACTTGGGGCCAGTATCGACCTGGCACGTGGAGCCTTCGCCGCCGACGACCGCCTTGTCCTGCGGCAGTTGTGGAACTACAGCCACTTCCACTTCCAGAACGACCGCCGGTACGGGAACAATAGCCTGGCCGGTATCCCCGAGCATGTCTTCCGCACGACGCTGTCCTATACACACCCCAGCGGCTTCTATATCGCGCCGTCGCTCGATATCGTCCCGACATGCGCGTTCGTCGACTATGCCAATACCCAACGGGTGCCGAACTATATTCTGCTCGGGCTACAGGCCGGGATCGACTTCGCCAACGGCCTGTCAGTATTCATGGATGCACGCAACCTGACCGACAAGCGCTATATCAGCGACTTCGGTCCGGTAACGCGGTATTCCGCATCGGGCACGCAGACGTTCTATCCCGGTGACGGACGAAGCGTTTACTTCGGCGCGCGCATGGCGTTCTGATGGCGTCCATCGCCATGCGACCAGGGAGAGACGGCTGGATGGGCATTCCGCCCAAGGGCATATCGGCGCGCGAGGATAAGTGCCGATCAATGCCCCTGACACAATCTGCTCGGCAGATGCCGTGACTCTGGTCCGCCGATCGATCGACCTGACCGGTCGGCGGACCGACGCGCGCGCCTGGTGCGGATGGGTCGCGGCTTCAGTGCTCGTCCATGCCGGGCTCGCCGCGCTCTGGCTCATTGCCCCACAGCGCATGCCGCCCGCCGAAGATACAATGGCGATCGAGCTTTCGTTTTCCGCGCCGGCCGCTCCGGCAGCCGCTCCGGCACAAGCGGAACCGGAAACCCAGGTCGTGGAACCGACGATGGACCCGCCGGCGGTTGAAGCCCCACCAGTGGAAGAACCGCCAGTGGAGGCCCCACCGGTGGAACCGCCGGCCGCGGAAAGCATGCCGACGGAGGTGCCCCCGCAACCTCCCCCTCCGCCCGAGCCCGCGCCCGAACCCCCGCCCGAACCAAAGCCGGAACCGCCCCCGCGACCGGCGCCGCAACCTAAGCCCGCGCCGCCGAAGCCGCGCCCGCAGCCTGCCCCACGTCCCGCGACGGCGGCGACGGAGGCGCAGGCCCAACCGCCGGTCGCGCCTACGCCGGTACAAGCGGCCGCGCCCGCTCCGCCGGCCCCGATCTCCGCGACCTGGAGGGCATCGCTGTCGTCCTGGCTACAGCAGAACAAAACCTATCCGGAGGCCGCCCGCGCGCGCGGAGACCAGGGATCGGCCGCCGTCCGCTTCACCGTCAATCGCGACGGGCAGGTCAGCGATGTCGCCCTTGTGCGCGGGACCGGCTCTGCATTGCTCGACGACGCCGTGCTGGCCCTGCTGAACAAGGCGCGACTACCGGCCTTCCCGATGGACATGACGCAGCAGACCATCACCGTGACCGTGCAGATCAACTACGCGCTACAGCGCTAGAGGACGGGTCACCGACGCAAACGCAACCCGCCGAACGATCAGCGCGGGCGGAGCGTGTCGGCCTCTCGGTCAAACAGCGCCAGATCGCGTTCCAGCGACCATTGCAGCGAGGCTTTGAGATTAGTTTTTAAATACGCCGCACAAGCCCCTGATTCAGGCTCCAGAACCGAGGCCCCGGCGCAGGCCTCCACCCGCCGCCACGTGGGCGGATCGGCCCACAGGCTTGCTCCGGTCACAAAGGCGTATTCGAGCGTATTGCGTTCCAGGGCAATCAGCGCGTCCCATCCCAGGCCATAGGTCATCACCGCGCGCTGCAATTCGTGCGTCCGATCGATCCGCTCGATACCCTCGTCATCCGTGGACAGCACGACGGGCACGCCGGCGGCCAGATAGACCGGGAACGGATGATCGGCGCCGGACACGCCCAGAATCTGCGCGTTGCTGGTCAGATTGACCTCGACCGCCACGCGCCTCCGCGCCATGTCCCGCAAGAGACCAAATGCGTCTTCTTCATACATCACATCCACACCGTGGCCGATGCGTTTCGCGTGACCCAGTTCGACGGCCTGTCGGATGTGGAACAACAGGTCTTCCGGCCGCACCAGGCCAAGCGTCAACTCACCGGCGTGCAGTGAGACGTTTGCCTGCGGCATCCGCCCGTGCAGGTAGTCCAACATCCGCATCTGCGCGGTATAGTCCGCCAATGCGACGGGATTATCCTCCGGCGCCACGAAGTCGATGCCCACGACCCGTTGGTCGGCCTTCGCCAGCAACATCCCGAACAGCGACGCCGCGAACACGCGCGGCCGCGCCGACGTGCGGGTGACCTGCTGCAACCAGCGCACGACCACGCCGCAGCCCGAACCGGCCGTCGCGGTCCCGCAGCCCATATTGGCGCGCATCTGCCGTTCCAGGGAATCGATGTCGCGTTTGGCCGCCTCCACGACGGCGGGCAGGCCGGCGGCCATCAGCGCCGCCTCGAACGCCGCCGGATTGTCGGTCCACGGAGTCGTCTTCAGCACCTTCTCGGTCAGATCGGCGACCGCCTTCCCCTGAAAGGTAATCATCAGCTCGACATAGCGCATGCGTTGCCGCCCGGCGCGATCCACGACCTCCGCCGCCATGTCCGAGGGCTTGGCCACGCCGCCGAACCGGGAGAACGCCGCGAAGAAGTGATCGTGACCGCTGTTGCCGTTGGTCGGGATGAAGTCGCGCATGGACCAGGCGTTGACCAGGGTCTTGTTCAGCCCCGCATCGCGCAGGGCGTCGGATAAGGGGCGCATGGGCGCCACGCAGGGCGGTTCGCCGACGGTGGCGGCGACGGGATGCACACACATCCCGCGGGACGCGCCGGCGCGGATATTGGCCTCGGCATAGGCCGCGCCGCTGAGGTGATTATGGAGGTCGCCGCCCTTGGGCATGCGATACAGGAACGCGCGCAGCAACGGGGGTGACGCGACATAGTCCGCGAACCGCGTCGACGCGGACCCGTTCGGCGGCTGCGATGCGCAGCCGACCAGGGTCAGAAATCCAAGCAGAAGCAAATATCGACGCATCATCATCCCACCTTTCCGCGAAACGTCGGAGCGACGCGGCGGAACAGGGTGGAACGAATTATATGTTCTGTCGATATCGCCAACCGATCGATCGCATGCCGATCGGTTGGGAAGGTCGCGACACCCGCAACCGGGAGTCGCTATCGGCCTGCCGAAAGACCCGTCAGGATCAGCCCTGGCGGCACTTCATGCGGGGGTTCTTCTTGTTGATGACATAGACGCGGCCCCGCCGACGCACGACGCGGCAGTTCTTGTCGCGGACTTTGGCCGACTTCAGGCTGTTACGAACTCTCATGATACGCTGCTTTACCCGAGGAAATCAGAGGCGCGGTGGATAGGGGCATGACTCGCTTGTGTCAAGCGGATGCTGACCCGCGCTATGGCTTCAGGACATCCCGCGCCCCACGACATGCCAGCGTACCAGACGCAGGCGAGCGTCGCTGAAGAGGCGGAGACGGGTGGACCAGCGTTCGCCTTCGGCGATCAGGGCGGCGGCGTCCTCGCCTTCCGGGCGTTTCATCCGGATTTCGCGGGCCAGCGTGCGCCAGCCCAGCAGCGCCTGCTGGACGTGGCGTTGCGAGACGTCCTCCACCGCCCGCACCTCGTAGCCAAGCCGCCCCAGGACGCGTGTGATGGCGATCTCCGTGGGCAGGCTGTCGGGCTGGCGCTGCTCGATGCTCGCCCAGCGCGCCACGTCCTCCTCCCGCGTGCTCAGGGCGGAGTCGGCGACGGTTTCCATCAGGATCATTTGGCCGCCCGATTTCAGCGAATCGGTCACCGCGGACAGCAGCGGTTCCATCTTCAGCCCGCGCAACGGCTCCAGCGCAAAGCAGTTGTGATAGGCCTGCGTGCCCAACTCCGGTTCCGCCGGGTCCCACAATGACACGCTCGCGCGCCGAGCCAGCTTGTTGCCGCGCAGATGCGCCGACGCGGCGGCGACCAAGGCGGGGTCCGCCTCGAAGCCAAACACCGTCACGCCGAGACGCACCGCCAGGGTTTCGGCGACACCACCGCCGCCGGCCCCGAGCAGCAGCAGGTCCGACGCCGTGGCGAGGGGCATCGGCTTCACCAGACGCATGGTCTCGATCTCGCCGCCCGGAAGCTGAAACCCCGCGCCCCAGAGCGTGGAGGCGATGGCGATCCGCGCCTGGGTCCAATGGCTGTCCGGGATCGCGCCGGAATGATCGGCCGAGGAACGCGCGCGCGATTCTGTCGGGGCATGCAGCATCGAGGGCGGGATCGGCGCCCGCCCAAACCAGTTTCGCAGTGCCGACAAGCCCATCGCGATCGCCCTCCGCGCGATAGCGTGCCAGCAAAATGTGAATGAAAGGTTTATGGGCGGCGACCGGACGTAGGCTCCCGGTCTGTACGCGTTTTACGGAGGGTCAGGAAAACTCGGTCAGCACGTAGCGCACGACTTCCGTCCCCACGACCTTCGGCTTGTGCCGATGCGCGGGGCCGGCGGGGATGTGCAGCATATCGTTCGGCCCGGCTTCGACCGTATGGTCGTCAAACCGGTAGCTGATCCGCCCGGACAGCACGAAGATGGAGTGCCCGGTCTCGCACCATGCCCCCTCCGGCGTGCCCGGCGGGTCCGGCGCGCGCTCCTGATAGCGCAGCGCGATGCCGAAGCCGCTGACGGCTTCACGCAGTTGCAGGCGATCCGAAGCCGCGACAAGCGGGTGATCGGCGGCACGAAACAAATAGGGGCTGTCTGTCATGGGACCGAAGCCTGCCAGAGGATTTGCGGGCTGGCCAGCATGGAACTCAACGCAGCACTTCGCGGCAGGTTTCCGACAGATGCGGCGCCAAGGCCCGGTAATCCCCCGCGCGCGGCGCGTTCGGGCGCCATGCCAGGCCCAGGGTGCGCCACGCGCTGGGACCCGCGAGCGGACGCAGCACGACGCCGGTGCCCTCGGCGATGCCGGCCGCGACCGCAAGGCGGGGGAGCAAGGTAATCCCCAGCCCGCCCGCGACCATCTGCACCAGGGTATGCAGGGATGTCGCGGCAAAGCCGTCCTGCGAGTCCCCCTTTTCGCCCGCCAGCAGGCCGCACACCGCCAAGGCCTGATCGCGCAGGCAATGCCCGTCTTCCAACAGCAGCAACCGCTCATTCGCGATCGCGGCGACCTGAATGGTCGGCTGGCCGGCCAGGCTGTGCCCCGGCGGCAGCGCGACCACGAATTCGTCCCGCCCGATCGGCATCACCTCCGACGGTCCGCAGTCGCAGGGCAGCGCCAGCAGCAGCACGTCCAGCCGGTTGGTTTCCAGCCGGTCGACCAGGCGCGCGGTGGTATCCTCACGCAGAAACAACCGCAGGCGCGGGAAAGCGGCGCGCAGGACCGGCATCAAGCGGGGCAGCAGGAACGGGCCGATGGTCGGGATCACGCCCATACGCAGCGGGCCCGACATCGGCTCCCGCGCCGCCAGGGCGGTCTCGCTGACGGCTTCCAGCGCCGCCAGCGCCGCCCGCGCGCGATCCACGAGATCGAGACCCAAGGGCGTAAACACCACGTGCCGCCCGGCGGTGCGATCCAGCACCTGGGCGTCGAGTTGACGCTCCAACGCCAGTATCCCCGCCGACAGCGTGGATTGCGTGACCGCGCAAGCCAAAGCCGCGCGCCCGAAATGCCGACTTTCCGCCAACGCCACCAGATACCGCAACTGCTGCGGGCTCGGCAGGATCGTCATCGCGAGAGCCTTGGGTTGGCGGAGACCGGGCGCACAGGCCCACGGAACTCCGATGCGCGCGTACTAATGGCGGTGGCCTCCCTGCATGATGCTCGTCATCAACAGCTTGGCGTAATCCTCTTTGCTCAAGCCGGGAAGCATCCGGATGAAGGCGACCGTCGCCCAAAGCGCGTCGTCGGCGTGATCGCTCCATGCCGGCATGCCGGTCGATTTGATGCCGAACTTCACGATCCAGAACGTCTCCGCGGCGTTGTAGCGTCGAACGGTCCCAGCCAGATCGGGGGCGGGAGGATACAGTCCGCGCGCAATGTCGCCCTGGGGAACGCCGGGCGCGCCATGGCAGACCGCGCAATGTTCGGCGAAATGCGAAAGACCGGCGAGGATTTGCGCCTCCGACGCCGCCTCCGTCGGCGCGACGATCCCGCGCGCATGGGCACGAATGGAACGCGTGCGCGCGGTTTCGAGCACCCAGTGGGTCAGATCGGCGTGCGGCGTGCTGGCGGCGACATTGTAAAGGCCGGACCAGAGATACGACGTCCCCATCGCGATCCCGAGGAGGCAGGCGCACATAATCGCGCAGACCGCCACGCCCACGTCGCGCTTCGTGATACGCGGCATCAGAACCACCCCCTGATGCCGATCAGGAAGCGCCAGGCGGTGTCGTGTTCCGCGTGCAGGCTGCCGAGACGGGCGGTTTCGCCGAATTTCTGCGTGTAGGAGACACCGACGTAGGGGGCGAATTTGCGCGTGATCTCGTAGCGCAGCCGCAACCCGACATCGAGATCGGCAAAGCCCGTCCCGATGCCCCGCCGCGGATCGGCCTTGCTGTAGAGGTTCGCCTCGATCTCGGGTTGCAGGACCAGGGACTGGGTCAACAACACATCCGTTGCCAGCGCGACCCGCGCCGCCGCATGGCCGCGATCGCTCAAATAGGCCGTCAATTCATAGTCGATGAACAGCGGGGCAACGCCCTGAATGCCAACCGCCCCCCAGGTGCGCCCGACCCTGGAATCGAGATCGGCGCGAACCCCGAGTTGCAGGTCCATGTAGCGGAAGATCGCCCGGTCATAGAGCAACTCGTGCCGACCGTCCTCCACCCGCCCGCCGGGTTTCAGAATGCCTTGGGTCTTCACTTTCAGCTTGTCGTAGTCGCCGCCGATCCATGCCTGTCCTTGCCAGCGCATGTCGGGGGCGGCCGAACCGTAGCGCGCTTCCATGCGATCCAGCAGCGCATGGCTGAACCAGGCGCTGTCCATCATCGGCGGCATATCGCCGTGTGTGCTCATGCCGTGCGGATCGGCGGCTTGCGCCCCGGCGGCGGAGGCGACGCCCACAACCAGATACGCGAGGGTGGCGATCAGGGGTCGGTTCATGACACGCGCACCTCGCGGAACATGCCGGTCTCCATATGAAAGAGCATGTGGCAGTGGAACGCCCAGCGTCCCGGCTCATCCGCCGTGACCAGGAAGCTCAGCCGTTCGGCGGGTTTGACCAGGATCGTGTGCTTGTAAGGCTGATAGGCGCCCTGCCCGTTCTCCAACTCGCTCCAGAATCCGTGCAGATGGATGGGATGCTCCATCATGGTGTCGTTGATCAGAACGAAGCGCACCCGTTCCCCGAGCCGTAGCGGGATGGGTTCGGCCTCGGCATGGGTTTTGCCGTCGAAGCCCCAGATGAAGCGCGCCATGTTGCCGGTCAGGCGCAGTTGGATGTCGCGCGACGGCGGGCGGGGATCGTCGCCGGCGCGCGTTGCCCGCAATTGGGCATAGGTCAGCACCCGGCGGCCGTTATTCTCCAGGCCGGTGCCCGGTTCGCCCAGGCGATCGATGGGGTTCGCGACAACATTATCCACGGAGACCCCGATTGCCCCGGCGGCGGACTGCGATGCCATCGGCGATGGTGCCGCCGAACCGTGGCCGTCGTGCATGTTCGGCGTCGACGTCGCATGGGCACCGCCGTGCTCCATCGGGGCACCACCCTCCGGCATAGAATGGTTCATCCCCATGTCCGCCATGCTTCGCAGCGGGGGGCGATCCATGGGTGGGGCAGAGGCAATCATACCCTGCCGCGGTGCCAGGGTGCCCAGCGCGAAGCCGCCGCGGTCCATGGCCTGCGCGAAGACGGCGAAGGCTCGATCGCCGTCCGGGCGCACGATCGCGTCGTAGGTTTCTCCGACGCCGAGACGGCATTCGTCGACCTCGACCGGTTCGACATCGTTGCCGTCGGCCTGCACCACAAGCATCGGCAGGCCGGGAACGCGCACATCGAACAGCGTCATCGACGACGCATTGATGAACCGCAGCCGCACGCGTTCGCCGGAACGATAAAGTGCGGTCCAGCCCGCATCCGCCGAGTGACCATTGATTGTGTAGGTAAACGCCGATCCGCCGGCATCCAGAATGTCGGTCGGGGTCATCCGCATCTCCCCCCACGCGCGCCGGTCGGCCAGCGTCGCCGCCAGCCCGGTTTCACCGAGGTCGCGCAGGAACGTGCCGACGGTGCGCCGTCCCGCATTGTAGTAGTCGCTCTGGGCTTTCAGATTGCCGATCATGGTTTCGGCGCGCGTGTCGCTCCACCCCGACAGCAGCACGACATAGTCGCGATCGAACGGTTCGGCGTAGCCGTCGCGCGGGTCGATCACGATCGCCCCATACAGGCCGGCCTGCTCCTGAAACCCGGAATGGCTGTGATACCAATAGGTTCCCGCTTGTCTCAGAGTCAGGCGATAGACGAAAGTCTCCCCCGGCGCGATGGCGCGAAATCCGAAGCCCGGCACCCCGTCCATGGCGGCTTCCACACGCAATCCGTGCCAATGCAACGATGTCGGCTCCGCCAGCCGGTTGGTGACCGCGATCGTGACGGTGTCCCCCTCGCGCCAATGCAGCGTCGGCGCCGGGGACATGCCGTTGATTCCGATCGCCGTCTTCGTCCTGCCCGCGACCACGATCGATACAGCGGCGATCTCCAGCGCCACCGTCGGGCCGCGCAGGACCGAAGCGTGGCCCGCGGTCTGGACCGAGGCAAACGGCACGACGCAGGCCGCCGCCTGCACGAAGCGTCGGCGGCCCAGGATCGGCGCGCGCCCGGTCATCGCGCCTTGCCGGCGGGTTGCACGCCGTGCACCTCGTAAATCCCGTTCTTGCCCTTTTCGATGGCGATGTTCACACGCGATCCCGGCTTGACCGCGGTCAGATCGACCGACGGGGCCACGGCGAAATCCATCGTCATCGCCGGCCAGCCGATCGCCGGAATCGGCTCGTGGCTGACATTCATCGTCCGCTTCGCGGGATCGACGGCATTGACGACGGCCATCGCATGCGCGTCCGCCCTGCCGTCATGCACCGGTAGCGGCAGCGGGCGCTTCGGCACGCGGGAAGACGCGCCCATGTCCTCCGCCACCGTCGGCCGACTCACGGCCATGGCCTGCTGATTGGCACAAGCGGCCTGCGCCAATACGGCTGCCGCCAGCGCAAGGCGGCGCGTTGTTTGTCTGAACATCGAAACTGCTCCTGGGCGAACGCCCGCGCCGGACCTTGGGACGGACGGGCGATTGATCGACTGAGGGCACGCGTGCGACCGGTTTGGGTCCGGTTCGGCGTACGCGTCGTTGGTACCCCGCCATCGTGGATGGCAGGGCCGGCGTCAGACGATCGGTCTGGGCGGCGCGGGATCGGGCGAGAGGGAGCGTTCGGCCCAACGCGCGGTGGTGGCGCAATAGGCAACCGCGACGGATGCGCGGTCGACCGACGGCGCGGCGGATCGCGCGGGGATCGCCGCCCCGATCGCGCAAAAGCCGACGCAGCAGACAGCGCAGGGGTCACGGTCAGGGGCCGGCGCGTCGTCATGCCCGGAGTGGCCCTGTTCACTATGACAGGGCACCGCCTGATCGGCGGCCGGCATCGGATGCGCGCCGGCATTGCCAAGGGTCAGGCCGAGAAGACCCATAATCATGACCAGCAGGCGGCACCAGGCGAGCATGGCCCGCAGGATACAGCCGCGACGTCGCGACGAGCAAGCAATGCGTTACTTGGCGTCGCCGCCGGGTTTGGTATCCGCCGCGACCCAGGGGTCGATGCACCCCGCCTTGCCCCGGCGATAGACCGTCAGCCCGTCAAAGGCAGCGATCTGGCGATAGCGCGACCAGGCGCGGGCGAAAGCGGGATCGGACAGGCTGAGCACGGCGACGTAGTTCACACCCTCTCGCATATCCACCACCGCGATATCCGGACATCCCGCGATGAAATCGTGCACCACCCAGCGACCGATCGGCCAATCCTTGGCGGCACCGGGATCGAAGCGGGCGCGCCAGAGTTCCCCCTTCAGCGCCCACATGGAATCGAAGCGCGAAGCCCAGTTCACGCCGGTATTGTTGACCACCGGAAAGCCCAGCGCGATCCACTCGGAAAAGGCGATGTAGGTCCGCGCGCGTTCCTCGCGGATGATCTTTTCCAGCTTCGCCACCGTCGTGCCCTGCGGTTCCACCGCCTGCACGACCTGCGGTTCCAGACGCTGGTAGGCGGCGACGGAGAATATCGCCACGGCGAGCGTCGCCAGCGTCAGCGGCACCCAGATGCGCTTCGTCTCACCGCGCCGACGCGCGAAGGTGGAGATCGTCCAACCGACCAGCGCCAGCACCGTCGCGACGGTGGCGGGCAGACGATGATAGAACCAGTCCTTGCCGTCGACGAAGCAGATCGCCGTGCTGGTGACCGCGAACAGCACCAGAGTCAGCAGCAGCCAACGCTCCGGCAGAAGTTTCCAGCGCATCCAGATCAGCGTGGCGGCCATCGCCTCCCCGGCCATCAGCACCGCGCTGTCGAGCAGTAGGCGGGCGAACGGCACATCGGTCGCGCCATACAAGGCCATCGCCATCGGAACCGCGCGCCGCAGATAGGCCGGGCAGATCAGCGCCACCAGACCGGCATAGGCAATCAGCGTCATGCCCGCCGACAGGGTCAGCACTCGCCAGGGGCGCAGACCGCGCGCCAAGGCCAGGCATTCGAACACCGCGAACACCCCGCCGTGGCGGGGTTTCAGCGCGCAGCCCAATCCCGCCAGGACACCGGCGAACACCGCGGACCAGACCGACGGGCGTATCCCTTCCAGCGAGCCGGCGAACAGGATCAGATAAGGCAGGATGGCGGCAACCAGCAGATGCTCCCGCTGGCCCAGATCGCCCGCCGGCACCACCAGCAGCACGATCGCGATGATGCCGAACACCGACACCCGATCCTCGAAAAGCCCGCCATGGGCGCGGAGCAACGACGCGCTCCACCACGCGCAGCCCAGCACGCCCGCCACGAAGCCGGGCATCGCGACATACTGCACATCGATATCGAGCCAGCGCGATACGGTCAGCGGCAGCGCGGAAATCCACACGATCAGCGGCGGATTGACCTCTACGACATCGACATACAGCTCCCGCCCCGCCATCCAGCGGCGCGCGACATACAGCAGCCAGGCAATGTCGTCTTTCAGGGGCGACCGCAGCGTGGCGAACAGTACGACCCCCAGCACGCCCAGCAAAAGCAGCATGGTGACCATGGGCCGCAGGCCATAGTCCGTTCGAAGTGCCCGAGCAGAGGATTGGTTCATCGAGATCCAGGTACAGATAAGCCGCGCAGCCGCCATTCGGGCCGCGTCGCATCAGCGAACCGCGCCCTTAGTTGCCATACACTTAACGCTCGGCCAAGTGGCATAATGATGTTCGCGTCGCGCGGATTTAATGGCACAGGACACAGGCGCGGGGCTGGCTCCCCTTCCCCGCGGTCTGTAACATCGGGGGATGGATACACTCGTACTCTCCGTCGTCTCACGCAACTACTTCAATATCCCCGTCTGGATCGGCCGCTCGCTGGGCTACTTCGAACGGGAAGGTCTGGACGTCGATATCGAGCATATTGAGTCGATCGAGGCGGTGAACGACCGTCTGCGCAGCGGCGCCGCCCAGTTAAACTATGGCGTAACCGAGCATGTCATTCTCGACGCGGAGGCCGGCGGGCAGCAGACGATCATCGGCGGGAACGTCAACAAGCTGCCGTTTTCGCTGATCGCGCATCCGTCCGTCACCTCCATCGCCGAGCTGCGCGGCAAGCGGATCGGCGTGTCGTCACTGCGCGCCGGAAGCTCCTCTCTGGTGATGAACCTGCTGGCACAGCACGGTTTGCACTACCCGGACGACTACACGCTGATCCCCTGCGGCCCGATCCTGGCGCGGTGGGAGAAGCTGCAAGCCGGAGAGATCGACGCCGGGCTGCAAGGCGCGCCGATGGATCAGATCGCGCGCGACGCCGGCTATGCGACGCTGGCCGGTCCCGCCGATCTGGCGCGCGACTTTCAGTTCACCTCGCTGAACGTCAACGCCGACTGGGCCGCCGGTCATCGCGACCTGCTGCTGCGCTTCCTGCGGGCCTTCATCCGATCGCACGAGCGTTTCCACGCCGATCGCGCCGCGGCCAACCGCATCGCCGAACAGGAAGCGGGCCTGTCGGAGCGCTATGCCGATCGGACCTGGCACGACTTCGTGCGCGACGGGATCCTGCCGATCGACGGCGAAGCGAATGAGGCCGGGATTCAGGCCATGATCGACACCAGCGGCCTGATCCGCGACCTGCCGACCCGCCGCCTGACCTCCGCCGCCGCCTATATGGATCGATCCTGGCTGGCCGATGCAAGGAACAGCCTGTGATGACATCGATCGATTACGGCGACATTGCGCGCCTGGGCGTGCTGCTGCCGTCCGGCAACAGCGTCGCGGAAGCCGAACTGTATGGGATGCTGCCGGCGGGCGTGGCGCTGAACGTCACGCGCCTGCGGTTGACCGGCAGTTCGGAGACCGAGTTGATGGGGATGCTGGATTCGTTGGAGGATGCGGCAAGCCTGCTCGCCGATGCGCGCCCCGACCGGATTGCGTTTCACTGCACGGCGGTTTCCACCTTCGCGCCGCATCTGGCGCCGGCCATCAAGGCGCGGATCGAAACCGCCAGCAACCTTCCGGCCTTTTCCACTGCCGACGCCATCGTCGCCGCGCTGACGACGTTGAACGCGCGGAAGGTCATGCTGGTCACGCCGTATATCGAAGCGGTTCATGCGCGGGAGATTTCGTTCCTGGATTCCATCGGCGCGAAGGCCGTCAGCGGCGGCTGGCTGGATGTCGCGACCAATGCCGAGATGGCGCGCATCGCGCCGGAGACGATCCGCGATCTCGTGCGCGTCTGCGCCATCGGTGTGCGCGCGGATGTGTGCTTCATCAGTTGCACGGCGATCCGCTCCGCCGGGTTGATCGCGCCGTTGGAAGCCGAGCTTGGGATGCCGGTCATCACGAGCAATCAGGTGATGCTGTGGCATGGGTTGCGGTTGATGGGGGTTGGCGGGGCAGTCGCGGGGTATGGGCGCTTGTTCGGCGAGGGGTAGGATCGCTCAGCGTCCGGCGGTATCCGCCAGGACCCGTAATACGCTGTCGCCGTAGCGCAACAGCTTTGACGCCCCTACGCCCTTGATTTGCCCCAGCTCGTCCTGATCGGTCGGCCGGACCGCCGCGATTTCCCGCAGCACGGTATCGTGAAAGATCACATAGGGCGGCACCGACTGCGCCTTGGCCTGGGCCGCGCGCCAAACCCGCAAGGCATCGAACAAGGTCGCCGCCTGTTCCGACACGACGCCGACGGGCGCGGCATGCGAGGAGCCCGCCGAACGTGATTCGCGCGCGCGTTTCGGGGCGTCCTGGCGCATCATCACGCGGGTTTCTCCGCGCAGTATAGGCCGAGCCTCTTCCTGGACGAGGAAGAGGCCGCCGTGGCCGGCGGTATCGACGTCCAGCGCGCGGATCGCGATCAACTGACGGATCAATCCGCGCCAGTAGGTGGCCGAACGATCGGCACCGACGCCGAAGGTCGGCAGGCCGTCGTGGCGGTGGCGCAGCACGGCATCGGTTTTTTCGCCGCGCAGGACGGCGATGATGTGCAGGGCGCCGAAAATCTGATCGGTGCGATAGACCGCCGACAGGACCTTCTGGGCCTCCACCGTCGCGTCTTCCGTGCTTGGCGGGGCGTCGCAATTGTCGCAATGGCCGCAATCCGCGTCCATCGCCTCCCCGAAGCAACCCAGCAGCGTTCTTGTGCGGCAACTCACCGCTTCGGTCAGCGCGACGATTTCTTCGAGCTTGGTGCGCATGACGCGTTTTTGCGATTCGGGCGCGCCGGACTGGCCCAGCCAATGCCGCGCCTGGGCGATGTCCTGACCGCCGTAGAGGAGGAGCGTGTCGGATGGGTCCCCGTCCCGTCCCGCGCGACCGATCTGCTGGTAATAGGCTTCCGGGCTGTCGGGCATGTCGAGATGCACGACAAAGCGCACGTCGGGTCGATCGATACCCATGCCGAACGCGATGGTCGCAACGACGACCAGCGGCTCTCCGGAGCGGAAACGCATCAAAGAGTCCCGCTTGTGGACGGGATCAAGGCCGGCGTGAAACGCCAGTGCCGGATAGCCTTTTTCGGTCAGGCGCGCCGCCGTTCGCTCGGTTTTTGCCCGACTCCCGCAATAGACGATGCCGCACTGCCCCTTGTGGCGGGACAGGAAGGAAAGAAGCTGGGCGGATTCGCTTTCCTTCGGTTCGGCCGCCAGATGCAGGTTGGGGCGATGAAAGCTGGAGACGAAGACTTCCGCGTCTTCCATGCGCAGCGCGGCCAGGATGTCCTGGCGTGTGCGCATATCCGCCGTCGCCGTCAGCGCCACGCGCGGCACGCCCGGGAACAGGTCGGGAATGCGCGTCAGGCCGCGGAATTCCGGGCGGAATTCGTGCCCCCATTGGGAGACGCAATGGGCTTCGTCGATGGCCACGAGCGACAAAGGGATGCGGCTCAGACGCTCGATCGTGCCTTCGCTGAGCAGCCGTTCGGGGGAGACGTAGAGCAGGTCGAGCCTGTGTTCATACAGGTCGCGCGCGACGGAACGTGCCTCCGCCGGGTCAAGTTCGGAGTGCAGCGCGCCGGCATTGACGCCGACCTGACGCATGGCGGCGACCTGATCGTCCATCAGCGCGATCAGCGGGGATACCACGATCGCGGTGCCTGGGCGGCACAGGGCCGGCAGTTGGTAGCACAGGCTTTTGCCGCCGCCGGTGGGCATCAGCACCAGGGCGTCGCCGCCCTCCACCACATGGCGGACGGCGGCTTCCTGCTGGCCGCGAAAGCCGGAAAATCCGAATACCCGGCGCAGTACCGTCAGCGGGTCGTCGCCAAACGGTTGAGTAATCGCCATGGGAACCGATCAGCGCGCGCCGATCGTCACTTCCACGCGCCGGCTTTCCTGGGACGACAGGGCAAACTTTACCGACCCGCGTCCGATCGGCTTGATCCGCGAGACGGACAGCCCGGCTTCCTGCATCAGGTCGGACACCCGCTGGGCGCGCAGTTCCGATACCAGCGCATTGGCGCGCTTCGATCCGGTGGGATCGGCATATCCGGTGACCGTCACCAGGCCGCGCGTTGCTTTCGCGGCGGTCGCGGCCTGCTTGACGATGTCGGTCGCGGCACCGTCGATATCGGCCGACCATTCCTGAAAATAGACGACGAACTTGCGGTTCGGCGGGTCCGCCGCCAGCGCGCCGCCACAGGTCGCGAAAGCCAACAGCAGTACGGCGATGATCCGCAGCATGATCCGAGTCCTTTGTTTTGGATGTGCGGCACCATACAGCCTGCCCCGCTTGCGCGCCATGGAGGCCCCGCCGATCAGTCCTTGCCCGCGCCGAATGCGCGCAGCGCGGATGCGACGCGGGCGATGACACCGTCCCAGTCATTATGCTCGGCTTGTCGGAACAGCCGAACGGTCGGGTACCAGGGACTGTCTTCGCAATCCAGGAACCAGCGCCAGTCCGGCACAAAGGGCAGCATGATCCAGGTCGGTCGGCCCATCGCGCCGGCGAGGTGCGCAACGGAGGTATCGATCGTGATCACCAGATCGAGTTGCGCGAGCACCGCCGCGGTGTCGGCGAAATCGGCGAAGCTCTGCCCAAGCGCCAGAATGTCCGGCATCGCTTCGAGCGTTGCCTTGTCGCCGTCGAGGATGTCGCGCTGGACCGAAATCAGCGAAACGCCGCAATCGAGCAAAGGTCGCAGCGCCGTCAGCGGGATCGATCGCCCCAGATGCTTCTTCAGATGCTGGCTGCCGGACCAGACGATGCCGACCTTCGGCTTGTCGCCGGCGGGCAGGCGCGTACGCCACCAGGGCAGCCGATAGGGGTCGGCCTTGATATAGGGAACGCCACCGGGGATGGTCTCCATCGTCGTGCGACACGCCAGCGGCAGGCTGGCGAGCGGGCAATGATAGTCGAAGTGCATGGTTTCCTGGCCGAGTTCGACCAAATGATCGACGCCGGCCATGCCATACAACAGCGCGGTCAGTTCGCGCGTTACCGCCAGGATCGTGGTGGCGCCGCGTGCCTTCACCTCGGCGGCATAGCGGCAGAACTGGATCACATCGCCGAACCCTTGTTCGGCGTACAACAGGATGGTCAGACCGTTCAGATCCTCCTGCCCCGTCCAGATCGGCAGCGTATAGCGCTCGGTCGGCGCCGGCAGTCGCTGCACCGCCCAGCGGCTTTCGTAGAGCGGCAGACCGAGCTCGAAGCGGCCCAGAAGCAGCAGGATCAGGGCTTTGTTGAACAAGGCCCGCAAATCGTTCGGCCGAATTGCCAAGGCCCGATCGCAAGCGGCCAATGCCTCCTCGAAGCGCAGCAACCGCATCAGCCCGTTGCCGCGATTGTAATGCGCGTTCACATGGGTGGGTGCCAGGGCAATGGCGCGGTCGAAGCTGGCAACCGCGTCGCGCGGACGTCCGAGATCGGCCAGTGTGATGCCGCGGTTCGACCAGGCATCAGCCTGATCCGGGTTCAGCGTCACCGCGCGATCCAGATCGACGAGCGAGTCCTCCAACCGATCGAGATCGCGCAGCAGAATGCCGCGGTTCGACAACGCGTCGGCGAAGTTGGGCATCAATGTCAGCGCCCGGTCGAAATGCGCCAGCGCGTCGGCGAAGCGGCCCAGCGCGCGCAGCGAATTGCCGAGATTCGAGTGAAAGGCGGCGTTTGTCGGATTGATGGCGATCGCCCGCTCGATCGTCTCGACAGCGACGGCGGAGCGGCCGGTCTGTTCAGCCAGCACCCCCAACAAATGCAGGGTGTCGGCATGGTCGGGCTGCATGGTCAGGGCCTGCCGATAGCCGGCCTCGGCCTCCGCCGAACGACCGGCCTGATGGTGGGCGAAAGCGGCGGCCAGGACGCGGGCGAAGTCCTGGCGCATGTTGCCGGATTTGGCGGCGAGCCTGCGTTGATGACGGTTCATGCGCCGTATTGTCCCTGTCCGTTCGGCGGGATCAAGTCAAACCGACGAACGGATCGATTTCGCCATTGCGCGAGGTCGCCACCATACCCCCATACTGCGATGCAGCACAGGAGGCAGCCAATGGATGATTCCCCGACCGAGACCGAAGCCGCGATCCATCGTTGGTTTGGCATCGATGCCCCGAACGCGCCGGGGCGGCGCATGGCGGCCGATCTGGCGCTGACCATCAAGGCCTTCGAGGCGTTGCGCGGCACCATCGTCTTCGAAGACGAACCCGCAGGCTTCGAAGCGGCGCTGCAGGCGACGAAGGAGACTCAGCCATGAGCACGCTGGCCGATCTGTCGATGACCGAAGCGGCCGCGGCGGTCGCCTCCGGTCAGGCGACGTCGCTGGACCTGTTGAATGCCTGCTGGGCCAATCTCGACAAGGCCAACGCCCGGGTGAACGCGACGATCTGGCTGGATCGCGAGGGCGCGGAAGCCGCCGCGCGCGCCGCCGATCTGGCGGTCAGCCAAAAAAAGCCACTCGGGCCGTTGCACGGCGTGCCGATGGCGCACAAGGACATGTATTATCAGGCCGGTAAGCTCAGCACCTGCGGATCGGCGCTGCGGCGGGACTTCCGTCCGACGGTCACGGCGACGGTGATCGCCCGGATGGCCGCGGCCGGCGCCTATACGTTCGGCGGGCTGAACATGGCGGAGTTCGCGCAGAACCCGACCGGGCATAACAAGACCTTCGGCGACTGCCATAACCCCTGGAACCTGCCCTACATCACCGGCGGGTCGTCCTCCGGCTCCGGCGCGGCGGTGGCGGCGCGCATGACGTATGCGGCGTTAGGCTCGGACACCGGCGGATCGATCCGCCTGCCGGCCGCCGCCTGCGGCGTGACCGGGATCAAGCCGACGCAAACCCGCGTATCGCGGTTCGGCGTCATGCCGCTGTCGTTCTCCCACGACAATGTCGGGCCTTTGACGCGCACGGCGCGCGACTGCGCGCGGATCATGACGGTGATCGCCGGCCACGACGCGAACGATCCGACCAGTGCGCGCGAACCCGTGCCGGATTACGAGGCCGAGCTTGACGGCGATCTGCGCGGTTTGCGCATCGGCCTGCCGACCAACTTCTTTTTCGACGACACCGACGCCCCCGTGCGCGAGGCGGTGATGCTGGCGGTCGCCACGCTGAAAGCCCGCGGCGCCGAGGTGATCGAACTGGCCTTACCGTTGATGGGTCATATCGCCGCCTATGGCTCCATCGTTTCCCGCGTGGAAGCGGCGACGATCCACGCCCAATGGATGCGCGACGATCCACAGGCCTATGGGCAGCATATCAGTTCGCGGATGTATCCGGGCTACGCGATCCCGGCACCGTACTACATCGAGTCGCTCAGCCGCCGCGGCCCGATCCTGCGCGCCTTCGCGGCGGAGGTGTTCGACAAGGTCGATGTGCTGATCTCGCCGACGATCCGGACGGTGCTGCCGACCTTGGCTGAAACCGACATCGACCACGGCCCGCCGGGCACGGAGCATCGGTTCATGTCGGTGTCCTCCGCCACCCGGCCGTATAACTATCTGGGTCTGCCGGCCGTCAGCGTCCCCTGCGGCCTGGATCCGAATGGCTGTCCGATCGGGCTGCAAATCGCCGGACGGCCGTTCGCCGAAGCGCGCGTGCTGAAAATCGCCGATGCCTATCAGCGCGATACGGATTGGCACACGCGTCGACCGCCCGTTCTGGCCTAGGCCATTCGGGGCGGGTTTCGACGCGTCACCATGCGTCGCAGAGACGGTAAGCGAGGCTGGATCGCGCGCTGCGCGGTGGCCTCGCTGGCGCTGCATGCCGCGGTTCTGGCGGTGCTGCTGTTCACCCCGCCAAGGGACGATGTGCCCGAACAGCTGCCGCCGCCGTCGCAGGTTTCGATGATCTTCGACGGCGGCAAACCGACACCGCCCACGGTGCCGGAACCGTCGCCGACGGCGACGCCGGCCGGGGCGGAGCCAATACCTCCTCCGCCTCCTCCTCCGCCGCCACCACCACCGCCTCCGCCGACCGTGCCTCAGCCGGCGGTGCCGCCACCGCCGCAATCCGAACCCGCGCCGAACGGTCAGGTGCCGCGCCCGGTGGCGAAGACCACGCCGCAGAAGCAGCCGCCGAAACAACCGTCGAACGCATTTCCGGTGCCGCAGAACTACTCGTTCGGGCAGAACACCCCACGTCCCCTGCCCCCGACGCCGCGCCCCCCAGGATCGGTCGATCTCTCCCTTGGCCCCGCGATTCGCGGCGCGCTGGATTTGTCGCCCTTCTCGCAGGTCGCCGGGCGCGAGCCTGGGCCGGACTGGCGCAACGCGCTCAGCGCCTGGGTCCGCGATCGCGCCTATTACCCGGAACAGGCATCGTCACAGGGGGAGCAAGGCAATGCGAAGGTGCGGATTACCGCCAATCCCGACGGTCGGGTGACCTCGGTCGAACTGATCGGTCGGTCCGGGTCTCGTTGGCTCGACCTTGCGCTGCTGGTGCTGTTTCGCGACCGCACCCTGCCCCGCCTGCCGTCGGACGTGACGGAGCCGATCAGCTTCGACTTTACGATGCGCTATATCCTTGTTCGTTAGCGACAATTGGCTTCGCTTGACGACAATGGACCCAGCTTCTACCGAAGCGGCCTCACTTGATGCCCGTCACGGTTCATACGGGTGCATTTTTTGACCGTTCCGGGCGCCTCGCCCGAGTCCCGCGTAAAAGGCCCTGCAACGATGTCCGATACGGAACGCGACCTCTCAGCCTCCGACCTTAACAAGGTGATCGCGCCGGAGATCAAGGGGGATGCGTTTCATGCCCTGATCGAGCATCTGTCGTCGACTGAAACCCTGTCCTCGGTACTGGAAATCGGTTCGTCGTCCGGCGGCGGCAGCACGGGGGCGTTCGTGAGCGGGCTTGCGGCCAATCCCGGATCGCCGAAGCTGTTCTGCATCGAGATATCCAAGCCGCGCTTCGAGAAGCTGGCCGCAGCCTACAAGGCCTATCCGTTCGTCCATTGCTATAACCGCTCCACCGTATCGGTCGATCAGTTCCCGTCGCCCCAGGACGTGGCCGAATTTTATACGACCGTCGAGACAACGCTGAACCAATACCCTCTGGAACAGGTGTTGGATTGGCTGCGCCAGGATATCCAATACGTGCGCGAGGCCGGGGTAGAGGCGGATGCCATCGCGCGGATCAAGGCCGATCACGGCATCGACACCTTCGACATGGTGCTGATCGACGGGTCCGAATTCACCGGCAGCGTCGAATACGAGATGGTGCGGGGTGCTCGCCTGATCCTGCTGGACGACACCAACACCTATAAGTGTTACGCGGTCCGCGAATTGCTGTTGCGGGACCCGATGTACGACGTGATTGCCGACGACCAGGCCCTGCGCAACGGCTATTCCGCCTTCCGGCGCCGCGCCGAACCGCGCCGGGACACCGATGTGTTGCCGATCCATTTTTTCACCATCGTGTTGAACGGCGAACCGTTCATTCGCTTTCACGAGGAAGTGTTTCGCCGGCTGGAGATGAAATGGCACTGGCACATCGTGGAGGGCGTCGCGCAGCTTCGCCACGATACGGCGTGGAGCGTCGCCGCCGGTGGGCATATCTCCGACAGCTTCCACGATCGCGGACGCAGCAACGACGGGACCAGCGCCTATCTGGACGATCTCGTCAGGCGCTTCCCGGACAACATCACGCTCTATCGCAAGCCCCTGGACACGTTCTGGGACGGCAAGAAAGAGATGGTGAACGCGCCGTTGCCGAATATCTCGGAGGAATGCCTGCTCTGGCAGGTCGACAACGACGAGTTATGGACCGCCGAACAGATCGCGACCGTGCACCGGATGTTCCTGGACAATCCGGAACGGACGGCGGCGTTTTACTGGTGCTGGTACTTCGTCGGGCCGGACCGGATCATCTCCACCCGCTATAACTATGCGCAGAATCCGAACCAGGAATGGCTGCGCACCTGGCGCTATCGTCCCGGTGCCTATTGGGCCGCGCACGAGCCGCCGATCCTGACGATCGACGATGCCAAGACCGGGAAACCGACGGATCTGGCCAAAATCTACCCCTATACCCAGGACGAGACGGAGGATGCCGGCGCGGTCTTCCAGCACTTTGCCTATGCAACGGAAGCGCAGGTCGCCTTCAAGGAACTCTATTACGGCTACAAGGGCGCGCGGGAACAGTGGCGCGCGCTGCAGGCCGGCCCGACCTCCGGCGCGCTCAAGGACTATTTCGGCTGGGTATCGGACAATACCGTGTTCGACCGCGCCGAACATTATCCGTTCGACCCGATTGCGTGGCCCGACCCGGTCGGCGGCGCATGGGTGTTCGATAACACCGCGACATCGCCCCTCACCCGCCCGACACGGAGCATCCGTCGGCCGCGCATCGTTGTCGACGGTATTTTCTGGCAGCATCTGTCGTCCGGCATCGGCCGGGTCTGGGAAAACCTGCTGCGCGAATGGGTCAAGACCGGGTTCGCCGATACGGTGGTGGTGGTGGATCGCGACGGCACCGCGCCGCGCATCCCCGGCGTGCACTATTGGAGCGTGCCGGCCCACGATTACGCCCAGACCGGCCAGGACAGCCTGACTTTGGAGCGTGCCTGCCGCCTGCTGGATGCCGATCTGTTCGCTTCCACCTATTATTCCACGCCGACGACCACGCCATCGTTCTTTGTGGGTCACGACATGATCCCGGAAGTATTGGGCTTTCCGCTCGACGACGAGGCCTGGCAGGAAAAACGACGAGCGATCGTGCATGCGGCCGGGCATAGCATGGTGTCGCGCAATTCCGCCCGCGACCTGGAACTGGTCTATCCCGAGCTGCCCAGGGATGCGACCTATGTCACCTACTGCGCCGCGGATCGGATTTTCTTCCCGCCGACCGACGCGGAACTGAACGAATTCCTAGCTCGTCACGGCCTGAAGCGCGGCGGCTACCTGCTGATGGTCGGCGAGCGTTCCGGTTTCGGCGGCTATAAAAACTGCGCCATCGCCTTCCGTGCCCTTGCTCGTCTCGGTACCGACTCCGGTCTTACGCTTGTCTGCGTCGGCGGCGCGCGGGAGATCGAGCCTGAGTTCCGCAAGCTCGCGCCGCAATTCCCGATGAAGCACCTGCGGCTGGACGACGTCGAACTGCGTTCGGCCTATGGCGGCGCGCATGCGTTGCTGTATCCCTCGCTCTACGAGGGCTTCGGCATGCCGCTGCTGGAGAGCCTGGCCTGCGGCACGCCGGTGATCGTTTGCCGCAAGGCGTCCATCCCCGAAGTGGTCGGCGACGCCGCGATGTATGTCAGCGAGACCAATCCGGCCGGCATCGTCAAGGCAATCCAGGATCTGTCCGATCCGGGGCTACGCGCGGATTTGATCGCGCGCGGGCTGCGACAGGCCGAGCGGTTCAGTTTTGAGACGATGGCGCGGGATATGGCGGCGGCGTTCGAGGCAACCTGCGGGCGCCTGCGCGACGGCAGCCGCCTGCCGCCCGGGTCGGGCTGGACGGAGCTTCGGCGGACGCAACGGGATTATCAGACGCCCACCCTCGACGTGAGCGAGGATGGGGAGACATCGTCGGCCCGGTTCACCGCGAGCCGCGAACTCAATGAGGCGCGCCGCACCATCGCCGCGATGCGCTCCAGCCCGTTCTGGCGGGCGCGCGAGCTTGTGGTTCGTATCCTCCGGAAGGCCGCCCTGCGTCATCGCAGCTGACCAAAATCGATCCCTGTTCAAGGATATCCCGTGGTTTCACCGTTCAATCGTCTGACGCGTCTTGCGAGTCCGCTCCGATCCTTGCTTCGTGTTCCGACGGCTGTCGAGGCAAGCCGACTGGCCAATGAACAGACGGAGCGGCGCCTGCGGGAGATCGAGCAGATGCTCGCGGTCGCCTTGCGGCGTCGCACCGCCGACGGCACCGATCGCGGCGAGGTTTACCGTGACGCCCTGCGCGGCGTCGGCGTGCTGAACTACGAGAATTCCGTCATCAGCGGAGAGCATCGTTTCCTGCGCCGTTTCCTGGAGCAATACCCCGAGGCGACGGTGCTCGATGTCGGTGCCAATGCCGGCCAGTATGCGCGGTCGGTGCGTGAGCATGGCCCCAACGCAACAATCCACGCCTTCGAACCGCACCCTGTTTCCTATGCGGCGCTGCAGGCGATCGCGGCGGATATCCGCATCACGCCGCATGGTTTCGGGTTGAGCGATCAGCCCGGAGAGATCGAATTTTTCGACTATGCCGACGAGGCCGGATCGCAACATGCCTCCGTCTATCGCGATGTCATCGAGACAGTTCACCGCCGTTCGGCGGAAGCACGCAAAGTCCGCTGCGAAACGCTCGATACCGTCGCGCCGCGACTGGGATTAAGCCATATCGGGCTGTTGAAGATCGATACGGAAGGCCATGAACTCGCCGTCCTGAAGGGCGCGCGCGGTCTGTTGCAAAACAGCGTGCAAACCTTTCCAGATTCCGGGGGTAAACAGCGTCCAATAGTTTCCACCCTGGTCCGTGCGATCCTCCGGCGTTTACGCGGGAGAGTCTGGGGTGTTTTACATGGATACGATTGCCGAAATCCGCCGCCGTCACTT
>CANJLW010000037.1 GCA_947475245.1 Acetobacteraceae bacterium | reverse complement strand
AGGGAGGTGCCACCAGCACAACCCATTGTATTCGCATCACCTCCCTCACCCGCGCCGCTTCGCGGCACGACCTCTCCCAGGGGGAGAGGTGAAAATTCGCACCTTCCGCCGCCAAATGCGATCACCCTGCGTTGGGACGCGGTCGGTGTCCCCGCCGCCGCGGAACTGACGAATAATAGCCTATGCGCCGTGAGAGTCCGGCGAGGCGATCGCACCGCCGCGACCCGTCCCATGCCTCGGTGTCATAACCCAGCCGGTCCGCTGGGTCGGCGCGGCATTTTCGGTGGAATGACCCTATGCGCCGTGAGAACCGGGATCGCCGTCCTGGGATTCAGCAAAAAGGAAGCCGGAGGACCACGAAGGACACGGAGGCGCCGGGTCGCGGTCGGTTCCTCCGCCAACGCGGAAATGGCGAATAATAGCCCATGCGCCGTGAGAGTTCGGCGAGGAGATCGCACCGCCGCGACCCGTCCCATGGCTTGGCGTCAAAACCGAGCCGGTCCGCTCGGTAGGCGAGGCATTTTCGGTGGAATGACCCTATGCGCCGTGAGAGCCGGGATTGCCGCCTCAGGATTCAACACAAAGGAAGCAGGAGGACCGCGAAGGGCACGGAGGCGCTGGGTCGCGGTCGGTGTCCCCGCCGGCGCGGAACTGGTGAATAATAGCCCATGCGCCGTGAGAGGTCGGCGAGGAGATCGCGCCGTCGCGACCTGTCCCATGCCTCGGTGTCAAAACGCAGTTGGTTTGCTGGGTCGGCGCGGCATTTTCGGTGGAATGACCCTATGCGCCGTGAGAACCGGGATCGCCGTCCTAGAATTCAACACAAAGGAAGCCGGAGGACTACGAAGGGCACGGAGGCGTTGGATCGCGGTCGGTGTCCCCGCCAGCGCGGATCTGGCGAATAACACCCCATGCAACCTGAGCGACGCGCGGGATCAGTCCCAGCGCGACCGGCACGGGTCTCCCCCCGTCCGTCCCGCCCCTCGGGTTCGGCACACGCCCTTTCCCGGGCGGAAGAACCTCATGCGCCCTGAGAAACCGGCCCAACCACCACTGGACCGCCGCCAGGGCTGGCCAGTCGATCGCGCAGCCACGGCCAACGGCAGAATGCCGCGTCTATGCCGCGCCCACCGCCTCGACCAACGCCGACAGGCTGGTAAAGCGCCAGTCGTAGCGAACGCCCACTGGCGGAGCAGCCGTCGCGCCCCATCCATCCCGATCGTGCCGACGGTCGATCCAGGCAGACGCAAACCCCGCCTTATTGGCCGGGGCATGATCGTGGAACAGGCTTTGCGCGACGTGCAGGACACGTTCGACCGGGACGCCGGTCTCCGCCAACCGATCCCGCAAATAGGTGAAATTCCGCGCGTCCGGCTTGTAGGAGCCGATATCCTGCGCCGTGTAGACCGCGTCGAAGACGTCGCCCAAACGCCGGTTGCTGTGCTGAAAGCTCTCTCGATCGACGTTCGACAGAATGACCAGCCGATAGCGGCGCTTCAACGTGCGCAGAGCGTCCACGGTATCGGGAAACGGCGGCCAATCGCCGACCGAGGCACCGAAACGACGATTGTCGTCCTCGCTGATTGCCACATTCCACGATGCCGCGAGCCGAGCGTGAACGACCGCGAGCAAGGCCGAGTAAGGCATCGCTGGAGTCTCCGCCTGCTGGCGGGATTCATGGTCGGCGAATGCCGCCAGCACGGCATCGGGGGACAGGGACAGGCCACTGCGTTCCACCAAGGGCTTCAGGGCCGTCGTCAAGCCGGCTTCCCAGTCGATCAGGGTGCCATAGCAGTCGAAGCTGAGCACGCTGAAGTCGGACAACGTCATGGATATCCCCCTTACAGGTCCGGCCAGTTCCCCGTGGCGGCCGCCTGGTGCAGCCAGGCGCGCACCTGGGTCGGAGAGCCAAAGGCCGGCTCGACCCGCAACCCGGCGCCGCCCATGGCGCGCGCGACCGTCATCCCGTCCTCGTCCGTCACATCGTCGCCGATAAACACGGGCACGCGCCCGGCGAACGGGCTTCGCCGCATCAATTCCGCAACCGCTCGGCCCTTGTCGGCCCCGATGGGGCGCACTTCCCACAACATCAGTCCGGGCAGCATCTGGAACCCCGGCACCGTCGCAAGCATGGCTTGCAACGCCAGGCGGAAGGTTGGTTCGGCATCGGGGACCGCGCGATAATGCAGGGCAAAGCCGCGCGCCTTACGTTCCAGGATCGACCCGGGCCAGGCCGCCACGATGTCGGCGGCTTCCCGGACCCATGCCTCGGGCGCTGTCGGCAAATCGGGACGCTCGATCGATGATCCTTGGGTGTAGCGGATCGCGCCGCCATGCTCTCCGGCGATGGCCAAGGCGGTATCCGGCAACAAGCGGTCGACCACATCGATGGCGCGCCCCGTCACGATGGCAACCGCGCCGTCCAGTCGATCGGACAGACTGCGCAGTGTGTCGGTCAGTCCCGGCGGGATCACGACGCTGTCGGGTGTGGGGGCAATGTCGATCAGCGTGCCGTCCAGGTCCAGCAGCAGGGCCGAGCGCTGAAACGCCGGCAAGACGTCGCGGATCACGGCGCGCAACCGATTACGCGCAGATCGTAGATGGGATGCTGCACCATGGACACAGCAGGCGCGGATCGCACCAGCCAACCCGCGAACAGCGGTCCAGGCTCCCGGCCATCGGTCGCTTCGAGGAAGACGGCCGCATCCGCGGCCTTGTCGGGGGGGCGTACCAGGCACGACCTGACCAAAACCGTCAGCGACCCGAAGCGCGCGGTCTGCCCGACCTTGACGGTCAGCGTCGCATTTTGCGCGTTGACCTTGTCCAGCGCCTGCACGACGGCGGTGCCCTGCGTCACCCAAACGGGCGCGGCGGGTTTCGGCGGGACGGCGGGTTGGGCTGTCGGCGATTGCTCGTCGGGCGGGGGCAAGGGGGTCGCGACAATGGGCTGCGCAAGCGCCGTCCCCGACAGCAACAGACCAATGGCGACAAGGAAGGAGCCGGTCATACCGGCCATTCAGCTTGCGGCACGTTTGGGAGAAACCAGCCCCTGCACAATACCGGCCAGAATATCGCGCGCCGCCTGCTCCTCGACCCCCATCAGGATGGCGTCGTCGAAGATATCGCGCAGTACGTCGACCGCTTCGGCATAGTTATCGTTCAGCATCTTGATCTTTTCGCGGCATCCGACGCCGTTGCCGTCGAGCCCCGGCCAGACGACGGGCGGCGGCGGGATCATTTCGGTGTTTCCCCGGCGGCGGGCGGCTTCATGCTGGTCACGCTGAAGATGAACTTACCCAGCAACTGTTCCAGACTGACCGAGGACTGGGTGATCGTAATGGCCTGCCCGGCTTTCAACATCGCATTGTCGCCGCCCGGCGACAGCGACAGGAACTTGCCGCCCAACAGGCTCTCGCTGGTGATCTCCGCGCTGGTGTCCTTGGGCAGTTGCAGGTCGTCGCGCACGGTCAGCGTAACGACGGCCAGGAAGGTCTGCGGGTCGATCGTCGCGGCTGTGACGCTGCCGACCTTGACCCCGGCGATCCGCACGTCAGAGCCGATCGTCAGGCCATCGATATGATCGAAGCGCGCCGTCAGGTTATAGCCGGCCCCCGCGCCACGCCCGGAATGTGCCACCGCGAAGCCCAGAAAGCCGAGCGCGACCAAAAGCACGACCGCCCCGGTCAGGACTTCGACAATGCCGCGGCGCGCCATCGCTACGACCTAGCTACCGGGTGTCCAGGCTTCGTAATCGCCCGTCGCCTTGGCGCGTTGGCCGCCTTGGTAATCGTGCCCGGCGGGGCGATAGCTTTGGGCGGAACCGGTAGCATTCGCGACATGCGGCTTCTGCCAGGGTTTCCGCCCGGATTCCGGCAAGGGCCGCTCGGTCGTATAGTGCAGCCAGGAATGCCATTCCGGCGGCACGGCGCTCGCTTCCGGGGCGCCCTTATAGTCAACCCACCGCCGCGTACGCAGCGAACCGGCGCGCGGGTTGCGCTCTTCATAGTAGGTGTTACCCGCCGAATCGGTGCCGACTTGACGACCGTTCAGCTTGGTGAAAATCCAGGTGCCGAGGTTCATGGGCCGTTTATAACCAACCCTGCGGGATTGGTCCATCCGAACCGCGCAAACAATTCATCCACAGGATTTTGTGGTCGATTCGAGATTTCACCCCAAAATCTGCTTTCCGAGTCGGTCCCGGCTGCCTTAACGTGACCGGCATGAAACACCATCGCAGTTGGCAGGGCATCCGCACGCGACGGGTCGAGGCATCGCCCGATCCGGACTCCGCGCCGCGCTGGGTCACACTTCCGGCGTCATGGGAAGACAGCGCCGCCGCGGGGTTGGCCGACCTCGCGCCGGGCAGCGGAGCGATCTCGCTCGCCGGTGCCGCGCAGGGCTGGATCGGACCGGTCGCCGCCCGCGCCCTCGCCGCCGGCCTCGAAATTCCGCTGGCCGAACGATTGCACCGGCTCTTGCTGTTGCGCCGCGGCGCACCGACGGAACCGGTCTGGCGCGGTGACACCGCGGAGCCGCCCGGCTTCATCCTGAACCTGCCGGCATTCCTCGACAGCGGCGGCCAGTTTGACTGCGCCGATTTCGCCGAAGCCGCTGAAACCGCCGTTCTGACCCTTGCCTTCGCCGCCCCGTCCAGCCGCGAAATCGGCATCGGCATGGCCGATCTCGCGGGCTTGCTGGCGGCGCTTGGGATCGACTACGGGTCCGAAGGCGCGCGCGATACCGCCCGCGGCCTTGCCGCCATCCTGCGCGGACGGGCCGACGCCGCGTCCGGCCTGATCGCGCGCATCGCCTCTCCATCTCGCCCGGCCAGCTTCGATTGGCCGTCCCCGCCGGCGCGCACGCCCGTCATCGGCCTCGCCGAAGCCGCCCGCGCCGCGCGTCAGGTCGCCTGCGAGCATGAAGGCCTGCGCCATCGCGCCACCACCGCGATCCGTGCCCCCGGTCCCGTCGAAGCCCTGCTCGGGATCGAAACCGGTGGCATCGCGCCGTCGTTCTCGCCCCTTAACCAATCCGGCGGCCTCACCAAGGCCGCGCGCGCATGGCTCGGCGTCAGCGGCATGACCGCCGAGGAAGCCCTCGCGATGATGATCTCGGGCGACTCCCCCTTCCCGACCGTTTCGACAGCGGCCCATATCGCGATGCACGACGCGGTCGCGCCCTATGTCAACGGCATGCCCGCGCGACCGGTCGAACTCAAAGCGGTCGCCCGCGCCGCGCCGCGCCGCGAACTGCCCAGCAGGCGGGCGGGATACACGCAGAAAGCATCGGTCGGCGGGCACAAGGTGTTCCTGCGCACCGGCAACTACGAAGATGGCTCCCTCGGAGAGATCGTCGTCGGGCTGCACAAGGAAAGCGCCGCATTCCGCGGACTGATGGACAACTTCGCCGCCGCCGTCAGCCTCGGGCTGCAACACGGCGTGCCGCTGGACGCCTATGTGGAGGCTTTCACCTTTACCCGCTTCGGCCCGGCAGGCGTCGTCGAAGGCGATCCGTCGGTCGGTGCGGCAACGTCTCTGCTGGATTATGCCTTCCGCCATCTTGCCGCCAATTACCTTGATCGGCGCGACCTGCCGGAGGCGGAGATTGACGATGCCGATCTGCCGACACCGCGCGATTCCGGGCCTTTGCTGCCGCTCGACCTACCGGCGGAAGGCTCCGCGCGCGCCCGTCGACGCGGGTTTCGTGTCGTTTCGAAATAGAATCATATAGACGGAGGACTCCGACATGGCGGGCCGTATCGAAGCAAAGCTGGCGGAACTTGGCATTACCCTTCCCCTGCCCATGCAACCCATCGCCAACTACGTGCCCTATGTCGTCACGGGCAACCTGGTGATCGTGTCCGGGCAGGTGCCGGCGGTTGACGGCAAGGTCGCAATCACGGGCAAGGTCGGCTGGGGCGTATCCGTCGACCAGGCCAAGGAAGCCGCTCGGCTGTGCTTCATCAATGTCCTGGTCCACCTGAAAGCCGCCTGCGGAGGCGACCTCGATCGCGTCAACCGCGTCATCCGCCTGGGCGGCTTCGTCGCTTCCCCGTCGGAGTTCACGCAACAGGCTCTGGTCATGAACGGCGCATCCGACCTCGCGGTCGCGGTGTTCGGAGAGGCCGGCCGTCACGCCCGCACGACCATCGGCGTGCCGTCACTGCCGGCGGACGCGGCGGTTGAAGTCGAAGGCATGTTCGAAATTCTTTAGCATGTGACAAGCGCGACGACGCGGCTTAGCCTTCGTCCCATGCCGAAAGCCTCCGCCACTCTCACGATGTCGCTCCATCCGTCGATCCGGGAGATCGACGCGGCGGATTGGGACGCCTGCGCCGGAGACGGCAATCCCTTCGTCACCCATGCTTTCCTGAGCGCGCTGGAGGACAGCGGGTCGGCGAATGCGCGCACGGGCTGGCTGCCGCAGCACGCCGTGCTTCGGACCGAGGATGGGACGATTGTCGGCGCCGCGCCGATGTATGCCAAGTCGCATAGTTATGGTGAATATGTCTTCGATCATGGATGGGCCAACGCGCTGGAACGCGTCGGTGTCAGCTATTATCCCAAGTTGCAGGTCGCCTCGCCGTTCAGCCCCGTCCCGGGCCCTCGGCTGCTGTGCCGCCCCGGCTCCGGCATTCCCATCGGAGTCTTCGCCAACGCGCTGCAACAAGCCTGCGAGACGCATAAGCTGTCATCGGTGCACGTCACATTCTGCGGCGAGCAGGAATGGGAGGGGCTGGGCGAAGCCGGATGGCTGCGTCGCATCGGGATGCAGTTTCATTGGGAAAACCCCGGCTACGGATCGTTCGACGATTTTCTGGGCGATCTGTCGTCGCGCAAGCGCAAGGTACTGCGGCGAGAGCGGCGCGATGCCAATGCCGCCGGGCTGACGTTCCATGCTTTGTCAGGGTCCGACATAACAGAAGCGCACTGGGATGCCTTCTACGGCTTCTACCAATCCACCGTGGATCGCAAATGGGGATCCGCATATTTGACGCGCGATTTCTTTTCTCTCCTGGGCGAACGCCTGGGCCAACGAGTCGTGCTTATGTATGCCGAGAATGGCGGAGTTCCAGTGGCCGGCGCGCTGAATCTTGCGGGTTCCGAAGCCCTGTACGGTCGCAACTGGGGATGCCGAGGCGATTGGCCGTTTCTGCACTTTGAGCTTTGCTACTACCGAGCGATCGACTGGGCCATCGCCCACGGCCTGAAGCGGGTGGAGGCCGGTGCCCAGGGGCGGCACAAGATCCAGCGGGGCTATCTGCCGAAGCCGACCTACTCCGCCCATTGGATTGCCCATAGCGGTCTGCGTCGCGCCGTCGCGAACTTCCTGGACGAAGAGCGCACCGGCGTCATTCAGGAAATGGAAGCCCTGTCGGAGGAATCCCCCTTCAAAAAGGGCAACGACGACTGAGTCGATGATTGGGCCGATCTGGTCATTCGGGCACCGACGTGACACGCTTTGCCCAGAACAATCGGGAAGGAAGCAACACCATGGATTTCACCGGAAAAGTCGCGCTGATCACCGGCGGCGGCGGCGGCATCGGCCGAGCAACGGCGCTGGGCTTTGCGCTGCGCGGGGCAAAGGTGATGGTCGTGGACGCTGACGCGGACGCCGGGCGCGCGACCGCCGACATCGTCGTGCAGCAAGGCGGGGCCTGCGGCTTCACACAGGCCGACGTCACGCAGTCGGCCTCGGTCAAGGATTACGTCAAGGCGACGCTCGACGCGTATGGCCGGATCGACTGTTTCTTCAACAACGCGGGTATCGAAGGCAGCGTCACACCGACGCAGGATTATGACGAGGCGATGTTCGACAAGGTCATCGCGGTCAACCTCAAGGGCGTGTTCCTGGGCATGCGCAATGTCATCCCGGTCATGCTGGCGCAGGGCGGCGGCGCGATCGTCAACACCGCGTCGGTCGCCGGGTTGTTCGGCGGTCCCGGCATGTCGGCCTATGTCGCGTCGAAGCACGGCGTGATCGGTCTGACCAAGGTGGCCTCCGCCGATGTCGCCGGCCAGGGCATCCGCGTGAACGCCGTCTGCCCCGGCCCGGTGGAAACGCGCATGATGCGTTCGCTCGAGTCCATGAGGAATCCGAACGATCCGGAAGCCGTCCACAAGGCCTATGCGGCCAGCGCGCCGTCCGGTCGCTATACGCTGCCGGAAGAAGTCGCAGGGGTGGTGCTGTATCTTTGCTCCGACCTCGCCGGTAACGTCACCGGCACGCAGATCGTCGTCGATGGGGGCCGCTCCGGCTCCGGCGGCGCCGCCCCGACACGTCGCTGACTTACGACAGGAGACACATAATGACCGACGGAACCGATTTCTTCGATATCGTGCGCACCACACGATCGATGCGCCGACTGAAGCCGGACCCCGTGCCCGACGCGCTGATCCGCCAAATCCTGGAAGCCGGCGTCAGCGCCGCCAACGGCGGCAACACGCAGAAGTGGCGCTTTATGGTGATCAAGGACACCGCCAAGAAGAAGGCCGTGCAGGTCTGGTACAAGAAGGCGTTCGATGAGGTCGTGGGACCGCGCTATGCCAACAGCGCGCCGCCGCCGGGCGTCACCGGCGACGGCTACAAGCGCCAGCACACGGCGGTGGAATACCTGACGGAGCATTATCACGAAGCCCCGGTCTGGATCGTCGCCTGCCTGGAAGATGGTCCGAACCCCAATCGTTCCGCCGGTGCTTCCATCTATCCGGCCGTGCAGAACATGCTGCTGGCGATCCGTGCCCTGGGGCTGGGATCGACGCTGACGACGCGGCACCTGCAGTTCGAGAAAGAGACCGAGGCCGCGCTGGGCCTGCCGCCCGGCGTGCATTCCTATGCGATCCTGCCGATCGGCTATCCGATGGGCAAGTTCGGACCGGTCGGGCGCGGCACCCTTGCCGACATCGTCTTCGGCGACACCTACGGCGAAACCTGGCCGCCCGTGGCGGGCGCGTGAAGCCGAGGATAACACCCATCGGGGGCAAGGACGACCTTGCCCCCGAACACCATGCGCTGGCCGATCGCGTGCTTGGCGTATTCGGCTCCATCCGCGGGCCGTTCAGCATGCTGCTGCACAGCCCGCCGCTGGCGGAACGTTTGTTGCCGTTGGTGCCGTGGTTTCGGGAAGGCTCGATCGTCGATCACAACCTGCGACTGATCGGCGTGCTGGCGGCGGTTCGGGAACGCGAGGCCGAATACGTCTGGGGCGCACAGGTCGGCCTGGCCCGGGAGCTCGGCGTGCGGGAAGCCGCGATCGACCTGTTGCGGGCAAAGGGCGACCCGGCGTCGCTGACGGTGCCCGAGCAGGAGGTCGTTGCCTATGCGCGTCAACTGATGCGAACGAACCGCATCGAGCAGAGCGTTTTCGATGCCCTGAACCATCGCCACGGCGCGCAATGGTTGGTCGAGTTCACAGCCGCCATCAACTACTATGCGATGCTGTGCGGCATGGCCAATGCGTTCGAGGTTCCGGCGCGACCGGACGCCGACCGCTACTGAAGCCGGATCAGGCCGCGACGATCGAGCGGGCTTCCCTGTAGCCGTCGCGGAACACCCGATGGGCGGCATCGAGGCCGGCGGGGGTTTCCAGCAATCCCGCGAGTTCGTTCGCGACCTCTGGATGGTCGGGAAACTGCTTCTGGTAAGCGGCATACTCGGCGACGGCGGGTACAAGGTCGCGCCGTCGCAAGGCGGCGCGGGCGCGCCAAAGGCCGACGTCGGCCACAGTCTCCGGGATTTCGTAATCGGGGTCCGACGGACGGACCTGCGTGCCATCGTGCAGGAACGGGCTGCGAAACATGCAGACCGCCGCGCGCAGCAGCGCGAGCCAGACATCGAGCGACGGGTTGCGCGCGTAATAAAGCGGACTGACGCGGTCGAGATAACCGATCAACAGCCCTTCTTTCAGCTTAACCACGCTGCCGACCATCGCGGGGGTGGGGGCGCGAACGACAACCAACAGATGCGGCTGACCGTAGAGGCGCAGAGCTTCGTGCAGCGCAGTCACCTCGGCTGCATCCATCCGGTCGCGGCAATAGACGGCTGCGCGTTCACCGACCTCCAGCTCCTCGATAAGCTTACGGACAAGGCGCGGCAGGCGGCGGCATTCCTGCCGAACCACATCGTGTACGGAACGTTTGCCAACCAGCATGTTTGTATGAAAGCCAACGCCCGATTCAAGCTCGGTGGCGATAAATTCATACCATTTTTCGTCCGGCCTGATTTCCAACGTCGATGTTCGGGAGAACGCGGCGAAACGCGTTTGGAGCAGGCGCAACAAGCCATTCAGCGGGGTAAACGCAAACCGCAACAAGTCATTGGGTTCGGTTCCGCAATATCTTTGCAGAAGCCCAAATTCGCAGTTCACACCAAGGCTGATGAAACCCTGAAGCAGTTGGCGGATATCTTCGGGTTGATCGGTCACGCAGGCCGAGCACGAAGGATCGCGGCGATAATGTCGGCGACGGTGAAGATGCGATCGAGGTCGCGGGTTTGAACGGTCACGTCCCACGCTTCCTCGGCGGAGGCGATGGCTTCGATTTGTCGGATGCTGTCCCAATCCGGCAAATCGGACAGCAGCATGGCGGGATCGACCATAAGGTCGGCACGACCGGTCAGGTCACGCAGGATGCCCAAAACCGATGCCGTGACATTCGCTTCGTCGCGCTGCGTTTGGTCCGTCATATCAGAGATATGCCCCAAGAACGCGCGCAATGGAACCGACCACGTCGGGATCGAGCATCCCTTCATGCTTGCAATCCATTGAAATCCGCTCGACGGGACCGAGACAGTGTTGTTCCCACGCGTAGTCATCTTCGGACAACGGTTCGGCGCCAGCCCGATCCGCGAGGAACAGCAGGATCGGGGCTTTGCACTGTCTGGGGGCGTAATCGCGCAGCAACGCAGGCACCAACGCCACCTGACGCAACAACCGTTCCGCCCATTCGACGGGTGCGTCCGGGGGGATCAATCCTCGCGCGCTCGCCGCCGCATGCATCAGGCGCGCCCGCCGCATTCGGCCCGCCGCATCAAGGCCGCTCATGCGCACCAGCATGTCTCGCGCGAAGCCCTGGTCGCCGGTTGGATCGCGCGCGTCGACGGACGGGATCGGGCTGTCGAGTATTGCAAGCGCCGCTACCTCGTGGCCCATCGCCTCCAGCGTGCACGCCATGTCGTGCGCGATGATGCCGCCCAACGACCAGCCTACCAAAACGTAGGGGCCGGTGGGCCGGCAGGCCAATACCTCCTCAACGTAATCGGTTGCCATCGCGCGGATCGTCGCATGCGGGGTCCCGGTCGGTTCAAATCCACGCGCCTGCAGACCCCAGACGGGGATGTTCGGGTCGAGCGCCGCGGCAAGTGTGCGGAAGCCGATCGCGGAGCCAGTGGCGGGATGAACACAAAACAGCGGTCGACGCGTTCCCGCTCGGCGCAATGGCAGCAACGATGGCAGGGGCGTTGCCGATCGGGTCAGTTCCCGGGCGAGGCCCGCGGGAGTCGGCGTTTCAAAGATCGTCGCCAAGGCCATGGGCTTGCCGATTTCCTGTTCCACGCGATCGACCAGCCGCATCGCGCAGAGTGAGTCGCCGCCCAGGCCGAAGAAGTCATCGTGCCGACCGACGCCGACCGCGCCGGTCAGGTCGGCGAAAATGCCGCACAGCGTTTCCTCGACGGTGCCGACAGGCTGCTCTCCTCCGCCGGTCATCTCGGGTATCGGCAACGCGGCACGATCAACCTTGCCGTTCGTGGTCAGCGGCAGGTGGTCGATCCTGAGGAAATGGCCGGGGATCATGAAATCCGGGACAAGGGCCGAAAGATGGCGGCGCAAATCCCGCGGCTCCGGCAGAGTCGCGTCGCCTACGATGTATGCGACCAGGCGCTTTTCCCCGGCCACGATCCTGTCGGTTACAAAGGTCTGAATGACTCCGCGGCAACCCTGCAAGGCGGCTTCGATCTCGCCGGGTTCAATACGGAATCCCCGCAGTTTGATTTGTTGATCCTTGCGCCCGTGGAAATCCAGCACACCGTCGGGCCGACGGCTGACGAGATCGCCGCTGCGATACATCCGGGACCCGGACGGGCCGAACGGGTTGGGCAGGAATTGCTCCGCCGTCAGGTCGGGTCGCCCCCAGTAGCAGCGCGCGACCCCGACCCCCGCGATAAACAGTTCCCCAACCACGCCGTCGGGAACCGGGTGCAGATCGTCGTCGAGAACATAGACCTCATAGCCGCGAAGGGCGCGTCCGATGGGGAGATGATCGGCGCGTAAGTCGTCTGGGCTCAGATCATGGGTTGTGGCGAAGACAGTCGTTTCCGTCGGGCCGTAGCCGTTGATCAATCGCACTCTGGGCGCTGCCTGCGCGATCGCGCGCATGGCAACGGCGGACACCACGTCGCCGCCCGACAGCAGGGAACGCAAAGACGCGAACATAGCGGGACGGATGGCGGCCAATTGCCGCAGCAGCCCGGCGGTCAGCCAAAGCGTGTCAACCCGCGCATCGCGCAGCAAGGTTTCCAGTTCCCGCGGTGTCGGCGTGTGCGGCGGCGCAAGGACGACACAGGCGCCGTTCAGAAGGCCTGCCCAAATTTCGAAGGTGCTGACATCGAACGCCAGGGGGGCCATGTGCAGAATGCGTTGTCCGGGCCCGATGTCCACGAAGTCCGGTCGCCAGGCCAATCCGACAATGTTGGCGTGGGTGACCGCGACCGCTTTGGGGGAACCTGTCGATCCCGACGTGTACATCAGATACGCCAGATCGGTGCCTTTGATCGGCGGGCACTGAACCGGATCGGTCTGTGCTTCGGCGATCCCGGTCGCGGCATCCAGCCGCAGCACCGGCATGTCGGTATCCACGGATTGCCAGGCTGTATCCGCGATCAACAGGCACGCACCGCTGTCGCGCAGCATGAAGGCGAGGCGGGAAACCGGCTGAGTGGCATCCAGCGGCAGATAGGCGGCGCCGGCCTTCAGGATTCCCAGCATCGCGACGATTGAACCGACGCCGCGCGGCATGGCGTGACCGACGACACAATCGGGACCTTGCACATGGCGGGCGACGATCTGCGCCAACCGGTCTGACAGCGCATCAAGATCGGCGTAAGTCCATAGCGCGCCGTTGCATAGCAAGGCAGGTGCCTCGGGGTTCAGGCGCATGGCCGAACGAAAGGCATCCGGCACGGTTTCCGGTTCATCGCCGCTCTGGAAGCGCCCGTCATCGACCAACAAAGCGAGTTGCTCCCAGTCCCTGGATGATCGGATCGGTGTGTGCCCGCCGCAGAATATTTTCAACAGCAATTGATGCAGGTCGGGCGAACGGTTCTGGAATGGGTCGGCATATTTGGCTGTGATGCCACGACGGTGGCCGTCGCGCGACTGGACTGTACCCTCGGGTTGGCCGCAAAGGTGCGATCCGAGTGGGGGAGCCGTTCCTCACGGCGCATGGGGTATTGTTCCCGTATTTTCGGATATCGAGACGGTCGCCGGCACGGTGCCAACGCCAGTGTTGGGCAGGTATCGACGCCGCGCGAGGGTATGGGGTTGTGGCGAAAGGTTTTAGCGCGGATGGACGCGGATGAAGACGATCAGCGCGGATCGCGGTTGACGGGTCGTTCGACCGGGTTCGATCACCGGCGGTGCGTGTTCGAGGCTCGGGCCATGCCGGTGTCATTCCCGGCTGAACCGCATACCGCCCGACGGTTTGCCGCTGACCGATCGACCGCGATCCGCGCTGATCGTCTTCATCGGCGTCCATCGGCGGTAGCCTTTCGCTGACGCTTGGTGCCACATCCTTGCGGTCAAATGCGATCGCATTGGTTCCGACGCGCTCCGTCCTCTCACGGCGCATGAGGTCTTGTTCCCGGATTTCCGGATCGACGGTCCAATTGCCGGAACGGCACCGACGACGAGCAGGGAGGTTGGGCTGTGCGGGAACGTTTGAACGCCGATGGACGCGGATGCAGATGATCAGCGCGGATCGCGGTTGATGGGTCATACTCCAAGGTTCGATCCTCGGCGCGCCCCATCTTCTCACGGCGCATAGGGTCTTGTTCGCGGGTTTTCCAATGGATACGCCAATTGCCCGAACGGCATGCATTTCCGACGACCGGGGGGCATTGGTCTGCGCAAGTAGGCTTGAACGCGGACGGACATCGGTGGTGATGGGCAGCGCGAACCGACTGCTGCCCGACGGTTTGCCGCTGACTGATCGGCCGCGATCCGCGCTGATCGTCTTCATCCGCGTCCATCGGCGTTAGCCCTTCGCTGACGCGGGGTGCCACATTCTTTCGGTCAAATGCGATCGCATTGGTTCCGACGCGCTCCTGCTTCTCACGGCGCATGAGGTTTTGTTCCCGGATTTCCGGATCGACGGTCCAACTGCCGGAATGGCTCTGAAGCCGAGCAGGGAGGTTGGGCTGTGCGGGAACGTTTGAACGCGGATGGACGCTGATGAAGAGGATCAGCGCGGATCGCGGTTGATGGGTCGTTCGCCCTGGTTCGATCTTCGGCGCGCTCCATCTTCTCACGGCGCATAGGGTCTTGTTCGCGGGTTTTCCAATGGATACGCCAATTGTCCGAACCGCCCGCATTGGCGACGACCGGGGGGCATTGGTCTGCGCAAGTAGGCTTGAACGCGGACGGACATGGACGAAGATGATCGGCGCGAACCGACTGCTGCCCGACGAATAGCCGTTGACCTATCGACCGCGATCCGCGCTGATCGTCTTCATCCGCGTCCATCGGCGTTAGCCCTTCGCTGACGCGGGGTGCCACACCCTTTCGGTTAAATTCGATCACATTGGCTCCAACGCGCTCCTTCCTCTCACGGCGCATAGGGTCTTGTTCCCGGATTTTCGGATCGACTGTCCAACTGCCGGAACGGCACCGACGCCGCGTAGGGAGGTTGGGCTGGGCCGAAAGGTTGGAACGCGGGTGGACGCGGATGAAGACGATCAGCGCGGATCGGGGTTGACGGGTCGTTCGCCCTGGTTCGATCTCCGGCGCGCTCCTTCTTCTCACGGCGCATAGGGTTTTGTTCACGGATTTTGGGAAATGGTCGCGTGAACCGGGTGCCGATCCGGTTCTCCGGTTCCGCCGCCGGGTTGTCCGTTCGGTAGAACCCGTGGCGAAGCGTACGTAGCCAATCGACGCGGAAATGTCAGACGCAGAGAGAGGTTTGGGCATTCGACCGTACTAGCCAAACGCCGGCGCCGCGCCAATCGCAACCTGCGGTCCCGCGGCCGATGGTCTCTCCGCGGATCAGCAGGCAAAGTAGGGAGGGCCTATGCGATCGCCGTGTCGCAATCGACCACGCCACGCGATATCGGTTCGGCATGCGGCTTGCGTTGCACTCGTCAGAGCGATCACACTGCATGCAATTCTTTACACAGGTGGCTTCCGATGCGCCGAATTCTGATCGCCGCGCTAATTTATGCGGCAACCACCCTTCCGTGGCCCTCCACCGCCCAGACTCTGCGCATTGCGCTGCGCCAGGACCTGGATGTGCTCGATCCGACCCTGGCCACCAGCTATGTCGGTCGGATCGCCTTCGCGGGGCTGTGCGACAAGCTGTTCGACATCGACGAAAAATTGGCAATCGTCCCGCAACTCGCCAGCGGATACACCTGGACAGACGACCGGACGCTGGTGATCAAGCTGCGCGACGGCGTGACATTTCATAATGGAGAGGTCCTGGACGCCGAGGCGGTGAAGTATTCCCTCGGCCGCCATCTGACCCTGCCGGGCAGCTACCGTCGCAGCGAAATAAGCTCCATCGACCAGGTTGAGGTCGTCGATCGGCTCACCGTTCGGATCGTCCTGAAGCAGCCGTCCGGCGCGTTTCTGGCGCAATTGACCGATCGGGCCGGCATGGTGCTGCCGCCCAAGGCGACAGAGGCCGCGGGGAAGGATTTCGGACGCGCGCCGGTGTGTTCGGGACCGTTTCGGTTCGTCGAACGGGTGGCGCAGGATCACGTGACGTTGGAGCGTTTCGCGGGGTATTGGAACAAGGACGCGATCCATTTCGACAAGCTGGAATATCGCGTGCTGGTCGATCCTTCGGTGCGACTGGCCAATCTGAAGGCCGGCGCGGTCGAGTTGGTTGAATACGTGCTGCCCACCGACGCCGCCTCGGTCAAGGCGGATGCTCGGCTGCGTCTGGTCGTGTCGGATGCGCTGGGATACCTGGGAATCACCAATAATCTGAACAATGGGCCGCGCGCGGATAATCCCTATGGCAAGAACGCCATGGTGCGTCAGGCGTTCGATCTGTCGTTGGATCGCGCCGCGATGGTGCAGGTTGTGTTCAACGGCATGTACGATCCGGGCGTTTTGCCGGTGACCAAGGGGTCT
Source organism: Acetobacteraceae bacterium (assembly GCA_947475245.1). Taxonomy (GTDB): domain Bacteria; phylum Pseudomonadota; class Alphaproteobacteria; order Acetobacterales; family Acetobacteraceae; genus Rhodopila. Next base: position 25,380 of record CANJLW010000037.1, on the reverse strand, counting down.
CCGTTCTTCGATCCGTCGGTGACGATGCCGGCGCGTGATGTGACCAAGGCCAAGGCGCTGCTGAAGCAGGCCGGCGTTGCGGTGCCGGTCAAACTGGAATTGCTGACGCCGAACGACCCGGACCTGTTGCAACTGGCGGAAGTCATTCAGTCGATGGCGTCGGAGGCGGGCTTCGAGGTCAAAATTCAGGCGATGGAGTTCGCATCGACCCTCAGCGCCGGGCAACGTGGGGAGTTTCAGGCCTATCTGATCGGTTGGTCCGGACGGGCGGACGTCGACGGCAATACCTTCCAGTTTCTCCGCGCGGGGCAAGGCAACAACTATAGCCGCTACGACAATCCGGTCGTGAACGGGTTATTGGAGCAGGCGCGCGGGTCGGTCGAGGTCGGCGCGCGCAAGGCGTTGTATGCGCAGGTCTGGCCGGAAATCCGGCGCGATTTGCCGCTGACCTATCTGTACACCACGCGGCACGTCGTCGGCATGTCCGCGAAGCTGTCCGGGTTTCGTCCGGTGCCCGATGGGCTGATCCGGGTGCAGGACCTGCGTCTGGCGAAGTGATCGGCTGGGTGGCGGTCACGCGATGAAATCGCATCTCGGTGTTCGGATCGCGCAGGTCATACCGACCCTGCTGTTGGTCAGCATCCTGGTCTTCTGCCTGCAGCAGTTGATGCCCGGCGATCCGGCCATGGTGCTGGCCGGGGAGGAGCGGGGCGATCCGCAGGTGCTGGCGCAAATACGGGCCGAGCTGTGGCTGGATCGATCGTTGCCGGTGCAGTATTTGCATTGGATCGGCAACGTGCTGCGGGGCGATCTGGGCTATTCCTGGCGGGTGCGCCAACCCGTCGCGCATCTGATCGGGCAGAAGCTGCCGGTGACGCTGCAACTGGGCGGCATGGCGTTTTTCATCGCGATGGCGATCGGCATTCCCGCCGGAATCGTCGCCGCCGTGCATCGCAACGGGTTTTGGGATTATCTGGCCAATGCCGTCGGCCTGGCCGGCCTGTCGACGCCGAATTTCTGGCTTGGCATCATGCTGATCCTGTTGGTGTCGGTGCAGTTGGGGTGGTTGCCGCCATCCGGCTATGTCTCGCCGTTCCAGGATTGGCGGCAATCCCTGGCCACCACGATCATGCCCGCCTTCGTGCTGGGGAACGCGATTGCCGCGATCCTGATGCGCCACACCCGCAGCGCCATGCTGACGGCCTTGGATCAGGACTACGTGCGCACGGCGCGGGCCAAGGGTCTGGGTGAAACGGTGGTCGTGATCCGCCACGCGCTGCGCAACGCGCTGATCCCGATCGTGACCCTCGGCGCGCTGGAACTGGGCACCTTGCTGTCGGGCGCCGTCCTGACGGAGCAGGTGTTCAGCATTCCCGGCTTCGGCAAGATGATCGTCGACGCGGTGTTCAACCGTGACTACCCGGTTGTGCAGGGTGTCGTGCTGGTCACGGCCTTTCTTTACGTGATGCTGAATCTGGCGGCCGACGTGCTGTATGTCGTCATCAACCCCAGGCTCCGCGACTCATGACGGCTGCGCGAAAAGTGACAATGCGCAGTCCGGCGCAACTCGCGATCAGGCGGTTCCTGCACCGGCCCGTGGCCGTCGCGGGGTTGGCGGTGATCGCGATTTTCGTCGTGGTCGCGGTGCTGGCGCCGTTGATCGCGCCCTATAGCCCTATCGCGACATCCTGGTCGGCCGTGCGCAAGGCGCCTTCGCTCGCCCATTGGATGGGCACGGACGAAAACGGGCGCGATGTCATGTCCCGCGTCATGTTCGGCGCGCGGGCCAGCCTGATGGCCGGGGTCGTATCGGTGTTGATCGCCGCGAGCATCGGCGTTCCCGCCGGGTTGCTGGCGGGGTTCGCCGGCCGATGGGTCGATGCGATCCTGTCACGCATCGTCGATGCGATGCTGGCCTGCCCGTTCCTGATCCTGGCGATTGCCCTGGCCGCCTTTCTGGGGCCCGATCTGACCAACGCGATGATCGCGATTGGGGTGTCGAGCGCGCCTCGGTTCATGCGGGTCGCGCGGGCGGCGACGCTGGATGCCGCGGCCAACGAGTATGTCGAGGCCGCGCGGGCAATCGGCAATCCGCCCTGGCGGGTGGCGGTGCGGCATATTCTGCCGAATATCGTGCCGCCCGTATTGGTGCAGGGAACGCTGGCCGTCGCGGCGGCGATCATCGCGGAGGCTTCTTTGTCGTTCCTGGGATTGGGACAGCAACCGCCCGATCCGTCCTGGGGATCGATGTTGAACGCGGCGCAGCGATTTCTGACTCAGGCGCCTTGGCTGGCCGTCTTTCCCGGTCTGGCGATTTTCCTGGCGGTGCTGTCGTTCAATCTGGTCGGCGACGGTCTGCGCGACGCGCTCGATCCACGCGGACGCTGACCCGGCCCGCTACGACGGGCGCCCGGATCGGTGGTACGGATGCCCCGTCGCGATGCAGCGGGCGCGATACAATTGTTCGGCCAACATCGGCCGCACCAGAAAATGCGGCCAGGTCATCGCGCCGAGGGACAGGGTGACATCGGCGCGGGCGATGACGGAGGCGTCGAGGCCTTCCGCGCCGCCGATCAGGAAGCAGACCGGACGCGCCAATTCCAGCCAGCGCGTCAGCAAGTCCGCCAACCGCTCGCTGGTGGGCGTCGTCCCGCCCAGATCGAGCGCCACGACGAACGCATTCGCCGGCAGGGCGGCCAGCAGCGCCGCTCCCTCGCGCCGCTTCACCTCGGCCGGTGCGCCCCTTCCTTCCGCCACCTCCGTCAACATCAATTTCGGCCGCAGGCGTTCGGCATAGCGCGCGAACAGCAGCGCCTCCGGATCGTTGCGCAAGCGACCAATCGCGATCAGATGCATATCCGCCATGGATCATGGCAATATCGGCATTGGGTTGGCGCGACCATCCCCCCGACGCAGGAGACACCGCTTGAGCACACAAACAGCCGATGTCGCGGTGATTGGTCTGGGGGCCATGGGGGCGGCCGCGCTCTATCAACTCGCGTCGCGCGGTGTCCGCGCGATCGGCATCGATCGCTTCGATCCGCCGCACGATCGCGGTTCGAGCCATGGCGAAACGCGCATCACGCGTCAGGCGGTCGGTGAGGGCGACGGCTATGCCCCGTTGGTGTTGCGGTCCCATGCCATTTGGCGCGATCTGGAGTCCATGACGGGCAAGCGGCTGTTGACCGCATGCGGCGCGTTGGTGATCGGACCGACCGCGTCGGCGTCGTCGCATCACGGTCAAGCCGACTTCCTCCAGGCGACGGTCGCCGTGGCTCGGCGGCACACTATCGCGCACGAGGTCTTGGACCGGGCCGAACTCTCCCACCGCTTCCCGCTGTTTACCGGTCTTGGGTCCGACGATGCCGGCTACTACGAACCCGGCGGTGGGTATGTCGATCCCGGCGCCTGCATTGCCGCGCAACTCGACCGCGCCGCGGTCCTGGGCGCTCGGGTCGTCGGGAACACACAGGTCGGCGCGATCAGGCAGCATGGCAGCGTCGTGCGGATCGCCACGCCGCAGGGCGATATCGAGGCGGAGCATGCGATCGTCGCCGCCGGAGCCTGGACCGCGCCGCTGCTGGGCCGTCCTTTCGACGGTATCCTGCGTGTGACGCGCCAGGTGCTGCATTGGTTTGAACCCGACGATCCCCGCCCGTTTGGCGCGGATCGGCTGCCGGTTTTCATCCGCATGCACGGCGCGCGCGATTCAGACTACTTCTATGGGTTTCCGATCCCGCCCGGTACCGCCGGGGTCAAGGTCGCTACGGAGCAGTACGAGCACGAGACCACGGCGGACACGATCGATCGTGCGGTGAGTCCGTCGGAGGCCGAACAGATGCATGCCGAACATCTCGCGGGGCGGTTGGCTTGGGTCGGCAACCGCGCGCTTCGGTCAGTCGCGTGCCTGTATACCAACACACCGGATGCCGGGTTCATCGTCGACGCGCATCCGCGGATGGAGCGGGTTCACGTGGTTTCCGCCTGTTCCGGCCATGGCTTCAAGCATTCCGCGGCGATTGGGGAAGCGGTGGCGGAGCGTATCGTAACCGGACGAACGACGCTCGATTTGTCCAACTTTCGGCTTGAACGGTATCTTGGCGCTTGCGGCGAGTCGGCGTCGCTCTCACCATGACGCTCCGCATGACAGGAACCGCGCAATGACCTGGGCCACCCAGCAAGGAGTTTTCGAAGCCGGCAGCGTGACGCTGCAATCGGGATCGATCCTGTCGAACGCGCGCCTGTCGTGGAAAACCTACGGCACGCTGTCGCCCGCGCGGGATAACGTGATCGTGTATCCGACCAGCTACGGCGCGCAGCACCCGGATTTGGAGTGGCTGATCGGCCCGGACTCCGTCCTGGACCCGACGCGCTGGTTCATCGTGATCCCCGATATGTTCGCCAATGGGCTGTCGTCGTCGCCGTCGGACACGTCGGATTATCCGACGCTTGTCACGGTGCATGACAACGTTCAGGTGCAACGCACCGCCTTACGGACGTTATTCGGCATCGACCGCGTCGCCTGCGTCTACGGTTGGTCGATGGGGGCGCTGCAGGCCTATCACTGGGCGGCGTTGTTTCCCGAAGCGGTGGAACGCATCGTCGTCAATTGCGGCGTTGCCCGCACCGCGATCCATAATCAGGTGTTCCTGCGCGGCTTGATGGCGACGCTGGAATCCGCGCCGCAACACATCGGCAATGGTCGCTTCAGCGCCGAACCGCGCGCCGCGAAGCGCGCTTTCGGGCGGATTTATGCGGGTTGGGCGCTGAGTCAGGACTTCTATCGGGCCGGCCTGCATCTGGCTTCCGGGCCGACCCCCAATCTCGGCGCGCCGGACCTGGATACGTTCCTGCGCACGGATTGGGAGGAACGGTTCGGCGCGCGTCCGGCCGCGAACATGTATGCGCAGTTGATGACCTGGGACGCGGCCGATATCAGCGCCAACGCGCTCTACGACGGCGACCTGGAACGCGCACTGCGGGCCATTCGGGCCAAGGTGTTGCTGATGCCGGGCGCGACCGATCTGTATTTCCGCACCGCCGACAACGAGGCCGAATTGCCGTTTCTGGCGCAAGCCGCCTTGAAGCCGATCCCCAGTATCTGGGGGCATCGCGCCGGCAATCCGGTGTCGAACCCGGCCGACGCGCGCTTTATCAAGGACGCCGTGCGAGACTGGCTGAACCACTGATCTTACGACCGGGAGATAACGACCATGGCCGCCAAACTGACGTTTCGGAATCCGTCCGCGCTGCGCCCGCCCAACGGGTATACCTATGCGGTAGAGATCGCGCAGGCGGAGCGTCGCCTGACGATCTCCGGGCAGGTGGGTGTCGCCGCCGACGGGTCCATCCCCGATAGCGCGGAGGGGCAGATCGCCCAGGCCTTCGCCAATCTGCGGGCTATTCTGGACGACAGCGGCATGGGTATCGCCAATATCGTCAAAACCACGGTTTATCTGACGGACCGTGCCCATCTGGCCGCGTTCCGCGCCGGTCGCGCCGCGGCGCTGGGCGATCACGCGCCCGCTTCGACACTGCTGTTCATCTCCGGCCTGGCCGACCCGCGCTTCGTGGTCGAAATCGAAGCCGAAGCGGTCGCCTGACATGGACCTGCTTCGCCGTAACACCGTCGGCGACGGTTTGCGTCGCGCCGCGCGTTTGTATCGCGACCGTACCGCGCTGATCTTCGGCGCGCGCGGTTGGAGCTTTGCCGCACTGGACCGCGCCGCGGATCGCGTGGCGCGGCGATTTGCCGATATGGGGCTGCGACCGGGGGATCGGATCGCCGCCTATGGCCGCAACTCCGACGCCTATCTGATCGCCTGGCTTGCCTGCGCGCGCGGCGGGTTCGTGCATGTGCCGGTGAACTACGCGCTGACCGGCGACGAGTTGCGATACATCCTGGGGCAGTCGGGTTCTCGGCTTGTGGTCGCCGCGACGTCGTTGGAAGAGCATCTGCGGGACATCGCGATCGAGATGCGCGCGCGGTTCGAGGATTTGCCGGCGATCGCGTTGGACGACGCCGCGCCCGTGGGCGTCGACCCCGACATCGATGACGATACGCTGGCGCAGATCGTCTACACGTCGGGCACCACGGCGGCGCCCAAGGGCGCGATGATGACCCACCGGGCCATGATGGCGCAGTACTACTCCTGCATTCACACCATGGACTACGCCGGGACCGATCGCGCGCTGGCGGCCTTGCCGCTGTATCACACGGCGCAGATGCACGCCTTCACCATGCCGCAGTTGCTGGTCGGCGCGCCCACCGTGCTGATCGAGGCACCCGCGCCCGATCTGGTCCTGCGGCTGATCGAAGAGCAGGGCATCACCTCCTTCTTCGCCCCGCCGACGGTATGGATCGGTCTGCTGCGGCATCCCGACTTTGCCAGCCGCGATCTGCGCAGTCTGGAAAAAGTCTATTACGGCGCGTCGATCATGCCGGTTCCCGTTTTGCAGGAACTGCGCCAGAGGTTGCCCGGCGCGCGTCCCTATAATGCCTATGGACAGACCGAGATTGCCCCGGTCGCCACCATTCTGCGGCCGGAGGAACACGACGCCCGCCCCGCATCCTGCGGACGCCCGGTGCTGAATGTCGAAACCCGCGTGGTGGACGCCGATATGAACGACGTGCCGGTCGGCACGCATGGGGAGATCGTGCATCGGTCGCCGCAACTGCTGACGGGGTACTGGGACAAGCCGGCGGAAACGGCCGAGGCCTTCGCCGGCGGTTGGTTCCATTCCGGCGATGTCGGCTACTTCGATGACGAAGGCTATCTGTTCATCGTCGATCGCATCCGCGACGTGATCAATACGGGCGGCGTGCTGGTTGCGAGCCGGGAGGTCGAGGAGGCCTTGTTCACCCATCCCGCCGTATCCGAAGTCGCGGTCGTGGGCCTGCCCGACGATAAATGGATCGAGGCGGTGACGGCATTTGTCGTGACCCGCGACGGCCAGAGTACCGACGAAGCCGCGCTGATCGCGCATGCTCGGCTGCATCTGGCATCCTATAAGCTGCCGAAGCGGGTCATCTTCATCGACTCTCTGCCGAAGAACACCGCCGGGAAGCTGTTGAAGCGCGAACTAAGGCGCCTGCACGGGGGTTGATCGGGGGCGGGCTACCTGACCAGGGCAGCCAGCAGGGAATCGAGCCGCAGCAGCCCATCCGGCGTCGCGATCAAGCGGGCGTCGGTCAGCAGCAGGTAGTCGGCCTCCAGCGCCTGTGACAGCACGTCGGCGTCGAGCGCTGCTTCCAGCGTCAGGCCGGTGCGGGCCTGGAAGCCGGCCCGATCCACGCCTTCCGTCAGGCGCAGGCCCATCAACAGCATTTCCCGCGCGCGCTCCGTGGCGTCGAGAGACTCTTCCGCCGTGGAGCCATGGCCGTCGCGTTCGACGCGTTCCGCCCAGGGTTCCGGCGCACGGTGCCTGCGCGTCGCGCGCAGGCGTCCGTCGATGGTCAGCCGCCCGTGCGCGCCGGGTCCGACTCCCGCGTAGTCCGCGTAGCGCCAATAGGCGAGGTTATGCCGGCTTTCCGCCCCTGGGGCGGCGTAGTTCGAGACCTCATACCGATACAGCCCGAAGCGCGCCGCTTCGTCGGCGGTCGCCTCGTACAGATCGGCACCCAGGTCGTCGTCGGGCAGCACGATTTGTCCTGCCCGGTGCAACCCCTCAAACTTCGTGCCGGGTTCGATCGTCAGTTGGTACAGCGACAGGTGATCCGCCGCCAAGGCCAAGGCAGCCCGCAGTTCGGCGCGCCAGGACGATTCCGATTGACCGGGACGAGCGTAAATCAGATCGAAGGAGAGCCGGGGGAAAATACCGCGGGCGATTTCCAGCGCCGCGATGGCCTGTTCGGCGGAGTGCTCCCGCCCCAGCATGCGCAGCGCTTCCGGTTCCAGGCTTTGCACGCCCAAGGACGCGCGGTTGACGCCGGCGTCGCGAAACGCCCGCAGCCGAGCGGCTTCGACGCTGGTGGGGTTGGCTTCGAGGGTGATTTCGATGTCGGGTGCGGGGTCGAACAGCCGGAACGCGTCTTCCAGCAGCAAGGCCACCGTTTCCGGCTCCATCAGGCTGGGCGTGCCGCCGCCGAAGAAGATGGAGCCGAGGGGGCGCCGGCCCAGGCGGGCTGCTTCCCAGGCCAATTCCGCGCGCAGCGCATCGCGAAATCGCGCCTGAGGGATGCGCGCGCGGACGTGGGAGTTGAAATCGCAGTACGGGCACTTGGCCAGGCAGAACGGCCAGTGGATATAAAGCGCGAGAGGTTCCATCGGTGAAGGTATACGACAGATGTCGGAGACAGGCAGCGGATCGGTTGCAAGAGTCAGGGCCGCGTTGGATGCGGCCGGGCATCCCGACACGATCGAATCCTTTCCGGCGGGGACACGCACCGCCGCGGATGCGGCGGCGGCGGTTGGATGCTCCGTCGCGCAGATCGCCAAGTCGATCGTGTTTCGCGCCGGGGGGCGCGCCGTCGTCGTGATTACGTCGGGCGCCAACCGGGTGGACAAGTCCAAGGCGGAAGCCGCGCTGAACACGGCGCTGAAAAGCGCCGACGGCAACTGGGTGCGCGAAACGACCGGCTTCGCGATCGGCGGGGTGTCGCCGATCGGGCATATCGCGCCGGCGCTGATCCTGCTGGATCGGGATTTGCTGAGTCTGGACCCGATCTATGCCGCGGCGGGATCGCCGAACCATGTGTTCCGGACTTCGGCGCAAGAGTTGATCCGGATGACCGGGGCACCGGTGGCGGAGGTTCGCGTCGATTGATCGCGTCGATTGATCGTCAGGCGCGGACGTGATCGGGGATACGCAGGCCCAGGCGCACCGGGACGTTCCAGACTTCTCGTACCTGTCGGGTTTGTTTGAAGCCCGCCCGCAGATAGGTCGGCATGGCGCGGGGATGATCGGCGGTGCAGGTGTTGACGGTGACGCCGCGCGCGCCCATGCGCCACGCGGTGTCGACGGCATTGCGCAGGAAGGCATAGCCGATGCCGGAGCCTACGGCGTGGGGCATCAGGCCGAAGTAGCTGAGGTTCACATCCGGCCAGGCGCGGGTATCGAGTTCGTAGAATCCCGCCGGTTCGCCGCCGCTGTACAGCGTGTGGATGGAGACTTCGGGATCGCCGAGGAGCAAGCGCAGTTCGCTGTCGGGCATGGTGCGGCGCAGCCACCAGACGTAATCCGCGCCGACGGTATTGTAGAGATACCGGTAGAACGAGACCGTCGGTGTTTCGACGCGGACGACCTGGAAATTCGAGGGCAATCCGGGCGGTGTTCCCTGCGGCGGTTTGTCCATCCGCAGGAAACTGACCATGACCGCGACGCGGATGGACGGTTCCATCACGCGCTAAGTCCTGTTCGGCGTAGGCACATCGACCGGGACTAATCGTCCAGGAAGCTGCGCAGCTTCCGGCTTCGGCTGGGGTGTTTCAACTTGCGCAACGCCTTGGCTTCGATCTGGCGGATACGTTCGCGGGTGACGTTGAACTGCTGGCCGACTTCTTCCAGCGTGTGATCGGTGTTCATGCCGATCCCGAAGCGCATGCGCAGCACGCGCTCCTCACGCGGGGTCAGGGAGGACAGCACGCGCGTCGTGGCTTCGCGCAGGTTGGCCTGGATGGCGGCGTCCAACGGAATGACGGCGGCTTTGTCCTCGATGAAGTCACCGAGATGGCTGTCTTCCTCGTCGCCGATCGGGGTTTCGAGGCTGATCGGCTCCTTGGCGATCTTCAGGACCTTGCGCACTTTTTCGAGCGGCATGCCGAGTTTTTCGGCGAGTTCCTCCGGGGCGGGTTCGCGGCCGATTTCGTGCAGCATCTGGCGCGAGGTGCGCACGAGCTTGTTGATCGTCTCGATCATATGGACGGGGATACGGATGGTGCGGGCCTGATCGGCGATCGAGCGGGTGATCGCCTGCCGGATCCACCAGGTGGCATAGGTGGAGAACTTGTAGCCGCGACGGTATTCGAACTTATCCACCGCCTTCATCAGGCCGATATTGCCTTCCTGGATGAGGTCGAGGAATTGCAGGCCGCGGTTGGTGTATTTTTTGGCGATCGAGATCACGAGGCGGAGGTTCGCCTCGATCATCTCTTTCTTGGCGCGGGCGCTGTCGCGTTCGCCGCGTGAGACGGTGCTGTAGACGCGGCGGAATTCGCTGACCGGCAGGCTGGCGTCGGTGGCGACGGCGGAAATCTGACCGCGCAGGTTGCCGATATCCGTCGGATGCTTGGCGACGAACAGTTTCCAGCCTTTGGTCGGCAGCTTGCCGACGCGTTCGAGCCAGTTCGGATCGAGTTCGTAGCCGCGGTAGTTTTTCAGGAAGTCGTCGCGGTTGACCTTGCAGCCGTCGACGGCCATGCGCATCAACTGGCCTTCGAGCGTATTCAACCGTTGGCTGATCTGCTTGAGCTGGGTGACCAGTTCCTCGATCCGGTTGTTATGCAGGCGGACCTGACCGACCTTCTGGACCAGTTCTTCCCGGGTGCGCTCGTAGCTTTTTTCCGACCGGGTTGTGACTTCCTCTCCGCTGGTCATGATGTCCAGCCGGCGATGCTGCATCTTGTGCAGCTTCTTGTAGAGGTTCTCGATCTCTTCGAAGTTGGCCAGGACTTCCGGCTTCAGCTTTTCCTCGAGGGCGGACAGCGACATGCTGGGCCCTTCGTTTTCCTCGTCGCCGTCCATGTCGTCGTTGGCCGGGAAGTTTTCCACGACCGCGGTCGGCTCGACGGGTTCGCCGCCTTCGGTGGCCGGGGCGCCGGCGCCGTCGGTGGCTTCAAGATCGATGATGTCGCGCAGCAGCATCCGACCAGCCTTCAACTGGTCGTGCCAGGAGATGATGGCCTTGAACGTCAGCGGGCTTTCGCACAGCCCGTTGATCATCATGTCGCGGCCGGCTTCGATCCGCTTGGCGATGGCGATTTCGCCTTCGCGTGAGAGCAGTTCGACGCTGCCCATCTCGCGCAGGTACATGCGCACGGGATCGTCCGTGCGGCCAAGGCTGGCTTCGTCGACGTTGCCGGTCTGCTCTTCCTCGTCGGCTTCCTCGGCCTTTTCCGCCTTGGCGACCGGGGCTTCGCCTTCCTCGCTTTCCTCGCTCTCGACGACCTGGATCCCCATTTCGGAGAAGTTGGCCATCACATCCTCGATCTGTTCGCTGCTGTTCTGCTCGGGCGGCAGAATGGCGTTCAGTTCGTCAAACGTGATGTAGCCACGCTCCTTGCCGCGGGCGATCAGCCGCTTGACGCTGGCGGTCTGCACATCGAGCAGATTGGTCTCCGCATCCTGTTCAGCGGTCGCGGTATCGCCTCCGGCAACCATTGGCTTCGTGGCCATTGTTCAGAGTACTCCTTCGACAGATGGAATGTCGCCGGGCCGGCGCATTCCCCCTATGTATTTAAGCGGCGACAAGATCGACTCCGTCGGGCTCGCCGCTTTGAACTTTGTTCAAGGCGTTTTTGAGGGCGGTCAGGCGGGTTTGGTTTTCCTGAGTCATGTGGCGCGCGAACGCCGTCTCGGCAGCGACGACCTCGGCTCGCAGACGCGCAACGTTCAGAAACCCAAAAATATGCCACCATCCTTCTTCGGCTTCCGCCGGCATCGCATCGGCCAATGCACAGTTTGGCAACGGTACGGGTGCCGCCGCCAGGATATGATCGACTTCCTGTTGCAATCCAGAGGATGTCAGGTGGTCCATCAGCCTCTTGGAGTCAAGGACATCAGCATGTTCCGCCCAGTTTCTTAGCGCTTCGCGGGTCGATGCCAGGGCGGGCGGGAGGTCGAGCTCGGTATAGGCGTGGTCCACATCGTGCAGAATACCGGGGTGATTGAGCAAAATGGCGGTCAAAATGCGCGCGCGTTCCTCCGCCGCCGTATCCGAGCTGGGGGCGGGGCGCGGATAGGAACGGGCGGCGCGGGGGGCGAATTGGCCTTTCCCCGCCGGTCCTCTCCCCATTTGACGACGGCTCTCGTAAAATCGGTTCAGCAGGACCTGACGATACTCGCCGGCCAAGGACTTGTCGGCGATGCGGCGGGCGGCCTCTTCCAGTCGGGTCCGGAAGGCGGCGCGCTGTTCCGGCGTTGTATCGGCGACGCCTTGTTTCAGCAGGTCGAACAATGCGTCGGCGAGCGGCGTCGCCGCGTCGATGACCGCCTGAAACGCCGCGGGGCCTTGACGACGGACGAGGCTGTCGGGGTCTTCGCCGCCGGACAGCGCGGCAAGGCGCAGCGTGCGGTCCGGCGCCAGCAGGGGCAGTGCCAGTTCCGCCGAACGGGCCGCGGCGCGCGCGCCCGCGCCGTCGCCGTCGAAGCAGAGCACCGGTACGGGGGAGAGCCGCCACAGTTCTTCCAACTGTTCGGCGGTCAGGGCGGTGCCGAGAGGGGCGACGGCGCCCGCGAAGCCCGCCTGGGCGAGGGCGATGACGTCCATATAGCCTTCGACGACCACCAAAGTGCCGCCGGCGCGGACGGCTTCGCGCGCGAGATCGAGGCTGTAGAGATTGCGACGCTTGGAAAACAGCGGGGTTTCCGGGCCGTTGACGTATTTCGGCTGTCCGTCGCCCAGCGTGCGCCCGCCGAAGCTGATGGTGCGTCCCCGACGGTCGCGGATCGGGAACATCACGCGATTGAAGAACAGGTCGTAGGTCCGCCCGGACTCCTCGTCGCGGCGCATCAGGCCGCAATCGACCAGTTGATCGGGAGTCACGCCTTCCTTGCCGAGATCGCTGATCAAGGCGCCGCGGCCTTCGCCGGACCAGCCGAGACCGAAACGCTCAATCGTTTCGTCGGTCAGGCCGCGGCCGTGGAAATAGTCCAGCGCGGCGCGTCCTTCCGGCAGATGCAGGCGGCGACGGTAGCCGGCTTCCGCCAAGGCCAGCACGCCGGCGAGATCGAGGCGATGGCGTTCGGCCGCCGCCGCTTCCGGGGTTGGCTTGGGAACGTCAAGGCCGGCTTCGGCGGCGAGTTGCTCCACCGCTTCCATAAAGGCGGCACCTTGCGATTGCATGACGAAGCCGATCGCATCGCCATGCGCGCCGCAGCCGAAGCAGTGAAAATGGTCGTCGTAGACATAGAAGCTGGGGGTTTTTTCCCCGTGAAACGGGCAGCAGCCCTTCCATTGCCGACCGGACCGCGCGAGGCGCATCCGGCGGCCGATAACGGCGGCCAGCGGTGTGCGGGCGCGCAGTTCGTCGAGGAAATTGGGCGGCAGCGCCATGTCAGGCCGACAGGCGCGCTTTGACCATCGGGCCGGCCTTGCCCATGTCGAGCGTGGCCGCGAATTTCGTTTTCAACGCGGCCATGACCTTGCCCATGTCCTTGATGCCGGCCGCGCCGGTTTCCGCGACGGCGTCGTCGACGGCCTGTTGCATGGCGGCCTCGTCCATCTGTTGCGGCAGGAATTCCTCGATCGTCGCGATTTCGGCTTCTTCCTTGGCGACCAGTTCGGCGCGGTTGCCCTGGCGGTAGAGGTCGACGGACTCGCGGCGGGATTTCACCATGCCGCGCAGCATCGCGATCACCTCTTCGTCGGGCACCTTGTCGATGCCCTTGGGACGCGCGGCGATGTCGATGTCCTTGAGCTTTGCCATGATCATGCGGATGGTGGAGGTACGCGGCGCGGTGCCCGCCTTCATCGATACCTTCATCTGTTCGGTGAACTGTTCTCTCAGACCCATCGCGCGACTCCGTTCTTGAAAAAACACCCTCTATAATATGTGCGCCTGGAAAGGTGGAATCATCGCCACAATCGACCGGAAAAATTTTCCGCCCAACGGGATTTGAATTGTCCTGGGAAGTTTTTTCCCGTACTGTGCGGGCATGCCGATCCCTATTGATACCATCATCGAACGCCTGGGCGGAGCGGACGCCGCCGCCCGCCTGACCGGAGTCGGAACCGAAGCCGTACGGAAGTGGCGTCAGGCCCGATCCATCCCCAGCCGACACTGGTCGGCGATCATCGCGGCCACCGGCATCGCATTGGCCGATCTGCAAAACAGCCCCACCCATACAGCCGGAGCAAGCATGGCCGACAGCAATCTCGCCGGACAGGACGTTCCTCCCGGTGCCACGGCCGCTCTGATCCTGGCGGACGGGTCGGTGTTTTGGGGGCGGGGGATCGGCGCCCGCACCACGGCAACACTCCCCGCGGGACATCCGGTGGGGGAGGTGTGCTTCAACACCGGTATGACCGGGTATCAGGAGACGCTCACCGATCCGTCCTATGCCGGACAGATCATCGTCTTCACCTTCCCCCATATCGGCAATGTCGGCACCAATGCGGAGGATATGGAGGCGATCAACGTCGCCGCGCGCGGGTTGGTCATCAAGCAGGACATCACCGAACCGTCGAACTGGCGTTCGGCCCAGCATTTGGACGCCTGGCTGCAGACGCGCGGGATCGTCGGCATCGCCGGCGTCGACACGCGCGCATTGACGGTGCGCATCCGCGACGGCGGACCGCAGACCGGCGTGCTCTGCTTTCCCGCCGACGGACGGTTCGATCTGGCGGCGCTGCGCGCCCAGGGTGCGGCATGGCCGGGGTTGGAGGGCATGGACCTCGCGAAAGAGGTTACCTGCGGTCAAAGCTACGGCTGGACGGAAACCCGCTGGTCGTGGCCGAACGGCACCGGAACGCAAAGCGCGCCGAAACATCATGTCGTGGCGGTCGATTACGGCGCGAAGCAAAACATCCTGCGCTGCCTCGCCTCCGCCGGGTTCCGGGTCACGGTGGTGCCGGCGAGCAGCACCGGCGACGAGATTCTGCGCCATAAGCCGGACGGCGTGTTTCTGTCCAACGGGCCGGGCGATCCCGCCGCGACCGGCGTTTATGCCGAACCGGCGATTCGCGCCGTGCTCGATGCCGGCGTGCCGCTGTTCGGCATCTGCCTTGGTCACCAACTGCTGGCCCGCGCGCTGGGCGCGACGACGTATAAGCTTGATCGGGGCCATCGCGGCGCCAACCAGCCGGTGAAGGACCTGACGACCGGCAAGGTGGAGATCACCAGCCAGAATCACGGTTTCGCGGTGGATGTCGCGTCGCTGCCGGCCGGGGTGACGGCCACGCATGTGTCGCTATTCGATGGCTCGAACGAAGGCATCGCCTGCACCGACCGTCCGGCGTTTTCCGTGCAATATCATCCGGAGGCGTCGCCGGGACCGACGGACAGCCACTATCTGTTTCAACGGTTCGTGGATTTGATCGAGGGGCGGGAACTCGGGGTCGTTCGGGCTTGATTGGCTATGCGAGGGCCGCACGCGTTCACCGAAGTCATTCGCACCGTCACGGTCTCTTACCCAATCCCGTTCATGCTGGCTTGTCTGCTCGCCTTCGCCCTGGGATGCATGGGGCTCGCGGTGGCGACCGCGTCCGTTACGGTCGCCGTTGTCATGCTGGTAACGGGATGTCTGACGGCGCTGGCGGGTGTCGGATTCGCCGGATATGCTCTCTTGCGAAGACCCGACCTGTTACGGTCGGAGCGGTTCAATGTATTGAATCGCTATATCGATCTGATTGGCGACGATCGGAACAAGGCGGATCAGCCAGGCCTCGATCGAGCCGTGCTGACCTATCTGGAGGAGGCCGTGCCCAAGAAGGCCGTCAGTCCGTCTGGGCGTCACGAGACCGGAGTTCGACGCAATGCCGACCAATAGCCGCACATTCATGATCGTGCTGGATGCCGATACGATCGGCGCGGATTACAGCGACGTCGCGGGTTTCATCTCAAAAAGCCCACTCTTTCATGGGTGGTGGAACCACCTGCCATACGTCTTTCTCGTATCGACCGATTTGGACGCCGATGCGGTCAGCGAGAGTTTGCGGCCTTATACGAAATCCGCCCGCTTCCTGGTCATGGAGGTCAATCCAGCCGCATCTGAGGGGCGTCTGCCCCCGCGTAGTTGGGAGTGGATCCGTGATCGCGAGCAAGTGGCGTCATGAATCCGCCGACCACAAAGCGCCGATAAACCGTCATTGACTTCCAGGCACCGTTCGGTGCCGCTCGGCTGGTTCAGACGACAGGCTGTTGGCGCGGGACCAAGCGATCACGCCAACATCGCCACCCAGCCTACACTGAAATGGATTTTCTAAATGCCCAAACGCACAGACATAAAATCCATCATGATCATCGGCGCCGGCCCGATCGTCATCGGCCAGGCGTGTGAGTTCGACTACTCCGGCGCGCAGGCCTGCAAGGCGCTGAAGGCCGAGGGCTATCGCGTCATCCTGGTCAACTCCAACCCCGCCACGATCATGACCGATCCCGGTCTCGCGGACGCGACCTATATCGAGCCGATCACGCCGGAAATCGTCGAAAAAATCATCGCGCGCGAAAAGCCCGATGCCCTGCTGCCGACCATGGGGGGGCAGACCGCGCTCAACACCGCGATGAAACTCGACGCCAGCGGCGCGCTGAAGCGCCACGGCGTGGAACTGATCGGCGCCAAGGCCGATGTCATCGATCGCGCCGAAGACCGCCTGAAATTCCGCGACGCGATGACCGAAATCGGCATCGAATCCCCCCGCTCCGCCATCGCCCACAGCATGGAAGAAGCCCGCGCCGCGCTGCTCATGACCGGCCTGCCCGCCGTCATCCGTCCGTCCTTTACCCTGGGCGGCACCGGCGGCGGCATCGCCTATAACCGGGAAGAATTCGAGCAGATCGTCGCCGGCGGCCTCGAAGCCTCCCCGACCACCGAGGTTCTGATCGAAGAATCCGTTCTCGGCTGGAAAGAATACGAGATGGAAGTCGTGCGTGACCGCAACGACAACTGTATCATCGTCTGCTCCATCGAAAACGTCGATCCGATGGGTATCCACACCGGCGACAGCGTCACCGTCGCGCCGGCGCTGACGCTGACCGACAAAGAATACCAGATCATGCGCGACGCCTCGATCGCCTGCCTGCGCAAGATCGGCGTCGATACCGGCGGATCGAACGTTCAGTTCGGACTCAACCCCGCCGACGGCCGCATGGTCGTCATCGAGATGAATCCGCGTGTCTCCCGCTCCTCGGCGCTGGCGTCCAAGGCCACCGGGTTCCCGATCGCCAAAATCGCCGCCAAGCTCGCCGTGGGATACACGCTCGACGAGCTGACCAACGACATCACCATGGTCACGCCCGCGAGTTTTGAGCCCACCATCGACTATGTCGTGGTGAAAATCCCCCGCTTCACCTTCGAGAAATTCCCCGGCACGCCCGCGTTGCTGACCACGTCGATGAAGTCGGTCGGCGAAGCCATGGCCATCGGCAGGTCCTTCGCCGAGGCGCTGCAAAAGGGCCTGCGCAGCATGGAGACCGGCTTCTCCGGCCTCGATGCCATCGATCCGCCGGGCGACGGCGGCCCCGACGCTTTCCGCGCCGCCCTGTCCGCCCCGCGCCCCGACCGCTTGCTGATGGCCGCGCAGGCCATTCGCGCCGGCCTGTCGATTGAAGCCATTCACGACGCCACGAAATTCGACCCCTGGTTCCTGCGCGAACTCGAACGCATCGTCCTCGCCGAACGGGAAGTCGCGGCGTCCGGCCTGCCGACGGAAGCCGGTGCGCTGCGTCGCCTCAAGGCCCTGGGCTTTTCGGATAAGCGCCTGGCGCAACTGACCAACCGACCCGTTGACGCCGTCGCGGCGCAACGTTCGGCCTTGGGGGTCGTGCCGGTCTACAAGCGTATCGACACCTGCGCGGGCGAATTCGCGTCCGCCACGCCATATATGTATTCCACCTACGAAGGCGGATACGGCACGCCGGTCTGCGAGTCCGACCCCACCGACAAGACCAAGATCGTCATCCTCGGCGGCGGGCCGAACCGGATCGGCCAGGGCATCGAGTTCGATTATTGCTGCGTTCACGCCGCCTACGCCCTTAAGGAAGCCGGGTTCGAGACCATCATGGTCAATTGCAACCCGGAAACCGTCTCCACCGACTACGACACCTCCGATCGGCTGTATTTTGAGCCGCTGACCGACGAAGACGTCATCGCCATCGTCCGTCGCGAACAGCAAAACGGCACGCTCCTCGGCTGCATCGTCCAGTACGGCGGGCAAACACCGCTGAAACTGTCCCAGGCCTTGTCGAAGGCGGGTATCCCCATCCTCGGCACCTCGGCGGACGCCATCGACGTCGCCGAAGATCGGGAGCGGTTCCAACAACTGCTTCAGTCCCTGGGACTGCGCCAACCCGAAAACGGCATCGCCCGTTCGGCGGAAGAAGCGGAAACCATCGCCGAACGCGTCGGCTACCCCGTCGTCATCCGCCCCAGCTACGTGCTGGGCGGACGCGCCATGGAAATCGTCTACGACCGCGCCGGCCTGCATCGTTACATGCGGGAGGCCGTCCGCGTCTCCGGCGACAATCCGGTGCTGATCGACCGCTATCTGAACGACGCGATCGAAGTCGATGTGGACTGCATCTGCGACGGCGACACCGTCTACGTCGCCGGGGTGATGGAACACATTGAAGAAGCCGGCATCCATTCCGGCGATTCCGCGTGCTCCCTGCCGCCCTACACGCTGTCGCCCGCCATGGTCACCGAACTCAAGGCGGAAACCGAGGCGATGGCCAAGGCGCTGCACGTCGTCGGCCTGATGAACGTCCAGTACGCGATCAAGGACGACACGATCTACGTGCTGGAAGTGAACCCGCGCGCGTCGCGCACCGTGCCGTTCGTCGCCAAGGCCACCGGCGTGCCGATCGCCAAGATCGGTGCCAGGGTGATGGCCGGGGCCAAGCTCGCCACCGACTTCAAACTCGACGACGACTCGATCGCCCCGCACGTCGCGGTCAAGGAAGCCGTCTTCCCCTTCGCCCGTTTCCCCAACGTCGACACGATCCTCGGGCCGGAAATGAAATCCACCGGCGAAGTCATGGGCCTCGACTCCTCCTTCGAGCGCGCCTTCGCCAAGGCTCAGCTCGGCGCCGGCGTCATCCTGCCGGAAAAGGGCACGGTCTTTCTGTCGGTGAAGGATGCCGACAAAAAAGGCCTGGCGAAGCTCGCGCGTCGCCTGACCGACATGGGCTTCCGCATCGTCGCCACCCGCGGCACCGCCAACCACATCAAGGCCGCCGGTCTGCCGGTCACCGTGGTGAACAAGGTGCTGGAAGGGCGTCCGCATTGCGTCGATGCGATCAAGTCGGGCGACATCCAGCTTGTGATCAACACCGCGTCGACCCCGCAATCGGTTGCCGACAGCTTTGACATCCGGCGCAGCGCCCTGACGCAGGGCGTACCGCACTACACGACCTTCGCCGGTGCCAGGGCCGCCGTGCATGCGATTGCCGCCTTAAAATCGGGCACGCTTGAAGTTGCGCCTCTGCAGTCCTATTTTCGCGGATCGTTCTAGTCCACTGTCGCGGGGGGAGGTCGACCATCCCCCCGCCTCACCGCAGACGCAGCAACCGTTCCGAAGCATCGAGTACCGAAGGACCACGCCGTGCAGAAGTTTCCGATGACCGCACCAGGCCTACAGCGGTTGGAAGACGAGCTTCGCCACCTCAAGGCCGTAGAACGCCCGGCCGTCATCCGTGCGATCGCCGAGGCGCGCGCCCATGGCGATCTGTCGGAAAACGCCGAGTACCACGCCGCGCGAGAGCGACAATCGTTTATCGAAGGCCGTGTTCAGGAGTTGGAGGAAGTAACCTCCGCCGCCGAGGTGATCGATCCGTCGACCCTGTCCGGCGACCACGTGAAGTTCGGCGCTCATGTCCAGCTGGTGGACGAGGAAACCGACAAGGAAGCGAGCTACCAGATCGTCGGCGTGCATGAAGCCGACATCAAGGCCGCGCGCCTGTCGATCTCCTCCCCGCTTGCCAAGGCACTGATCGGCAAAAAGGTCGGCGAAACGGTATCGGTCCCCGCCCCCGGCGGCGATCGCTCCTACGAGATTCTCAGCGTCAAGTTCATTTAGGAATGGCCTTCCGATCATGATCGCTCTCGCCGACGTTCTGGCGGCGGCGGAGCGGATCGCGGGTCACGTTCTCCGAACCCCGACCGTACCCTGCCACGCCATCTCGGTCGCCACGGGGGCCGAGGTCGTGCTGAAGCTCGACCACCTTCAGGTTACCGGGGCGTTCAAGGAACGCGGCGCGGCAAACCGTCTGGCGCTGTTGACGCCGGAGGAACGCTCGCGCGGCGTCATCGCCGTATCCGCCGGCAATCACGCCCAGGCCGTCGCTCGTCATGCCCAATTGCGCGGCATCGACGCCACCATCGTCATGCCGAAATTCACCCCGGCGACCAAGGTCACCCGCACCGCCGCCTGGGGCGCGAAGGTCGTGCTGCATGGCGACAGCCTGGCAGAGGCCGCCGCCCACGCCACAGAACTGGCGGGCGGCAGCCAGGGGCTGGTGTTCGTCCATCCCTATAACGATCCCGCCGTCATCGCGGGACAGGGCACCCTGGCCCTGGAATTGCTGGAAGACGCCCCCGACCTCGACGCGATCATCATCCCCGTCGGCGGCGGCGGCCTGCTGGCGGGTTGCCTGACCGCCGCGATGGCCTTGAAGCCCGGCATCGCGATCTACGGCGTGGAAGTCGAGGCCTATGCCCCGATGGCGCAGCGCATCGCCGGACGAAGCGTTTCCGTCGGCGGCCCCACCATCGCCGAGGGCATCGCCGTTCGCGACATCGGCGAAGTGCCGTTCGATATCGTACGCCGTCGCGTCACCGACGTGCTGGTCGTCCCCGAACGCGCCATCGAAGAATCAATCGCCCTGCTCGTCGAAGGCGCGAAGATCGTGGCCGAGGGCGCCGGTGCCGCGGGGATCGCCGCGCTGCTGACCTATCCCGGCCTGTTTCGCGGCAAAAAAGTCGGCGTCGCCATCACCGGCGGCAACATCGACGCCCGCATCCTGTCGAATGTCCTGCTGCGCGATTTGCTGCGCGACGGACGGCTGTTGCGACTGCACCTACAGATCCCCGACCGCCCCGGCGTGCTGGCCGATATCGCCGGCAAGATCGGCGACAGCGGCGGCAATATCATCGAGGTGTCTCACCAACGGCTGTTCGCCGCGTCCTCCGTCCAGGCCGCCGAACTGGAAGTCATGGTGGAAGCACGTGACCCCACGCACGCGGCCGCTATCGTCACCGCCCTGGAAACTGCCTATGTGGTCCGTCGGATTTAAGTCACCCCTGTAACGGCGATCTCATCAATGCCCCTGGGCCACGCTCACCTCCGGATCCTCGAAGCCGAAAGCATCCATATCCTGCGGGAGGTCGCCGCGCAGGCGTCACGTCCGGTTTTCCTGTATTCCATCGGCAAGGACTCCTCCGTCCTGCTGCATCTCGCGCGCAAGGCGTTCTTCCCCGCAAAACCGCCGTTCCCGCTGCTCCACATCGACACGATGTGGAAGTTTCGCGACATGATCACGTTCCGTGACGCGACCGTCGGGCAACTCGGCCTTGACCTGCGCGTGCACACCAATCCGGACGGCAAGCGCGACGGCATCAATCCGTTCGATCATGGCAGCGCCTATACCCAGATCATGAAGACCGACGCGCTTAAACAGGCGCTGACCCAAGGTGGCTACGATTTTGCCATCGGCGGTGCCCGTCGGGATGAGGAACGGTCCCGCGCCAAGGAACGAATCTTTTCCGTGCGTGGACCAGGCCATGCCTGGGAACCGAAGCGCCAGCGGCCGGAACTCTGGCACATCTACAACGGCAACCTCGCGGCCGGAGAAACCCTGCGCGTCTTTCCCCTGTCGAACTGGACCGAACTCGATGTCTGGACCTACATCCAGGCCGAAGGGATCGACGTCGTGCCGTTGTATTTCGCGGCCCAGCGCCCCACCGTCATGCGCGACGGACAGTTGATCGTCGTCGATGACGAACGCATGCGTTTTCTTCCCGACGAAGTGCCGGAAAACCGCATGGTCCGGTTTCGCTCCCTGGGCTGCTATCCGCTGTCCGCCGCCGTGGAATCCGAGGCCGCCGACATCGCCGATATCGTGCACGAAATGGAAACCACGCGGGTCTCGGAACGCGCGGGGCGTTTGATCGACCAGGATCAAGGCTCCTCCATGGAAATGAAAAAGCGGGAGGGGTATTTCTGATGCCGGACTCCCTGCTCCGTGTCCTGACCTGCGGCAGTGTCGACGACGGTAAATCGACGCTGATCGGTCGGTTGCTGTTCGAGTGCGGCGGGATTCCCGACGACGTGATGCGCGGGCTGGAAAGCGACTCCCGACGCTTCGGAACGGTGGAAGGCGGCGTCGATTACGCGCTGTTGGTCGATGGGCTGGCGGCGGAACGCGAACAGGGCGTGACGATCGATGTCGCCTATCGGTATTTCCAGACCGACAAGCGCCGCTTCATCCTCGCCGACACGCCGGGCCATCAGCAGTACACCCGCAACATGGCCACCGGCGCATCCACCGCCGATCTGGCGGTGCTGTTGGTTGACGCGCGCAAGGGTCTGTTGGCGCAAACACGACGACACGCCGCCATCGCGACGTTGCTGGGCATTCGCGACATTGTCCTGGCCATCAACAAGATGGACCTGGTGGGATTCGACCAATCCGTCTTCGATCGCATCGTCTCCGACTTCCAGGGGCTGGTGCCGAACCTCGGCAAGATCGCCGTGACCGCGATCCCGATCTGCGCGCGCGACGGCGATAACGTCACGACCGCCGGCACGCGCATTCCTTGGTATTCGGGGCCATCGTTGCTGCAAGTGCTGGAAACCGTCGAACCGACCGGTGCCCGTTCGAAGTCGACCCAGCCGTTCCGCATGCCGGTGCAATACGTCAATCGCCCCGACGCATCGTTCCGCGGCTATGCCGGCACGGTTGCCGGCGGCGAAATCCACGTCGGACAAACCATCGTCAACGTCGCCGCGCGTACGGAAGCGAAGGTCACGCGAATCGTCACGATGGACGGCGACCTGCAAACCGCCCACGCCGGCGCGCCCGTTACCCTCGTCCTGGACCGGGAAATCGACATCTCCCGCGGCGACGTTCTCGCCACCGATCCGCTCCCCGCCATCGGCGACCAGATTGAATGCTGGATCGTGTGGATGGATGAAACGCCGCTGTTCAGAGGCCGAGCATACCAGTTTATGCTGGGGAGTAGCGGGGGGGTGGCGACGGTGACGGATATCGCCACGCGCCTCGATATCGAGACGTTGACCGAATCCGCCGTCCGCGAATTGCAGTTGAACGAGATCGGGCGCGTCACGCTCTCGCTTTCCCACCCCGTGGTGTGCGAGCCCTATCAGGTCAGCAAGGAGCTTGGCGGCTTCATTCTGGTTGACCGATTGACGCGCGGCACCGTCGGCGCGGGCATGATCACCGAGATCGGCGCCGCGCACCGCAATATTCATTGGCACAGGTTGGACGTCGACAAGGCCGCGCGCGCCACGCTGAACGATCAGAAACCCGCCGTTCTCTGGTTCACCGGCCTGTCCGGCGCGGGGAAATCCACCATCGCCAATCTGGTGGAGAAATACCTGCACGCCCAGGGCCGCCACACCATGATCCTGGACGGCGACAACGTCCGCCATGGCCTGAACCGCGATCTCGGCTTTACCGAGGCCGATCGGGTCGAAAACATCCGCAGGGTCGCCGAAGTCTCCAAGCTGTTCGTGGAAGCCGGATTGATCGTCCTGGTGTCGTTCATCTCACCCTACCGGGTGGAGCGGATGCTGGCGCGCGAATGCGTCGAGGCCGACGAATTCGTGGAAATCTTCGTCGACACCCCGGTCGACGAGTGTCGGCGGCGCGATCCAAAGGGGCTTTACGTCAAGGCGGATGCCGGTCAAATCCGCAACTTCACGGGTGTCGATGCACCGTACGAGACACCGCTGAACCCGGAAATCCATTTGCGCACGCTTGAAGGCACGCCCGAAGACCTGGCCGAACAGGTCGTCGCGGCGCTGCGCGGCCGGGGCATTGTTGTCTGACGAAAGCCTTCCCGCCGTTGCCGCCCTGGCCCGCGCCTGCCACGTCTGCGCCGATCGTCTGCCGCTCGGTCCCCGCCCGGTTCTGCGTGTTTCGACGACCGCGCGCCTGCTGATCGTCGGGCAGGCCCCCGGAACCCGCGTGCACGAGACCGGAATTCCCTGGAACGACCCATCCGGAGAGCGGTTGCGGCGCTGGCTGAACCTGACGCCGGAGGTCTTTTACGACGAAAGCCGCATCGCGATCGTGCCGATGGGGCTGTGTTACCCCGGCCGGTTGCCCAATGGCGGCGACGCCCCGCCGCGACGGGAATGCGCGCCGCTGTGGCAAGACCGCCTGATCCGGCTGATGCCGGCGATCCGTCTGACTCTGCTGGTGGGTTCCTATGCGCAGGCCCATTACCTCGGGCGTGGCGCGATGACGGATCGGGTGCGCGCCTTTCGCGATCACCTGCCGGGTCGTTTCCCGCTGCCCCACCCGTCGTGGCGCACCACGGGCTGGGAGCGTCGGAACCCGTGGTTCGAGGCGGAGGCGCTGCCGACCCTGCGAGCGGCGGTGACGGCGGCGCTGGACGCCTGAACCGGCCTATTCCATTTCCTGCTCGATCGCCTCGATATCCGCGTCGCTGAACCCGAAGTGATGCGCCACTTCGTGCACCACCACATTGCGCACCAGACGGAACAGGTCCTCCCCGGTTTCGATCCATTCGAGCAGGATCGGCTCCCGATAGAGAAAGATCAGATCGGGCTCGCGCACCGGGTCCGACACGCTGCGTTCGGTCAGCGGCGTGCCGCGGTACAGACCGGTCAGGTCCCATGCCGAGTCGATGTCCAACTCCTCCAACGTATCGTCGTCGGGCATGTCTTCCACCGAAATGCCGACGCCATGGATATGGCGGGCAAGCCGGGTTGGAATCGTCGCCAACGCACGTTCCGCCATATTGGCGATATCCTCCATGGTGGGCGGCGGGCCGAAAGCGGGTATTGGATTGCGCAGGTCACTCATACGGCTACTCGGTGCAGCGCCCACGCCGCGCGGTCAAGCCGGTGAATTGAAGGAGGCGTCAAAGATGGCGACAAAACTGACGGACGAGCAGCGCGCGGCGCTGCCGGAGTCCCTGCCGGACTGGTCCATGGTCCCGCAGCGGGACGCCATCCGGCGCACATTCCGCTTTCGCGATTTCAATCAGGCCTGGGGCTTCATGACCCGTGTCGCTTTGCTGGCGGAGCGCCACGATCACCACCCGGAGTGGTCGAACGTCTGGGCGACCGTCGAGATCACCTTGACTTCCCACGACGTCGACGGCCTGTCGAAGCGCGACCTGGCCATGGCAAAGGCGATCGATGCCAGGGCAATCGGGTGAAGAAGTACGTGACAAACCGTGAAAGTGCTGAATCTATGCGGTCCCTCGATTCGAATAACGGGGTGCACCGATGGAAGCGACGACAGAGGACGATGGCAGCCTATTCGAGGCGACAGTCTTTCTGAGCCATTT
>CANJLW010000036.1 GCA_947475245.1 Acetobacteraceae bacterium | reverse complement strand
GCGGATCGGGTTTGGCGTCCAGGGTCTCGTATCGGTGGCTCAGGTCGAAGAATCCGGGCTGGGTCATCGGCAATCCAATCGGGCGGGTCGGTGGCCCTATTGAATCGAAGGTCGGGCGCGGTCGCCAGGCGAATTTTTAGAGGTGCCCTGAATTCGTCCAACCCGCTCGGCCGTACTCAATAATGCCGGCGATGGATTTGTAGCTGAACGCAACGGGGTTTGCGCCGACCAATGGCAACCAGGACAGGTTGTGCACGATCGGCGGTGTTTCGCCGTAGACCGAACCGAATGGACTGTCCGGGCCTGTATCGTCCTGGTCGCGCGGGTCAAACATATAGCCGTGTACCATGACGACCGGCGGCGTTGCGCTGAGCGGTCGGGCTTTCAACCAGGCTTCGACGGTATCGATCAGCGCCTTTTCGGGCGGGATGAAGCTATCCGTCGCCTTGCGGAACGTCTGGATTTCCTTATCCGCCCCGTCGAGCAGGCGATCGACGCTGTCGCCGTAGTCGTCGGGTGCTCCGGCATCGGTTGGGTAGTACAACAGCTTGAGCATCGGTTCTTGGTTCCTGTGTTGTATTGGTTCCAGGATTATCCAGACGAGACGCCTCTGTCAAACGCCATTGTTGGCGCGGCGCGTCGGGGCTTGGTAGTGTCGCGCGACGAAGGGGGAAACCGAGACATGAAAATCGGTGTGTTCGATCATATGGACCGGGGGAACACCCCGCTCGATCGGTTTTTCGAGGATCGGCTGCGGCTGGTCGAAGCCTATGACCGCAATGGATTTTACGGCTACCATGTGGCGGAGCATCACGCGACGCCGCTGGGTGTCGCGCCGTCGCCCGGCGTCTGGATGGCGGCGATCGCGCAGCGCACCAAGACCCTGCGGTTCGGGCCGTTGGTCTATCTTCTGCCGCTGTATCATCCGATCAAGCTGCTGGAAGAAATCTGCATGCTCGATCACATGTCCGGCGGGCGGCTGATGCTGGGCGTCGGGCGCGGCATTTCGCCGATCGAGTTGCGCTACTACGGCCTGGACCCCGCCAAAACGCCGGAGATTTTCGCCGAAACGCTGGAGGTTCTGCTGCGCGGCATGGCGTCGGAGACTCTGAACTTTGAAGGCAAGCACTTCCAGTATCGCGATGTGCCGATGGAAATGGCGCCGTTGCAGCGCCCGCATCCGCCGCTGTGGTACGGGTTGGGGCGGGTGGAGGCGGTGCCTTGGGCGGTGGAGCGTAAGGTCAATATTGTCGGCAACCTCGCGGGGCCGCCGATGCTGGCGATTACCGATGCCTATCGCGTCGCGTGGCGGGAGGCCGGGCACGATCCGGCGGACCTGCCGTTGATGGGCACCGGCCGGCACGTCGTTGTTGCGGAGACGGACAAGGAAGCCCTGGAAATCGCCCGCACCGGCTACGGCAAGTGGCGCGAGAGTTTTCTGAAGCTGTGGCTGAAGCATAATATAATGCCGGTGATGCACGCGGTGTTTCCCGAAACGTTCGAGGAAGCCGAGGCGCAAGGCAGGGCAGTGGCGGGGACGCCGGAGAAGGTGAGGGCGTTCTTGCAGCGGTCCATTGACGATTGCGGTCTGAACTACATGCTGGCCCGGTTCGCCTTTGGCGATATGGAACGCGATGCCTGCCTGCAATCGATCGATTTGTTCACCAAACATGTAATGCCGCATTTGCGGGAAGCTAACCGGAGCGTTTAATCATGACCGCCGAATACGAATTGTTTGCCCTGCGTTACGCGTCGCGCCCGGCGATGCGGCACGAGCATTTCATTGGCGGCGACCCCCATGACGGGCCGATGCCGATGGATTACTTTGTCTGGGTGGCGAAGAACGCAGATCGCGCGGTGGTGATCGATATCGGCTTCACGGAAGCCAGCGGCGGCAAGCGCGGGCGCACCATGGATCGTTGCCCAATCGACTCCCTCCCGATGCTCGGCGTCGATCCGGCGGCGGTGGAAGATGTGATCCTGACGCATATGCACTACGATCACGTCGGGAACTTTCACAAATTCCCCAAGGCCAGGTTTCATCTGCAAGAACCGGAAATGCATTATGCGGTCGGGCGCTATATGCGTCATCGCCAACTGGCAAAGAGTTTCGAGCCGGACGATGTCTGCGGCATTGTGCGCCTGAACTTCGATGGTCGTGTGCATTACAGCAACGGTCCGGCGGAGATCGTTCCGGGCATCAGCGTCGTGCCGACGGGCGGGCATTCGGTCGGGCTGCAATTCGTGAAGGTGAACACCAAACGCGGCGTGGTCGTGCTGGCATCGGACGTGACGCATTTCTACGAGAACATGGACACGTATCGCCCGTTCACCACGGCGTTCCATGTCGGGGAGATGTTGGAGGCGTTCGATACCCTGCGCGCGCATGCCGCCTCGGCCGATCTGATCGTGCCGGGGCACGACCCGCTGGTGATGCAGCGCTATCCCGCGGTGTCGGAGGCCCTGCAGGGCATTGCCGTGCGGCTGGACGTCGCGCCGTCGGCGTAACCGGGGCGAGGGGGCGACCGCGGTCGCCTCAGTCCTCGACCAAGCCTTTCATGTCCTCGATGGCTTCGGCGAACTCCGTCATGAAGCCTTGCACGACGGATCGGCATGATTGCACGGAATCCACCAATCCGACGCCCTGACCGACGAAGTAGCTGACCAGGGCATCGGCCGAACGGTTGCCGCCTTCGGCGGATTGGTTGACGCGGTGCATGGCCGGTTCGCTCAGAATGCCCTGCAGCGGCATGGGCAGGAATCCTGGGCTGTCGGGTCCGTCCCACGCCTCGGTCCAGGCGGATTTCAACTGGCGCGCGGGTTTGCCGGTTCGTCCGCGAGACCGGACGGTATCGCGAGACCGCGCCGCGACCATCTTGTCGCGGAAGACGGGGGAGGTTTCCGCCTCGGCGGTGGCCAGCCAGACCGATCCGGTCCAGACGCCGGCGGCGCCCATCGCCATGCAGCCGGCCATTTGCCGTCCGGTCATGATGCCGCCCGCCGCCAGCACCGGCACGGGTCGCATACCCTTGATGGCGCGCAGGACTTCGGGAATCAGCACCATTGTGGAGACTTCGCCGCAATGGCCGCCGGCCTCTCCACCCTGCGCGACGATGATATCGACGCCGGCTTCGACCTGGCGAACCGCATGTTCGCGCGCGCCGACCAGCGCGGCGCAGGGGATGCCGGCGGCGCGCGCGCGTTGCAGCATGGAAGCCGGGGGCACGCCCAGGGCGTTGGCGATCAGGCGGATCGGATGGCGGAAGGCGACATCCATCAGATGCTCGCCGGATTCGCGCTGATAGGGCGGCGGCCGGTCGGGATCGTCGCGGCGGCGATGGTGGATGGGGGCGTCCGGGTCGACACCGTGCTGGCGCAGCAGGTCGTGCACGAAGTCTCGGTGCGCGGGGCCGATACCGGCGGCGATATCGCCGATTGTCGCGCCGGCTTCCGTGCGTAAGGTCAGATTTTCCGGGATCAGCAGATCGACGCCATAGGGACGCCCGTCGATATGGGCGTCAATCCACTGAAGCTCGATCTCCAACTCCGCCGGCGTGTAGCCGGCGGCGCCGAAGACGCCAAACCCGCCGGCCTTGCTCACCGCCGCGACGACATCGCGGCAGTGGCTGAACGCGAAGAGCGGAAACGCGATCCCCAGCGATCGGCAGAGGTCGGACTTCAAGCGTGCTGCTCAGGCGGACATGTGGATGGGCGGGGCGACATCGTCAGGGATCGGACAGACATAGGGCGTTTTGGCGACGCGCGCCTGGTGGTCGGCCTTGGCCTGGGCGATCAGTTCGGGGTTATGGATCGCGTCGAGCGCGGTGCCGGCCATGACCTTGGCGACATGCACCAGGCCCTTATGCGCCGCCGGCATTTTGCCCTGCGCGGTCAACTGCCAGGAATGCCCGGGCGTGCCGATCGCGTAGACCGCGCCGCGCGCCTGTACGGTGGGCACGACCCAACTCACGTCGCCGACATCGGTCGAACCCATCATCGGCGCGGTCGGGGCATCCAGCGGCACGATCGTGTCACACAGCGTCAGCCCGTCGCGGACCGGCAACATGCCGGAGCGACGATAGGAGCTTTCGATGTCTTCCTCGCTCAACGTCGCCTGAAAGGCCGCGGCGGCGACGCGATCGGCTTCGTCGAAGGGCGGCGCGCCGAGGCGGGACAGGTTGTCGTGCAGCGCGCGTTCCAGCGGTGTGTTCGGCAACAGGTTGGAGACGGCGGAGACGACCTGGGTTTCGACGGAGGTTTCGGTCATCAGCGCTGCGCCTTCGGCAATTTTGCGCACGCGCCCGATCAGACGGTTCAGTTCGGG
Organism: Acetobacteraceae bacterium; assembly: GCA_947475245.1. Taxonomy (GTDB): domain Bacteria; phylum Pseudomonadota; class Alphaproteobacteria; order Acetobacterales; family Acetobacteraceae; genus Rhodopila. The sequence continues at coordinate 38,535 of CANJLW010000036.1, read as the reverse complement.
CAGGTTGCGGGCGCGAATCAGGTAGCGAACCTTGGCGAAGGCCTGCACGACGTTCGGCGCGATGCCGCCGGCGTCGAGCATGGCGTAGTGCACGCGCGCGTCCGACGGCATGTGTTCGCGCATGTAGTTAACGCCGACATTCATCAGTTCGACCGCGTCCAGCGCGCTGCGTCCGAGATGCGGCGCGGCGGCGGCGTGGGAGGCACGACCGGTGAACGCGAAATCGATGCGGGTATTGGCGAGGGAGACCGGTTCCATGACTCCGGAGAACGACGACGGATGCCAGGAAATCGCGATATCGACGTCGTCGAACACCCCGGCGCGCGCCATGAAGCCCTTGGCCGCGCCGCCTTCTTCCGCCGGGCAGCCGTAGTAGCGGACGCGGCCTTTCAGCCCGTTGGCGCTGAGGTAGTCCTTGACCGCCGTCGCCGCGAGGAGGGAGGCGGAGCCCAGCAGGTTGTGGCCGCAGCCATGGCCGTATCCGGGTCCGGGCAGTGGGCGCGGTTCGGCGACGCCGGCTTCCTGCGACAGGCCGGGCAGGGCGTCGTACTCGCCGAGAATGGCGATCACGGGGCCGTCTTCGCCGGATTCACCCATGACCGCGGTCGGGATGCCCGCGACATCGCGGCTGACTCGGAACCCCTGGGCTTCCAGCATGGCCGTATGTTCGGCGCAGGACTGGAATTCGCCATAGCAAAGCTCGGGGATTTCCCAAACGCGATCCGACAGGGCGATGAAGTCGTCCTGCCTGGCATCCACCAGACGCCAGATTTCGTCGGAATTCCGCATGTCGGTTACCTCGGTCGATTAAAGCAAAAGCAGGACGTCAGGTGATCGTTCACCATCCCCGTCGCCTGCATGAAGGCATAGCATATTGTGGAACCGACAAAGCGAAAGCCCTGTTTTCGCAGTGCCTTGCTCATGCGGTCTGACAGCGGCGTCGTCGCGGGCACCTGGCTGTGGTCGGTCGGGCCGTTGACGATGGGTTGGCCGTCGACGAACGACCACAGATAGGCGTCCAGATCGCCAAGCGTGCGCGCAACCCGTGCATTGTCGCGGACAGAATAAATCTTGAGGCGATGGCGAATGATTCCCGATGTCGCGACCAGCGAATCGAGTTCGGCATCGGTCATCGCGGCGACGCGATCGATATCGAAGCCGTGATAGGCGGCGCGATAGGCTTCGCGGCGGTTCAGCACGGTGCGCCAGGAAAGCCCGGCCTGCGCGCCTTCCAGCGTCAGCAATTCGAACAGCCTGGTCTCGCCGCGATGCGGCACGCCCCATTCGTCGTCGTGATAGGCGATATAGGCGGCATCGCCGTTTTTGGCCCAGGTGCATCGTTCCATCGTGACGCTGCCTTTCGTACGGGTCTTCCCAAACAACGAAGGCCCCGGGACGGGTGCCCGGGGCCTTCACATTGTTAGTGGGCGTCCGTTACCGGACCGGAGATAGTCTACGCCGTCGCGCCTCGCGCGCCGGCGATCCAGGTCACGGTTTGGGATACCACGGAACAATGAGACACTGGATCACCTCCTTTCAGTTGTTTCAACGACACCGAAAGCTTGCGCCCGATTCGGCGTGGCGGGCAAGCACGGAATGCGTGCGGTCGGATAATTCCTTCGGCCTATGCGCCCAGCAGCGCGCCGCGTTCGCGGACTTCCTCCGCCCCCGCCAGATCGCCAGCGAATTCCAGCGCGTCGCCGCCCCATTTGTAGCCCTGCCGAGCGGTTGGGTACCAGTCGCGCATGATGGCCCAGCGACGGGCGGCCTCGGGCCAATCGCGTCGGTTATGGGCGGCAACTGCATAGGCGAACATCGGCCCGGTTTCCTCGGTTTCCTGGAAGCGATCGGCGCCGCGCAGCAGCAGGGCATCGGCTTCGTCGTGCCGCCCCAGATTGTTCAGCGCCTCCGCGCCAAAAACATAGGCGCTGGGCGCGCGCGGGTAGGCGACACGCAAGGCGTCCCACTGCTTCCAGGCCGCTTCCCAGTCGCCGCGATCGTGGGGAATGCGGGCCAGTTCCTGTCCCGGCAGGAAGCTCGACTGATACCGCCAGCGGGCCTTTTCCAGCAGTTCGATGGCCTCGTCGTCCCGACCCATGTGCTTCAGGCACCGGGCCGCTTCGACCGACGGGGTCACGTCTTCGGTCAGGCGTTCGCGGGCGACGAGCCAGCGTTGGTAGGCCTGTTCCCAGTTTTCGCGCTTTTCGGCGGCGCGGGCATATTGAAACAGCGCCATGGAATCGTCGGACGCGAGGCGAAGCCCGTGTTCCAAGGCCTTTTCCGCTTCGTCGAAGCGGCCGAGTTCCAACAGGCAGATTGAGCCGAAGGTGTAGGAGCTTCTGATTTCCGGGAAGCGCTTGCGCACGTTTTCCCACCGCCGATTGGCTTCTTCCCACTGTCCCCGCCGCTGGGCGGCTTCGGCATAGAGTTGGGCGAGTTCGCCGACCGTCGGATAGGCCTGTTGGGCCTTGACCAGCAATTCGTCGGCGAACGCCGCTTCGCCGACATGCATCAGCGCCCGAAGCACAGAGGTCGACGTCATCGCCAGTTCGGGCGCCACCGCGTTCAATTCATGCCAGGCGGCGATGGTGGCGTCGTGGTTATCCTGAAACGCGGCGGCTTTGACGCGGTTCAGGATGATGCCGATTTCGAAGCCGCGATACGGGGCCATGTCGGCCTCCTGATCGCGGATTTCCTTGAACGCGGCGCGTCGATCGCGCCAATCCCGAAACGCCTCGACAATCGCGCCGATCCGCATCTCTTGCTCCGATCCAAGCTGCTCGTGCGGTCATCATACCGCACGAGCGGGGCGCGGAGCCATCGCCGATGTTCGTGTTCAGGCGGCCAGCGCAAGGATCTCCCGGACTTGCGCCGGGCCGTCGATTTTACGCGGGTTGCGCGGGATCCAGGGGGTGCCCATCGCCTGTTCGGAGATGCGGGTATAATGCTCCGGCCCGATATTCACCGCGCCCAGGCTTCGCGGCATGTCGAGACCGGCGATGAACGCATCGAGCAGATCGCCGGCATCCGCGTCGGGCTGACCCATCGCGGCGGAGACCAGTTTTTGCCGGTCCGCGTTGGCCGACTTGTTCCACCGCATGACCGACGGCAGCATGATGCAGGACGTATGGCCGTGCGGCACGTCGAACACCGCGCCCAGGACATAGCCGATCCCGTGGCTGGCCCCCATCGGAACCCCCGTGGCGATCGGCGCCATCGAAAGCCAGGAGCCAATCTGGCAGTCGAGGCGGGCGTCGAGGTCGTTCGGATCGGCCTTGACGCGGGCCAGGCCGGTGGTCAGCAGGCTAAGCCCCCGCAGCGCCTGCGCATCGGCGAAGGGATGCGCTTCGAGCGAGGAAATGCCTTCAACACAATGATCGACGGCGCGGATGCCGGTGGACAGGAACAGCCATTCGGGCGTGTGCACGGTCAGGGCGGGGTCCAGGATGACCGTGGCCGGAATGATCGCGGGGTGACGGAACAGTTCCTTGATCCGCGTGCGTTCGTCGGTGACACCGGCGATGGCGCTGAACTCCCCGGCGGACAGCGTCGTCGGCACGGTGATCTGGCGCACGGTGGGGGCGTTGCAGGGCGGCGGGCCCATCGACCCGTCTGGGCCGATCACCGAGCGCAGGTCGTCCAGGGCTTCCGCGGTGCGGACATCGTTGGCGAGGCAGAGTTGCACGGTCTTGGCCGCGTCGGTAATCGATCCGCCGCCGACGGTGACGATCAGATCGGCCTGCGCGGCGCGGGCCTGTTCGGCCGCCGCGATCACGGCCTGTCGCGGCGTGTGCGCCGGCATCCGATCGAACACCCCGGCGCATCGGTTCCCAAGTGCTCGTCGGATTTTCTCGATCGTGTCGGTTTCGCGGTTCAGCGTGCCGCTGACCATAAGAAAGACGCGTTCCGCGCCCGTCCGGCGCGCGGATTCCGCGATCGCGGTTGCGGCGTCGACGCCAAACTGAACGTCTTCCATCTGGCTGAAAACGACGCGGCCGGTTCTGGGCATGGGGTGCTCCTGGCGGTTGGGGGGAACGGGACTGTAGATCAGTCCATGCGGATTTTCAGGTCTTGTATGAGTTTGTCGGACTGACCGTAGTCCTTGCGCGGGATGGCCGCCAGTTGCCGCGGCGTGCCGCCGTTGGCGGGCAACGTGCGTTTGCGCCCATTCGTCAGTGGGTGCTTACGACGAACGTTAACGCCTTGCCTTGGCAGCGACAACGGTCTGTTTGTTGCGCGTACGGCAAATCGCTTTGCGGACCCTGGCGGCGATGATAAAGACTCCGGCTCGATGGCTGCCGCGATGAAGAACGGGAGCATCGAACAGGGAGTATGTTCCATGCGTCTGGGAATTCTCGCGAGTGTCGCGCTTGGGTGTCTGCTGACCGTTGGTCACGCGTTTGCGCAGGACAAGTATCCGAGCAAGCCGATCCGGTTGATCGTCTCGTTCGCGGTCGGCGGGCCGACGGATATCGTGGCCCGCGTCATGGGCGCGAAAATGTCGGAGTTGTTGGGCCAGCAGGTCGTTGTCGATAATCGCCCCGGCGCGGGCGGCAATCTCGGCGCCGATGTGGTGGCGAAGTCCGCGCCCGATGGGTACACGCTGTTGATGGCGACGGTTTCGACGCATGCCATCAATCCCGGCCTGTACAAGAAAATGCCCTATGATCCCGTTAAGGACTTCGAGCCTGTGGGGCAGGTCGGCATAACGCCCGCCATCCTGGCCGTGCACAAGTCGCTGCCGGTGAAGGATGCCAAGGAACTGGCCGCGCTGATCAAGGCCAATCCGGGCAAGTACAGCTACGGCTCCTCCGGCATGGGCAGCATTCTGCACCTGTGCGGCGAAAGCTTTAAGATGATGACCGGTGGGCTGGACCTGGAACACGTGCCGTATCGCGGTTCGGGGCCGATGATGAACGATTTGTCGGCCGGACAGATTCCGATGGCCTTCGACGGCACGCCGACGATGCTGCCGCAAATCCAGGCGGGCACCATTCGCGCGCTGGCGACCGGCACCGCGACCCGCGCGCGGGCGTTGCCGGACCTGCCGACGATGCAGGAGCAAGGCTTCAAGGGCTTTGAATGCTACACCTGGAACGCGATCTTCGCGCCGGCGAAGACGCCGAAGCCGATCGTCGATCAGTTGAATGCCGCGATGACGACGGCGTTGAACGACAAGGCCGTGTTTGGCCGCCTGCAGGATGTCGGCATCGATCCCACCCCGGGGGCGACGCCCGCGCAGCTCGCGGATTTCGTCAAGGCGGAACTGGCGAAATGGGCGCCGATCATCAAGGCGTCGGGCGCGGAAATCGACTGAACGCTTCAGCCGATCCGGGGATAATTGTCGTGGAATCGATATGATAAAAATTCGCAATCAACAGGATTTGGCCGGCGGATTGTTTCTGATGGGCATCGCCGCGCTCGCGATGTATTTCGCCTCTGACCTGTCGATGGGGCGGCTGGTCCGGATGGGGCCGGGTTACCTGCCGACGGTGCTTTGCTGGCTGCTGGGCTTTCTGGGGCTGATCATTGCCCTGCGAGGCTTCACCATCGATGGTCCGGCCCTGCAAAGCTGGGCGTGGCGGCCGCTGTTCGCGCTGACCGCCGGGCAGATCCTGTTTGCGTCCCTGCTGGAACGCGCCGGCCTGGTCGCCGCGATCGTTGCGACGATCGCTGTCAGCAGCATGGCGGCACCGAACGTGCGATGGGTCTCGACCCTGTTGCTTGGGGTCGTGATGTCCGTCCTGTCCACCATATTGTTCATCTGGCTTCTCGGGCTTCCGCTCACCATCTGGCCGAATTTCGGATAACCATGTTCGAGCTCATTTCAAATCTGGCCTTGGGCTTCAGCGTCGCCTGGACACTGAACAACCTGACATTTTGTTTGATCGGCGCGCTGTTGGGCACGCTGATCGGCGTGCTGCCGGGGATCGGACCCTTGGCCACGGTGGCGATGCTGCTGCCGATCACCTTCAGCCTGCCCGCCGACGGCGCGTTGATCATGTTGGCCGGCATCTATTACGGGGCGCAGTACGGCGGCTCCACGACCTCCATCCTGCTGAACGTGCCCGGGGAATCCTCGTCCGTCGTTACGGCGCTCGATGGCCACGCGATGGCGCGACAGGGGCGGGCGGGCGCGGCGCTGGCAATCGCGGCGATCGGATCGTTCTTCGCGGGGTGCGTGGCCACCGTCGGCATCGCCGTCGTCGGCCCGCCCTTGGCGGGCATCGCGCAACAATTCGGCGCGGCGGAGTATTTTTCGCTGATGCTGTTCGGCCTGATCGGCGCTGTCGTGCTGGCGTCGGGTTCGGTCATCAAGGCGGTCGCGATGATCGTGCTGGGGCTGCTGCTGGGCCTGGTGGGGCAGGACGTCACATCCGGCGCCGGTCGCTTTACCTTCGGCATTCCGGAATTGTCCGACGGCATCGGCTTTGTCGCGGTCGCGATGGGCCTGTTCGGCCTTGCGGAGATCATGACGAACCTGGAACGCGCGCGCTCCGTGCCGGAAGGGCAGGAGACCGTGATGCCCGTGCACGGGTTGATGCCGACAAAGGCGGACCTGAAGACGTCGCGCTGGCCGATCCTGCGCGGGACCGTGATCGGTTCCTTCCTCGGGATTCTCCCCGGCGGCGGCGCGGTACTGGCATCCTTCAGTTCCTACACGCTTGAAAAGCGCATCGCGAAGGACCCGACGCGCTTCGGCAATGGCGCGATAGAGGGCGTGGCGGGGCCGGAAGCGGCGAATAATGCCGCGGCGCAGGCGTCCTTCATTCCTCTGCTGACCTTGGGCATACCGTCCAACCCGGTGATGGCGCTGATGATCGGCGCGATGACGATCCAAGGCATCACCCCCGGCCCGCAGGTCATGGTCAAGCAACCGGCGCTGTTCTGGGGCATGATCGCCAGCATGTGGATCGGCAACCTGATGCTTGTCATCATCAACCTGCCGCTTGTCGGGATTTGGGTGCAACTGCTGAAAGTGCCCTACCGCTTCCTGTTTCCGGCGATCATCATCTTTTGCGCGATCGGTATTTACAGTCTGAACAACTCTCCGGTCGACGTACTCTTCACCGCTTTATTCGGCGTACTCGGTTATCTCTTCGTCAAGCTCGGCTTTGAACCGGCGCCCCTGCTGCTCGGCTTTATTCTGGGCCCGATGATGGAGGAAAACCTCCGGCGCGCCTTGCAGATTTCCCGCGGCAACCTGATGACGTTCGTGGAACGGCCGATCAGCCTGGGGCTGTTGATCGCCACCGCCGTTCTGCTGGCCATCGTGATTTTGCCGAGCGTGCGGAAGGGGCGGGAAGAGGCGTTTCAGGAATAGGGGTTGGGTTGACGGGGGAAGGTTTGGGGAGCCACGCTGGGGCCTTGGCGATTTATGCAAAGGAACCCCGCGATGGCCGTCCGTCTTGTCATTTCAATCGATGCGATGCCCGGCAAGGGCAGCGAACTGGCCGCCGTCTTCAAGCAGCGCTGCGCGGAGGTCGCCCTGGAACCGGGGTGTGAGCAGTTTGAGGTTTTTCAAAGCGCCGTGAATCCCGACAAGCTGACCTTGCTGGAATTGTGGAGCGATCAGGCCGCGCTCGACGTTCACGCCAAGGTGAACGCCACCCGCGCGCCGCTGCCCGAAGGTCTGCGCGCGCCCGGCGGATCGCGGGAAGATTACACCTATAACAAGACGCGCTAACCACTCATACCGGGAGCATCCCCATGACGTATGTCACCCCGAATTCGATCCAGGCGCGCGATATCGCCAGCATCGTGCATCCGCAGACCAACCTTGTTCGCCACCTTGAAGAAGGGCCGATGGTGATCGGCAAGGGGCAGGGGTGCTTCGTCTACGACGACAACGGCAAGGAATATCTGGATTCCGCCGCCGGACTTTGGTGCGCTTCCCTCGGCTACGCCTCCGAACGTCTGGCGCGCGTCGCTTACGAGCAGATGCGCACGCTTGGCTACTATCATTTGTATCGCGGTACGACGAACGAGCCGGGCGTCGATCTGGCGGAAAAGCTGCTGTCGATCGCGCCGGTGCCGATGAGCAAGGTGCTGTTTCAATGCTCCGGCTCCGAAGCCAACGATACCGCGTTGAAGCTGGTCTGGTACTACCATGCCGCCATCGGAAAGCCGGAAAAGCGCAAGATCATCGGCCGCAAGATGGGGTATCACGGCAGTACTTCGGCTTCCATCAGCGCGTCGGGCAAGTTCGACATGCACGCCGATTTCGGCCTGCCGTTCCCGGGCTTTTTCCACACCGAATACCCGCATTATTATCGCAATCACGTCGATGGAGAGAGCGAGGAACAATACGCCACGCGCCTTGCCGATGCGTTTGAGGCATTGATCCTGCGCGAAGGCCCAGAGACCGTCGGGGCGTTTATCGGAGAGCCGGTGATGGGCGCCGGCGGCGGATTGCCGCCGCCGCGGACCTACTGGGACAAGATGCAGGCGGTTATTCGCAAATACGATCTGCTGTTCATCGCCGACGAAGTCATCTGCGGGTTCGGTCGCACCGGTAATATGTGGGGCAGCCAGACCTATGACCTGAAGCCCGACATGATCTCCTGCGCCAAGGCGCTGTCGGCGGGGATGCAGCCGATTTCCGCCACGCTGATCAGTCAACGCGTGTTCGACGCGATGCTCGACGAATCCCGTAAGCTCGGGAATTTCGCGCATGGCTTCACCTATGCGGGACATCCCGTCACGACCGCCGTCGCGATGGAAACCCTGCGTATTTATGACGAAATGGATATGATCGGTCACGTCCAGCGCGTCGGCCCCTATATGCAGCAGGTTCTGGCGGGGTTGAGCGATCACCCGCTGGTCGGCGAAGTGCGGGGCGTCGGCTTGATGAACGGCATCGAGTTGGTCGCCGACAAGGCCACGCGCCAGCAGTTCGATCCGTCGATGAAAGTCGGCCCGACGGTCGATCGGTATGCGCGGGAATTCGGCCTGATTACCCGCTTCATCGGCGATCGCGTCGCCTTTTCTCCCCCGCTGATCATTACGGAGGCCGAGATCGACGTCATGGCCGATCGCACCCGGCGGGCGTTGGATGCGACCTGGTCGGAATTGCAGTCGCGTTGATCCCGGCTGTTATGAAGCGTTTGTCGATTACCGTGCTGGCCGCGTGCCTCGCGGTCGGGGCCGCGCAGGCCAAGGTGGTATCGGTCCGCATCGATCGGGTGGAACCCTTCGCGGAGGGAACCGTCTTTGGTCAGACCGGCGCGTATGAACGCGTGATCGGCGTTGCGAAGGGGGAGCTTGATCCCGCGGACCGTCGCAACGCCGGGATCGTCGGTCTGGATCGGGCGAAGCGCAACGCGGCGGGCAAGGTCGAGTATGAAGCCGATCTGTTCATCCTGCGGCCGGTCAATCCGGCCAAGGGTAATCATGCGCTGCTTTGGGACGTGTTGAATCGCGGCAACAAGGTCGTCACCAATCGGCTGAACACCACGACGCCCAAGGACGACACCAACGATCCGCTGACCGTCGCGCATGCCGGCGATGGGTTCCTGTTTCGCCGCGGCTATACGATTGCCTGGGCCGGATGGGACCCGGACGCACCCAAGGCCAATGGCGGGATGTCGATCCGCGTGCCGGCCTTACCCGACGTGACGCGGGAAATACGCGACGAATTCGTCGCGGGAACGCGCGGCGGGTTGGCGAGCGGCCCCAACCCGCGCTTTCGGCTGAGCTACGAACCCACCGAACAGGACAAGGCGCGCCTGACGGTGCGGACCTGGGCGGCGGATCGGCCGGTGGAGATTCCCTTCCGCTTTGCCGCCGATCGTTCCATCGAATTGCTGCCCGAAGGCACAAAACCGGCGCCGGGCGCGATCCACGAACTGACCTATCGCGCGAAATCGCCGTGGGTCAGCGGCATCGGCTTCGCGGCGCAGCGCGATGTCGCGGCCTACTTACGCTCCAACGTCGCTGACCGGGCCGGAACCCCCAATCCCGCCGGCGGGCAAATACGGTCCGCGGTCGCGTTCGGCGTTTCCCAAAGCGGTCGGTTCCTGCGCGACTTCGTGAAGTTCGGTTTCAATCAGGACGAGGCGGGGAAAAAGGTCTTCGACGGTGTTTTCAGCCACATTGCCGGCATCGGCGGGGTGTTTCTGAACGAGTTGTTCGCGCAACCGTTTCGTACGCGCACGCAGCACGAAGATCACGCGATGCCGGAGAACGCGTTTCCATACTCCGCCGCGCGGACGCAGGACCCCACCGGTCGCAGGCAGGGCGCGCTGTTGAGCGGCACGAAGTTCGATCCGTTACTGATCGAAACCAATACCGACGCGGAATACTGGCAAAAGGGCGCGTCGCTGCTGGGCACCGATCCGATCGGGCGGCGCGATGTCGTGTTGCCGCCGACCACGCGGTTGTTCCTGATAGCCGGCACCCAGCGCACCGGACGCTTCGGTGCGACGGATGCGCCGGGTCCCTGCGCCAATCGACGCAATCCGCACGATCCCTATCCGGCGGTGCGCGCGCTGCTGGTGGCGTTGGATGAATGGATCGCCACCGGGCGCGCCGCGCCGGCCAGTCGCTTGCCGAAGAAGTCCGACGCCACGTTGGTGGCGGCGGAGAATCTGGCCTTTCCCAGGCTGCCGGATTTCGCCCTCGCGCGCCGGCCGAACCAGGTGGATTCCGCGCGGGCTTTGGTTCCCGCGGTCGATCCGGACGGCAATCCGCGCGCCGGGCTGTTCCTGCCCGATGTCGCCCATCCCCTGGGCACGCATACCGGCTTCAATGTCTACAAGGCGCCGTTCCCCGAAGGGGAGTTGTGCGATCGGGACGGCAGCTTTTTGCCCTTCCCCCGTGCCGAGACCGACCGCGTGGCCGGCGATCCCCGCCGTTCCCTGATCGAACGATACGAATCCGCCGAACGTTACGCCGAATTGGTCCGGGACGCGGCCGAACGTTTGGTACGCGATCGATTGCTGCTGCGCGAGGACGCCGATCGCTACATCGCCTCCGCCCGACGCGCCTTCTGACCTAGCGTTCGGCGACGAAAAGTTGGTGGGTCGCGAAGGATATCCAGACCTTGCGCCCCGCCAGCCAATCGGCGCCCAGCAGCATGTCGACGATGGGGTTGAGGCGGACGGGGGCAACCCAGATCGCGGGGGCTTCCAGGGCCTGGTTTCCCACGAGCATGCGCGTGAATCGGTGCCGCCGCATCGTCAGCACGTTGGGACCGAGGCCGCTGATCGTGTTGACGGGATCGTCGGCCAGCATGGCCTCCGTCAGGCCGAGACGATACATGCCGGGTGCCGCGATCAGGGACGCCGACGCGCCGGTGTCCAGCAGTGCCCGCAGGCGCTTGCCGTCGATATCGACCGGCGCGACCAGGGCGGTATCGGTGGGGTTGTCGAGTTTGATCGCCGTGAACTCGCCGCTCCATGGCGGAAAGCGACCGACGCAGCCCTGCACGTCGTAAAGCGTGACGCTGCGCCCCGGCATATCCAGCACCAGATCGAACACCGACAGGAAGTCGCGCCCCAGCAGGCCGTCAATGACGCGATGCGGCGTTGATGCGCGCGGCAGCGTGCCGACCGTCAGGCTGGTATCGCGCGTGGTGGTGCGCCGTTGCAGCGCGACGCCGCCGAACACCAGAGAGCGCGGATTGGCATTGCGGTGGCGTTCCACCCCGCCCACGCCGCGCATCGTCGTGCCCACCCATTCGTCGAGTTCCAGGCCCAGGCGGCGCACGGCTTCTCGGGTAACGACGGATCGTCCGGCGCCGGTATCCAGGATCATGGTCGCGGCCATGCCGTTGATCTCGACCGGGGCCATGATCGTCCCACCCACGACCTCCAACGCGATCGTCGCGCGTTGGCGTATCACGCAGGCGGCCTGGGCCGCGGGGTGAAGGGCCAGGCAAAGCAGGACGGCGAGGAAAAAGCGCATGGCATCCATAGCGCGACCGGAATTGTCGCGGTCGCCTTGAACCAGTATCCAGGGCCGATGTCGCCGACACCAGCCCCGCCAGGATTGCTCGCCCTGTTTCTGGGGTTTTTCTCCATCGGCATTTGCGGTTTTGGCGGTGTTCTGCCCTGGGCTCGGCGGATGCTCGTGGAGCAGCGGCGTTGGCTGACGCCGACCGAGTTTTCCGAACTGCTGGGCGTCTGCCAGTTTCTGCCGGGACCCAATATCGTCAACCTGTCGGTGTCGCTGGGCGCGCGCTGGCATGGTCCGATCGGCTCCGTGGTCGCGTTTGTCGGATTATGGGCGGCGCCGTTGGCGATCGTGCTGTGCCTTGCCGCGGGCTACGATCATTTCAGCGCCTTGCCGGTCGTGCGCAACGCGTTCGGCGGTCTGGCCGCGGGTGCGTCGGCGTTGATCCTGTCCACGGCGTTGAAGATCGCCGAACCGTTACGCGCCTGGCCGACAGGACTCGCCATCGCCGGGATCGTCACCCTGGCGGTCGCGGTGCTGCGCTGGCCGCTGCCGGTCGTGTTGGTGGTCGTCGCGCCGGTCGCGATCGCCCTGGCGCATTGGAGCAAGCGATGACCGGCTCCGTCCTGACCGACCTGATGTTGATCTTTGGGCAGGTGTCGTTGCTGGCTTTCGGCGGCGGCAATTCGGTACTGCCGGAGATGCAAAGGCAGGTCGTCGAGGTTCAGGGCTGGATGACGGCGCGGGAGTTCGCGGCGCTGTACGCGCTGGCGCAGGCGGCCCCGGGGCCGAACATGCTGGTGGTGGCGCTGGTCGGTTGGCAGGTGGCGGGCTTGTCGGGGGCGTTGGTCGCGGTGTTGTCGCTGTGCGGTCCTTCGTCGGTGCTGACGTATTTTACGGTCAGGATTTGGTTTCGGTTGCGCGATGCGCCGTGGCGACGGGCGGTGCAGGCCGGGCTGCTGCCGATCACCGCCGGGTTGATCATGGCCGGCGCGGTCTTGCTGACGACGACCACGACGACCGGCCTCGCGACCGGGGCGGTCACCGCCGCGGCGACGGCGGTGTTTCTGTTTACCCGCGTGCATCCGCTGATCGTGCTGGCGATTGCCGCCGCGCTGGGCGCGGGCGGTTTTCTGGTTTGATCCTGTATTGTTGCCGGCCCGCTCTGCCGGTACGGTAAGCGCATGACCCAATCGCCCCCGAGTCTGCTCAGCCTTTTCACCGGTTTCTTCACCGTCGGCATGTTCGGCTTTGGCGGCGTCGGCCCCTGGGCCAGGCGTCTGGTGGTCGAACAGAAGAAGTGGATGACCGCCGCCGAGTTCACCGATCTGCTGGGCCTTTGCCAGTTTCTGCCCGGCGGCAACGTGATGAACCTGACGATCGCGCTGGGATCTCGCTTTCAGGGCATACCCGGAGCAGTCGCGGCCTTTCTGGGATTGATGACGATGCCCGTGGTCGTGGTGATCGGGTTGGGCGCGATCTACGATCAATACGCCGATTTCCCGCCGGTCCGCCGAGCGGTTGTGGCGCTTGCGGCCGCGGCGGCGGCTTTTGTGCTGGCGAATGCGATCAAGGTCGCGATGCCGTTGCGGGGCAAACCCCTTGGCATCGCCGTCGCGGTCATCACCTTCGTCGCCATCGCGCTGTTGCGATTGCCGTTGGCGATCGCGATGCCGGTGCTGGCGGCCTTGTCCATTGCGCTGCTCTGGAGGTTCCAGCGATGAGCTCGACCTTGCTGGATCTGACGCTGGTCTTCGGTCAGTTGTCGCTGCTGGCGTTTGGCGGGGCGAACTCCGTCGTGCCGGAAATGCAAAGGCAGGTGACGGAGTTGCACGGCTGGCTGACGCCGCACGAGTTCGCGGCGCTGTACGCGCTGGCGCAGGCCGCGCCGGGGCCGAACATGATGGTGGTCAGCCTGGTCGGCTGGCGCGTGGCCGGGGTGGCGGGCGCCCTGACGACGACCTTGGCGGTGGCGATCCCCGCTTCGATCCTGACTCTGTTGGTCAGCGGCGCGTGGTTCACCTTTCGCGACAAGCCCTGGCGCAAGGCGGTCCAGGTCGGGCTGATGCCGGTGACGACGGGATTGCTGATGGCCAGCGCCGGGCTGCTGCTGGAGAGCACGGTGCTGGACTGGCGCCTGGGGGTGCTTGCCGTCGTTGCCACTGCGGTTTTTCAGTTTACCAAGCTGCACCCTTTGCTGGTGCTGGGTGCCGCTGCGGTCCTTGGTGCGATCGGGGTCGTGGGGTAACCAACCCGCGCGGGCTGAGTTTTGGGTTGATCCCCCCATTCCCCTGGGGCGCGAGATTTGCCACCATCTCGCCCCATGACCGATCCAATCACCGTCGCGGTTTTGCAGAACCGTCTGAACGCCATCGCCGAGGAAATGGGAGAGGCGATGCTGCGCACCGCCTATTCGCAAATCCTCAATTCCTCACGCGACTTTTCCATCGCGTTGATCGATGCGCGATGCCGGTTGGTGGCGCAGGCGGACCATATCCCCGTGCATGTCGGCGCGATGCCCTGGGCGGCGAAGGCCAATGCGGAACGGTTTCCCAATCCCTCGCCGGGCGACATCTATCTGCTCAACGACCCGTATCGCGGCGGTTCGCATCTGCCGGACCTGACGATCTTCGTTCCGGTCTTCGCACCCGCCGCCGATGGCACCCCGAATGGCGGGCAGCTCATGTTCTGGTCGGTGAACCGGGCGCATCACTCCGACATCGGCGGGGCGACGCACGGTGCCTATAACCCGGCCGCGACGGAAATCTGGCACGAAGGCCTGCGACTGCCGCCGATCCGGCTGACGGAAAACGGCGTGTTGCGGGAAGATTTGCTGGAAATGCTGGCGCTGAACGTGCGCCATCCCCGCGATTTCCGCGGCGATCTGGCGGCGCAGATCGGATCGGCGAAACTGGGGGAACAGCGGCTGAATGCCGTGATCGCCGAATTCGGCGCGACGGTGCTGGCGGAGTCGATCGATGCCATGCTCGATGCCGCCGAACGCCACGCGCGCGGAACGGTCGCGACCTGGGCGGATGGGGATTATTACGGCGAAGCGGTGCTCGACGACGACGGATTCGGTAAGACCGATATCGTCATTCGCGCCCGGGTGACCAAGAAAGGCAGCGACGTCACCGTCGATCTGACGGAATCGGACCCGCAGGTGACCGGCTTCGTCAATTCGTCCCACGCCAACACGCAATCCGCGGTGTCGATGGCCTTCGCGTTCCTGCTCGATCCCGATATCACGAAGAACGAGGGCGCGTTCCGACCGCTGAAGGTCGTGTTGAAGGAAGGCACCATCGTCTGGGCGCGGGAGGGCGCGCCGGTGACGATGTGCACCAGCCATTGTTCCAACGAGATTATCGAGGCCATCATCGTCGCGCTGGCGCCGGCCTGCCCGGAGCGCGCCATGGGCGGCTGGGGGCGGCGGATGCGGATCGCGCTGAACGGCACCGATCCGCGCACCGGGCGTCGGTTCATCTGGCATATGTTTCAGGCGCGCCCCGGCGGCGGCGGTTCGGTCGCCGGCGACGGATACTCTACCATCGGCGAATGGCATTCCGCCGGCGGGATCAAGTTCGGCTCCATCGAGGTCGCCGAAACGCGGTTCCCGCTGGTGTTCGAGACCCATGAATACCGGCCGGGTTCGGCCGGCGACGGCGCGCATCGCGGCGGCTACGGCGGGGACATGCGGTTGCGGGTAGAAGCCACCGGCAATTGCGTCGCCAACACCGCCGGAGAGGGCGTGGTACACGGCGCGCGCGGCATTCTCGGCGGCAGCGACGGCGCGCCGCACGACTACACGCTGCTGGCGCCGGACGCCGCACCGCGCAAGCTGAAAACCAAGGAAATCAACGTTCCGGTGCCGACCGGCAGCGTGATCCACGTGCTGTCCGGCGGTGGCGGCGGTTGGGGCGATCCCGCCAAACGAGACCAGGCCGACCGCGACGCCGATCGCCGCGAAGGTCTTCTCACCTAAGCCGCGCTCGGCATTGTATCGACCTGACGACGGGGAAAAATTCGGGGCATGGCATACACAATCGGTATCGACGTCGGCGGCACATTCACCGACATCGTCGTCTCCACCCCGGACGGCCGGACCGTCGTCGCGAAGGCCGCGACCACGCCGGCCGATCAATCCGACGGCGTGCTGGACGGGATCGCGCTGGCCGCGGAACGCCTTGGGCTGTCCGCCACCGCCTTGCTGGGGACGACCGCGCGCATCGTGCACGGTACGACGGCGGCGACCAACGCGCTGTTGGAAGGCAAGTCGGCGCGGGTGGGCATGCTGACCACGGAAGGCCATCGCGACGTCATCGAAATGCGCGAAGGGCTGAAGCCGGAACGCTATAATCTGCGCATGGCACCGCCCGTTCCGCTGGTGCGGCGCGGTCTGCGGCTGTCCGTCCGCGAACGCATGCGCGGCGACGGTTCGGTGGAAACGCCGCTGGATCGCGCCTCCCTGAACGCGGCGATCGACCATCTGGCGCGGGAGGACGTGCCGGCGGTGGCGATCTGCTTCCTGCATGCCTGGCGTAACCCGGCGCACGAGATCGAGGCCGCCGCCGCCGTCCGCGCGCGCCTGCCAAACGCCTATGTCACCACGTCGTCGGACGTGTTGCCGCAGATCAAGGAGTTCGAGCGGTTTTCGACGACGGTCGCGAATGCCGCCGTCGGGCCGGTGATCGAAAACTATCTGGGTCGTTTGTCCCGGCGATTGGCCGATGCCGGGTATGGCGGCGAATTGCTGGTTATTCTGTCGCACGGCGGCGTGGCCTCGGTGGCGGAGGCCATTCGCCTCGCGGCGGGCACGGCGCTGTCGGGGCCGGCGGGCGGTGTCGCCGCGGCGGTGGCCCTGGCGCGGGAGGGCGTGGCGCGCAACCTGATCGCTTTCGACATGGGCGGCACGTCGACGGACATCGCCCTGGTGCGCGATGGCGCGCCGACCTTGTCGGACGGCAAGACGGTCGGCGGCGCGCGGATCGCGCTGCCCAGTCTGGATATCGTGACATTGGGGGCCGGCGGCGGGTCGCTGGGCAAGATCGACAAAGCCGGGCTTCTGGCTGTCGGTCCGGAAAGCGCCGGCGCCGATCCGGGGCCGGCCTGTTACGGTCTGGGTGGGACATCCCCCGCCGTGACCGACGCCAACCTGGTCCTTGGCTATCTTGACCCGACGAATTTTCTCGGCGGGCGGCGGACGCTGGACGCCGATGCCTCCGCCGCCGCCGTCACGCGCCTGGCCGATGCGCTGGGCGTCGGCGTGGCGGATGCCGCCGGCGGCATCCATCGCTTGGTGAACACCCGGATGGCCGACGGCGTGCGGGTCGCCACCGTGCGGCGCGGCGTCGATCCGCGCGGCTTTACCCTGTTGGCGTTCGGCGGCGCCGCCGGGCTGCACGTGACCGCCGTCGCGGCGGAACTCGGCATCGCGCGGGTGGTTGTGCCGGTCGCGGCGTCCGTCCTGTCGGCATGGGGCATGTTGAATACGGATTTGCGGGTGGAATTGACCCGCAGCCAGGGCCAGTTGCGCGGGATCGACATGGCGATGCTGGCACGATCCTATGCCGAGATGGAGCGCGAGGGCCGCGAGAGACTGTCCTGGTTCGATGGGGAGGTCGTGGTGCGTCGGTCCGCCGACATGCGCTATGGCGAACAGGTGTTCGAAATCGCCGTGCCCTTGGACGACGTCGCGCAGGATGGCGCAAGCATCGAGGAAGCGTTCCACCGGGCGCATGAGGCGCTCTACACCTATGCCTTGCGCGACCAGGATGTTGTGCTGGTGAACGCGCGCCTGTCGGTCATCGGCAGGCTGCCGCCCGCCGCCGCCGGCGGCATGGGCACGGTCGGCGCTGCCCCGGCGTCCGCCAAGGGAACCCGTCGCGTTCATCTCGGCGGCTGGACGGATATCCCGGTCTATGACTTCGCCGCCCTGGCCGCCGATCAGACCGTGCGCGGACCGGCGATCGTGGAGTCCGACACGACCACCGTACTGCTGCGCGCCGGCAATGTGGGTCGCTTCGACGCGCGCGGCTGGCTGGATGTCACGGTGCAGGACGGCGCGACGCCATGACCGAAGGGATCAATCGCGCCATCGACCTGCTCGCCCAGGATCAGGCGATCTATTACGACGGCCCGCATACCGGGCACGTGTTGACCTATGAACAGGGGCGGGCGGACGCGGGAACCTGGGCCGATTACATCAATGTCGGCATGGAGCACGGTGCCTTCGACATGACCGGCCTCGCCGAATACATGCGCGGACTGATCGATGCGGGGCCGACCCGTTCCGGCCATCGCACCCCGGCGGTAATCGTCGAAGCCCCGGTGAACGGCACGGATGAGGCGAATGTGCGCTTCAACGCCTGGCAGTTCCGCCAGATACTCGGTCGCGGCGTGCATGGCATCCTGCTCTGTCAGGCCGAAACGGTCGACGCCACGCGGGCCTTTGTCGAAGCCTGCCGCTATCCGCACCATTTGCGGGGAGTCGATCCGGGCATCCCCAGCCCGGAACAGCGCCTGAACGGTTCGATCCGCCCCCCGCGCGGCGGGTTCTCGCCGGACGGCACCCCGTTGCTGGGGATCGGCACGCGCGGGCGCGGGTCCGAACCGACGGCGGCGCCGATTTGGGGATTGTCGCAGGATGCCTATATGGATCGGTGCGATCCCTGGCCGCTGAACCCGCATGGCGCGCTGCTGTTGGGCGTGAAGCTGGAAAGCCCCGAGGGTATCGCCAATGCCGAGGCGATCTGCGCCGTGCCCGGTCTGGGTTTCGCGGAAATGGGCCCCGGCGATCTGAGCCTGTCGCTCGGCCATGTCGAGATCATGCGCGACCCGTATCCCCCGATCATGCAGGCCGCGCGGGATCGCGTCCTGGCCGCCTGTCGGCGCAACGGGATCGCGTTCCTGGAAGGCTGCAACCCCGCCAACATCGTCGCGCGCCTTGACGAGGGCGTTCGCGTGATCGCCGGGCATAGCGAAGAAGCGGCGCGGATCGGGCGGGCGCACCAACGACGGTCGATGCCGGCTTGACCGGGGCCACCGACCGCGCGAATGTCGCCGGGAACACACAGGAATGATACGATGGCCGAAACGCCGCCACTGAAGGCTTTCTGGCAGCCGGGTTGAACCAGCTGCCTGAAACTCAAAGAGTTTCTCTCGATCCGTGCGATTGAGTTCGAATCCATCAATGTCCTTGAAGATGCCGCCGGGATGGCGGAACTGCGTCGCCTGGGCGCGCGCTCCGTGCCGATCCTGTCACGCGGCGACGATTGGGTGTTCGCGCAGAACATCGGCCATGTCGTCCGATTTCTCGGCCTGAACGAGGCAACCGGCCCCGTGCTGTCGCCGGGACAGTTGATCCAGCGGCTCGACCTGTTCCTGACGACGGCGGCGCGGATCGTGCCGCAAATGCCGGATACGCATTTGCTGACCGAAGTGCCGAACCGTCCGCGCAGCTATCGCATCCTGAGCCATCACATCTTCCGCATCGCGGAGGCATTCCTGGAGGTCGCGGCCGGCGCCGCATTGACCGGCGAGATGCTCGCGGTCGGGCCGACGGCGGAGATGCAAAGCTTCGCGTCTATTGCGACCTATGGCGAGGACGTGCGTCGTCGGCTGGTGGCGTGGTGGGCGGCGCAGGCAGATCAATCCGGCAAGCAGGTCGTGCAAACCTATTACGGACCGCAATTGCTGCACGAATACCTGGAACGCACCACCTGGCACTCCGGTCAGCACGTTCGCCAGTGGCACATGCTCCTCGGCATGGCCGGCATCGCGCCGGACGGACCGCTGACGGACGCGGCGTTCGAAAAACTGCCGATGCCCAGCAGCGTGTGGGACGGCTGACGGGTTAAGGCAACGCCGACAAATAAGTGCATCTGCACGTCGGCGAAGTTGCCTTCAAAAACAATAGTCTAGGGCTTGTTCAACACGGTTGATCGACTCGACTATTGTTGAACAAGCCCTAAGCGGCTTCCAGCTCCGCATAGGACCCCGTCGCGCGGACACATACTTCCAGCACGCAGCCGTCGTCGATGTGTCGCAACAGAGACGGCGGCAAACCCGCGTCGCCGTCCGTCCAGCGCCAGGATTCCAGCGGCTCAAAACCATGGAACCCGTCCGTCAGGCCGGGGTCGTCCGCTTCCAGGGCAAAAGGTTGCCAGCCGAACCGCCATAGGACGATCCGCTCGATCGCCACGCCAAGCGCGCGCGGATCGCGCGACAACCCCAGTTCCTGCGGCGCGGCAGAACGGGAGACGATGCGCACGTCGCCCGATGTTCGGGGCAGGCGGAAGCGAAACCGACCGTTATCCCGGTCGATAGGGTCGATCCGCCGCCCGTCGATGCGCACATGCAGGTCGGGGTCGAGTGTCACCGGCAGACCCGGACGGTGGCCGGAGCGATCCAGCAAGCGACGCCAGACCCGATCCACGATCGCGCCGCCGGTCAGCACGGGCGCGCAGGGTTCCTGGGGCGGCAGCGCCCAGCCGGAATTGGCATTGTCGAACAGCCGGCGGTTGCCGTCGTCGCGATAGCTCTCCGCCGGCGCGCCGTCCGCGATCAGGATATCGTGACGATCCAGTTCGACGTGGAACAACCGCGCTTCCCGCGCGCGATCGTCCCATTGGATGGAGCGGTGATTGATCAGAAACTCCACGGGGATCAGCACGTCGTCCAGGAACAGCGAATGGCCCTTGGTCACATGCAGGTCGCGACAGGGCACATTCTGCGCGATCGCATGCCTGCGCACGATCACCGGCGTGGCCGCGTCGCGCCGACCGGGGCGCGCCTGGACGCGCCCGGTCCCAAGCCAGGTCACCCGCCGCGTGCCGCCTGCCCAGGTGCGCACGAGATCGCCTGCCTTCAGGTCCTCGACCGTCATTTCCCCCGACGGCGTCGCGATCCGGGTGCCGCCCAGGAAGCATAGCGCGGTCAGTAACGCGCCGCCGGATCCGTTGGAGGTCGCGGTGAAGGTGCCGGAAACGGCGGGCGATATCGCGATGCTCCCGGTGCCGCCGCCGGTCATGCCGAAGGTCAGGCTGCCGCCGGACAAGGTGACGGACGCGGGCGCGACCCCCGCCAGATCGATGCTGTCGTCGTCGGTAAATCCCGACAGCGTTCCCGCGAAGGCGTCGGGGGTGCCGAGGCGCAGCCGTGTGCCCGACCCCTCGAACACCAGCGTCGTGCCGCTGGACACAGCGCCCTGCACGGCGAGCGTACTGTCGGCGGCGATGGTCAGCGTGCCGCTGCCGTTCAGCGCCCCGACCGTCAGCGTCGACGGATCGATCAGGATGACGCCGTTATTGGTCAGCGTGCCCGCTTCGGTCAGCGTGGCGTTCAACAGTTTCAGCGTGCCGTTATTGGTGAAGCTGCTGCCGCTCGGAAGCGTATTGTCCCCGGTCAGCACCCAATAAGCGCCGGCGTCGAGCGTCACGGACTGGAAATCGACGAATTGCGTGCCCAGACCGCTGACGGTGCCGTGCGTGGCGGCGGAACCGAATTCGAGCGTGCTGATCACGCCCGAACCGATCGTGTTGCCGCCGGAAATCGCGCTGGAGAACGCCGCGCCGGGATTGACGATCAGCCGGTTCGCATAGCCGGATGCGAAGCGAATGGCGGCGGAGACACCGCCGATGCTGCCCGCGTTCAGGATCGTCCCGGCGGCGGCCTGAAGGTAGACGCCGTAGCCGCCGGAGATCGTTCCGCCGGAGAGGTTGGAGACCGAGCCGCCGCCCGTCAGATTGACGCCGAACAGCCCGCCGACGATCGTGCCGCCGCTTTGGTTCGTAACCGCTCCGGACTGGGCAAGCTGCACGCCCGAACCATTTGTGCCGCCGGCGATCGCGCCCGCGTTGACGACCGTGCCGGCGGCGCCGAAGGCATAGATGCCGCTGAAGCCCGAGATCGTGCCGCCGGCCACATTCGTAACCTGCCCGCCAACCCGCAGGTCCACGCCCGCTCGGCCTCCGTCGGCCCCGGCGATGCGGCCGCCGTTGACGACGGTCCCGGTGCTGCCGAGGGCGATGACGCCGGCGTAGCCGGCAATGGTGCCGCCGGATTGGTTGGTAACGGCCCCGCCGACACCCAGGTAAACGCCGCTGCCGCTGGCGGTATTGCCCAGGATCAGGCCGGCGTTCCCGATGGTGCCCGCCGCGCCCGCGACGTTGACGCCGCGATTGCCGCGGATCAGCCCGGTGCTGTTGTTGGTCACCACGCCGCCGGCGGCGAAGTGCACGCCGATGCCGCTGGTCGCGTTGTTGCCGATCGTGCCGTCATTGGTGACGGTGCCGGCGGCGGCCAACACGAAGATGCCGCTGTAGCCCCCGATGGACGCGCCGGTAAGGTTGGTGACCCTGCCGCCGCCCCGCATGTTGATGCCGATGCCATAGGCCGAGGCATTGCCGATGGAACCGGCGTTGACGACCGTCGCGGCCCCTCCGGTCGGTCCATAGATCGCCGCGGCCGCGTCCGGCGTCATGACTCCGCCCGCCGCGTTGGTCAGCACCGCGCCCACGCCAAGGGTAACGGCGGAGTTCAGGGTGCCGGCATTTGTCAGCGAGCCGCGATTGGTGATCGTGTAACCGGCGCCGAGGTTGGCGGAGCCGATGGTCCAGGTTGCCCCGGTATCCACGACGATGCGGCTGAAATGGACGAATTGCGATCCCAGGCCGGCAATTGTGCCGCTGCCCGCGGCGGAGGCGAGCTCCAACGTGCTGGCCGCCGTCGCGCCGATCGTATTGCCGCCGTCCACCAGGCCCGATACGGCGGCATCGGGGTTCAGCAGCAACAGGTTGGCGAAGCCCGCGGCGAGCATGATGGCATCGCTGCTGCCGGTGACGCCGCCGGAGGCAACGACGGTTCCCGCGCCGCCGGAAATCCGAATACCGTGCGTACCTGCGATGGTGCCGCCGGATTGGTTGGCGACCCGCCCGCCGGAGACGAGTTGAACGCCGGAACCGCCGACGCTGCCCGCGTTGGTAACGGTCCAGCTGGTTCCGGCGGAACCGTAAAGCCCGGAGGTCAGCGCGCCGTCGGACAGGATGGTTGCGGGATTGTCGCCCGCGCCCGACAGCGTCACCAGTAGTGGTTGCGTGCCGGATATGGTTCTGCCGGTCATTGCGGCGAACCGGGGCGGTCAGGCTGACACGATGCGATCTGTAGAGCCATGATGGGGGGAGTATGGTCCCACCATGGCTTCAGAGTGGTTGCGCTTTCGGCCCGATTTTACTCTTCCGGACCGATGGCGACCGAGATTTTCGGCGGGTTTTTGATGGTTTGCAGCACCACGCAATAGCGTTCCGTGGTCTGAATCATCCGTTCCAGCTTCGCGGCGTCGGCGTCGCAATCGACATCGAAGCGCAGCGTGACCTCCGTCAGGCCGACCGGCGCGTTGCGATCGATCGCCAGCGTTCCGCGCGCGTCCCAGATCCCCTCGGCGATCACCTTGCCGCCGCGAATGGTCACGCCCATCGCGGTCGCCACCGCGCGCAGTGTAACGCCCGCGCAACCGACCACCGCTTCCAGCAGCATGTCGGCGGAACAGGCCAGTTCGCCGCTGCCGCCGCCGGCCTTGTGCAGCCCGGCCGTGACCTTGCTGTGCCAGCCGTCGACCACGATCGCGATATCATTGGGATCGAGGCTGCCTTCCGCGCGGGCCGGGATCAGCGCCGCGTCGGGCTTGTCGCGATAGAGTTGCTTCAGCGGTGCCTGAATGGCGCGTAATTCGTCGGCTTGCATGATGGGTTCCTCCTGATGGCGATCAACGGCGGGTGCGTGCCGCCGGATGGGTGGCGGGCAGCCGAGGGTGGCCGGTGCCCTGGAGTTTTTCGCGCAGGGTGCCGGGGGCGTAGTCGGTCTTGTAGACGCCGCGCCGTTGCAGTTCCGGCACCACGAGATCGACGATGTCGGTGAAGGTTTCCGGGGTCACGGCATAGGCGAGGTTGAAGCCGTCGATGTCGGTTTCCGCCACCCAGTCCTGAAACGCGTCGGCGACCTGTTCGTAGGACCCGACGATCACCGGACCGCGCCCGCCGATCGCGGCATGGCGCGCGATCTCCCGCGGGGTCCAGCGACGATCCGGGTCGGCCGTGGTGAAGGCTTCCAATGCCGAGGTCATGGCGTTGCCCTGGGCAAATTCCACGGGCTTGTCGGGATCGAGCGCGGCGAAGTCCAGCCCGGTCCAACCCGACATCAGCGTCAGCGCGCCGTCCTCGGACACGTGGCTGAGATAGTCCTGGTATTTCGCCTGGGCGGCTTCGACGGTCGGGCCGGTGATGACCGTCATCATCGTGAACACCTTCAAGTCCGCCGGGTCCCGCCCGGCCTCCGCCGCTCGGCGTCTGATATCGGCGACGATGCCGCCGATGATCTTCTTGCTGGGGCCGTTGATGAAGACGCATTCCGCGTGATCGGCGGCGAATTGCCGACCGCGGGTCGATGCGCCCGCCTGATACAGAACCGGCGTGCGTTGCGGCGAGGGTTCGCACAAATGAATCGCGTCGAATTTGAAATGAGGGCCGTCATGCACGATGCGGTGAATCTTGCCGGCATCGGCAAAGCGGCGGCCGGCCTTGTCGCGCAGCACCGCATCGTCTTCCCAACTGGCTTCCCACAGCTTGTAGACGGCCTGCATGTAGTCCTCGGCCACCGCATAGCGGTCGTCGTGGCCGACCTGTTCGTGCTGCCCCATTCCGCGCGCGGCGCTGTCGAGGTAGCCGGTGACGATGTTCCAACCCATCCGGCCCTTGGTCAGATGGTCCAGCGTGCTCATGCGGCGCGCGAAGGGGTAGGGGAGTTCGTATGACAGCGCGCAGGTGACGCCGAAGCCCAGATTCTGGGTCACGAAGGCCATCGCCGGGATGACCATCAGCGGGTCGTTGACGGGGACCTGAATGGCCTGTTCCAGCGCGGTTTCCGGGCCGCCCTTGTAGACGTCGTAGATGCCCAGAACATCGGCCAGGAACAGGGCATCGAACTTGCCGCGTTCCAGCGTGCGCGCGAGATCGGTCCAGTATTCCAGCGTGTTATAGGTGTCGGACCGGTCGCGCGGGTGCGTCCATAGCCCCGGCGACTGGTGGGCGACGCAGTTCATGTCAAAGGCGTTCAGGCGGATCTGCTTGGGCATGAACGTCGGTCTAGGTCAGCCGAGGCGACCGCGCAACAGGGGCACCTCTCGCGCCAACCGTCAGTGTTGCGGCTTCGTCGGAAACTGCATCGCCACGACTTCCAACCCGTCCGGACCGGCGATCGCGGTGAATGGCGCGTCTTCCGGATAGACGAACACGCAGGATTTCGGCGGCAGGGTTTCGTCCCCGTGGCGCATGCCGCCGCCGATGACGATCCAGTATTGGCCGCGACCGCCTGCCGGATCGACGCCGGTGATCGCTTCGCCCGGCGCCAGGCGATAGTGCCAGGCGCCCATGCCATCGGCCTCGGGCCCCAGCACGACGGTGGTCTCCCCGCTCAGCGGGCCCGCGACGGCTTCGCGGTGGCGGCGACCGGTGATGGTGCGCAGGGCGACGCGGTTTTCCGGCATCGACATGAAGCGCGCGCCGGGATCGAAGCCGTTCCTCAGCGTGAAATACCAGACGCCCTCATCCGGGCTGGCCTTGATCGGGCCATAGGCGGTGTGCGCGCCGGAGTAAT
The DNA here is from genome assembly GCA_947475245.1 of Acetobacteraceae bacterium. Classification (GTDB taxonomy): domain Bacteria; phylum Pseudomonadota; class Alphaproteobacteria; order Acetobacterales; family Acetobacteraceae; genus Rhodopila. Next base: position 12,993 of record CANJLW010000036.1, on the reverse strand, counting down.
GCACCGACACCGGCCCGACCTCGTGCGTGCCCATCATCGCCTTGCCCGCGACGACAAGCTGGAACTGGTCCTGGGTGTGGTAGTGCGCATTGGCGGTGCTGCCGGGGTCCTGCTCCACCAGGAATGCCATCGGAAACAGCGCGTCCGGCGCCGGATCGGGCGTTCCCGGCGCCATGTTATAGCGGCTCGTGCCCAGGTACAGCGTGTGCCAGAAGGTCACGCCGTCGGCGGCGGAGCCTCGGCGGCGGTTGACGCGGGCGGCATCGGCGGAAGCAATCGCGGGCATGGACAAGGTCTCCGTCGGATACGGGAGCGGTTCAGGGCTTGGTGCAGACGGCGCATTGGCCGTCGGCTTCGATGGTGGCTTTCCCCAGGGTAAAGCCAAGGCGTTTGGCGGCGTCCTGCAGGGCGTGCGCCAGATCGTGGTCCTCGATCTCCGCCACCTTGCCGCAGGTGCGGCAGATCAGGAACTGCGCGGCGTGGTGGTGGTGATGGTCTTCGTCCGAGATGCATCCGACGAAGGCGGACAGGCTTTCCAGCTTGTGGATCAGGCCTTGTTCCAGCAAAAAATCCAGCGCGCGATACACCGTGGGCGGCGCGGCGCCGACACGCGTGGCTTTCAGCCGGTCGAGCAGATCGTATGCGCCGGTGGGCGCGTCGGATTCCAGGATCAGCCCCAGCACCTGCCGACGCAGATCGGTCAACCGCACGCCGCGACTTTCGCACAGGGCGGTGGCGCGGATCAGCAGCGCGTCGGTTTTTGGGGAAAACCCCATGCAGGCTCCTTTGCGTTCGCGGTTCGGCGTACCAAGATAGCATCCATGAACGCACATGACATGCAAGCGGAAGCGCTGACCGCGATAAAGTTCGACGCCAACGGCCTGGTTCCGGCCATCGCCCAGCAGCATGACACCGGAGAGGTGTTGATGATGGCCTGGATGAACCGCGAGTCAGTCGCGGAAACCCTGGCCACCCAACGGGTCTGTTACTACAGCCGCAGCCGGGGAGGCTTGTGGCGCAAGGGGGAGACGTCCGGCCAGACGCAGCACCTGAAGGAACTGCGGGTGGATTGCGACGGCGACACGCTGCTGCTGCTGGTGCATCAGGACGGCGTCGCCTGCCATACGGGACGGCGCAACTGCTTCTTCCGCGCGGTGCGCGACGGGGAACTGGTAGAGATCGCCGCCCCCGAAATCTCTCCTGAGGCGCTGTACGGCAAGCCGCACGCCCATGGCTGAAACCACGCCGATCACGGTGCTGACCGGATTCCTCGGCGCGGGCAAAACCACGCTGCTGAACCATCTGCTGAAACAGCCCGCCATGGCGCGGACGGCGGTGCTGGTGAACGAGTTCGGGGAGATCGGCCTGGATCACCTGATGGTCGAAAAGCTCGACGACAACATCGTGCTGCTGAACGCCGGCTGTCTGTGCTGCACCGTGCGCGGCGATCTCGCCCGTGCCTTGCGCGAAATGCTGCCGCGCGCGCGCCTGGGCGACATTGCCCGCATCGTGATTGAAACCACGGGGCTGGCCGATCCCGCGCCGATCCTGGCGACGTTGATGAGCGACCCGGTCGCCGCCGGCGCCTATCGGCTGGACGGCGTCGTGACCGTCGTCGATGCGGTGAATGGCGGCGGCCATCTGGACTTGCAGGCGGAGGCCGTGCGTCAGGTCGCCGTGGCCGATCGCATCGTGCTGAGCAAGACCGACCTCGCCGATCCGACCGCGCTGCGTGCGCGCTTACGTCGCCTGAACCCCGGCGCGCCGATCCTGGAGGTACGCGACGGCGTGCTCGACCCCGCCTCGATCCTGAATGCCGGGCTGTTCGACCCCAACGGCAAAATCCCCGATGTGCGGGGCTGGCTGGATGCCGAGGCTTACGACGCCGCCGATCGCCATCATCATCACCACCACGATCCGAACCGCCACGACGCGCGGATTGAGGCGTTTTGCGTGACCCTGACCAGGCCGCTGCACTGGCAGGGCGTCGGCACCTGGCTGGAACTGCTGATCGCCACGCGCGGTGACAGCCTGTTGCGGATCAAGGGCATTTTGAACCTGGAGGGTCAGTCGCGCCCCGTCGCGATCCACGGCGTGCAACACACGATGCACCCGCCCGCGCTGCTGCCCGCCTGGCCGGAGGGCGACCCAAGGACCAGCCGCCTGGTGTTCATCACCCGCGACCTGCCGCGCGCCGTCATCGAAGACGGCCTACGCGCCTTCGAATCCGCCGCCACGCCACCTCTCCCCTTGGGAGAGGTCGGCGCGTAAGCGCCGGGTGAGGGGGGCGGCAAACTCCGTTCGTTATTATCGAGGCTGCCTCGTTGTTCCAGGCACCGCCCCGCGAGCCGGGGGACAAAAACCCCCCGTGCGCCATTCCAACCGGCGGGGGCGCGGCTTTTTTCACCACAGAGGACACGGAGAACCACAGAGGATGCACAAAGGACGTGTGCGAGGTTAAATCGCTCAGCACTGTTCTGTAGTTCTCGCAGCGCCGACATCAAGGACGGCTTTCGCGCATTCGAACCCACCACCACATCACCTCTCCCTTTGGGAGAGGTCGGCGCGTAAGCGCCGGGTGAGGGAAGAGCCAAACTCCGCTCGTCTCATCATCGCCGCCTTCGAACCCACCCTCGGCACGCCCGCGTTGAGCGTAATCCAACCGGCGGGCGCGTGCATTTTTTCACCACAGAGAACACCGAGAACCACAAAGGATGCACTAAGGACGTCTGGGCGGTTGAAACCCTCCGTGCACCTTTGTGGTTCTTCGTGTTCTCCGTGTTAAAAATCCTGCCTCCCCGATCCCGAACGAGCCGTATGGCCGGAAACGCCGGGACTGGTTACCCTGCCGCCATGCAGCGAAGGTAAGCGGGGCGTGTGTTCAATGAGTCGCCGGTATGTGGATCGTCCCTCACCCGCCACGCGCTGCGTGGCGACCTCTCCCGGGGGGAGAGGTTTGACGATGGCGCGCCGCTGAACCATGCCCCTGATCTACATCGTCGCCGGGGAACAAAGCGGTGACGTGCTCGGCGCGCGGCTGATGGCCGCCATCGCGCGGCTGCGCCCCGACATTCGTTTCGCCGGCATTGGCGGCGGCGCGATGGCGGCGGCCGGGATGACCAGCCTGTTTCCGATGCGTGAACTCGCGCTGATGGGGTTGTTGGAGGTACTGCCCAACGTCCTCCATCTCCGCCGACGGCTGCACGAAACCGTCGCCGATATCGCGCGGCAAAAGCCCGACGTTGTCGTGACCATCGACTCCCCCGGCTTCACCCTCCGCCTCCTGCGCGCCATCGCCCCGCTCGGCATTCCCCGCGCGCATTACGTCGCGCCGCAGGTGTGGGCGTGGAAGGAAGGCCGGGTGAAGCATTATCCCGGCCTGTGGGAAAAACTGCTGTGCCTGCTGCCGTTCGAACCTGCGTTCTTTGCCCGTCACAATCTGCCGGCGGCCTTCGTCGGCCATCCCGTGCTGGAAAGCGGCGCCGATCGCGGCAACGCCGAACGGTTTCGCGCGCGCCACGGCCTGGCGGCGGACGTGCGCATCCTGACGGTGATGCCGGGCAGCCGGCGGACGGAGGTTTCACGGCTGCTGCCGGTCCTGGGGGAAACCCTGAACCGATTGTCCGAACCGGTCATCCCGGTCGTGCCGCTGGCCGGGCCGGTGGCGGAGGCGGTGCGGGCAGGGACGCAATCCTGGCGCGTGCGGCCGATCCTGATCGAAACCGCCGATGACAAGCACGACGCCTTCGCGGCGTCGGCCGCGGCCTTGACCAAATCCGGCACCTCGACCCTGGAACTGGCCTTGGCGGGCGTGCCGATGCTGGTGACTTATCGCGTAAACCCCATCTCCGCCGCCATCGCTCGTCGGTTGATCAAGGTGAAATACGTATCGATCCTGAATATTCTGGCGGGCGCCGAAATCGTGCCGGAGTTGCTGCAACAGGATTCCGAACCCGGTCGGCTGTCGGCCGTCCTGAATCGTTTGCTGACCGATCCGGCTGCGGCGGCGGCGCAGGTCGCGTCGTATCGCGCGCCGCTCGATGCGCTGCGTCCGGCGGCGGGGTTGCCGTCCGACGCTGCCGCCGCGGCGGTGCTTGAATTGCTGGCAACGGGGGGTAAGCTTCGCGCATGACACTGACCATCCAGCCATTGGCCCCCGTATTCGCGGTCGAAATCCTCGGCGCGGATTTAACCCGCCCGCAGACGGCGGAAGAGGTCGCGACGATCGCCGACGCGGTCGATCGCCATGCCGTCGTGGTGCTGCGCGGGCAGGATATCACGGACGAGCAACAAATCGCCTTTACGCAGGCGTTTGGCGCGCTGGAAAATTTCAAGACCGCCGGGCACATCCGAAAGCGCGACGACACCAGACTTGGCGCGGGGATTTCCGATTTCTCGAACCTCGACCGCAACGGAAACATCATCTCCGCCGAAGACCGCATCTGGTTCTTCAAGCTTGGCGATCGTCTCTGGCACTCCGACAGTTCGTTTCGGGAGATTCCGGCCCGCTGGTCGTTGCTGTCGGGGCGGGCACTGCCGTCCTGGGGCGGCAATACAGAATTCGCCGACATGCGCCTGGCCTACGAAGCGTTGGACGATCGCACCAAGGCGGAGGTGGAGGACCTGATCTGTCGGCACTCGCTGATGTACTCGCGGGAGGCGATCGGCTTCACCGCCCTGACGGCGGAGGAAATCGAAAGCTTCCGCCCGGTGCGTCAGCGGCTGGTGCGGACTCAGCGGGCCACGGGGCGGAAATCGCTGTTTCTGTCGTCCCATGCCGGAGAGATCGAGGGCTGGACGGTGCCGGAAGCCCGGTCGTTCCTGCGCGAACTGACGGAACACGCGACGCAGCCGCGCTTTGTCTATTCGCACGCCTGGGCGTTGGGTGATCTGGTGATCTGGGACAATGCCACGACGATGCACCGCGCCACCCGCTTCGACCGTAACGAGGTCCGCGATGTCAGGCGGACCACGTTGGGCGGGACGGAGTCTACGCTTTAAGCAGACCCGATTGCGTCATCCGCGTGCGTGATTCGGCCATCCCGGCACCGACACGCAAGGCGGCCTCCAGGGCGCGCCGCCCTTCGGCGGCTCCGACCATCACGGGTGCGCCGTCGAGCACCGAAGCGACGAAGGCCGCGTGTTCCGCGGCCAGCGAGTCGTGGTCTTCCCAGGCGATTTCCTCCATCCCGAAATCCGCGACGCCGGGCAGCGGCTGGCCGTGGTTGCGCGCGACGATGGACAGTTTACGGGCGGCAAAATCGATCGACACATAACGGTCCTGCGCGAAAATCCGCATCCGCCGCTCGGTCCGGGTGGAAATCCGGCTGGCGGTGATGGTCGCGACGGCGCCGTTGGCGAAACGCAGCCGAGCGTTCGAAATATCCTCGTGCTGGCTGGCGATGGCGGCGCCGACGGCGTCGACGTCTTCGATCGGGCTGTCGACGAGCGCCAGGACCAGGTCCAGATCGTGGATCATCAGGTCCAGGATCACCGAAACATCCGTGCCGCGCGGCTTGAACGGGGCGATTCGGGTCGCCTCGATGTACAAAGGCGGGCCGACTCGTCCCGCGAGGGCCTGATAGGCGGCGGAGAATCGCTCGAGATGGCCGACCTGAAGCACCAGCTTGCGTTCGGTGGCCAGGGCCGCGAGTTCGTCGGCCTGCGGAAGGGTGGACGCGATCGGCTTTTCGACAAGGACATGCTTGCCGGCGCGCAGGGCGGCGGCGGCAAGGGCGTGGTGGGCTTCCGCCGGGGCCGCGACGACGATGGCGTCGCTGTTGGCCAACAGCGCGTCCCACGCCATATCCGGCGCGCCCGCTTCCCAGCCGACGGTCTTCGCGCGTTCCGCGTCCGCATCATGAATACCGACCAATTGCGCTCGGCTCGACGCGGCGACCTTCAAGGCGTGATAGCGGCCGAAATGGCCGGCGCCGACGACACCGATGCGAAGACGGGAAGGGGACATCTGAGCCTCTGATTGCGGGGGACAGTGCTACAAGAAACCGCGCCCGATTGCACCCTTGCGCCGATTGCCGTTTGCAACGCGCCGGTCGGCTTTTTGTCGGGGGGGAGAGATGTTTGGAGGTCCGGGCCGGAATCGAACCGGCATCCGCGGATTTGCAGTCCGATGCATCACCACTCTGCCACCGGACCTCCGAGCGTCGAACCGAGGATCGAGGTCCCAGGTCCAACGCAGGGGCCGTATATCGTTCGTCGTGCCCCGGTTGGTCAAGCCCCGGTTGTTCACGATCAGGCATGGCATCTTTGCGCGATGCGACCTGGAGCGTTATAAGTGGTGCCCCCAAAGCAGATGAGTGCGCAATGGCCGAGCAAGCCGCAACCGACCAGTACGCCGACGCCCGGAAGAATATGGTGGATAGTCAGGTCCGCCCCAATAAGGTCACCGACGCCCGCGTTCTGGCGGCGATGCGGTCCTTGCCGCGCGAACGCTTCGTGACGCCTTCCGGCGTGGCGCTGGCCTATGCTGATGAGGACGTGCCGCTCGGCGGCGGGCGTTATTTGATGGAGCCGATGGTGCTCGCGCGCCTGTTGCAGTTCGCGGCGATCGTGCCGGGGGAACGCGCGCTCGTGATCGCCGCCGGGTCCGGCTACGGTGCCGCCGTCATGGCTGCCTGCGGGGCGCGCGTGACGGCGCTGGAAGACGACTCGGCGCTGGCATCGATGGCGGACGGCTTGCTCAAGGAACTGGCCCCCGGGGTCGGCGTGGTAAAGGGACCGCTGGCCGAGGGATGGCCCGGCGGGGCGCCATACGATGTGATTCTGATCGAAGGCGCGGTGCGCGACATTCCGCCCGCCGTGGCGAAGCAGTTGCGAGCGGATGGCGGACGTCTGGTCGGGGTACTGACCGGCGCGGGGCGGACCAATCAGGCTGTCCTGGCGGAGGCCACGCCCGCCGGGTTGCGCGCTCAACCGGTCTTCGATTGCGCGACACCCGCGCTTCCGTCGCTGATGCCTGCTCCCGTGTTTGAATTCTGACGCATCAATAGTTTGGCGTTTGTCCCCGGTTTGTGGCAGATGACGGTCTGGAACAGGCGCCGCCGGTGGCGGCTCTGAACACACGAGGTTGCCGTATGGGTTTGCGTCATACTGTGCTGGTCGGTCTTGGCCTTGGATTGGTCGCGGGGCCGTCGCTGGCCGAACGGCTGCCGGTTCCACCCGTGCCACCCACGACGAAAGCGGCCAAGGCGGCAACTCAGCAAGATGGCCGCCCGACAGAGGTCGCTCAGACACCTCAAAACAAGGCAAAGCCGACGGCACCGACCGGCGTGCCGCGGACTTTGGTGGATGCGTTGGCGACCACCTATTCGAACCAACCGGCGCTGCTCGCCGCGCGCGCCCGCTTGCGGGCGACCGATGAGACTGTGCCGATCGCCCTTGCCGGATGGCGCCCGACGGTGACATTGGCCGGCACCGCCGGCTACGGCGACGGCGTTTCGCGATCATACTCGGCGAATGCGGCGAACCCATTTTCCCCGACCGGTCGTGGGTTGAACACAACGACCCAGACGGTGCGCGATTTCGCGACCGCCCAGGCGACCGTGACGCAGAATATCTATACCGGCGGCCGGACGCAGGCGAACATCAACCGGTCGCAGAATCAGGTCAAAGCCGAACGGGCGACGCTGCTGAGCCAAGAGCAGAGCAGCTTTCTGAACACCGTCACGGCCTATATCGGCGTGATTCAGTCGCGTCAGTTGCTGGAACTGAACACCAACAACGAACAGGTCCTGGCGCGCCAGTTGCAAGCGACCAATGATCGCTACCGCGTCGGCGAAATCACCCGCACCGACGTCGCGCAGGCAGAGGCCGCCTTGGCCGGCGCGCGGTCGAACCGCGAAACCGCCTATGGAAACTTGCAGACCGCGCGCGGCACGTTCCAACAGATCGTCGGCTATCCGGCGCCGGACGATCTGGTGGAACCGCAGCCCCTGGCCCTGCCGGTCAAGTCGCAGTTGGAAGCAACCACCCTGGCGTCGTCGAACAACCCCACCGTTCTGACCGCCGTGTTCAATGACGCCGCGGCAAAGGATGCGGTGGATGCCGCGTTCGGCGCGCTGATGCCGCAGGTCAGTTTGCAGGGGCAGAGCTTCCATCAGCTCAACAACGGCAGCCGCAACTCTTCCTCCACCGGCTATCAGGTGACCGCCAACCTTTCGGTGCCGGTCTATCAGGGCGGCGCGGAGTATGCCTCCGTCCGTCAGGCCCGCCAGCAACAGCAGCAATCCGAACGGGCCGTCGACGATGCTCGGCGTACCGCGGTGCAGACCGCCGTGCAGGCCTGGGAAACGCTGGCCTCGGCGCGTGCCGCGGCGCAGAGCACGCGGGCGCAGATTCGGGCCAACGAAATCGCGTTGGAAGGCGTCGTCCGCGAAGCGATTGTCGGCAGCCGCACCACGCTCGACGTGTTGAACGCGCAGCAGACCTTGCTGAACTCCCGCACCAGCCTGGTGCAGAACCTGTCGCAGCTTGTCACCGCGTCCTATCAGGTGGCCGCGGCGATTGGGCGTCTGACCGCACGCGATCTGCAATTGCCGGTGCCGATCTACGACGAAACGGCGTATTATCAGGCGGTGCGTAACAAATGGGTCGGGCTTGGCGACGCCGCGACCGATCAACCCGGACGCTGAGCATCCCATGAGCGGTGCTTCCACCCCGCCGAACGGTCAACCGCCGACCGACCCATCGATGGAAGATATTCTGGCCTCCATTCGGCGGATCCTGAGCGAGGATGAGACCGTGACAAATGCGGCGCCGGCCGAACCCGCGACACAGGACGACGTTCTGGAGTTGGACGAGTCGATGATCGTCCAGGAAGAGCCCGCCCCGGCGGAGGTGGAGCCGCCGCCCGCTCCGGAGATCGCGCCCGTCATGGTGACCCCACCGCCTCCTCCCGCGCCACAGGCCGAAAGCGCGCCGGGTTTGATGGCGCCGGAAGCGGCCGCCGCGGCGGCGTCATCTGTCGGCGAACTCGTCCGTAGCCTGACTGTCGAGCGCACCATGCAGGTGCGCGGCGGCGGGCTGACGATCGAGGACATCGTGCGGGAGGAAATCCGCCCGCTGTTGAAAGCCTGGCTCGATCAGCATTTGCCGCCCGTCGTCGAACGCCTGGTTCGCTCGGAAATCGAGCGGGTCGTCGGTCGCGTCGTTCCCTGATACCGCTTGTCATTGTCGGCTCCCCGAGGCATCCGCCAGGAGCCGAGGGAGATCACCATGACGCTCGACAAGAGCTTTTTACCAGCCGACGTTGAACCTCGTTTGTACGAGGGGTGGGAACAGGCGGGCAGCTTCGCCTGCGATCCCCAGTCGAACGCCGATCCGTTCACCATCATGATCCCGCCGCCGAATGTCACGGGCAGTCTCCACATGGGGCATGCGCTGACGTTCACCGTGCAGGACACGTTGATCCGCTGGCGGCGCATGCAGGGGCGGGATGCGCTCTGGCAGCCCGGCACCGATCACGCGGGTATCGCCACGCAAATGGTGGTCGAACGGTTGCTGGCGGCGGAAGGCGTCGATCGCCGGACAATGGGCCGCGATGCGTTTCTGGAACGCGTCTGGCAGTGGAAAGCCGAGTCGGGCGGCACGATCACCCGCCAGTTGCGGCGGCTGGGGGCGTCGCTGGATTGGCCACGTGAACGGTTCACGATGGATGAAGGCCTGTCTGCCGCGGTCAAGGAAGTCTTCGTTACGCTGTTCCGTCAGGGGCTGATCTATCGGGATCGCCGGCTGGTGAACTGGGACCCCAAGCTGCTGACGGCGATTTCCGACCTTGAAGTGGAAAACCGCGAGATCAAGGGGTCGCTCTGGCATATCGACTACCCGATCGAGGGTGCCGAGGGGCAGTTCATCACCGTCGCGACGACAAGGCCGGAGACGATGCTGGGCGACACCGCCGTGGCGGTACACCCGGATCATCCCGTCTACGGCAAGCTGATCGGTCAGCGCGCCATCTTGCCGCTGGTGGGTCGGTCCATCCCGATCGTCGGCGACGATTACGCCGATCCGGAAAAAGGCACCGGCGCGGTGAAGATCACGCCGGCGCACGATTTCAACGATTTCGAAGTCGGCCGGCGTCACAGCCTGCCGATGCCGTCGGTGCTGGATAAGCAGGCGCAGGTCACGCTGGCGGAGATCGCTGACGATCTCCGCGCCGTTCCGGGCGTCGCCGATCCCGAATTCGTGCGCGGGTTGGAAGGCCAGTCGCGGTTCGCCGCACGTGCCGCCATTGTCGCGGAACTCGAACGGTTGACGTTGCTGCCGAAGGTCGAACCGCACACGCATCAGGTGCCGCACGGCGATCGCGGCGGCGTGCCGGTGGAACCGCTGCTGACGACGCAATGGTACTGCAACGCCGCCGTGTTGGCGAAGCCGGCGATCGAGGCGGTTGAGACCGGCAAGACCGTGTTCGTGCCGAAGCAGTGGGAAAACACCTTCTTCGCCTGGATGCGCGACATTCAGCCCTGGTGCATCTCGCGCCAGCTTTGGTGGGGGCATCGCATTCCCGCCTGGTACGGCCCGGATGGAGAGGTCTTCGTCGCCAAGGACGCGGACGAAGCCGCCGGCCTGGCGCGCGCGCATTACGGTCGTAACGAAGTCCTGACGCAGGACGAAGACGTTCTCGATACCTGGTTCAGTTCCGCGCTGTGGCCGTTCTCGACCTTGGGCTGGCCGGAGAAGACCGCCGAGGTCGCGCGTTATTATCCCGGCGACGTGCTGGTGACGGGGTTTGACATCATCTTCTTCTGGGTTGCCCGGATGATGATGATGGGCATTCATTTCATGGACGATGTGCCGTTCCGCACGATCTACATCCATGGACTGGTGCGCGACGAGCGTGGCCAGAAGATGTCGAAGTCCAAGGGCAACATCATCGATCCGTTGGATCTGATCGACAGTTACGGCGCCGACGCGTTACGCTTCACGATCTGCGCGCTGACCGGTCCGGGCCGCGACGTGAAACTCAGCGCCACGCGCGTGCAGGATTATCGAGGCTTCGTGACCAAGCTTTGGAACGCGGCGCGGTTCTGCGAAATGAATGCGGTGACGATCGATCCCGGGTTCGATCCCGCGTCGGTGACGATGCCGCTGAACCGTTGGATCCTGGACGCCTGCAACACGGCGATCGCCGATGCCACGGCGGCGCTGGAAACCTATCGTTTCGACGAATACGCGGCGGCGGGATATCGCTTCGTCTGGAACACGTTCTGCGACTGGTTCCTGGAATTCGCCAAGCCGGCCTTCGCCGAGGGCGCCGATCCCGCGGCGGCGGCCGAAGTGCGGGCGACGGCGGCGCATGTTTTCGGCACCATCCTGCGCCTGCTGCATCCCGCGATGCCCTTCGTGACCGAAGAATTGTGGGATCGGTTCGGCTATGGCGCGCCGAACAGCCTGATTTCCGCGGCGTGGCCGGTGCCGGTAGCCGTTCCCCAGGCGGAGGCGGCGCGCGCCGAACTGGATTGGGTCGTGCGGTTGATCGGCATCGTTCGTTCCGTCCGTACCGAGATGAACGTGCCGCCCAGTGCCCTGGGCCCGATCGTGCTGGCCGGAGCGGGGGCGGAGACCATGGCGACGGCGATGCGATGGATCGATCCGATCCGACGCATGGCGCGTGCCTCGGACGTGCGCGCGCAGGACGGCGCGTTGCCGAAAGATTCCGCGCAAGCCGTCCTTGACGATGTGACGGTTGTGTTGCCCCTGGCCGGGTTGATCGACCTGGATGTGGAGCGCAAGCGCCTGGCGACGGCCCGGACGAAAGCGGTGTCAGAACTCGATAAAGTATTGAAAAAACTATCGAATGAGGACTTCGTAAGACGAGCGCGGGAAGAGGTTGTGGAGGAGAATCGAGAGCGTCAGGCGAATTTTGAGGCGGAGATCGTTCGGTTGGACGCGGCTCTGGCGAGAATCGCGTGAGGTGATGTATAAACCCCTCCGGATACAACCGGAGGGTATTCTATGTCGGCTCGATACATCTCATTGGCGACGCGGTTCGATCTCGAAGAATACGCGCTTATGCAAGCCGTCGCGCAGGAAGCGCACCTGACCATTACGGAGTACATCCGTCGCGCGACGGTGGAGGACGCGGAAACCCGCATCCTCGATCGCCGGCTTGTCAGCATCCCCGTGACCGCCTGGGACACATTCCAGGCCTGGGCGGATACGGATCCGGCCGCCGAACCCATGGTGGGACGGATGGCGTCGATGGGCGCAACATGGACTCCGTAGGCGCGCCCCGGCTGCTGCGGGCAGAGGATTGCACAACCGGCTTTTCCAGCGGACGGCGCTCGATCGATGTTTGGTTCAGGCGGCGGGCCTGGGACGATCGCCAGACCGGGCGGCACCGGACCTATGTCCTTCCGGATCGGGAGACGGATGGGATCGCCGGGCTGATCGCCTTGGGGTGGGGCTGTATCGGGCGCGCGCAGGTTTTTTGCGTCGAACGTCGGGGGGGGCTGGTCAACTGGATCGTCTCCCCGACGTCGGAAGCCGACGATCCTATGACCGAAGACGTGCTTGCGGAAAAGGCGCTGCTGCCAACGAGAGAATTTCTCGTTATGCGGATTGGTCGTCTGGCCGTCGCCAGCCAATATCAAGGCTACGGCCATGCCCGTTCGCTCGTACGCTTCGCCCTGCAATACTGCGCCTCCACCGCTCGGCCGAACGGTTGTTTCGGCGTCGTGGTGCATCCGCCCGATCCGTCGACGCGCAACATGTTCCATCGCTTCGGCTTTCAGGACGTGCCCGCCGATGCCTCGCGGGCGATGATCGTGCGTACCGTCGATCTTCAGCGCAATGGATTTGGGGTCTCCGCCTGACACGTCCCCTGTCGCGAGCTAATGATTCTGTCCGGTTTTTGTAGCTCACGATCTGTCCGGTTGTTTCCGGTCTGTTCGGAAGCCACCCAGACCAGGCAGCTGTGGTGCAAGAGTGCGCCATGGCGCCTCGCGCGGCCTTCCGCGTCCTTCTCTTCCT
>CANJLW010000035.1 GCA_947475245.1 Acetobacteraceae bacterium | reverse complement strand
ATTTCACAACCATCAAGCATATGGCGCACAATCTTCTGCGAACTGCCAACAGCAAGGACTCGCTACGCCTGCGGCGGAAAGTGGCTGCGTGGGATGATGACTTCCTCGCAGCCCTCATCAAGAGGTGAAACCTTCACCCGATTCCCCTGGGGTTAATGTATGGACACGGTCGGTTGCCGGTTTTCCCATCCTCCCGCAAACTGATGCCTCGTTACCAATTGGAGGAAACATCGATGGAAGTTCGTCTCGACGGTCGCGTCGCGATCATTACCGGCGCCAGCAAGGGACTCGGCCTGGCCATGGCCAAGGAATTCGCGGCCTCCGGCGCCGATGTGGCGATCCTGGCGCGCAACCCGGACAGCCTGGCCGAAGCCAAGGCCATCGCATCCGAAGGCGCGGTCGGCAAAGTCGCCACCTTCAGCTGCGATGTCTCCAAGGCCGCGGATATTGAAAAGACCTTCGCCGACGTCGTCCAGACGTTCGGGCGGGTCGATATCCTGATCAACAATGCGGGCATGTCGCGCGCGATGCCGTCGGATCAGATCACCGACGATATCTGGCAGGAAGACCTGGATCTGAAGCTGTTCGCCGCGATCCGCCTGACCCGTCTGTGCTGGCCGGGGATGAAGGAGCGCAAGTGGGGCCGCATCATCAACGTGCTGAACACCGGCGCGAAGGCACCGCGCCCGAACGGCGCGCCGACCGCCGTGTCGCGCGCCGCCGGCATGGCGCTGATGAAGGTGCTGTCGGGCGAAGGCGCGCCGCACGGTATTCTGGTGAACGGCATGCTGGTCGGCCAGATCGTGTCCGACCAGATCGCGCGCCGCTACAAGGAAGTCGGCTCCAACGCGTCGTTTGAAGAATTCGTCGCCAAGGCCGGTGCCGGCATCCCCGTGGGCCGCATGGGCAAGGCCGAGGAATTCGCCGCGATGGCGTGCTTCCTGTGCTCCGACCATGCCGGTTTCACCACCGGCACCGCCATCAACATGGACGGCGGCGCCACCCCCGTCGTCTGAACCCCTCCCTCCCGCTCGGTCTTTCTGGAAAGGCCGAGCGGGGGGTTACTGGGGAAGGAGGGTGCGCTTTTCGCGGGCGCGCCAGCGCAGGCCGACGATGGCCACCCAGACGATGCCCACGACCTCGATCATATCGATGGCCAGCATTGGACCGAACGAGTCCGCGAGAAAGCCGACCAGCAGAATCCCCAGCGGCCCCATCCCAATGCACACCGTCAGCAGCCCCATCAGCCGCGATCGGATATGGGCGGGGGCATGCATCACGATCAGCGATGTCTGCATGTTCGCGAATGCCGAGGACCCGAAGCCGCCGACGGCGAGCAGCGCGCAGGCAATCGGAAACGCCGGCGCCAGGGGCATCAGCGCGACACAGGTCAGGAACAGCAGTGAGCCGCCGACCATCAGGACTCGGCCGCTGAGCTTCGGGGCGCCGCTGGCAAGCCAAAACCCGCCCAGAAACGCGCCGCCGGATTCGGATGCCGCGAGCACGCCGACCAGGAAGGGCGAGACGTCGAAGACCTGCCGCCCGATTGGCGCGACAAGGGCGGAGTAGGGAAATCCCACCAGGTTCATGGCGATGGTGACCGCCAGCACGCCGGCGATGGTGACATGCCCGCGGGCAAAGGCCAGACCTTCCGCCAGATCGCGCGGCACCTGCGAAAGGACGAGCTTGCGGGTCGATTGCCGGTACTGCAGCCCGGACACCAACAAGGCCGCCAGCGCGAACACGCAGGAGGAGGCGACATAGGTGCCGGCCAGGCCGACCGCCTGATACATCGCGCCCGCCGCCATCGGTCCGATCAGCCGCGTGAAGGAGTTCGACATCGTGTCCAACGCCAAAGCGCGCGATATCAGCGGGGCCTCGACGCATTCTCCGACCATGCGTCGGCGGGTGGACATTTCGGTGGACCACACGATGCCGGTCACCAGCGCCGCCAGCGCGACATGCCAGGGACGAGCGATATCCAGCAGCGCGAGCACCGCGACGCTGCCGGAGGATGTGGCCGCGACGCATTGGCCGACCAGCAGCACATGCTTGCGGTTGACGGCTTCTGACATCACCCCGGCGAAGGCGCCCAGCAGCAGCATCGGCAGCGTGCGCGCCGCGGACACCACGGCGACGGCAAGGCCGGAGCCGGTTATTTCAAGCGTAAACAGCGCGGCCGAAAGCAGTTCGAACCAGCGCATCGTATTGACGCAGCTGCCGATCGCCCAAAGTCGCAGAAACGACGGCGAGCCGAACAAGGTGCGCAGACCGGGAGTCGCGTGTTCCAGCTTATTGGTCCTTGGTGACATGCACGGGCGGAACGGCGCCGAACCATGACGGTTCGGCCCGCTCCACCTGGGCGGCGACCTGCAACAGCAGGTCCTCGCGCGCGAAACTGCCGTGCAGTTGGGCACCGATCGGCAACCCGTCGTCGTCGAAACCGATGGGCAGGCTGATCGCGGGCATGCCGGTCTCGTTACCCGGCATGGTGTAACGGCAGGCGTCCGCCAGCCGGCCGACCCAGGTATCCAGGTCTTCGTCCCGCAGCATCGCGTAGGGGCCGTTGGCCTTCGGGGCGCGGATCGCCAGGGTCGGGGTCAGCAACAGATCGTAACGGTCCATCAGGGCGCCGAATTGTCGTGTGACGGTGTTGTTCCCGCTCATCATCCGGAACATGTCAAATTTGTCGTACCGCTCCGACGCAACCATGTGCCGCCACGCCATCGGCGTCAGCAGCGTTTGCAGTTCCTGCATCCCGATGCCGCGCTCCCGCGCCATCAGGGCAAAGGTCGCCCTGCTGCCCACCCAGTGCGTGATATAGCCGCGCCACAGCGTTTCCCAGTCGCAGATTTTGGCATCGTCGAGTTCTTCGACGCGGTGCCCCAGGTTTTCCAGCAGGACGGCGAAGGCGCGCACGCGGGCGACGATCCGCGGGTCGGTCGCGCCGGACCGCCCCCACGCCCCGGTCGACAGCCCGATGCGGAGTTGGCCGGGCTCCCGCGTCAGGGCATCCGTATAGGACCCGGTCGGCGGCCCCATGCGAATGAACGATCCGCCCGTCGGAACATGGGTCAGATAGTCGAACACCGCGGCCGTATCGCGCACGCTGCGGGTCACAACGCCGTCGATGCTGGTGCGGGCCCCATACTCGTTACGCCCCAGCGGTTGCGGCACCCGACCGCGCGAGGCCTTCAGCCCGACCAGGCCGCAAAACGCCGCCGGAATGCGCGTCGAGCCACCACCGTCGGACGACATGGAAAGCGGCACGATTCCCGCGCTGACCGCCGCCGCGGACCCGCCGGACGAACCGCCCGGCGTGTGTTCCAGGTTCCAGGGATTGCGCGTGATCGCGACCCGACCGTCGATGGCGGTGGTCGTGTCGAAGGTCATCCCGAATTCGGGAGTCGCCGACCGACCCAGCGGCACCAATCCCGCGCGCAAAAAATTCTCCACCGTCGGATCGGTCGCGCCGACGATCGTCTCGGCGGTCAAGGCCGAACCGGAAGCCTGCCGGCGCCCGCGCAATCCCGAACCCAGGTCCTTGAGGAACATCGGGACGCCGTACAATGCGCCCTCACGGTTGGGCCGATCGGTATCGGGATCGGCCCGCGTATCCTCGAACAGTTCGATCACGGCATCCAGGCGCGGGTTCAACCGCGCGACCGCCTCGGCGGCCTGATCGGCGGCTTCCCGAGGCGTGATCTGTCCGGCGCTGATCAATGCCGCCAGGCCGACCGCGTCGCGGCTTGCCCATTCGTCCCACCCCATGATGGCCATTGCGTTCCCCCAGGCGTTGCAGGCGGGCATGGACCGTCGCCCGTGCCTGGGCTTATCATGCCTCATCGGTGCGAACTCCGGCAAAAGGGGATACCCAGAAATGAAGGATACCCAGATATGAACGACACAATGACAGCGCCGCCGACATTCGATCGCACGGTCGAAGATCTCGGCAACATCGTTGAGTTGGGGCACGTCAACGTGACCGTGCCGGACCAGGGTCTGGCGACCGCCTATTACATCATGGGTCTCGGCCTGACCCGCGACCCCTACCTGATGGCGGGGCTCGAGAATATGTGGGTCAACGTCGGTCGCGGCCAGTTCCATCTGCCGACTCGCGGCACGCAGGTCGTGCGCGGCACCACCGGATTGGTCGTTCCCGATCTGGAAGCGCTGCTCAAGCGCCTGACCTACGCGAAGAAGTTCCTCGAAGGCACGCAATTCTCGTTCCGGGAAGCCGGCGACGTCGTCGAAACCACCTGCCCCTGGGGCAATCGCATCCGTATGCATGCCCCGACGCCGGCGAAGTTCGGCCCGATGCGCGTCGGCATGCCCTATGTCGAGTTCGACATCCCCGCCGGCACCGACCTGGAAGCCATCGCGCGCTTCTACCGCGAAATCCTCGGCGGCATCGCCGGAGTGTCGCAGGACGAGCGCGGCCCCTACGCCTGGGCCAACTGCTCGATGGAAGCCAAGGTCATCTATCGCGAGACGAACGCCGAACTTCCAGAATACGACGGGCATCACATCCAGATCACGCTCGCCGATTTCTCCGGACCGCATAAGAAGCTGGTCGAGCGCGGGCTGATCAGCGAGGAAAGCGACCAGCACCAGTATCGCTTCCTCGACATCGTCGATGTCGACACCAACAAGCCGCTGTTCCGTATCGAACACGAAACACGCAGCATGCGTCACCCGATGTTCAATCGCGTGTTCGTCAACCGCAATCCCGACATGAGCAACCGCAACTTCGTCCCCGGCTACGAAGTCGGTCTCTGGGCGCTGAACTGAGATCGGCCCGCCCCTTTCGCTTCGGCGGAAGGGGCGGATCGCCATAAGAACAACCTGCCCGGAGGAAATCGATGTCCAGTTTACCCCCGTACCATGTCTCGGCCTACAACACCGCCAAGGCGTCCGAGAACAAAATCCACGACGACGAGACCGCCCGCCGCTTCGGCTTCAAGGGCGGCTTCGTCGGCGGCGTGCACGTCTATGCCTATATGACGCACCAACCCGTTGCCCGTTGGGGTCGCGATTGGCTGCTGCGCGGCACTGGGGAGGCACGCTTCGGCAAGCCGGTCTACGAAGGCGACATCGCCGAGGTCATCGCGACCGAGGACGCCGACGGGCTGGATATCCGCGTCGAAAGCTGCGGCGTGCACTGCGCATCGGGCAGGGCGGCGATGCCCGCCGCGATGCCGGTCGTATCAGCGGCCGACTACAAATCCTCCGCCCCCCGCGCCAACCGTCTCGCCGCCGACGAAAACACCATCGCAGTCGGCGATTGGCTCGGCATGACGCCGATGCTGATCACCGCGGAGTACCAGGCGCAGGACATCGCGGACACACGCGAAACCCACGCGCTGTACCTGCGGGAAGGGATCGTCCATTCCGGCACGATCCTGCGCTGCTGCAATTGGGCTTTGACCCATAACGTAATCCTGCCGGCCTGGATCCATATGGGCAGCGTCGTGCAAAACCTGGGGATTGCCCGCGTCGGCGATATCCTGAACGTGCGCGCCAAGGTCACCAAAAACTACGAGCACAAGGGCCACAAGTGGGTGGAGCTTGATGCCTTGGTCCTGGCGAACGAAACAACGCCGATCGCCAAGGTAACCCACAGCGCGATCTACCGCCCGCGCCAACTGGCGCAGGCGGCCTGACGACTATTTGGCGCGGCGGGCCTCGGCGACGACTTTACGCAGTTCGTCGAGGCCAACCGCTCCGGGTATGATCTCGTGCCCGATGATCATCGCGGGCGTGCCCTGAATATTCAGCGCCTGGGCAAGCTTCAGGTTGGAGTCGATCCGCTTCTTGACGGCCGGATCTTCCATGTCCTTTGACAACCGCGCCCAGTTCAGGCCCAGTCTTTCCGCTTCCGACTGAATTTTGGCGATCGGCATGTCCGACGGCAGCTTCATCACGGCATCGCGCATCTTTTCGTAGCCGTTCTGGCGCTGTGCCGCCAAAAGCGCCTTGGCGGCGACGACGCTTGCCGGGCCAAGGATCGGCAGGTCCTTGTAGATCAATCGCACGCCGCGATCCTGTTTCAGGAACTCGTCCATGACCGGGTCCAGCCGGCGGCAATAACCGCAGCGGACATCGAAAAATTCGACGATGGTGACGTCGCCCTTCGGATTGCCGGCCACCGGATCGTCCGCGGTCACCAGCAGGTCGCGCATGCCGTCCAGGGCGGCGCGCGCCGTCGCACGCTCCTGCGCGCCTTCATCGTCGCGCAGCGCGGTGATGGCGTCGCGCAGGATGGACGGGTCCTGCTTCATGGCATCGCGCAGGATCGATATGATCTCCGCGCGCTGGGCCGCGGAAAACTCCGCCGCCGAGACGACCGGCGCGGTGAGCAGTCCGCTCAGCAGGACAACGGCTCCAACATAGGATCTCATGGATCGCTCACCCTTTCGATGACCGCGGCGACAGGCTCGGGTCGCGACTGTGTAGTCGATAATCGTCGGCTTATACAGCGATGAACCCGCCCGCTACGATGCGCCATGCGCGGGGGGGCGGTTCGGCCAGGGGAGGCTTGGCGGGGGAGGGGGCATCTCGTTACGTCGCGATTGGCGCGAGGGTGGCGTTTCGGTAGTACGGGCGCGTGAACGCACCTCTCCGAACGTCGTCCTGTTGTCTGCCCCAACGCCCGGGTTTGCGCCCGCGCGCGCCCGTCGCGCGATCGGTGGGAAAACCCCATGCGCCCAGAGACCCCGCCGGTGCATCCGCCCGCCTTTGCGTCACGCAGGGTGCGGCGGTCTCCGCGTTCCAGCCCGGCACGCGCGGCACTTGCGTGGGAAAGACCCCTTGCGCCCAGAGAAGCCTTTGCAGCGCCGCCTGCCTTTACGTCACCCGAGGTTCGGCGGTCTCCGCGTTCTCGGTCGGCACGCTCGGCATTTGCGTGGGAAAACCCCATGCGCCCAGGCAGGCCAGCGCCGGGAGCGTCGCAAGGTCGTTGGATTATTGGGGAGTTTCACGGTGTTTGTACGGAGTTCCACGGAGGAAGGTCGAACCGCTCCCCTTCGCGAGACTCCGAGCAAACACCGTGAAACTCCCCAAAAAACTTGCCGTCGTCACCCCGGTTGCCTTCGTCTGGTTTGGCGCAGGACCGATTCCTCCAGCCGATCACCCACCAGTCTCGGAAAGCGGATCGGCGCACCGGGATTTCCGTCGCGTCCGCGGTGCTATCGGTGGGAAAGACCCCATACGCCCAGAGAACCTGTCGGTGCATCCGCCCGCCTATGCGTCACCCAGGATTCGACAATCCCCGTTCCCGACCGGCACGCGAGGCATTTGCGTGGGAAAGACCCCATGCGCCCAGAGAAGCCGTCGGCGCATCCGCCTGCCTATGCGTCACCAAGGATTCGACTGTCCCCGTTCCCGACCGGCTTGCGAGGCATTTGCGTGGGAAAGACCCCATGCGCCCAGAGAAGCCGTCAGAGCATCCGCCGGCCTTTGCATCACGCAAGGTTCGACGGTCTCTACCTTCCCGACCGGCACGGGAGGCATATGCGTGGGAAAGACCCCATACGCCCAGAGAAGGCGTCGGCGCATCCGCCCACCATTGCGTCACCCAGGGTTCAACGGTGTCCGCAATCACGACCGGCACGCAAGGCATATGCGCGAAATGACCCCATGCGCCCAGAGACCCCCCCGATCCCCCACCCAAAGCCAATCGCCCCGTGGATTCGCCAACATCCGGTTGCCGGTACCTGCGAAGGCGTTTATGGCACGGTCTCGGGCAGGCGTGGTTGGGTCGGACCTCCGAACGGTATCGAGGTCGCCCGAAATGGGGGAGGCGAAAGCCATGCAGACAGCGTTTGGGGCCACTTTCGGTATCCGTACCGTACGCTCGTCACTGCCTTGGGACTGCGGATGCCCTTGGAACTGTTCGCATTGACCGACACGACAAGGGAAACAACGCTTATGGCAGAACGCAGTGTGGCCGGCCTCAAAGGAACGCCCAATCGAAAGCGCCCCCTTGCGCATGCGACCCTTCGGCGGACCCGCGTGCCGGCCTTGGTTGCGCTCTCACTGCTGACCTTCGGTTGTAGCAGCGATCGTGTGACCCTCGGCGGCAGCAGCATTGGCATTTCGACGGGCGCATCCTCCGGCCCGCCCGCGCCCGGCACGCCCGGAGTCGTGTCCGGCTTCCTCGGTGCCGTCGTATCCGACGATCCGCGCGCGACATTGGTCGGCCGCGACATCCTGTCCGCCGGCGGGACCGCCGGCGATGCCGCCATCGCGACCGGGTTTGCCCTGACCGTCGCGCTGCCGTCGCGCGCCGGTCTCGGCGGCGGCGGAGCATGCATTGCCTATTCCGTCGGCAGGAAAGCCATCAACGCCGGCATCCCCGAAGCCATCCTGTTCCAGCCGCTTGCTGCCGCATCCACGGGCGCCCGGGTCGATCGACCGGCCGCCGTGCCGATGTTCGCGCGGGGGATGTATCTGATCCACCACCGCTACGGCCGACTGCCGTTCGAGGCACTGGTGCAGCCGGCGGAAACCATCGCGCGCACCGGTATTCCCGCCTCCCGCGCCTTCACCCGCGATCTCGCTTACGTCGCGGCACCGCTCTTCGCCGATCCCGGCGCGCGCGCGATCTTCGGACAGAATGGGCAACCCTTGGCCGAGGGCCAACTGCTGCGCCAACCCGACCTTGGCGGCACGCTCGCGCAAATCAGGGTCGCCGGCGTCGGCGACTTCTACCAAGGCGCCACCGCTCGGCGGATCGAGGAAGCCGCGCCGCACATCGGCGCCACGGTCGGACTTTCCGACCTGCGGGGGGCGCTGCCGCAATTGGCCGGTCCGATTTTCGCCACCCAGGGCAATGACCGGATCGCGTTCCTGCCGTCCCCGGTCGATCCCGGCCTGACGGCCAATGCGTTCAGGACCTTGCAGGCGAACCCGGCCGCCGCCCCCGACACCGACCAGCGCGCCTTGCCCGCCTCCACAACCTTTGCCGCGATGGATAAGGACGGGAATGCCGTGGTTTGCGCGGTAACGCTGAATAACCTGTTCGGAACCGGACGCATCTTGCCGGGATTGGGCTTCCTGGCGGCGGCATCGCCGACCTCGGTCCCGACGCCCATCTTGTCGGTCGGTCTCGCCTGGAACGAGCGCGAACAGGCCTTTCGCGCCGCGGTCGGCGGATCGGGGCAGGGCGGCGCGCCGAACGCAACCGCGCTCGCGATGTTGAACACCCTGCGCACCGGCCAACCGATGGCCGCACAGGTCGCCGATCCCGGACGGGCAAACGTCATCGCCTGTTCCCGCTACCTGCCGGGTGCCGAAAAAAGCTGCGCCTGGGCCTCCGATCCGCGGGAGTCAGGATTGGCCGCCGGCGGCGGCGGTTGAGCGGCAAACTTCAGGAGAATTGTAAATGACGGGAACAGGTTTCATGATCAGGGCATTCGGATTGCTGTCCGGCGTATTGCTGCTGTCGACGGCCGCCATCGCCCAGCAGCCTGGGCCGACGACAAGCGCCGGACCGGGTCGCATTATCTGCAAGAACGCCGCGTCGTGCGAACTCGGCCTGGGAACGCCGCCCAAGCTGAAGTACCAGATCAATGCAACCGCGCTCTCCGATGCCGACAAAGAGCGTCTGACGAAGACCTGTTCGGCTGCGCAGAAAGCACCGTGCATCGCGACCGTGCAGGGCACGGAAATGGGCGATGCGATGAAAATCAAGGCCGCCAAAATCACGTTCTACAACTAAGTCGATGGCATTAAAGGTTGGTCGTGGCGCCCTGGCGCCACCCTTCATGGTTATGGATGTCATATCCGCCGCCAATGTTCGGCAGGCGACGCTTGCCGTTGATGACCCCAAGATCATCCGCATGGAAGTCGGCCAACCCGGAACGGGCGCGCCCGCCGGTGCCGTCCGTGCCGTGGAGGCAGCTCTGCGGTCGGGCAACCCGCTGGGCTATACCGAGGCCTTTGGCCTACGCAGCCTGCGGGAGCGGATCGCCGATCATATACGCGATTGGTACCAGGTCAGCGTCCCGGTCTCCCGCATCGCGGTCACGGTCGGCGCGTCCGGCGCATTCCCGCTCGCCTTTCTGGCCGCCTTCGATCGCGGCGATCGCGTCGCCATGGTCGCCCCCTTCTACCCGCCTTACGTCAATATTCTGACCGCGCTGGGGATCGAGCCGGTTATCCTCGAAGCAACGCTGGAAACCCGGTTTCAGCCGACGATCCCGATGCTGGAAGCCTTGGACCCGCGCCCCGAGGGTCTGATCGTCGCCAGTCCCTGCAATCCCGCCGGCACGATGCTGCACCCCGAAGAACTCGCGGCGATCGCGCGTTGGTGCGACACGAACGGGGTCCGCCTGATCAGCGATGAAATTTATCACGGCCTGACCTACGGCAGCCCGATCGCAACCGCCTCGGCCTTTAGCCCGAGCGCCGTGGTGGTCAACAGCTTCTCCAAATATTTCTCCATGACGGGATGGCGCATCGGCTGGCTGGTGCTGCCGGAAGACCTCGTGCGTCCCGTCGAATGCCTGGCGCAGAATATGTTTATTTCCGCGCCCTATATCTCGCAGGTCGCCGCCGAGGCGGCATTCGATTGTCGCGATGAGCTGGAGATGAATATCGCGGCCTACCGGCGATCCCGCGCCAATCTGCTGACGGGCTTGCCGCTTGCGGGCTTCGATCGCCTGTCTCCGGCGGAAGGGGCCTTTTACATCTTCGCCGACGTCTCGGACCGAACCAACGACAGCGTCGCCTTCTGTGCGCGCATGCTGTCGGAGGTCGGCATCGCCGTTACCCCCGGCGTCGATTTCGATCGCACCCGCGGAAACCGGTTTGTCCGCTTCAGCTATTGCGGGCCGGAGGCCGACATGCAGGCGGCGGCCGAACGTCTGCGCAACTGGCGTTAGGCGCTACCGCCGATCGGCGGAGCGCCTGGGCGGTAGTTGCGGAGTCAAAAAGTCTTTGAGCCAGCCCGGTTTCATTCCGGAATGAAAATTATGCTGGATTTCGGCCCGACGGTCCGCTGACATGCCGACGATCTGCGGAGAGAAGAACTGCGGATCGTTGGTGAAGATCAGATAGGCCTGCGCCTCGTTCTCCATCAACTCGGCGTTTGCCCCGTCATACCCCTGGGATATCAGAAACTTGCGGATGCCGTCTCGTTCCGCCTGCGTCAACAGCGTCGTCCAGAAGCTATGGACATGCTGCGCGAAGTCCGGATTGGCGAAATACTCGCCGTGCGCCAATTCGTGCTTCAGGATCGCCGAACGCGCCGCGGAGGTAATGTTCCGATCGGCGCCGACAACGGGCAGCGAGATCAAACCGCCCTTCAATCCGGGGGTGAACCAACCCTCTTGCATCAGGACCTGGCGCAGCAGCCGCTCGTCCTCATTCAGGAAGACCTTGTCGCGGTCCACCAGACGGAAGAAATGGGCCAGGGAATCCGCGCCATAGTCATGCCCGTAGTAGTACCCCTGCGGGGTCTCGCCGATCGTCCTGACGGAATGTTCCAGTTCCACATCGTCCAACAGGCGTTCGCGCGGCGTATCGGCCTTTTCGACGTAGGCCGCGATGCGGTCGAGCATGCGTCCCTGCTGCAACAGCGTAGGGAAATCGAACACCAGGATCGATGGGTTTTCCGTCAGCCGATAGATCGTCATCGACGTGACCGCGCGCGTCAGCACGGTGTTGGCGTCGGCATCGACGATCGGTATCCGCGGCACCGGCGCGGGCGGCGGTTGCACGACCGCGACCGGAGGCACCGGCGCGGGCGGTGGCTTTGTCGGCCAGAAATACAGCCCGGCCCCGCCGATCGCCACACCGATCGCCACGCCGAGTCCGGCCCATAACGGTGTTCCGCCGCTGCTTTTGGCAACGGGCGGGGCAACAGGTGGGGCCGCGGCGGCCGGTTCGGTCGGCTTGACCAGTCGAACAGTATCGTCGTCGCCGGCAACCGTCCGTACAGGCCTGAAGCCGGTCGATTCGTTCACGAGGCGGTGCGATCAGGTACCGAGATTGATGACCTGAACGCGGCGATTACGCGGTTCGGCCGTTTGATCGGGTGTGCTGACCAGCAGTTGTTCCGATCCCATGCCGGCCGCTTGCAGACGATCGGCGGTGACGGCGAACTTCGACGTGATATAGGTCACGACGGCCTCGGCCCGCTTCTTCGACAAGGCGCGGTTATGATCGCGGGAACCCACCGTATCGGTATGGCCTTCGACCCGGAACCGGCTGTTCACCAGGGCATCGCTCGCCAAGGCCCGACCGAGTTCGTCGAGCTGCTTCATGGCGTCGGGCGTCAGGTCAGATGAGCCGGTCAGGAAGTTGACCGTCAGGTTGATCGACGGTCCCGCCGGCTGCTGCGTCGGTGCCGCTTGCGGCGCGGCAACCCGGGGTTGCGCCGCCGTGGCCGCGACCGGACGAGGCGCTGCCGGAGCAGGCGCCGGCGCGGCGGCGGTCGGTGCCGTTTCGGCACCGCTGGGCGCGACCCGAATGCCGCGCGTGTTGGACTTCGTCAGGTCACCGGTCGGTGCCAGTGATTTGATGATGTCATCGGCCGACTTAACGTTCTGCCCGAACGCCGGCAGTGTGCCGAAGGCGAGCGGGACGGCGATGAGGGGGGCTATCAGTTTGCGCACGTCTCTCTCCTCGTTGCGAATGATGGATTATAACATAAGGAGCCGCAGGTACGAATAGTATCGTAACCTGCCGGCTGTTTCAGTTTGCAATCTCATTCCGTGGGGCGTCGTCCCTACCAGACGCCGGCGGCACGCAACCGAGGCTGCTTGTCCTCGACGCTGATCCGGACAATTTCCCGCACCTTCTCAGCCTGTTCCGGCGGAGCATTGACGTATCCGGCCAACGTATCGATGTCCGTTTCGCCGTTCATCGCGTGCGTCATGATCATCAGGTCCAGCACGGTGGCCATCGTGCCGCCACCCAGGCGATGGCTTGCAAGGCCCACGCCGCGGCTCAACCCGGTCGTGCCGAGATAGTTCTTCGCGGCGACTCGGTTGAACGCCCTCGCCTGCTCTCCGGGAGCGGCGTCGCGCCGTATCGCGGGTTCCGCCAGGTCGAGACCGATGAGGATGCCGATCATTTCCGCCGGATTGTCGCGGCTGCCGACCAATTCGGGAATCTCCAGCAAATCGCCCACTTTACGCGGGCCATGGGTCAGGGCTTGCGCGATCGGGCCATAGAACGCCGCGTTCAGGTCCGCCTTGCCGACCGGGAAGTCCGCCTCCGCCGGCATATCGGCGGGGTTGATGTTCAACGAGATCGAAACATCCATCAGCGCGTCGTTGCGCGCCACGGGGCTCAACCGGCGCGCGCCGCGCACGAACACGTCGTGGCGCAGCAGACGATCGACGCAGGTGTCCTTGATCAATTCGCGCATAATCGGGTCGTCGAAGCGGTTCAGGATCTCCTGCTGTTCCGGGGTGAACATCAGGGAGCCGAAGTTCTCCGGCAGTTGCGACGACGCAACCCAATCCAGCTTCGCCGCGGACAAGGCGGCCGCGACCTCGGAATGAAAGCATGGCTTCCAGGACGCATTCATATACTCATGCGCGAGGTAGGAGACCGGCATCGTATGCATGCGGTCAAGGAGATGGCGTGTCAGCGGCGACTGGGTGAATTGCGGGGCACCCGCCGCCAACAGATCCTTCGCCAGCGTGACCGCGCGTTCGACCTGTTGGTCGCTTCGGAAGGCAAGGCGATTGCCCCCTTCGCGCAACAAGCGCTGCATGCCCATCGCGGGCCCCCAACCCGGCAGGACATTGTAGCTGATATGAACCACGCCGCCCGGCCGCACCTTCGCGGCCAGCAGCTTGACGACCCCTGCCTGCACGGCGGGCGGGACCCAGGTCCACAACCCATGCAAACTGACGAAATCCGCCTCTGGGATGGTTGCTGCCTGCGCTTCGTCCGCCAGAGTCGACAGATCGGCTTCCAGGAAGCGGATGTTGGTCAGTCCGGCCTCCGCCGCCCAGGCACGCGCTTCGGCGATATGCGCGGGGTTGAAGTCGATGGCGGTGACCGTCCATTTGGGGTTCGATGCCGCCAACAGCATGGCCCCGTAACCCTGACCGCAGCCCAGCTCCAGGTACGATATCGCATCGTCCGGCGCGGGAATGCCCGCGTTCACATTCCCCAGCAAAGCGGCAATCGCCATCATGGCCGGCGATTGCTGGCGATACCATCCGGCCATGTAGGTGATATCGGTGATGTATCCGCCGCCCCAGCCGCTCATGCTGCTCTCCCCAACTTCAGGCTTTTTGCTTCGATGATGTCCGCTTCGAACACGGCGTCATCCGCCGCGTGCCGCACCGTTCCGCTGCTGCCGGACAGTGGTGTCCAGGTATTCCATCCCAGGCGCGCCGGCGTTGCGGAGGACAGACCGAGACGCAGCGTCGGTATCGCGTCACCGGCCAGAACTGGATTGATCGCAAATCCCAGTTCCATGCCGACAAAGGTACGCACCAGGGAGACCAGGCGCTGCATGGCCGGCTGATCCGGCATCAGCTTATCAAACTCCGTCAGGCTCAACGGGCCGACCCGGATCAAAATCCGCGCTTCGGCGTTCCACACGCGCACGCCCGCGACGGCGTCGACACCGATCTGGCAGAATGCGCCACCCTTGCGTAACCGGGTCTGCTGATCCGCCGGAAGCGTAAGCCAGGCACCGGCGAATTCGACGATCTCGACCTCCATCCGCAACCAGTCCGACAGCATCGCGCCCAAACGTTCCGCGGAGCGCGGGCGCATGGTGAACAGGCCGGCATAGTGAAGCAGCGGCTCCACCCCGGCACCCAGGCGCGATGTCAGGTTGTCGGTGCCGAACCCGGTCAACGACAACAGCGCCTGGGTAATCGGGTCCGGCTCGGTTTTCTGTCGCTGTAAAGCGGTTTCCGCCGAGCGGGCAGGCCGGTACTTAGTCCCGCCCCGGGCAAAGAACGCGATGAAGCGTCCACTGAGCATATCGAGGAATTCGTGCAACGCTGTCGAGCGGTTGCGCAACGTTTGCGACACCGTCTCTGTATAGTGTCGCGGCAGAACGCCCGACGGGCCGGTCAGTCCCATCACGCTGACGGTCACTTCCGGCTTACCGGCGGTTCCGCGACGCACTTCCAGAACGTCGGCGGGCGCGAAGCCCATCCCAGACGGCGTGCGAAAGCGCGCGGCTTCGGCGGGATCGTCCGTGCGCGCGGCCTTCGTCAGAATGCGAACAGCGGCATCGAACGTATAACGGCGCGGCGCGGCGATCAGGCGCGAGAAAAGTGATCGGCCGGCGCGGTTCCGCTTGCTGCCGCTCACAGCAGAACCTGTGTCCCACCGCGGGCCGGCCATGCGGCGACGGTTTCCGAACGACCGCGCAGCGAAACCCGCGTGCGCGTGAAACTGTTCACGGTCGCGTGCAAAGCAAAGAAGCGCTCCAACACCGACGCGAGGAGATAGAGGCCCGATACCTGCCAGGTTCGCGGTTCGAACTCCATCTGGATATCCAACCCGCGACAGAAGGACGGCGGTGTTCGCCGCCGTGTCCGGTTACCGCCGATCGGCATAGGTTCCGGAGCACGCGCCGCGCCCGGTTCGGCGGAAATGCTGATCAGCGCCTCGATCGCGGAGCGTGTTTCCGCCGTATCGCGAAAGTCATACAGCCGCAGAACTTCCTTCAGCGCGATCGCCCCCTGCGCGCCGCCAACGACGGAAAGATGGCCGAGGGAGAGGTGAGAGACGAGGCGCCAGAAACCTTGCTCGCGCAGGGGAGGGCGCAGTGTCGTCGTGGCGGGCGTGACCGCGCTGATTCCGGCGACCGCGGCGATGCCCTCGACCAGGCGCAATCCCGGCCGTCCGCCGCCAAACGGCAGGTCGGTCGGCAGGTCGCGATTGATGCACAAGGCGTCGATCGACAGAACCGTCTCGGCCGGTTGATCCGGGTCGAATTCGGTATCGAACGGCGCGAGGAACACTTCGGTTCCGGGCACGCCCGGCGCGGACGGACGGCGGGTTTGCTGATAGTAGCCGCCAGGGCTGCCAGGAGCGGACGAATGTTCCGCCAGCCGGTAGAAGGGGTGCCAGGGGCGGCTTGTACCGTCTTGCAGTACCTCGCGCACGGCCGTGACATTCCAGACTTCCATGGCGCGGGGGCGGCGTGCGTCAGGTACAATGCGATACTCTGTGTCGGTGCTGTTCAGATTGATGGGTTCGCACCGTTGCGGGAAGATGTTGACAACCGGCGTGCATCCCAAGGCCAGGGATTGCTGATTGATCACGCGTTCCAGTTCCGGCGCGGCGCGGTCGAGATAGACGAAGATTTCGAGCTTTTTCCCGCCTGAAACCAGGGTCTTGTCGTCGATTTTGCCGAAGTCCACGAACAGGAACTTCTCGGGAAACGCGAAATACTCCGTCAGTAAGCGGAAGCCGGAAAACCCGCGTGCCGACCATGGGATCAGGGCTTCGTCCGGACCGAAGCCTCCGGGTTGAATGACATTGCCGGGCACGACGACCGGGGTAGGGTCCACGGCGGAATCAGCATAAGCGACCGATATCGCATGGGCGCATAGCAATTCGTAGAGCGGCAAGGTTTGGTTTGATGGGCCGCGCAGGAAAAAGCGAAGCTGGTCCACGCCGAGTTGGTTAAAGGTCCCGTCCGACGAACCGCATTTCAACGTTATCCGCAGAACGGCCATTGCGCCCGCGGCTTCGGGGTTCGGAGGCGCGACAATCGGCAGGCCCGACAGTCTGACCGCCTCGATCTCGATCGGCCACAAAGTGACGGGCGCGGTCGACTGGTAGCGCAGCGGTTCGCCGTGCACCGGCTCTGTGTCAAACGCGATACCCGGTGCCAAGCGCGTCGGGTTCGCGAGATCACCATTGGCATCCAGCTGCACGACCATGCAGGACGGTATCGGCGCAAGGTAATGCGGATACAGCAGGTTCAGCAGTGCATCGGTTAATTCGGGAAATTCATCGTCCAGCCGGTGATGCACCCGCGCCGCGAGGAACGCGGTGCCCTCCAACAAGCGAGAGACATGCGGGTCGTCGACACCGTCGGCGGACAGGCGCAGGCGCGATGCGATCTTGGGATGGGCTTCGGCGAATTCGCCCGCGATACGTTTTATCGCGTTCAGCTCGCGCTCGTAATACGGAAGCAGAGTGTCAGACATGGGGAGATTCGCCGCGACGGTGGTGTCTTTGGGTCATCGGATCATTGCCCATCGATTGTACGCACGATGACCTGATCGTTCGACGGGTCAAGCAACGTGTCGAATGTCACGGCTTCCGGCGCGGGTTCCGCATGCAGCACAGCCTCAATCCGCAGGCGGAGTGTTGATTCCAATCCCGCGTCCATATCGCCCAGCGCAACCTTGATAGACAGAAACCGCGGTTCGAACCGTCGGATGGTTTCCTCGATCTCCAGGCGCAACGCCTCTCGCTGGCGGCGATCGTTGAATGCGGCGGCCCCGAAATCCGGTATGCCGAACCCAACGGGCGACGTTGCAAGCTCGGTCATGGAGCTTGGCCAGGACCGCCAGGTGCGACGGGCGTTCAATAACGCCTCGAGATCCCTGCGAACCGAATTCCGCAGCGTAATCATCGACTCAGAAGCGGAAAGGGGCGGATCGCGCGGTTGATCCGGTGCGTCGTCGATCAACCTGTCCAGGAGGGGAAGTTGAACACGGACCGCCGTACCGCGCGTGCCTGACCCAATGCGCCCGCTCATGCGCCGGTTTGGAGCGTGCCAAGCTCCATGATTCCGACGCCTTCTTCTCCGACCAGGAAAACCCGTTGGCCGACACCGCGCACGGGACCGCCATCGGCCTGCACCCAGTCGGTTTCCCGTCCCAGCCGTTGGACGTCCGTCAACTCATCCTCGGACGTGTACACCACGGGGATATAGACGTCGCCATCGGGACCTTCCGAGACCGTCATGGACGCGCGCCGCCAGAGCAGATCGCGCGGACGGCGGGGCGGATGAAACTCGACGCTGACGATCCGTTCGATCGGGATCCAGAAATACTTGCCGGTTGTCGTCAGTACCTCGCACGTACCCGCGAGCAGATCGTCGACGTCGCGCAGGTCGTCAAACGGCGTGCCGTCATGATCGCCGGCGACGTGCGGCCGAGCGGCTTCGGCGAGTTGTGCGAGGCGAGCGGATTCAGCGAAGGCACCCGCGCGATACGAGACGAGCGCCGCGAGTTGCAGGCGTTGCGCTTCCGTCGGATCAGCCAGAAACTCCGGCACACGCCCATCGCGGAACAGCTGCCGGCGCGCCATGTCCGCGCGGATAAGCTGGCGAAATTCCGCGGAGACCATCGTCGCGCTCGGATCGACCGCGGAGGCCGCGTCAAGAATGACATCCGCCCGTTCGAGGTTACCCGAAAGGGCCAACAGTTCCGCCAGCAGAATGCGGGCACCGAGATCGGTTGGCGCTTTCCGAACCGCTGCCTGCGCGGCGGCGACCGCATCGGCCAGTCTGCCTGCGCGCAACAAGGCGGATGCGGATAGTTCGGTCATTGGAGATTCCTTAAGGTCATGGTTGGTCGAGCTTATCGCTTACCCAAATCGGCAACGAGTTGGAACGTTGCCGCGACATCGTCTAATTGATAATGCGGCTGCAGTTGGACAACGCATCCGAAACTACCGGGAGAGCCCGGCTTTTCCCGTATCTCCACCTGCGCCGCCACCAGCGGATAACGCGCTCGGCTGTCACCGGTCGAATTGACGTTTGAATTCACATAGCCCGAAAGCCACTGTTGCAAATTCAATTGGATTTCGTCGCTGGTCTTGAAGGAACCCACCATCTGGCGTCCCTTCATCTTCAGATAGTGGGCAAAGCGCGACGCGCACAGGATCGAGTTGATCTGGGCGGAGAGGCGTGCATTGGCATCGGCGATGGTGGCGTTCTGCCCGCTGTGACGTTGCGGGGCCTGAAGGCTGCGCACGGCTCCGAAGACCAACTCCTCCGAGTATGGTACCGCGGAAAGCGGGATGAGGCCCGCACTCAACAACTCCCGCTCCTGACGGTCGTTCCAGACAATCTCCAGGGGTACGCGCGTCCAAACGTGGCCCGGATCGGTACGGAAGGGTTCGGCGGGAGTTTGGTCGACAAGCCCGCCGCCGACGCGATCAATATCGACGCCGCGCACGTCCGCAGGCCAAGCGTAGTTCGAGAAGGCGCGGGCGACGACGGCGGCGAAGGCGAAGGCCGCGCTCATCCAAACACGCGACGCGGTGTTGGGGACGGATTCCGCATAACGGAAGCCATCTGCCCTTGTTCCGTCATCAAGCCAGGGAGAGCGCGCGAGCAGACGGGGCAGCGCGATGCCGATAAACCGCATATCCGGGCGGGAAGTGAGTGCCCGCCATCGCGTATGTTCGGCGTTTTTCATCGGTGCGAGGATATCGGCGACGTTCGCCAATTCGAAAAACTGGTCGACTTCCAGCAACGACGGCGAGGCGGCGAGGATCGTGGGAACAAACGCTGCGGCAGCGATCCCCGAGAGTGCCATCAAGGCGCTGACATCGTCGGTTCGCGCTTCCGCCGTCGGGCGGTGGCGCACCTCGTGATCGATGATCAGCAGCCCATAAGGCTCCCCGCCGGGGGAACCGAATTCGTCTTCATAGACTTTACGGAACAAATTGCTCTGATCGAACTCCGTCGCGCGTTCCAGGTCGCGACAGATATCCGGCCAGGTCACGTTCAAAAGCTTGATTTTGAGGCGTGTGTTTTGATCGACGCCGTCGACGAGCCAGGCAAGACCCCGCCACCGGCCTTCAAACCGCTGCAATTTCGGATCGTGCAGAATGGCGTCGAGTTGTTCGGATATCGCGGTATCGAGCATCGCGATATCGCGATCCAACGCACTGCGAACCGCGGTCACGTCTGTTCGGATATGCCGAGCAATGTCGCGTCCGAACCAAAGGACGAGTGCGTCGCTGTCGGTCGCCGTCAGAAAGTCGGCGAAGTCTTCGGCGATTTGCGCGTTTTTTGAACCAAGGAACTTCCCGTCCAGAACCGCTTCCCGCAATGGCGAAAAGGGTTCTGGAGGGGTGTCGTCAGATCCGACGGCAGCTTCCAGGACAGTGTCCACGATTGGGCCCGCCCCGTGGCGAGTGGTTAGCCGCCCGCGGCCGGGATACGCGCGACCATGCGCAGGCTGGTGGTCAGTTCTTCCATTTGCAGCCAAGGGCGAAGATGCGCGACGGCATTGTAGGAACCCGGCTTACCCGGAATTTCGCGAACCTCAACCTTTGCTTCCCGCAGCGGGAAGCGGGCTTTCATGTCCTGGCCGGCGTTTTCGTTCGTGTTGACGTAGTTGGAAATCCAACGGTTCAACATGATTTCGACATCGCTGGCTTCCGCGAAGCTGCCGATTTTGTCGCGCGCCATCACCTTGAGGTAGTGAGCGAAACGACCGGTCGCCATCAGATACGGCAAGCGAGCGGAGATCGCGGCATTCGCGGTGGCTTCCGGGCGATCGTATTTCTTGGCCTTTTGCACGGACTGCGCGCCGAAGAACACGGAATAGTCGGTGTTCTTATAATGGCAGAGCGGCAGGAAGCCGAGATTCGAAAGCTCGAACTCACGACGATCGGTGACCGCGATTTCAGTCGGGCACTTGGTGTCCATGTCGCCATCGTCCGACGTGAAGACGTGGGTCGGAAGGTTCTCGACCTTACCGCCGCCCTCGGCACCGCGAATGGCAGTGCAGAACCCGTACTGTGCGAACGCGTTGGTAAGCCGCGTGCCCATCGCATAGGCGGCGTTCATCCAGCAATAGTCGTTGTGATCCATTGCCTTGGCGGCACCGGCTTCGTCATACGGCGCTTCTTCGTAGTTGAACTCGTCAACCGGCTTGGTCGCGGCACCATAGGGCAGCCGAGCGAGTGTGCGGGGCATGACCAGATTGACGAAGCGCGCATCTTCGCTATCGCGGAAGCTGCGCCATTTCGCGTAGTCCGCGCTTTCGAAGATTTTGGCGAGATCGCGGGGCTTGGACAGTTCCGTCCAGTCGTTGAAGCCGAACATGCCGGGACCGGCCGCGGAGATGAACGGCGCAAACGCGCCGGCGGCGACGTTGGAGATCAGCCGTAGCGTTTCGACGTCATCCGGATGCTGAGTCCACTGATAGTCGCCGATCAGCGCGCCATAGGGTTCGCCGCCAGGGGTGCCGAACTCGTTCTCGTAAATCTTCTTGAACAACTGGCTTTGATCGAATTCGACCGCGCGCGTCAGATCGCGGGTCAGGTCGCGCTTCGAGATGTTCAGGGTGCGGATTTTGAGGTTGGTGCTCGTCTCGCTGTTCATCACGAGATAGTGCAGCCCGCGCCAAGTCCCTTCCAACTGAGTGAACTTGGGATTGTGCATGATCGCGTTCAGCTGACCGGACAGCTTGCGGTCAATCGCGGCGATCGCACGTTCAAACGTGCGGGACAGATTGCGGTCGAATGTGACCGTGCCGGCCATCGCCTGCTCGACCAGGTTCTTCACCAGATCCTGCGCCTGATCCGGCGCGGTCTGTTTCGTTGCGGCGACAACCTGATCAAGGAAGGAGACGCCTTCCGAGGTTTCGGTCGCGGCGGCGGAGGTGGAGGTCTGTGTGCCGGACATGGATCAGCCTTCCTGCTTGTCGATGCCGAGTTGGCTGGACAGGGATTTCAAATCGTCGGCGTTCTGCAGAACCTGCTCCAGAAGGCCTTCCAGCTCGTCGGAACGATCAACCTTAGACATCAGATCGCGAAGCTTGGCGCGCGTTTCCAACAAGGCACGCAGGGCGGGGACCTGTTGCGCGACGCGGGCGGGTTCGAAATCGTCGATCGAGTTGAACTTCAGATCGACCGCCATCTGGCCGCCTTCTTCTGAAAGCGTGTTATCGACCTTGAGCTTCAGCCCGGGGTTCATACCCGCCATGACCTCGTTAAAATTGTCACGATCGATCTGGATGAACTTCCGATCCGCGAGCGGACGCAGCGGTGCCGTCGGGTCGCCGGAAAAATCCCCCATCACGCCCACCACGAATGGCAGTTCGCGGACCACTTCGGCACCTTCGGTTTCCACCTCGTAGGTGATGTGCACCCGCGGTTTGCGAACGCGGTTCAATTTGTCGTGAACGCTTGCACTCATGGTTCCGCTTCCCCGTCGCAAAGATAGGTGTTGCAAAAATAGCCGTCGCAACGTGCGATGGCGGTGGCAATCCGTTTCGTTCTCCGGCTCCTCGGAAAACGTACAGGTCCACCCCAACGCGCTTGCCGAATATTAGCCAACCGATAGGAACCCGGTCAATGTTTTGTACACCGCCTTGATTCCGATCGCCGATTACAAGGTCAGTAGCCGTCTTCCGCGGGCGGTGGCGGCGGTTTGATGCCGAGGGAGCTGAGCACGGCATTGCGCGCCTCGCGATCCGCGATCACCTCCTCCAGCAATTCGGGCCAGGTCAGACGGCCGCGGCGCACCGCTTCGTCGAGCGTATAGGATAGGGGGGAATGAGGCTCTGTCTTCCGGAAGAAGGTCGCGATGTTCTCCAGTGCCTTCAACGCGTCCTCGCGATTGGCGACCGCAGTTGCCGGCACGGCAAAGCCGGCTCCGGCAATCATCATCCCGCCGGCCGGCATTTGTCCGACGAAGCCGCCAGCCGAGGCGGAGGCAACTGCACCTGTAGCGTCGTCGGTCGCGCCGGCGGCCGCATCGGCCGGTGCGTAGCGATCGGCGATTTCGATCAGTTCCCGCAGCAGATCGCGTGTATGGCTCGTCGACGGCGCATCGGCCCCCGCTTTGTCATCC
The DNA here is from genome assembly GCA_947475245.1 of Acetobacteraceae bacterium. Classification (GTDB taxonomy): domain Bacteria; phylum Pseudomonadota; class Alphaproteobacteria; order Acetobacterales; family Acetobacteraceae; genus Rhodopila. The sequence continues at coordinate 23,689 of CANJLW010000035.1, read as the reverse complement.
AGCAGCGTCGACATGGCCTCCCACGCTTCGAGCGCTTCGGTGGCTTCTTCGCGCAGGCGCCGCAACGGTCTGACACCGACCGAGCGTGCCTCTTTCTCGATGTCGCCGAAGGGGATTGCACCGGCCTCGATGCGTTGCTGCTGCCGGGCGGCGTCGAGCGAGGCGAGTTGGACGGATGCACGGTATTGATAGAGGGCAAGTGATGTGCCGTCGGGGCGGTCGAACAGTTTAAGCTGGAACAACGGTTGGCGCAGCGAGCCGTTGCCGTCGTGCCCGTTCAGACCGGTAACCGGGGCAACGCGGGTTTCCATCCCGTAATCATCCGGTAACGGAAAAACGTCGTCCCAATATTGTTCGGATAGTCCGGTGATCAGGCGAACGCCGGCCGCCAGCCCGATAAGCCCATGGCTGCGGACATAGGCCTCGGTAATCCATGCGGCGACTTCGATGTCCTTCGCTGTTTCCGCAATGACCTTAAGGCCGAGTTCTCGCAGGCCGCGCCACAATGGCCCGGGATCTGCCGGCGGCGGGCCGTCGGGGTCGGGACTTTCCGCCTGACGTTCCGCGTCGCGGGCATTGGATCGGGCGTCGCGCAGGCGACTGTACGGTGACTGAGCCGAGAAGTCCTCTCGGATATCGGTGCCTTGCGGGGCGTCCCCGTCCAAGGGGGCCAGCAGCGTCTCCAGGTCGAATCCGTCTGGGTAGTTCATGCCGCGAGAGCCCCTTCCGTGCTGGACAATGGTTTCGTTTACCACATAGTGTGGCCATCCGAAATACCGTCGGGGTGACGCATCGTTCAGGCGCGACACTCTGCGGGAAACGTTGTGCCGTCAGATTGGCGGACGAACCTTGGGGGGCGTAATGGCCGCTATCGATCTGAAGCAACTGGTATCCCGACTCAACGAAACATGCCGTAAGGCATTGGAAGCCGCCGCCGGCCTGACCTTGTCTCGGACGCATTATAATGTGGAGATCGAGCATTGGCTGGTGACGCTGGCCGATCGCGCGGACGGGGATATCTCGGCGATCCTGCGGCACTATGAAATCGATATGGGGCGGTTCGCGGCGGACCTGAATCGCGCGCTCGAAAAGATGAAGTCCGGCAATGGTCGTCCGCCGTCCCTGGCACCGGAAATTGTCGAAACCGTCAAGCAGGCGTGGCTGCTCGCCTCTCTCGAACAAGGTGCGACGCGCGTTCGGTCCGGGCATCTGCTTTGGGCGCTGCTCGCGGATGAGACATTGTCGCGCCACGCGCGTGATGCCTCCGGCCAATTGCTGAAAATCTCTTCCGATCTGCTTAAGCGCGATTTCGCCGCGATTACCGCGAACAGCGCGGAAGCGGCTGCCTTGGGTGCTGGGTCCGATGCGCCCGGAGAACAGCCCGCCGACGGTGCCGGCGCGCCGCGCGGCGGCGGCGGTGCCTTGGAGCAGTTCACCACCGACCTGACCGCCCAGGCAAAAGCCGGCAAGATCGACCCCATTCTGGGGCGCGATTCCGAAATCCGTCAGGTCATCGATATCCTGACCCGCCGACGGCAGAACAATCCGATCCTGACCGGTGAGGCCGGGGTCGGCAAAACAGCGGTCGTTGAAGGCTTTGCCTTGCGGCTTGCTTCAGGCGATGTGCCTCCGGGTTTGCAGGGCGTCACGCTGCGGTCTCTCGATCTTGGTCTGCTGCAAGCGGGCGCAGGGATGAAGGGGGAGTTCGAGAACCGGCTCCGCGGTGTGATCGATGAGGTCAAAGCCAGCCCCAAGCCGATCATACTGTTCATCGACGAAGCTCATACACTGATCGGCGCCGGTGGGGCCGCGGGACAAAACGATGCCGCGAACCTGCTGAAGCCCGCGCTCGCGCGCGGCGAGCTGCGCACGATCGCGGCAACCACCTGGGCCGAGTACAAGAAGTATGTCGAGAAGGACGCGGCGCTGACTCGCCGGTTCCAGGTGGTGAAGGTCGAGGAGCCGTCGGAACCCATCGCCGTCGCGATGATCCGCGGCCTGGTCTCGACGTTGGAGAAGCATCACAAGGTCCGCATCCTTGATGAGGCCGTCAGCGAAGCCGTGCGGCTGTCGGCGCGCTACATCCCCTCGCGCCAACTGCCGGATAAGGCCGTCAGCCTGATCGATACGGCTTGCGCGCGTGTGTCCATGAGTCAGGCGGCCAATCCGGCGTCAATCGAAGACCGCCAACGCCGCACGTCGCTGATCGACACCGAAGTCGCGATCCTGGATCGTGAAATTGCCGCGGGCGAAAAACACGAGGATCGACGCGCCGCGTTGATCGCCGAACGCGCCCAGTTAGCGACGGAACTGGAAGCGCTGCTGGCGCGATGGGAGCAGGAGAAAGTGCTCGCGACGACGATCGGCGAAGCACGCTCCGCGATCGAGGACGCCGAAAACACCGAGGACAAGGACGTGCTCCGCGTGCGTCTGAGCGAGGCGACCGCGAACCTACGAGCGATTCAAGGGGAGGAGCCACTGATCTTCCCGGTCGTCGACGGTCAGGCGGTGGCGGAAATCGTTGCGGGTTGGACCGGCATTCCCACCGGTCGCATGCAGTCAAATGAAATCCGGACGGTGCTGAACCTTCAGGACACCATGGGGCAGCGCATCGTCGGTCAGCCGCATGCCCTGGAAGCTGTCGCGCAGGCGATTCGCACCAGCAGAGCAGGGTTGACCGATCCAAGAAAGCCGATAGGCGTCTTCCTGATGGTGGGAACCTCCGGCGTCGGCAAGACCGAAACGGCGCTGACGCTCGCCGATCTGCTCTATGGCGGTGAACAAAACCTGACGACCATCAACATGACCGAGTTCAAGGAAGAACATAAGGTCAGCCTGTTGATGGGGAGCCCGCCCGGCTATGTCGGGTATGGCGAGGGCGGCATTCTGACGGAAGCGGTGCGCCGCCGACCGTACTCCGTCGTCCTGCTCGACGAAATGGAAAAGGCCCATCCCGGCGTTCAGGATGTCTTCTTCCAGGTGTTCGACAAGGGCAACATGAAGGACGGCGAAGGCCGCGACATCGACTTCAAGAACACCGTCATCATCATGACGTCCAATGCCGCGACCGATCTTATCACCCGGTTGTTCGCGGATCCGGAAACGGCGCCGGATTCGGCGACGTTGGCGGAAGCGCTGCGACCCGAGCTGATGAAGTACTTCAAGCCGGCGTTCCTGGGGCGGGTGACCCTGGTGCCTTACTTCCCGCTGTCGCCCGACATCATCCGCAAGATCGTCGAACTCCAACTGAACCGTATCCGTCGCCGCGTGCGCGAAGCCTATGGGGCCGGTTTCTCGTGGGACGAGCTGCTTGTCGATACGATTGCCGCCCGCTGCACGGAGTCCTCCTCGGGCGCGCGTAACGTTGAAAACATACTTTCCCGGACTTTACTCCCCGAACTTTCCGCGGAAGTCCTGGGGCGTCTTGCCGAGGGTGGAACCATAGGTGAAGTCGCCATTTCCGTGGACACTGAAGGCTCATTCCACTACAAGATTGCGTAAGGATCAGCGGTTATCCTTTAGCAACGGAGGAAGAAAACATGGCTATCTATCTTAAGTACGGTTCCCTTAAGGGCAGTGCTAACACCAAAGGTTTCGAAGGCTGGATCGACGTCGACAGCTTCTCGTGGGGCGTTCAGCGCCACATGGCGAGCGCCCATCGCGGCGGCGCGAACCGCGAAGCCGGCGAAGTGGCGATCCAGGACATCACGCTGTCAAAGCGGATGGACGTGTCCTCCAACCCGCTCCTCGGCGAAGCCTGGGGTGGCAAGCTGAACACCAAGGTCACGATCAAGTTCACGACCAACACCGCCAAGGGCGTTGGCGACTTCCTGATCTATGAGCTTGAAAACACTGGTATTAGCCACTACGGCATCTCGGCCCACGGCCAAGGTGGCGGCTCCGGCGGTGACCTGATGCCGACGGAAACCCTGACTCTGAACTTCGCCAAGATCAGCGTCACCTACAAGAACGTCGATCCGGGCATCTCCATGAGCCCGAGCACCGTCGGTTACGACCTGACCAAGATGGTTGCCAGCTAGCCAACCGGCTGATCCGATCAAGGGCGCGGGACGAAAGTCCCGCGCTTTTTGTTTGTGGCGACCGGAGCCGAAACCCGGTCGGAAATATTCCGAAACGTTGCGTGGATAGAAACGGTTATCGCGTAAACTCGATCGCGACCGCGGTGACATTATCAGTAGCGTTTGCCGCCACTGCGGCTTCTACCAGGACCTTCGGCGGGGCATCGCCGTTCTGCACACCCAAAAGCTCTGCCATCACATCCTTCGGCAGTGTTTTGCACAGCCCGTCGCTGCACAGCAGAAGCCGATCGCCCGGCTGTAAGCGCTCCATCACCTTATCCAGGACCAGCTCATCGGTCTCCGCGCCGACCGCGCGGGTGATGACATTGGCGCGTGGATGGTTTTCCGCTTCCTCTTCCGTGATCATCCCGGAATCGACCAGATCCTGCACCAGGCTATGATCGCGGGTGACCTGGCGCAGCACGCCGTCCCGCAGCAAATAGGATCGAGAGTCGCCGGCCCAAAGGCACGCGAAATAGTCGTTCCGAATCAGCACCGCGACAATCGTGGAGGCGATCATCGCGCCTTCGCCACGCTCCTGCGCCATCTCAACCAAGGTTGCATGTGTGGCGGTGATACGCAGACGGACTTCGGCTAATAACTCTGACGCGGAAAGCTCCGGCGGGATCGACTCCAGCGCTTCCCGGATCATACCGGACGCGACCTCACCGGCATGATGCCCACCGGCACCATCGGCGACAGCCCATAATCCAAGGTCCGGGCGGTCGACAAAGCTGTCTTCGTTGTACTTGCGCTTTGTTCCGGGGTGGGTTGTCGCCCAGGAGCGGTATCGAGCCTCATTCATGATGCATCCGCCGGCATTGTCGCATCTCCGGAAATCCCCAGCATCGTCGCGAACAGCCGATGATCTGGTAGACCAAAGAGCGAAATTTGTCTGGGTGGCAGACGAAGAGAGCCGCTCGTCCACCAATGCGATTCGCGTGTGGGTGTCGCTGCCCTGCTCAGCAATGGGTCCGGCAGGTCAGCGGCGATCCTATCGGGTGCCACATCGAATTCGAGGCTGTCACGCCCGGCATCCTCACAGTGGTCAAGCCAATCGCCGCCGGTCATCGGATCAAGGTCCGGAGCATCCGGTATCGCGGCAAACGTAATCGGAAAATACCGCCCCGCCTTATCCACGCTCGGCATTGTAACGCCGAGCACGGGACGACTGCCGCACAGGCCGGCGGGCAGGGCGAAGCGCCATACTGGTGCTTCCAAATAGGCCGGCAGCCAGGCATCACCGCTTTCGGAGCGGGTGATGCTGAGCACGCCATCAAGCCATTGGTCCCACGGATCGATAAAGTCGCGCGGCAACCCATGGCGAACGAAGTCACCGCGCGCCGGCAGCTTGCCGTAAAAGCCCATTTGTACCGAGGGCGTTAAAGGCCTGGGCATCTGAAGTCTCGGAGGATTCCCGGTGCGAATGGGTTCAGCACCGATCCGGCTCTGATTTCAAACACTGCCTTTCGGTCTCCCAACGCGAACGTCAGGGTATAGCGATCCGCGGAACCGCTTTGTTGCAGATTCCCTTGCTGGAACAGCCGGAACAACGCCCAAGGCCCGCTTGCCTGCAATGTTGTCGGGCCCGTGGATGGCGGGGGATCGAATACCAAGCGAGCACTGTTCATGCGCGTCGGTGCTCCAGGCCAGGTAACCGATGTCGAGCGAATGGGTCCGTTCGCGTAGACAACGGATGTTGTTTCCAGGTCCAGGGTCACTTGCCTGGCTCCGGGGTCCAGCGATACCGGCACAAGATCGAAGCGAACGGATGGTTGGTTCCCTCCGGCCGCGAAGAACAGGTCTCGGATCATGCTGGCACGCTGGAACAGCGCCAGATCCCCCGCCGATACCGGGGAGGACACGCCTGCGACGGCCTGCGGCTTCCAGGTTGCTCCGGACATATCGACGAACGGGCGAAGCTGTTGGGTAAAGAATTGGTCCAACATGCCGGCCGGTGCGAACAAGCGTCCGAAATCGTCGATGGGAATGTCGCTGGATGCGGTGCTGGCGAACGGATAGCGACCGGTGACGGCTTGCTTGCACAGCGATGCCGGCCCACCGGGGGCGTTAAACCCTTCCGCCGCACCCTTGCGGGCACCGCCGCTGCGCAATTGTCCGCCGGCGTTGGAGATGGATAGCAGCCAACGTTGAACCGGCTGGGGCGTGCGGGTTGCCTCTGCCTGGAGCAAAGCGGCGGGATCGTCCCCGCCGGCCGGCGGAGCGCTGCCGGGGACGGCGTTCGCCAAACGGGAAAGCTGCTGCTGAAGGTCGTTCATGATCTTCAGGACATTGTCGACGGGAGCGCCGGGTCCCTTGCCGACAAAGGCAATCAACGCCGCGTAGCGCGTCTCGATCGCTTTGCCGGGAGGTTCGGGCGCAGGACCGGTCGGTGCTATAAGGCCCTGCAATCTTGAAGTCGCCCCGGCGACAGCGTTACTCGCAACGGCGGCCGCGACCCCAGCTGCGGCACCTGCCGCGCCCGCGGCATCGGTCGGCACAGGCGGAACTGTCAACGTAAGCTGGCGCGTGATGCCGGCCAGCAGGTCCCGCATCGGCGACTGAGGCGACGACAGGATATACAGATTCTGCACCGCCTGTTGCATGCCTCCAAGCGGCTCGATCTCCAGATCGCCCAGAAGTCCGTCCCACTCTTTCGCGTAATCCGCTGTGTAAAGGCGAACGACGTCAGCCTGCAGGTTCAGGACCTGCGGGCTGGATGGGTCTACTTCAGCCTCTCGCCCAAGAACCCAGCTTTCGCTCGCGGCCTGCCGCGCGGCTGCCGGCAATTGTGGCAAGAGTACTTTGTAGAAGCCGTCGACAGTAAAGAAGCCAGGGATACCTTCGGTGAGCGGCTTCCCCGACGTGCGGCGGAAAGCGCGCACACCGGATGCTCCCGCGGCGTCGCCCGGACGCCACATGGCGACAGCGGATGCCTGCGGCGACCGACGGATCGAACTGTAAACCCTACTCGCAAGTGTAATACGACTGAATGCTCGGCGTGCGTCCTCAATCAATGCACCATCGATTGGAACCTGGGGCAGGCGACCGTCCAGCAGCACAGCCAGGTGTTTGGCGAGGCCGTCACGAATGGGCTGGCCCGCCGGCCCCGGGTAACTCAGCTGCCAGTCAAACAGCATCCATTCCTTGATCGTGCCGCGATCCAGCGGCCCGGCGGAACCCAGCATGAGATAGACACGCGTGGCTTCATACAGGAAGTCGGGCTGGTTGAAATTCTGCCGCATCTGGCTTTCGAGGCGAAAGATCAGCCGCGGCAGCAGAATGTGCTTTAACGCATTGCCGTACACTTCGTTCGCGCCCGCGGCCAGCTTGCCTGTTTGTGACAGACCCGGGAAGAACTGGAACGGATTGGGATGATTCTCCTTGCCGTACGGCAACGCGCGCGCTTGATCCAGCACGGGCAGGATGCGCGGCAGGTCGCCGTCACGCACGGGATCGAGTGGCAGAGCTTGCGCCGAAGCGATATAGGCCTTGAGCGCCGCATCGGTTGTGGCGATCGCGTCCGCGTTGACCGCATTGGTCTGGATAAGCGCCCCGGCACCGGCCAGAGCCACGACCCCGGCCAAAGCGGCGGCGCCAATCCGAAGCATGAGCGAACGTCGGACCGCGGCGGGATCGCGAGATACAAGCATCGCCTCGCCGAATATCACGTCCTTAAGCAGTCGGGTCAGGAAGTAGCTGCGGCCTTGTTCGGCAACCAGGGAAGGAGCACGCCGCTGATCGATGCCGAAACTCCGCGCCATTGTGGCGGTCAGGCGGTCGACCGGTGTGCCTTCCTGCGTGCCCGATGTCAGATAGACGCCGCGCAGCAGCGGGGCGGGATCGAGGCGGGAGCCTCCGAATGCTTCCTGGATAAAGTCGGCCAGTGGATTTTGCAGGCTCGCCACCTGCGCCGGGAATCCGGCAATCAAAGTCCGGCGGTCGGGGCCGCGTTCGGCGTGCAATCGATCAAGCAGGCGATCGTTCAATCGCTGCACCAACAGCCCGAACTCGCTCGTAAAGGTCGCCCGTGTGTCTTCGCCCGGCCCCTTGGCGGGGAATGTCATGCCCCAGACCTGGCCCAGGCGTTCTCTGTCCATGTCGGCGAAAAAGTCGGTGAACCCGGCCAGCAGATCGGTTTTGGTGAAGACGGCATAGATGGGAACGCGGACGCCGAGTTTTTCGTATATCTCCTTGATACGACGACGGATTGTCGCGGCGTGAACCGAACGCTGGGCCGCCGTGGCGCTTCCGATGCTGGTGTCCGGTTGCCGGTCGTCCTGCAGGGAGAAGACCACGATCAGGCCGTTCAGCGGCTGCCGAGCGCGGGTGCGTCGTAGCAACGAAAGAAAGGCATCCCAGCCCGCCTTATCGACGGTTGAGTCCTCCTGCGTCGTGTATCGTCCGGCGGTGTCGATCAGGACTGCGTTTTCGGTAAACCACCAATCGCACATCCTTGTCCCACCGAAGCCCGAGACTTTTTGTCCCATCTCGGACGCCAAGGGGAAGCTGAGGCCGGCATTCACCAATGCCGTCGTCTTCCCCGTCCCGGGAGGCCCGACGATTGCGTACCAAGGTTGCTCGTACAGGTATCCGCGTGAGCCTGACGCCTTGGCCAACAGGCCCAACGCGTTGGTCAGTTTGTCACGCATCGCCGCGGATTCTTCCGCGGCCGCCGCTGCACCCGGATCGCCGGCGCTTGCGGTGACGCCCTCGACCAGGTCGGCATCGGTCTTGCGGCGCCGCCAATCGAGCAGAAAATTGGTCGCGGCCCAGATCAGGACCAATACCCCGATCAGGCATCCCCGAATGATGACGCTGTCCAAAACCTCAACGAACGGGCCGAACCACCAGATCAGCATCGACAGGAGTGCGACACCGACAAAGCTCAGGAACCAGCGTGAGCCAAGCACGCGAAGAATGGCGCTCATGTTACTGGCTCAGCCTCCGAAGTATGACTTCGATGCGTCGATTGTCATCTCTGCCTTCCGGCGTTGCGTTCGATCCGATCGGATCGGCATCTGCTCGTCCTTCCGCGACGACGCGGCCGGGATCTCCCAAGGCTCGGACAATAATCGACCGGGCCGCCTCGGCGCGTGCCGCGGAGAGCTGGTAGTTGGACGGGAATTGGACCGTCTTGATGGGCTGATTATCAGTATATCCAACGACCTGTACCGGGCCCTTCTCGACTTTGAGTGCCTCTCCGATCCGTTCCAGCAAACGGATGTAGTTGGGGGACACCGTGGCGCTACCGGACGGGAACATGCCGCGATTACGGATCCGCACGATCGGCATCGATCGGTCCCCGAGCACGACGACAAGGCCCTGATCGATTTCCGGCTTCAGAAAAATATACAGCGATTCAGGCTCTTTCGGCGGCGGAGGCGGTGGCGGCGGCTTGATCGGTGCAATGCGGGCAATTTGCGGCATGGTTGCCTGAGGCGCGCCAAGCTCGCGCGCGAACAAGTCGTCGGACGACGCGTTCAGCGTCGTCGAGAACCAGACGAACAATCCGCCGATAACGAACGCAGCGGCCGCGCCCAGTACCCACGACGGCACGGTTGCCCGCGCGGGGCGGTAAGGGATCGCCAGTCCTTCCCAGTGCGGCGACAGCGCCGCTTCGGCGGCGGCACGATGGTGGGAAATGATCGTGTACAGGTCCTGGCGAACCCGGTCGAGCTCCGCCAATGGCCGATCGGAGACCCGGAACTTCCCCTGGAAACCGAGGCTAAGGCAAAGATACATCAACTCAAGAAGCGGTAATTCCGTTCCGGGGTTGTTTTTGACATCGTCGAGCAGCTTAAAGAAGCCGACGCCGCTCTGGATCCCTTCGTATCCACGCAAAGCCTCACCGAAACTGGTGACCAAGGGACGCGAGGCCCAGACGCCATTGCCGCCCCAGGGCGTGGCTTGGGAGACGTCGTCAAGGCTTGCGCAGAGCGCGTAGCGGGCACGAATGACCTGCTCTCGGCTGGCGCCCCCGGCGCTCGCGGCCCGCTCGAACGTCTGGATCTGTTGCAGTGTGCGTTCACGCAGGTCAGATGGGTTAGGCTGGTTCAGCGTCCGTCCAAGGCGGCCGAGCAGGGCAAGGAGAGGACCGGCGGCGGAGACCAGCGGATTGATACCGGTCGCTATGGACTCCGCGCCATCCGCCGGTAAAGCCGCCGCAGCTTGCGGCACCCGCTCGGCTTGTCCGCCGCCAAACGCTTCCGTTGGTCGCGGCGGGGATTGCGGGAAGGACGCCGCCGGCGGGCTGGGCCGCGCGGCGGGCCTGGCACCGCCAGGATTGGGTCGAACGACCTGTGTGCGGTCGCTGTCTTCGTCAAACGGATTGTCGCTCATCCGCGGATCGCCCACAGTTCAAGTCGGAGGTTAGGGAAGTCGCCGGAAATATGAATCGCGAAGCCACCGGAATTCTGCATCTGCTGCCAATGCGGGCTGGCGCGATCGAGTTCGAAGTATGTCGCGCCTGCATAGAACGGCAGTTGCCGAGGCGCGACGGGTAGGGGACGGATGGCGATACCTGGCAGCGCGACGTTCACGAGTTCGCGAATTTGCTCGACCGCGCCGATCTTGACCTGGCTGGGGAAGACGCGACGCAGCGTTTCGGTCGGCATATCGCACATGGCGGTCAGGACAAACGAGGACGCGCGCAGAATAGAACGATCGGTAATGGGACCGACGCGCACGCCGTGACGGGCGTCGCGCAGCGGGATCGGGATGGCCGTTTGTTCCAACACCGCCGACAAAGCCCGTCGTAGGTCCGCAACAACCGGCGCGAAGCTGCGTTGCAGATCCTCGTGACGATAAGCAGGATAGGACGTCGGTCGACGGGTCTCGAGGAACGTCGAGAACTCTCCGGCCATCTGGATCAGCGATGTATAGAGCGCTTCCGGATGCACGTTGCCGGCATCCGCCCAGTGGGCCAGGACGTTTTGCCAGCCGTTGATCGATTGCAGCAGCAGGAAATCCGCGACCTGAGCGACCCCCGTCTGTCCGGGGGCCGTCATACGCGCGGCCAGAGCCTCTCCCCGTTGATTCAGCATCCCCGCCAATTCGGCAATCAGTCCGGACATGGGGGGCGTGGCCGAACAAACCAGCGCGGGCGGTATCCACCGTTCGTCCAACAAGACCCGCCGGTCGGCGCTGACTTCGGTGACCCGCGCAAGGCCGATGCAAAGGTAGCCGGTCCGCTCCTCCGTCTCCAGGAGGTAGCGCATTTTCAGCCGCCCGACCTGCAGTTCAGCGGGTTGCGGCGACGCGGAATGGGTATCGTACGCCTCGAACGCATGAGCCACATAGCGGCCCTCGGTCGCGGCGTCGGCTACCTCGACGGCCCCGGGTTGGCGGATCGGTAGACCGAGATAGACCAGAACATTGCGGGCATTTTCCGGCAGATCGAGCGGCGCCGGATGATCGGCCTCGCCGGGCAGGGCAAACGGCGTCCCATCCTCGAATACCCCGGCCGCGGTGGCCAGCGCGAATCGTCCGGTGGCCAAAAGATCGCGATCGAGCGCGTAGTTCACCAACCCCCATGGATGCGGGCGCAACGATTGGGAACGCCCGCGGACGAGTTGTTCCAGCCAGCGATCCTGCTGCTGGAAATGTTGTGTGCGCAGGAACATACCTTCCTGCCAGACCACACGGTTGGTCCAGCTCATGGCTCAGCGCCTCCCGATTTCGTCATCATTGCGCAGCCATGGCCGATACGCCAGCGGACTCTTCTCCGTGGCGGAATGCCACAAGAACGTTTCACGCCACACGTCAGGGCGTGGGTTGGAGTTTGATGGCAAGCTTGCCGATCGACAAGGTCAGTCGGGACGGACCGCTGGTCGCGACCGGCGCAACCGCGCGCCATTGCGCGTTGTCGATGTCGCGATACAGCGCGACAGCACCGACCCATTGCACCATCGGTTTCAATTCCAGCGTCACCTCCCGCTGTTGCGCGGGAGAGATAACGAACTCTTGCGAGCCGACGCTGTCCGCGCCAAGCGTTTGCGCCTCCCGCTCTGTCAACGCGAAGACGTCGGCGCGTTCGAATTTCGCGGTGGCGGTCAGTTGGTAGACACGGATGGCCACGGACGACGCGGTCCCCGTCGCGCCCGGATTTTGATCGGTACTTCCAACGATGTTCAAGGACAGAATCGCCGGCGGCTTGGGGGGTGGGGCACATCCCGCGAGAGCCGACAGCGTCGCCATCGCGGCAAGAGTCGGCAATACAAATCCACGCCGGGTAATCATTTTCTGTCCCTCGATGAAATCTCGTGCATTGCTTCCTCATAGGCGCGTGCGAAAGCCTTGCCGAATACGCTGTCAAAATCGTCGTTCAGGGCTTGCACCGTCTTGCCATGCAGAGCCTCGAACGCGTCCCACGCACGGGCCTTTTTCTGGGCCGGCAAAACGGTCATGCCGCCACTTTGATCTGCGGCCGCGCGAATTGCGGTTGGGTCGAAACCATTCAGCATGGCACGCGCCGCCGATTGCATGGCGGCCATCGATGCCAGTTCATGCAGGCGAATATCCCGCAGCGCATCGGCCACGGCCGCCGCGGGAGTCATGTCGATCCGGCGGCCGACACCCATCAGGGCGCTTAACGCATCGTCGTCGTCCGCCGAAAACTTCAGCGGGTTATTGCCGCTGGCTCGGATCATCGTCTGTTCGATCCGGAATTCGCTCTTGATCGCCGCGCGCGCAATCAAAATCGCCCGGATACCCGAAACCAAGGCGCGAAAGGCGACGCCCAGCGCCGTCATCGTGGCCTTTGCGTCTTTCGGTTGCACATCGGTCAATCCGACTCCGGCCATGAACGCAGCCATGAGCGCGTCATCGCCCGGAGCAGAGGCGGGCATCTGGGGCGGCGGCGCGGCGGCGATGGGCGGGGCAGGCGGAACGATTGCCTTGATCGGTGTCGGCGGGATGGTCTCGATATCGACACCAGGCTCAAAGAATGGCGACACGTCACGCGGTGGCGGTTCGGCGCTGGGACTGCCGGTCGCCTCTGGGGCAGGTGAAAATGGATCGCCGGCAATCTCCGCCGCGGGAGCGGGCGGCACCTCCACCGGGCGTTCAGCCGGCACCTCGGTTTGAACGGGGGAGGGGGGCGGCACTGCGGCAGGGGTGCCGATGCCCGACAGAAAATCATCACCCCAATCGTCGGGAATGGTCGGCGCGGCCGGAATAATCCCACCCGTGTTAAACGCCATTTGACCGCTTTCCGCCGGCGGCCGAAACGCATCCTCCAGCACGGAAGAGTGATCGGATTGGGTCCGATGGTGCGACATCGGCGCGACCGGCGGAGCGGCGTCGATCGGACCAAGCGGGTCGAAGTCGTCGGGCAGCAGCGATCCGCCAAATCCGGCCGCGTGCGGCACGTGATCGGGATCGTCGAATGCGTTCCGAGCCTTGGGCGTGCTGAATGGATCGTTGGCGAAGGGATCGCCGAACGGACTGGCGGAGGAGCCGGGCGCGGCCCCGAATCCTGCCTGAGCGACCTCCTCCAACCCTATCTCGATCTCATATTCGCCGACCCGCACGCGGTCGCCGTCGCGAAGATCGCGGACGCTCCCCTGACCGATAGGCTGCGATTCGTGATTGAGATAGGTTCCGTTGGTGCTGACATCCGCGATTTGCCAGCCACCGGCGCGAAAAGCGACGATGAAGTGCCGCTTTGAGATCACCTGGTTCGTGTCGATCAGCGTCCAATCGACGTCGAGGCCGCGGCCGACAACATACTCCCCACCTTGCAGGGTGCGTGTCTCGGGCGCCACCGTGCCCGGACAGCGCAGAACGTTCATTGTCAGGGCCATGGGGTCAGCGCCTCGTTGTCGGCCGGACGGCAATGTGCCCTTGGCACGACGAGGCGGAGCCTGTGATCGGGACGTTGTTCATCACGCATCCTCTGGAGTCAGTCGACCGGGACCGCCGGCGGCGATATTACGGCCACTTTCCAGGAAACGTTGCAATCGTGCGGTTTGCCGCTTGGGATCGCCGCGCACGGCGGAAAGTCCGATGACGCCCGCAACGGCAACGCCGGTCAAATGGGCCGGAGGCGGCAATTTCGGCTGATCCGCGGGAGTCATCGAGTCTCCGCTCCAGAACGCGGCGATGGCGGTCCAGGATTCCGGGGTTTCAAAACCTATGCTCTCCGCCATGCTCATCGCCGAGCGGCGTACGGGATCGGTCTGCTGGCGGACCCATGCCTCACTGGCCTCGCGCACCTTGCGATGTGACTCGGGAAGAGTGTCGGGAGCGGTGTGCAACGCGCACATACAGGCCCACCAAACGGCCTGACGTTTCGGCAGCGCGTGGCCGAGGAGTTTCGCGGCTTCCAGCAGGAAGCCGTTCGCTTCAAGCGCAGCGAAAGCCTCCGGCACGCTGGGGGTAGCGGCGATCAGGGCGGCGGGTGCGTCGGCCAGTGCCAGATGTGGGCGAATGGCCCCGAGGTCGGCCGATGCGAGTTTTGCGAGAGTATCTGACATGTCAGTTGATTTTAACCAATGAGCCTTTGACCGTCATGACGCCGGACGCTTCAACCGTCGCCATCCCGCCGGTCAGTTTAGCGGTGGCGGAGCCTGAAACCTCGACCATCGTCCCGCTGATCTTGATGCCGCTGGGGGTCAGTTCCAACGTACTGCCGCCAACGGTCAGCTTGATCGACTGCATGGCCTCGATCTCGACCTTACCCGAGTCGACCTTGATCGTCATGTTCCCGGTCCCCACCTTGACGGTGTTATTCCCGGTATCGACGTCAAGCGTGTTATCGCCCTTCGCGACCTTGACGGCGTTCTTGCCGGTGTCGACGTCAAGCGTGTTGTCGCCCTTTTCGACCTTTACGGCGTTTTTGCCTTCCTTGACGGTGACCGAGCGTTCCTCCTGAACAACCGATGTCAGGTTCTTGGTCGCGTAGACGTAGATGAGCTCGTCGCCCTGTTTATCGTCAAAGGTCAGTTCGTTGTAGGCGGGCTTGTCGGAGGCATAAGACTTGAACCGAAAGCCGGATTTTGTGTGTTCGTCCTTCGGATAGATCGGGGCGTCGCGTCCGTTGTATAACCCTCCGACCACGATCGGCCGATCGGGGTCGCCGTCGATGAACGCCACCGCGACTTCCGTCCCGACCCGCGGAATGAACTGCCCGCCGAACCCAGGCCCGGCCCAGGGCTGGATGACCCGCGCCCAAATCGCGCCACCGCCGGTTGCTTCCCCACGATGATCCCAGAAGAAGCGGATCTTCACGCGGGCGAGATCGTCCGAATAAATCTCATCCGTTCCGCTGGTGTATTTGAGAGCCGCGCCGGTCCCGGTCGAGGGGCCGAGCACCAGGGCGCTGTGCAACCCGTCTAGACGAGGACGGGGCGTTGATGCGTGCAGCCTGAAGGTTGTTTTGGCCGGAAAGCACGTAAAGTGGTTTTCGTAAAGGACGACACCGTCGTTCGTCATCCAGCTTTCGTCGGTGATGGTGTGCGTGACGGATCGCAGCACATACGTGTCGTCGTAGCTGGTGGCAGGTCGGCTGGTGATCTTGAACTTGGAACCGGCGACCATCTTCCCGATGTGACTCGTGCCCTCAAACAGGGACGCATTGGCCTCGGACGCTTCCATCTCGTGCTTGGAGTGCTTCTTGACGCCGTCGACCTCGAACGATTTCGCCGGCCAATGGAAATCATCGCGCAGCGAGGCACCGCCGGTTTTCAGCGTGGTCGGGACTTCCTCTTGTAACAGCGTGTTGGGCTTCGTCGGATCGTAATCCTTGGCCTTGAACTTTCCGCGCGCCGTATGGGACCAGCGCGACCAGCCTTCGATCAGATCGCCGTCGGCATCGGCTCCCTGCAATTTCAGCACGACTTCGGGCAGGGTTGGGAAAGATTGGTTGGAGTCGGCGACGATCACTTTGTGACCGGCTGCGGTGTGTTCGAAGAAGTAGTAGCAGCCTTCTTCCTCCATCAGGCGTTGGATGAAGGTCAGGTCGCTTTCGTTATATTGGACCGTATATTCGCGCGGTGACGCGCCGCTGGAAGCCTGGATCGAGTATTCCGTCAACCCGGCATCCTGGAAAATGCCCTTGATGATGTCGGCCATCGATTTCTTTTGATAGACCCTGCAATCGACTGTCTGGTTCAGGAACCACAGGCGCGGAACGACCGTCAGGTGATAGAGGTAATGGTCGGCGTCATCCTGCCCCCGCGTGGCACCGTGAGTCGCAATGCTCTGCACGATACCATGAAATTGACGCAAGGTGGTTTGGCCGGCCTTAAGGTTCACACAAACCGGTTGGTTCAATATCTTGTCGGGATCGACAACGCCGTTTTGACTGACAACGTCCAGTTCGTAAGTGAAGGGTTGGCTAATGGCCTCGTGAGCGGACAGATGCGTGACGATCAACGCATCGGGTCCGAGCGGCGAGGTGATGGTCATGATAGCTTTTTCGCGGGACCAGGCTGGCACGATCAGAGGACCCCATTGTTGCGTCTTGGACGAAGTTTCAGTCGGTAAGAAAGCGAGAGGATCAAAGCCCGCAGCGGGCGTTTATCCGATCATGACCATGGGGAAACCCATCACGATGGAGCCGCCATGCGCGGTCATGTCACCCATGCGAGCCGCCGGTGTGCCACCGATCAGAACCGTAAACGATCCCAGAATGATCGAATCCGGCGGACCGACACAGACCGCCATATCGCCGACGCGCGCGGCGGGGAGGCCGCCGATCAGGACTGTCGGACATCCCGGCGGCAGGATTGGCCCGCCGACGTGGGGAACCACCCCGGTCACCATGGGGCAAACATGCATATCGGAGACTCTTGCCGCTGGTGGCACCGTATAACCTCCGCTCAGGTCGAGCCGAAATTGTCTTGTTTCGGCTCATTGGCTGTCAGGCCGTCGAAACGGTAACGTCGGCGGCAACGCCCATGCAAGCAACAGACGGTAACGCGCGATACATGTGCTTCGATACCCAACTCAGGTAGCACTATTTCGGTTGCACATCCACCATAATGGCATTGGCAACAAGCCGATCGCCACGTCCGCGCAGGTTTTCGATCGCCGCCTTCAGATCGCGAAGATAGTCCGACGCGGACTCGACATTGCCCGGCCGGACCTTATCGAACAACGGGCGCGACGACGCGATGGCGACGATCATATCCGTTCCAAACGGCTCATCCGCGATCCAGGCGGGGTGTCCGGGTTTGGGGTCGCCCAGGACGACCGTCTCATCGGCTTTCAGTGCGACGATCGGATCGGCGACATAGCCTTCCTTCTTGTCGGCGACCTGGGGATACAAATGCTGCACCGTGCCGTCATGCGCGATGTAATCCAGCCGCAAATAGGCGGGGAAACTCGGCATCGTCAGCTTCGGCTTGATCGGATCCCCGGCGAATAAAAGTAGCCTGCCATCGGCGAGGTTAAGTGCGAGGCGCGGTCCGGAGGCCCCGAAGCGCGGCCCGGCCACGCGGATCGCATCCAGAACGGGGCAGAAAACCTGGCTGGCCCCGACAATCGTCCAATCGACTGCGCCCGGCAGCGGCAAACCAGCGACTCCCATGCGGATCGTCTCGGCCTCCGCGGTTCCGGCAATGCCGGACATCGTCGCGTTGCCGTCGGCGCGCACGTCGCCGTCGATCAGGGCGCAGGGCTGCGCCGATACAAGCCGAGCAATCTGGTCGCGGGCCATTTCGGCGGTGGGGCGGGGCGGTGGGGAGGGTGTCGGCGGTGCCGTCGGCACCGTGCCAGGTTTAGGTGCCTGAGCTTGCACGGGTGGAGGCGGCGGCGGAGGCGTCTCGATCGGGCGCGGCGCGGGCGCTGTGGTCGGCGCGGACGGACCGGATGGCGGCGGTGTCTGAACCGCGGGCACCTGAACAACCGGCGGCGGCGCAATGACCGCCGGCGGCGTAGCGGGCGTCGCGATAACCGTCGGAGCAGGGGCGGGCTTGTCGGAACCGAGCAGGAAGAACGCGCCGCCGCCGCCAAGGGCGAGTACCACCGCGGCGATACCCGCGATCATCGGAACGGGCGATTTCTTCGCCGGTGCTGCGGGCTGGCTCACCGGGGCCGGCTTGGGCGCTTCGGCGGGCTGACGGGGTTTGACGGCGATGATGGTCGGATCGTCGTTGGCCGCCGCGGGCTGCGCATCGCCCCGCAATGCGGCACCCAATGCCTGCGAGAACGCGGTTGCCGTCGGAAACCGCTCATCCGGACGCTTCGCCATCGCCTGGCGCACAACGGCGTCCATGGAACGCGGCACGGTCACGGAGATTTGCGACGGCGCCGGAGGCTCCGTATTGAGCGCCTTGTGCATGATGGCGGAAAGCCCGCCTTCGAACGGCCGTTCTCCGGTCAGCATCTGGTACAGCATGACGCCGGCGGAGTAGATGTCGCTGCGTGCATCCACGACCTGGCCCATGAACTGCTCGGGCGACATATAGGCGGGCGTGCCCATGATGGTGCCCGCCTGGGTCATGCTGCTGCTCTCGATCCGCGCGATTCCGAAATCGGCGATCTTGGCCTGCCGATCGCTGGTCATCATCACGTTGGCGGGCTTGATGTCGCGATGCACAACGCCACGTTCGTGGCTGAACTGCATCCCAGCCAGCACGTCCTGCATGATCCGGACGATCTCGGTAACCGGAAAGCGCTCCTGCTTGTCCAGCATCGATTTCAGCGTTGGTCCGTCAATGAACTCCATGACGATATACGCGCTGCCATTGGCTTCGCCGTAATCGAAAACCCCGACGATATTCGGGTGAGTAAGTCGTCCGACCGCCTGCGCCTCTCGCTGGAAGCGCGCGAGCTGCTCCTGGGTCTCGGGATCGGCGGCGTCCGGAATAATGGCGGTTTTGATCGCTACACGGCGCGCGAGGCCCGGGTCCCAGCCATCATAGACCACGCCCATGGCCCCGCGGCCAAGTTCGCCCCTGATCTCGTACTTTCCGAGCTTTTCAAGCATATCCGCCTCGACAACGCACTACACCATAGCGCTCCGGCCCGCGGCAGGCGAGACGGTAGACACGGGTTGGCTCGATAATGGGCAAGATTGATACGAAACCGACCCCCGATCGGTCGTCGGCCTTAGCCTCCGACACGGGATGGTGACGCCTCGGCAACCGTCGCTTCCGCCTTGCTCGGCTTGCCGCCGATCAGGGCGGCAACCGACCAATAATAGGGGTGTCCGAGCGAGGCCATGTTGCCTTCGGCCTGATCGAGAATCTTCCTTTGCGCGGTGGCCAATGCGACGGCGGGGCCGCCGTCGGGGTTGGTTTGCAGCACGTTAAGGAACAAGGCGGTCAGGTAGGTAATGGTCGCGTCGTGGGCTTCCCAGTGCGTCACCATCATCGCGCGCGCACCGGCAAAGAAGAAGCTGCGGGCGAGGCCGGAGAGGCTTTCGCCGGCACCCCCACCATTCGGGCCGCCCGTGTTACAGGCTGACAGAATGACCAGTTCGGCGTCGAGGTCCATTTGAGCGACCTGCGTCGCACTCAGCAGTGCACCGGTCGCGTTGGCGGCATTCGCATCCGTTGACGTCAAAATCGCCGGCTCCGCCTGACACGGTATTTCGCTCGGCAACACCGCATGGGTCGCGAAATGCAGCACCTTGTAATTCTTCAAGGGCGCGGACAGGACGTTCTTGGCCGTGAAGTTGGCTGCAAGCAGCTGATCGCCGGTATCGGCTGAAAGCAATTGACGAGAGGCCTCAAGCTCCCTTCTAGTTCCCGGAAGGGAAGGGAACGAGGCAAGGAACCGCGCGCTTTCCCCGCACGTCTCCGCCGGGAAGGTGGCGGTAGCCTGGCGTGCTGTAGGGGGACGGAAATCGCCCATGCCGAACCAAGGCCGTGTCGCCTTGAGCGATTTTGCGGCCTGACGCAGGTTGACGAAGCTTGCGACGGACGGAACGTGGGACACCGCATAGCGCCGGATCAGGAACGGTGCCTGACCGAGTGAGCCGGTGGTTGGGCCGGTCAACAGTGCTCCGAAGGGAATTGACAGCAGGCTTCCGGTTGGCGCGACCGTCAATGTCGTCGCACCCTGAAGTCCGTCGGCGACCGGCGCGAGCACCGCGTTGTAAAGGTCGCGGGCAGCAGCAGTATCGAACGGCGGCGGCACGTTTTCCCGGTTCGGCACCATGCCGGTACGGAAGCGCTTGACCAGCGCGTCGATCTTCTTGGAACCACCCTCGATCCGACCCGCGGTGATGCGGTCGTTGCGCAGCAGGATGGTCCAACCTTCGTCTTCCCCCAGGACGATCGCCGCCAACGCCTCGTTGGGTTGCAAGGTCGCCTGCGCGTCCCTGGTCTTGATGGATTCCTGGACCAGCCCGGCGAAACCGGGGGAGGCCGCCTGAAGCGCTTCGCCTGCGTCTTCCTGGACTTCCCGCGCCTTTTTGATTTTATCCTCAAGGTCGGCGAAGGCGGCGGCGTTTTCCTTCTCCACGCCGAGATCGGCGCGTTGGCGATACAGCCGTTCCAGGAGATCGGCAGCCGCGTCCCGACGGCGGATCGCGTCGGCGACCTTCGGATCGCGGGCACCTTCGGCGAGGCGCGCGGTTGCCACGGCGATTTGTCGGCTGGTGATGCTGCCCTGCGCGAGTTGCGACAGAGAGAACATCTCGGCAAAGACCGCTTGCGTATCCGCCGGATTGCGCTCGACTTCCAGGGAGAGCGCATGGAGGCACGGCACGACCTGGGCTGGGGAGACACCGACCTTCAGTGCCGTCAGTACCGCAACGGCTTCGCGGCAACGGGGCAGGGCGGTTGCGTAGGATCCCTGCTTCGCCAGGTTGGCGGCCTGCAGCAACTGCGTCTCCGCGAGCGGTCGGCTACCCGGCTGCACCCGGGCAAAAGTCGATACCGCCAGACCCAACTCGGAGTCGGCTTCCGGTTGGCGACCGGACGCGGCGGCGATCATGCCGACGGTTCGGTAGAAGCGCGCGGCCAGTCGGGGATCGCGAGTGGTATAAAGCGCCCGAGACGACGCCAGCGCGGCGGCGGCTTCGGACGGGCGGCCCAACTGTGTCAACGCGATCGCGCGATAACGACGCACTTCGATCAGGCCGTTCAGCGCGTCGCTGGTCGATTGATCCGCCAACAATTCGCTGTCCGCTGCGGCATCGGCCATCTGTTCCGCCGTGCTGCGACCGCCGCCCGCGCTGCGTCGACGTGGCACAAGTGCATCCGGTGGCACAATGACGGTAAAGCCTTTTTCGGCGATATCGAGGAGTGCGAGCGCATCCGCCGGCTTGTTGCGGTTGATCTGATTAAGCGCCTTGAGGTGGGCGGTCAGCGGACGCGCGATCGGATCGATTTGGTCAGGTAACGCGGCCAGACGTTCGGCGCGCGTGAAAAGACGATTGGCTTCCTCGAACCGCCCCTGGTTTGAAACCTGCAACGCTTGGCGGGCCAAGGGTACCGCGAGCGCCGGATCGTTCGCGCCGCGCTTGACCAGCCGCTCCTGGATTTGGACCGCGGTGCGATAGGCGGTTTCGGAGGCCGCGTAGTTGCCTTTGCGGTTTTCCTGACCGCCCCGCGACATCTGCTTCTCGACTTCCGCAATCGCGCCCGCGCCTTCGGCCTTCAAGGCTTGTTCCGCTTCGCGTTGCGTATCGACACCGGTGTCGTCGGGCTTCTTGGGGGCCGGCATGGCCGGAAGACGTTTTGACATGACGCCGATTGCCCGTGGCAACACGGATTCCGTCGCCTTCACCCCGTCCGCGACATAAAGCTTGCCGTCGATCTTGGTGGCCAGCACCACCTGGGCGAAACCGCCCTGTCGCCAGGTGCAGGCCATGCTAAGCCCGGGACTGTCGAGCACGGTGGTCCCGGTCGGCGCTTCACACTGGAAGCGGCGGTCGAAGGCTAGCCGCCACGGGCTGTTGGTGATGTATCCGGCCGTGTCGGTGTCGTGCGCGGGTTGTGTCACGCGACCCGCGGCTTGCAGATACGCACCGCAATAAATCCGCGCATCCGCGCCGCCCATCTGCAACGTGCAGGCTTCCTTCGCGCTGTTGGCGCCAAGGTCCAGGTTGCCGCCTTCGCCGCGGGCGCTGCCGGCGACGTAGACCTCGGACGGAGGAACCGAACATGCCGACAAGGCGGAAACCGAGACCAGGATCCCTAGCCATGAACGCAGTGAGCGGCGATTGGCCATGGGGATCATTGCTCGTCTCCGGGATAGTCGCGATCGGCTACGTCTGGCAGAAGGTTTTGCACATCGGATGGCGGTTGGATGCGTCCGAACTGCACGTCTCGCGCCGGGTTGGTGACCGGTACGCTTAACGTGGTGATCTGGATGCAATTCACCGATTGGATGGGGCAACCGTTGAAAAGATAGTTGCTCCGCGCTTGCGGCAAGATGAACGCCGCCGAAGCCGCGCTGGACCCGCCCAGGCCGTTGATCGACCCGGATAGCGACACCTGTTCCTGTATTGCCGGATCGTAGAAGGCGTGCAGGCCCTTGACGTTCAGGCTGCCCGACATGGCGCCGCGATCCAGAAGTTTGATCCACAGGCTGGCCGTGGGTGCGTCAAACACGCCGCCGGCACCGCCAAAGACCACGGGCCCGGCGGTATTGGAAACCAAGGTCAGGTCGGGGAAGGCCGTGCCCGCCCCACCCGTGACGGACGCCGGCGCATTCATGTTAATGCCGGTGGCCGCGGTCAAAAACGCTCCCAGTCCGGTCGCGGCGGGGAATTGGTTGACGGTCGCGACGCTCTGGTTCGGATTAATGCCGCTGCTGCCAAGCCCTGCCAATGCCCCGCTGATGCCGATCCCGCCTTTCAGGCTGGTCAGTACTGTCCTGGGCGCCGACAACGTGCCGGTCACGGATATGGTCCCGGCGGACCCTGTGATCGTGATTGCGGAGTCAGAGCGCACGGTCCCCGAGGCCAGAACCGATATAGTGTCGAGCAGGGTGAACGCGCCGCCCGTGATGACGAAGTTGCCGACTTCGGCGATCTGGTTGGCGATGCCGTCGATCAACACCGGGGCTTGCGAACCGGCCGCGCTGCGCAACAGCCCGGCAACGATCGTGCCGGCCGTGGTGGTGATGCCGCCCGTGGCCGAAAGATCGACGGCGCCCTTGTTCTGAGCCTGCAAAAGCGCGCCGTTGTTGACGAGGATGCTGCCGCTGCGCGCGCGCAGCGCGGCGGTCGTCCCGGCGATAACCGTGCCGGATTGGATAATGCTCGTCGCGTTGGCGGTGACATCGCCCGTGGATTGGATCAGCCCGCCCGATTGGATCAGAGATGTTCCGGCGGTAAAGCTTGCGCCGCCGGTCCCCGCCGTTGCCTTACCGCTGTGTGCAATGGCCCCGGTGTTTGCCGTCTCGGTGAGTGTCCCGCCGGACGTGATTGTGCCGCTGGAGCTCAGATCGGATTTTGCCGTCAGCGTCGCGGACTTCCCGGCGGCGATGGTGCCGGTCTGCGTGAGACTGGAGCCGTTGGCGGTGATGGCGATCGTGCCCTTGGCGTCGGTCGCCTGGGTGGTGCCGGCGAGATCGATCAGCCCGGCGGAGGTCAGCGCGACTGCGCCGGAGGTGACGTTGGCCTGGATCAGTCCGGTGGATTTCTGGCTGATGCCGTTGCCCGCGCCGCCGCCGTTGGCGATCAGCGTGACGCCGGTTGCCGTCGT
>CANJLW010000034.1 GCA_947475245.1 Acetobacteraceae bacterium | reverse complement strand
CCAGCTTGCCTGATTGAACGGTTCGGTCGCAATCTGTCGGTCGAACGCGCAACGGCGCGGACACCGACACAGGGACGACACATGGAACTCAAAGGCGCGGTGGCTCTGGTCACGGGCGGCAACGGCGGGCTGGGACAGCGCATCTGTCACGCGCTGGCGAAAGAAGGCGTTCACATCGCCGTGATGTACGCTCAAAGCCGAGAGCAGGCGGAAGGCGTCGCCCGCGACCTGACGTCGCGCTACCAGATCAACGCCGCCGCTTTCGGCTGCGATATCACGGATGCGGCGGCGGTCGATCGGCTGGTAGGCGACGTGACCGCGCGGTTCGGACGCCTCGATATCCTGGTCAATGACGCGGCGTATAACAAATCGATCCCGTTTCCCGACCTCGACGACCTTACGCAGGAAGTCTGGGACAAGATCATGGCCGTCAATCTGACCGGCCCGATGCGCCTGACGAAAGCGGTCGCGCCGATCATGAAGTCGCAAGGGCAGGGACGGGTGGTCAACATCTCCTCGGTCGCCGGGCTGACGCCGACCGGCTCGTCGATCGCTTATGCGGTGGCGAAGGCGGGACTGATCCATCTGACGCGCTGCATGGCCGTCGCGATGGCACCGGAAACCCTGGTGAACTGCGTCGCGCCCGGGCTGCTCGAAGGAACCCGCGCGACGGCCAACCTGCGGGCCGAACAGGTAGAGCGTTCGGCGTCTGGGTCACTGCTGAAGAAGGCCGCCGACAAGGACGACTGCGCCGACATGGTGGTGACGATGTGCCGCACGGAAACAATGACGGGACAGACCATCGTCATCGATTCCGGGCGAGTCTTTCATTGATCGGCGTCAATGTTGAGTTTGAGATCATAAGGCGATAACGTCGCCGCAGGCCATTCCGCCCGCGGCGAATTCGGTAACCAGACGATACAGAAGGCACGAAGCAGACTATGTCCGAGACAAAAGAAAAGCCCGCCACCGCGCGGGTGCAGGACCCTAACAAGGCGGCTGTCCGCGTCGCGTTCGACCCGTTACGGCCGACCGATAAGCCGCAGGAATTCTACGAGAAGATCAAACAGAAATTCGCCGACGAACGCGATCTGCGCCTTAGCTACCGTCCCGACGGTCGCGCGCAGTACACGTCGGAACTGACCGGCGAACTCGCCAAATACGAAGTCGATCCCTGGGTTGAGACGATCATCGAGCGCGAGCCGCTGAACGATACCGTCGAATGCCTGATCATCGGCGGCGGCTTTTCCGCCCTGCTGACCGCCGCGCGCCTGCGCGAACGCGGCGTGCAAAGCATCCGTATCGTGGAACGCGGCGGCGATGTCGGCGGAACCTGGTACTGGAATCGCTACCCCGGCGCCGCCTGCGACGTCTCCGCCTACGACTACCTCCCCCTCCTCGACGAGCTCGGCTATGTCCCCGGCAGCTTCTTCGCCAAGGGGCCGGAAATCTTCGCGCACTGCCAGGCCATCGCCCGCAAGTATAACCTGTACGAACTGGCGGTCTTCCAGACCACAATCACGTCCACCGTCTGGGACGAAAAAGCCAAACTCTGGCGCCTGACCACCGATCGCGGCGACAACCTGTCGGCGCAATTCGTGATCTGCGCCAACGGCACCCTGTCCAAGCCGAAGCTGTCGCGCATTGACGGGATGGAGACCTTCAAGGGTCATTCCTTCCATACCTCGCGCTTCGACTACGCCTATACCGGTCGCGATCTGTCCAACCTCAAGGACAAGGTCGTCGGCATCATCGGCACTGGCGCCTCCGCCGTGCAGATCATCCCGCGCGTCGGGCGGGCCGCGAAGGAACTCTATGTGTTCCAACGCACGCCGTCGGCGATCGACATCCGCGACGATATCCCGACCGATCCGCAGTGGGCGGCGTCGCTGAAGCCCGGCTGGCAGGCCGAACGTCTGGCCAAGCACATGAAGGGGCCGCAGCTCACCGAACAGCAGAAGGCCGATCTGGCCGCCCTGCCGCGTGATGTGAAGATCCAGCGCCAGGAAAACCAGAACATCGAACATCAGATGCGCATCCACGCGCGCGTCGATGAAGTCGTGAAGGACAAGGCAACGGCCGAAGCGCTGAAGCCCTGGTACATGCATCGCTGCAAGCGCCCCTGCTACGACGACGAATACCTCCCGGCATTCAACCTGCCGAACGTTCACCTGGTCGACACCCACGGCAAGGGCGTCACCGAGATCAACGAACGCGGCGTGGTCTTCGAGGGCAAGGAATACCCGGTCGACGTGCTGATCTATGCCACCGGCTTCGAAGTGCAGGTGACCGGGATCTATAACGACATCCGCGGCGAGAACGGACTGGAACTGAACGACAAGTATGCCGACGGCATGCGCACCGTGTTCGGCATCCACTCGCAGGGCTACCCGAACCTGTTCATCATGGGCGGGTATCAGGCGCCGTTCCAGTTCAACCTGACGTTCATGCTGCAAACGCAGGGCGGCCACATCGCGGATTGCGTCAAATACGTCCGCGACAACGGCTACACCACGATCGATGCCAAGCCGGAAACCGAGCAGTGGTGGGTGGACGAGGTGATCAAGCACCGCGGCAAAACCAACCGCAACAAGGAATGCACCCCCGGCTACTATAACTTCGAGGGTGAAGATAACCGCCGCCAGGACGGCAACTACAACGGCGGCTTCTACCAGTACTACCTGTTCATGGGTGAATTGAAACAGGACATCGAGAAGCACTTCAACTTCTCCTGATCGACCGCGACCCCCGAGCGGCAAGACAAGCCGCTCGGGGCACCGCCCTTTACCAGACACAATATCGGGACATGGCATGACCAGCGGCAACGGACACGCCATCGGTGCCTTCATCGCCACCGCCTGCCAACGCATAATCCCGCCAGACGTCCTGGACGCCGCCCGCCTGTGCCTCGCGGATTGGATGGGCGTGGCGATCGGTGCCTCCGACGAACCGGCCGGGCGCATCGTCCGCGAAACCGTCGCGCAATGGCGCAGCACGGGACGCGCCAGCCTGCTGTTCGGCGGCACCGCCGCGGCACCCTTTGCCGCTCTGGCCAACGGCACCCTCGCGCATTGCCTCGACTTCGACGACACCTACGTCGATGCCGTCACCCATACCAGCGCCCCCGTTTGGGCCGCGACCTTCGCGCTGGGCGAGGAAATCGACGCGACCGAAACCGATATGCTCCGCGCTTTCGTCACTGGCTTCGAGGTCGCCGCACGGGTCGGCCACGGACTGGGCCAGGGCGTCACGGCGCGCGGCTGGCACAGTACCGGCGTATTTGGCCGGATCGGCGCGGCCTCCGCCGCCGCCACGTTGCTGGACCTTGATGCCGAACGGGCATTGAACGCCGTGGCATTGGCGGCAACGCAGACCGGCGGGCTGACCGGATCGTTCGGCACCATGGCCAAACCGTTCCACGCGGGGAAAGCCGCCATGGACGGCGTATTATCCGCGCAACTTGCCGCCGGAGGCTTTACCGGCGCGATCGGATTGCTGGATCCCGGCGGCGGATTGGACAACGCCGTCATTCAGGATCGCTCCCTGACCATGACGCCGGTTGCCTTCACCGATTGGCGGATCCTGCGCAACAGCTTCAAGCCCTATGCCGCCTGCCATCTGATCCACCCCGCGATCGACGCCGCGCGCGCCTTGCGGGCCGACGGCCTGTCACCTGACGCGATCCGCACAGCCCGCGCCGATGTCGGCGCCCTCGCGCTGCAAGTCACCGGCGGCGGGGACGGCAGCCCCGACACTGCCTTGGCCGGTAAATTCGACCTACGCTACTGCGTCGCGCTGGCCCTGCATGGGCGCGCCGTATCAGCCGCCGATTTTCGCGAGCCCTGGGCATTGGAACCGGACATCGCCGCGACCGCATCCCGGATCGCGGTTTTCAACCATCCTGAAATGGGGTTCGCCTCCGCCGGCATGGCCATCGATACCGCCGGCGGTACCCTGCGGGCGCACGTGCCGGTCGCGAAAGGCCATCCCGGTAATCCGATGGCCTGGGACGACATGGACGCGAAGTTCGCCGGCCTGGTCACCCCGGCGTTCGGCAACCGCACGGGCATGATGTTCGACCTGCTGCGCCGCTTCGGCGACGGCGCGGTGCTGGCGGAAACGCGAGGATTACTGGCCGAACTCTCTCAGTAAGCCGCCTCCAACAATCGCACCGCGTCTTCGACCTGTTCCTCGGCCGAACGTGCGCCGGGGTTGGCATTGAAGTTCTTCACCGTCTCATTGGCGATGTTGCGCAAATCGTCGCGCGGGATGTCCAACTGCCGCAGACGAGTCGGCATGCCCATGCTTGTGTAGAGCGCCTCCAGCCTGTCGGCCACGGCCAGCGCCGCCTGTTGCGCGTCCATGTTGCCATGCCAAACACCCAACGCCTCCGCGACCTGACGCGCCGAACGGGCATCGACTGTTTGGGAGAGGCGGATGCGGGGCGCGTGCACGACCGAGGTCGACTCACCTTGACCGACATGCGGGTAACGCACATGTAGCGCGGTGGACACAGCATAATTGCCCGAGAACGCCCCGCCCCGGAAGCGCCGCACGCCGTCATCCTCGGCGCGGTTTTGCAGAAACGCGGCGATACATAGTTCGATGCGCAACGCCGGATTATCGATCTCGTCCACCAGACGCGGATAGGCACGATGGGCGAGGCGGAAGGCGTGATCGCGATCGCCCTCGGCCAATGGGTTGATGTCGAGCTGTGACATTGATGCGACCAGGCCGGCGAACACGGTCGTCGCGGTGGACCGCGTCAATTCCGCCGGCGCGCTGAGTAAAGCTTGTTCGTCGAGGAAGATCGAATGCGGACGGGTCTTCGGATCGAAATATTCCATCCGATGGTCGAGGTCGGGGTTCTTCAGCCCGGTGCCGGCGCGGTTCATCGCGCTGTTCGGCGTGGTCGGGATGTTGATGATAGTTGGCTTGGGGGCCATCAGGCGCGGGCTATAGGCGGGCTTGCCTTCGGGGTATTGCGTCATGATCGCGAAGGGATCGCCGGGTTCGGCCATGAAGATCGCGACCGCCCGGGTCGCCACGATCACGCTGCCGCCGCCGACCGCGATCAGCAAATCCGCGCCGGCGTCCACCGCGGCATTTTTGGCGGCGAGGACGGAGGCGTACGTCGAATCCTTCTCGATGCCGTCATAGACACCGGCGAAGCGATCCCCCAACGTCGCGGCGATGCGCGCGATGGTGTCGGTGCGTCGGTTGACGGAGGGGGAGCACACGGCGAAAGCGCGCCTGGCACCGGCGCGATCGACGGCTTCCTTCAGGCTCTGCTCGATGACCTGTCGCCCGCTATAGAGCCGCCACGCGAACCCCGCGGCGCGGAATGCTGTTTCGCTCATGCTCGATCCCGTGTTTCCCGTACGCCTGTGTACGGTATCCCTTGCCGGATTAACCGTTGATTCGCCTGAAATTTCAAAGGGAGAATTTGGTGGGTGCACAAGGACTCGAACCTTGGACCCGCTGATTAAGAGTCAGCTGCTCTACCAACTGAGCTATGCACCCCCCAAGTCGAACACCGCAGGATGTTCGACCCCACCAAAGGGGAGGCGGCTTCTACCAGGACCAGCCGCCTTTGCAAACCCCCTTCGGATCAGACTCCGGCCAAAATCGTATCGGCCATCTTTTCCGCCGTCATCAGCACCGGAAAATTCGTGTTCGCGCACGGCACCACCGGGAAGATCGACGCATCGACCACGCGCAAACCGTCGACCCCGCGCACCCGCCCGGCCGGCGTCGTTACCGCCATGGGGTCATCGTCGGAGCCCATGCGGCACGTGCAGGACGCATGCCATACGCCGACCGAAGCCTTGCGCACAAACTGCTCCAGCGCGTCGTCGTCGGTCAGCATGTCCTGCAAGGTCACGCCTTCCATCACCAGAGTCTTGATCAGATAGCTGCGCAGCGCGGCAGGGCCGTCCAGCAGCATCCCAAGCGCATCCGTGATGAACTTGTTCTTCTTGCTGTGCAGCCCAACCTGCCGAACCTTGTCGCTGTAGCTCGCCGGGAACGGATCGGCGGTCACCGTCTTCATGATGTCCGTCAGATGCATCGCGCCAAACCGACGAATGCCATCCATCATCCGCTCCAGATCCCGCTGATCCGACAACAGATTGAAATCCACGCTCGGCTCGTCCTGCCAGTTGGCGGAACGCAGCTTCACCTCTCCGGTTTCGGAATAGGTCTTGTAGACCGTAACGATGAACGATCCGATCTGTTCGCCCACCCGATGCCACGATGTCTTGTTGGTGACGACCGTCATCATATCGCCCGCCGGAATCCCCGGCAGGTTCGAGGAGTAGCGCAGCGCCGTGTAGATATGCCGGCGCGAATAGTCGTGAATGATGCGCGCATGCGGCTTCAGGAACGCAGCCACCGCCGCCGCGGGATGATCCTGCAAGCGCTGCCCCACCCCCGGCAAAGCTGCCCGCACTTCGATTCCCAGATCGCGCAGATGCCCGGCGGGCCCAATCCCGGCCCGCATCAGATGCGCCGGAGAATGGATGGCGCCGCTGGACAGGATGATTTCCTTGCCGCGGAACTCCTGCTCCCGACCGCTCACCATCGCCTTGACGCCGACGCAGGTATGCCCTTCGAACACCAGCGACGCGGCCACCGTGTCGGTGGAAATCGTCAGATTTTCCCGCAGACGCGTTCCGGGGTCGAGGTAGCCGATCGCTGCCGACACCCGGCGTTCGAAAGCGTTGGAAATGGTGATCGGGAAATACCCGTCCTCCCACTCCGCGTTCTGATCCAGCAGGTACTTCCAACCCGCCTGCTTGAACGCCTCGCCGACCGCCTTGGCGTGCTCCGGCCAAAGGTCTGGGAAGATGCGACGCACCGGGATACGGCCTTCCTTGCCGTGGTACGGACCGTCGAAATCCATGTCCCGCTCTACTTTCTTGAAGTAGGGCAGCACATTGTTCCAGTTCCAGCCGGTCGCGCCGCGCTGTTCCCATTCGTCATAGTCGCTCGGCGCGCCGCGATTGGCGAGCTGGCCGTTGATCGACGACCCGCCGCCCAGGATGCGCGCCTGTTCATAGGTGCGCAGCGGCGGCCGCTTTTCCTCGGGGTTGTTGTGCGAAATGACCTCGGTCGTGACCTTCAGCTTGTTCCAGGTAAAATTCGGATTCAGGTACGCCGTGCCCGGATAGGAATCCAGCACCGCGGCCGGCACTTTGCCGTGCGGGGTATCCTGCCCGGCTTCCAGCAGCAGGACTTTATTGGCGGAACGCGCGGAAAGCCGGTTGGCCAGCACGGAACCGGCGGACCCGCCGCCGACGATGATATAATCGTAAATCATGGCGGCGGCCTCAGCGTGTTTCGGTATGGAAGGTTTTGGAGACAATCTTCCAGCCGTCGGCCAGTTTCACAAAGGTCAGGTAGTCCGTGAAGTAACGCGGCGGGATTTGGCACTGCACCTTGGCAAAGGCCGTGGTTGGGCTGGACCGGTCGATGTGAACGATGAAGTCGTTGCGCGTCAGACCTTGGGCCTTCGCCGAACCGCGGCTGCGCACGAGATCGAACCATTTTTCCCGCGGCAGATCGTTCAACGCCCCGTCGGTCACGCTGAACAAATGCGATTCGGCATGGAAGATACCTCCCAGCTTTGTCGCGTCGCCTTCGTAAAGACCGTCGAAATAGGTTTGAAGCGCGCTTTCAAGATCGTGCAAATCGGATGACATGAGTTCCCTCCCCAAGGACCATAGCTATTGTCGCCAGCATCGCGCCCTTGCCCCATGCGAACAAGGGCGAGGCCGCCGTGTGATCAGACCCCGAGTTGACGGGCGAGGTCCTCGATATCCGTCGCGACGATGTCCCACGCCTGATCCGCGGCGTAATCTCGCTTCTGATGCGGGCCATATTCATCCGGCCGGGGCCAGAAAGCCGTCATCAGCCCGCATTTCCGCGCGGCCGCCAGATCGTTGTTATGCGCGGCGGCCATCATCACATCTCCGGGCTCCAAATCCATCAGCCCCGCGACCCCCAGATAGGTCTCCGGATCGGGCTTAAAGTGATGGAACAAGTCGGACCCGAAGATCATGTCCCACGGAATGCCCGCGAACTTCGCCATATTCAGCAGCAGCGACACGTTGCCGTTCGACAGCGGCCCAATGATGTATTTCGACTTCAGCCGCGTCAGGCCGGGAACGGAGTCCTTCCAGCCGTGCAGGCGATGCCATCCGAGATTGATGTGGACCAGATCGGCCTCGGTCAGCCCCTTGATGCCGAAATCGGCGACCAGCTTATCGAGCGAAGCGCGATGCAGCGCGTCCAACTTGGTCCAGGGCAACTCGCCCTTACGGACGCGATCCATCGAAGGGTGATACGACGCGCGCCAGGCATCGACCAAGGCGGGCCAATCGGCGCTGACGCCGCGGCTTGCGCCATAGGCGGACAGGTCGGCGATCAAACTGCCGCGCCAGTCAACAACGCTGCCGAACGTGTCGAATACGATGACCTTTGGTCGTTTGCTGGACATGGACGTCCTCCCTCCGATGATGCGGCGGAGCGAAGCCGGTTTCCTCGCCCCCGGCAAGGGGCTTCGAACCGGCGGTATCAGAAAATGCCGAATATCTCGCGCAAAAACCCTGGCGTCAGGGCGCTCAACGGGTTCACGAAAACCGATGGGTCCTCCAACTTGCCGCGCAGCGAATAGCGCGCGGCGAACAGCCCGCCGCCTTCTTCCGGGCTGAACAATTTGCCGAGCAGAGGAATATTGCCGAGGAGAGAGTTGAAGAAATAGGCGGGAACGATCGTGCCCTCGATATCGATCTTGTCGTCATCCATGTTGATCCGCCCCTTGGCGGTCAGCCCGAGAGAGGCGCTGAACGCACGCGCATCGGTCAGCAGCAGACCGTCGTCGTCGAAGCGCAGCGGCACGACCAATCTGGAAAAGCCAAGTCCGGGCCCGCTGAGGACATCGACCAATCCATATAGCGTCATGGCCTGCAACAGCTTGCCCAACCCCACGGCGCCGCGCACGCGAAATTCCTCGATCCGGACTTCGCCGTTCAGGGGCGACGCCGGGTCGGCATCGTCGAAGCGGCCCGTCAGGGTCATGTTGCCGCCATCGATGGTGCGAAACGCGTCCACCCCACGCAGCAGGGAACCCGCATCCGCCGCGGAAACCGTCAGGGTGCGACCGGACGCGGTTTGTTCGATCCTGATCGAAGCCGTCGCATTGGGGCCGGTGCGCGCGGTTATACGCGCGTCGCGATACAGCCGCCCATCGTGGCGTATGCTCGCAACGGTATCGGTGAATACCTGTGCATTCGCCATCGACACCCGGGCGAATTGCCCCTCCAGCGCCCATGCCGGCCCGGTCGGCGGCGGGCCTTTGGTTTTGGGCGATTTCTCCATGATCTTCGGCGCCAGGTTCAGCGCGGGGCCATGCAGATCGATGGCGATCGGAGCGTTGGCGGGAATGCGGATCGTCCCCTTGACGTCGGTCTTTCCCAGCAGCGCGCGTTCCAGCCGGATCGTCGCGATCTTGTTGTCCACCACATCGGCGGTCCCACGTACCGACAGTTCGGCCCCGTCGATCGCGATGCGATCGA
The DNA here is from genome assembly GCA_947475245.1 of Acetobacteraceae bacterium. Lineage (GTDB taxonomy): Bacteria > Pseudomonadota > Alphaproteobacteria > Acetobacterales > Acetobacteraceae > Rhodopila. The sequence goes on along the minus strand of CANJLW010000034.1, from coordinate 37,289 downwards.
TCGTGCGCACCTTGCCCTTGGAGAGCACGACCCTGGCGGCCCCCTTGGCGGCGACACCGGAAGGCTTGTTCCAGGCGACGGGTTCGACGACCAGCCGCGACGGTGTCAGATCGGCCTCGATCGAGATCTCACCCTCGCCATTGCGCCGTTCCAGCAGCACGGCATGGATCGGGACTTCGCCGAACAGCATATCGACGGAATCGAGGCCCGCGGCGGTCAACTGCGCAGCGGTGGGGCGCGCGGACGCGGTGATCCGCTGCAGGACCTTGGTCGCCGGGCCGGGGCGAAAATCCATCAGCAGGTCGATCTGCGCCTGAATCGCCGCAACCAGCGTCGCACCCTTCAGAGTCAGTTGATCGGTGGTCACTTCCAGGTCGAAATTGCCCTGATCGATGTTTCGGCCGGCGGCGATGCCGGTCAGATGCACCTGGGTCAGACGGGCCTTTGCCTTGATCGCGACATCGTCCAGGGTAATCCGCTCCAACAGCGGCACGCTGACGGACAGGTTGACCGTCGCGTCCCCCGCCGGATCGCGTAAATCCATCGGGTACTTGTCCAACAGATGAAGACGCGGCTCTTTCAGCAGTGCAATGCCGAGCGCCAACGGGGCGGCGGCCTCGATATCGATCACCGCCAACTGATCTATCTCCGTCAGACCCGTTATGCGCACGCGGCCGTTCCGTAGCGGGATGGTCGCGCCTCGGACGGAGGTGCGCTGCCGCCCGGCGCGGATCGCGATTTCAATGGTGTCGGGATCGAGCAGCCGTAGCTGGGCCTTGCCTTGTTCCACACCCGGTACCGGGCGCAGCCATGTTGCGACGATATCCTCGCCGTCCAGCCCGCCGGTGGCTCGCGTTACCTCGACATCGGACAGATCGATCGGCGCGTTCAGAGCGAGATCGACAGTACCGTTGCGGAACGTGCCGGCGGTGATGTTTTCGGTCAGCCATTTGCGCAGCTTGGACCCGGCTTCCGGCGGCCAGTACTGCGGCAGATCGGCCATCGTCACCTCGTCCAACGTCAGGCGGGCTGTGGCGGCATAACGGGCCGGGTCGCGCCGCACCGTCGCGCTGCCCTTCAATCGGCTGACAACGCCGCCTTCTTTCGTGCGGGCGACGAATTCGAGCGCGTCGACGGTAAGTGTGTTCGGCGTCGCCGACCCCGTGACCGATAACCGTTGAAACGGCACATGCCCGCCAGCGACATGGGCAATACCCGCGCCGATCAGCAGGGTTCCCTGTCCACGCAATGGTTCCAACGCCGCGCCCAGCACGATGTCGCCATCGAACGACACCGGCGCGTCCAGCGCGGCCAACGGCGCGAGGCCAGGGGCCGCGCGGGCCAGCGCGGCCGGCGCGACCGGCGACAAGCGAGCGCGGACGGTGGTTTCCGCCGCGCCCGGCACAAGGATGGCGGACAGGATCAGGTCCGCGCGTTCGGCCCCCATGGCCAGTTGAATCGTCGCGGTTCCGTCCACGCCGCCACTGACCCGGCGACTGAGGGCGATATCCGCGTGCGGTGCCTGCCAGGTCGCGCCGATCTGCGTATCGATCACAGTGACCTTAGCATTGCGCACGCGCAGCCGCCGCAACTGCGACAACGCGCCATGCGTGCCGGATTGGTCCGTCGTTACCGGACGTGCCAACTCCCGCAGCAGTCCGCTCAACGCGGACGGTTCGGAATCCGTTGCCTGCGCCTCCGCCGTATCCGCGGCTTCCCGTAACGTCCCGACATCGAGGCTGACGGTACCGTCGGCGGCACGCAGCAGAGTCAGTCGGGCACCGTCAATGTCGAGGGAGCGCGGGACGATGCGGCCGAAAAACAGGGCACCGATTGAAAGCGTCATCTCCGCGCGCGCAATCTCGATCTGCCGACCGCCGCCGCGATCGGTGATGCGCATGTCGGTCAATACCAGTTCCAACGGATGATCGACGCCGCGATTGAAGCCTTCCCAGGCCAGGGCGGTGCCGCCGATGGACAGGCGCGTGGGATCGTCCTCGACATTGACCGCCGCCTCGATGCGGCCGGACAGCCAGCCGATATCGACCGGCCCCTGCGACAAGCGCCAGGCGGTGGCCGACACAGCCACGGTCAGCAGCACCGTCAGGGTCAACAGCAGCCCGCATACGCGATGCAGCCAGCGACCGATCCAACGGATTGCTTGACCGGACAGGCGTCTCACGGCCAGCCTGCCATGCCATGAAACAACCGACCTTCACGCTGCCCGTCGCCTGGCCCGATCCGTATGACGGGGCGGCTGCCGATCGCCTGCTCGAACGCATCGCAGCGCTGGGTCGGGCGGAGGCGCGCATGGCCGCGCAACCCGCCGCGCGGGCCATGCTGCGATGCATCGGCGGAAACAGCCCGTTCCTGTCCGACCTGGCGTTGCGTGAGGCCGCGACACTGCGCCGCCTTGTCGTCGATGGCCCGGACGCGGTCGTTGGTTTGGCCATGGCCGCGCTTGCGGCGATAAAGCCGTCCGCCGCGCGAGAGAGGGTGGTCGCCGGCCTGCGCGCCGCCAAGCGTGTCGTGGCGCTGACGACCGCGCTTGCCGACATCGGCGGTCTTTGGGTGCTTGAACAGGTGACCACCGCGCTGTCCGACCTGGCGGAGGCTGCGCTTCGCCTGTCGGTCGCACATCTGTTGCGTTCCGCGCACGACCAGGGGGAACTCATGCTCCCCGATCCGGATAACCCGGCTCAGGGCGGCGGGTTTACCGTCCTGGGCATGGGCAAGCTGGGCGCTCGCGAACTGAATTATTCGTCCGATGTCGACCTCGTGCTGCTCTACGATCCCGCCGCGCCCATTTATACCGAGCGGAGCGCCGGTGACGCCATGGGTGGGTTTACCACGCGTTTGGCGCGCGGTCTGGTTTCATTGATGGAGGCCCGCGACGCCGACGGGTACGTGTTTCGCACCGATCTGCGCCTGCGCCCCGATCCGGCGGCGACACCGCCCGCGATCGCGCTGCCGGCGGCGATTTCTTACTATGAAAGCATGGGACAGAACTGGGAACGCGCGGCGATGATCAAGGCGCGCCCCGTCGCCGGTGATCTCGCCCTTGGTGCCGGATTTCTGGAAGCCATTCGTCCGTTTGTCTGGCGTCGCGGCCTCGATTTCGCGGCCGTCGCCGATATTCACGCCATGAAGCGGCGGATCGACAAGCACCGGGGCGGTAGTCCGCCACGCGCCGCATCTCCCGTCGCCGGCATCGCCGGCTACAACGTCAAACTCGGCGAAGGCGGCATTCGGGAGGTCGAGTTCCTGGTTCAGACGCTGCAACTCGTCTGGGGCGGGCGAGAGCCGGGCCTGCGGTTGCCCGTGACCCTGGACGCATTACACCTGCTGGTCCGCGCGGGCCGCGTGCCGCGCGCGTCGGCCAGGGAGCTGGAAGCAGCCTATCGCTTCCTGCGGCAGGTCGAGCATCGGTTGCAGATGGTCGCGGATCGGCAGACCCACGATGTGCCGGAACGCACGCCGGACATTGAGCGCATCGCGATGTTCATGGGCTACAACGACGCATCCGCATTCGCGACCGAACTGCTGAACACCTTCACCCGCGTGCGCGCGCGCTATGCGGAAGTGTTCGAGATGGTTCCCGACCTGCCGGACTCCGGCGGTTCCGACCTGGATTTTCGCGGCGATGGGCCCGCGCCGCCGGAGACGATCGCCGCGTTGCGCGGCTTCGGCTTTCTGGAGCCGGAACGCATCGTGGCCGCCGTGCGCGGTTGGCAGACAGGGCGCGTGCGGGCACTGCGTTCCATGCGCGCGCGCGACCTGATCGGTTCGATGCTGCCCGCCATCCTGTCGAGGATCGGCGGACAATCGTTGCCCGACGAAACCTTTTCGCGCTTCGATCGCTTCCTGGCGGCGCAACCCGCCGGTGTGCAGCTTCTGTCGCTGTTCCAGAGAAACCCGTCCCTCTTGGACCGCATTGTCGCCGTGTTGGGCGCCGCGCCATTTCTGGCCGAACACTTGGCGCGCCATGCCGCCGCCCTGGAAGGTCTGTTACTGCCGGACGAGTCCAATGCCGCGCGCCACCTGAAACCCCGCCTCGCCGACGCACGCGACCTGGAGGAGATCATCGACGTCACGCGTCGCGCGGTGAAAGAGGCGGATTTCTCGATCTCCGTCGCGACGATGGAGGGGCGCCTGGACGCCGACAGCGCAGGCATCCGCCGATCCGACATGGCCGTGGCCGCGCTGGCCGCGATGTTGCCGCCTGTGCTCGCAGATTTCGCGTCGCGCTTCGGGCGCGTGCGGGGCGGCGACATGGCTGTGGTCGCGCTGGGCAAGGCCGGCGGTCAGGAGATGATGGCGGGGTCAGACCTGGATCTGATGTTGATCTACGACCATCCGGACCATGTGACCGAAAGCTCCGGTGGGCGGTCGCTGCCGGTCAGCCAGTGGTTCGTACGTGCTGCCCATGCCTATGTCGCCGCCCTGACGTCGCCCGGTGTTGAAGGGCAAATGTACGCAATCGACATGCGGTTGCGTCCTTCCGGAAACAAGGGTCCCGTCGCGGTCTCTCTGTCCGGCTTCCGCCGTTACCACGCCGAAAGTGCCTGGACGTGGGAGCGTATGGCCCTGACCCGCGCGCGGGTCGTCGCCGGCAAACCGGCATTGCGCAAAAAAATCGCCGACGCGATCGAGCAGGCGATCCGCAGCGGCGATCCGACCGCCGCCCGGGCCGACGCGGCGGCGATGCGCCGCCGTATGCTGCGCGACCTGCCGCAGGACGGACCATGGGACGTCAAACTTCGCCCCGGTGGCCTGGTGGAGGTCGAGTTCATCGCCCAGGCGCTGCAAGTTGCCCATGCCGCCGAATTCCCCGAGATTCGATCGCAAACCGCACGGATCGCGCTGCGACGCCTCGCCGATGCCGGCTTATTGCCGCGCGAGGACGCGGCGTTGTTGATCCACGCCGATCATGTCTGGCGCACGGTGCAGGGCATGCTCCGAATCGTTGTCGGTCGGGCGACACGCGACACATTGCCCGAGGCTCCCGGCCGCATGCTTTTGCGCGCGGTTCAGGCGACCGGCGAAGAGGCGGTTGACCTGCCGGCATTGCGCGCCATCTTGGACGGGTTGGCACAGCAGGTCCGTTTGGCATTCGAACGGCATATTGGAGATACAAAGGCATGAGCGTAGCGGACGGAGATATGGCTCCCGCATTCGAAATGCCCGCGACGAAGGGGCGCTCGGTCAGTCTGGCAACGTTGTTGGGCAAGCCGTTCGTGCTGTATTTTTACCCCAAGGCCGATACGCCCGGATGCACCAAGGAAGCCTGCGCCTTTCAGGAAGCCCTGCCGCAACTCGGCAAGATCGGGCTGGACGTCATCGGCGTGTCGCCGGACAAGATGAAGCCGATCGAAAAATTCGCCGACAAGTACAATCTGACCTTCCCGCTGGCGTCCGACGAGACACGCGCGGTGGCCGAAGCCTTCGGCACCTGGGTCGAAAAATCCATGTATGGCCGCAAATACATGGGAATCGAACGCAGCACGTTCCTGATCGACAAGGACGGCAGAATCGCGAAATCCTGGCGCAAGGTCAGCGTCGCCGGGCACGCGGCGGAGGTTCTGGCGGCCGCGAACGCGCTGTAATCGCCTATTCCGCGGCCATGGCCGGCAGCCGGTTCGTCCCAAGCAGCGCGCCGGCATCGCTTGCCGGCATCGGCCGCCCGAACAGGTAGCCCTGGCCGAAGGTGCAGCCGACCTCCTGCAATCTGCGCATCGTGCCCTCGGTTTCGACGCCTTCGGCGGTCATTTCCAGACCCAGCGCGTGACACAGTCCGACGATGGCGACGACGTAGCGCGCGTTTTCCGCGTCGGTATCCAACGCACGCATGAACGATTTGTCGATCTTCACCTTGTCGATCGGTAGCTCCCGCAGATGGAAAAGACTGGAAAACCCAGTGCCGAAATCGTCCAGCGCGACGGTCGGGCCGAGCGCGCGGAGACGTTCCAGAACGTCTCGGGCCTGATGACAGTCGTCGACAAGGGCGTTCTCGGTCAGTTCCACCTCAAGGCGTCTACCGTCAAAGCCGGTCGAGCACAGAATTTCATCCACGATGTCCGGCAAGCTATCGTCCAATAACTCACGTGGAGAGATGTTGATCGACAATCCGACATGGCGAGACCATCCGCGCGCCACCATGCAGGACTTCGCCAACAAGGCGCGGAACATCGCCCCGGACCGGCCGGATTTTTCCACCAGATCCAGGAAGCGCGCCGGCGGTAGCACGCCCCGGGTCGGATGTTCCCATCGCGCCAGTACCTCGAACCCGACGATTTCGGCGTCTTTCATGCGTACTAACGGCTGGAAATACGGTACGATCTCGCCATTCTCGATGGCGCGCGGCAATTCGCGGGACAATTCGGTGTCTCGCGCCAGTTCCTCGCCCATTCTGGCCTCGAAGAAGCGATAGCACCCGCCGCCGGACCGCTTGCCGTGCGTCATCGCGATATCCGCGGCGCGCAGAAGGTCGCAGGCATTGGTGCCGTCGCGACCGCTCATGGCGATCCCGATTGTCGACGATACATCGACCTGAGCGGCCTCGCCGCGTATCGGTGCCAGGATCGTATCGATCAGTTGGCGGGCGCGTTCGGCAAGGGTCTGGTCGCCGTCGTCCGCACGGGCCAACAACGCAAACTCGTCCGCGCCAAGCCGAGCGGCGATGAGATCGTCTGTGGAGAGCCGGGACAGGCGGCTACCGATCTCGCGCAGGATTGCGTCGCCGATCACATGGCCGTGCATGTCGTTCATCGGCTTGAAGCGGTCGAGGTCGATGAAGAACAGCGCGACGCTTTGGCCGGACGCGATCGCACGATCCGTGTCGGCGACGAAGCAGGCGCGGTTGGGCAGGCCGGTCAACGAATCCAGCATCGCCATGCGTGTCAGTGTCTGGCGCGCGTCGGCAAGGCTGTCCTCTGTGCGCACGGCCTGAGTGATGTCGGTCAGTGTCATCACCTGACCTCCATCCTCCGGCACTGGTTCGCGCCTCAGCAGCAGCCAGACGACGCGACCGTCGGCACGGATCAACCGCACCCGGCTTTCCATCGTCGGAACAAGCCCCATCAGCATATTGTTCAGCGTGGTCGTGTCGTTGGGATGCACCATGCGCGACAGGCCGTCGGCCAGAAGATGTTCCGGCGGGCAGCCGGCAATCGACCAGCAGGAGGGCGAGACGAACGTCGCCTGACCCTCCGCATTAAATCGAACCGCCAGCCTCCCCGGATCGTCCAAAATCGCTCGGCTCAGTACCCTTTGCTGTGCGTCGTCATGGCGCAGTCCGGCCAGCGCTATGTCGCACTTGGCCAGCTTCGCACGCAGGCGGCGCAATCGATGACCCTGCACCCATGCACTGACGGACGATGCCGCGGCCCCCCCCGCCAGCGCGGTGCCAATCAGCAAAAGAGGATCGGCCATCGGTATCTCCCTCCATCTTTCGACGCCGGTCAGGCGTATGGAGCGACTTTGCCCGGCAAAAGGTGAAGGACTCGCTAATTTTCAGGGGGTCGACGAGAAGATTTTGGCGCATGCGGCGAATTCGGTTAAACCGTCCTGCATGGAACAGGAAACCCCCGCGAAGGAATCCCAACGCTCTCACCACGATCTGGGTGGCGCGTCGAAATTCATGTGTGAGGCCGTCGATACTGAGCCGCATGCCCTGACCGACTTCGATAAGGAAGTCGATGCGCTGCGCCAGATCCTCGGCGCGAAAGAAGTCATGTCCGTCGATGAACTGCGCCGCTGTATCGAGGCAATTCCCGAAGAAGAGTATCACCGGCTCAGCTATTATCGCCGCTGGATCCGTTCGATTACCGACAATCTGTTGCGCAAGGGCGTCATCACTGAAGCCGAACTCCGTTCGGCATTGGACGCGCAATGACCGCCACCGCGTTCGCCTTCGCGCCGGGCGACATCGTGCGCGTGAAGGACGATTGGCCCGAACGGCGCGGTCCCGCCCATATCCGCACGCCCTATTACGTGCGCGGGGTTCAGGGTCAGATTGTGCGCCATCTCGGCGATTTTCCCAATCCGGAAGACCTCGCCTTTGGCCGACCGGCGGAGCCGCGCCCGCTTTATCATGTCCGGTTCAAAAAAGGCGTGATCTGGGCCGAAGACCGGGCGGATGACGCGTTATTGGTCGAGATTTTCGGCCATTGGTTGGAAAAGCCATGAACATTCTCGACACTCCCAGCGACCGTCTGCTTGCCGCCGTACGTGACTTGCTCGCTCAAAAAGGCATCGCGACGACCGCCGAAATTCAAGAGCGGATCGCGATCACCGATCGCGCAAGCCCGGGCCAGGGCGCGCGTATGGTCGCCAAGGCCTGGGTCGATCCCGCCTATCGCGCGCGACTGCTGGACGACGGTGCCAAGGCGGCGGAGGAACTGGGCATCCCGATGCGCGGCATGCCACCGCTGGGCGTGCTGGAAAACACTCCGGACACCCACAACCTCGTCGTTTGCACGTTGTGCAGTTGCTACCCGCGCGGCGTCCTTGGGTATCCGCCGTTCTGGTACAAATCCGCCGCCTTCCGCGCGCGCGCCGTCCGCGATCCGCGTGGCATGCTGGCGGAGGAGTGGAAGACGGTCATCCCCGACGATATCCGGCTGACCGTGGTGGATTCCACCGCGGATTACCGTTGGATGGTGCTGCCCATGCGCCCCGACGGCACCGATGGATGGAGCGAGGAACAACTCGCCGCCATTGTTCGGGAAGGGGATATGATCGGCGTGACGGTGCCGACGATCGGGTGAAAGCTACCGCGCTTTCTTAATCGCCACTGGAATCGCAAGCACCATTGCGATCCCCAGCGCGGCCGACAAGGTCCATTGCGCGATGGAAAATGCGTGCGCGTATGCGCGTTCCGTCGTCTGTCCATCCAGCACCGAGAAAAACAAACTCCCGATCGCCGCCGCGCTGACCGCCGCGCCCATCTGCAGCGCGGAGTTGGTGATGCCCGACGCGACCCCGGCCTGATCGGACGGCACCTGCCCCAGGATTGTGTTGTATAATCGGGGAAACGCGACGCCTTGGCCCAGCCCGGCCAGAAAAACGACGCCCGACAAACGCCAATCGGTGATGCCGATGGCGACCAGGACGCCGATCAGCACGTAAAACGTGACCTGGATGCTCATTCCGATTGCCAGCAGCTTCGGTTGCAGGCGCTGAAACGGCGCACTGACGATCGGCCCCAGGAACAACCCCAAGCCGTATGGCAGGATTGCCAGACCGGTCCACAGCGGGTTCACACCTAGACCCGCCTGCTGATAAATGCCGAACAGGAAGTAGAAGCTGGTGGTGAAGAAGAACAGCGTCGCCACCAGTACCCCACGCCGAAAACTGGGAATGGCAAACAACCGCAAATCGACCAGCGGCATGCCGCCACTCTTGGCCAGGCGATCCTGGTGCCACAGGAACACGACAATCAGGCACGGCGCCGACGCCAGAACGACGAACACCCAGAGCGGCCAACCCAACTCCCGCCCTTGCGACAGCGGCACGACCACCGCCGCCAAGGCGACGGAAATCAATCCGGCACCGACAAGGTCGAGCCGCGTGTTCTGACCGCCGCCGGTTTCGGGCAGGAAGCGCCATGCGGCCAGCAGGATGGGCAGGCAGACCGGAATTTTGATCAAAAAGATCGCTCGCCAGCCCAAATCCAAGGGGTTCCAGGCGACCAGCGCGCCGCCGGAGAATTGGCCGACCGCCGCGGCAAGCCCCATCGTGATCCCAAAAATACTCAGTGCTTTGGAGAGCGCCCGAGGATCGGCATACAGCGCGCGCACCGCGCCCAGGACCTGCGGTGCCAACAACGCCGCCGCCAACCCTTGCAACACCCGCCCAACCAGCAACAAATTCGCGTTTGGCGCGATGCCGCACAGCACGTTGGTCAGGGTAAAAAGCACCATCCCGAGCAGAAAACACCGCCGCCGACCATACAGATCGCCCAACCGACCGCCGGTTATCAGGAAGACCGCGTAACCCGCAGCATAGCCGGAAATCACCAACTGAGTCTGCGCCGGCGTGGCGGCAAGACTGTCGCGGATCGTCGGCAACGCCACATTGACGATGAAGAAATCGACCGGGGGCAGAAAGCCCCCCGCCATCAGAATGGCAAAAGCCAGCCAGCGCTGCACGATTGGGAATCCCGTCGAGGAAAGAGGCGGACGAGCCTACAGGCCCGGTCTCGGATCGCGCCGGTCCGGCGCCGCTGTTGCTCGGATACCATGATGCGTCATGCAGGCGGCAGCGCATCCAGAAGCAATTGGCCGAACATTGTCATTTCGGGGCTGGTTTCAGCATAGCGATCGACCGTCACCAGAATGCGCCGCGTGGTTTCGGCATCCGGGCGTTGCCTCTGCGGCACGTCCGGCAGTTGGGCGACTATGCCCGGCGCGGCTGCCCGCGCGGCCGCTTTGAAACCCGCGCGCGCGGTATTCGTCTCCTCGGTTGTAAAGCGCGGGATCAGGGCATCGGCGAACCAGGCGATAACCTCCGGCCAGTGCGCCAACTGCCGATACAGCGCGGGGATGAAGGGCGCGCCGTCAACCTCCGTCGCGAAACGCATCAACTGATCGCGCTGAACGGTTGGTAACGCGTCAGGATCGATATTGCCCGGCATCGGTGCCAACATGGCGGGCGGAGTCCAGCTTCCGAGAAAGCCGTCGCCGGATGGCGCGGGCCCCGTCAGCAGGCACGCCAGACAACTGCCGGTGACGATATTGACCGGGGACACCCGAACGAAGTTTGCCGCGATGTTGCGCAGCGCCGCGATATCGGCGGCGTTCAGGCCCCAATCGGCGATGGTTGCCGGCAACAGCGGCGGCAGCGGGGCGATCCGCACCGTCCGCGCCAAGGCCCATCCGGTTTCCGGAATAACACCCGACACCAGTGCCGGTCGCAACGCCGCCCAGGCCCACTCCAATACACCCGGCATCGTCGCGAGGTAGCGTTGCAACGAGGATACGTAGGGAACGCCGGAGAAGCGGCGAATTTCCTCGTAAATCCCGGCAATCTCTCCACTTGCCCGGTCTTCCGGGAGTTCGGCGAGCAGCGGGACGGATGGGTTGGACATCGCGTGTATTCCTGTGGCGGATCGAAGCAAAAACGAAAACGGCCCCGAGGTTTCCCCCGAGGCCGCGTTCGCTTCAGGCAAGCCGAAGCAAGCTTACTTCAGCATGTTGGCCAGGACCGCCAGCATCAGCAGAGCCACGATGTTGGTGATCTTGATCATCGGATTCACCGCCGGGCCGGCGGTGTCCTTGTACGGGTCGCCAACGGTATCGCCGGTCACCGCCGCCTTGTGCGCGTCGGAGCCTTTGCCGCCATGGTTGCCCTCTTCGATGTACTTCTTCGCGTTATCCCACGCTCCGCCGCCGGAGGTCATGGAGATCGCGACGAACAATCCCGTCACGATCGTGCCCAGCAGCATCGCGCCCAGCGACGCGAACGCCGCTGCTCGGCCTGCGATCATGTTGATGACGATCCACAGCGCGATCGGCGCGGCGATCGGCAGCAGCGACGGCAGGATCATTTCCTTGATCGCGGCCTTGGTCAGCAGATCGACCGCGGTGCCGTATTCGGGCTTGGCGGTGCCGGCCATGATGCCGGGGATTTCCCGGAACTGGCGCCGCACTTCCACCACGACGGAACCCGCCGCGCGTCCCACGGCGGTCATGCCCATCGCACCGAACAGGTACGGGAGCAGGCCACCCAGGAACAATCCGATGACGACGTACGGGTTCTGAAGGGCGAAATCGACCTTCAGGTTCGGGAAGTAGTGCTTCAGATCTTCCGTGTAGGCAGCGAACAGTACCAGCGACGCAAGGCCGGCGGAACCGATCGCATAGCCCTTGGTCACGGCCTTGGTGGTGTTGCCCACCGCGTCCAACGCGTCGGTCGTGACGCGCACTTCCTTGGGCAGGTCCGCCATCTCGGCAATGCCGCCGGCATTGTCGGTCACGGGGCCATAAGCGTCCAGCGCGACGATCATGCCGGCCAGCGCCAGCATCGTCGTGGCCGCGACCGCGATGCCGAACAGGCCGGCAATCAGATAGGTTCCGAGGATGCCGACACAGATCACGATCACGGGCAGCGCCGTGGATTCCATCGACACAGCCAGACCCTGGATCACGTTGGTGCCGTGACCCGTGGTGGAGCTTTGCGCGATGGAACGAACCGGACGGTATTCCGTGGCGGTGTAATACTCGGTGATCCACACCAGCGCGCCCGTCACAACCAGGCCCGCGAGGGCGCAGTAGAACAGCAGCAAGCCCGTGGTGGAACCGCCGCCGATCATGTCCAGCTTCGTGCCGAAGCCGACAAACCAGTTGATGATGGCGCCGACGCCGACAACGGACAGTAACCCGGTGACGATCAGGCCCTTGTACAGAGCCTTCATGATGCCGTTATCGGCACCAAGCTTAACGAAGTAGGTGCCGATGATCGACGTGATGATGCAGACCGCGCCGATGCCCAGCGGCAACAGCAGCAACTGATCGCGCACGGCGCCGGCGAACAGAATGTCCGCCATCAGCATGGTGGCTACCAGGGTCACCGCATAGGTCTCGAACAAGTCAGCGGCCATACCGGCGCAGTCACCCACGTTGTCGCCCACGTTGTCGGCGATCACGGCGGGGTTGCGGGGGTCGTCCTCGGGGATGCCGGCTTCGACCTTGCCCACCAGATCGGCGCCCACGTCGGCGCCCTTTGTGAAGATGCCGCCGCCGAGACGCGCGAAGATGGAGATCAGCGAACCGCCAAAACCCAGCGCGACCATCGCTTCAAGCACGGCGCGCATGTCGGCGCCCGGCTTCATGCCGGCGGTCAGGACGAAGTAGTAGCCGGCGACGCCGAGCAGACCGAGGCCAACCACCAGCATGCCGGTGATGGCGCCCGCCTTAAAGGCGACGTCGAGGCCGGCGGCGAGGCCCTTGCGGGACGCCTGGGCCGTGCGGACGTTCGCGCGCACCGACACGTTCATGCCGACGTAACCCGCGGCGGCGGACAGAATCGCGCCGATCGCGAAGCCAATCGCGGTATGGGCACCGAGGCCAATCGCCAACAGGATCAGGATCACGATCCCGACGATGCCGATCGTGGTGTATTGCCGATTGAGGTAGGCGCGTGCGCCTTCCTGAATCGCGCCGGCAATTTCCTGCATTCGGGCCGAACCGGCATCCGAGGCAAGAACCTGACGGCTGGTGATCAGACCGTAGACCAGCGCCAGCACTCCGCAGGCGAGGATCACGATATGGGCCAGTTGCATCCGGGGTTTTCCCTTTGTTTTCGTCTGCTGCCTTGGACGCGCATGAGCGCCCCCTTGGCGGGGGTGGAACTTACCGGTCGGTATGCCAGATGCATCCGATCCACGCAATTGGGTGAAAAAGCCATTCTTCGCGTCAAAACCGCTGGTTCTTGTCGGTTCCGCGCGGCGACCCCTTTCATCGGCAAGACGGGACGAGGCGGGGGACGTCGCTCCGGCATGCTCGGTAAAATGGAATTGCACCGGCGGTCGTCACGGATCGCGTTGACGCGGAACCCGGCGTCAAGGCATTGTCGGCACACGCGCTTGTAGCTCAATTGGTTAGAGCTGGCGGCTCATAACCGCTCGGTTGTAGGTTCGAGTCCTACCGGGCGCACCAACTTCCCGTGTTTGCGGACCATACGCATGAACGCATCGCTACCCACGGCGGCGAATGCACGGTAGAACGCGCGCAAACAGCGAAGCGATGGATCATGGCCAGCTACCAATACGTCTACGTGATGAAAGACCTGACGAAAAACTTCCCGGGTGGCCGAGAAGTCTTCAAAGGCATCACTCTTTCCTTCCTTCCCGGCGTCAAGATCGGCGTGCTCGGCGTTAACGGTGCCGGTAAATCGACACTGATGAAAATCATGGCCGGGATTGAGACCGAATATGGTGGCGAAGCATGGGCGGCCCCCGGTGCCACGGTCGGCTACCTGTCCCAGGAACCGCATCTCGACCCCGATAAGACCGTGGGAGAGAACGTGGAGGAAGCCTTCGCCGATCTGAAGGCCGCGCTGGATCGCTTCAACGAGATTTCCATGAAGTTCGCCGAACCGATGGAAGATGAGGAGATGAACGCTCTCCTCGTTGAGCAAGGCGACCTGCAGGAGAAGATCGACGCCGAGGACGGATGGGAACTCAGCCGTCGCGTCGACATCGCCCTCGATGCGCTGCGTTGCCCGCCCGCCGACGCGCCCGTAACCAAACTGTCGGGCGGGGAGCGCCGTCGCGTCGCTTTGTGCAAGTTGCTGCTGGAAAAACCGGATTTGCTGCTGCTCGACGAACCGACCAACCATCTTGACGCCGAAAGCGTGGCCTGGCTCGAACGCACGCTGCGCGACTACGAAGGCACCGTGATGGTCGTGACCCACGATCGCTACTTCCTGGACAATGTCACGACGTGGATTCTGGAGCTGGAACGCGGACGGGGCTATCCGTTCGAGGGCAACTACTCCTCGTGGTTGCAACAGAAGCGCAAGCGTCTGCAACAGGAAGAGAAAGAAGAATCAGCCCGCCAGCGCGCCCTGGCCGCGGAATCGGAATGGATCGCGGCATCCCCGCGCGCGCGTCAGACCAAAAGCCGAGCGCGTATCGCGAAGTATGAGGAGATGCTGCAGAAGTCGCAGGAACTGGTCACCGGGGTCGCCGATATCGTCATCCCCCCCGGCCCCCGCCTGGGCAACATCGTCATAGAGGCGGAGGGGCTGCGCAAGGGATATGGCAACAATATCCTGATCGAGGACCTGAACTTCAAGCTGCCGCCCGGCGGCATCGTGGGCGTGATCGGTCCGAACGGCGCCGGCAAGACGACCCTTTTCCGGATGATCATCGGCCAAGAGGAGCCGGACGCCGGGTCCATGCGCGTCGGCGACACGGTCAAGCTTGGCTATGTCGATCAGTCCCGTGACAGCCTGGATCCTAACAAGACCGTCTGGCAGGAAGTCAGCAACGGGGAAGAAGTGATCTACCTGGGCAAGCGTGCCGTGCAGTCGCGCGCCTATGTCGCCGCGTTCAACTTCAAGGGTTCCGATCAGCAGAAGAAGGTCGGCATTCTCTCCGGCGGTGAACGCAATCGCGTCCATCTCGCGAAGATGTTGAAGACCGAGCACAACGTTATCCTGCTCGACGAACCGACCAACGATCTGGACGTCGATACGCTGCGCGCCTTGGAAGACGCACTTGCGGAATTCGCCGGCTGCGTGGTGGTCATCAGCCATGATCGCTGGTTCCTCGACCGGCTCGCGACCCATATTCTGGCGTTTGAGGGTGACGGTCACGTCGAGTGGTTTGAGGGCAACTTCCAGGCCTACGAAGCCGACAAGCGCCGCCGCCTGGGCGCGGACGCGACGGAACCGCATCGCATCAAATACCGGCCGTTGGCGCGGTAACACGCTCACCAGGGGGTGGACCGGCTCGCGAGAGCCGGTCCTTTCCCCCTACTGCAACTCGATGTCGATCTTGACTTTTCGGCCAAGAATCACCACCAATAGCAGCAGGAAGAGAAGATGAGTCAGCATCTTGTCACTCCTGATGATAAGCCGGCGGGACCATCCCGCCGGCTTTTTCGTTATGCGCCGCAGAAGTGAACAAACCGTTGATCGACAATCTGGGAATTTGTGCAGCCGACAATCGGCGCAGCCTGGGTGCGGACGCAACGGACCCGCATCGCATCCAACACCGCCACTTGGCACGGTAAAAGGCTCACCAGGGGGTGGACCGGCCCGCGAGAGCCGGTCCTTTCCCCCTACCGCAACTCGATGTCGATCTTGACTTTTCGGCCAAGAATCACCACCAATAGCAGCAGGAAGAGAAGATGTGTGACCATCTTGTCACTCCTGGTGATAAGCCGACGGGACCATCCCGTCGGCTTTTTCGTTATGCACCCCAGAGGTGAACAAATCGTTGATAGCGGACACCGCCGCCCGCGGATCGCGCCAAATCCAATGACAGCCTTGGCAGCCGCTGCTACGCTTCTCCCATGCTGACTTTCCGTAGCGCTCGGCGCGTCGTCCTGTTGGGTCTTTCGCTTCTGTCCGCCTGCGCGGCAGCCGATCCGTCGATTGGTTCGGCACAGCAATCCGATCGCTATCGCCATACCGGCGCTTACGGGAACTTCCTGGCCGGACGCTATGCGCTGAGTCAGGGTGACTCGAACACTGCCGCCACCGACCTGATCAGGGCGCTGGCGGCCAATCCCGCCGAACAGGATGTCGCTCAGCAGGCACTACTGGCCAGTGTCAGCGCAGGTCGACCGGAAGCCGGCCGCATCGCCCGATTGCTGCCCGACAACCAGATCGCCCAACTGGTACTCGGCAACGACGACGCGAAGGCCGGGCGTTGGCAAGCCGCCGAACGGCGCTTCCACGCATTGCCGCGTCAGGGCCTGATCCAGCTTTTGCAGCCACTACTGATTGCCTGGGCGCAGCATGGCGACGGACGCACCGACGCCGCGCTGGCAACCCTGCGGCCGTTCATTGAAAATCCCAACTTGCGCGGGTTGTTCTCCCTCCATGCCGCCATGATCGCCGATCTGGCGGATCGGACGGACGACGCCGGGCGCTACTACCGAATCGCCCAGGGCGAATCGTCCGAGATGAACCTGCGGCTGGCGGAAATCCTGGCCAGTTGGCATGGCCGCGCCGGCCGATCGGTCGAAGTCCAGCGGATTTTCGGCGACATCGCGCGCGTCGCGCCGGAAACGACGATCGCGATGCCGGCCCTGGTCGGTGCCGCCGGTCGAAGGGTGGTGACTCGCGCGGCCGATGGCATCGCGGAAGGCTACATCGCGCTGGCCAGCGCATTACGCGCGCAGGATTCCAACGATTTCGCGGCCTTGATGATCCGGCTCGCGCTGGATCTGCGTCCCGACATGACCACGGCGCGTATTCTGGGCGCGGAAATTCACTCCGTGCGCAAGCAGCCCGAACAGGCGCTGTTGTTGTTGAACAGCGTTGCGGACAGCGATCCATTGGGTGCCGTCGTGCGCATGCGACGCGCGGCGCTGACGGAACGCGTGGGCAAGACCGACGACGCGATTCGCGAACTGCAACGCGCCGCCCGCGATTATCCGGAAAGCCCGATGCCCGATACGAATCTGGGCGATCTGCTGCGATCCAAACAGCAATACGCCGAAGCGATTGAGGCCTACGACCGGGCAGTAGCGCGCATTCGCCAACCGGTGCAGGCGGATTGGCTGATCTACTACAACCGCGGCGTCGCGTTGGAACGGTCGAACCAGTGGGCGCGGGCGGAGGCGGATTTCCATCGCGCGCTCGAACTCTCGCCCGATCAGCCCTTCGTGTTGAACTATCTGGGGTATTCCTGGGCCGATATGGGCCGGAACCTGGATCAGGCGATGGCAATGATCGAGAAGGCGGCAATCCGGCGCCCGAACGACGGCGCGATCCTGGATAGTCTGGGCTGGGTGCTGTTCCGTCAGGGGGCCGCGGCCAAGGCCGTTCGCATCCTGGAACGCGCTGTGGAGCTTGAACCCGAAGACCCCACGATCACCAGCCACCTGGGCGACGTCTATTGGGCGGTCGGCCGCAAGATCGAGGCTCAGTACCAGTGGCGCCGAGCGCTGACGCTGAACCCGCCGAAGGAAGATGTGGCTAAGATCGAGGCGAAGTTGATCTCCGGCCCGATCAGCCCGGTGGTGAGCGGCCAATAGTGTCCGCGACGATCGTTGAACCGGCGGCCGCAAAGGTTAACCTGTTCCTGCACATCGTCGGCAAGCGTCCCGACGGCTACCATCTTCTCGATAGCTTGGTTGTGTTCGCTGGCGCCGGCGATCGGCTTGTTGCGTCGAAATCAGACCAGTTATCCTTGACTGTAACAGGTCCCTTTGCGGCGGGGCTGGCGGCGGAAGGCGATAATCTGGTGCTGCGCGCGGCGCGCGCCCTGGCCGCCGCCGCCGGGATCGCGCCGACCGCGCACCTGGTGCTGGAAAAGAACCTGCCGGTCGCATCGGGCATCGGTGGCGGTTCGGCCGATGCCGCGGCAGCCTTACGCGCGCTCACTCGGCTATGGGGCGTCACGCTGCCGACGGAAACGCTCGCCGCGATCGCATTGCGGCTTGGCGCGGATGTGCCGGTGTGTCTGGCCGGGCGGCCGACGCGGATGATGGGCATTGGGGAGACGCTGGCCCACGCGCCGACCCTACCGGAATGCGGCCTGGTGCTGATCAACCCTGGTGTCGCGGTCTCGACCGCCGATGTGTTTCGTGCCCGCGCCGGCGCATTCTCGGCGGCAGCTTCCATGCCCGCCGGATGGGCGGACGCACGCGCCATGGCCATCGATCTGGCCGCGACGACGAACGATCTGCAAGCGCCGGCGGTGCAGTTGTGTCCCCAGGTTCAGGACGTGCTGTCGGCGATGCAACGCCACCCCGAGTGCCTGTTGGCGCGGATGAGCGGCTCCGGCGCAACCTGCTTCGGGTTGTATGCCGATCCCGCCACGGCCCAACGCCAGGCTGCGCTGTTGGCGCGACCTGGTTGGTGGAGTTGGGGCGGGGCCCTGAAAGCGGGTTAGACCCGCCGAATACCCCAGAACATCGGGAACGACGCGGAAACGACATCGCGGATGTCGGAGCGAAACGCCATCGGCTGCTGCATGCGGCAAAGCGCCAGGAACGGAACCGATTCGAAGTACTGCGCCTGGATCTGTTCAGCGATCGCTCGCTGCGCGGCGACATCCGGTGCGTCGAACCAGGATTCGCGCAATTGCTCGATCTTCTCGTCGGTCGGCCAGCCGAACCAACCTTTCCGGCCGTTGCCGCGCAGCGACAGCATGCTGCCGGGGTTGGCGGCGGTCAGCGGGCTCATGACGGTAATGAACGCGCCCCACCCGCCCTGATCCAGCGGATCTTGCTTCGCTCGGCGGGTGACGACGCTGCCCCAGTCCATGCTCTGGAAATCGACCTTAAGGCCGATGCTCTCGAACATCTCTCGCGCGACTTCCGACATCTGCGCCAGCGCCGGTTGGTCGCTGGGCGACATGATCATCACCGGTTCGCCCTTATAGCCGGATTCGGCGACCATCTTCTTCGCCAGCGCGACGTTGCGTGGGCTGGTCAGGCGTTCGAGCCCGGCCTTGTTTGCCATGCCCATGGTCGGCGCGAACAGGCCGGTGGGGACGATGCCGAGTTCCTTTTGGTCGCCGATGACGGAATCCACAAAATTCTGCTGATCCAGAACCTGCAGGACCGCCTGTCGGATCTTGGGATTGTCAAACGGCGGGTTCAGGTGGTTCAGCACCATGAACATCAGCCAACCGCCGGGATCGACGACCTTGGTATAGACCCCCGGCGACTTGTTCAGCATCGGGCACAGATCGATCAGCGGCTGCTCCAGCCAATCGGCCTCGTTCTTCTGCAACGCCGCGGCGGCGGTGGCGGGGTCGGGCTGTACCGTCCATTCCACACGGCTGAAATGCGCGACCTTTCCGCCGGCGAAGAATGCCGGAGGCTCCTGGCGCGGCACATAGCCGTCAAACCGGGCATAGGCGCAGCGCACGCCCGAGACCCATTCGTCTTTCAGGAAGCGGAACGGTCCCGAACCGGTGGCGTCGGTGATCTGCTCGGTGCCCGGACGGCTGGCGAAGCGTTCCGGCATGATGAAGCTCTGCCGAGCACCCAGGCCGAAGAGAAGCTGGGGGCAGCGCTTTTTGAGGCGAATGGCAAAGCGCTTATCGTCGAGCACCACCATCTCGTTGATGTAGCGCATCAGGACCTGGCCGAAGGAGTCGCGCGATCCCCAGCGGGTGATGGACGCGACGCAATCGCGGGCGCGCACTGGCTCCCGATCATGGAACATCAGGCCGTCGCGCAGGGTAAACGTCCAGGTCAGCTCGTCCTGCGAGATTTCGTGGCCGGCGGCCATCTGCGGCTTGATCTGCCCGGCACCGTCGTACCCATACAGTTTGTCGTAAACCATATAGGCGTGGTTGTAGGTGATGACGGCGGTCGTCCAGATCGGGTCGAGCACGGTCAGATTGGCTTGCGGGATGAAGCGCAGTGGCTTCTGTGCCTGTGCCAACGCGGGCGCGGCGAGCGGGACGGAGGCCAGGGGCGCTGTAGCGAGGACAGACGCGGCTTTCAGAAGATCGCGGCGGCGCATGCGGTATCCTTGCGGGTTCTGCGGTCGGCGATCTGTAGCGCCGCGTCGCGTATTATTTGATTGGCCCGAAGGGAAGGATGGTAGCGGCGGACGGATTTGAACCGCCGACCAAGGGATTATGATTCCCCTGCTCTACCGCTGAGCTACGCCGCCATCCGATCGAGAGGCGCGGGAAATAGCCCCGCGCTGGATCGGCGTCAACCATGAACAACGCGATCGTGACGCACAATCGCGACGATTGGTGTAAGGCGGCGTGCGTAGGGCTTGAAGGTATGGTGTGGCGGAATGGTGGAGCTGAGGGGAATCGAACCCCTGACCTCCTCATTGCGAACGAGGCGCTCTCCCAACTGAGCTACAGCCCCACTCCGCTCCTGGCTTACGGCCTTGCGGCCGGTCGCGAGGAGCGGGTGAATACAAGCCCAGCTTGGCCCCCGTCAAGTGCGTATCGACCACGATCGCACCGGATGTTCCCTCCGCGAGGCGGCGCAAATAACGGCGTTGCGATACGGTCGCGACAAAGCTAGTTTCACCCGACAGACGGAGCACCGGAATGCTGACGATCCTCTTTAATTTGCTGTACTTCGTCATCAACCTGTATTTCTGGGCGATCATCCTGTCGGCGGTCTTCAGCATGCTCAGCGCCTTCGGCGTGCTCGATACCCGAAACCGTGTTGTGTGGATGATCAACGACTTTCTGTTCCGGGTGACCGATCCGGTGCTGCGTCCGCTGCGCAACATGCTGCCGAACATGGGCAGTATCGACATCAGCCCGATGATCGTGCTGGCGGTCATCCAACTGGTCATTCTGCCGCTCCTCCAGCGCCTGCAACTCGCCGTCACCACGGGCGTATGGCAAGCCCTGCTGACCTGACCGAGTTCTGGCGACATACCGCGGATGGGCTGTTGGTCGCCGTGAAGGCGCAGCCGAAATCGCGTCGTCCCGGCATCGGCGGCGTTGCGCCGTCCGCCGACGGCCCGCGTCTGCGGATCGCCGTAACCGATGCGCCGGAAAATGGCCGAGCCAACCGCGCCGTTTGCGAAATGCTGGCCGACGCGCTGGGATTGCCCCGGTCGGCCGTTACCCTCGCGTCGGGCGCCGCCAGCCGGGACAAGCGTCTGCATGTCGTCGGTGACCCCGCTACCTTGATCGCCAGGATATCCACGCTGTGACCGCACACATCATCGACGGGAAAGCCCTTGCGGCAACGCTGCGCGCGACCCTTGCCGAACGCGTTGCCGCCTTGTCCTTCAAACCGGGCCTGGCCGTCGTGCTGGTCGGCGACGACCCGGCCAGCGCCGTCTATGTCCGCAGCAAAGACCGTTCGGCGCGGGAGTGCGGGATCGAGGCCCGCACCATCCGACTGCCCGCCGATACGTCGGAAGCGGCTCTGCTGGCCGTGATCGGGGACCTGAACGCCGATCCGTCCGTCGATGGCATCCTGGTGCAACTGCCGCTGCCGCCGGCCATCCGGGCGCAGGCGGTGATCGAGGCGATCGATCCGGCCAAGGATGTCGACGGGTTCCACCCCATCAATGTCGCCCGTCTGGTCAACGGCCAACCCGGCCTGGTGCCATGCACCCCGATGGGCGTGATGAAACTTCTGACCGCCGCCGGAAATCCCATTGCCGGCCAACGCGCCCTGGTGCTGGGCCGATCTGCCATTGTCGGCCGTCCGGTCGCGTCGCTGCTGTTGGCCGCCAATGCCACCGTGACCATCGCCCATTCCAACACGCGCGATATCGCCGCTGAATGCCGTCGGGCCGAAATCGTGGTTGCGGCTGTAGGCCGAGCGGAAATGGTGAAGGGGGACTGGATCGGCACGGGGGCGACGGTGATCGATGTGGGCATCAACCGTCTGCCCGATGGACGGCTGGTTGGCGATGTCGCCTACAACGAGTGCTTGCAGGTCGCGGGCGCGATCACGCCGGTTCCGGGCGGCGTCGGTCCTATGACGATCGCCTGCTTGCTGGAGAATACCCTGACGGCTGCCCTGTCCCGACGGACCTGATCAAAAATCCGTACAGCGGCCTTTGTGCTGCCAGTCGCCATAGCGCGTGGGTTCCGGTCCCTTGGCGCCGCCGACTTCCTTCGGCAACTCGGGGGGCACGGGACGGGGAGGCGGGACGGGCTTTTCCGGTGTCTCGGTCATGAAGACGCCAATAGGCCGTCAGACCAGCGACCGCAATATCGGTGTCAGATAGTTCGCGGCGACGTCGTCGGTCAGGCCGCCGGCCCACCGCCAGCGGATGTCGCCGTCCTTGTCGATCAGGAAGGTCTCCGGCACGCCGGTCAGGCCGAAGCCGATCGAGGCGGCACCGTCGTCGTCCCGCCCGATCCGACCGTAGGGGTCGCCGTGCGCGCGCAGAAAGGCTTGCGTGGCCTCGGGCTTGTCCTTGAAGGCGATGCCCCAGATCGCCAGACCGCCGTCGCGCAGTTTCAGCAGCGTCGCGGCTTCCTTGATGCAGGGACCGCACCAGGAGGCGAAGAAGTTCAGCAGCACGGGTTTGCCTTGGGCGGCGATGTCGTCGGTCGCGAAACCGCCGCCGTCCGTCAGGCCCGGCACGCGAAAGCGCGGCATGGTCTGGGTCAGCGAGACCGGCATCGGACTGTTCTCGATCGCGCGTTTGTGTTCGACGACGACCCAGGCCGCGCTGCCGCCGATCGCCAATACACTCAGCGGTGCCAGGCGCAGCAGGCGTCGTCGCGTCGGACTCATTTGCCCTCGGCCTTTGGCGCGGTCGCGTTCCAGGTCGCTGCGGGGGGCGGCGGGCCGGCACCGGGATTCCATTGCCCGGATTTCTTCAGTGCTTCCGCAACTTCCTTGGGCATGTAGGTCTCGTCGTGCTTGGCCAGCACTTCGTTTGCCTTGAAGGTGCCGTCCGGCTGCAGGGCGCCGAGGACAACGACACCCTGACCTTCCCGAAACAGGTCGGGGAGTATGCCGGAGTAGGACACGCCGATGCTGGCGGCACCGTCGGTGACCCGGAACAGGGTGGCCGGTCTGCCTTCGCCGCCGCGTTGGACACTGCCTTTTTCGACCAGGCCGCCCAGGCGCACCTGCCGGCCCATGCGTTCGCCCTTGGCCATATCGGTGGGGGAGACGAAGAAGACCAGATTGTCGTTGAACGCGGTCAGCACCAGGGCGGTGGCCGATCCCAGGCCGATGCCGCAAGCCAGCAACACGTACAGCCGCCGCCGTTTCCGTGTCATCCGCGGCCTCGGCGCTCGGCGCGCGGGTCGATGGCGGCCAGACGGCGGGTGGCGGCGCGGGTGCGGCGCAGGGCGTCGATGGCGAAGCAAAGCGGCACGCCGATCCCCAGCACATAGGCGATGGCGATGAAGGGAAGATGGGTCATTCAGGCCTCCGCCTGGGCGGCGCGCGCCATCAGCAGACCGCGAATTCGTCGTTCCATGACGGCGGCGCGGGTGCGCGCGACCACGATCGCCGCGAAGACCAGTGTGAACCCGACAGCGCTGATCAGCAGGGGCCACAGCATGGAGGGCGCCATGGACGGGGCGGAGGTGAAGTTGATGCTGGCCGGTTGGTGCAGTGTGTTCCACCAGTCGACGCTGAACTTGATGATCGGCAGGTTGACCGCGCCGACCAGTGCCAGGATCGCCCCGGCCCGATGGCCTCGGGTTGGATCGTCGAACGCGCGTACCAGGGCGATGTGACCCAAATAGAGGAAGAACAGCACCAGCACGGAGGTGAGCCGAGCGTCCCAGACCCACCAGGCACCCCACATGGGTTTACCCCAGAGGCTGCCGGTGGCGAGGCATACGGCGGTGAAGCCGGCGCCGACCGGGCCAATTTCCATTGCGGCGAGATCGGCGAGCGGGTGACGCCAGACCAGGGACAGCACGGAACATATTGCCAGCGACAGGTATCCGGCGGAGGCAAGCCAGGCGGCCGGCACATGGACGTAGATGATCCGAACGGCATCGCCCTGTTGGTAGTCGGCCGGCGAGAAGAACAGCCCCCAGCCCAGACCGAAGCTTACCGTGATCAAGGCGCCAACCGACAGCCAAGGCAGCACGGCTCCGGACAGGCGCAGGAAGCGGCCCGGATTGGCGAAGCGATGCAAGGATCGCCCGCGGGGCGACTGGCCGACGATTTCTGTGTCCACGCCGTTTTGTATCCGATGACGCCGCGGGTTTGAAGCGGCGGCGGTTTGCCCTAATGTCGGGTTGCGACGATTTGTCCGCCGAAGGGAGTGCCATGGCGTATTGGCTGGTGAAATCGGAACCGGATGCGTTCTCCTGGGATCAACAGGTCCTGAACGATGTGGAACCCTGGACCGGTGTGCGCAACCACATGGCCAAGAACAACCTGAAAGCCATGCGAATCGGCGACCGCGCGTTCTTCTACCACTCCAACATCGGCAAGGAGATCGTCGGTGTGGTGGAGGTTGTCAGGGAAGCCTATCCCGACCCGTCGGCTGAAAAGGGCGATTGGGTGGCGGTCGATATGAAGGCTATCTGTCCGATACCGAAGCCGGTGACGTTGGCGGCGATCAAGGCGGAGCCGGGGCTTGAAGGGATCGCGCTGATCCGGCAATCGCGGCTGTCGGTGATGGCGATCGCCGACGACCATTGGCAAAAACTGCGCGAGATGGGCGAATGGACAGCTTAATCGACGACGAACCGCGTGCCCTGTGTCGGGTGGACGATATCCCAGACGGCGGTGCCAAGGGATTTCCGGCCGCGCCCGGCGGGTTTACCGGCCTGATGGCGGTGCGCCGCGACGGCAAGATCCATGTCTATGTCAATTCCTGCCCGCATATCGGCACGCCGCTGGATTGGACTCCGGACCGCTTTCTGTCGAAAGACGGGCAGGTGATCATCTGCGCGACCCATGGCGCCGAGTTTCGGATCGCGGATGGGGAGTGCACCAAAGGCCCATGCAGGGGTGACTTCCTGGAAGCGGTCGCCCACGCGATCAAGGACGGCACGATCTACGTGCCAAAGGACGCCGGACTCTGATCCGGCAATAGCAACCTGAATACGTGAGGAAACACGATGTCGGACGCAGCTCCCTCCGTCGCACAGATTTTTCCGGTGCGCCCCGAATTCGCCGCCGAAGCCCATATCGACGCGGCGAAGTACCGCGCGCTGTATGACAGCGCGAGCGCCGATCCGGATGCGTTCTGGGGCGCGGAAGCCGGGCGGATCGCCTGGATGAAGGCACCCACCAAGATCAAGAACACGAGCTTCGAGGGCGATGTCTCGATCAAGTGGTTCGAGGACGGGACGCTGAACGCATCGGTCTCGTGCCTGGATCGGCATTTGGCCGAACGCGGCGAGCAGACCGCCATCATCTGGGAAGGCGACGACCCGAACGCCAGCAAGCATGTCACCTATCGGCAGTTGCATGAGCAGGTATGCCGACTGGCGAATGCGATGAAGGGGCTGGGCGTTCAAAAGGGCGACCGCGTCACGATCTATCTGCCGATGGTGCCGGAAGCCGCCGTCGCGATGCTGGCCTGCGCGCGGATCGGCGCGATCCATTCCGTGGTGTTCGGCGGGTTTTCTCCCGACAGCCTCGCGAACCGCATTCAGGACTGCGATTCGACGCTGTTGATCACCGCCGACGAAGGTCGTCGCGGCGGTCGCAAGGTGCCGTTGAAGGCCAACGCCGATGCCGCGCTGCAATCCTGCCCCAGCATCAGGAACGTGATCTCGGTCAAGGTGACCGGCGGAGAGGTCGGCATGCAGGCCGGTCGCGATCACGATTACGCGACACTGTGCGCAGCGGCGTCCCCCGATTGCCCGCCGACGGAAATGAACGCGGAGGACCCGCTGTTCATTCTGTACACCTCCGGCAGCACGGGCAAACCCAAGGGCGTGCTGCACACGACCGGCGGATACATGGTCTGGGCCTGCTATACGCACGAAAACGTGTTCGACTACCGCAAGGGCGACATCTACTGGTGCACCGCCGATGTGGGCTGGGTCACCGGGCACACCTACATCCTGTATGGGCCGCTGGCGAACGGCGCGACCACGCTGATGTTCGAGGGCATTCCGAACTATCCGGATTCCAGCCGCTTCTGGCAGGTCGTCGATAAGCACAAGGTGAACATCTTCTACACCGCGCCCACCGCCATCCGCGCCCTGATGCGCGACGGCGAAGGGCCGGTGAAGAAGACCTCCCGCGCCTCGTTGCGCCTGCTGGGCTCGGTCGGCGAACCGATCAATCCGGAGGCCTGGCTGTGGTACCACCGCGTCGTCGGCGACGGCCGCTGCCCGATCGTCGATACCTGGTGGCAGACGGAAACCGGCGGCATCCTGATCAGCCCGCTGCCGGGCGCCACGATCCTGAAGCCGGGCTCCGCCACCCTGCCGCTGCCCGGCGTGAAGCCGCTGCTGGTCGATGGAGAGGGCAAGGAACTGTTCGGCGCGACCGAGGGCAATCTGTGCCTGTCGGATTCCTGGCCCGGCCAGATGCGCACGGTGTTCGGCGACCACGAACGCTTCATCCAGACCTACTTCTCGACCTTCAAGGGTCTGTACTTCACCGGCGACGGTGCCCGCCGGGATGAGGACGGCTATTACTGGATCACCGGCCGGGTGGATGACGTCATCAATGTCTCCGGCCATCGCATGGGCACGGCGGAAGTCGAGAGCGCGCTGGTTTCCCATCCGAAGGTCGCCGAGGCCGCGGTCGTCGGCTTCCCGCACGACATCAAGGGCCAGGGCATCTACGCCTACGTTACCCTGAACCTGGGCGAGGAACCGACGGAGGCGCTGCGTAAGGAACTGGTCGCCTGGGTCCGCAAGGAAATCGGCCCCATCGCTTCCCCGGACGCGATCCAATGGGCGCCGGGCCTGCCGAAGACCCGCAGCGGGAAGATCATGCGTCGTATCCTGCGCAAGATCGCCGCCAATGAGACCGACAGCCTGGGTGACACCTCCACCCTCGCCGATCCGGGCGTGGTGACCGAGTTGGTCGATAACCGCGTCGGGTAGACTGTTGCGACCGCCGACCCGTGCCTTTGCGGCTCGGGTCGGCGTTGATCTCGGTCAATGCCCGCTGTCACCAAACCGTCATCGTGAGCTCCGAACACTACGCCGGAGGGTCAACGATGAACCGCGAAATGGTGGAAATCGTTCGTAATCAGCGACCGGTTTCGATGCGTCCCGATACCTCGGTCCGCGCCGCCTGCGATCAGATGTACGCGCATCGCATCGGCGCCGTCCTTGTCCTGTCCGACACCGACAGGCTGCTGGGCATCTTCACCGGGCGCGACGCGGTGCGGGTGTTGGCGCAAGGCAGTGACCCGGCGATCACGCTGCTGCGCGACGTGATGACGCCCAATCCCGATACGCTTCCGGCTCGCTCCACCGCCATCGAGGCGTTGCGCCTGATGCGCGACGGCGGCTTTCGCCATGTGCCCGTGGTCGACGGCGATCGGGTGATCGGCATCGTTTCCCGCGGGGACTTTCGCGGGTTGGAACAAGACCGGCTCGACGAAGAAACCGGTCTTTGGGAACGGCTGGCTTAGCTCTGCGTCAAGGCAGTCTGCACCGCGCGCACCACCGGCAGCATGACCGTGAACGCGTCTTCGGTTTGCACACGGACCAGAGTCGCGGTCTGGTCGGTCAGCATGCGCGGCAGGCGGCGGCAGACGACCAGCGGAAAGCTCTCTGACTTGCTCATCTCATCCGCCAGTACTTCGCCCGCCGCCTTTACCATTGCATATTCCGTCATATCCGCGGGACGGCCGGGTTCCACGAACACGGTGGACGGATAGAACGCGACGACGCGTTCGGTCGCCCGCGCCTGCGCCACCGCGCACAGATCCTGAAACGATGTCAGATAGGCCTGGGTAAATTCGGCAAACAAAGCAGCGTCGAACAGCGCGGTTTTCTGCCGATAAATGCGCGGGGAAGCGAAGTGATACAGATGCGTCGGCGTGGCGCTCAACGACCCAAGCTGTTCGGCCGCGCTCGCCATCATGTCGTAGCGCAGCAGGGTGCAGCTCTGCCGGCCGGTATGGGCGTTGATCTCCGCCGCCAGTTGTTCCGCGTCTTCGCGGCCCAGGGCGTAGGTTACGATCGCGTCGCCGCCGCCGGCGGCGATGAACTTCGCGGTCAGCGCGCCCAAACCGCGCGAGCCCCCGGTGATCAGGGCGGTGACACCGGCGAACTCATCCCGGCCGACAGCCGCGGCGACCTGATCCATACCCGCCTGCGCCACTGCCTCCCGACGGGCGAAGGCGATCACGGTACCGGTAACGCCGGAGCCGACGAGGTCCATCTTCAGCATGCGGGTGCGTGCGTTCGCGGTAGCAACCCGGAAGCCGATGCCCGGCCGAGGATCGCCTGGCCCGAATGCGACCGACAGGGAGCCGAACACGGAATGCAGACCGGGATACAACATGCCGACCAGGCGGGAGGACAATGCAACGGCGGTAACGCGCTCCCCCCCTATCGCGCGGGCGGCATGGGGAAACAGCGCGGTGGGATCGCCGGAGGGGCCGGGCATGGGCGGCATCCAGCCGACCTGACTGGCCATCGCGGTCAGGTCGGGCGCGTTTGGCGCGCGACCGTTGGTTGTGGCCTCGGGATAGTCGCCCGGAAGCGCCGTATTTGTTCCGATATCGAACTTGATGGTCAGGGATGTGGTGGTGACTCCCGCCGCGACGACGGTCAGTTCCAGCCTGTCCTCGTCGCGCGCGCCCAACACCAGCGTGGTCGGTGTATCGAGGTAGACGAACTTGACGAAGGTGGCCTCGATCCCCTGGACCGGCTTGCCGAGGATGCCGTCTCGGATCAGGGTTTCCAGCGCCCACAATGTCAGGTGCACACCGTGCACGACCGGCGCGCCCGGCTGGGTTCGGCGCGCTGCTACCTTATCCATGTGCATCGGGTTCCAGTCGCCGGAGAAAGCGGCGAATTGTTCCTGGTCGCTTTGGGTAAAGACCCGTTCGGCGATGACCGATGCCGGCATGGGAAGGACACTCCGATTGCTTGGGGATGGCTGCCTGTCTACCGCGCCCGTGCCTGCCGCGTCACCCGTCCAGAGTGACGATGTTTGGCCGAGGGGTCTTGCGGCGGGTCGATCCTCAGGGTGCAGGGGTCTTGCCACCTGGGAAATAATATTTCCCCTGGCGACCCGACCTATGGCCGCGCAGGATTCGGCGAGCCGCTCACGGCGCAAGGGGTATTGGCCACCGATAAACGCGCGCGACCAAGCTCGGCCGACGACTGCTCACGGCGCATAGGGTCTTGCGCCCGATAAACATCGGGGATGGCGGTGGGGCAGGGCGCGGCATAATCATCGCGCGGTGGTACGTCGATCGCGCGTTCGCGCCAATCGCGAAGTGCCGCCGCGTCGGGAAGGACGCGGCGGCGGTACGGCTTAGCCGGCGGCTTCGGCGTCGATTTTCCGCTCGTTCCGCTTCCGCTCGTGCGGGTCGAGGTAGCGCTTGCGCAGGCGGATGGCGCTGGGAGTGACTTCGACCAGTTCGTCGTCTTCGACGTATGCAATCGCCTGTTCCAGGCTCATGCGCCGGGGCGGGATCAGCAGCATCGCATCGTCCTTGCCGGAGGCGCGGACGTTGGTCAGCTTCTTTTCCTTGATCGGGTTCACTTCCAGGTCCGATCCACGGCTGTGCTCGCCCAGGATCAGGCCCTGATAGACCTTGTCGCCGGGGTTCACGAACAGCGTGCCGCGTTCCTGGATGTAGAACAGCGCGTAATGGATGGCCTCACCGGGTTCGGTGGAGATCAGAGACCCGTTGCGGCGGCCTTCCAGCGGGCCTTTCCAAGGGCCGTAGCCGGCAAACAGACGGTTCATGATGCCCGATCCGCGCGTGTCGGTCAGGAATTCGCCGTGGTAGCCGATCAGTCCGCGGCTGGGGATCAGGAAGGTCAGGCGCACCTTGCCGCCGCCGGACGGGCGCATGTCCTGCATCTCGCCCTTACGGCGGCTGAGCTTTTCCACGACCACGCCGGAGAACGGTTCGTCCACGTCGACCAGCACTTCTTCCATCGGCTCTTCGCGTTCGCCGGTGGTCTCGTTGCGCCGGGTCAGCACGCGGGGGCGGCCGATGGTGAGTTCGAACCCTTCGCGGCGCATCTGTTCGATGAGCACGCCAAGCTGGAGTTCGCCGCGACCGGCGACTTCGAAGGCTTCCGTTTCGTTCGAGTCGGTGACCTTGATGGCGACGTTGCCTTCCGCCTCGCGGAACAGGCGGTCGCGGATTTGGCGCGACGTGACCTTTTTGCCTTCGCGACCGGCCAGCGGGCCGTCGTTGATGCGGAAGGTCATGGCGAGCGTCGGCGGATCGACGGGGATGGCCGAGAGGGGGCCGGACAGTTCCATCGCGCCGATGGTGTTCGGGATGGTCGCCTCGCTCAGCCCTGCCACGGCGATGATGTCGCCGGCTTCGGCTTCGTCGACCGAGATGCGTTCCAGGCCGCGGAAGCCGAGCAGCTTGGTCATGCGGCCGGTTTCCACCAGCGTGCCGTCCACGGTCAGGACCTTGACCGGCATGTTGAGCCGCGCCTTGCCCTGTTCGATGCGTCCGGTCAGCACGCGCCCCAGGAAGTTGTCGTATTCCAGGATGCTGGCGACCATCGCGAAGGGCGCGTCGGCGTCGACGGTGGGTTCCGGCACATGCCTCAACACCAGGTCGAACAGCGGCGACAGATCCTTACGCTCACCGTCGAGGGTTTCCGTCGCCCAGCCCTGACGGCCGGAGGCATAAAGCATCGGGAAGTCGAGTTGGGTGTCGGACGCGCCCAGGGCGGCGAAGAGATCAAACACCTCAATATGCACTTCGTCGGCGCGGGCGTCGGCGCGGTCGATCTTGTTGACGACGACGATCGGGTGGATGCCGCGCGCCAGGGCCTTGCCGACCACGAATTTGGTCTGCGGCAGCACGCCTTCGGCGGCATCGACCAGGACGATGGCACCGTCGACCATGTTCAGGATGCGTTCGACCTCACCGCCGAAATCGGCGTGGCCGGGGGTATCGACGATATTGATGCGCGTGTCTTTCCACATCACCGAGGCGCACTTGGCCAGGATGGTGATGCCGCGTTCTTTTTCGAGGTCGTTGCGGTCCAGCGCGCGTTCGGCGACCGCCTGGTGTTCTCGGAAAGCACCGGACTGGCTCAGCAATTTATCCACAAGCGTCGTCTTCCCATGATCGACATGGGCGATAATCGCGATATTCCTGATCTGCATAAGAGCCTGGCTGCTTGGTATGTTGCGGCGCACACATAGGGCCGTCGGCGTCAGGAAGCGAGCCAAAAACGTGCCATTGCCGTTGAACCCTGCTATGCTTCGCGAAATATTCACGGGGGAACCGACATGGTCATCGTACAAATCAACTATCGTCGTCCGGATATGCCCAAGTCCGAATGGGAAGCACGCTATACCGACGAACGCGCGAAGCCGTTCCTGGATGTCGCGGGGTTGCAGTGGAAAATCTGGCTTGACGGGTCCGACGAGCGGCGCGCCGGCGGGATTTATATGTTCGAAACCAGGGCCGCGGCGGAAGCCTATGTGAACGGTCCGATCGTGGCGCGGATGAAGGCGAATGCCGATATCGGCGAACTCGAAATCCGCGTGTTCGACGTGCGCCGGCGCATGAGCGAGATCACCAACGCACCGTTGCCCAACCTGCGCATGGCGGCCGAATAAGCCGACACGCCCGATCGGGTGTACTTGACCGATCGGAGGCAACCGCGCATGTCCGGTCGATAAGGATCGGCTGAGACCGGTCGCGCGGGCGGAGGAGTCCTGTCGTCGTCGTCGTCTTTCCGTCAGGCTCCTTCCATGTCCCAAACCCAGACCCGTGCCTTTCCGTCCTGGCTGCCTCCGCTGTTGGGGATGTTCATCGCGATCGGCCCCGCCGCGACGGATATGTATCTGCCGTCGTTTCCGGCGGTGGAGGCCACGTTCGGCACGGCCTCCGGCACCGCGCAGTTGACCCTGGCCGCCTGGTTCGCCGGGCTCGGCATTGGTCAGATTTTGCAGGGCACCTTGTCCGACCGGTTCGGGCGTCGCCCGCCATTGATCGTCGGTACCGCGTTGTTTGCCATCGGCTCCGTCGGCTGTGCTCTGGCGCCGAGCATTGGGTGGTTGGCGATTTTTCGGTGTTTTTCGGCGGTGGGTGCGTCGGCCGGCATGGTGATCGGGCGGGCCGTGGTCCGCGATCTCGCCGACGGACAGCGCGCGGCGGTGTTGATGTCGCGGTTGATGCTGGTCATGGGCGTCGCCCCGATCCTGGCCCCAACCGTGGGTGGGGCGGTGCTGATCGTCGCGGATTGGCGGGTGATTTTCTGGATCCTCGCGGGGTACGGCGTGTTGTGCAGCGTGCTCGCGTGGCGGGTTCTGCCCGAAACCCTGCCGCCGGAGCGGCGGATCCGGTTGGGCGTGGCCGAACAGGCCAGCCGCTACCTGATGATCCTGCGCGAAAAGACCTTCATCACCCATGCGGTGATGGGCGCATCCGGCACGTTCTGCATGTTCGCCTATCTGGCTGGATCGGCGCCGGTGTTCATCCAGGGTTTCGGCATGTCGCCGTCGGGCTTCGGGGTGACGTTCGGGCTGTGCGCCTGCGGATTGATCGCGGGCTCGCAAATCAACGCCCGCATGCTGCCGCGTTTCGGTCTGTCGTTCATGTTGCGGTTGATCTGCCGGGTGTCGTTTTGTGCCACCGCGACCCTGACGGTTCTGGCATTCAGCGGCGTGCATATTCTGCCGTTGATCGTCGCGCCGATCTTTCTGGCGTTGAGTTGCCAGGGTTTCAGCAATGCCAACACCTCGGTCGGCGCGCTTTCGCGGCACGCGGCGCATGCCGGCAGTGCTTCCGCCCTGATGGGGTTGGGGCAGTTTTCGCTGGGGGCATCCAGCGGGTTGTTGGTCGGGTTGCTGACCGACGGCACGCCGCGCGGCATGGCGGTGCTGATGCTGATCGGCTCGACGGGCGCGGTTATTGCGGATTTGCGGCGGACGCGGGCATAATCTTCTCGGGTCAGGGGAAGTAACAGCATGAGTGTTGTCGTCGGGATTCCGGCCTGCGCGACGGTGGCGAACGAACGGCCGGTGCATCAAACGCCGGCCCGCTATGCCGCCGCGGTGATGGGCGGGGTCGATGGGCTGCCGATCATGATTCCGCCGGTCGGCGGGGCGCAACTGGCGGTGCTGGATTTGATCGACGGATTGCTGGTGCCCGGCAGTCCAAGCAACGTGCATCCGTTGCATTACGACGGCGGCGACAGCGAAACCCCCGACAAGCACGACCACGAGCGCGACTCGACCACGCTGCCGCTGATTCGGACGGCGATCGAGCGCGGCATTCCCGTGCTGGCGATCTGCCGCGGCATTCAGGAGTTGAACGTGGCTCTGGGCGGTTCATTGATCCAGCGGGTGCACGAACGTTCCAACCGGCTCGACCATCGCGGCGGGCCGGGCACGTTGGACCAGAAATACGGCCCGAAGCATGCTATCGAAACCAGCGGTCTGCTGCGGCGGATTGTCGGGCACGGGTCGATCGTCGTGAACTCCCTGCACGGTCAGGCGATCGATTGTCTGGCGCCGTCCTTGGTGGTGAACGCGCTGGCGGAAGACGGCACGATCGAGGCCGTGTCGGCGCCGGACGCGCCGGGTTTCGTGCTTGGGCTGCAATGGCATCCGGAGTGGCGGTTTGCCGAAATCCCCGCGAGCGTCGCGATATTCCGCGCTTTCGGCGATGCCTGTCGCGCGCGTCGGGCCGCCCGCTAGCGCTTGTTGTTCGGCTGGGCTATCGCACCGATAAGCCTGGGCCACATCCGACCCGGGAACAACGATCCAGTAGGAGTATCAGGCATGGATTTGAAACTCGCGGGCAAGCGCGTGCTGATTACCGGCGGTTCCAAGGGCATCGGCCGAGCGACGGGCGAAGTTCTGGCGGCGGAAGGCTGCGACATTATTCTGGTCGCGCGCGATCAGGCGCAGTTGGACGAAGCGGCGGCGGGCATTCGATCCCGCAGCCAGGTGAACGTGCGGACGATTTCCGCCGACTTGTCGAGCGACGCCGCGGTGCGCTCTGTCGCCGAACAGGCGGGTGAGATCGACATTCTGGTCAACAACGCCGGCGCGATTCCGCCGGGTGACGTGCTGAGCATCGACGATGCCAAGTGGCGGCACGCGTGGGACCTGAAGGTGTTCGGTTATATCTCGTTCTGCCGGGTGATTTACGCGCAGATGAAGGCACGTCGCGCCGGCGTGATCATCAATGTGATCGGCGCGGCCGGGGAGAAGTTCCCGACCAACTACATCGCCGGCGCGGCGGGCAATGCGTCGTTGATGGCGTTCTCTCGCGCGCTGGGCAAGGGCGCTCCGGCGGACGGTCTGCGGGTTGTGGCGATCAATCCCGGACCGGTGGAAACCGACCGCCTGGTGATGCTGCGTCGGGCGGAAGCGCAGGAGAAGTTCGGCGATCCGGATCGTTGGCGCGAACTGACCTCCGGCATGCCGTTCGGTCGCGCGGCGACGCCTGCCGAAATCGGCAATGCCGTGGCGTTCCTGGCCAGCCCGATGTCAGGCTACACCACCGGCACCGTCCTCACCATCGACGGCGGCGGCTGAGTCGGGTTCGACCTCGGGCTCCGGCGGCGGGGGGTTGAGTTTGGCTTGCCAGGCTCGCTCCGCCGCCAGGGTTTCCGCGGGTTCGAGTTCGACATCGAGGCCGATGACCAAGGCGGCGACGGCCATGTAATAGGCCGTCAGCATCGCGATATCGACGATTTGCCGCGGGCGGAAGTGCCGATGCAGCGCTTCCGCCACACGTGGCGGAATGCGTCGTCCGGCGGTGATTTCGAATGCATAATCCGACACCGCGTAGTCGGCGGGGGCAAGGTCGCGGGGCGATCGGCCTTCGCGGATCAGCGCCAATTGTTCATCGGTGACGCCGGCGGCGCGTGCCAGCGGGGCGTGGTGCGTCCACCCATAATGGACGTCGCGCAGGGCAATGACGATGGTGAGTTCGCGCTGAAGCTCTGTCAGCTCGGTGCCGAAGCGGCAGTACTCGCCCAGATCGGCGAACGGGCGCAGCCCATCCAGGGACAGCGCCAGTGTCTGCATCAGGTTAGACACGTAGCCGCGGCTGGTCGCGATCTTTTCGAAGGTTGCTTCCAGCGCGGCTTCGTCGATTTCGAGGTTGCGCTCGTCGATTGTCTTGGTTCCCGGAACGTTAAAGCAATCCGTCTAACCTATCGCTAAAGGTCCCTGCAACCAAAGCGATCCCGGACGGTCCGTAATGGGCAGGTCGCCAGGGTTCATTTGATGCGCACCACAATTTCCACGCGCCGGTGCTTGCCGTGGCATCGCGGAAAGTCAGGCACAAGTTCAGTCGATCCTTTCCCGAAGACGGCGACATCCTCCTTTGTCCGAGTGCTGCCTGCCAGCAGGTACTCGCGTGCTCGTTCGGCCCGCTGAAGAGACAGCGGAACATTGACCGCGTCGTTGCCGAGCATGTCGGCATGGCCATTGATTGTGATCGACATGTCGCGATTCAGTTTAAGGCCGGTGCGGAAGGTATCGAGGAAGCGTGCGGTGTTCGTGGGCAGGGTACTCGCGCCAACATTAAACTCTCCGGGAACGGACAGCATCACGCTTGAATCGGGGTTTGCGCCGCGTACGCGCGCATGTTCCGGTTCTCCCTGGCATTCCGGTCGACCGGCACCGGTAGCCCCCCGATTATTGGCCCTCCGTTCCTCATGCGTCGGTGGGATCGACTTATCGTGTTGTTCGACGGTCGATTGCAGGTCGAGTTGAATCAGTTGGCTGGGCTTTACAATCGTGCCACCTTTGCCGGGCACGAGGCATTTGGAAATTATGCTTCGAACATCCTCCCAGCTCGGTGCTTCATCCGGAAAGATAAACTCCAGATCGCAACGCAAGCCTTGAGCCCTGGCGGAACTAAACGGCATCAGTGCGAAACTGGCGGTCGCAAGCAGGAGCATCACGGAGTGGTATTTTCGATCAGCGAGCAACATTGAACGTCCTTTTTGCAAACAGTGTTTCATCGGAAGCAGACCTTAGGTTTGAAGCAATTTGATCCAAGTCCCAGCCGCGCAGCACCATTTGCTGATTCTTGGCGGAAGCCTCGGCAATTTGACCGCTGATCGGCCTTGGCACGGCTGCGCACCCGACTTGCCATTGGCCGGGAGCGTCGGCGTTCAGAAGAAATGGCTGTGAGTCGAAGGGCGGTATGTCGCGACGCGTGCCCGCGGTGAAGTGAGCATTGGGCATGTCACGGTTCGGGAAAATTTTCAAAACCGCGCTTGTTCCGGACGAGGGTGGCTGCACATAGCACCAGACCTCCGTCGAACGACTTACGGAAACGGAGATGCCGAATATGGCGTCAACCTTGGCGGTGACTCCGTTTTGATAATCGATTGGCAGTACATCGACGCGGAGATCCGGTCTGGGCAGTTGAATAATTTTTTGGCCGTTGAAACCGAGCGCGCGTCGGGTTTCGTAGCTCAAGGTTCCCGATGGGTGCAGCCCAGCTTCAATCTGAAACTCGGCGAGGACCTCATGCAACGGTTTGCTGTCGGAAAACCCGAGTTGTTTCAGAGCCTGGCGCGCCTGTGTTGTTTCATCGGTCTCGGCAGGTGCCGCCGGAGATGCTGTGTTCTTAAAGCAGTCGTCGAATCGGATGCCGGCTTGTCGTCCCAGAAGCGACGCGACGCTTAAATCGATCAATGCTCGGACTGCCGTATGCGCCCCCTCCGACACGCCGGAGGAATATTTGTACGTGAGGCCCGCGGGCAGCAGCGTCCCGGAGAGATCGACGCCGTGGTTGGATTCGGAAAATGTAATGCTATGACGCGCTGTAGCGACTTGTTCATTGTCATCGAAATTTATCAGACGCAGAGTGAGTTCGATAAAGGAAAAACTTACTTCGCGGTCCACGCCACCTTCAATGCCAAAATTCCCACTTCTGGCGGAACCTCCGCCGCCGCGAGATCCATAGGGGCACCTCTAAAAATTCGCCTGGCGACCGCGCCCGACCTTCGATTCAATAGGGCCACCGACCCGCCCGATTGGATTGCCGATGACCCAGCCCGGATTCTTCGACCTGAGCCACCGATACGAGACCCTGGACGCCAAACCCGATCCGCT
>CANJLW010000033.1 GCA_947475245.1 Acetobacteraceae bacterium | reverse complement strand
GCGGATCGGGTTTGGCGTCCAGGGTCTCGTATCGGTGGCTCAGGTCGAAGAATCCGGGCTGGGTCATCGGCAATCCAATCGGGCGGGTCGGTGGCCCTATTGAATCGAAGGTCGGGCGCGGTCGCCAGGCGAATTTTTAGAGGTGCCCAGAAGTAAGTCATGCGAGGCATTGTTGCGCGACGTACTGTCGCATCGCTCGCCGGCGCGGTCGTCATGGTTGCGGCGCTGAGCGGCGGACCGGCCTTCTCCCAGGGCGTGCCTCAGACTCTGGCGATGATGAAAATCGATACGCTGTCGTTGGCCACGGGCTATCGTACGTCCAAGGTCGTCGGCGCGCATATCGTCAACGAGGCCAACGAACAGGTGGGCACGATCGACGATCTGATCGTGACCCCGAACGACAAGGTACCGTACGCGGTTCTGTCGGTCGGCGGTTTTCTGGGCATGGGGACCAAATACGTAGTGGTCCCCTATAGCTCCCTGGAAATCAAGGACAAGCAGATGCTGCTGCGGGGCGCGACGAAGGATTCGCTGAAGGCGCTTCCCGAGTTCAAATACGCCACCTGAGCGATTGCGGAGGACCGGGTTCGCCCCGGTCCTCCGCGACGCATTTTTGTGTTCCTTTTGCGGAGGCATGGTAATGAGTGAAACTCTTTCAGACGCGACCAAGGCATTGAATTCCGCGGCGAATTCCGCCGTGCATGCGACGGTCGAAATGGCGCGTGAAGCGCGTGACGAAGTCCGCGGCGCGGGAATTCGTACCCAGGCGACAATGACGCGTCAGGTGCGCGCGCAACCGCTGACGGCGGTCATGGTCGCCGCGGGCGTCGGAATGCTGGCCGGGGCGCTGATGGCGCGGTCGATCCGATGAGTATCGGCACGATCCTACTGGTCATCCTGGTCCTGTTTCTGATCGGCGCATTGCCGACCTGGCCGCACAGTGTCGGCTGGGGCTACTATCCCAGCGGCGGTGTGGGCGTAATCCTGGTCGTCGTCGTTGTCTTGCTGGTGCTCGGTCGGATCTAGGCGCGTGGCGGATCATTTGAAACACCCGGTCAGGCAACGCGCCCGACCGGGTGTTTTGCTATTGCGGCTTGTCCTTGTTGTCATCCAGCTCGTCAAGCGCCACCAGCAGGGAAGCAACGCGATTGACGGAGGACATGCACTCCGCCAGGCCGGGGTAGTTGTCGACCAGCCAGTTCAAGGCAGTCTGCACCATGACAAAGGCGGCGACCGCCTGCGCGACTTCCCCCAGGGACATGGCACCCGCCAGATATTTCGGCGCGCAGAGGACCCAGCCGATAATAGGGGCGGCAAGCATATTGCCATGGGACACTAACGTTGTCCGCATCAACTGCACGCACAACTGTCTCCAATTCACTATAACCGTATCAAATGCTCGGCTTAGCGCCCGGTGCGCTGTCGTTTCCTCGCCGTTTTGAGCGCCGCTGGGCGGGGCTTCCCGTAGATTCGACGCGATGGCGCGGAACTGAGCCTCGGCGGCGTTTTTACCGGCGATGACCTTGCTCAGCCGACGGCCGATCGCGGCCATGCCGAGCGTCAGGGCAAGCGAATACAGCACGACGGTCACGACGAGGTACTTCGGCACAGTCAGATCGGCGCCGTAGACATCGACCGTCAGGTCGCCGCCGACATTCCACAGGATCCCGATGAAGGTGATGGTGCTGAGTGCCGCGCTCAACAGGCCG
This sequence comes from Acetobacteraceae bacterium, assembly GCA_947475245.1. Lineage (GTDB taxonomy): Bacteria > Pseudomonadota > Alphaproteobacteria > Acetobacterales > Acetobacteraceae > Rhodopila. The sequence goes on along the minus strand of CANJLW010000033.1, from coordinate 49,466 downwards.
GCGGCCATCGATATGGGGGCGTCGGTGGCGACGCGCGCGTCTTCGGCAATGCGGAATTCCGGATTGCGATCTTCCGAAAGTTCAAATTTCAGGTGTCGGAAGCGGTTATTGGCCAACCAGCGATCGATCAACCGTCTGGTAAGCCAGGCACGCCATTGGCGCTGGGTTGTCATGCGCGCGCCGATGGAGCCGATGGCCACCACGACGCTTAATCCCGCCAGGACCAGAAACAGCATGGCTTCCGACCGCAAGGCCGGCGCGTCGCGACGACCGAACGCGTCGAAGAAGTCGCGGCTCCAGAAGCTCAAGCGATATTGCAGACCGAGTTGCAGAACGACACTGGCGATCAGCAGCAGCGTCATAACCCACGCTCCGGCGGCTCCGGGGCGGCACCAGAAGCCGGAGGCGGTGCGCCAGAACCGAGCCGGAAGGGAACGGTTCGGGTCCGCCGGGCGCGTAATCATATTAGTAATGGTTGAATTGCAGCCCGCCGAAGAGCCAGACGAGGACAAAGACGAAAAGCACGAGGCCGAGTGCCCCGCCCGCGCCGCGTCCTCCGTATGTTCTATATCCATAATATCCGCCTCCGCCGCCGAATACCAGGACAAGGACGACGATAATCAAAACGAGTCCCATGGATCACCTGTCAAAATGCCTCGTTGCGAGGGTCAGCGATCGCGATTGCCACGGTGTTCACCGTTCCACGAACGGTCGCCGCCGCCATGCTCTCCGCCTCGGTCGCCGCCGCGATCACCCCAACCACCCTCTCGGCCGCGGTAACCGGGCTCCAACACGCAGGCGGTTAATGAGAGTGACATCATCAGCAAGGTTAGGAATACTTTGGTCATGGGCGTTCTCCCGCTTTCATCCGGCCAATGCGCGATCGATCAGATCGATGGCCTGGGCCTTGTCGCCGTTGCCAAGGGCACGCCGAGCGGCGGCGACGCGGGCGACGAAGGCGCTTTCGCTGGCTTTGGTAATGTCGGATTGCGCAACCGATCGGTCGAGCGCGCGGGTTTCGGCCATTTCCAAGGCTTGTTGTGCCTGGCCGGTGCGGCCGGCGACGAGCGAGGCGCGGGCATTGATCAGGTAGTCGCGCGACGCTCCGTTCTCGCCAATGGTCGATGCCGGAAGGGTTGGCGCGATGGTGGACCGGCTGTTGGCCGAATCGGTGTTGCTGGCTTTGTCCGATCGCGGCAAGGAGTCGCCGATGCCGATTTCGTGACCGGCCCGCGCGCCGGTTTCCAGATCTATCGACGGTGCCTGTGCCAGGGCGGAAACGGCGGCCAGGCCCAGCAGTGCAACGGTGGGCAGGCTGATATAGCGCATGGGGTCGAGGGCCTTTCGCGAGAGGTCAGCGATTGTAAAACGGGAAGGTAAAGTTCAGCGACGCGCCGGGCGGCTGGTAAACCAGCGGCGGAGCGCTGTAATACACATCCGGACGACGGTGATAGCTGTCGTAGCGGTGCAGTTCGCGCCATCGTTGCTGCTGCAAAATGCGCTGCTGCTCGCGGCGCCATTCATTCTGCCGTTCGTAGCGGTCATGATGTTCGGCGGCCTGAGCCGGAGCAGCAGGGATGCTGCCTGCTCCGACGACGATCGCGCATGCCAGGGCTAGGAGTCCGGGGCTTTTCATGATCGTGCCCCTTACTTCTTCATCATTGGCGGGCCGCGATGCGCGTCGTCGCGGAAGACCTGATCGGCGCCCTTTTTCTGGATGTCGGTCATGGAGTCATAAAGCACCTGAAATGCCGGGCCGAGGCGCTGCATCTGTTGCGCGTGCTCGGTGCTGACCTGGGCATAGGACGCCATGTTTTCCGGCGCAGTCATGGTGGGCATGGTTTGCACGCGACGTTGGAACGACATGTCCATGGCGCGGGCATTGTCGCGCATGACGGTCGCGAACTGGACCCAGTGCGGTTCCTGCTGCGGGGTGATTTGCAGCTTTGCATGGAGGCTCAGAATGCGCTGCTCGACGTTGCCTTCCAGGCTATGGGTGCGGGCCGGGGCCGGCTTCGCGGCCACGGAGGTTTCGGCGGTTGCGGGCGCGGCCATTGCGGGAAGCGCGCTCAGGCCCATAAGGGCGGTGGCGGCCAGCAGAGAGTTTCGTACGAAATGAGACATGATGTCCTCTTGATCAATTGCGGGCGACGAAAGTCAGGCTCAGCGCCAGGCGGGGCGGCCGAGGTTGACGTCGTGCGGGCTGGTGACGGCACCACCGACGGCACCCAGGCCGCCGCCGATCAGCGCGCCGGTCAGCGGGCTGCCGCCGGTCACTGCGCCAATCGCGGCACCTGCACCGGCACCCAGAAGGCCGCCGGACACGGCACGATCGCCGGGGCTGCGACCGCAGGCACCCAGAGCGAGTGTGAGCCCGACCAGGAAGACGGAAGACACGATGCGTTTCGACATGACGGGTTCCTCTGCTTTCGAATACGGATCAATACGTGGTCTATCGCGTCAGGGGATCACAGGATCGGAAAACACCCAGCACGTTTGGGGCGGGGGAATTAGGTAGATTCCGACTCTGCCGATCGCGTGCGCGCGCGGGGCATAAACGGTGCGATACAAAGGCATCGTAAAGGACATCATGTGAGAGTTTCTGCCCCTCGGGCTTTAAAGCTTGTACGCGGAGCGGCTTTGGGTATCGGAATGGTGTGCGCGCTGCCGGCGCGGGCGGAGTTACCCGCGCCGGACCCGTCGCATGTGCTGACGTTGCAGACGGAAAATGACAGTATCGCCCGGACCGACCGAAACTACACGGCCGGAATTCGCTTCGGCTGGACGTCGCCCAATGTTGATTCAACGGGTGCGCCATTCCTGCCGGATGCGCTGACGGGATTGGGCAATTACGTCTGGGGTCCGGGTCGGCAGCGTATTTCGCTCGATTTTTCAAATTCGATCTTCACGCCGAAGAAGACTGATGCGACCACGCCCGATCCCCGCGACCGGCCCTATGCCGGCGTTCTGCTGGGCAGCGCGTTTCTGTTGCACGATACCACCACCACGCGGGGTATCCTCGGTCTCAGTCTCGGCGTGCTTGGCCCCTCCGCCCGGTCGGAGGATATTCAGAACGGATTTCACGACCTGATCGGCCAGGAAGTCAGCAAGGGCTGGCGGGCGCAGATCAAGGATATGCCCATCGTGCAGGTCTTCGCCGGGAAGACCTGGCGTTATGGGCTGACGCCGAACCCCGGGACCGGCATCGATGTCGATATCCTGCCGTCCTTGTCGGGCAGCGTCGGCACGCTGCGCGATCATGTTCAGGCCGGGTTTCAAATCCGCGTCGGACAGGGATTGGATTCGGACTTCGGCACCACGCGGATTCGGCCGGGATTAAGCGGGTCGGACGCCTATACGCCGACACGTGATTTCGTTTGGTATGTTTTCGTCGGCGGCGACGGTCAGGCGGTTGGGTGGGATGCGACGCTGGACGGCAACCCGTTCCGTTCAGGCCCACACGTGTCGCGGCAGCCCTTTGTCGCGGAAATCGAGGCCGGTATCGCGGTGATCTATCGCGGAGTGCGCATCACCTATACGCACGTCGCGCAGACGCAGAGCTTCTATCGTCAGCGCGGCGGATTGTTTCAGTTCGGTTCGATCGCCGCTTCGGTCCGGTTCTGACGCGCGCGTTCCGCCTCTATGCCATCGAGACAGGTTGATAACGACGCGACTGCTCGCCGGCAGCCGGCGTCGTCATCTTCCTCGGCCGCCGCTTCCAGGTCGGCGCCGAAGTTGGTTATGGCCGGGAAGCCGAACATGCCGCCGGCGCCGCGCATGCCGTGCCCCAGTATCGCGGTTGCCGGGAAGTCGTGTCGTTCCAGCGCGGCCCGCGCGCTGACCAGATTGCCGCGGACGTTGCGGAGGAATACCGTGACGTGTTCCGGGCGAATTCGGTTCGACACTCGGCGCGGCGCGATTTGGGGCGCGGCGCGGGCGGAGTGTTCCAGGATCGCCTGCAACAAGGCTTCCTGCTTAATGGGTTTTGTCAGATAGGCAGTGCATCCTGCGGCCATGCATTTTTCCCGGTCGCCCTTCAGGGCTGATGCGGTCAGCGCGATGATCGGCGTGGGCGGACGATTATGCGCCTGTTCCCACATGCGAATGTTCCGGGTCGCGGTCAGCCCGTCCATGGCCGGCATCTGACGGTCCATCAGCACCAGATCGAACTGTTCCGTCTGAAACTTCTCGCAGGCGATGGACCCGTTCTCGGCGATGGAAACGCGGTACGGCGTGTCTTCGAGATAGGCCAGGGTGATCGTGCGGTTATCCGGTGAGTCCTCGACCAACAGGATCCGCAGGGGCGCCAGCGGCTGGGCGGGGTCGCTTCCGATCGGGGAAACGGCCGCCCCGCCGATTGGGCCGCCGATTTCGAACGGCGCGGAAAAGGTGAACACGCTGCCGGTGCCGATGGTACTTTCGACCCAGATGCGCCCGCCCATAAGCTCCACCAGGCGACGACAGATGGTCAGCCCCAGTCCGGAGCCTCCGAACCGGCGCGTGGTGGATGAGTCGGCCTGGGTAAATCGTTCGAACACAGTGCCGAGCTTGTCGCTGGGGATGCCGATGCCGGTGTCGGTGACGGTGAAGCTAAGGGCGTTCGGCACGGCGGCGTTGCCGTCGCACACGACATGCAGCATCACCCGACCGGTTTCCGTGAATTTGATGGCATTGCCCAGCAAATTCAGCAGCACCTGGCGCAGTCGGGTCGGGTCGCCGATCAGGTTGGTCGGCACGTCGGGCGCGATGTCGGCGGTCAGCGTCAGGCCTTTTTCGTGGGCCCGCACCGCGACCATCTCCATTACTTTGTCCAGCAGGTCGCGCAACTGGAAGCCGGTCCGTTCCAGCTCCAACTGCGACGCTTCGACCTTTGACAGGTCAAGAATGTCGTTGATCAGGTTCAGCAAATTATCGCCGGCGCGGAGGAATATGCGCACGTACTTGCTCTGTTCCGCGGACAGCTCGGTTTTCGCCAGCAGTTCGGCGATGCCGATGATCGCGTTCATCGGCGTGCGGATTTCGTGACTCATGCTGGCCAGGAATTCCGATTTGGTGCGGCTGGCGCTTTCGGCGGCGGCTTTGGCCTGCTTCAGCTCCATTTCCACCCGCTTGCGTTCCGTAACGTCGCGGGCGGCGGCGAAGACACCCTGCAGGGTGCGGCCGCGATCGTAAAAGGTGGTGGCGTTGTAGGATACGACGGTCTTGCGGCCGTCGCGGGCACAGGCGGTCAGTTCGTAATCGGTGACTTTCTTATCGCTCAACACCAGGCGGATCGCGGCCTCGGCCCGTTCCGGATCGGTAAAGTAATCCTTGAACGGCGCGCCGATCAGTTCGTCGCGGGTGCAGCCGGTCAGTGCTTCCATCTGTCGATTGACGTCGGTGATGATGCCGCGCGGATCGGTGGTCATCAGCGCGTCGATATTCGATTCGATCAGCGATCGCGTGTAGAATTGCTGATCGCGCAGGCGCTGATCGAGCTTTCTTTGTTCTGCTTCCACCAGTTTGCGCGCGGTGTTGTCGGTGCCGATCAGCAAATAGCCGATGATGGTGTTGTGCGTGTCGCGCAGCGCGGTGACGGACACCACGGCGGGAAACCGGCTGCCGTCCTTGCGGACATAGGTCAGTTCGTAGATGTCCTCAATCCCGCGCGATGCCTTGAACACCAGCGCCTCAAACCCTGGGGTGATCGCGGTGCCGAGTTCGACGCTCAGCGCGCCGGCGCGGGCGATCAGTTCCTGTGGATCGGAAATATCGGCGGGGGTGATTTTGTTGATCACTTCCTCCGCCGCGTAGCCCAGCATGTGTTCGGCGCCGATGTTGAAAATCTGAATGACGCCGGTGGCATCGGTGGCGATGCTGGAGAAGTTGGCGCTGTTCAGGATGGCGCGTTGCAGCGCGCCGGCCTTCAACAAGGCTTCTTCGGTCGGTTCCGCTTGGCGCGTCATGGGCATCGACAGCTACCTGTTAGGCAATCGAACCGGTGTCCGGGACATCGACCGCGTGTTGGATGGCCCGCGCGAGTTCGTCCGCGTTGAACGGCTTACGCAGGGCAACGGTGCCCGACCGACGAGCGTGGGGGGGCAGGATGGAGCCGCTCATGTAGATGTAGGGAACAGGCTGCATGATCATGATACGCATCATGGCATCGATGCCGCTGCCGCGGGCCAGGCGCACATCGACGAGCATGAGTTCCGGTTCATGGTGTTGGGCGGCCGACACGGCGTCGTCTTCCGTTGCGGCGATCGCGCAGACGGCGTGGCCCATGTCCTCCAACAGGTCGCTCAGTACGAGTCCCATCAGATCGTCGTCCTCGACGATCAGAATGCGGAGCGATCGCGACAACGGTAACGGCGCCATGCTTCGGTCGGCGACCGTTCGCGTCCCCGGGGAACATCCTGACATCCTACGCGGCCTTCCCTGACAGGTGCGAACCTCCGACACGCGGACGGAAACGCTTCGACCGCATCGTTAACAGGGAAGCGTCGACGGGGGGCAGATTCGGAAACTACTTATCCGCCGGGTACGGGCGATGGCGTGGCCGGCTTTCGTCACGTCGGTCGATCGGCCAGTATCCGATGCCGGGAGAGCAATGCCGATGGCCATGCCGTCGCAAACCAGGGAACGACGATGAATACGGAGAGCTACGATCTGGCGGTTATCGGCGGCGGACTGGCCGGGATGGTGGCCGGCACGCGGGCGGCCGAACGCGGGCTGCGGGTGGCGGTGTTCGAAAAAGGCACGGACCCACGCTATCCCTGCAATACGCGGTGGTCGGGCGGGATCATCCATGTCGGCTACGTCGATCCCAAGGAACCCCCTGCCGCCCTGCGCGCGGGGATCGAGCGCAACACGCGCGGTTACACCGATCCGGTCCTGGGGGAGATGATGGTCGCCGAGACGGCGCGCGCGATCGATTGGCTGCGCGCGCAGGGCGGGCGGTTCATCCGGGCCGGCGCGGTGTCGTGGCAGAACTGGATGATGGCCCCGCCTCGCCCGTTGGTTGCGGGCATGGATTGGCAGGGGCGCGGGCCGGACGTCATGCTGCGGCTGTTGGGCGATCGGCTGCGGGCGTTGGGCGGCACGATGGTGTTGGGCGGCAAGGCCCAGCGTCTGCTGATGCGCGATGGGCGGTGCGTCGGGGTGGCGGTGGAACGGGGCGGCGTGACGACGGATTATGCGGCCGGGGCGGTGGTGCTGGCCGATGGCGGGTTTCAGGGCAATATCGATCTGCTGCGCGCGCATATCGGGATGTCGGCGCCGGAGCAGGTGAAGCAGCGCGGCGCGTCGACCGGTCAGGGTGACGGGCTGCGCATGGCAATGGACGTCGGGGCGGCGATTACGCCGCTGGATGCGTTCTATGGGCATCTGCTGTCGCGAGATTCGATGGTCAGCGACCGCGTCTGGCCGTACCCGGAACTCGACGGCATCGCCTGCGCGGGGATCGTGGTGAACGAGGCCGGGCAGCGCATCGTCAACGAGGGGATGGGCGGCATCCATATGGCGAACATGCTGGCGCGTTCGGCCGCACCGCTGGCGGCGACGTTGGTGTTCGACAGCGCCATTTGGGATGGGCCGGGCCGGTCGGCGCGTATTCCCGTCAATCCGGAACTGGTGCGGGCCGGTGGGACGGTGCATCGCGCGCCGTCGATCGAGGCGCTGGCAAAGCTCGCGGGTCTGGACCCGGCGGGGCTGTCGGCGACCGTCGCGGCGTATAACGCCGCCTGTTCGGCGGGCAGTTTCGACGGGCTGACGCCGCCGCGCGGCACCGACCGCTATAAGCCGATGCCGATTCTGGCCGCGCCGTTTCTGGCGATACCGGCCTGCGCGGGCATCACCTATACGATGGGAGGCATCGGGGTGGATGGCGACGCGCGGGTGCGTTCGGCCGATGGCGGCGTGATCGCGGGCCTGTATGCGGCCGGGGCGACGACGGGAGGGATCGAGGGCGGGCCGTTCATCGGCTATGTCGGCGGGCTGTCCAAGGCGGCGGTGCTGGGGTTTCGGTCGGCCGAACACGCGGCAGGCTACGTAAGGGAACACGCGGTATGATCTATATGGTTGAAATGGCGCTGATCGACCTGCATCGGCGCGCGGAGTGGGACGATTGGTACCTCTCCCACATGAAAAAGCTGATTTCGATTCCCGGCATTCAGGCGACCCAGCGTTTCGAATCGCTGACGCCGCATCCGTCCCCGTTCGTGGCGCTTCACCAGGTGACCGGGCCAGAGGTATTCGTCAGCGATGCCTATCGCGCCAAGGCGGGTCCGGGCGGGACCGGGGAATGGCAGACACGGATGAATAATTGGAACCGCAACGTGCTGGCGGGGATCGACGAAACGCCGGACGTGCCGATGGACGGCGCGCTGATCGTGGTGGAAGACGGGGCGGACGCGCCGGTCGCGTTGCGCTGGGCGGAGGCGATCGGCCTGGATCGTAGCGTCGTGCGGCGCGGATTTGCCGTTGTCGCGGCGCGCGCGGACGCGGAGGCGATGATCGCACTGCCGGGTGTGCGCGTCTGCGTGCCGCTGACCCCGCGTTTGCGCTCGGCCTGATCCGATGTCGGACATGGATTATCCGCAGCCCGAAAGCGCGGACGCGCCGTATCCGGCCGTAAGGCTGCTGCGTCGTTACGGCAATTGGATCGCGATCGGCTTTGGCGCGGTGCCGGTTTTGGCCGGGCTTTGGGCGATGCTGGCGCTGGGGGGCGTCGTCTGGTTGATCGGCGGCGTTCTCGCCGGGGGCGCGATCGGGTTTCTGATGCGCAGCTATGTGGAGTTGGTGCGGATCATCGCGGACATGCTGCTGCCGCGCTGATCCGCCCGGGCGATTACGGCGAGTCGGTCCAGACGAGTTTCAGCGGCTCCGGCCCGTTGTTGCGCAGGGAAACCGCTTCTCCGGCCGGGACGTGCAGCCCGTCGAGGCGGTCGAGAACTTCGGCGCCGGCGCCGAGATTGACGATGGCCTGCCCACCCGCGACGAGCCACAGGCGGGTGACCGGCAGGGCGGTGGCGGGCAGGGTGTGGCCGGGTTCCAGGACCGTCATGCCGATGGAAATCTTGCTGTTGGCGGCGGCCTTGGTCGGCGTGTGGTTGGGCGATCCGGCCAGACCGCCGACCCAGTTCACGGACCAGTGCATGGTGCCCGGAATTTTCGCGTTCGCTCCGGACCACGATGGTTCGAGATCGGCGAAGCGCACCAACTCGATCGGCGGCGGATCGACGAAGGGATGGTTGTCGTCGACGTAGACGGCGGCGCTGTTCAGTTCGATCCCGTCGTGCATCCAGAACAGGATAACGTCTTCCGTGCCGCAATTGCGCACGCCGTGCGGGCAGCCGACCGGGATATAGGTGCAATCAAACGGGCCCGCGCGGTGCGGGTGGCCGGAGGCGTCGAAGCCTTCGAGTTCGCCTTGTAGGACGACGTAGATCTCCGTCACGCCATGGATGTGCTTGCCCGATTGGCGTTGGCCGGTGGGCAGATACATCATGCCGATCGCGCACTGGCTGCTTTCGACGGCCACTTCGGGGTTGGTGTTGACGTGGTCCTTTGGCCCGCCGACCCAGGTCACCAGCCAGCGCATGAAGCCGGGTTCCTTGGCCTGTCGGGTACCCCAGGTCGGTTCCAGGTCTCGGAAGCGGACGATGCGCGGCATACTGACGGTCCCTGCGGTCGTTGTGATCGCGCCACCCTAGCCGCTGAACATTGCCAGCGTCCAACCCGGTGGCTACCGTGCGGGCAAGAACGAACATGAAGGAAACGGAGCCGAATGGCGCCCGCGCAACGCCGGTTCGGCTTTTTATCGCCTTTTCAGGTGAGAGCCTTCCGCTTTCAATTCCCGGCCGATCTCTTCACCTCCTGGGGCACGGAGATGGAGGTGATCGTTCTCGGCTGGTATATCCTGGTGCAAACCGAGTCGGTGCTGCTGCTGACGCTGTACGGGGCGTTGCAGTATATCGGCACGCTGATCGCCCCGGTGCTGGGCGTGGCCAGCGATCGGCTGGGGCATCGCAACGTGCTGACCGCGATGCGGATGCTGTACGCCGCGGTGGCGGTGGCGTTGCTGAGTCTGTCGCTCGCGAATGCGTTGAACCCGCTTTACGTGTTTCTGCTGGCGGCGCTGTCGGGGATGATCCGGGCGTCCGACACCGGGGTGCGCAACGCGTTGTGCGCCGATATCCTGCCGGCCGAACAATTGATGGCGGGCGTCGGCCTGTCGCGGATCACGTCGGATTCCGCGCGGGTGACCGGGGCCTTGGCGGGCGCTGCGGTGTACGCCGCCATTGGGATGGCGCCGGCCTGCGCGGTATTCGCCGCGTTCTATGTGTTTGGCGCGGGATTTACCTTTTGCGTGCGCGGATCGGCGGGTTCGCGAGTGGCGCGGTCCGTGCCGACGGCCTCGCCTTGGGCACAGTTGCGCGAAGGCATGGTCCAGGTCTGGAACACACCGCCGTTGCTGGCGGCGATGTGGCTGGCGTTTCTGGTTAATCTGACGGCCTGGCCCTGGACGCTGGGTTTGCTGCCCTATGTCGCGCGCAACGTGCTGAATGTCGGACAGCCCGGATTGGGGTGGCTGGCGGCAAGCTTCTCCACCGGGGCCTTGATGGGGTCGCTGCTGGTCAGCGTGATCGGCACGCGCATCCGGCCCGCGCGGTTCATGCTGATCTGCGCTTTTGTCTGGCACTTACTGCTGGTGATCTTCGCGCATATGCCGACGCTGTTCGGTGCCTGCCTGGTGCTGATCGCCGCCGGTGTCGCGCAGAGCAGCAGCATGGTGCCGATGGCGGTGATGCTGCTGCATATCGCCGGCCCGCGCTTTCGCGGTCGGGTGATGGGCGTGCGCATGCTGGCGATCTACGGATTGCCGGTCGGGCTGTTGCTGACCGGGGTATTGATCCCGGGTTTGGGCTTCGGCCCGACGGCAATTCTGTATTGCACGATCGGTATGATCGCGACCGCGATCATCGGTTGGCGCTGGCGTGCGGAGCTGTGGCCGCTGTCGCGACCGGCGAATATGGGATGACTGGACAGCGGGGCCGTCGCGGAGCAGTTTGCGCCAAATAATGGAGGGAACAATTCCGTGACCGTTAATAATTTGGTACGTGCCATCCGGCGCGTTGCCGTCGGTAGCCTGTTGGCCGCCGGCGTGGCCGTCGCCTCGCTGCAAGGCGCGATCGCCGCCGAACTGAAGCTGGGCGTCGATCTGTCGCTGACCGGCGGCACCGACGATTTCGGTCGCGGTGCCCGCATGGGCATCGAAATGGCGGTCAAGGAATACAATGCGAAGGGCGGCTACAAGGGCAAGCCGGTCGAACTCGCCATCTACGACGACGAAACCAAGCCGGCGAAGGGCGTTGAAAACCTGACGCGCCTGATCACCCGCGACCGCGTGTTCGCCGTCATCGGCCCGGCCAATTCCGGCGTCGCGCTGGCGATGATCGACATCGCGCAGAAGCAGAAAATGCCGCTGGTGGTGCCGCTGCCGACGTCGGAGCCGATTATCGGCCGCTACGCGAACGAGGCGAAGCACTACATCTTCCGGGTCACGCTGAACGACGGCATCCAGACCCAGTTCATGATCGACTACATCAAGCGCAAGGGCCTGAAGCGGATCGGCCTGATGCATGACTCGACGGGCTGGGGCCAATCCGGTCGCGAAACCGCGGTGCGCCTGCTCAAGGAAGCCGGCATCCCGCTGGTCGCCGAACCGCAGGTGTTTGACCAGAACGACACGGACATGACGGCCCAGCTCAGCAAGCTGCGCGATGCCAATGTCGAATTCATCGTGTCTTACTCGCTCGCGCCCGCCGGCGTGCAGATCGCCAAGAGCATGCAGAAGATCGGCATGAAAACCCCCTGGTCCGGCACCTGGGGAGTCCTCGCCCCCAACTTCCTCAAGCTCGGCGGCAAGGAAGCGGCGGAAGGCGTGATGGGCGTGACGTCGTACACCATCGATCACAGCGACAAGGCGAAAGCGTTCCACGAACGCGTCGAAGCCGCATACAAGGATCAGGGCGGCGACTTCTTCCCGGTGACGACCGCGCAGGCCTACGACGCGGCGCGCCTCGTGCTGAAGGCGTTGGACAAGGTCGGCCCCGATCCTGTGAAAGTCCGTGACGCGATCGAGGCGATCGACGACTTCCACGAGGCCGTCACCAAGATGCACCCTCGCCCCTTCACCAAGGAAAACCACGAAGCGCTGGGCGCGGATACCGGCTTCCTCGCGGTGTGGCGCGACGGCAAGGTGTTCCGCGTCACCGACTGACGCGAACCGACGACACGACGAAGCCGGGGCCGCCCAACGCGGTCCCGGATCGGCTGAACCCACAGGGGCGGCCGCAAGGGGGAAGGGAAAGCGATGTTCGCGAATATCTGGCAGGCCGTGATCTCCGGCCTGTCCATCGGCAGCATCTACGCGCTGATCGCTCAGGGCTATTATGTCACATACATCACGACCTCGACCCTGAACTTCGGTCAGGGCGAATTCCTGATGATCGGTGCCATGATCGGGCTGACGGCCTATGTCGTCCTCGGCGTGCCGTTCCCCCTCGCGCTGTTGATCGCCGTCGTCGCGACCGGGCTGATGGGCATCGCGCTGGAACGGATCGCCATCCGGCCCGTGCTGCGCCATGTCCTGACGCATAGCTGGGTGCTGAGCACTCTGGCGATCAGCATCATCCTGAAGAACGGCGCGGTCAGCCTGTGGGGGCCGGAGCAAATCCGCTTCCCCTCGCCGTTCGGCGAGGAAGTGCTGAAGATCGGCAATGCCGGCATTTTCCCGCAAGAGCTGTTCATCATCGTTTGCGCGCTGGGGACCGTCGCGGCGGTGCAGTTGTTCCTGAAGAAATCGATCCTGGGCAAGGCCATGATGGCCGTGGCGCATAACCGCAATGCCGCCGCGGTGATGGGCATCGATGTGAAGCGCATGGTGATCCTGGCGTTCATGCTGTCCTCGGCGCTGGCCGGGCTGGGCGGCATTCTGATCGCGCCGGTGACGTTTGCCTGGGCGTATATGGGCACCGTGCCGGGCATCAAGGCGTTCGCCGCCGCGATCTTCGGCGGGTTGGAAAATCCGGTCGGCATCCTGATCGGCGGTCTTCTGATCGGCCTGCTGGAGCAGTTGTTCGGGGTGATCAACTCCAACCTCAAGGAAGGCATCACCTTCCTGTTCATTCTGATCATGCTGGCCTTCCGCCCGACCGGCCTGATGGGCCGGCGCACGGTAGAGAAGGTCTAGCCCCATGCGCTTGCCGCTTCTCGCCGCTACCGGCCCCATGGGTTGGCTCGGCATCGTCGCCGCCGCGCTGACGGTCTATGCCTTGCCGCTCGTGCTCGACGACGCGTTCTTCATCCTGGTGATGCAGTCGCTCGCTTACCTCTACATCGTCGCCATCGGTATCGACATCCTGGTCGGCTGGACCGGGCAAATCTCGATCGGCCATGCGGGGCTTTATGCCGTCGGCGCCTATACGTCCGCCCTGTTGACCACCAAGGCCGGGTTTTCGTTCTGGGCCTCCGCCCCGCTGGGTGTCGTTGCCGCGGGGATCGCGGGCGGGTTGCTTGCCCTGCCGTCGCTGCGCGCCAAGGGGCCTTATCTGGCCATGGTCACGCTGGCTTTCGGCTTCATGGTGGAGGTGACGGCGAATCGCTGGGATTTCACCGGCGGACCGATGGGCATCATGTCGATCCCCGGGCCGCGTTTGCCGTCCGGGGAGGAAATGGACGGCACCGAGTATTTCTGGCTGATCGGCGGCACCGCCATCGTTGTGCAGGTGCTGACGGCGAACCTGTATCGGTCGCGGATCGGGCGCACGCTGTTCGCCTTGCAGGGCAGCGAGGTCGCGGCGGAAACCGTCGGCATCAACGTCTATGCCTGGAAGGTTCTGGCCTTCGTGCTGTCGTCCGTCTGCGCCGGGCTGGGCGGCGTTTTCTTCGCGCATCAGAACGGGTTCATCAACTCCGACACCTTCGTGTTTGGCCTGTCCGTCCAACTGCTGACATCCGCGCTGATGGGCGGATCGGGCACGCTGTTCGGGCCGCTGGTCGGTAGTGTGATCCTGAACCTGCTGCCGACGATCTTCGCGCATCTGCACGAATACCAACTGTATATTTACGGCGGCATCATCCTCGTCACCATTGTCTTCATGCCGCGCGGTATCGTCGGCAGCCTGCTGCAACTGAACGTCGTGCGCGGTCTGCTGCCGAAACCCGCCGCAATCGCGCCCGATCCGTCGGTGATCGCGGAACTGCGCGAAGGTGCCCGCCCGACCGTCACCGTGCGCGATCTGTCGAAGCATTTCGGCGGCATCCGCGCGTTGAACAATGTCGATATCTCGATCAAGCCCGGCACCGTGCATGGGCTGATCGGGCCGAACGGGTCCGGCAAAAGTACCTTCGTGAATGTCGTGACCGGCATCTACAAGCCGACCTCGGGAGAGGTGGAGGTCGCCGGCAAGCAGGTCGGCGGCAGCAGCCCGCACGGCATGGCGCGTTCCGGGATCACCCGCACGTTCCAGAGCATCCGCCTGTTCGGCGATCTGTCGGTGCTGAACAACGTGATGGTCGGGTTCCACCTGCAACTGCGTTACGGCTTCCTGTCGCATCTGTTCCAGACCGCCGGCGCGGTGGCCGAGGAAGAGCGCTATCGTCGCCGAGCCATGGCCTTGCTGGAATTTGTCGGGATTGCCGATCGGGCGGAGGATCTGGCGCAGAACCTGTCCTATGGCGAACAACGCCGGCTGGAGATCGCGCGCGGCCTTGCGACCAAGCCCAAGCTGCTGCTGTTGGACGAGCCGGCCGCCGGCGTGAACCCGACGGAACTGCACTATTTGGCGGACGTGATCGGACGCATCAAGGCAGCCGGCGTGACGCAGGTGGTGATCGAGCATCACATGGAACTGATCATGGGTATTTCCGACACCATCTCGGTTCTGGATTTCGGCCAGAAGATCGCGGAAGGAACGGCGACCGAAGTGCGCGCCAATCCGAAGGTGATCGAAGCCTATCTCGGCGCGCCGGCGGAAGGCGAAACCCATGGCTGAGATTCCCATGCTGCAAATTCGCGGACTCAAAGTCGCCTATGGCCATATTCAGGCGCTGCACGGCATCGACCTGGACGCCAAGGCCGGCGAAATCACCGCGATCATCGGATCGAACGGTGCCGGCAAGACATCGACCTTGATGGCGATCTCCGGCCTTGCGCCCATCACCGGCGGGGAGATCAAGTTCGAGGGACAGACGATTTCGGCCATCCCGGCGCATGCGATTACCCGCTTGGGGATCACCCATATCCTGGAAGGGCGGCAGTTATTCGCCGATCAAAGTGTCGAGGACAATCTGATCCTGGGCGGCTACAGCCGCATCGGCAAGGACAAGGCCGCGGTGATGGCGGCGGTGGAACGCGAGATGGATCGCTTCCCGATCCTGCGTCAACGTCGCAAGCAGCAGGCCGGCACGCTGTCGGGCGGTGAGCAGCAGATGCTGGCGATGTCGCGCGGGCTGATGTCGGAACCGAAGTTCCTGCTGATGGACGAGCCGTCGATGGGCCTCGCCCCGCTGATCGTGCAGGAAATCGCGCGCACCATCCGCATGTTGAAGGACAGCGGGCGGGCAATTCTGCTGGTGGAGCAGATGGCCGCGGTGGCATTGGGTCTGGCCGATCGCGCCTACGTTCTGGAAAGCGGCAAGGTGACGATTACCGGCACCGGCGCGGAACTGGCGCGCGATCCCGAAGTGAAACGCGCCTATCTTGGAGGGTAGCGCGGCGGGTCTCTTCATGAGATAAGCGCGGTCGAAAGCGCCCCAAGTGGCGCGAGGCTTCGATCCAAGGAACGCGACATGACCAATATCGTTCTGCCCCGCCGGCAATTGCTGGCGGCCACCGCGCTGACTGCCCTTGCCGCGCCCGCCATCGTGCGCGCTCAGAGCAAGGAGCCGATCCGTCTCGGCACCGCGATGCCGCTGACCGGATCGCAGGCCGGCTATGGTGCCGATTTCGTGACCGGCATGCGCATGGCCGCCAAGGATGTGACCGAGGCCGGCGGAATCGCCGGGCGTCCGGTGGAAATCCTGGCACTCGACACCCAGGCCGACCCGCAGCTTGGCATCAATGCGGTGAACCGCTTCATCGGTGTCGAGAAGCTGCCGATGTATTTCGTCGCCTGGTCGCCGGTGGTGAAGGCCGTCGCGCCGATTTCCAACCGCGAGAAAGTGCTGGCGATCAACACCGGTGCCAACGCCCCGGAAATCGCCCATCTCGGCGACTACGTCTACACCGCCTTCCCGCTGGCCGACGTCGATATCAGCAAGCTCGCGACCTATTCCGTCAAGACGCTTGGTAAGAAGCGCGCGGCGGTGCTGTATATCAACAACGATACCGGCATCGACGCGGCGAAAATCTACCGGGAGTTCTTCACCGCCGCCGGCGGTCAGATCGTTGCGTTCGAGGCCTATGACCCCAAGGCCACGGAATTCACCGGCATGCTGCTGAAGACCCGCGCCGCCAATCCCGACATGGTGCACATCCATGGCCTGCTGACCGACGTGCCGCAGGTGATCGCGCAGATGCGGCAGCTGGGCATGACGCAGCGTGTTTCGACCTACTCCGTCGCCTATAACCCCAAGATCCTCGAACAGCTTGGTGCGGCGGCCGAGGGGCTGATCGTGACCTCGCTCGCGCCCGGCGTGGCCGAAAACCCCCGCCTGACGCCGTTCATCGAGCGGTGGAAAAAGGAAGCAGGCCGAGCACCGAACGGGCTGCCGTATATTCAGTACCAGTACGATATGGTGCTGATGGCCAAGGCGATGTACGAGTATCTCGACAAGAAGGGCATCGCCGCGACCGGCGAATCGCTGCGCGAGGCGCTGTTGGCGGTGAAGACGTTCGAACTGCCGATGACCGGACAAATGGTCGTCGACGGTCATCGCGTCGATAAGCCGGTCTATCTGCTGACGGTGGAAAAAGGCCAGTTCGTTCCGCTCGCTACGCTGAGCTGAGTCAACGCGCGTGTACGACCCGATTATTCTGGCCCAGATTTTCTGGACCGGCCTCGCCTCCGCCTCGCCGCATGTGTTGATGACGGTGGGGTTCGCGCTGACGCTGAAAGTGACCGGCCTGTGGAACTTCGCCCAGGCCGGGTTCATGGCCGTGGCGTTCTACACCATGTACATGGCGCTGAACTGGCTGGGGCTGCCGATCGCGGTGGCGGTGCTGTTGGCCATCGGCACGACCGTCGCCGCGTCGCTGGCGACGGAGGCTTATGGGCTACAGGTGCTGCGGGAGCGGCAATCGGGTAACCTGACGTTCTTCATCTTTACGCTGATTCTGTCCGAGTTTCTGATCTACGTGATCACGCTGATCTTCGGGACAGAGCCGCAGACGCTGTTCAAAAGCATCCTGTCACCGGTGCAGATCATCGGCGGCGTCGCGGTCAGCGACTGGGACATGCTGGGCGTCGGGCTGATGATCGGCGGCATGTTCGCGTTGTGGCTGTTCATGACCTTCACGCGGGATGGGCAGTTCCTGACCGCGGTGGCCGATAATGCCAAGCTCGCCGAACTCTATGGCATCAGCGCGCGTCGGTCGTATCGGGTGACGGCGGTCATTGCCTCGCTGTTCATCGTCGCGTCGATGTATCTGATCGGGTCGCACGGCGGGATCGTGCCGAATACGCCGCTGGAACTGGTACTGTCCGCCGTGCTGGGCACGCTGCTGGGCGGTATTGGGCGAGTGTTCGCCGCCGGCGCGGCATCGATCTTCCTGGCGTTGATCCAGAGCTTCAGCATTCTGTTCCTGGCATCGCGCTGGCAGAATCTGCTGCTTTACGGCTTCCTGTTCGTCGCGATCCTGCTGTTCCCGCGGGGCGTGCGGCTGCCGAAGTTTCGTTTCGCGCTGTTGGCGGGGCGCTAGACCATGGAATATCTGGCCACTGTCGCGATCCTGATCGCGCTTTATGTAATCCTCGCCGCCAGCTACAATCTGGTGATCGGCTATGGCGGTCTTGCCACCGTCGCGCATCCGATCTTCTTCGCTATCGGGGCCTATACCGCCGGCTTGCTGGCGATCCATACCGACCTGCCGCCGGTGTTGAACGTGCTGCTGGGCGCGGTGGCGGCGATGGCTGCCTCGGTCACCCTGGCGGCGTCATCGTTACGCGTTTCCGGCGACTATCTCCTTATCGCCAGTCTCGGCTTTCAGCTCGGCTTGTTGCAGTTGATCCGCAATCTGGAATTGACCGGCGGTCCCGGTGGATTAAGCAACATTCCCAGCACGATCGTCGGTGCCGCGCGCACGCCGATCTTTCTGGCGATCACGATCGGGTTGGCGATCGCATCGGTCCTTGCGATTCGCGCCATCGTGCAGGGGCCGTACGGACGAGCGATCACCGCGATGCGGGACGAGGAACTGGCCTTTACCGCGCTCGGGCGCAACGCAATGACGATGAAGATCGTGATCTTCGCCATCGGCTGCGGGATCGCCGGCGTCGCGGGCGGCATTTATGCCTATTACTTCCAGTATATCAGCCCCGATCAGTTCGAAGTGCTGCAATCCGCGCAAATCCTGACGATGGTTGTGTTGGGCGGCATGGGCACGGCCTATGGCCCGGTGGTCGGCGCGCTGCTGTTGCTGGCGATCCCGCAGGCCATCACCTTCCTGCACCTGCCGCCCAGTATCATGGCACCGACGCAGGGCATCATCTTCACCACGCTGGTGTTGATCTTTCTGTTCGTGCGACCGGCTGGGATCATGGGTGTCGACAGCAGCAAGGTGCGGTCATGACCGAAGTACTGCGCGTCGAGCGTTTGAACAAGCGGTTCGGCGGCATCGTCGTTTCCGACAACGTCGATCTGACCATCGCGCGGGGAGAAATCCTGGGGCTGATCGGTCCGAACGGCGCGGGCAAAACGTCGCTGTTCAACCTGATTTCCGGCGTGTTGCGACCGGATTCCGGCCGTATCTTCCTGAACGGTGAGCCGATCGATCGCAGCAAGCTGTTTCGCCGAGCGCGGATGGGTATCGCGCGCACGTGGCAGCACATGCTGTTGTTTCGCACCATGACGGTGATCGACAATCTGCTGGTGGCGCCCCGCGCCTATCCCGGCGAGTCGATCCTGCGCGTAACCTTCGGCCTGGGTGCCGTGCGTGCCGCCGATCGGCAGGCGCGGGATCGCGCCATGGCGATTCTGACCCGCATGGGGTTGGAGCATACGGCGGAGTCCATGGTCACCGATCTGCCGTTCGGTCAGCAAAAGCTGATCGGTCTGGCGCGCACACTGATGAACGACGGACCTCTGCTGCTGCTCGACGAACCGATGGCGGGGGTGGAAGGCGCGGCCTACGAAACCATCAAGACAGTGGTGCGGGAAGAAGCCGCGTCCGGTCGCGCGGTCTGCGTGGTGGAACATAATGTGTCGTTTATCAGGGACCTGTGCTCCCGCGCCGTGTTCATGGCGAACGGCAAGATCCTGCAGGACGGCACGGTGGAGGAACTGATCTCCTCCAGCGTGCTCACCGAACTGTATTTCGGAGTCTGACGGCGGTGCTGAGCTTCAACAACGTATCGGCCGGTTACGGCGGCGTGCCCGTCGTCAAGGATATCGCCTTCGAGGTCGCCGACGGCGAAACCCTGGCGATTTTCGGCCATAACGGTGCCGGCAAGACCACGGTCATGCGTTGCGCTGTGGGCGATGTCACGGAGGTGACCGGCGCGGTTTCCTATCGCGGAGAAGCGGTCATTCCGGGCGCGGTGTTCCGCAACGTGCGGCGCGGGATCGGTTTCGTGCCGCAGGGGCATAATGTGTTCCGCGAATTGTCGGTGCGGCGCAATCTGACGATTTCCGGCCTGAACCATCCCGACGCCAAGGTCGACGATATCTATCGCCTCTTCCCGATCCTGCGGGAACGCGGCGGGCAGTTGGCGGGATCGTTGAGCGGCGGCCAGCAGCAAATTCTGGCGCTGGGCATGGCGTTGATGACGCAGCCCAGCATCTTGCTGCTGGACGAACCGTCGACCGGATTGGCGCCGATTATCGTGCGCGACGTCATGAGCAGCCTGACGAAGATCAACCGCGAAACCGGCACGACCGTCGTGATCGTTGAGCAGAATATTCCGGCGACGTTGAAAGTCGCCTCTCGCGCGCTGGTGATGAAGGCCGGACGCGTGGTGTTCGATGGGCCGAGCCGTGAACTGGAGCGGAAAGAGGATTTGTGGGCCTGGTTTTAGACCAGGCCCGCGGCCTCGTTCATCTCACTCCACGCCGCACCGTACTTGTTGCGCGGCAGCGCTACGGCATCGGTTGCCTCGACCCAGCCGCGTTCGGTGGCATCGGCTTCGGCCCAGCATTCTTCCACGACGCGGGTTTGGTCGGCGCGGGTGCCCGATGCCATGACAGCGGCGATCTGGGCGCGGAATTTTGCTTCCAGCGTGTCGCGTTCGGCGCGGATGGCCGCGTGGTTTTCAGTGAAGCGCGTCAGCATGGCGCGGTGCATCCGCTCGTGCCGCCACCATAGGCTGTCGGAATCCGCCTGATCGGTTGGGCGCGGCCCGTGGTTGGGGATCGGGCGGTTCGGTAGGACCGGCTTGAAGATCGACAGGCATGGCGCGGCGGTGCCGGTCACCCAGTGGACCGCCTGATTGCCGATCAGTTCAGAGACCATCGCATTGACGGTCTGCCCGCCACGTTCATCCTCCGCGGCGTGCATGCAGACGGTGCGGCGCACGGCGTCCGCGGGGTGCCAGTCGCTGTCGTCGTCGGTGCCGTGGTCGCGCAGCACGGCCTTCATGTCGGCGGTGTCGATCTTTCCTGTTTTCGCGCGCAGCAGGGCGGTGGAGCGGGCGCAGCGCAGGCGGCCCTGGCCGCGGCTGTCCTGGTTCAGGTTGGTCAGGGCGGAGACGGGCAGCCCATCCAGCCGTTCGCGCAAGGCAGGGCTGATGCGGTCGTAGCCGCGTTCGATGCTATAGGCGTTGGAGATGGCGCGGGTGCCGGCGGCGCGCTGCACCGCCCAATCGTAGCCGGCGGTTTCCAGCACGAAGGCTTCGGTCGGATCGGCCACGATGAACGAGTTATTATAAAATCGTTCGGACATGTGGCCGCAATTGCCGCCCTGACCGTATTGTTCCAATAGCGCGATGATGACATCGACGGCGGCGGCGGCCGTGGCGGCGCGTTCCAGGCCCAGGCGCAGCAGGTCCATGCCGATCAGGCCGGAGTCCCTGGGCGTCATGTAGCGGGGGGGAACGGCTTCGTTGCCGATGACGACTCCGTGTTCGTTGGCGCCCATTTCGGCGCCCCACAGCCAGAAGGGGCGACAGAGCAGGGTGGCGTGGGTGTGGCGTATCTGCGGGATGTCGATGTGGGTGCAGACCAGGGTGGCGTCGGCGGCGTAATCGGCGGCGGGGAAGAATTCCACCGCCTGCGCCTCATTCCGTTCCCGATCGCTGTTCTTGCCGAAAAGGACACCGCCCGACGCGGTGGCGGACGGCAGGGCGACAATCGTATCGCACATGGTCAACCGCCCACGCGGCCGCGGCATTCGCCGAAGCCGATCGGCACGGCACCATCCGCGGCACAATGGGCGCGGAAGACAATGTCGTCGCCATCTTCCAGATAGCGTCTGGTTTCGCCGTTGGGCAGGCTGACCGGATTGCGTCCGCCGACCGTCATTTCCAGCAGGCAGCCGGAGGTTCCGGGTTCGGTGCCGGAAACCGTGCCGCTGCCGAAGATATCGCCGGGTTCCAGGTTGCAGCCGTTGGATGTGTGGTGGGCGACCATCTGCGCCACGGTCCAGTAAAGCATCGCGGCGGTGGAGCGTGACAGGCGGTGCGGCGGTGCGCCGGCGGCCCGCATGGCGGGCGTGTGGATGAACACGTCGAAATCGATGGTGAAACAGCCCTGCGCCTGATCGCGCGCATCGGTCAGATGCGGCAATGGCGCGGGATCGCCGACCGGGCGCGGCGGTTGGGCGATGCGGAACGGCGTCATGGCTTCCGGCGTGACGATCCAGGGGGAAACGAAGGTAGAGAAGCTTTTGCCGAGGAAGGGGCCGAGAGGCGCGGACTCCCAGCTTTGGATATCGCGCGCCGACCAGTCGTTCAGCAGGCAGAAGCCGGCGATATGACGATCCGCTTCTCCGATCGGGATCGGCGTGCCGATGTCGTTGCCGGGGCCGATCCAGACGCCGAATTCCATTTCGTAGTCGAGTGACCGGCACGGGCCGAAGTCGGGTTCGGCCTGGTCGGGCAGTTTCCGCTGCCCATCCGGTCGATGCAATTCCGACCCAGACACCCGCACCGAAGACGCGCGACTGTGATAGGCAACCGGAACATATTTGTAGTTCGGCATCAGAGGGTTGTCGGGTCGGTTGATCATACCGCCGGCGCGGGCGTGGTGGATGCCGGCGAAGAAGTCGCTGTAATTACCGATGCGGGCGGGCAGATGCAGGGTGCAGGCGGCGGCATCGTGCAGCGCGGCGGCGGCGGCCTGACGGTCTGCGGTGGAAGCGGTGGTGGCGAGGATTTCGGACACGCGGCGTCGCAGGGCGCGCCTTGGCATGGCACCGGCTTCAAGAAAGGCGTTCAGGGTCCGTCCGGCGGCGAGTTCGGCACCCTCGCGGGCCGCGCCGGTAAACAGGCCGGCGTCAAGCGCGAGGCCGATGTCCAGAATGCTGTCGCCGATCGCAATACCGCCACGCGCCGATCCGCCGGGGGGGCTGAAGATCCCGAACGGCAGGTTTTGAAGCGGGAATTCGCCATGACCGTTGGCGGAGGTAACCCAGCTTTGGCGATCCGGGCTGTGGGTTTCGTCGATCATGCGTTTGCTCCCGTATAGGTCTTGCGCAGCCCGTTCCAGACGGCGTCGTAGCCGGGTTGCAATTGTGGAATTGTCGTCGCGTGGCGTGTCGGACTCAGCAGGTGGCGGGTTTCGAACATGAATGCCAGCGTGTTGTCGATCTTGTGCGGGGCCAAATCCGTCGACATCGCGCGTTCAGTGCTGACGGCGTCGGGGCCGTGGGCACTGTGCATCCCGTGCAACGACAGTCCGCCGGGCATAAAGCCGCCGACCTTGGCGTCGTAGGCCCCGTGCACCAGGCCCATGCACTCATTCATGACGTTTCGATGGAACCAGGGCGGGCGGAACGTGTGTTCGGCGACCATCCAGCGCGGCGGGAAGATCACGAAATCGAGGTTCGCGACGCCGGCGGTTTCGGATGGCGAGGTCAGTACGGTGAAGATCGACGGGTCCGGATGATCGAAGCTGACGGTGTTGATCGTCATGAAGCGAGACAGATCGTATTTGTACGGGGTCAGGTTGCCGTGCCAGGCGACGACATCCAGCGGGGAGTGATCGAGTGTGGTGCTCCACAACCCGCCCATGAATTTTTGAACGATCTCGGTCGGCTCGTCACGTTCCTCGAACCATGCGGTGGGGGACAGAAAGTCGCGCGGATTCGCGAGGCCGTTGGCGCCGATGGGGCCGAGATCGGGAAGGCGCAGGACCGCGCCGTGGTTCTCGCAGACATAGCCGCGCGCCGTCCCGTCGGGCAAAGCGACTCGAAAGCGGATGCCGCGCGGGATGACCGCGATTTCGTTGGGCGCGACGGATAATTGGCCCAGTTCGGTATCGATATGCAGGCGACCCTGTTGCGGAACCAGCAGCATTTCGGCGTCGGCGTTCCAAAACACGCGCCGCATCGACTCGTTGGCGGCGTAAATGTGCACGGCAATGCCGTTGTCGGCCGCGGCACCCACGCCGATCAGCATCGTTGTCAGGCCGGCGATGAAATCGGTGGGCCGTTCCGGAAACGGTAGCGGGTCCCAACGCAGACGATTCGGACTCGGTTCGGCCAGGGGGCCTCCCAAACGTCCGTTGTCGATTCGGCGATAGGGTCCGTGTACGGCGGAAGGGCGGAGACGGTAGAGCCAAACCCGCTTTGACTGGTGGCGCGGGACGGTAAAGGCGGTGCCGGAAATTTGTTCGGCATAGAGGCCGAAAGCCGGCTTTTGAGGGGAGTTCTGGCCGACGGGCAGCGCGCCCGCAACGGCTTCCGTTGCGAATTCATTGTTGAATCCCGCAAGGTAGGTCAATCCGTTCTCCATGCTTCCTCCCGCCCCGTCGCCCGGGCGGAGTGTAGCAGCTTGGATGCAAGGCGTCGCGGGAGCCTGGGTTTTCATGCCGGAGTATATGTCTTACCATTAACCAATTGGATGGCAGAGGTATTATTCTCCATGGCTGGGAAGCGTGACAGTAAACCCCCCGCTAACGGGGGAGGCGATGAGTTTCGTCTTGAAGAATTTGTGCCGCACCGGCTTGCCGTCGCCGCTCAGCATGTAGCGCGGGTTTATTCCCACGCGTACGACGAAGGCTTTGATCTATCGGTCGCGGAATGTCAGGTGCTGATGACGATCAACCGGTTCGGCGTGATGTCGCCCGGTGAGATTATCGACAAGGCGACGATGGACAAGGTGAAGATCAGCCGAGCGGCGAGCAGTCTGACGGGAAGGGGGCTGATCCGGCAGGATGTGAATCCGCGGGACCAACGGTCCAAGCAGTTGAAGGTAACGCGCAAGGGCCAGGGCCTGGTGCAAAAGCTGGTGTCCACAAGCCGGGAGACCGAGGCGCTGGTGTCATCCGGGGTCACGGCGGCGGAATGGGCGACGCTCGGGCGATTGCTCGCCAAGGTGAACGCGCATATGGCTCGGCAGCAGGCCGCCGACGACAATTAATCGATTTTAACGATCATATAGACGAAAATTATCGGTTGGACCGATTGTCCCGCCGACGCGCACCCTATGTGAGCTTAACGAGACGAGCTCAACGGGAGTGCTATTCATGGCAACGCAGACCACGACGGCCGGTGCGCCGATCGCCGACAACCAGAATTCTCTGACAGCCGGGCCGCGTGGGCCGGTCCTGTTGCAGGATTATCAGTTGATCGAGAGGCTCGCTCACCTCAACCGGGAGCGTATCGCCGAACGCGTTGTGCATGCCAAGGGTTGGGGCGCGCACGGGACGTTTACGGTTACCAACGACATCACGCAGTACAGCCAGGCCAAGCTGTTTGCCGCGGTGGGCAAGAAGACGGATCTGATCGCGCGGTTTTCCAACGTTGCCGGAGAGGCGGGCGCGGCGGACGCGGAGCGGGACGTGCGCGGGTTCGCGGTGAAGTTCTATACCGAGGAGGGCAACTGGGATTTGGTGGGTAACAACACACCGGTCTTCTTCGCCCGTGATCCTCTGAAGTTCGCGGACTTCATCCACACGCAGAAGCGGCATCCGAAGACCAACCAGCGTTCTCCCACCGCCATGTGGGATTTTTGGTCGCTGAGTCCGGAGAGTATCCATCAGGTGACGATCTTGTTCTCCGACCGGGGATTGCCGACGGATGTGCGGCACATCAACGGCTACGGGTCGCACACGTTCAGCCTGCTGAACGCGAAAGGGGAGCGGTTCTGGACCAAGTTCCACTTTAAGACGTTGCAGGGCCACGCGCATTGGACCAACGCGGAAGCAGCGGCGGTGGTGGGCCGGACGCGTGAATCGACGCAGGCGGATTTGTTCGATGCGTTGGAACGGGGGGATTTCCCGCGTTGGCGCGTGTGCATTCAGGTCATGCCGGAACTGGATGCGGAGCGGACTCCGTACAATCCGTTCGATCTGACCAAGGTTTGGCCGCACGGCGACTATCCGTTGATCGAAGTCGGCACGATGGAACTGAATCGCAACGCGGAGAATTATTTCGCGGAGATCGAGCAGGTGGCGTTTTCCCCGTCGAATATCGTGCGCGGGATCGGGTTCTCACCGGATAAAATGTTGCAGGCGCGCATTTTCGCCTATGCCGACGCGCATCGCCACCGTCTGGGGACGCATTACGAGGCCTTGCCGGTGAATGCGCCGCGATGCCCGGTGCATACGTATCACAAGGATGGGTCGATGAAGTTCACGCCGTCGCCGTCCAATCCCGATGCGTATTACGAGCCGAACTCCATGGGTGGAGCGAAGCAGGACCCGGCCTATCGGGAGCCGCCGTTGCGTATTTCCGGCGACGCGGATCGTTACGATCATCGAGTCGGAAACGACGATTTCAGTCAGGCGCGGGCGTTGTTCGGGCTGTTCGACGCGGATCAGCGGCACCGTCTGTACGCGAATATCGTGGCATCAATGGCGGGGGTGCCAAAGCCGATCGTTGACCGGCAATTGGCCCTGTTCGCCAAGGTGCATCCCGACTACGCCGCCGGGGTGGAGGCGGCGTTGGCGGGATAGCAGTCGATCAGCCGCGCGCCGCCCGGATGGCTTCCCAGACCCGTCCGGGTGTTGCCGGCATGTCGAAATGGCGGATGCCGACATCGGCGAGCGCGTCGTTGATGGCATTCATCGCCGCACCCAGAGCGCCCACGGTTCCGGCTTCGCCCACGCCCTTTGCCCCGAGGGGGTTCACCTTGGTGGGGACCTCGCGGGTGGCGAGGCGGAATTCCGGGTATTCGTCGGCGCGCGGCATCTGGTAGTCCATGAACGACGCCGTCACCATCTGGCCGGATTGGGTGTCGTGCATGATGATTTCGCCGAGTGCCTGGCCGACGCCCTGAACGACGCCGCCGTGGATCTGGCCGGCGACGATCAGCGGGTTCAGCACTTTGCCCAGTTCTTCCACCGCGCTGTAACGCACGATTTTGGTGACGCCGGTTTCCGGGTCGATTTCGACTTCGCAGATATGCGTGCCGTTCGGGAAGGTGACGGCGGTGGGGGTGAATTCGCCGGATTCAACCAGTCCGCCTTCCTCGCCGGGCGGGATATGGTTCGGGTCGTTCGCGGCGCGCCCGATATCGGCGAGCGACACGGATCGGTCGGTGCCGGCGATCCGGAAGCGACCGTTATCGAGTTCGACGTCGACGATGGCGGCTTCCAGCAGTTCGGAGGCGATGCGCTTGGCCTTGTCGATGACTTTATCGACGGCGAGCATGACGGCGGAGCCGCCGATGCAGAGCGCGCCGGAGCCGCCATTGCCCTTGCCGCGCGGCAGCAGGTCGGTATCGCCGCCTTGCCAGATCACCTGCTCGATCGGGATGCCGAAGCGATCCGAAACGAGTTGCGTCATGGTGGTTTCCAGGCCCTGCCCGACGGACATGGAGCCGGAGCGCAGGATCAGCGTGCCGTCTTCGTTCAGGCGCAGTTCGGACAGGTCTTTCGCCGGGCGCAGGAAGGGGCCGCCGGCGACCTCGATGCAGTTACAGATGCCGATTCCCAGCAGCGCGCCGCGTGCGGCGGCTTCGGCCTTGCGGGCGGGGAAGCTGTCGAGTTCGGCCAGTTCGGCGGCTTTCTGCATGTTGCCCTCGAACTCCCCACAATCGTACAGGAAGGTCAGGGCGGTTTTGTAGGGCATTGCCTCCGGCGGGATCAGGTTGCGGCGGCGGAGTTCATAGGGGGAAATGCCGAGTTCGCGGGCGGCGACGTCGATCAGGCGTTCGATGGCATAGGTGGCTTCGGGCCGGCCGGCGCCGCGATAGGCGGCGGTGGGCACGGTGTGGGTCATGACGCCGCAGACCTGCGCGGCGATGGCGGGGATGTCGTAGACGCCCGCGATGCCGCCGATATTGCCGACGCCCCAGCCGGACCGGCCGGAGTTATAGGCGCCGAGGTTGCAGTCCCAGCGGAGCTTCAGGGCGGTGAATTTGCCGTCGGCATCCATCGCCAGTTCGGCGGTGATGTGCATTTCGCGGGCTTGTTCGTCGGTCAGGAAGCCTTCGGTGCGATCGGCGATCCAGCGCACCGGGCGGTTGAGCCGGCGGGCGGCCCAGGTGGCGAAAACTTCCTCGATATGCACGCCGGATTTCATGCCGAAGGAACCGCCGACGTCGCCGGGGACGACACGCAGGTCGGTGGCGGCGATGTTGAAATTGTCCTTCGCCATGCCGTTGCGCAGGTTGAACGGCGATTGGTGCGCGGCATGCACGACCGGGCGGCCGTCAGGGCCGATTTCCGCCCAGACGCCGCGCGGTTCCATGGTGTTGGCGGTGACGCGGGAGACGGTGAAATTCAGCTTCGTGACGTGGGCGGCGGCTTTGATGTTGGCGTCCGTCAGGTCGGCGTCGCCGCGCTTCCACAGGAAGCCGATGTTATCGGGGTATTCGTCCCAGACGGCGGGGGCGCCGAGCTTTTGCGCGTCGAGCGCGTCGGTGACGACGGGCAGTTCGCTGTATTCGACCAGGACGGCTTCGGCCGCTTCCATCGCGGCGGCGCGGGATTCGGCGATGATCGCGGCGACGGGTTCGCCGACGAAGCGGACCCGGTCCTTGACCAGCAGCGGGCGGTCCGATTTGGCGGAGGGGCTGCCGTCGGGGCGGGTGAAGCCGAGACCGCCCGGAATCGGGGCGACATCCGTCAGGTCCGCATGGGTGTAGACCGCGACGACGCCGGGCATCGCTTTCGCGGCCGCGACATCGAGGCTGACGATCATGGCATGGGCATGCGGGGAGCGGACGAAAACAGTGGTCAGCGTGCCGGGGGCCTTGCCGTCGGAGGCATAGTTGCCTCCGCCGGTCAGCAGACGCTCGTCCTCACGTCGGCGGACGGATTTGGTCTGGATTGCGTTCATCGTGGCTATTCCCCCTGGTGCGGCACGTGTTCCGGCATCGTAGGGGGAGTTTGCCACGGGTTGGGGGGATTGGGCGAGTCTCCCCCCTACTCCATCCCCTCGTAGAAATCGTTGCCCTTGTCATCCATGACGATGAACGCAGGGAAATTTTCCACTTCGATCCGCCAGACGGCTTCCATGCCGAGTTCCGGATACTCCAGCACTTCCACCTTGCGGATGCAGTCTTGTGCCAGGCGGGCGGCGGGGCCGCCGACGGAGCCGAGGTAGAAGCCGCCATGGGCCTTGCAAGCGTCCTTGACGGCCTTGGAGCGGTTGCCCTTGGCCAGCATGACCAACGACCCTCCGGCGGCCTGGAATTCGGCGACGTAGCTGTCCATGCGTCCGGCGGTGGTGGGGCCGAAGCTGCCGGTGGCCATGCCGGTGGGGGTCTTGGCGGGGCCCGCGTAATAGACCGGATGGTTCTTCAGGTAGCCCGGCAGTCCGGCGCCGCTGTCCAGCCGTTCCTTCAACTTCGCATGCGCGATGTCGCGCGCCACCACCATCGTGCCGTTCAGCAGCAGCCGGGTTTTCACCGGATAGGCGGACAACTGGGCGCGGATTTCTTCCATCGGACGATTCAGGTCGACGATCACGCTGTCGTCGCCCAGATGGTCGTCGGTCGTTTCGGGCAGATACTTCGCCGGATCGGTTTCGAGTTGTTCCAGGAACACGCCTTCCGGCGTGATCTTCGCCATGATCTGACGGTCGGCGCTGCACGACACGCCGATGCCGACCGGCAACGACGCGCCGTGGCGGGCAAGGCGGATCACACGAACGTCGTGGCAGAAATATTTGCCGCCGAACTGCGCGCCGATGCCGATATTGCGTGAGATTTCGAGGATCTTCTGTTCCATCTCGACATCGCGGAAGGCATGCCCGGCCTTGCCGCCCGTTGTCGGCAAGGTGTCGAGCCATTTGGTGGAGGCAAGCTTCACCGTCTTCAGCGTCATTTCGGCCGAGGTGCCACCGATTACGATCGCCAGATGGTACGGCGGGCAGGCGGAAGTACCCAGCGTCTTCATCTTGGTTTCGATGAACTTCGCGAGGCGTTCCGGCGACAGGATCGCGCGGGTTTCCTGGAACAGGAAGGTCTTGTTGGCGCTGCCGCCGCCCTTGGCGACGAACATCAGATGGAATTCGTCGGCGTGATGATCGCCTGGGGCCGCCATGATGTCGAACTGCACCGGCAGGTTGTTGCCGGTATTGACCTCGTCGAACATCGACAGCGGGGCCATCTGCGAATAGCGCAGGTTGGTTTCGGTATAGGTGCGATGCACGCCCCAGGACAGCGCCTCTTCCTCATCGCCATCGACCCAAACGCGTTGGCCCTTCTTGCCGAACACGATGGCCGTGCCGGTATCCTGGCACATCGGCAGCACGCCGCCGGCGGCGATATTGGCGTTCTTCAGCAGATCGAGCGCCACGAAGCGGTCATTGCCGCTGGCTTCGGGGTCATCGAGGATCGCGCGCAGCGACGCCAGATGCGCCGGGCGCAGCAAATGCGACACATCGTGGAAGGCGCGCACCGCAAGTTCGCTGAGCGCGTCGGGCGCGATGCGCAGGACGGTCTGCCCGTCGCAGGTCACGGTGCGAACCCCGGCGATGTCCAGCTTTTTCCAGGGGGTGCGATCGGGTCCCAGCGGGAACATGGGCGAGTACAGGAAGCCGGAGGGCCGGGCGACGGGAGCGTTCATTGCGGAACTCCTTTAATTCTTCGGTGGCGTGCGGCGGCGGAACGCGTCCAGGCTGACCACTTGCGGGGTTTCGGAAGGCTTTTCTTGTTCCTCGGCGGCGGGCGGTTCGGCCTCGTTCGCGGCCTCGGGCGCCGCATCCGGCATGATCGGATTGAACCGCAGGCCATAGCGGATTTGCGGATCGGCGAAGCTGACCAGGGAATCCATGGGAATGACCAGGATCGAACCGACGCCGCCGAACGACAGCCCGACGCTGATGATGCGGTTTTCGGGATCGTACTGCAGGTCCCAGAACTGATGTTGCAGGACGATGGTCATTTCCCGCGGGTATTGCGCGCGCACGCGCGGCGGGATCACGACGCCGGGGTGATCGGTGCGGAAGGTGATATAGAAATGGTGACCACCAGGCAGCCCGTGCACGCCGACATGGTTGATCGCCTGCACCACGACCTGGCGCAGCGCCGTTTCGATCCATTCCTCGTAGGGCAACAGGCTCTCGGGCCGCTGCTCCTGGTCGTCTTCCATCCAAGGGTGCCTTTATATTGATCCGATATGACAGATAGCGCGGAGCGGGGTGGGCAGGAAAGCCCGCGCTGCGATTGTGGTCGCCTTTGACATCGTGTCTCGCTCGCCGAATGCTAGGGGCAATGTCCGATGGCGTCCCCCTCGACGACGAGTCACCGAACTGGCGGCGCACCCTGTGGAGCATGGTGGCGGTGCAGTTCACCATGAGCGTGGCCTTCAGCATCGTCGCGCCGATCATGCCGCTGTTCCTGCCGGATTTGGGTGTGGAGACCGCGGGCGCGGTCAATCTCTGGGCCGGCGTCCTCGCGGCGGCGACGTCGTTCGTGGCGATTTTCACCGCGCCGATCTGGGGTGGGCTGGCGGATCGCTACGGGCGCAAGTTGATGGTTCTACGCTCGACCTTCGGGATCGCGATTTTCACCGGCCTGATGGGGATGGCGCAGGGGCCGTGGCAGATGTTGGCCCTGCGGGCGGGCATGGGGGCCTTGGCCGGGTTCAACTCCGCCTCTACCGTCATGGTCGCATCCCAGGTACCCGAGCAACGGCTGGGCTACTGCCTGGGGTGGATGAGCACGGGGCAATTGGTCGGTTCGCTGATCGGGCCGGTGATCGGCGGCGTGTTGGCGGATGTCACCGGCAGCTATCGGTTGCCGTTCTTTTTCGCCGGTGTCATCTGCATGGGTGCCTTCCTCGTGACCCTTATTTTGGTGCCGGAGCGATTTACCAAGCCGCCGGAAAGTCGGCGTAAGACCTCGCTGCCCGCGGCGGTGCGGGTTGTGCTGCGTTCCCCGGGGCTGATCGCGCTGATTGTGGTGATGGTAATGGGGCAGTTCGCCACCCAGGCCGTGCAGCCGGTGGTGACATTGTTCGTGCAGGAAATGCTGGGCCAACGCCCGGACATCGCGACGCTGGGCGGGGTGGCCTTTTCGGTGACGGGGTTGGCGGGCGTGCTGGCGGTGCCGATCCTGGGGCGGCGCAGCGACACCATCGGCTATCGCCGCGTGCTGCTGATCAGCCTGGCGGGGGCGGCGTTGTTCACCGCGCCGATGGCGCTGCCGCTGGGCTATCCCGCGTTCGTGTTCGAACGATTTGGTCTCGGCCTGTTCGTCGGCGGCGTCCTGCCGGCGGCCAACGCCCTGGTCGGGCGACTGACGCCGCCGGCCGATCGAGGCCTGGTCTATGGCCTGATCTCCTCCGCCTACTTCATCGGCAACACGCTCGGCCCGCTGAGCGGCGGCGCGATCGCGGCAACCGTCGGCATCCGCTGGGTATTTGCCGTCACGGCCGTGCTGGTCCTGGCCAACCTGATCTGGGTCTGGGCCAAGGTGCCGGAAGTCGGAGGGCGAGAGCGCGCCTGACGCCCCCCTATTGGGCCGCGAAGTCCGCGCGGATACGCTCGGAATGCGCGCCGATCCCCGGCACCGGCCCCAAGGCCCGTTCCCCCTCGCTGGAAATCACCGGCGGCGCGGCGATGGCGACCGGGCCGTTTGGCGTCGCGACCGTCACCCGCCGCAGCGCGGGGTGGTGCGAGAAGGCGGCGACATCGTTGACGAACCCGTAGGCGGCGTTGGCCTTGCGCAGTTTCGCCGCGGCCTCGTCACGCGTCAGGCCGGCGAAGATCGTGGCGACATGGGCATCGACGACGGCGCGGTTGGCCACGCGGATGACATTGGTTTCAAACCCGACGCGTGTCGACAGGTCTGGCTCGTCCATGAATTTCGCGCAGAACTCCACCCATTCCCGCTCGTTCTGGATGCTGATCAACACCAGCGCGCCGTCCTTGGTCTGGAACGCGCCGTAGGGGCAGATGGACGGGTGCGCAAGGCCGAGCCGCTCGGGGGCTTTGCCGGTGCCTTCGAAATAGAGGAGCGGTACGTTCATCCAATCGGCCATGCCGTCGAACAGGCTGACCTTCAGGCCCTTGCCCTGGCCGGTTATGCCGCGCGCGATCAGGGCCTCCAGCACCCCCGCGTGTGCCGCCATGCCGCAGGCGATGTCGCAGGCCGACACGCCCACGCGGCCCGGGCCGGCGGGGTGGCCGGTGATCATGGCCAACCCGGACTCCGCCTGCACCAGCAGGTCGTAGGCCTTCATGGTCGCGTAATCGCCGCTGTCGCCGTAACCGGAGATATCGACGGTGATCAGGCGCGGGTATTTCGCCCGCAACGCCTCGGACCCAAAGCCCGACCGCTCCGCCGCGCCGGGGGCGAGGTTTTGGATGAACACATCCGCCTTGGCCAGAATACGATGGAGCAGCGCCGCGTCGTCCGGTGCCTTGATGTCGGCGACGAGGCTTTCCTTGCCGCGGTTCAGCCAGACAAAATAGCTCGACAGGCCCTTGGCGGCCTTATCGTAGCCGCGGGCGAAATCGCCTTCCGGCCGTTCGATCTTGATCACCCGCGCGCCGGCGTCGGCGAGGCGGGAAGAACAGTACGGCGCGGCGACCGCCTGTTCCAGGGAAACAACCAAAAGGCCGGTCAACGGGTGAGAGCTTTGCATGCGAACTTGTTCGCATGGCCCGCGCGCGGGTTCAAGTGAGCCTGTTTTGACCTGTGATCGGTGTCTCGAAACGCGTGATCGTCTGACCGGCCCGCGCCTTGAACTACCGCGTCGATCAGACGACCATGGCGGATCGCTTAAGTTAAGGACGACACCCGCAATGACCTGGACCATTCATCACGTCAACCTGCCGGCGCACGATGTGCGTGAGAGCGCCGCTTTCTACAGCGCCATTTTCGGCATGCGGGAAACACCGTTCCAACGCCCGGAAACCGGCGGCAACTTCCGCTCCGACCCCGCCGCGCTCGCGGCGTTCGAGCAGGACGGCCCCGCCGGTCGCGACCTCGGCATCAATAATGGCCTGCATATCGTCAAGCCGGTGCCGCGCTTCGCCGAAGCGAACGGGCTACAGCATAATCCAACCATCGGCGGCCATGTCGCCATCACCGTGCCGGATCTCGATCTGGTGATGCGCCGTCTCGACGACGCCGGCATTCAATACTCAGACGCCGGTCGCTATGCCATGCTCGGTTTTCGCCAGATTTACCTGTACGACCCTTCGATGAACCTGCTGGAAATCAACCAGCGCGTTACGCCGTAGGCACCCGATCCGCGATCCGGTCGGCAAGGAAGTCCGCGTCCTCGCCGACCCCGGACAAGAACGACGACTTCGTCTTGTGCAGCATCGGCAACCCCAGAAAATACGCGCCGGGAACCTCGGTAACACCGCGCCGATGCCGCGGGGCACGGGTCGACGGATCGAACACGTCGAGGTCGATCCAATCGAAATCGTAGCGATAGCCCGTCGCCCAGATCACGGAGCCAATGCCGGCGGCGCGCAGATCCAGCGAGGCGATATCGCCTGTCGGCTCGGGGAAGGTTGTAACCGGCAGGTGCTCCGCCGGCAGCGCCAGACCGTGACGGTCCACATGGGCGTCGGCTATGCGCAGAAAGCCCGCGAAACTTTCGTCGCCCTTGGCCAGGTTTTCCGTCAGGTCCGGCGCAAAGCCGACGACACCGTCGCGCGCGTCCAGCATCCGCCCCAGCAGCACCATGCCCGCCGCCGCGTAGCCGCGCAGATCGACCGTGTTGCCGCCATAGGCACCGCTGATCAGCAACGGCGCCTGCCGCATGGCGGCCTCGTCCGCGATCTTGTCGTCCAGCCCAAGCTCGGTGATCCACCAGATCACGTCTTTCCCGCGATAGCGGCGCGGGATGCGCCGGTGCAGCCCGACGGACAGACAGACCGAACGACCGGCGCGCATCAACTCCTCGGCGATCTGACACCCCGACGCACCGGACCCCACGACAAGCACCCCGCCCGCGGGCAGTTGGTCGGGATCGCGATAGGCACCGGCGGCGATCTGGACGACATCGCCGACGCCCTGGGCGGCGTCGGGAATAACCGGGCGCTGATAAGGGCCGGTGGCGAACACCACGTTATGCGCGATCATCGTCCCGGCGTCGGTCTCGATCAGAAACCCATCCGCGCCGGGGGTTCGGCCGACGCGCCGCACATCGATCCCGGTCCGCACCGGGGCGCGAATGAACGCCGCATAGCCTTCGATAAACTGTACGACCTCGTCGCGCGGCGCGAACACGTCGGGGGCATCGCCGGTATAGCCGAACCCCGGCAGCCGCATCGCCCAGTTGGGAAACTGAAAGCGCAGGGACTCCCACCGCTCCGTCCGCCAGCGTTCCGCGATGCGGTGGCGTTCCAGAACCACATGCGGCCGCCCGAGGCGGCTTAACCCGTGACTCATGGTCAGCCCGGCCTGACCGCCGCCGATGACGACGGTCTCTGTCCGCTCGACGGACATCGACTACTCGGCGGCCATCCGGTACGGGTTCCGCGCAGCCGCTTCCCGCACCAACGGCAGCAGGTGACGGCCGTAATCCGTGGCGTCGTCCAACGGGTCAAAGCCACGGATCAGGAACGTGGTCACGCCCATCGCGTGATATTCCAGCAGCGATTCCGCCACTTGTTCCGGCGTGCCGACCAAGGACGTTGTGTTCGAACCGGCACCCACGGCGGCGGCGACTTCCGTCCACAGCCGCTTGTCGCGCACCTTGCCGCCGGCCGCGATCTCCAACAAACGCTTGGACCCAACACTGTCGGGCCGGACGTTGGAGCGTCCGAAATCGTTGCCCCGCAATTCGCGGATGCGTTCGATGATCCGGTCCGCGCGCTGCCAGGCAGCTTCTTCGGTCGCCGCCAGAACCGGGCGCATCGACAGGCTGAACCGCATCGTCTCCGGCGCTCGGCCGATGGCGACGCAGGCGGCGCGTACCTTGGCGATGGTGTCGCGCGCCATCTCCAGCGTCTCTCCCCAGAACGCATAGATGTCGGCGTGCCTGGCGGCGAAGGCGATGGCAAGGTCGGAGGAGCCGCCGAAGAACACCGGGATATGCGGCTTTTGCAGCGGCTTGACGCGGGCAAAGGCGTTTTCAAACTTGTAGTACGGGCCTTCGTGGCTGAACGGTTCCGTCGCCGTCCAGGTCTTGCGCATCAGCCCGACATATTCATCGGTCCGGCGATAGCGTTCCTCGTGGTTCAGGAAATCGCCGTCGCGCCGCTGCTCCACGCTGTCGCCGCCGGTGATGATATGGATCCCGCCGCGCCCGCCGGAGAACACGTCGAATGTCGCGAACAAGCGCGCGGCGTAGGTGGGGGCGATGAAGCCGGGGCGATGGGCGATCATGAAATTCAGCGTCGTGGTGTGCTGCGCGGCATGCGTCGCGACCAGAACCGCGTCCGCGTCGGAGGAGTTGTGCGCGATCAATACACGATCGAACCCCGCGACCTCGTGCGCTTGCGCGAAGCGCGCGATGTAGTCCGGGTCGATCAGCGGTCCTTGCGCCGGATGGATCTCGGACTTCTGTTCCGAGGCGATCATACCGATAAATTCGATGCTCATGGGTGTCTCCTGCCGGACGGGGGCAATTTCCGGGGGGCAATCTATGGCGGCGCGCGCCGCAGGTCCATGCGGCCAAGCGATTGCGAACAAGTCCGGACACGGCGATGATGGCGGGGAAATCAGGAGAGCCGCACTTATGTCGACGACGAACACCGCCCCAGCAGCCACCGCGGCGCGCGACGCGCGCACCTATGACGCCATCGTCATCGGCGCGGGGATCGCGGGCATGTACCAGCTCTATCGCCTGCGGCAGTTGGGGATGTCGGTGCGTGTGTTTGAAACCGGCAGCGACGTCGGCGGCACCTGGTACTGGAACCGCTATCCCGGCGCGCGCTTCGATTCCGAAAGCTACACCTACGGCTTCGCGTTTTCCGATGAGTTGCTGCAGGACTGGAGTTGGAGCGAGCATTTCGCCGCCCAGCCGGAAACCCTGACCTATCTGAACCATGTCGCCGATCGGTTCGACCTGCGTCGCGACATGCAGTTCAACAGCCGCGTATCCGCCGCCGCGTTCGACGAGACGGCCAACCGTTGGGATGTGACGCTGGACACTGG
Source organism: Acetobacteraceae bacterium (assembly GCA_947475245.1). Classification (GTDB taxonomy): domain Bacteria; phylum Pseudomonadota; class Alphaproteobacteria; order Acetobacterales; family Acetobacteraceae; genus Rhodopila. Next base: position 12,651 of record CANJLW010000033.1, on the reverse strand, counting down.
GGAGCGCCACAGCGCGCGCTTCCTGATCACCGCGATCGGCCCGCTATCCGCCGATACTCTGCCGAGGCTGCCCGGCGTGGACAGCTTTCGCGGCATGTCATTCCACACCTATCGCTGGCCGAAGGAAAAGGTGGATTTCACCGGCAAGCGCGTGGCCGTCATCGGCACCGGCGCGACGGGCGTGCAGATCATCCAGACCATCGCCCCGGACGTTGCGCAACTGACGGTGTTCCAACGCACGCCCAACTGGTGCACGCCGCTGAACAACCGCAAGATCAGCGACGCCGAACAGGCCGCGATCAAGGGCAGCTACCCCGAACTCTTCGCCCTGCTGCGCACCACGCCCGGCTGCTACATCCATAATGCCGATCCGCGCGGCACGTTCGAGGTCACCGAAGCCGAACGAGAGGCGTTCTGGCAGCAGCGTTACGGAGAACCCGGCTTCGGCATCTGGCAGGCAAATTTCCACGACATGCTGACCGACCCGGCGGCCAATGCGTTGTTCAGCGCCTTCATCGCGCGGAAAATCCGCGAGCGGGTCAAGGATCCCGTGGTGGCCGAGATGCTGATCCCGAAATGCCACGGCTTCGGCACGCGCCGGGTGCCCCAGGAGACCGGCTACTACGAAGCGTTCAACCTGCCGCACGTCAAGCTGGTGGACATCAAAGCGACGCCGCTGGAACGCATCACCGAAACCGGCATCCGCACCAGCGACGCGGAGTACGAGTTCGATATGATCATCTATGCGACCGGCTTCGACGCTATCACCGGCGCGTTCGATCGCATCGACTTCCGTGGCGTCGGCGGGCAAAGCCTGAAGGAAAAATGGGCCGACGGCCCCAAGACCTATCTGGGCATGCAATCCGCCGGCTTCCCAAACATGCTGACGATCGTCGGGCCGCACAACGCGTCGACCCGCTGCAATATCCCGCGCTGTATCGAGCAGAACGTGGACTGGGCGACCGACCTTTTGCGTTATGCGCGCGACACGGCCTGCACGCGCTTTGAAACGAAGCCGGAGGCCGAGGCCGACTGGACCCGCCACATCGACGAACTCGCCGAAGGCATGCTGTACAGCAAGATCGACTCCTGGGCGACCGGCATCAACTCCAACGTCGAGGGCAAGACGACACGCCGCATCCTGCAATATCAGGGCGGCGCCCCGGCCTATCGCGCGCGCTGCGACGAGGTCGCGGCAAACGGCTACACCGGCATGACGCTGAGCCGAGGATAACCGCATGTCTCATCGGATTGACCAGGAACAAGCCCTGGCCGCCTTTCAACGCGCCGCCGCGGGCACCCAGGAGGTGTTCGGCGACTTCTTTCTGACCCGCCTGCTGGGGTTGGAGGTTACCTATCCCGGCGACGGTTGCCAGGTGGCGTTCGACGTGCAGGACTTCATGTTCAACCCGCGCGGCGGCGTGCACGGCGGCGTGCTGGCCACCGCGCTCGACATCTGCATGGGCCATTTGATCAACCATCACGGCGGCGGTCCCGGCGCGACGCTGGAAATGAAGATCCAGTACGTCGCGCCGATCAGCAGCGGCCGGGTGATCTGTACCGGGGAAGCATTGCGCCGCGGCGGCACCTGGTTCCTGAAGGCCGAGGCGCGCGATACGGCCGGCGGTCTGATCGCCTTCGCCACATCGACCTGGAAATTTCTGAAAAAGCCCGCCCCCAAGGCGGCGACCCCCTGATCATAAGGAGCCGTTGAATGACCGCGCTTACCAGGCATCTGGGCCAGTTCGTCTCTGACCTGTCGCCCAATCGTATCCCCGAGGAAGCCGCCCGCGTCGCGCGCATGGGCTTCATCGACTGCATCGGTACCATGATCGTCGGACGCAATGAAGACAGCGTGCGCATCATGACCGAAACCCTGGCCCCGGGTGACGGCCCGTCGACGCTGACCTTTGGCAAGCGCAAGGCCCCCGCGCCCGAAGCCGCATGGATCAACGGCGTCGCCGCCCATGCGCTGGACTACGACGACGTCGCGCTGCGCGGCCACCCGTCCACCGTGCTGGTGCCGGCCATCCTGGCGGAAGCCGAGGCGCTCAACGCGTCCGGTGCCGACATGATCGTCGCCTATATCGCGGGTTACGAGGTCTGGGCCGAACTGTTCTGGCGTGACTCCGGCCTGCTGCATCAAAAGGGCTGGCACCCGACCGGCCTTTACGGCGCGGTTGGCGCCGCCGCCGCCTGCGCCAAGCTGCGTAAGCTGGACGCGGAGAAAACCGCCATCGCCATCGCCCTGGGTGGATCGCAGGCCGCCGGTCTGATGTCGAATTTTGGCACCATGACGAAGCCGTTCCACGCCGGTAAGTCGGCCCATGCCGGCATCATGGCCGCCCGCCTCGCCGGAGCAGGGTTCACCGCCAACACGGATGCGCTGGAGCATCCGCAGGGCTTCCTGCACGCGATTTCCCCGACCGGTAACGAAGACCGCACCAGCGAACCGCGCGCCGGCAAGGAATGGGCCATCCTGACGCAAGGTCTGGGCATCAAGAAATACCCGACCTGCTACTGCACCCACCGCGCCATCGACTGCATGCTCGATCTGGTCGCCACCAGCCCGATCAAGGCCGACGACGTCAAGAAGATCACCGTCAATATCAGCGATTACTTCTCCACCGTGCTGCGCAACCATCGCCCGGATACCGGGTTGGCGGCCAAGTTCAGCATCGAATTCGCGATGGCCAGCGGCATCGTCGCCAAACGCGTCGGCCTGCGCGAACTGACCGACGATTTTGTGCAGCGCCCGGACATCCAGGCGTTGATGGAAAAGGTGGAGATCGTGACGACCACCGAACACGATCCGAACATGCCCGGCGCGGCGCCGCACGATTCCGTGCTGGTGGAAATGTCCGATGGCAGCACGGTCGCCGGCACCCCGGTCTCCCGCGCGACCGGCCATCCGTCACGTCCGCTGTCGGATCAACAATTGTTCGACAAATTCGCCGACTGCCTGGAAGTCGGCGGGTCCGACATCCCGGCAGACGTGCTGTTCAAGCGCCTGTCCGCGATCCAGTCGATCTCGGCTCGGGAACTGACCGCTCCTGTCTGAGCAGTCTTAGCTAAGCGGGAAGGGCGGACGCCCTTCCCGGTAGCCCGGTCCTTCAAAATGCTCCTGCGCGGAGGCATAGGTGCCGTTGCGCACGGTTTCCGCGACGTCCGGGTTGTGTTCCAGGTAGAACCGCTCGTCGATCATAATCGGGAACGGTTGGCGACCTTCGAAGAAGCCGTGGTCGATGAAATGTTCGCGCGCCGACGCGATCGTGCCGGCCTTGATGCCTTCGCCCACATCGGGATTGCGCGTCAGATACCAGGCCTCGTCGACCTTGATGCCCGCAATCAGCGTGCGGATCATCTGCTGCATCTGATCATAAGACATGGCGACGCGGGTTTCGCCGCGGACCGTGGTCAAATTCAACATCGACCGGATGATCTCGAACGGCGGCACGTAATTCATCATCGTCTCCATGAGACACGCCCTTCGGCGCGTGCTTGGTGCGGCATAGTCGGAATTCGCCCTCTCGAAAAGGGTTCAATCCGGCTTGAAGGTCATCGCCACGCCGTTCATGCAATAGCGTTGCCCGGTCGGCGCCGGACCGTCGGGGAACACGTGTCCCAGGTGCCCGCCGCACTGGCTGCAATGCACTTCCGTCCGCACCATGAAGAAGCTGCGATCCACCGTCTCTCCCACCGCCCCATCCATCGGCGCGTAGAAGCTCGGCCATCCCGTCCCGCTCTCAAACTTCGTCTCCGCCGAGAACAAAGCCTGCTCGCAGCCGGCGCACAGGAACGTGCCGGGGCGCTTTTCCTGGTTCAGCGGGCTGGTCCCCGCGCGTTCCGTCGCGTGCTTGCGCAACACGTTGAACTGCGCCGTATCCAGCTTCTGCCGCCATGCCTCGTCGCTTAATTCGACCGGGAAGCTTTCCGTCGGCTTATCCTGACCGCCAAACAACCGCTTCATGCCCTTGATCTCCTTATCCCGCGATGATTGACCTATCATAGCCGAGCTTGGGGAGGAAACAGCACATGACATTGCAGCAAAATGCGACCACATCGGTCTTACCGCTCGACGCTTCGCGCGCGGCCCTGGCGGGCAGGGTGTGGCGCCCGGATCAAGGCGGCCCCGCCGTCGTCGCGGTGCGCGACGGTGCCGTCGTCGATATTTCCCGCCAGTTCGCGACCATGCGCGATCTCTGCGAAACCGCCGATCCCGCCGCCGCCCTGCGGGCCGCCGCCGGCCAGACTCTCGGTTCCCTCGACGCGCTGCTCGCCAATACCCCCATCGAGACTCGCGATCCGACACGCCCCTGGCTGCTTGCCCCCAACGACCTGCAAGCGATCAAGGCCGCCGGAGTCACCTTCGCCATCTCGATGTTGGAGCGTGTGATCGAGGAACGCGCGCGCGGCGATCTGAATGCCGCCGCCGCCATCCGCGCGGAGGTGACCAATCTCGTCGGCGACGACCTGGCGCGTCTGAAACCCGGCTCCGCGGAGGCCGAACGGCTGAAGCAGGTGCTGATCGAACAAGGCGCGTGGAGCCAGTATCTGGAAGTCGGCATCGGTCCCGACGCGGAAATCTTCACCAAGGCCCAGCCCATGGCCGCCGTCGGCTGCCTGCAGGACGCCGGCGTGCACCCGAAATCCGCCTGGAACAATCCGGAACCGGAGGTCGTTCTGATTGTCGCGTCCGACGGGCGCATCGTGGGCGCGACCTTGGGCAACGACGTCAATCTCCGCGATGTCGAAGGTCGATCCGCTTTGCTTCTCGGCAAGGCGAAGGACAACAACGCGTCCTGCGCCATTGGGCCGTTCCTGCGCTTCTTCGACACCGATTTCAGCCTCGACGACGTGCGCTCCACCACCGTTGCGCTGCGGGTGGAGGGGGAAGACGGGTTTGTGATGGAAGGCAGCTCGTCGATCGCCATGATCAGCCGCGATCCCGCCGATCTGGTGGCGCAGATGCTGAACGCACACCATCGCTACCCCGACGGCGCGGTGCTGTTCCTGGGCACGATGTTCGCCCCGGTCGACGATCGCGGGGCGCCGGGCCAGGGGTTCACGCACAAGACCGGCGATATCGTGACGATATCGGCACCGTCCCTGGGTCGTTTGGTGAACAGAATCCGACCGACGGACGAATGCGAGTCCTGGTCGTTCGGCGTCGGCGCGCTGATGCGGAACCTGGCCGAACGGGGATTGCTGTCGCGCGGGGGATAGAACCGACCGGCCTCCCCGCGCGTGCCTTTCAGGCGCGGGGAAGACTACCCCTTGTTTACATTCCAGAACACCACGGACGGTCCTTCCAATATCCCGGTCAGGTTGCTGCGCCATGCGCCGGTCTGGCGGAAGCGGCCGAGCGGAATGAAGGGGAGGGTGGCCATGCCTTGCAGCTGGTATTCACGCTCCAGCCGGGTCTGTTCCGCGGGATCGGCGGTGCTGCTCCACTCCCCGTAAAGCTCCTCGGCCCGCGCGTCCGACGGCCATCCGAACCAACCGTCCTTGCCGTTACCGCGCATGAAGCCGGTCAGCAGCAGGTCGCGATACTCCGTCACCGCCACCACGCTGGGGAAGATCGACCAACCGCCCTTGTCCACCGGTTCCCGGCTGGTACGGCGTGTCTGCACCGTCGCCCAATCCATTGCCTGGGCATCCACCTTCATGCCGGCATCGGTCAGCATTTGCGCGACCACCGCGCCCATGGGATTGAAGAAGATGTGATCGGTCGCGTGCAGCATCACCAGTTTTTCGCCGGCATAGCCGGATCGATCCAGCATCGTCTTGATCTCGTCGCGTGTGCGCCGCTTGCGCACCGCGTCCAGCCCCGCCTCATCGACATCCTTCTTGCCGGTGGCCAGGAAGCCGACGCCGGAGATGCCGTTTGCCGGGTCCGCGCCCATCACGGCCGCGACGACTTCCGCCTGATTGATGGCCGCCAGCATGGCCTGGCGCACGTTCACCAGATTTGTCGGCGCGATCAGGTGGTTGGGGCGCAGAAACATGATCTGCCCCGCCTTATCCAGAACGCCGGTACGCACGCCCGGCGCTCGGCGCAGCAACGGCAACAGATCGGGCAGCGGAATTTCCAGCCAATCGACCTCTCCGGTCATCAGCGCGTTCCCCGCGGTGCCGGCGTCGGGGATCATCTTCCATTCCACCCGATCCAACACCACCCGATGCCCGCCCGCCATATAGCTCGGCGGCTCATCCCGCGGCAGATAGCGGTCGAACCGCGCGAAGGCGGCGTGGCTGGCGATGACATACTCGTCGGCAACCCAGCGGAACGGGCCGCTGCCGACGACTTCTGTGATCTGCTTGAACGGGTCGGTCGCGGCCACACGCTCCGGCATCATCATTACCGGCTGCACGACCTTGGACAGCAGGCCGCGCAAATGCGGGAAGGGCTTGGAGAATCGCCACTCGATCGTGCGATCGTCGAGGGCGGTCAGCGAGTCCATCCGCGCGGACAGGGTTAACCCGACGGTATCGCGCTTTAACCAGCGGCGGAGGGAAGCGACGCAGTCGCGCGCCAGCACTTTTTCCCCATCGTGCCACAGCATGCCAGGCCGCAGCCGCATGGTCCAATGCCGGCCGCCGTCCAGCATTTCGTCGGCTTCGATCATCTGCGGCCGCGGCACGCCGAATTCATCCCGCCCGTACAGCGGTTCAAAGATCATGAACCCGAGGTTGCGGGAGACCTGCGAGGTGCTCCAGATCGGATCGACGCTGTTCAAGGTTGCCTGCGGCACGATTGACAGCGTTTTCGCGCCTGCCGCGATGGCGGGGCGCGCCAATCCGGCGGCGGCGGCACCCAGCATTAAGCCACGTCGTCCGATCATGATTGCATACTCCCTGAGGCCCGCGCGGGGCCGATTTTTTTGTTGGCAGCCCGCCGATAGCGACAAAACGACGGGGCTTGTCAATGATGATCAGCATGACATCGGTCCGACCAATTCGGGCGATCCGGTGCGGTCCGGTTGTTGGAAAGCCGAGACGCGGGCATTCCGTGTGTTATCCTGCGGGGGAAAAGAACACTGCTTTGTTGCCGGAGGCCGTTCATGACCACAACCGAACACGCCAGCGTCTGCACGCTCGACTGCCCCGATACCTGCGCTTTGACCGTGACGGTGCAGGACGACCGCATCGTCAAGGTGCGAGGGTCGGAGGCGCTGGGCTACACCGGCGGAGTCGTCTGCAACAAGGTTGCGCACCATACCCAGGATTTCGTGCACGGACCCGGTCGTCCGCTGTTCCCGATGCAGCGCACCGGCCCGCGCGGGTCGGGCCAGTTCCGCCGCATCTCGTGGGACGAAGCGCTGGACATCATCCGCGACCGCGTCGGCGCGGTCATCGATCGCTGGGGGCCGCAGGCGGTCGCGCCGCTGAACTATGCCGGGCCGCACGGCATGCTCTCCGGCGACAGCATGTCATTGCGCTTCTTCCATAAGCTCGGCGCCACGCAGTTGTTCCGCCGTTCGATGTGCGGCGGCGTGCGGACGGAGGCCTGGATTGGCACCTATGGCGCGGTGCCCGGCATTGGGCCGGATGCCGCGGGTAACGCTCAATTGAACGTGGTGTGGGGCAACAACGCCACCGTCACCAACCTGCATCTGGTGCGCCAGATCGCGCTGGCGCGTCGCAAGGGCGGTCGGCTGGTCGTCGTCGATCCCATGCGCAGCAAGATCGCCGAACAGGCCGATCTGCACATCGCGCCCAAACCCGGCACCGACGTCGTGCTGGGCTTCGCGCTGGCCGCCGAACTGGAACGGATCGGCGCGCATGACAGCCGCTTCATCGCCGATCATGTGTATGGTTACGATGCGTATATGGAGGCCGCGCGCGCCTGGACTGTCGACCGCGCCGCCGCGACCTGCGGTATTCCGGAAGCGCAGATTCAGACTCTGGCGCGCTGGATGGCGGACGCATCGCCCTTGGTCATGGCCCCCGGCAACGGGCTGGAACGTGGGCGCAACGGCGGCAGCGGGCTGCGCACGGTCATGGCGTTGCCCGCGCTGTTGGGCAAGTTGAACGCCGATAACGGGCTGGTCCTCGGATCGGGCAATGCCTTTCCGAAGACCGTCTCTCGGCTGACACGGCCCGATCTGGCACCAGCGGGAACGCGCACGTTGGATCTGGTCGATATCGGCCGTCATCTGGACTCCGACGACATCGATCCGCCGCTGCGGGCGTTGTTCGTCTACAACCACAATCCGCTGGTGGTGCATCCCGATCAGAACCGGATGAAGCGGGCGCTGATGCGCGACGATATTTTCCTGGTCGGTATCGAAATCGCGATGACCGAAAGCATGGACTACTGCGACATCGTGCTGCCGGCCGCGACTCAGTTTGAGTCCGACGATATCTATGGGGCGTACGGCCATCCCTGGCTGCAACGCGCCGAACCCGTCATTCGTCCGGTCGGCGAGTCCTTGCCGAACACCGAAATCTTTCGTCGCCTCGCGGCGCGGTTCGGCTTCACCGACGAATGCTTCCGCGACGACGATCGGCGGTTGATGGACGATGCGCTGGATGCCAACGACCCGCGTATGCAGGGGCAGCGTCCCAGCACCCTGTCCACCCAAACGGCGCTCCGCATGGCAACGTCCGACGGTCGGCCCTTGATCGTGTTCGATACGGTGATGCCGGCAACCCCGTCCGGTAAGGTGGAGTTGGTGTCGGACACTCTGGTTTCCCGATGGGGCGCGCACGCCGCTCTGCCGACCTACAAGCCGCATGACACGCATCGCCCGCTCTCGCTGATATCGCCCGCTTCCGACAAGCGGATCTCCTCCACCCTCCTCGGTGCCGGCGGTCAGGCCGGCGAAGCGCCGCCGCTGCTGATGCATCCCGACGATGCCGCCGCACGGGGACTGCGCGACGCGGGCCAGGTGCGGGTATGGAATGAGTTGGGTTCCGTCGTGCTGCCGCTGCGCGTTACCGACGCCGTGCGCCCCGGGCTGGTGGCGTCGGAGAAAGGGGCGTGGCTCGCGACCAGCCCGACCGGGCAAACGATCAGCGCCCTGGTTTCGGCTTCGGCCCGGGCCGATCTGTCCAAGGGTACCTGCTATAACGACGTTGTCGTGGACGTGGAGGCTGCGTAGCCTGACGGCGGCGCTGCTGTTGGTCGCGCTGCCTGCCCTCGCGGAAGCCGACCCGCTGCCGCCGCCGGTAAGCCCCGCCTGCGTGTCCTCGGCCTTCGGGGCGCGACTGGCGGAGGGGCCGAAGGCCTCTCGCTTTCACACCGGCATTGATTTGCCGGCCCCGGCGGGCGCGTCGGTGCGTGCCGTCGCGGCGGGGCGGGTCGTGCGGGTGCACCGCGGCGGCGCGCGCGGGTTGGAGGTGGAGTTGCGCCACGCGTCCGGCCTGATCACCCGATACGCGCATCTTGGCGCGATTGCCGCGCCGTTGATCGACGCGATGCGGGCGGGAAAGCGCGATGTGGCGCAAGGCCAGATGTTGGGACGAGTCGGCCGCACCGGCGTGACCTATGGCACGCACGTCCACCTGGAAGTCGTGGTCAACGGCGCGCCGGTCGATCCGGCACCTTACTTCGCGTTGCGGCCTTGCAAATCCTAAGCGGAATCAGGCGAAGGCGCGTCTGATCCGCCCCCAATCTTCCACCGCGTGCTCCTGCCCCGGCAGGATCGAAAACACGATCTGGGTGAAGCCCGCCGCTTCCAACGCCTCGATCCGTTCGATCAGTTCGGGCGCGGTCGCGGTCCACGTCGTCGCGGCGATCAAATCCGCCGACAGGAATGGGCGCTCGTCCTCTCGCACGAACATCAGATGCCCGCGATGGTTCGACAGGTAATGCGCGCCTTGCGGCCGGAAGCCGCGCGCCATTTCGACGTAGCCAGCAACGGCCTCGGCGAAGGCGGCGGGCAGCGGGGCGGAGTTCGGGTAGCCGCCCAAGGCTTCATCCGCCGCGCGGTGCAGCATGGTCGCGGCGCGGGGGCCGGCCTGGGCGATCGCGCGCGGGCTGTCGGCGCGTTCGCCGGGTTCCAGCACCGCGCCGCCGGCCCAGGCGACGGCGTTCAGCGTGTCGGCCGATCGTCCGGCGGTTTCCCAGGCCGAGCGCATGGCGTTGAGGGAGGAGATGCTGCGGGCGACGCTGGGGGCGCCGTCGATCCAGCCGCCGTCGAGCTTTGCGGTCAACGCGCGCGCCTTTGGGCCGGAGGCGGCAATATACAGCGGCATCGGATCGCGCAGGTTGATCAGGCCAAGTTCGGGGTTGAGCAGGCCGATCAGCCGCTGTTTGCCCTCGATCGCGGTTTCGACCGTTTCCCCGCGCCAAAGCGCCTGCACGACGCGGATGTATTCTTCCATGTCCGACAGCCGCACGGCGCCGAGACCCATGGCGCGCCGCCCGGTAAAGCCGGTGCTGATGCCGAAATCGATGCGGCCGGGCGCAAGCTTGTTCAGCGAGGCGAAGGCGGTGGCGGTGACCGGCGCGATGCGGTTGGAGGGGATCAGAACGCCGGTGCCGAGACGGATGCGGGATGTTTTCATGGCGCAGGCGGCCATGGCGACGAAGCAATCGGCGCTGAGCATCTGCGTGTCGTAGAACCAGGCGTGGTGAAAGCCGAGTTCTTCCGCTCGCCGTACCAGACGCCATGAATCGGAGTCTGTCGGGATGGCGATACCAAATTTCATCGTGGCGTCCTCCTGCCCGCGCACGATCTCTTGCGGCGGGGTGCGTTGCAACCCCGCCGCGTTTGATCAGGCGGAACGGCGGTTGCGGCGCAGGGCGGCGATGCCGAGGAGGCCGGAGCCGAGGAGCGCGAGGGAGGCGGGTTCGGGGACGCCGGAGACCTCGATAAAATGCGACGGTTGCCCGGACAGAACGGACGTGCCGTTGTAGGTCTGTGAGTCGCTCAGGTTCGGCGTGACACCGCCCCAACGGCCGGTGAGGCTGTTCGCGACCTGACCTTGGATAGTTTCGTTGAACAGTTCCAGCCAGTAGACGCCGGCGGGCAGGAAGATGTTGCCGGCGGAAAAGGTCAGCGTCTGCATGGTGATAATGCCGCTGTTGAACGTCGTCGTGGTGCCCGGCACGGGGGTCAGCGTCGCGGCGCTGCCGCCGAACAGGGTGGTGCCGCCGATGCCGGTGTCGGTCACGCGCCAATCGACGGTCTGCGGCGCGAAGGAGGCGGAGTTGCCGGCGTTGTCGACGACCCAGCCGGAGAAGGCGAAGGTCAGGACGTTGGCGGAGGCCGAAATGGTGAAGGGTTCCGCAACGGCGCGAAGCGGGGCAGTGCCGCTGATCAGCGTTCCGTTGGCCTGGGTGGGTGTTCCGTTCGAATAGAGGATGGCCGCGGAGGCGGAGGAAGCAGCAAGGGTCAGGACACAGGCGACGACGGCCAGGGTCAGGCGGATCATGATGGTCTCCAGGTAGTTTGATACGGTATTCTGACCCGGAATGTTGCGCGTTCCAACTATAATTATGCGTGATTAAATCGTGATGTTTACGCGTTGGGTTGCGGGCCGGTTTAGTCTCCAGGAATGGAGTCCGTTGTTTATTCGCATCTATGATATCGAACAGCTCACGCACCTGACTGGTCGCCCGGCAGGCGGCTGATGGAACCGGGGCAACATCGGCTTGCACTCACGAGCAAGCCCTGGCCGCCGCGATCAGGAGCGTACTCGGCATACCGGTTCATTCCGCCGTTGCCGTTTCGCGGTCATCCGAAACAACGTAGGCATCGAGGCATCCGGCTGTGATTTCGAGGGTCCTGGCACCGCCATGCCCGGCGACTGATGGTGGACAAAATTACGACAGTCCCCAAGGCCCAGATCGGCGCGCGCGTGGGCCGGTTGGATGACGATGATATCCTGCGGCTCAATCAAGCCGTTCTCGTGTTCCTCGGTCTGGCTGTTTCGCCAAGGAGCAAACGGGAGGCATGACCGCACCGCTCTCTATCCGGAGGTCTCGCCGGTGCGGTGGTCCAGGCGCGAAGGTTCCAAGGTAAACCCGAAAGCCGCGAACGGCTTTTGAAACCGAGGGAAATTCGACAACGAACGGAGTTCGCAAGGGAGAATTGGCGGAGAGACAGTCCGCCTAACTACCGTCCGCCTGCCTTCGCCGTTGTATCGGAACGCTCTGAAATACCGCTATAAGTCAGTGATATAGAAACCGGTCTCACCGCCATCATCCGCTTGCGTTCGCGCTCTTTCGCCTCCATTATTAGGGGACGGATTAGGGGACGGATTAGGGGGCGGGAACGATGCCACGCAGGGCGGCGGGACTGACGGCGGCGAAGGTGCGGACGGCAAAGCCGGGCCGCTACGGCGACGGAAGTGGATTGTATCTGCTCGTGCGATCCGCAGAGGCGCGGTTCTGGGTGTTCCGCTACACACTGGACGGACGGATGCGCGAAATGGGGCTGGGCAGTGCTATGACCTTCTCCCTGGCCGAGACGCGAGTTAAGGCTGTTGAACTGCACCGCAAGGTCAAACTGGGAATCGATCCCCTGGCTGAGCGGGATGCCGCCGCCGCATCGGCCCGCACGGTCATGATGTCAATCAGCGTTGAAAAATTTCCAGGTAACAGCGTCCAAAAGTTTCCAGTTTATCAGCCTGATTTCGATTGTTTTTTGCGTTGCTTGAAGCGGAAAGAATCGTTCCCGGTTTCCAGTATGTCGCAGT
>CANJLW010000032.1 GCA_947475245.1 Acetobacteraceae bacterium | reverse complement strand
TCGGCGGTAAAGCCCGCCGCGCTGCCGAAGATCACATAGGCCTTGCCGGCATTCGCCCCGGCCGCCGGGTCGGCGTCGGCCGCGCTGACGATGATGTCGTCGAACCCGTCGCCGTTGACATCCCCGGCCGAGGACACGGATCGGCCTGCGTAGTCGCCGCCTATCTGGCCCAGGATCGCGAAACCGCCTTGCGCCGCGGCGGTGGCGATGTTGTCGGCGGTAGGCGCGGTAACGGTTACCGCAGCGCCGATCCGCACGGTCGCCTGACCGTTGGTCATCGTGGCATAACCGCCCGAGGTGCCGGTGTGAACCCAGCGCTCGAACCCAAACGACACCGAGTCGCCGGCGTTGCCGTCCACCGTCAACGTATTGGCGGAGGTGGAAAGGTTCAGCACCTCCAGCTTCGACAGTTTAAGGGTGTTGTCGCCCGACCCGGTCAGGTCGATCCGCTCGATGTTTTGCAGCTTGGTGTCGGCGATTGCCGACAGGTCGAGCGTCATGCCCGTGCCGGACAGTGCCAGCGTATCCGTGCCGGAGCCGCCGTCGACGCGGCGGAATGCCAGATCGGCGACGGAAATCGTATCGTTACCCGCGCCGCCCAGCAGAACGTCCGTTCCGCCTTCGCCGACCAGCGTGTCATTGCCCCGACCGCCGACCAGATCGTCTGCCGCCACCGATCCGCTCAGCGTATCGTCGCCCGACGAGCCGTTCTGCGTGACGCTGTTCGTGAGGTCGCCGCCGAAGATAACATAGGTGTCACCGGCACCGCTTAAGGCGTTCCCCGCCGCGTCGGCCTGGTAGGCGCCGATGATCAGATCGTCGAACCCGTCGCCGTCGACATCGCCCGCCGAGGCGACCGAAACGCCGGAGCGGTCGCCCGCGTCCTCTCCGAACAGGACGAATCCGCCGCTGCCGGCGACGATGTCGCTGAGGTCGATGCCGGTCCCGAAGCCGCCGGTCCTGCCGAAGACCACATAGGTTTCGCCGGCGTTGGCCGTGGCGTTCCCCGCCGCGTCGGCCTGCGACGCCCCGATGATGAGATCGTCGATACCGTCGCCGTTGACATCGCCGGCCGAGGCGACGGAGATGCCCATGAGATCGGTGGCATCCTGTCCATGGATAACGAAACCGCCGGTGCCGGCGGCGACATCGGACAGATTGACGCCCCCGCCGAAGCCGCCCGCCTTACCGAAAACGACATAGGCTTCGCCGGCGTCGGATTTGGTGTTTCCGGCTCCGTCGCCGTGATAGGCACCGATGATGATATCGGCGAACCCATCGCCGTCGATGTCGCCCGCCGACGCGACTGACTTGCCGGAGAAATCTTGGGCGTCTTGCCCGAAAATCAGGAACCCGCCGGTGCCGGCCGCGACGGCGGCAAGATCGATGCTGGCATCGAAGCCTCCGGCCTTGCCGAACAGGACAATCGTGTCGCCTGCGTTGGGTGTGGCGTTCAACGCTCCGTCCGCCACGATCGCGCCGATGAGCAGGTCGTCGTAGCCGTCGCCGTTGATATCCCCCGCCGAGGCGACGGAGCTGCCGGACACGTCGGCTGCGTCCTGTCCGTGAACCACAAAACCGCCGGAGCCGTCGGCGATGTCCGCCAGATCAATGGCGGCACCGAAGCTGCCGGCCTTGCCGAACACCACGTAGGTGTCGCCCGCGCTGGTTGAAGCGTTGGCTGCCCCTGCCGCCAGCGGCGATCCGATGATGAGATCGTCGAACCCGTCGCCGTTGACATCGCCCGCCGAAGCGACGGACAGACCGGACCAGTCGTTGGCATCCTCGCCATAGATAACGAAGCCGCCCGTACCCGCCGCGACATCCGCCAGATTGACGCCCGTGCCGAAGCTGTCAGCCTTGCCGAACACCACATAGCTTTCGCCGGAGTCGGCTTTGGCGTTCCCCGCCCCGTCGCCGTACAACGCGCCGATGACGATGTCGTCGAACCCGTCGCCGTTGACGTCGCCGGCGGATGCGACCGAACGGCCGGACCAATCCGCGAAATCTCGTCCGAAAATGGCAAAGCCGCCGGTGCCGGTGGCGACGTCGGTCAGGCTGATACTGGCGCTAAAGCCGCCGGCCTGTCCGAACACGACATAGGTGTCGCCGGCATAGGATTTGGCGTTGCCTTTCCCGTCGGCGTAGGGCGCGCCGATGAGGATGTCGTCGAACCCGTCGCCGTTGACATCCCCGGCCGAGGCAACGGAGCGCCCCGAGAAATCGAAGCTATCCTGGCCGTAGACGACGAATCCACCGGTTCCCGCGGCGATCGTGGTCAGCGCGACGGGCGCAATGCTGACCGATACGGCGGTGGCGATCTCCACCACGGCCTGGCCGTTTGTATAGGTCGTGTAGCCGCCCGCGGTCGCGCCGCGCGTCCAGGTTTCCGATCCGAACAACACGTAATCGCCGGCGTTGCCGTCGACCGTCAACGTGTTGGAGGTGGACGACAGGTTCAACACCTCCAGCTTCGACAGTTTCAGCGTGTTGTTGCCGCTGCCGGTGAGGTTGATCCGCTCGATGTTTTGCAGCCTGGTATCGGCGGTGGTCGCCATATTCAGGGTCATGCCCGCGCCGGACAGCGATACCGTATCCGTGCCGGAGCCGCCGTCGATGCGTCGGAAGGTCAGATCGGCGACGGAAATGAAGTCGTTGCCCGCGCCGCCGAGAAGCGTGTCCGCGCCGCCGTCTCCGATGATGCTGTCGTCGCCTCGACCGCCGACCAGATCGTCGACCGCCGACGAACCGGTCAAGGTGTCGTCGCCCGCGGAGCCGATATCCGTGAGGCTGGAGGTAAAATTGTCGCCAAAGATGACGTAGCTTTGGCCGGCGTAGGTGTTGGAGCCCGTGTTGGCAGAACGCGCGCCGACGATCAGGTCGTCGAACCCGTCTCCGTTAATGTCTCCGGCCGCGGCGACCGAACCGCCCGAAGTATCCTGCGCGGACTCGCCCTCGATAACGAAACCGCCGCTTCCGAGTTCGATGTCGGTCATGTTGATCGCGGCGCCGAACCCACCCGCGGTGCCGAACACCACATAGGTCTTGCCGGCGGAGGGAAGGCCGGTGGGCGTGGCGTGGTGGGCACCGACAAGAACATCGTCCAGCCCGTCGCCGTTGACGTCGCCGGCCGACGATACCGAAAAGCCGAGGAGATCCGTGCCTCCGAGGCCCTGCATGACAAAGCCGCCGGTCCCGGCGGCCACGTCGACGAGATTGATGCTGGGGTCAAACCCCGTCGTCTTGCCGAAGACGACATAGGCGCGGCCGTTGTTGGCGGCTGCCGACAAACCGATTTGCGGCGCGCCGACGACGATGTCGGCAATGCCGTCGCCGTTGACGTCGCCGGCGGAAGCAACCGAATACCCGGACCGCTCGCCTGCGTCCTGACCAATCAGGACAAAGCCCCCCGTACCGGCGGCGACATCCGCCAGGGCGATGCCGGCGACGAAGCCGCTTGCCTTACCGAAAACGACAAAGGTCCTGCCGTTGTCGCCGGTGCCGCTTGTCACGGATGGCGCGCCGATCACCAGATCGTCGAAGCCGTCGCCGTTCAGATCGCCCGCCGACGCGACGGTGAAGCCGGAGAAATCCTGGGCGGTCTGGCCCTCGATAACGAACCCGCCGGTGCCGTCCGCGACGGAGGTGAGGTCGATACCGGTCAGGAAGGGCGTCGCCTGGCCGAAAAGCACGTAGCTCTTGCCGGCGTCGGAGGCTCCGCCTGCGTAGGCACCGATGATGATGTCGTCGAAGCCGTCGCCGTTGATATCCCCGGCCGATGCGATGGATTGCCCGGCGCGGTCGCCGGCGGATTGCCCGAAGATCTCGAACCCGCCGGTGCCGTCGGCGATGGAGTTCAGATCGATGGTTGCGCCGAAGGTGCCGGATTTGCCGTAAACGATGTAGGTTTTGCCGGCATAGATGCGCCCGGCCGGTGTAGCACCGGGCGCACCGATCGCGAAGTCACTGAACCCGTCGCCGTTCAGATCGCCGATCGTCGCCACGCTCCAGCCCAGCAGATCGCCGGTTGCCAACCCGGTGATTGCGAACCCGCCGGTGCCGGCGGCCACGTCTGTGAGTTCGACGTTGGCGGGGTAGCCGGCGGAACTGCCGTACACGACGTAGGATTTGCCGGCCATGGACGCGGCGTTCTCGGCGCCGATGATCAGGTCGTCGAACCCGTCTCCGTTAATGTCTCCGGCCGATGCGACGGAAAAACCGGACTGATCGAAATCGGTTTCGCCGTTGATAACGAATCCGCCCGTTCCGGACGCAATTGTAGCAAGACTGATCGATAAAACGGTCACGACTACCCCGCCCGTCGACACTTAAATCAAGTGCGACTGTAATAAAAAGGCCCATAATCGGGCCAGAATTGGTTTATTGGATGAAATTGCTACAGATGTGGTCGATATGCGTCAATGTGCAACAGGCAGAATGATTTAGAATTAACGACAGATTAACGAAATTCGCGCAAAACGCGAGCATCGCAACTTATGGGTGTTTTATTTCAATACTATATCGATATGGAGGGCGATGCGCGGTCAGGGCGCTCAGGCCCCGCTGCCTCGCCGCCATGCCACGCCCCGCCGGTAATCGGCGAGACGTGGCGCGGGCATTTTTCAGCCGCCGAAGGTCTTGCGCAGAAAGCCGGTGCGCGATTGCGCGCCCGACATCATGAACGACGCATCCTGCCCGGACAGGATAAAGCGCGCGCCCATGTCGATGTAGCGCGGCATGATGGCCTCATTATAAATCCCCGCCATGCCGGGGAATTTATTTGACTTTGCGCAAGCCGCGATCATCTTGGCATAGGCGTCCGCAAGGCGGTCGTTGCCGAAATCGCCGGGAATGCCCATTTCCGCGCACAGATCGTTCGAACCGATCAGCAGCACGTCGATGCCGGGAACGCCGGCGATCTCGTCGGCGTTGGCGATCGCCGTGGGGGTTTCCAGCATCGCCACGGTCAGGTTCGACGCGTTCAGGATATTCACCGCGTCGCCGGTGCTGTGCTTGCCAAGCTGGTAGTGCGGCCCCCAACCGCCCACCGACCGATGTCCGATCGGCGGATATTTCAGTTTCTCGACGATCTCGCGCGCTTCAGCCGCCGTATCCACGTGGGGCATCACAATGCCGAGCGCGCCGTTGTCGAGGGCGCGGGTGGCGATGGAATACTGACCGTTGGGCACGCGGGCGATCGGCGCGATGCCGGCATCGAGCGCGGCGGCGGAGATTTGCGCGCAGGCATCCAGCGACATCGTGCCGTGCTCCATATCCAGGAACAGCCAGTCGAAGCCGGCGGTGGCCATCGCCTTGGCGATTTCGACGCTGCGGGTCATGCGCACCCCGACGCCGAGGGACAATTGCCCCTGTTCCAGCTTCTCACGCGCGACGTTGCGGACGGTCATGGTGTGGTTTCCCTTTTCTCATCGAGTCGGAATGGCGAGCGCAAGCAACCTGTTAAACAGATTGTTGAAGTCTTCTGGACATTTTTGGCGAATTGCGGCCAGTCGGCGGGCCGCTTCCTCCCCCAATGCCTTTCTGCCGCCGCCGGGACCATCGGCCACGCGACGGCTTCTGGCGAGTTCCTCGAAATACTTCTCTTTGACGGAGATTTCCGAACGAATCTTTGACCAGATCCAGTTTTTTGGCAACTCCAATCCGGCAAGAACCCAGGTTTCGAGTTCTTCCCAGGCGTTGGCGGCAAGGAAGGAGCGGTCTTTCGAAAATGCCCGTTCGAGTTGGTCCAGCCTTTGTTGACGTCCTGAAACACCGTCGCGATCGACGCAGAGGACAAAAATATCGACCATCGGATATCTGGCGATCACTTCGCTTATGCGTGCTGCGTTTAACGCTTCAGCCACGCCTTGCAACAACGGGTTCATGCAGACCACGACCTTGGTTTGCGGCAAGCCGAACTCGGCGAACATGCGTTCGAACAGGGGCTTCAGAATAAATTGATCCTTACGGAAATCTTCCGGTATAATCAGGACCTTCATACGGCAGCGACGGCACTGGGGGCGTCCTCCAGTGTCAGCATGTCCTCCATCCAGCCCGACGCGTGCAAGCGGCCAAGACCTTGGGACAATCGCAGTTCCTTAGCCTGCGGCAACTCGCAAACACGACGAATGATCGCTCCTTCGGCATCCTGCGCGCGGAAGACGACGGACGTGGTTTCGAATGTACTGTCGGTCATCATCGCCAGGAGATCGGGTGAATGGGTTGTCGTCACCACCTGGATATTGCTTGAGTTCGTCTGCCGTTCGATGAGATCGAGCAGAAGTCGAAGGCGGGTGGGATGGATGCCGTTGTCGATTTCCTCGAAAAAATAGAGCCGCGCCTTTTGTGTGCCCAGGAGCGCGGCCAGCATGGCCAGGAACCGCAGCGTTCCATCCGATGCGCTATATGCGGACACGAGATTGCCGCTCCGTTCCTTAAATCTGAGCTGGACAAGGCCTGTCACGGGGTCGAGCGGGAATTCGAAGTCCACCACATCCATAGGAGTCAGGGCCCGAACCCATTCCATCAGTACGTCCTTGACCGGCGGATCGGCGCAGATCGCCTGAAGGACGGTCGGAAGGTTCTCGCCGCTGTCTCCAAGGACCGTCTGACCCGGAAACGATGGCTTTCGCATCGAATCCGGGACGAGATCGAGGAAGCGTATGCCGTGGAAGATATCCAACAGCTCGCGTGCTCGATCCTTGTGCGTCCTCCCCGCATATTTGGAATCGCCGATTTGCGACAGTGCCGGTTGATCGGGACGCACGAGCAATTTTGTTCCGAATTTTCGTTGATTTTCTCCTTTCGACAATCGCAACCCCAAACGCCCTTCGTCGTCCTGAAAGTTAACCGGATCGTCCCCGCCGGGATGGCTGGTGTAGACAACTTCCCCTCGAAACTGGAGGCTTTCCGCGGTGACCCGAAAACCTCCGCGGCCATGATCGCTTCGCTCCACGGCGATGTGGTAAGATCCTTGATGTTTTCCCACGCGATATGTGACGTCGATCTGGAATTGGCGGCTGTTGAAGCGCACGATTTCGCTTGCCGCGCCCCGCATCTGGGTCCACTCGACCTGGCCACCGGCCCCGTACCGTCCGCCGATTATGTCCGCGAGCGAATATTCCCGACCGATGCCATGGAGAAACCGGAAAACGTCGCGTATGTTGCTTTTGCCGCTGGCATTAGTTCCAACGATCACGGTGAATTTCCCGACCGTTAGCCGAGCGTCCTGGAAGTTCTTGAAGTCGCGCAGTCGGATTTGTGAGATCATCGCGACTTCAACCATATCCCTCGATAGCGGTGGCGACCAGACGGTTCAGCGCCGCCAGATCGACGGGATGATCGGTTTCATTGGTGACCGTCACCGTCAGTTGGGCGCCCCGCAGGATGAAGATGCGCTGGTCCGACGCACCGGACGCCCAGGCCGCGTCGTCCGGCAGGTCGGGAAACAGGCGGTCGCTGTTGGTGCGGAAGCAGGCGGCATAGCTTGTGCCGGTATGCGTCGCGGTCAGTGCGTAATCCGCCCACCCTTCCGGCAGCAGGCGCTCTCCGTTCCAAACCCCGTCGTTCAGATACAGAACGCCGAGCTTGGCATAGTCCCGCGCGGTGGCGAATCCGGCGCCGGAGGCGATAAAGTTTCCAACGATATCGGCGGAGTGCTGATAGCTGTGCATCCCCAACCGGTCGGCGAGCATCCCATAGACGGTGCCATGATAAGGCAGCCCGCGCTGTTCGATCCGATCCCGGATGATTGCGCCGAGGACGTTCAACCCGCTGTTAATGTAACGGAACACGGCGCCGGGGACGGTGGCAACGATCGATCGTTGCGCGGCCTCGAACGCGTCGCGACCGTCCTGATAGACGGAACTGTTTTCAAATCCCAACGTAACCGCGCCGCCTTCGTGCCGCACCGGAAAGCCCAGCCCTGCGCGCATGCGCAACAGATGATCGATGGTGATCAACTGATGGATGCCGCGCGGATCGCGCCACAGCGGCGCCGGCGCGGGATCGTAGACGGAGTTCAGCCAACCCTCGTGGATCAGCCGCCCGATCAGCGTACTTGTAATCGCCTTGGTCATCGACCAGCTCGGCGTCGCCCGATCGGGTCGCCCGAACGCGCTGTAGCGCTCTGCAAGGATGCGCGTGGGCGACGCCACGACGACCGCATACAGGCCGGAGGAACCGGCGAAGAACGCATCCATCGCCGCGGCCAGGGCACCGGTGGGCGCGGGCGGCGCGTCCACGGCCTGTCCCAAGGGCCAGGACAGACCGGCATCCGGCAGGGCGCGCGGCACGGGAACGGGGTCAAAGCCCGGTTCGCCGTGCTCCCCCAACAAGATCCCGCCGTAACCGGCACGTCCCAGGGCGGTGCCGGTGACGGTGCCCAGCGCGGCATCGTTCCATCGCACGGTTACGCGCCGATCGGCGGCATCGGTTTCGATGACGATCCGCCCGGCCTTGTGCGCGGCTTCCGCCAGGGCGGAGGCAGCGACCGCTTCCTTGCCCACCCCGGCCGGCAAGCGCGCGCGCAGCCCGGCGGGAATGGTCAGCGGCCGCCAGCGGAAATGCGCGTCCGCCGTCGCCCGATCGAGCCCGGTTACGAACATCATGTCGGCATAGCGCTTCGCCGCGAAATTCACCGTGCGCTGGCGCAGCGCTTGGACAGACGCGTCGTGCACCATCGGTTCGGCCGGCATGGCGCCGAAGGGCGATGGCGTGCGGTCGAAGATCGGCTCGACGGGCGGGCGGCTCATTGCGCGGCGACCGCGAAGAAGCGCTTCTTCATCCCTTTCTGGTTCTCGTACAGCGATCCCTGCAGGTTGGCCGGCGGCAGCGGCAGACGCACCGGTGCTTCGCGCAGGCGGGGCGGCCTGGTTTCGCCGGCAACCATCAGGTCGTCGAATTTCTCGATGCCGCCGGGAAAGCCCAGGATCGGCCACGCGTCGGCGGCGCGGAACTGAAACAGCAAGAGCCGTCGATCGTGGTTCGATAGGTTGGGGGCGGAGCCATGCACCGCGCGGACATGATGCACGGTGATGGAGCCTGCCTTGCCGGTCAGTGCGATCGCCTTGGACAGATCGACATCGTTGTTATCTGGGTTCATCGCGCCGCAGAACCGCCCGTCGGCGTGGTGATCGAAGGTCGGACCGCGATGGCTGCCCGGCACGATCATCAGCGGGCCGTTTTCCATTTCCATATCGTCGAACATGACGCCGACGGCGGCCAGATCGTCGTTGGTATGGGGGTAGAAGGCCCAATCCTGATGCCATTCCACCGGCGCGCCGAAGCCGGCCGATTTCAGGTTCAGTTTGGCGGTATCGAACCGGATATCCGGGCCCCATAAATCTTGCAGCACCGCGACGATTTTCGGATGACGCGTCAGCGCGCCATAGGCGGGATCGTGCAGATGCGCCTGTTTGATGCGTCGAACGCGCGGATTGGCTGGGGAGTGTGAGTCCTCCAGGTCGTAAATCTCGTTATGCGCCGTCAGGCCGCGGGCGCGGTCGACGAATCCGTCGGTCACCGCGCGCAAATGCCGCACTTCGTCCGGCGACAACACATTGGGCACAACGATGGCGCCGACCTCGTTGTACTCATCGATCTGGGCCTTGGTGAGCATGACCGTATCCTCCTGGGGTTACGCTAACATCCGCCTCCGGAGTGGTCGAGCCGAGACGCTTCGGTTATCGTCGCGCGAAACCCTGGGGAGTTGCCCGCATGAACATGGATGTCCGAGACCGCGCCATCGTCCAGAGCTCGGCGGCCACGCGCCTCGCGATTGCCGACTGCGACATCCACCAGTCGCCGCGCGATGGGATGAAGGGTCTGTACCCCTACATGGAAAAGCGCTGGCGGGATCATCTGGAGATGTTCGGCCCGCTGCCGCGTCAGGCGTTTCAGAACGGCCCCGCCTTTCCGAAAAGCCAGCCCGATGCGTCGCGCCGCGATTCCTGGCCGCCGGAGGGTGGGCGACCCGGCAGTTCGCTGTCGTTCATGCAGTCGCAACTGCTGGATGCCCATAACATCACGTTCGGCGTGCTGAACATGATCCGCCCGCATCCCGGCAGCTTTCAGAATGGCTTCCTGGCGGAGGCCGTGTGCCAGGCGATGAACCGCTGGCAGGTCGCGGAATGGACGCAGCCGGAGCCGCGGCTGAAAGGCTCCATCCTGGTCCCGTATGAGGACGGCGAGGCCTCGGCCGCCGAAATCCGCCGTTGGGCAAAGCATTCCGACTATGTGCAGGTGCTGCTGCTGAGCCGCACCGCGGAACCCGCCGGGCAAAAGCGTTACTGGCCGATCTATGAAGCGGCGGCCGAGGCGGGATTGCCGGTCGGTATTCATGCTTTCGGCTTCGGCGGTTATCCCGTGTCCGGCGGCGGTTGGCCGAGCTATTACATGGAAGATATGGTGGGACACGCGCAATCCTGCCAGACCATGCTGACCAGCATGGTGTTCGAAGGGATTTTCGAACGCTTCCCACGCCTCAAGATCGTGGTGGTGGAGGCCGGATTCGCCTGGCTCCCGTCACTCTGCTGGCGGCTGGACAAGCTGTGGGCGCGGATGCGGGCGGAAACCCCGCATCTTAAGCGCCCGCCGTCGGAATATATCCGCGAGCATGTGTGGCTGACCACGCAGCCGATGGAAGAGCCGGAACCGAAAGCCCGCGTGCTCGACGCAATCGACTGGATCGGTTGGGACCGGTTGCTGTTCGCCACCGACTATCCGCATTGGGACTTCGACAGCCCGGACCATGTGCTGCCCGCCGGCGTGCCGGAACAAAAGCGGCGCGACTTCTTTCTCAACAACGCGCACAAGGTCTACACGCGGTGATTGCCCGGCGCCGGATGAAGCAATGCTGCGGGCCGAGCGGACCAGACGCACACGGATCTTGACACCCAACCCCGCTCGGCGTCGCATCGCCCAAACCATCGGATCGCGTTCATGCCGCAACTCTCGTTCCACACCCCGGTCGGCGACATCACGGTGTCCGAGGAAGACGGCGCCATCGTCGCCCTCGACTGGGGTTGGGGCAGGGATCAGGGCGACAGCCCGCTGCTGCGCCGAACCCGCGACCAGTTGCATGCCTTCTTCGATGGAAAACTTCGGACCTTCGACCTCCCGTTGAACCCGGAAGGCACGCCCTATCGCCGCAAGGTGTGGGATGCGCTGATGCAAATTCCCTACGGTCAAACCCGCACCTACCAGGATATCGCCGCCGTCGCCGGCGGCAGCGCACGCTCCGTCGGGCAGGCCAATGGGTCCAACCCGATCCCGCTGATCATTCCCTGCCACCGGGTCGTTGCCACCAGCCATCTGGGAGGCTACTCCGGCGGCGAAGGCCTCGACACCAAACGATGGCTTCTCGCGCTTGAAGCTCCAGGCGCGTCCCTGATCTGAACTTTGCGCAGCCCGCATACGGAGAACGACATGACCAAGGCTATCCGCATTCACGCCAATGGCGGCCCGGAGGTGATGAAGTGGGAAGACATCCCCATGCCGGAACCCGGCCCGAATGAAGCGCTGATCAAGCACGAAGCCGTCGGTCTGAATTATATCGACGTCTATTTCCGCACCGGCCTCTACAAGGCCCCGACCATGCCGCTGATCATCGGTCAGGAAGGCGCGGGCACCGTCACCGCCGTCGGCGCGAACGTCACCAATGTCGCCCCCGGCGATCGCGTCGCCTATGCCGGCCCCATCGGCGGCTATGCCACCGATCGCGTGATCCCCGCCGATCGCCTGGTCAAGCTGCCCGACGCCATCGACTTCAAGACCGGCGCGGCCATGATGCTGCAAGGCATGACCGCCCAGTACCTGCTTCGCCGCACCTACCACGTGAAATCCGGCGACCCGATCGTCGTCCACGCCGCGGCCGGCGGCGTCGGCCTGATCATGTGCCAGTGGGCCAAATACCTCGGCGCAACCGTGATCGGCGTCGTCTCCTCCGAGGAAAAAGCCGCCCTGGCCCGCGCCAACGGCGCCGCGCACACTGTCGTGGGCTACGAAAACCTGGTCTCCGAGGTGAAGCGCATCACCGGCGGCGCCATGGTGCCGGTTGTCTATGACAGCGTCGGCAAGGATACCTTCGGCGTCAGCCTCGACTGCCTCGCCCCGCTCGGCCTGATGGCCAGCTACGGCAACGCCTCCGGCCCCGTGCCGCCCGTCGATCTCGGAATCCTCGCTGCCAAGGGCAGCCTGTTCCTGACCCGCCCCAGCCTCGCCACCTATACCGCGAAGCGCTCGGATCTGGAGATGGTGACCAAGGACCTGTTTGAGGTCGTGGCCAACGGCGCGGTCAAGATCCAGGTAAACCAGACCTTCCCGCTCAGCGAGGCCGCCGCCGCCCATACAGCGCTGGAAGCACGCAAGACCACGGGCAGCACGGTCCTTATCCCGTAGCAACGCCGCCTCGTGTCGGACGCGCGCGGCCGCTTTCACGAGGTCCTGAACGGGGTTCGCCAATTCGGCCTGACGGCCGAGGTGGCGAGCCTCGAACCCTTGCTCCATCAGGTGCCCGATCCAACCCTGCAAGGGGAGATCGCGCGCCTGCTCGGCTTCTACTGGCTGCGTC
Organism: Acetobacteraceae bacterium; assembly: GCA_947475245.1. Taxonomy (GTDB): domain Bacteria; phylum Pseudomonadota; class Alphaproteobacteria; order Acetobacterales; family Acetobacteraceae; genus Rhodopila. Next base: position 39,105 of record CANJLW010000032.1, on the reverse strand, counting down.
AGGGCGACCTGGATCGCGCGATCGGCTTCAGCGACCTCGCGGCAGACCGTCTGCCGCATGACCACTCCAGCGCCTATAACGCCATCTTCGCCCGCTTCCGTCGGGGAGCATGGGACGACGCGGCCGAACGCGCCAAACAGGCGCTGGATCGACGCGGAGAACACTTCGAGTTCTGTAACCTCCTGAGCGCCGCCCTCGGCGCGCTCGGTCACCTGACCGAAGCGCGCCGCTTCGGGACGCGGGCACTGGAACTGAAGGAACGTCAGGCGACCGCCCCGGCGCGCGATCTGACCGCCGTAGCGGTGCCCGCCTTCGATGCCGCGACGCCCGCCCGGAACGTCATCGCTTTTTCGCTGTTCGGCGCGCAGACCAAATACACCCAGGGTGCGCTGCTGAACGCCCGTGTCGCCCAGTTCCTCTATCCCGGCTGGCGCTGCCGGTTCTACGTCGATGGGTCCGTGCCGTCGGAGACGACCCAGGCGCTGTTGGCCGAAGGCGCGCAGGTCATGACGGTCGGCGGCATGCCCAACCAACCCTTCGGCACATTCTGGCGCTTCCTGGTCGCCGACGACCCATCGGTCGACCGATTCGTCCTGCGCGACGCCGATTCGCTGGTCAACACACGGGAACGCGTGGCGGTCGACGACTGGATCGCCTCCGGCCGCCATTTCCACGTTATGCGCGACCATTTCGACCATTCCGAACTGGTCCTGGCCGGCATGTGGGGCGGCGTGCGCGGTGCCCTGCCGCCGATGCTGCCAGCCATTCGTGCCTGGTACGCCGCCCGCCAACGCGTGATCGGCGCGACGGCGGATCAGGAATTCCTGAGAGAAGCGCTTTGGCCGACGATTCGCCAAAGTGTCCTGACGCACGACAGCCAGTTCGCGTTCGGCGAACGGCGCGACTTCCCCGCCCTGGGATCGCTGCCGCCGGATTGCTGGGTCGGATGCGATTGGGGCCGAATGGTCCCTTCTAAGCCAGGCCCATCGCCCTTCGCATGAACAGCCGCTTTAAGCGCGGCATCCGGTGCACGGCGGCGATTCCCACGTCGCGCGCCAGCCGCAGCGTGGGATTGTCGGAGCTGAACAGCCGATCCAACCCATCCGTCATCGCCAGCATCGCGACATTGTCGGGCCGCCGCATGCGCTGGTAGCGGTTCAGCAGCGCCGGCGATCCCACGTCCTGACCGGCCGCCACGGCCTCAATCGTCAGATCGGCCAGGGCGATGGCATCGCGGAAACCCAGATTCAGCCCCTGACCCGCGATCGGATGGATGCCGTGCGCCGCGTCGCCCGCCAGCGCCAGCCGCGTATCGACGTAGCGATGCGCCAGCATGGCCGACAGCGGATAGCTCCATCGCCGCCCCACGGTCTGGATCGCGCCGAGATGGTCGCCCAGCCGACGCGCGATCTCCCGCGCGAAACGCGCATCGTCCAACGCCAGGATCCGTTCCGCCATCGCGGTCCGTTCCGTCCAGACAATCGCCGACACGTGCGGCGCGCCGCCCTCCCGGGCATCCGCGCTCGGCGCCATCGGCAGCGCGGCGAAGGGCCCCGCCGGCAGGAAGTGCTCCAACGCCACGTTATTGTGCGGCAGCGCATGGCTGACGGCGCACACGATGCCGGTTTGGTCGTAGCCCAGGCGCGTAACGGGAATCCCAGCCTCTTGCCGTAAGGGCGACTGGCGGCCTTCCGCCGCCACCACCAGAGCGCAACGCACGATCGGCCCATCGGCCACGTCCACCACGACGCCCTCCGCGGACCGAGCAACCCGCGCCGTCGCCGGCGCCAGTACCCGCAACAACGGCAGCGACGCCATATGCGCGTTCAGTGCCACTCGCAGACCGCGAGCCTCCACCATCCAGCCGAACGGCCCGGCATCGGCCCCGACCTCCCGATGGTCGAAATGCAGGAACAACGGCGATGCAGGACGCCCGATGCGCCCGTCCGACACGCGGATGTCCAGGATCGGGTTCGCCGGCTCCGGCAACTTGTCCCAAAGGCCGGAGTCGCGCAGCAGCTGCCGAGACCCCGAAGCAATCGCATAAGCCCGTCCGTCGAACGCCGGATGTGCCATCGGCGCCAGCGGGGCGCGGTCGATCACCACAGTGCGCACGCCGCCCGAGGCCAGCCGACACGCCAGCGATCCCCCCACGGGGCCGGCACCCATCACGCAGACATCGACTTCCAGTTCTTCGCGCATCGTCGTCGTCAACCTCTGTGCCTACGAATTGGGCAGTGCGTCTTGCGGCGCGCGACGCCAATCTCCGGGCAGGTGCCCGACCCACGTGCAGATCGGGCTGCCTATTCGTGCGGCACACTGGCCTTCCCGGCGGACTCTCGCAACCCACTGATTCTGGCACGCTTCTTGACTAGGGTAAACGCAACGGGGGGACTCCAAATGCAAAACGTCGAAGCGGGCGATGTCGCGTGGGTGCTTGTCTGCACGGTGCTGGTTTTATTAATGACCGTGCCGGGCCTGGCACTCTTCTACGCCGGCATGGTGCGAAAAAAGAACGTGCTGGCGATCATGATGCAATCGTTCAGCCTCTGCGCCGCCATGACCGTGGTCTGGATGGTCGCGGGCTACTCGATCGCCTTCACCAACGGCAATGCCTGGATCGGCGACTTCTCGCGCGTCTTTCTGTCCGGCATCGCGGAGAACTGGGATAAGGCCTTCACCCTCGGTGCCGGCACCGACGTCGCGCAGCCGACGACGATCCCGGAAAGCGTCTTTCTGATGTTCCAGATGGCCTTCGCCATCATCACCCCGGCCGTCGTCACCGGAAGCTGCGCGGATCGGATGAAATTCTCCGCCCTGCTCGTCTTCTTCACCCTCTGGTCGCTGCTGGTCTATGCGCCGCTTGCGCATTGGGTCTGGGCACCGACCGGCTGGCTCGCCGCCATGGGCGTCGCCGATTTCGCCGGCGGCACCGTCGTCGAGATCAATTGCGGCATCACCGGACTCGTCTGCGCCATCATGCTCGGCCGCCGTCTCGGCTACGGTCAGGAGAACATGGCGCCCTGGAACCTTAGCTATGCCGTGATCGGCGCGTCGCTGCTCTGGGTGGGCTGGATGGGCTTCAACGCCGGCGGTGCCTTGGCCGCCAACGGCAGGGCCGGCATGGCCGTGCTGGCTACCCAGATCGCCGCGGCCGGAGCAACCCTGTCCTGGACCTTCGCCGAATGGCTCCTGCGCGGCAAACCCTCGGTCCTCGGCGCGATCTCCGGCGCCGTCGCGGGCCTTGTGGCCATCACCCCCGCCGCGGGCTTCGTGCTGCCCGGCCCGGCTCTGGGCATCGGCCTCGTCTCCGGCGCGGTTTGCTTCTGGTGCGCCACCACGCTGAAGGCCAAGCTGCGCTACGACGACAGTCTGGATGCCTTCGGCGTCCATGGCATCGGCGGCATCATCGGCACCCTGGCCACCGGCTGGTTCGCCTACGGCCCGCTGTCCGCCACCAAGGACGCCCCCAACGGCGTCTACGTCGGCGGTTTCGAACTGCTGAAGGTCCAGGCCATCGCGGTCCTCGCAACCATCGTGTTCTGCGCTGTCATGAGCTGGATCCTCCTGAAAATCACCGACGCGATCGTCGGCCTGCGCGTGACGGCGGAAGAAGAACGCGAAGGCCTCGATATCGTCCTGCACGGAGAGCAGGTCTTCTAAACCTCTTCATTCATCAGCGGGTTCCGGGCTATAGTTCCTTTGGTGCGCGAACCACGCGCCAAAGGAGAGAACTCAGATGGCCGTCCGATCCGCCACGATGGAGGCCCGCCGCATAGCGTCTCCCGCCGTCAAGGCGCTGATGGGACGCCGAACCGCCGAACTGACGGGCCTGCTGCTGGGCCTTGTCGGGCTTATCGTCCTGATCGCGCTCGCGTCATACGACGCGCGCGACCCGTCGCTGAACACCGCGACGACCCGCCACGCCAATAATCTCGCCGGCACCGGCGGGGCCGTCATGGCGGATATTCTGCTGCAAGGCTTCGGCATCGCCAGCCTGTTGCCCGGGATCGCGCTGCTGACCTGGGCCTGGCGCATCGCGTCCCATCGCGGCCTCGGCAGCGTCGCCCTCCGCCTGATCGCCCTGCTGGCCGCGCTGCCCGTCCTGGCCGGCGTGCTGGCCGCGCTGCCCGCCCCGCATAATCTCTCCTGGCCCGGGCTGGCCGGTCTCGGCGGTGCCGTCGGCCGTCTCGTGGCCACCGCCGGCATCGACGCCGCGCAAGACCTCCTCGGCCCGGCCGGCATCGTCAGCGTCTGGATCGTCGGCACCGGCCTCGCCGTCATCCTGACCGTCCTCGCGCTCGGCTTGTCCGCCGGGGAGTGGCGCAGCGCCGGTTCGCTTGCTACCCGCGCGGCCCAGGCCTCGGTATCGGGCGGTCGGGACGCGGCATCCGCCATGGCGCGCGGCGCTTCCAACCTGGGCGGCGGCATGCCCCGCCTGTCGCGCTTCCTGCCGGCGGGCGACCGGGAACCGCAGCCGGAAGAGCCGCCGCCGACCGAAACAAGACCCCGGCGAGAGCCGGAGGTTTCCCCGCCTCGCCTGACCGCGACCAGGGACGAACCGCGCCCCGCGACCACGGTGCGGCAGACAAAGCCGCGCGACCGCCAACCGCAGCAACAGAGTCTGCCGCTGCCCGAAGCCGGGTGGAAATTCCCGCCGCTCGATCTGCTGAAGCCCGCGCCGGAGCGTGCCCAGTCCGGGCCCAGCGAGGAAGCGCTGCAAGCCAATGCGCGCCTGTTGGAAACCGTGCTGTCGGAATACGGGGTCGATGGCCGGATCGTCGAAATCCATCCCGGCCCCGTCGTGACGCTGTACGAACTCGAACCCGCCGCCGGTATCCGCAGCGCCCGCGTGATTGGCCTTGCCGACGACGTCGCCCGCAGCCTGTCCGTCACCGCCGTGCGCATCGCCACTGTCCCCGGTCGCAACGTCATCGGCATCGAAGTCCCGAACGCCCGCCGCGAAACCGTCTTCCTGAGCGAGATCCTGGAAAGCGACGAGGTCCAAAAACACCCTGGCCGTTTGTCGCTGGCGCTGGGCAAGAATATCGGCGGCGGCGCGGTGGTCGCCGATCTGGCGCGGATGCCGCATCTGATGATCGCCGGCACCACCGGCTCCGGCAAATCGGTCGGCGTCAATGCGATGATCCTGTCGTTGCTTTATCGTCTGTCGCCCGATCAGTGCCGCCTGATCCTGATCGATCCCAAGATGCTGGAACTGTCGATCTACGAAGGCATTCCGCATCTGATGGCGCCCGTCGTCACCGAACCCGCCAAGGCCGTGACCGCGCTGAAATGGACCGTCCGCGAGATGGAGCGCCGCTATCGCGCGATGTCGCAACTGGGTGTGCGCAACGTCGGCGGCTACAACGAACGCGTGGCCGAAGCCCGCGCCAAGGGAGAAGTCGTCACAAGACGCGTGCAAACCGGCTTCGACCCCGACACCGGCCGCCCGACCTTCGAGGATCAGCCGCTGGCGCTGGAGTCGCTGCCCTTCATCGTCGTGGTCGTCGACGAAATGGCCGATCTGATGATGGTCGCCGGCAAGGAAATCGAAATCACCATCCAACGCCTGGCACAGATGGCCCGCGCCGCCGGCATTCACGTCATCATGGCGACCCAGCGCCCGTCGGTCGATGTCATCACCGGCACGATCAAGGCCAACTTCCCAACCCGCATCAGCTTCCAGGTGATCAGCAAGTTCGACAGCCGCACCATCCTGGGCGAACAGGGGGCGGAACAGCTTCTGGGCATGGGGGACATGCTGTTCATGCAGGGTGGCGGCCGCATCACCCGCGTCCACGGCCCCTTCGTATCCGACGAGGAGGTGGAGGCGGTGGTCGCCTTCCTGCGCGAGCAAGGCGAACCGGCCTATGTCGACGACGTGACCGAACCCGTCGAGGGCGGCGAACCCGAATTGTCGATGTCCGGCATCGCCGGTGCCTCGGAGGGCGAAAAGGGCCTGTTCGACCAGGCCGTCGCCGTCGTCGCGCGGGAAGGCAAGGCATCGACCTCCTTCATCCAACGCCACCTGAATATCGGCTATAACCGCGCCGCCAAGCTGATCGAGCAGATGGAGAAAGAGGGCATCATCAGCCCCGCCAACCATGTCGGCAAGCGGGAAATCCTGGTGCGGCGCACGACAGACGAAGAGATTTAGCCCGCGCGGGCGAACGTCCAATAGCGCGGCGTACGACCGGCGCGCAAAGCCTTCGCCTCATACCGGGTCGGCGGCCAGCCGTCCGGACGTTCGAAGGCCGCCGGCAGGACGGTGAACAGCGTCTGCGCGCCCATCACATCCTCCACCCAATCCTGATAGGTCGGATCGTCGCTGGCCGCGCGCCATTCGGCACCCGGCTTCAGGACGCGCGCCACCAATTCCAACATTGCGGGATGAACGAAGCGCCGCTTGGCATGGCGGGTTTTCGGCCAGGGATCGGGGAACATCAGGAACAGCCGATCGATGCTGGCGTCCGGCAACTGCCGCAGCAGCACCCGCGCGTCATCCGGCCACAGCCGCAAGTTCGGCGGCAGCGGACCGGTTGCTTCCGCCCCTTCCTCCACCAGCGCCGACAACAGGGAACATATGCCGTTCTCGAACACCTCGCAGGCAATCAGCGTTGCCTCGGGGTGCGCCTTGACCTGCGCCAAAGCGTGCTCGCCGCCGCCAAACCCAACCTCCAGCCACAGGGGCGTAGGTGGGGCCGCGATCTCCTCCGCCGAAGGGCGGAGGCGCGGCAGCGTCGTATCGAGCAGGACTTCCTGCCGCGGGCGCAGCTTATGCCCGCGGCTACGACCGTAGAGCCGGTCCGGAGGCGGTTTCAGCGTCCGAACGCGGCCTTAAGTGCCGGTACCAGGTCGGTCTTTTCCCAGGTGAACGTCCCCAGCGCGGCGTCGGGCTCACGCCCGAAATGCCCATAGGCCGAGGTCGGCACGTAGATCGGCCGGTTCAGGTGCAGATGCTCCCGAATACCGCGCGGGCGCAGGTTGACCAGCTCCCGCAGGGTCTTTTCCAGCTTCGCTTCGTCCACGTCCTTGCCCGTGCCGTGCAGATCGACATACAGCGACAGCGGATCGGAGACGCCGATGGCGTAGCTGATCTGCAACGTGCATTTGTCCGCAAGGCCGGAGGCCACGACGTTTTTGGCCAGATAGCGGCAGACATAGGCGGCCGAACGATCGACCTTGGTCGGGTCCTTGCCGCTGAACGCGCCGCCGCCATGCGGGGAGGCACCGCCGTAAGTGTCGACGATGATTTTGCGACCGGTCAGACCGCAATCGCCGTCCGGCCCGCCGATGACGAACTTGCCGGTCGGGTTCACGTACAGCTCTTGTTCCGCCGGCATCCAGCCTTGCGGCAGCACGCCTTCGATCAGCGGCCACAGCACGCGCTTGATGTCCGCCTGCTCCATGCCCTCGACATGCTGCGTGGACACCACGACGGAGGTCGCGCCGACCGGCTTGCCGTCGATGTAGCGCAGCGTGACCTGGCTTTTGGCGTCCGGCAGCAGACCGGCGACAGTGGCGTCGCCGCTTTTGCGGCGATCGCGCATCACCCGCAGGATTTCGTGCGCATAATACAGCGGCGCCGGCATCAGCGTCGGCGTCTCGCGGCAGGCATAACCGAACATGATGCCCTGATCGCCCGCGCCTTCATCCTTATTGCCGGCGCTGTCGACGCCCTGGGCGATATCGGCGGACTGCGAGTGCAGATGCACCTGCACATCGGCATTGGCCCAATGGAACCCGTCCTGCTCGTAACCGATATCGCGGATCGCCATGCGGCAGAGATGCGTCAGCAGCTCCGGCGTAATGGAAGCGGGGCCGCGAGTCTCACCGGCCAGCACGACGCGATTGGTCGTGACCAAAGTCTCACACGCCACGCGGGAGTAGGGATCGGCGGCCAGGAAGGCGTCGAGGACGGTATCGCTCAGGCGATCCGCGACCTTGTCGGGGTGGCCTTCGGAGACGGACTCGGAGGTAAATAGGTATTCACCCGTATCGCGCATGGATTCTCTCTCGCGTCGCGGAGGGTTGCGGCCATGGCTGGCGCGCGCCCGGCCGGGTGGCGGGCCGGCGGTGTGTGGCGGAAAGGCCGCAAAGGGTCAAGTGTTGTGACGATTTCCAACGAAATTCGGCGGTTTCAGGACGCCATGAACAGCCCGCCGTTCGCGTGTATCACCTGTCCGGTGATGAACGACGCCTTTTCCGATGCCAGGAAAACCGCGACATCGGCGATTTCATCCGGCCGACCGATCCGCCCCAGCGGCATCGCCGCCCCCCGCGCCGCCAGTTCTTCCTCGGAAAATCCGTAACGGGGTTGCGCCGTATCGGTCAGCCCCGGCGCGATGGCGTTCACCCGGATACGCCACGGTGCCAGCTCGGTCGCCATCGCCCGGGTCATGGAAACCACGCCGCCCTTGCTGGCAGCGTAATGAACGCCGAGGGGCGAGGCGCCGAACATGGAGGAGGATGAGAGATTGACGATGGCGCCGTGGGTTCCTGCCGCGACCATGGCGCGGGCTGCCGCCTGAGCGCAGAAGAATCCGGCGCGAAGATTGATGGTGTGAACGAAGTCCCAGTCCTTTTCCGTCATGTCGAGGAAGGGAACCCGCGGAAACACCCCGGCATTGTTGACGAGGATATCGATCTTCCCGAACGCCGCTACCGTCGCGGCGGTCAACGCGCCGGGCGTTTCCGAGGCTGCGACATCGCCGCGCAGGACCAGCGCGCGCCGACCCAGAGCGCGGACGGCGGCGGCCACGGCTTCGGCGTCCGCTTCGCCATCCAGGTAGTTGATGGCCACATCGGCACCGGCCTCGGCCAGCCCGATCGCGATGGCCTTGCCGATCCCTTGTTGCGCGCCGGTCACCAAAGCTGCCTTGCCCGTCAGGTCCGCCACGATCGCCTCCTGGAGTCATCGAAGCCGCAAGCTTCGCTCGCTTGTGCCCTCCGGCGCAAGCGGGCGTGTCGCGCTCGGTTGCGGCGGCCCGCGCGTTCATAGTAGGGTACACCCCATGCAGATTCTGAATTTCCGCCTGTCCGGCTGCGTGTCCGCCCTGCTCATGGGCAGCCTTGTCGTGTTGCCCGGCTGCGAAAGCAGCAAGCTGGCGCGCACGTTCGGCTTTTCACGCGATGCGCCGGACGAATTCACCGTCACGACCCGCGCGCCGCTGTCGATGCCGCCGGAATTCGCGCTGCGACCGCCGCGCCCCGGCGCGCCGCGACCGCAGGAAGCGGCGGAGCGTAACCAGGCGGAAGAAATTCTCGCCCCGCAACTCGCGCTGGGTCAGTCTCAGGGCGTCGACAGCGCGGGACAAGCCGCCTTGTTGCAGCAGGCCGGTCCCGCCGCCGCGGCCGATATTCGCCGGCAGGTCGATCGTGACGCCCAGTTGGCTTCGACCAATATGGGTTTTGTCGACAAGCTGCTGAACTACTCCGGCTCCAACGGCAGCACGACCGCCGTCGACGCCGCGGCGGAAGCCAACCGACTGCGGCAGAACGCCGCCCTGGGTCAGGCACCGACGGCCGGAGAGACCGTGATCATCAAGGAAAAAAAGAGCAGCTGGCTCGCCGGGCTGTTTTCCTGGCTCTGATCGCGGTCCGACGGAACGGATGCTCTACGAGATAGTCGCGGCTGTCGCGCACGACGATCACACCGTCGAGATCACCTGGTCGGACGGCGCTCGGGGCATCGTGGACTTCCTGCCGATCATCGATCGCGGCGGGTGGTTCACGCCGCTGCGCGATCCCGACTATTTCATCGCCAACATGGTATTGCTGCCGAAAGGTGCCGGGCTGACCTGGCCGCAGGAAATCGACTATTCCGCCGACGGACTGCGGCAGGATGCGTTTCCGTTCGGCGTGCCGGATAAGGCCTGAAACGAAAAAAGGCCGGCGAATTGCCGGCCTTTTCAGTCGTAATCGCTTTACGCGGAATGTCAGGCGGCGGCTGCCACCATCGCCCGTGCGGCCTGAACGCGGTCAAGCGCCACGTCTTCGGCGGCGGTGCCGTTTTTCGATTCGGTGGCATAGGCGGCTTCCGCGTCGGCCAACCGCTTATCGGCCGCGCCGCGGTCGATTTCGCCGACCGGGACGGCTTCGTTCGCCAACACGGTGCAACGCGTCGGCGTCACTTCGGCAAACCCGCCCGCGACATAAAGCCGATCGGTTACCCGATCGCCTTCGTACAGATCGATGGTGCCGCCACGCAGCGTGACAATCATCGGGGTGTGCCCTGCGAGCACACCCATGTCGCCTTCAGCCGCCGGGATCACCACCATCTCCACAGAACGGGAGAGAAGCAGCTTCTCGGGGCTGACGATTTCCAACGCGACCGGCATGGTCTGTGTTCCCCTTTGGGTCGCTTACGCGTTCGCCTTCAGCGTTTCCGCCTTGGCAATCGCTTCTTCGATCGTGCCAACCATGTAGAAGGCGGCTTCCGGCAAGTGATCGTATTCACCGGCGCAGATCGCCTTGAAGCTGCGGACGGTGTCGGCCACCGGCACGAACTTGCCGGGGAAGCCAGTGAAGATTTCCGCCACGTGGAACGGCTGCGACAGGAAGCGCTGGATCTTACGCGCGCGGGCGACGACCAGTTTGTCTTCTTCCGACAGTTCGTCCATGCCCAGAATGGCGATGATGTCCTGCAGCGACTTATAGGTCTGCAGGATGCGCTGGGTTTCGCGCGCCACCTGATAATGTTCTTCACCGACGATCCGCGGATCGAGCGAACGGCTGGTGGAGTCCAGCGGATCGACGGCCGGGTAGATGCCGAGTTCCGCGATCTGGCGGTTCAGCACGGTCGTCGCGTCCAAGTGGGCGAAGGATGTCGCTGGGGCCGGATCGGTCAAATCGTCGGCAGGCACGTAAATGGCCTGCACCGAGGTGATCGAGCCTTTTTTCGTGGAGGTGATGCGTTCCTGCAGCGCGCCCATGTCGGTCGACAGGGTCGGCTGATAGCCCACCGCCGACGGGATGCGGCCCAGCAGCGCGGACACTTCGGCGCCCGCCTGGGTGAAGCGGAAGATGTTGTCCACGAAGAACAGCACGTCCTGGCCTTCTTCGTCGCGGAAGTATTCGGCGATCGACAGGCCCGACAGGCCGACGCGCGCGCGGGCACCCGGCGGCTCGTTCATCTGGCCATACATCAGGGCCACTTTGGAGCCTTCGAGCAGGTTGCCGTTATCGTCAACCTTGATAACGCCGGCGTCGATCATTTCGTGATACAGATCGTTGCCTTCGCGGGTGCGCTCGCCGACGCCGGCGAACACCGACACGCCGCCATGCGCCTTGGCGATGTTGTTGATCAGTTCCTGAATGAGCACCGTCTTGCCCACGCCGGCGCCGCCGAACAGGCCGATCTTGCCGCCCTTGAGGTAAGGGGCCAGCAGGTCGACGACCTTGATGCCCGTGACCAGAATTTCGGCGGAGGTCGCCTGATCCTCGAAGGACGGAGCCTCACGATGGATCGGGTAGCGCTTGGTGTAGGTGACCGGACCCTTTTCGTCGATCGGATCGCCGACGACGTTCATGATGCGGCCCAGGGTGCCCGGTCCGACCGGAACCGTGATCGGCTCTCCGGTGTCGACCACTTCCTGCCCGCGGATCATGCCGTCGGTGCTGTCCATCGCGATGCAGCGAACGGTGCGCTCGCCAAGCTGCTGCGCGACTTCGAGGACCAGCGTGCGGTCTTCGATGCGCGAGGTCAGCGCGTTCTGGATGAACGGCAGATCGCCGTCGAATTGGACGTCCACCACCGCGCCCATCACCTGGGTCACGCGTCCGACGATGTTGCTTGCCATGATGAGTATCCCTTTTTCGCGTCGGAGATCAGAGCGCTTCGGCGCCGGAAATGATCTCGATCAGTTCCCTGGTGATGTTGGCCTGGCGGGCCCGATTGTAGTTTTGCGACAGCCGCTTGATCATGTCGCCGGCATTGCGCGTGGCATTGTCCATCGCGCTCATCCGCGCGCCGTGTTCGCCGGCGGCGCTTTCGAGCAATGCACGATAGACCTGGATCGCCAACGCCTGCGGCAGCAGTCGGGTGAGGATGGTTTCCTCGTCCGGCTCGTAGTCGTAGCTGGCGCCACCGGTGTCAGAGGCTTCGGTGACGACCGGCGGCGGCGCCGGGATAACCTGCTGTTCGGTCACGATCTGCGCGATAACCGATTGGAAGCGGTTATAGACGATCGTGGCGCGATCGATTTCGCCGGCCGCGAGCATGGCCGTGACCCGATTGCCGATCTCTTGCGCGTCGCCGAAATCGATACGGCGCTTACCCGCGTAGCTGATCTCACCGACGAAGCGGCTTGCCAGTTCACGCTTCAGATAGTCGCGACCCTTACGGCCGACGGCGAGAATCTTCACCGTCTTGCCTTCTGCTTCCAGCTTGCGGGCCAGAGTCCGGGTTGCGCGTCCGATATTGGTGTTGAACGCACCGGCCAGACCGCGATCGGCCGTGACCGCGATCAGCAGATGCACCTGGTCCTTACCGGTGCCGACCAGCAGCGCGGGCGCCGTGGGAGAGTTGGCCACCGAAGTGGCCAACGCGCCCAGCATGCGTTCCATGCGTTCGGCGTAAGGACGCGCGGCTTCAGCCTGCTGCTGCGCGCGCCGCAGCTTGGACGCCGCCACCATTTTCATGGCGGAGGTGATCTTCTGCGTCGACTTGACGCTGTTGATGCGTAACCGCAGTGCCTTCAGGCTGGGCATCGCCGGGGCGCCTTAGCTGAACGATTTGGAGAAGGCATCCAGGAAGGCCACCAGCTTCTTCTCGGTGTCCGCCTTGATCTCGAGATCAGTGCGGATCGCGTCGAGGATGCCGGGTTCACGAGCCTTCATCTGGGCGATGAATTGCGATTCAAAGGCACCGACACGGCCCACATCGAACTTGTCGAGGTAGCCACGCACGCCGGCAAAAATCGCCACGACCATCTCTTCGATCGGCAGTGGGCTGTACTGGGGCTGCTTCAGCAGCTCGGTCAGACGCGAACCGCGCGCCAGCAGCTGCTGGGTCGAGGCATCGAGGTCGGAAGCGAACTGAGCAAAGGCGGCCATTTCGCGATACTGCGCCAATTCCAGCTTGATGCGACCGGCGACCTGCTTCATCGCCTTGACCTGGGCCGCGGAGCCCACGCGAGACACCGACAGACCGACGTTCACGGCCGGACGGATGCCGCGGAAGAACAGTTCGGTTTCCAGGAAGATCTGGCCGTCGGTGATCGAAATCACGTTCGTCGGAATATAGGCCGACACGTCGCCGGCCTGCGTCTCGATGACCGGCAGGGCGGTCAGCGAACCGGCGCCCATTTCGTCGTTCATCTTCGCCGCGCGTTCGAGCAGGCGGGAATGCAGATAGAACACGTCGCCCGGATACGCTTCACGGCCCGGCGGGCGGCGCAGCAGCAGCGACATCTGGCGGTAGGCAACAGCCTGCTTGGACAGATCGTCGTAGAAAATGACCGCGTGACGGCCATTGTCGCGGAAGAACTCACCCATCGTGCAGCCGGTGTACGGTGCCAGGAACTGCATCGGCGCCGGATCGGACGCCGTCGCGGCGACCACGATCGAGAACTGCATCGCGCCCTGCTCTTCGAGCGTGCGGACCAGCTGAGCGACGGTGGAACGCTTCTGGCCGACGGCGACGTAGATGCAATACAGCTTCTTCGACTCGTCGGTACCGGCGTTGGCACCCTTCTGATTGATGATCGTGTCGATGATCACCGCGGTCTTGCCGGTCTGACGATCGCCGATGATCAGTTCGCGCTGGCCGCGGCCAACAGGGATCAGCGCATCGATCGCCTTCAGGCCCGTCTGCATCGGCTCGTGCACCGACTTACGGGGAATAATGCCGGGGGCTTTGACCTCGACGCGGCTGCGGACCACATCGGTCAGCGGGCCCTTGCCGTCGATCGGATTGCCGAGACCGTCAACGACACGGCCCAGCAGGCCATTGCCGATGGGCACGTCAACGATCGAACCGGTGCGCTGGACGGTGTCGCCCTCGCGGATTTGGCGGTCATCGCCGAAAATCACGATACCGACGTTGTCGGTTTCGAGGTTCAAGGCCATCCCGCGCAGACCGGCGCCGGGGAATTCGACCATTTCGCCGGCCATGACGTTTTGCAGGCCAAACACACGGGCGATCCCGTCGCCCACGGACAATACCTGACCTGTCTCGGCGACATTGGCTTCGGTATCGAACGCGGCGATCTGCTTCTTCAGGATCTCCGAGATCTCGGCGGGGCGGATCTCCATATCAGGCGGCTCCCTTCATGGCGTACTGCAAACGTTGCAGCCGGGATTTCAAACTGGTGTCGTAGAGGCGGGCGCCGATCCGGACGACCAGGCCGCCAAGCAGATCCGGCTGGACCTGCTCATCGATGTTGACGTTGCTGTAGCCGGCCTCGATCAGGCGAGCCCGAAGGGCCTGGCGTTGCACGTCGTTAAGAGGATGCGCGCTGAGCACATGCGCGGTCACGATACCGCGGCGGGTCGCGACCAGCGACGCAAAAGCGCCGACAATGGCGCGCAGCGCGTTCAGGCGGCGGTTATTGGCGATCACGCCGACAAAATCGCGAACCGATTTGCCGAAGCCGTTCGCTTCCAACACGGCAAACGCCGCCTTGGTCGCGGTCGCGATGTCAATCAGCGGCGACTCGATCAGGCGGCGGAAATCCGCGCTGCCATCGATCAGCCGGCCGAGATTTTCCATCTCTTGCACAACGGCGTCGAGTTCCCGCGCATCGTCGGCGTGGGCATAGAGGGCTGCGGCATAGCGATCCGCGAGGCCACCGCCCGCGGCTATCGTCGTGCCAATGTCTGCGGCGCTGCTGGAGGCCACGTTGAATCCCATACGTTGATGCCGCAATCGAGCGCGGGCGTGATAAAGGAACCGGCCACCTTAGCCGGCGGGGGCGTCTAGCATGGGCTTTTGGACCACGCAACACGGTGCGACCGTGTTGCGCGCCAAATACCCGATCGGAAGCTCAGGCCTGTAGCTCGGGAATCACCCAAAGCGGCTTTTCCCCGCGCAAAACGCGCTGGCAATTATCGAACGCATTGCGGAACCGAGTAAACTGGTTGTCGTAGGTCGGACCCGCCAAATGCGCCGTCAAAATCACATTGGCCAACCCGAACAACGGATTATTGGGCGGCGGCGGCTCCTGATCAAAAACGTCCAGACCCGCGCCGGCGATCGTGCCGTTGCTCAAAGCCTCGATCATCGCCACCTCGTCAACCACCGGACCGCGACACGTATTCACCAAGTACGCCGACGGTTTCATCATGCGAAACTGCTCGGCGCCCATCATGTGACGAGTCTCCGGCCCCAACGGCACATGTAGCGACACGATGTCGGAGCTGCGCAGCACCTCCTCGAACAGCGCGAAACGCACCCCAAGCGTGTCGGCCTCTTCCTCCGTCAGGCGCTTGGTATCGTAGTACTGCACATCCATGCCGAACGCCTTGGCCAGGCGCGCGGTCTTTTTGCCGATGGTGCCCAGCCCGACGATGCCCAGCTTGCGGCCGCGCAACTCGTAAAGCTTCACGTCGTCGACATTGTTGCCCCGCCAGCGACCGGCGGCGACATTGGTGTGCTGCCAGACGATCCGCCGGCTGACCGCCAGCATCAGCAACAGCGCGTGTTCCGACACCGCCGTCGAGTTCGCCCCGCCATTATTGCAAATCGGCACCCCCGCTCGGCGCGCGGCTTCGATGTCGCACCGGTCGTAGCCGGCGGACAGCAACTGCACCAGCTTCAGCTTGGGCGCGGATTTGTAAAACGCGTCGTCCATCGTGCCGTCGCCGAAACCCACCAGGCATTCGGCGTCCGCCAGGGCGGCGATGAACTCCGGACTGCCGTGGCGCGCGATCGTCATGTCCAGGTTCGGCGGAACCATGTCCTTGGCGATATCGATTTCGTTCAGCGGATTATCCGCGAGAATGATCCTGCCCATCGGTTCCCCCTTGGTTTACGTCGCCCTCAGAATAACGCGCGGCTCGCCGCTGTCACCTGTCGTCCCTCGGCTGGGCACCGCCACCCGCATGAGTGCAAGATAAACGTCGCGTGCAATAGAGCCGTCGGCGTGTCATACCAAACCATGTCAGACGCAACCTATCAGGTCATTCAACGCGCCGACGCAAGTTTTGCGGTCGAATTGCTCCGTCGCGGCGCTCTCCCGCAGACCGCCGCCGGTTTCGCGACGGAGGCCGAGGCAATCCGCTGGATAGAACAAGACAAGCGCCTGTCCAATGCCGCGGACCCATTTCATACGCCGGCCAGCCGGCGACCGCGCCGATTCTGATCTACCGGCATTTATTTTTGTCAACTGGGTGTAACGGCGCTTCAGGCGTGCCACTTCTAACGTAGCTACGCGTGCCTCCGGGAGGAGATCATTCCTCCTACAGTGAAAAGACAATAACAAATGCAAATTCCTGTTTGGCTGAAGCCTGCCGGCTGGGGCGCCGTGGCCGGTGCGATCGCGCTGTCAATTGTCGGATTTTCTCAGCTCGGCTGGAAAACCGCATCCACCTCCGAACAAATCGCGCAAGATCGCAGCGACACCGCCGTCGTCTCCGCGATGGTCCCGTTCTGTATCGCGAAAGCGCAAATGGACCCGGACAAGGCGGCGCTGACGAAATTCCAGGGCGAACAGTCGTCCTATTCCCGCAGCGATCTCGTGATGAAGGCCGGATGGGCGACCCTCGGCGGCAAAACCACGCCGGACAACGCGCTGGCGCGTGCCTGCTCCGACAAGCTCTACGTGGCGAAGTAAGACGACTTGCTTTTCGGCGGGGGCGGCCGCCTCCGCCAAACGGTTTTAGGAAGAGAATAGATGCGCAGACCGGAACTCGGCGCCAAGCATACGTGCGTGGCATGCGCCGAGCGATTTTATGACCTGACGAAATTGCCGGCTGTGTGCCCGAAATGTCAGACGGAACAACCGCCGGAAAAGCCGCGCCCGGTTCGCCCGATGCGCAGCCTGCCGGATAACCGGCGCACGCAGCGTCTGCCGGATCCCGTGATCGCCGCCGAGGAAGACGCCCCCGCCTCCGCCGCCGACGCGGACATCGATGTCGACGATGTGGAAGACGTGATCGATCCCGACGATGACGACGATGACACGGTCATCGAGATCGAGCCCGCTTTGGATCGGTCCGTGGATTAGCGTCCACCGACCTTGACGCCCTCCTGTTCCCGGTGCTCGCATCGGGGCGAACAGGCGTGGTGGCAAGATCGTGACGGGCATGGTTGGGGCCGAATTCACCGGCAAGCGGGTCATCGTCACCGGCGGCGCGGGCGGCATAGGCTTTGAAACCGCGCGGACGCTGATGGATCGCGGTGCCCACGTCGTGATGATCGATCGCGACCAGGATCGGCTGGACCAGGCGCAGGACATTCTGGGCCGGGTCCGGCTCGCGACATTTCAGTCCTCGCTGGAAACCCCGCAAGACTGCGCCGCCGCGGTGGAAAGCGCCGGCGGGCCGGTCTTTGCGCTGATCCACCTGGCGGGATTGTTCGAAAAAGATGCCATGGACCCCGACGATCATGGGGTCTGGAACCGCGCCATCGCGGCCAATCTGACCAATGCATACGACATGGCGGTTGCGTTCTCGTCGCGCTTCGACCGGCGAGAGCCGGCCCGCATCGTTTTCGTCAGCTCCGTAGCCTACCGGCGCGGCAGTGCCGGATATCCGCCCTACGCGGCGGCCAAAGGCGGCATTGTCGGACTTACCCGATCGCTGTCGCGACGCTTCGCGCCCGATGTGCTGGTCAACGCGATCGCGCCGGGTCTGATCGACACGCGCATGGCGGAAGTCATCATCGCCGAACGCGGAGAGGCGTACAAACAGGAAATTCCGCTCGGGCGCTACGGGCACCCGTCGGAAATCGCCTCGGTCATCCGCTTCCTGTGCTCCCGCGACGCGTCCTATATCACGGGACAGACGATTACCGTCGATGGCGGCATTACCAACGCGTGACTACGCAACACGCGGGGAAATGTGCAAGGATACCGGCGTAAGATCGCATCCATCGTCGTTCACCCGCCCCCAGTTCAAGGTTCCCGTTCATGTCTGAGTCCCCTCTCGACCGCGCCCGTCGTTATCAGGACGAGTTGACCGCCATCCGTCGCGACATCCATGCCCATCCGGAATTGGGCCTGGAAGAGTATCGCACGGCGGAGATCGTGGCCAAAAAGCTCGAGGAATGGGGTATCGAGGTGCATCGCGGCGTCGGCATCACCGGCGTCGTCGGCGTATTGCGCAACGGCAATGGCCAGGCATCCGTCGGTCTGCGAGCGGATATGGACGCGCTGCCGATCATGGAGGCGACCGGCCTGCCGCACGCCAGCCAGAATCCCGGCCTGATGCACGCCTGCGGCCACGACGGTCACACCGCCATGCTGCTCGGCGCGGCGAAGTATCTGGCGGAGACGCGCAACTTCAACGGCACCGTCAATTTCATCTTCCAGCCCGCCGAAGAAGGGCTGGGCGGGGCGTTGGCGATGCTGAAAGACGGCCTGTTCGACCGGTTTCCCTGCAATGCCGTCTACGGCATGCATAATCGCCCGGGCCTGCCGGTCGGGCGCTTTATTACCGGACCGTCGGCCCGCGCCGCGGGCGGCGCGTTTTTCGATATTCACATCACCGGCAAGGGGTCCCACGGGGCCAATCCGCAGATGGGCATCGACCCCGTCATGGTCGCCTGCCATATCGGCACGGCGCTGCAAACGATCGTGTCGCGCAATGTCGCCGCGGCGGATACGGCCGTGCTCAGCATTACCCGCATTCAGTCCGGCGATGCCTATAACGTCGTGCCGCAGACCGCGACCATGGCCGGCACGGTGCGCACGATGAAGCGGGAGGTGATGACGCTGATCGAAACCAATATGCGCCGCATGGTCACCGCGGTTGCGGCGGGCTTCGGCGCGGAGGCAACGGTCGATTTCCGCATCATCTTCGCGCCGATGGTCAACAATACCGACGAAGCCATCGTCTACGGCAACGCGGCGGCGACCTTGGTGGGGGAGGACAACGTCAAGCGCGACGGCGCGCCGGGCATGGGATCGGAAGATTTCAGCTTCATGATGGAACAGGTCCCAGGCGCGCACATCAACCTCGGAAACGGGGATTCAGCCGCGCTGCACAACCACCTGTATGATTTCAACGACGAGGCGATTCCTTACGGTGTCGCGCTCTACGCGCAGATCACCGAGGCGAAACTGCCGAAGGGCATGTCCTGAACCAACGGCGCTGCGGATAAAAATAACAGGGAGAAACGACCATGACCAACTTCGTGCTTGTACACGGGTCCTATCAAGGCGGCTGGATTTGGGGACCTGTCGTCGAACGTCTGCGCGCCGCCGGTCATACGGTGTTCGCGCCGACGCTCGACGGATGCGCGGAACGGCGCCATCAGTTGCGTGCTGGCATCGACACGACGAGCCACGCGCTCGAAATCTCGGAACTCATGTTCTACGAGAACCTGAACGACGTCGTGCTGGTCGGAACCAGTTCCGGCGGCATGGTTGCCTGCAGGGCCGCCGAACAATCGCGCGGGCGCATTGCCAAACTCGTTCTGGTGGATGCCCTGGCGCTGTTCAACGGCGAACGCACGCGCGACATCGTCAACCGGACCGCGCCGCCGCCGATCGGCCTCGCCGCCGGGCCGTCGCGGGAAGATGCCGCCAAAAGCCTGTTCGCGGGGCTTGAACCGGCGGTGCTGGAATGGGCGCTGGATCGTTACACGCCGCATCCGGTCGGCTGTTCCATGACGCCCGTGAAACTGACGGATTTCTGGGACCAATCCTGGGACGCGACGGTGATCTGGTGCAAGCAGGCGGTCAACCCTGGGGAGGCGCATCAACGCAGGGCGGCGGGGCGGTTGAAGGCGAAGTGGCATGAGATGGATACAGGGCATTATCCGATGCTCAGCATGCCCGACGAACTGACCGCCTTGTTGCTGGCCGCGTAACGCCACAAAAAAGGGGAGTATGCGCGATGGATGAACGTCGCCAACGGATCAAGGACGAATACACGGCCAATCGCGGGTTCTGGACGCCGCTGTTCGACGCGGTTTTGGAACTCTCGCCGGAGTATTTCGAAGCCTACTCCAAACTGTCCTCCGTGCCGTGGAAGACCGGCACGTTGGACCCGAAGGTGCGGGAGTTCATCTACATCGCCATCGATGCCGCCACGACCCATCTGCACGAGGCCGGCACGCGGATTCATATCCGCAACGCGATCGGCTACGGCGCAACCCGGCAGGAGGTGATGGAAGTCCTGCAACTCGCCTCCGTCCTGGGCGTACACACCATGACGATGGGCCTGCCGGCTTTGGTCGAGGTCATGCGCAAAATGGGGCGCGGCGCGGAGATCGAAAATCAAACCTTGTCGCCGCGCCAGGAGAAGATGAAGGCCGACTGGATCGCGACGCGTGGCTTCTGGGCCGATCTGCCCGATTACATGGTGCGGTTCGCGCCGGACTTCTTCGAAACCTATGTCGAATTTTCCTCCGTCCCCTGGAAAACCGGCACGCTGGAACCGAAGGTGCGGGAGTTGATCTATGTCGCGATCGACGCCTCCACGACGCATCTGCACGAGGACGGCACCCGCATCCATATGGAAAACGCGCTCCGCCACGGCGCGACACCGGCCGAGATCGTGGAAGTCCTCACGCTCGTCAGCGTTCTCGGCGTGCACACCATTTCGATGGGCGTGCCGATCATGCAGGAGGAGTTCGACCTCGCCGAAAAACAGGCGAAAGGGTAGCCGAACTCAGACCCAGCCTCCGCCGGTCCAACCGCTGGTGTCGTAGTCGGCCATGCACTGGTCGACCAATGCTTCCATCCGCGCCAGATCGCCGCCGCGTTCGGCGCTGGTCAGCGACTGCGCGCGGATATCCTCCCACCCGCCGGCGTAGTTGCGTTCGTACAACTCGTGCCTGCCGCCGAATTCGGTGCCGACCGCGTCCCACAGCAGCTTCAGGATTTTGATCCGCTCCTGGTATTCGATGCCGTGCGATCCGCGCACATACTGGCGTAGGTAAGGCTCGATCGCCGGGTTGGCGAAATCCCGGACCGAAGACGGCAGATAGATCAGGCCGGAGGTCACGGTGCGTTCGACGATATCCTTGATCCGGGGATAAGCGTCGGGGGCAAATACGCGATAGGCCTGCCCGGCCTTCAGTTCCGGCAGCACCGCGTCGCCTTTCCAGGGATCGGGGTTATTCGCCATCGCGTTGGACAGCGACCAGAACAGGTTGCGCCAGGCGACGACCTCTCCCAACAGCACCTGATTGCCGCGCGCCTCATCCCCGCCGGTGCACCGCAGCGCCTTGGCCAGCAGTCCGGTGATGAAGTCGAGCTTGACCGCGAACCGCGTGCAGCCCTGAAACTGGAAACCGTTGGTGAAGCCGGAACGCGGGTAAAAACTCAGCACTCGCTGCGGATCGCGGTAGATGAAGATGTCTTCCCAGGGGATGAACACTTTATCCAACACAAAGATCGCGTCGTTTTCATCGAACCGAGACGACAGCGGATAGTCGAACGGCGACCCGTTGCGCCCCGCCGCCTGTTCATACGATGTCCGGCAGAACAGCTTCAGGCCGGGCGCGTCGATCGGGACCATGAACATCAGCGACATGTCCAGATCCTCGGTCGCGGTCTTCGAGCTTTGCCCCATGAAGTTGTAATGCGTAATCGCGGCGGAGGTCGCCACGACCTTGGCGCCCGAAACGATAATGCCGCCGTCGACCTCTTTCTGCACGTGCACAAACGCGTCCTTCACGTCCTCCGCCGGCTTGTGCCGGTCGACCGGCGGATTGACGATCGCGTGGTTCATGAACGGCACGGCTTCCTGCGCGCGCTTGTACCAGGCCTTCGCGTTGTCCGCATAAGGGCCATAATACTCGGAATTCGCGCCCAGCGTGTTGGTGTAGGCGGCCTTGTAGTCCGGCGTGCGTCCCATCCAGCCATAGCTCAACCGTGACCACGCCGCGATCGCCCCTTGCGCGCCGATCAACTCTTCCCGAGAGCGGGAGACCCGGAAATAACGATGCGTATAACCGCCGGAGCCGGTATCCGTCGGGCAGGTCAATACGTCCTTGGACTTCGGGTCGTGCAACGCATCGTACAGGCGCGCGATGGAGCGGACGGAATTGCGGAACGCCGGATGCGTCGTGACATCGGCCACCCGCTCTCCGTCGATATAGACCTCGCGCCCGTCACGCAGGCTTTGAATATACTCGTCGCCGGTAAAGGGACGTTTTTTGTCGGCAATAATGTCTTCCGGGCGCATGGCGGTCACTCGATCTCTGAATTCAGGCGCTTGCGCAGCAGCCGCAAGGCCGCCCACGCATCCCGCCTTAACGTCGGCGTCTTCAACAACGCCGACGTGCTCGGCATTGCCACGGCGGGAAAGGCGGATGGCGCGCCGGGGATGGGGCATTCCACCCAGCTTACCCCGCGGCGGCGACCGGGCAGCAGCGTGCGGGCCGCCAGTCCGCCGGCGATAAGCAACATACGCGGTGCCATCAGCACCGTCAGCCGGTGCAGGAACGGCAGACAGATCGCGAGTTCGGCGGGATTGGGCGGTCGCCCGCCCGGCGGTCGCCAGGGCAGCAAGGGCGTCAGCATGACTCCGGCGCGGGTCAACCCGATACTGTCCAGCATCGCGTCGAGCAACGCGCCCTCCCGCCCCGCGAAGGGGGTGCCGGATCGATCTTCCTCGCTGCCCGGCGGCTCACCCACGATCAGGATGCCGGAATCGATGTCGCCGGTCGCGAAGACCAGGTTGGTGGCGGTGTCCTTCAGCGCGCAGCCGTCAAACGCCGCGATCGCCTCTCGCAGAGCATCCACCGTCGCCGCCCTGCCCGCCGCCGCCAAGGCGCGTTCGGTCGGTGACCCCGATGCCGCGGTGGGCGTCGCAGTAGACATCGCCGTCGAGGGCGGCGGACGAACAGGGGTTGGCGGCGCGATCGGGGCACGCCGTTCGACGGTCCGCAGCCGGTCGTACGGGTCCGGGTCCAGCGCCTCGTCGGCACCCCACTCCACCTGCAGCCGCAGCATCGTCAGTGCGTCCATGGCTTCACTCTTTGCCCGATTTTGCGCATTGGCGACAGTCCGCTAGTTATAGCGCGTTAACCGAGGAGCAGGGACTATGGCGGAGGAGTTGCCCCCGCGGGAGGCGATGGAGTTCGACGTCGTGATCGTGGGTGGCGGGCCGTCCGGCCTGTCGGCGGCGATTCGCATTAAACAGCTTTCGCCCGACACCTCCGTGTGTCTGGTCGAAAAGGGCGGTGAGATAGGCGCGCATATTCTGTCCGGCGCCGTGCTGGAACCGCGCGCCATGAACGAGCTTTTTCCCGATTGGAAAGAGCGCGGGGCACCGCTGGACACACCGGCCGCCGAAGACCGGTTCCTGTTCCTGACCGCGACACGGTCGATCCAGTTGCCGACCCCGCCGCAGATGAACAACCACGGCAACTACATTGTCTCCCTCGGCAATGTCGTCCGCTGGCTTGGACAACAGGCGGAGGAGCTTGGCGTCGAAATCTACCCCGGCTTCGCCGCCGCCGAAGTCCTGTTCGAGGACGATTGCGTCGTCGGCATCGCCACGGGCGACATGGGCGTCGGCAAGGACGGCGAGCCCACGGACAACTACCAGCGCGGCATGGAACTGCGGGCGCGATACACGCTGTTCGCCGAAGGGTGCCGCGGCTCGCTGTCGAAGCAACTGATGGCGCGCTTCCATCTGCGCGACGGCGTCGATCCGCAGACCTTCGCCATCGGCATCAAGGAATTGTGGGAAGTCCCGGCCGCCAATCATCAGCCCGGCCTGATCGAACATTCGATCGGTTGGCCGCTGACGCCCGACACCTACGGCGGATCGTTCCTGTACCACCTGGGACCGAACCTGATCTCCTACGGCTTCGTCATCGGGCTGGACTATTCCAACCCGTGGCTGTCGCCCTTCGATGAGATGCAGCGCTTCAAAACCCATCCCGACGTGCGCCGGCATTTCGAGGGCGGACGCCGCGTCTCCTATGGCGCGCGTGCCCTCAACGAAGGCGGGTTGCAGTCGATCCCCCGCCTGACCTTCCCGGGCGGCGCGCTGATCGGCGATTCCGCCGGCTTCGTGAACGTGCCGAAGATCAAGGGCACGCACACATCGATGAAGTCCGGCATGGTCGCCGCCGAAGCCGTGGTCGACGCGCTCGCCACCGGGGACGCTCCGGCGGAGCTGCGGTCGTACCCCGAACGGTTGCGGCATAGCTGGGTGTGGGAGGAACTGTCCTCCGTCCGCAACATCCGGCCGGCCTTCTCCAAATTCGGTATGCTCGGCGGTTTGCTCTACTCGGCGCTGGATACCTACCTGCTGCGCGGCAAGGCGCCCTGGACCTTCCACCACCCGCACGCCGACAACCAGACGCTGTTGGAGCATGAGGCGGCGCCGAAGATCGTCTATCCCAAGCCCGACGGCGTGTTGACGTTCGATCGGCTGTCGTCGGTCTTCATCAGCAATACCAACCACGAGGAAAACCAGCCCGTTCACCTCACGCTCAAGGATCAGGTGGTTCCGATCGCGGTGAACTGGGATGTCTATCGCAGCCCGGAAGCGCGGTACTGCCCGGCCGGAGTCTACGAGATCGTCGACGCGGAAACCGGTGAGCCGAAATTGCAGATCAACGCGCAGAACTGCGTCCACTGCAAAACCTGCGACATCAAGGACCCGACGCAGAACATCAACTGGGTCACGCCCGAAGGCGGCGGCGGACCAAGCTATCCCGGCGGGATGTAACCTCTGCCGCGCGCGGGGCCGGTTGCTCCAATCGGTCCCGCGTGCCACCGTCGTCGTCAGTTAAACCCCAACAAAGCGGACCGTCCTCGTGACCCTGATCCTGGCAAGTCGCCCCAACGTCTACTCGTCCAGCCCGCTCGATCGTATCGCCACACGGCGCGAGGATCATGAGTGGATCGGCACGCAAATCGGCAACCCCGACAGCCTGTTCGTGCCGGTTTGGAGAAATCGCAACCTGGTGCGCGGGATGGAGCAAGGCGCTCCGGAAGCGGTCTATATTTCCGGCGAAATTGCCTCCGCCCTGCGGATGCAGAATGGTCCCTGGGCCTTCCTCGGACTGTTGGACGACAAGGCCGTTTTCGCCATCGACATCAGCACCGCCGAGGATCCGGTGCCGCTGTTGCCGGAATCGCTGGGGCAGTTCGTCGATCTGCGCTCCGTCGGCTGGGGCGTTCCCAAGCCCGAAGCCTCCGTGCTCGCCCATGCGCGCGGCCTGATGCACTGGCGCGCGCGTCACAAGTTCTGCGGCGTTTGCGGCAGCGTCTGCGAGATCAAATCGTCCGGCCACATGATGCAGTGCACGGCCTGCGAGGCGCAGCATTTCCCGCGGACCGACCCCGCCGTGATCATGCTCGTCCATCGCGGCGACCGCGCGATCCTCGGCCATTCCACGCGGTTTCCGCGCGGCGCGATGTACTCGACGCTCGCCGGCTTCGTCGAACCCGGCGAAACCCTGGAAGAAGCCGTCCGTCGCGAAGTGCTGGAAGAGGTCGGCGTGACCTGCGGCAATGTCTACTACCATTCCAGCCAGCCCTGGCCGTTCCCGGGCAACATCATGCTGGGCTTCTATGCCGAGGGGTTGACCGAGGACATCACGATCGACCCGGAGGAGTTGAAGGACGCGAAGTGGTTCACGCGGGAGCAAATGCGCAACCCCGATCAGCACGGTTTCCAACTTCCCCGCGCCGACAGCATCGCGCGCCGGCTGATCGAAGACTGGCTGGCCGCGGGCTGAATGCCCGATCTGCTGACAATCGGCTATGAAGGCAGCTCGATCGGCCAGGTGATCGAAACCCTGCGCGCCGCCGGTGCCGAACGTCTGCTCGATGTCCGGGCGGTGGCGCAGTCGCGGAAGCCCGGCTTCTCCAAACGGCAACTGGCCGCAGCGTTGGATGAAGCCGGCATTGCCTATGTGCATTTGCAAGGGCTGGGCACGCCCAAGGCCGGCCGCGACGCGGTCCGGTCAGGCCACCCCGATCGCATGATCCCGATCTTCGAGGCGCACATGCAATCGGACAAGGCGCAGGTCGAATTGGCCCAGGCCAAGGTGCTGACGCTGGAAAAGCGGACCTGCCTGCTCTGCTTCGAGCGCGATCACACGACCTGCCACCGTCGGCTGGTCGCGGAACTCATCGTCGCCGAAACCGCCCAGCCGATCGTTCACCTCAGCGTCGGTTAAGCTGCATCCTTCTGGCGCGACGGATCGTAATTCGCATTCGTCCAATAGGTGATCCATGACTCGTAGGTGATCGGTTCCCACCGCGGCGGGCGATCGGGCCCGGTGCAGGTCGGCAGGCAGGCGATCGGCGTGTCCAAATGCGGCGCCAGGAAAAACGGGATCGCATAGCGGTGCCGCCCAACCGGAGGCACGGCGCGATGCGGCGTCGACAGGAACCGCCCGTTGGTCCAGCGATGCAGCGTGTCCCCGGCGTTGACCGCGAACGATCCGGGAATGAACGGCACATCGATCCAGTCGCCGCCCGTTGTACGTACCTGCAGGCCGGGAACGTCCGACTGCGCCAGAAAGGTCATGAAATTGGCATCGGTATGGGGCGCGATCCCGAACTGGTTTTCGGCGGCCTTTTCCGGCGGGTAGTGCGACAGCCGCAGATTGTACTGGCTGTCGACGAAATGCGGCAGGAAAAACCCGGGATCGAGGTCCAGCGCCACCGCGACCGCCGGCAAAAGCCGGTTGGTGAAGGCTTCCATCGCGTTCAGATACGCGACGATATGCGTTTTGAAATCGGGCAGCGCCGCGTCCGCCGGCCAGACATTCGGGCCGGTAAAGCGTCGGCCGGACAGCCGCATCGGATTGTCCGCCGCCCGCTCGCGCTTGACGAAGAACGCTTCGTTCAGGTCCGGCTTGTCGTTCTTGTTGACGTCGGACGTCCAGACCGCATACCGCCCCTTGGTCATATAGCCGTTGTTATGCTCGTTCAGCTTCAGGGCAAGCTTGTCGGCGATCGGTTGATCGTGAAACCGCGCGGCCTCGGCGAAGGTTTGGTCGATCAGCGATTGCGGCACGTCATGGCCGGTAATCATGAAGAACCCGACCTGGGTCAGCGCGTCGTGAATCTCCTTGGCGGTGCGTTGCAAGGCGCCGGGGGCACCGGCGACATAGTCCGTCAGATCGATCACAGGAATGGTTGTGTTCATGAGTGACTCCCGCTCGCGAGGCAAACCGCATACTGGGCTTCCGGCTTCAGGCCGACAATATGTCGAAAATCGCCGAATATCCGCGCATTTGTGATGATTCAGCGTCAGTTGGTCAATTGATTAGCAATAGATGTTTCACTAGAAGCCACGGCAACGCGGGGCCGGTCGACGTGACGGCTTTGTCCGCGGGACTCCGGGGGCCGGGAAAGCAGATGAAATCGCTTCTTTCGTTCAGTGGGTTGATAGACTCGCTGAACCAAAACATCGCTAAGGTATGCGACTGGCTGGTGTTGCTCGCTTGTCTGATCAGCGGCGGCAATGCCATGGTTCGCTATGCCTACGATTACAGCTCGAATGCGTGGCTGGAAATTCAGTGGTACATGTTCGCCATCATCGTCATGTTCGGCGCATCCTACACATTGCGCCGCAACGAGCATGTGCGCGTCGACATCATCTACATGCAGCTTCCGGAGCGCGCGCAGATTTGGGTCGACGTGATCGGCACGATCCTGTTCCTGTTGCCGATGTGCGTGCTGCTGTCGTGGCTCAGCTGGCCGTTTTTCATGCAGTCGTTCAACGTCGCGGAGGAATCCAGCAACGCCGGCGGACTGCTGCGTTGGCCCATCAAACTGGTGATCCCCGTTGGCTTCGTCATGGTCGGCCTTCAGGGCATCGCGGAACTCATCAAGCGCGTCGCCGCGCTGCAGGGCATTCGCGTGCCTGAACTCGAAGCTCATTACGAGAGGCCCGTGCAATGACCCTTCTTGAACTCATGCCGGTGCTGATGTTCGCCGGCCTGGTCGTGTTTATGCTGTTCGGCTACCCCGTCAGCTTCTCCCTCGGCGCGGTCGGCCTGTTCTTCGGCTTCATCTCGATCGAATTCGGCTACTTCGACTTCAACTTCCTACAGGCGATCCCAGGCCGGGTATTCGGCGGGATCCTGTCGAACGAGCTTTTGTTGGCGATCCCATTCTTTACGTTCATGGGTGCCATTCTGGAAAAATGCGGCCTCGCCGAGGACATGCTTGAATCGATGGGCCAGTTGTTCGGCCCCATCCGCGGCGGTCTGGGCTATTCGACCATCATCGTCGGCTTCATCCTGGGTGCGATCACCGGAACCGTCGCCGCGCAGGTCATCGCCATGGCCATGATCACCATGCCCGTGATGATGCGCTATAACTACAACATGCGGTACGCCACCGGCGTCCTCGCCGCATCCGGCACGATCACGCAGCTTGTCCCGCCGTCCCTCGTCCTCGTCGTCCTCGCCGATCAGCTTGGCCGCTCCGTCGGCGATATGTATCTCGGCGCCTGGGGACCGTCGCTGCTGCAAATCGCGCTGTTCGCCGGCTACACCTTCGTCCTCGGACTGGTGAAGCCCGAGCACGTGCCGCCGGTGCCGCGTACCCTGCACGGCTGGCCCCTGATCGAAAAATGCATGTGGGGCATCATCCCCTCCGCCGTGCTGATCTTCCTCGTCCTCGGGACGATCATGATGGGTCTGGCGACGCCGACCGAAGCCGGCGCGATGGGCACCGTGGGCTCCATCATCCTGGCCGTCGTGCGAAACGCGCCGATGACCCGGTTCGACAAAATTGCCTTCGGCGGCGGCGTCGCAGCCGCCCTGCTGGGATGCCTCTTCGGTGCCTTGAACCTCGGCTATTTGCCGTTCCGCATTTCCTTCACCGTCATGTTCGCCGGCGTCATCTGGCTGTGCTGGCGCGCCTGGAACGTCGAGGAACTGCGCAAGCTGATCGTCGAGGCGTTGCAGGTCACCATGCGGATCACCGCGATGGTCGCCTTCATCCTGGTCGGCGCGACCTGCTTCTCCATCACCTTCCAGGGCGTGGACGGCAATCTTTGGGTCGAGCATCTGATGTCCGGCCTGCCGGGCGGCGTCTGGGGCTTCCTGGTCGTCGTCAACCTGTTCGTGTTCTTCCTGGCCTTCTTCCTCGACTTCTTCGAAATCGCATTCATCATCGTGCCGATGCTGGCGCCGGTGGCGCAGAAGCTGCTGACACCGGTCGTCGGCGCGGATGCGGCGTTGATCTGGTTCGGCGTCATGCTGTGCGTGAACATGCAGACATCGTTCATGCACCCGCCCTTTGGCTTCGCGCTGTTCTACCTGCGCAGCGTCGTCTCCAAAGAGGTCAAAAGCTCCGACATCTATTGGGGCGCGATCCCCTGGGTGTTGCTGCAATTGATCATGGTGATCCTGGTCATCGCCTTCCCGATCAGCGTGACCTACTTCCTCGACAACACGCCGAAGGTCGATCCGAATTCGGTGAAGATCGAAATCGTCGCCCCGAATGACGAGGAGGGCAACGCGCCGCCCGACTTCGGCGCGCCGGCCCGGAAGTAAACGGCACCACCCAAACGAAACCCCCGCCGATCCTGGATCGGCGGGGGTTTTTTTATCCTTGGTCCCTCGGTCGCGTCAGCGGCCGCGAGAGGACATCGCGAAGTTGAAGTTGTCGAAGGTGTTCTCGGCGACGCGGAACCACAGGTTCTGCTCACCCCGGAATTCCTTCAGGCTGTCGTAGATCTTCTTGAAGCCCGGGTTCTTCGCCGAAATTTCGTCGTAAAGCTGATACGACGCGTCGAAGCACGCTTCCAGCACCGGACGGGGGAACGGCTTCAGAACCGTGCCGGCGGCCACCAGACGGCGCAGGGCCGGCGGGTTGGCGGCGTCGTACTTGGAGACCATCCAGCTGCACACCTGACCGGCCGCGGTTTCCACCATCGACTTATAGGCCTTCGGCAGCATCTCCCACTGCTTCGAGTTGATGTAGAGCGAGCCCCAGGACGCACCCTCCCACCAGCCGGGATAGTAGTAGTACTTGGCGACCTTGTTGAACCCAAGCTTCTCGTCGTCGAACGGACCGACCCATTCGCAGGCGTCGATCGTGCCCTTTTCCAGTGCCGGATAGATGTCGCCGCCCGCGATCTGCTGCGGCACGACGCCGAGCTTCTGCAGGATCAGCCCGGCGAACCCGCCGACGCGGAACTTCAGGCCCTTCAGATCGTCGAGCGTGTTGATTTCCTTGCGGAACCAACCGCCCATCTGCGCGCCCGTGCCGCCGAAGGTCAGACTGACGATGTTGTAGGGCTTATAGAACTCGTTGATCAGCTGGGTGCCGCCGCCATGTTGCAGCCAGGCCAGATACTGGCGCTGGTTCATGGTGAAGGGCAGCCCGGTCTCGAACACGAAGCTCGGGTCCTTGCCGAAGTAGTAATAAGCGGCGGTCTGACCCGCTTCGACCGTGCCGTTCTGCACCGCGTCCGCGACCTGCAGGCCGGGGACGATTTCACCGGCGGCGAAAGTGCGGATTTGGAACTTGCCGTCCGACATTTCGTTGACCAGCTTGGCGAACAGCTCCGTCCCGCCATACAGCGCTTCCAGCGACTTCGGAAAGCTGGATGTCAGGCGCCATTTGACCTCGGGTGCCGATTGGGCGATCGCCGGCGCGGCAAGCGCCGTGACCGCGGCGACGGCGGCGGTGCCGGCACCCGCGTTAGAGATAAATTTACGGCGATCCATGATCTGTTTGTCTCCCTGCCTTGTTCATGGTGCGCGGTTATCCAGTCAACCGATCGCAGAGCATGTCGGCTACGTTCTCATAGTCCCAACGGATTTTCCAGCCGTGCCGTGTCGTATTCAGGCACGACGTGCATTCCAGAACTGGGCGCCGAACGCTTCCACCACATTGGTCAGATTTTTGCGGTAAGCGTTGTACAGTTGGAACTGCCCCAACGGCACCGACGGCACCGTGCGGAACGCCTCCGTCTGGATGCGATCGGTGATCGCCGAACGCTCCTGCGCGCTGTTTGACAGAAGCCAGGCCTCCGCCTGCTGCTCGATCACCGGGTTGTCATACCAGCCGAACCAACCGGTCTGGCCAAGACCGCGCAAATAGTGATTGCCGATAGCGAGGCTGGTGGGCAGCGACGGGGTCAGCGTATGCAGGATCGACCAGCCGCCCTTGTCGAGCGTTTCGCGGCTGGCGCGGCGCTTCGTGACCGTGCCCCAGTCCGACGCCGCAAGCTCCACGTTCATGCCGAGCCGCTTGAGGAGGTCGAAGGTGACGTCGCCCATGGGGCCGATTGGGGGCAGATCGGTCGGATTGATGATGACGATCTTCTCGCCGTTATAGCCGGCCGCCTGGATGGCGGCGCGCGCGACATCCAGATTGCCCGGCATCGACGACGCGCCGATTTCCCGCCCGTCCGCGGTGCCGCAGGGGATCAGCGATTTGCATTCCCGCGCCCCGGTCGGATCGTCGCCGCTGATCGCCGCCAGGTAGTCCTTTTGATTGACCGCCGCCATCACCGCGCGCCGCAGGGCAACGTTGTTGAACGGCGCATGCAGGTGGTTAAACCGCAGGATTCCGTAAAATCCCAGCCGGTGCGCGCTGCCCACGCGAATCTCGGGCGCTCGGCGCAGCAAGGGCGCCAGATCGGCCTGGATCCATTCCCACCAATCCACCTCCCCCGCCTGCAACGCGGCGGCCGCGGTCGCCGCATCGGGAATGATCTTCCATTCCACGCGATCGAAATGCGCGATCTTGCCGCCGGCGGTCCATGATGCCGGTTCCGCCCGCGGCACATAGTCGGGGTTGCGGACATACAGCACCGACGCGCCGGGCACGAAGGCATCCTTCACGAACTTGAACGGCCCCGAGCCGATCGTTTCCGTGATCTGGCGGAACGGATCGGTCTTCGCGATATGCTCCGGCATGATGAAGGCGACCGAGGAGCCGCCGCGCGCCAGCATCTCGATGAACATCGGCAGCGGCTTGCTCAGCCGCACGCGGATGGTGCGGTCGTCCTGCACGCCCCAGTCCTCGATGAATTTCCCCATCGTCTGCCCGATGGTTTCCCGCGCCGCCCAGCGCTTCAGGCTCGGCGCGCAATCCTGCGCGCGGACGGGCTCTCCGTTATGAAACTTCAGGCCTTCCCGCAGCCGGATCAGATAGGTCAGACCGTCGTCGGATACGGTGTAGCCTTCGGCCATCTGCGGCCGAGGGACAAAGTTGTCGTCGATGCCGAACAGGGCATCGTAGATCGCCCAGCCGTGATTGACCGTGACGGTGGCGGTCGTGAAAATTGGGTCCAGCAGGGTCAGATTGGCGTGCGGGACAAAGCGCAACGTGCGCGTCTTGTCCGGCTGAGCGATGGAAAATCGCGTGGGAACCGCGGCGGCCGCACTGGCCGCGACCGCGCCGCGAACGAATCCGCGTCGTTTCATGACGATACCTCCCGGTGTTTTTGTTCTGGAAGCGAGCATGACGCATGCTTTGCTTTGAACGCAACCGGGAGGTTCCGTCTTGTTTACTCGGCGGCGACTTTCACAAGCTTTTGCAGGCTGCGCATCTTTGCCGGGCGAGGCTTGCCGGGGAACAGGGACGGCCAGGAATTGGCGGTGACCTCCCCGACATAGATGTCCCCGCGTGAGTCCACCGCGATCCCGTGCGGCGACATGAACTGCCCGGGCGCCTGCCCGGCGGCATCGTTCTCAAACCCCAGACGAGCCAGCAACGTGCCGGTGTTCGACAGGATGCTGACGCGCGGCCCCAGGTTCGGGAAGCCGTGGTGCGATCCGAGATACGGCCCGACCTCTCCCACAAAACACAACGGACAGCTTCCACCTGTCATGAACAGCGCGCTCGGCCTGTGCACGACGTTGTTCCAGACAGCCTCGAACTTGCCGTTGCCGTCGAAGACCTGGATGCGGCTGTTCTCGCGATCCGCGACATAAACCCAGCCGTCGGCATCGCAATGAATGTTGTGCGGCAGGTTGAACTCGCCCTCCCCAACGCCCGCCTTGCCCCAGGACGACAAATACCGGCCGTCGGGCGTGTATTTATGCACCTGGGAGTTGCCGTATCCGTCGGAGACGTAAATCTCTCCTTTCGGGGACAGCGCGGTATGGGTGCAGCGGCAGAACGGCTGCCCGCTTTGGAACGGCGCGGGCTTGCCGGGCGTGCCGATCGTCATCAGCACCTTGCCGTCGAGGGTGCACTTGCGCACGCAATGCGCCCCGTCATCGGTGCAGAAGATGGTGTCGTCCGGCGCCATGTGAACGCCGTGCGCGCGGGGAAACACGCCCTCTCCCCACGAGCGCAGGAAGTTGCCGTCGCGATCGTAGACGATCATCGGATGATCGCCGCGATTGAAGACATAGACGTTGTCGTTGCGATCGACGCCGATCCCGCCGACTTCGTCATAGGTATAGCCGTCGGGCAGCTTGCCCCAACCTTCCTCTACCCGATAGCGATACGCGCCTTCCCCGAGAATGACGGACATGTCGTTTCCCCCGTTATGTCGAGACCTATCCAGACACCGCGCGGGGAAATGATCAACCGTCAGCCGTTGGCGCGCACCAGCTTACAGGTGCCTTCCGCCAGCGGCTGGAACGCCTGATCGCCGGGGATCGTGCGCAGAACCTTGTACAAATCCCACGGGCTCTTGGATTCTTCCGGCGTCTTGACCTGCACCAGATACATGTCGTGCACCATCCGCCCGTCGGCGCGGATATAGCCGTCGGCGAAGACGGCGTCGTGCACCCGCGTCGCGCGCATCTTCGCGCTGACCGCCGCCGCTTCCGACGTGCCGGCATCGCGCACCGCGCGCAGGTAATGCAGCACGGCGGAGTAGGTGCCGGCATGGATCATCGTCGGCACCGCCTTGCGTTCCGCCATGAAGCGCTGCGCGAAACCGCGGCTGGCCTCGTCCCGGTCCCAGTAATATGCCGTCGTCAGGATCAACCCCTGCGCGCTGGGCAGGCCGATTGCCTTGATGTCGGTGATGAACGGCAGGAACGCCGCGAGCTTCTGCTTGCGCGTCAGCCCGAATTCCACCGCCTGCTTAACGGCGTTGGACGTGTCGGCCCCGGCGTTGGCCAACCCGATCACATCCGCGCCGGATGCCTGTGCGGAGACAAGCTGCGCGGCGAAGTCCGTGTTGTTCAGCGGCGCGACGACCGATCCCAGCACCTGCCCGCCGGCCCGCTCGATCTCCTTCGCCGCCGTCTTCTGCAGGTTGGCACCGAACGTGTAATCCGCCGTTATGAAATACCACTTCTTCGCCCCGCTCTCCACCAGCGCTCGGCCGGTGCCCGCGGTCAGCGCGTAGCTGTCGAAGGTCCAGTGCGCTGCGGTCGCCGAACACGCCTCATTCGTGATCGCCGTCGTGGCGGTGGAGGTCACCAGATTGACCCGCTTCTTCTCCGTCGCCAGCGCCTGCACCGCGATCGCGACAGAGGAGTTGGTGAGGTCGGTGACCATCTCCACACCCTCGGTATCGAACCAGGCGCGAGCGATGTTGACGCCCAGATCGGGCTTGTTCTGATGATCGGCGCCGATGATCTCGATCTTGCGGCCCAGCACCGTCGCGCCGAACTCGGCCACGGCAAGGCGCGCTGCGGTCACCGAACCCGGCCCGGCGGCATCGCCGTACGGGCCGTTCATGTCCGTCAGCACCCCGATGCGCAGCGGCGGCGGGTCCGCGGCGAAGGCGGGGGAAGCCACCGTCAACGCCAGCGCGCAACACCCGCCATACAGCATGGCATGGCCATACGTCTCCAACTGCCGGCCGAGGGACGTGAGCAGGCGGGCAACCCAGCCTTGCCGGGCGGGGAAGTCGGCGATGGAGGCAGTAGCGTCCATGGGTGGTCTCTCCGTATGTCGTCAATCGACTATCCCGAGAGATAGAAAAATAATCTAAACCAGGCAATATTGAGGGCTAAAAAAAGAAATAATAACCATTCACGCGAGCTGTACGGAAAATCCCCTTCGAAATCCCGGTGTGAACGAGAAAGCCGTCCCGCCACGCCGCTGTCATCCGGTTGTCCCACGCCGGTCAACGCAGCGTAACCGACGCCGACTAGAAGCGGCTCCGACTCGCACCCCCACGGAGATCGTTCATGGTCCGCTCCCTTCTGCATGCCGGCGTCGCCGCCGCGCTCTTCGCCCTGCCGTCCCTCGCCTGGGGACAGCAGGTGTTTCCCGCCACGCTGGTCGGCCATGCCGTCATGCCGGCGGAAAGCTTCCTGGCCGCCCCCGCCGACGCGCCCGCCGACCTCAAGACCTCCGGCAAATACACCACCGGCAAGCGCGTCGATGCCCTCGGCACGGTGATGGGCAAATCGTTCGAGCGCGATACCGGCGTGAAGCTGCCCTTCCAGGGCCAGCCGCGTCAGGGCCATTCCGGCATCAAGACCATGGCCGACGGCACCTTCTGGGTCATCACCGACAACGGCTCCGGGTCCAAGGCGAACTCCCCGGACTCCATGCTGTATCTGAACCACTACCGGATCGACTGGGCGGCCGGCGCCTGGCAGCCGCTGGGCACGATCTTCCTGCACGATCCCGACCGCAAGGTGCCCTTCCGTATCGTTCACGAAAGCACCGACAAGCGCTACCTCACCGGCTCCGACTTCGACATCGAAGGCTTCCAGATGATCGGCGATCACATCTGGATCGGCGACGAGTTCGGACCCTATGTCCTGAAGACCGACAAGAACGGCAAGGTTCTGGCCGTGTTCGACACCCTGGCCGACGGCAAGCCGGTGCGCTCGCCGGAGCATTGGCAGGTGCAGTCCCCGCCCGCCCCCGGCGCGACCTACACCAACGTCAACCTCCGCCGTTCCAAGGGCTATGAAGGCTTCGCAGCTTCCAAGGACGGGCGCTTCCTGTATGGCCTGCTGGAAGGCCCGATCTGGGACGCCGACAAAAAGGATTGGGAACGCGTCGACGGCAAGGAAGCCGCCCGCATCCTGGAATTCGACGTCGCCGGCGAAAAATGGACCGGCCGCTACTGGCTGTATGCGTTCGAGGCGAACGGCCATGCCATCGGCGACTTCAACATGATCGACGCTACCTCCGGCCTGGTGATCGAGCGCGATAACGGCGAAGGCACCGCCGACAAGGCCTGCGCCGCCGGCGTACGCGGCACCGACTGCTTCCCCGACATCGCCCGCTTCAAGCGCGTCTACAAGATCGAGTTGACCGACGCCAATATCGGCAAGCCCGCCCGCAAGATCGGATACATCGATCTGATGAACATTCAGGACCCGAACAAAAAGGCCCGCAAGCCGCTGAACGACGGCGTGCTGACCTTCCCGTTCTTCACCATCGAGAATGTCGACGTGGTCGACGACCGCCACATCGTCGTCGGCAACGACAACAACCTGCCCTTCTCCACCAGCCGGGAGCCGAACAAGGCCGACGACAACGAACTGATCCTGCTGGAAGTCGAATCCCTGCTGAAAGCGCGCTGAGCCTACGCCGGATCGGTGGGGCGGATCAGGCGGACGCGGTCCCCGACCGCGATTTCGCCCTGCGTCTCCACCGTTCCGTAGGCCCCGATCTCGTTCCCGAAATGCTGCGCCACCGTGCGCAGCATCGACGGATCGCGCTCCGCCGTGTCGGGGTCGATCGTCACCATCGCGCAGCGGGCAATGCCCAGGCCCAGGTTTAACCGAGGCCCTTGCAGCGACTCCCCAAACACCAGCTTGCCGCCATGCCAGTCGCTTTCCCGCCCCACGCCCGGCAGCGCGCGGATGGTGAAGTTGATGCGGAACCGCCCTAGCCCCACGGTCTCGCCGCGCAACGCGCCCAGAGCCTCCGCCGTCGCGGTGGAAACGACGGACACCGGCATCTGATCGAAGCAGCCGCGCGACAGTTGGATTGTCGTGATCGGCTCCCCCGCTATTTCCGACAGGCGCGCCAACAGCACGGGATCGTCGATGGCATAAACGGCGCCGTCGGGCGCGACGATCTGGATCGCGGCCTCCCTGGGGTTGTCCGGATCGGCGTAGCGCGCCTGATACAGCACCAGTTCGGACATCACGCGCCCGGTCAGCCAGGGGAAGCGCGTGCGGTTGCCGGCGCGGACAAAGGCGTATTGCCGATCGCCGTGGATGCCGATCCAACGCAGATCGGCGGTCGTCAGAGGCTCCGCCCGCAAGGATTTCACGGGGTAGCGGGCGATGGTTTCGACCACGCCGAGTTCGATTGCGCTCATGACTCCGCCCCTTGTTGCGTTTGCTCGCGCCAGACCAGCACAGGGTTGGGCTGGGGGGAAGGTGGGCTTACGAGGCGTGGAAAGGGTTCGCGATGTGGAGCGAGCCGTTCAGCACCATGCCGTGCTGCATATCCTCCGACCACAGCGTGGTGCAGTCGGCTTCCAGCGCCGCCGCGACGATCAGGGAATCGTAGACGGAAAGCCCGTAACGCTCCGCGAGTGTCATCCCGAGGATATGGGTCTCAGGCGTCATGGGCCGTACAGGCAAAAGCGCGCGGATTGTCGCCAAAAAGTGATGCGTATCGCTCCAGGACAGGTGCATCTTGCGGCGGGCTACGTTGGCGAGCTCGTTCAGCACCTGCACGCCGATCACGCCGCCGCCGCGCACCAGCGCTCCCGCCCGGTCGGCTTTGAGTAAGTCCGCCGAGACGAGATAAACCAGGACGTTGGTATCGAAGAAGTTACCTGGCATTCGCCTCGTTCCGGTCGAATTTGAAATCCGCCGGTAGACGACCGCGGAAGGCCCGCAGC
Source organism: Acetobacteraceae bacterium (assembly GCA_947475245.1). Taxonomy (GTDB): domain Bacteria; phylum Pseudomonadota; class Alphaproteobacteria; order Acetobacterales; family Acetobacteraceae; genus Rhodopila. The sequence goes on along the minus strand of CANJLW010000032.1, from coordinate 1,308 downwards.
CGATCGAGCAATTCTTCGGTGCTGGGCTTGCGCGCCACGCCCAGGCTGCGCTGGTCGGCAACGTGAATGTCTACGTCGTCGCCGGGCTTCAGGGCCAAGGCTTCGACAACACTGGCAGGCAGGCGAATGGCGAGGCTATTGCCCCATTTGGCGACATGCATGGCGAGCCTCGGATTGGGATATACACTGGGCCAATGTATAGGGTAACGGTGGGAGAAACTCAAGCAAAACCGGGCCGTCCCGGGTCCTTCCCGCCGAACCTATGACCCTTTGAGCAGCGCCCACACCTTCGGCCCATGCTCCCCCAGCCAGCCACAGAGCTTTTCCACCATCGGCGTCAGCGTGGCGACATGCGTGCCGAAATCGGCGGCCTTCTTGGCGTATCCGACGATCCGTCCTAACGCACCGGCGACCTCCGCCTTTTCAGGTTCCGGCTTCGCCGCGTCCTCCGCCGCATCGTCCAGCGCTCGGCCAAGCTTTGTGGCATCAGGGATGGCCATTGTGCCGAGCAGCGTCCGCAGCGCGGCCAGCTCGGCGACGGCATCGACGCCCGCGGCTGGGGGAAAGACGTGCTGCGTAACGGTGTTGTTGTCGCCGGTGATCACGGCGCTGTTCGAAATGACATTGTCCCTGACGGATCGATCCTGCGCGCCGCTCATGTCTGCTCAACCTGTTGTTGCAGAGCCTGGAGGATCGCGCCCACCGGCCCCAACAGCGCCTCATCGGGTTCTTGCTCAGCTTCCTCGCACCGCGCGATATAGCTTTGGCAGACCCCAACCATCTGCCCGGCGAAAGCCGGCGGCACCGCCGCGAGAAACGGGGTCAACAGCCCGATCGCCTCATGCAGCAGCGCCAACGCCTCCTCCCGCCGCTCGGCCTCCGCGCACAAATCGCCAAGCACCCGAAGCGACCCCGCCAGATTGGGTGTGAAAGCGTCCGGGCGTGCGGCGGCAAGCGTGCGCCGCAGCGCGACGGCCTCCCGCGCGGCGTCCAGCGCCTGCTCCCGTTGGCCCAATGCGCTGAGCATGGCGGCGAGGTTGTTGAGCGACACCGCCAGATCGGGTGTGAAAGCGTCCGGGCGCGCGGCGGCAAGCATGCGATACAGCGCGACGGCCTCCCGCGCGGCGTCCAGCGCCGGCTCGCGTTGGCCCAGTTCGCTGAGCATGGCGGCGAGGTTGTTGAGCGACGCCGCCAGATCGGGTGTGAAAGCGTCCGGGCGCGCGGCGGCAAGCATGCGATACAGCGCGACGGCCTCCCGCGCGGCGTCCAGCGCCGGCTCGCGTTGGCCCAGTTCGCTGAGCATGGCGG
>CANJLW010000031.1 GCA_947475245.1 Acetobacteraceae bacterium | reverse complement strand
CGGCAGTGGAGTATTTTCGACCATGGCGGGTGTGGCACCGTCCGATTCGGCAGATGTTGGTCTCGACACCCAAATCTCTGCATCAAATCAGACGATTACGCTACGCCCGCCAACGAATCCCTGGCATGCGATGAATAAGATGGGCTAGGGTCCGTGCATTTCGCCGCCGACGGCCTGGGCGGCTGGGCGGTGGGCGAGCGGGGCACGATCGTTGTGAGCGTGGATGGCGGCAAAACTTGGGATGCGCGGTCCAGTGGCGTGACGAACCATTTGATGTCTGTGCATTTGACCGCAGACGGTAGCCGTGGCTGGGCGGTGGGCTTTGGGGGCACAATCATTGTGAGCGTGGATGGCGGCAAAACCTGGGATGCTTGGGCCAGCGGTACGACGAACACCCTCCTGTCCGTGCATTTCGCTGACGACGGCCTGCGCGGCTGGTCGGTGGGTGAGCGGGGCACGCTCGTTGCGACTGCGGATGGCGGTAGAAGCTGGGTGGCGCAAACCCGCAATGTATTCCCTATCCTCACTTCCGTGCATTTCTCCGCAGACGGTCGCCGTGGCTGGGCGGTAGGCTTTGATGGATTCAGGCTAACTTTCGACCCGCCCGACCTATCCAGCTTCGGTCAGGCGAAAACCCTCGACGAATTGCGAAAATTATTGAAGGTCGCTGATATTGACGAAGCACAGCTCGGCGACCCTTTCGCTACCTATCGCGCTCTCGACGCCAATCGCGCCGCGTTACAGACCCAATATGAGACGCTTGAAACCGACATCAAACGGTTGAACAGCGATCTCGGTATCAATACACAATCCCCCACCGAACAATCGTCGCCAACCGGCACCGCATCGCAGACCAATCCGCCCAAAGACTTCGACTGGGACAAAGTCTTCAACCTCATCGCGCGCTTCGCGGTCGTTTCTGTCGTGCTGTTCCTGGTCGGCATTCTGGTGTCGATCTATCGCTACACCGCCCGCCTCGCCGCACATTACGACGCCCGCGCCGATGCGCTGGGGCTGGCGGAGGCGATCCTGCCCAAGGATTTCCACCGTTTGGCGGAAACCCTTGCGCCCGGCCGGCTCGATTTCGGCAAGGCGGAGGCCGCGCCGACGAACAAACTGCTCGACCTCGCCGTCCTGGCGCTGCGACGCGGGCGGTAGACGCCGCGCGATCGGGCGGCGGCGTCACGCCGCTCGGCGTGTATCACGTGGCGACGATCCGATCCGCCCACCGGTTCACGTTTCACTGGGTGCGAGCGCCTGACGGAATGCGGAGAATACCGCTTCTATTCTCCGCACCCGATGCGGAGAATCCGATCGCCGAGGGCACCTGGACATCCACGCCCCTCCCGGGTTGCCGGTGCCATGTGCTCAACCCATTGCCCGGCAGGCGGGCGAAGCACCAGCTACTCCCTGGCTCCTGTCGACCCTTGAGGACCCTGGGCAGGTCCCCCCAATACAAGCTAAACACCACCCAATGCCCAGCATCATCCAACTCACCGCCCACGCCGTCGGCACGGTCCTGAAATCCCTGGTGGCGCGCCTGCCGCCGGGTGGCCGAAGCTGGCTGGCGCGCACCTTGATGGAAGACCGGTTTTCCGAGCCGAGCAAGGCCATGGCGGCGTTCTGTGAACAGGCCATCCACGCATGGAAAAACCGCCAATATGTGGTGGAACACAATGGCGAAGCCGCGTTGCTGCCGCGCCTTCGCCCGTTCAACCCGTCCGTGCTGATCGATGTCGGTGCCAATCTCGGCGACTGGACGCTCGCCGCCCGCAAGGCGCTGCCCGATGCCACCGTCCACGCCTTCGAAATCGCCGAAACAACGGCGGCCGAACTGGTCCGCGTCATCGCCCCCGTCGCCGATCGCGTGGTGGTCAATGTCCAGGGTCTTGGCGACCGAGAGGGCGAAATCGCGCTGTTCCTGACGCCGCAGAACAACACCGCCGCCAGCACTGTTCGCGACGCCGCCGCGTTTTCGATGACCGATCAAAATCTCGGCCCGGTCGTGGAAAGCAGCGGGCAAATCACCACCGGCGACCTGTATATGCAGCGCGCCGGCCTGACCCATATCGACATGCTGAAAGTCGATGTGGAGGGCGCGGAATTCGCCGTCCTCCGCGGCTTTCACGACGCCTTCGCGCGGGGTGCCATCGACCTCGTGCAGTTCGAATACGGCGCGCTGAACCTGACCACGCGCGAATTCCTCGCCGACTATTACGCGTTCTTCGACGCGCTGGGCTACGAGGTTGGGAAGTTGTACCCGGAGGGTGTTGCGTTCAAACCCTATGAAATCGTCGATGAGGACTTCATCGGCCCCAACTACATCGCCTGCCGTCGCGCGCGCCCCGATCTGATTGCTGCCCTGCGCTGCCCTCCGTTGCGAATGCCGAAATGAAAATATTCTGGAACCCGATCCAACTCGCCCACGATCCGCGCTTCTTCCTGGTGCGCGGTCAGGTACGCCCGAACTTCGAAGTCCCGGCCCGGGCAGAGTCGCTGCTGGCGGCTTGCCAAACCATGGGCCTGACGATCGAACTTCCCCCCGCCATCGATGAGTCCGCGCTGACCGCGGTGCACGATGCCGGCTATATCGACTTCCTGCGCACCGGCTACGAGGAGTGGGCGAAGTTGGCCGACGCGGGGCCGGAAATCGTCGCCAACAGCCACCCAACGCCGGATATCCTGGCGAGCGGCGGGCGAATGCCCAACCATATCATCGGCCGCACCGGCTGGTACACCGCCGACGCCGCTTGCCCGATCGGGCCGCAAACCTGGCCTGCCAGCCTCGCCGCCGCCCAGGGAGCGATCGCCGCGGCCCGCGAAGTCGCCGCCGGCCGACATGCCTATGCCCTCGCGCGTCCGCCCGGCCATCACGCCTATCGCGCGCGCGCCGGCGGTCATTGCTACCTCAATAACGCCGCCATCGCCGCCCAACACCTGCGCGCCCTCGGCGCGAACCGCGTGGCGGTGCTGGATATCGACAGCCACCACGGCAACGGCACGCAAGGCATCTTTTGGGATCGCGCGGATGTGTTCTTCGCCTCCGTCCACGGCGACCCCGACCGCTATTACCCCTGGTACACCGGACGCGCCGACGAACGTGGCGCGGGGGAAGGGGAGGGGTTCAATCTGAACCTGCCTCTCGCTATCGGCACCGGCGACGACGGCTGGCTCGCCGCCGTGCGGGCCGGGGTGGATACCATTGCCGGCTTCGGCGCGGATGCGCTGGTGGTCAGCCTGGGCTTCGACGCTTCGGTCGATGAGCCGCTGAACGCCCTGTCCGTCACCGCCGACGGCTTCGCCCGCGCGGGCGAAGCCGTCGGTTCTCTGTGCCTGCCCACCGCAATCGTGCAGGAAGGCGGCTATGCCGTTGGCGTTCTAGGCACGCTGCTGGAACGCTTCCTGACCGGCTTTAGCGCTCGGTAATTCATTCCGCGTTTACTTTATTAGGCCAGATTGGCGCGCATGACCCAGCGCCAATCGTCCCATGTCATGGCTCGCATCAACACCTTTGCATTCTCCGGCATCGACGCGGTGCCGGTGGAGGTGCAGGTGCAAATCTCCGCCGGCACCCCCGCCTTCGTCCTCGTCGGCCTGCCCGACAAGGCGGTGGCGGAAGCGAAGGAGCGAGTGCGCGCCGCCATGGCCGGCATGGGCCTGTCGCTGCCGCCCCGCCGCGTGCTGATCAACCTGAAGCCGGCCGATCTGCTCAAGGAAGGCAGTCATTTCGACCTGCCCTTAGCGCTTGGTATCCTGGCCGCGATGGACGTACTGCCGCGGGACGAGATCGCGGGCTATGCCGCGCTGGGCGAATTGTCGCTGGACGGCGCGCTCAGCCCCGTTGCCGGCGTGTTGCCCGCCGCCATCGCGGCATCGGCCCGCGATCTCGGCCTGATCTGCCCCGCCGGTCAGGGGGGCGAAGCCGCCTGGGCCGGGCGGATCGAGGTCCTGGCACCGTCCGACCTGCTTTCCCTCATCAACCACTTCAAAGGCACGCAGGTGCTGACGCCGCCCGTCACCGCGGGCATTGCCGATCCCGGTCGGCCCCTCGACCTCCGCGACGTCAAAGGCATGGAAACCGCTCGGCGCGCCCTGGAGATCGCGGCGGCAGGGGGGCATAATTTGCTGCTGATCGGCCCGCCCGGCGCGGGCAAATCCATGCTGGCCGCGCGCCTGCCGGGCCTGTTGCCCGATCTCGACCCGCGTTCGGCGTTGGAAGTCAGCATGATCCACAGCGTCGCGGGCCTGCTCGACGGCGGCCGCCTGGTGATGCGCCCGCCCTTTCGCGAACCGCACCATTCCGCCTCGCAGGCAGCCATGAGCGGCGGCGGACAGCGCGCCAAACCGGGGGAGGTGTCGCTGGCGCATCGCGGCGTCCTGTTCCTGGACGAATTGCCGGAATTCCCGCGCCAGACATTGGAAGCCCTGCGCCAGCCGATGGAAGCCGGCCGCACCACGGTTTCCCGCGCCGCCGCGCACGTCACCTATCCCGCGCGCTTTCAACTGATCGCGGCGATGAACCCCTGCCGCTGCGGCTACCTGGGCGGGGATGATCGTGAATGCGGTCGCGCGCCGCGCTGTGGAGAGGATTATCAGAACCGGGTGAGCGGCCCGGTGCTCGATCGCATCGATCTGACGGTCGACGTGCAACCCGCGACCGCCGCCGAACTCAGCCATGCCCCTCCCGGCGAAGCCAGTGAGCATGTCGCCCGCCGCGTCGCCCGCGCCCGCGCCGCGCAGAATGCCCGCCACGGCGCGGACGGCCCGGCGAACAATGCCGAGGCGGACGCAAACGCCATCGTTCTGCTGCCCGACGCGCGCAAACTGCTGGAACAGGCGATGGACAAGCTGCGCCTGTCGCCGCGCGGCTATACGCGGATCATGCGCGTTGCCCGCACCATCGCCGACCTCGCCGGCGCGGACAGCGTCGCGCGCGGCCATGTTGCGGAGGCATTGGCCTACCGCCATCGAACGCCGGGGCGCAAATAACCGCCGATGAAGGTCAGATACCGGATACTAGCCCGCCGGTTCCTCCCGCCGGAACGCGTCCGAGATGCGTCGCACCTGCCCGGCGGCATCGACCAGAATCACGTCGAACCGCGCGCCGAGGCGACCCCAGTCCGGATGGTCCGCCAGCAAAATGTCCGCCGCCGCCAGTAAGCGATCCTGCTGCCGTCGCGTCAGTGCCGCCGCGGCGTCCTGCAGGGAAGGCCGAGCCTTGACTTCGATCAGGGCGAGAAGGCCGTCGCGATCGGCGACGATGTCGATCTCCCCGGCTTCGGTCTGTATCCGTTGTCCCAGGATCGTCCAGCCGTCGCGCGTCAACGCCGCGACCGCCGCCGCTTCCGCCCCGGTCCCGCGCGCCCGCGAGACATGTCCACGTTGGATTCGTCCCTGCATCGTGGCAATCTAACCGCGAAATGCTAACCAACGATGAATGGGAGGACCGGAACATGCCCCGTTTCCAGGACGATCTGCCGCATGGCGTCATCCCCGCGACGCTGCTCGCGCTGAACGACGACTACTCGATCGACGAAATCGGCACCCGCCGCCATCTGCGCGATGTCGCCGCTACCGCGGGCCTGTCGGCGATTACCGTCAATGGCCATGCCTCCGAAGTGCATGCCTGCACGCAAGAGGAGCAGGAGCGTATTCTCGACATCACGCTGGACGAGATCGGTGACCGGTTGCCCGTCGTCAGCGGCGTCTGGGCCGACGGGTCGCATCAGGCGGCGCGTTTGGCGCGCATGGCGCAGAACCGGGGCGCGTCCGCGGTTCTGGTATTCCCCTCGCAGGTCTTTTCGATGGGCGGACAGTTGCGGCCGGAGATGGCCCTTGCCCATTTCTCCGCCATCGCCGATGCCACCGACCTGCCGATCATCGTGTTCGCTTATGCCGAACGCAGCACGTTGAGTTATCCGCTGGATACCCTGGTGAAACTCGCCGAAACGATCCCGACGATCCGCGCGATCAAGGACTGGTCGAACGACGCGATGTTGCACGAACGGCAAATCCGCACGCTGCAATCGCTGTCGCGGCCGGTGAACGTGCTGACCACGCATTCGGCCTGGCTGATGGCCTCGCTGACGATGGGCTGCGCCGGTCTGTTGTCCGGTTCAGGCAGCATCATTCCAGAGTTGCAGTCGGCGCTGTTCCAGGCGGTGCAGGCGGGCGATCTGACGCGCGCGCGGGCGATCAACGATCGGATCTATCCTCTGGCGCAGGCGTTCTACGCGGCCCCGGCCTTGGATATGCACAACCGGATGAAAGAGTGTCTGGTGATGCTGGGTCGCATGGATCGTGCCGTCGTGCGCCCACCCTTGGCGCGGATTTCCGACGCCGAGCGTGTTCGGCTGCGCGTTGCGCTGCATCAGGCCGGATTATTGGGCGACCGGCCGATCGAACTGGCGGCTTAGGCGTCCGTTCGCGCGCGTCGCTTGCCGCGGCGCAGCGCGGCCAATCCGGCGAGGCCCGACCCGAGCAGAACCATCGACGCGGGCTCCGGTGCGTCGGTCGTTGCCGTGGCGGAGGTTATATGAAACGAAAGCGATTCCGAGCCGAGGCTGAACAGCGCGATCGTACCGTTGCTGGATATGCTCAGGTCCACGCCCGTCAGTGAAAACGCCGGCGCGGGGTCGCCGGGATTGGGGATGAAATCGGTTACTGACGAAAGCAGCTGAAGCGTCGTGAAGTCGAAGAGTGGACCGGAGCCGGTTGCATCGGCATGAAGGAAGAATGAGTCGGTCGCTACGGTCGTCAGGCCGCCCGCCAATTGTAAACCGCTTGGGCCGCCTGATCCGTTGAATGTGAGCGTACCGGCTCCGGCGATGGTCTGGGTTATCGAAGTGGGGCCGGCGTAGCAGCCTTGTCCCAGGACGACGGAGCACGTGTTACCGCCGAGCGCGGTTGTGTCATATTGGAACGTGCCGGTGATGGCCACGCCGCTGTAGTCGACGCCGGCCGATCCGAAATACCCGAAAGTGTCGACACTGCCGCTGTTCATCGTTCCGGCAAAGCTACCCGAAACGATCGTCGCTTCGGCGGGTGCCGACGCCAGCGAGAAGGACAGGGCGATTGCGCAGCCTGTAAACCATACGAGCTTCAGCATAGAGACTTTCCTTTTGGCAAATTCTACTTCAAGGTCAGGCGTCTTTCTGAGTCTTATGCAAGTACGACGCCAATCCAAATTTTCTTTGGATTCCAATCGTATCATTTCGCTCAATATGTCGGAGCGCGCGGCTTTGTAAAATATTCCGACAAAACATTCCGGGAACAGCGCCTGCCGCGGGCGTGTTCACGCGGGACAAGACCGGTCCGACACCCGCCCCAATCCGGGCGTGTGTCGTTCGCGGCAATCACATCTGCGCGTAAGCGCCGTTCTTCCAGACATACAGCACATAGCCGCCGCCGGTCGGGTCGCCCTTTTTGTCGAAGCTCATCGGCCCGAGCACGGACGCCCAGGAACCCGGCGCCTTCAACGCGGCGGCGATCTTCTTCGGATCGGTCGTCTTATTCTTCTTCACCGCGTCCGCCCAAATCTGCACGGCGGCGTAGGTGTAGAGAACATAGCCTTCCGGATCGATCTTCTTTTCCTTGAAGACTTTGACCACGTCGGCCGCCGCCTTGTTCAGGCGCGGGTCGGGCGGGAACGTCATCAGCGTGCCGGCACCGGCATCGCCGGAGATTTGCCAGAACTCGTTGGTCACCAGCGCGTCGCCGCCGACCAGGGTCGCCTTCATCCCCTGCGCTTTGGCCTGACGGATGATCAACCCGGCTTCGGTATGGTACCCGCCGATGTAGATCACGCTGATGCCGGCCTGCTTCAGGCGGCTGACCAGCGCGGAGTAGTCTTTCTCCTTCGGCACATAAGGCGCGTACATCGCTTCCTTGCCGCCGGCGGCGTGCAGCGACTTCTGCGTCTCGTCGGCCAGGCCTTTGCCGTAGGTGGTGTTGTCATGCAGGATGGCGATCTTCTCGCCCTTGAAGTGCTTCGCCAGGTACTGGCCCGCGACCTTGCCCTGTTGATCGTCGCGCCCGCAGACCCGGAATGTGTTCCAGCTGCCCTTTTCCGTATAGTCCGGGTTCGTCGACGCCGGGGAAATCTGCAGGATGCCTTCTTCCGCATAGACCTTCGACGACGGGATGGAACTGCCGGAGCAGAAATGCCCGGCCACCAGCTTCACCTTCTTCGCGGCCATCTGGTTGGCGACCGACACCGCCTGCTTCGGGTCGCACGCGTCGTCGCCCACGGTCAGCACAAGCTGCTGGCCCAGCACGCCGCCGGCCTTGTTGATGTCGGCCACCGCCTGTTCGGCGCCCGCCTTCATCTGCTGCCCGAACGAGGCATATTCGCCGGTCATCGGTCCGACCGTCGCGATTTGAATCTGCGCCGCCGCCGGCGCGGCGGCCAGCGTTAAGGCAACCCCGAAAGTCGCCGTGGCCGCCAGCAAGGAACGTCTGAGCATAGCGCTTCAACCCCATGATTGTGTGCGCCGCGAGTCTAGCCCCGGCTGCCGGAAAGCGCCAGAATGCTCGGGTCAATCAATCGGAGTATCCAGGTGAAGGCATCGTTGTTTTATCTGCCCAGTATCGGCAGCCGCGCGCAAATCGAGCAGGGCATGGCGGGCACAAAGCCCGAACTTTACCAGAACATGCTGCGGGAACTGACCGAACAGATCAAGCTTGCCGACGATCTGGGGTATGACTCCGTCAGCTTCACCGAGCATCACTTCCACATCGAAGGCTTCGAGGTTTCCAACAACCCGGTCCTGCTCGATCTGTATTTCGCCATGCAGACCAAGCGAATCCGCGTCGGCCAGCTTGGCATCGTGCTGCCGGCGGCGAATCCGCTGCGCGTGGCCGAAGACATCGCCATGCTCGATCACATGACCGGCGGCCGAGCCAACGCCGGCTTCGCGCGCGGCTATCAGCGCCGCTGGGTCGATATCATGGCGCAGCAGACCCATGGCGTCAGCGGTGCCCTGCCGCATCAGCACGATGCCATCGATGCCGCCAACCGCGCCGCGTTCGAGGAGAATTTCCAGATCATCAAGAAGGCCTGGACCCAGGAAATGCTGACCCATGACGGGCAGTTCTGGAAGGTTCCGGCCGGTGAAACACCGTGGACGCTGCCGACCACGACCAAATGGGGCAAGGGCGTTGAAGACGGCATCCTGAAATCCGTCGGCGTTGTCCCCAAGCCGCTGCAAAAGCCGTATCCGCCGATCTTCCTGCCCTTCGCCTCGTCAGAGAATTCGATCCGTTGGGCCGCCAAGGAAGGCGTCACCGCGATCCTGCCGTCGATGCTGCCGCATTACGAGGACCATCTGTACGACGTCTACAAGGAAGTCTCCGGTCGGCCGCGCGGGCAGGGCACCGGGTTGCTGCGCGACGTCATCATCGCCGACACCGACGAAGAAGCGATGGCCTACTGGGCCGATTCCGGACAGTTCACCGGGCGTGCGTGGTTTGAGCCGTTTGGTTTCCGCAAGGGCCTGCAGGACCCGAAGACCGGCGAATACCTGACTCCGGAACAGGCGCAGAAAGAAGGCTACATCCTGGCCGGGACGGTCGATACCGTCATCCGCGGCCTGGAAGCCAACATGAAGCGCGAAAACGTCGATTGGGTGTTTTGCTACACCTATAACGGGCTGATCCCGCACGGCACGCTGATGAAGTCCATCGAAAAATTCTGGACCAAGGTCATGCCGAAGTTCGCCTGACCGCGTCGGCCTCTCCCGCGACAGTGGGAGAGGCCGTTTCGTTCCGTCACGGACGTGACGGGTAAAGCCCCGACGTGCAGATGCAGAAATTCAGCCCCAGGCTGGGCATCATGTTGTTGTGCGGTGCGCTGCCGCCCGCTGACCCGATCGCGCCGGCGGCCAGCATCTGATCCGGCGCGGTGCCTGGCGTATAGACATTATACTGCACAACCGTCCCACGTTCGTCCGTGCCGCTGGTCTGCGTCAGCACCACGCTCGACGACGGCGTTTGCGTATTCGGCGTCGCGCTGGTCGTGTTCGCCGCCAGACCATGATTATGCGTCGGGATTTGCGACGTCAGCAGCGTGACCGACGCCTGTCCGACGACTTCGCCCATCACGCGCGGCGTCAGGTTCGCCCCCGCGCCCTGGCCGATCGGCGTCGAGCCGCGCAAGTCCGGCAACGCGAAAGTCTGCACACCGTTGCCGCCATAAGTCACGCCGAGCAGCGAGAATAACGCCTGGTATTGGCTTATTGGCAGAAGCTGGCCATTGCACGGTAGCCATCCGCGCGGGGCATAGCCGAACGCGAAAATCTCGATCTGGCCGAGGAATTCTTCCATGGTTCCGTCCTCCGTAACTTCACAGAATGTCGCGCGCTTGGCTTACGGGCGGCTGGGGAAAATGCCGCTCAGGGAGATGCAGTAGCGCAGCGTCAGCGACGGCTGCATGTTCCCGTGCGCCTGACCGCCGCCGGCGATGCCGACGGATTGCGGAGCCAGCGTGACGTTGGGGCTGCCGGCATTATAGATGTTGCCGTTCGCCTTGCCTGGACCGCCGCCCTTGCCCGCATTGCCCAGTACCGCAGCCAAGACATTGCCGCTCGGCGCGTTGGTTGTGCCCTTGGCGGTCGTCGCGTTCAGCGGATGGGTATGCAGCGGCGTTTCGATCGTCGTCAGCTGCACCGTTTCCTGACCCGCGGTATCGCCGATTGCATAGTCCGATCCGCTCGGCATCGCGCCCTGGCCGATCGCGCCCCGGCCCTGCAAATCAGGCAAGCCGAAACTCGTCTGTCCGTTGCCGCCGAAAGAAACGCCGAGCAGAGAAAACAGCGCCGCGTACTGGCGCACCGGAAAGAGTTGGCCCGCGCATTCCGCCCAGTCGCGCGGGGCGAAATTATAAGGGAACAGGGCAATTTGACCGATAAAGGGTTCCGACATCCCAGGAGTCCTTCTTGAAGTGTTGGGGCAGGTGTCCGCGGTGGCCCGTGCTCAGCTCTGCGGCGGGTAAACGCCCTCGGCGCAGATGATGTAGTTGATCGTCAAAACGGGTTGCCGGTTCTCGTGCGGCTGCCCGGCGCCGATGCCGGTCAACGCCCCGGGCGCCAAAGCCGTCGGAGAGGCCGGCATCGCGTCGTAAACCTTGGCGGATTCCTGATTGCCGGCCGCCAACAGCACGCTGGACGCCGGAACATTCGTGGTGCCGGTCGTGGAGGATACGGACAGCGTATGTCCGTGCGCCGGCAATTCGTTCTGTGACAGCGTGACCGATTCAGTGCCCATTGCCTGCCCGATGACAACGTTTGGCAACCCCGGCTTCTGACCCTGGTGGATGGCCAGCCGCCCGCGCAAATCCGGGACATTGAAGGTGTTTACGCCATCGCCGCCATAGGTCGTGCCGATCAGGGAATACAGCACATCGTATTGCGCAATCGGCAGCGACCGACCGTCGCAAGGCAGCCATCCGAACGGCGCGAATTGGAACCCGACGGCCAGAACCTGGCCTACAAAAGGCTGTGCCACGATGCGTCTCCCCCTTGATCGAAGCTTTCGCGCTGTTACGCGCCGTGGGGGGAGTATGACGCAACCGCGTACGCGCGGTCGTTAATTCAACGGTATGGTACAGTCAATCCGCCGACACACACCCCGTCTTTCGTATCAAACGATGCGGGCCGGGCGCCATTCCAGTTGCAGAAAGGGCGGAATTTCCGCGATCGAGACAAACCCGGCCTTGGCGCACATCCGCATCGACGCCGCATTGTGAGTCAGCACCTTGCAGCGCACCGGCCGCCCCATCAGGGCGAAGCGTTCGACCACCTTGCGCATCACCGCCGTCCCCAGCCCGCCGCCCTGGCGTTCCGGCAACAGCGCGAAATCGACCACGCAGCCCTCATTCCCGCCGTCATCGACCAGCAATCGCCCGATCGGCGCGCCGTCCAGTTCCAGAACATCGAAGTTGGCGTTCGGAAAATTGGCGCGATACGTTCTGGTCTGGGAGTCGAACTGCATTCGCGTCAATGCCTCACGCGTCGCCTGATCCACCGGCATCTGGGCCAGTTCGGGCAGCGTGTGGCTGCGGAACAACGCGAACAGGAATGCCTCGTCCCCCGGCTGTTCGGCGCGCAGCGCGATGCGGCCGGCCGGGGTATCCATGAATCGCACGTCCGACATGTCTTCACCTCCACCCTGTGTCCTACTATATCGCATGCAACGAAAGCAGGAGCGACCCGCCATGGCCGAAACGTTGACGCATGACGATTTTCTTCCCCATCTTGGCAAGGAGTTTCGTTTCTCGGGCTGGCATGGCGTGCTGACCCTGGAAAAGGTCGACGTCAGGCAAGACCGCGCGATGCCGAACCGGACCACGCCGCCGTTCTCCGCGATTTTTTACGGCCCGCGCGGCGACGTGCTGCCCGAAGGTCTGTACGAGGCTAAGGCCGGAGACGCCCCCGGCCTTAGCTTCTACATCATGCCCATACACACGCGCGCGCCCGATCGGCAGGACTATCAGGCGGTGTTCAACTGACCGGTCATTCCCGCGGCGGATATATCCCCTGCACGGCAATGCAGAAATTCAACGCCAGGCTCGGCATCATATTGTTATGCGCGATGCCGCCGCCCGCCGGCGCGATCGCCGCGGCCAGCAACGCCTGATTGGGCGCGTTATCGGCGGCATAGATGTTGTAGGTCGCAGACGCGCCCGTGCCGTCCGTGCCCGTGGTCTGCGTCAACACCGTGGCGCCACCGGGTACGGCGACGTTGCTGTTTGCGGTGTTCACGGCATTCAACGAATGGGTGTGCGTCGGGATTTCGGTGAGTGTCAGCGCGTGCGCCGTCTCCCCACCCTTGGTGCCCATGGTGCGCACGGACAATCCCGCGCCGGCGCCCTGTCCCACCGCGACGGCGCCGCGCAGGTCCGGCACGTTGAACGTCGTGGCGTCGCCGCCGAAGGTTTTACCGAGCAGTGAGTAGAGCGCCGCGTTTTGTTGGATCAGAAGCGCCTGTCCGTTACACTGCACCCAACCCGCCGGCACAATACCGAAGGCAAAGATCTCGATCTCGCCGACAAATGGTTCAGCCATCGTTTCATCCTTTCTGAAAGCGTGTTTTCAGCGTGGGTGTCGGCTTATTGTTGAACCGGGAATATACCGTTCAACGCGATGCAGTAGCGCAACGTAACGAACGGCTGCATGTTGGTGTGCGCCCCGGGCGCGCCGGCGATCCCGACCGATGCGGGGGCCAGGCTGACGTTCGGCGTGCCGGTGGAATAGATATTGCCCGCGGCCTTGCTGGCGCCGCCCTTGCCGCCGGAAGCGCCGACGACCGACGCCAACACCTTGCCGACCGGCGCGTTGGTGCTGCCGCGCGATGTCGTCGCGCTCAGCGCATGCGTGTGCGTCCCGGCATTGGCCTGGGTCAAAGTAACGGCTTCGACCCCGCCCTTTGCGGCCATGGCATAGGTGGAGCCGGCCGGCGCGCTTCCGGTGCCGACCGCGACCCGCCCCTGCAGATCGGGCAGTCCGATGGTCGTGCGCATGTCGCCGCCGTAGGCGCCGCGCAACACGGCGGCCAGCGCCTGATATTGCCCGATCGGCAAAAGCTGGCCCTTGCAATCAGCCCAGTCGAGCGGCGGATAGGTATTGGCAAACAACGTGATCTGCCCGATGAATGGTTCAGACATCCCAATTTCCTTCGTTTGATTTGCGACCCGTGCGTGCGTCGGTCAGGCCTGTGGGAATATGCCGTTGGTGCAGATGATGTAGTTCACAACCTGATACGGCTGACGGTTTTCATGCGACGCGGTTCCGCCTGAACTGCCCAGGGCGGAAGCGGACATGGTCGTCGCCGTTGTCTGGGCATCGTACATCAATGCCGCCGTCTGCGTTCCCGTCGCCAGGACCGTCGCGCTGCTCGGCGTGTTCGTCGTGGCGGCCAGATTGGATGCCATCAGCGAGTGCGTGTGGGCCGGCAGGTTCGCCGGGGTGAGCGTGACCGTCTCCGATCCGACTCGGGTGCCGAGGGTATAGGTGGGTTGAGGGGGCTTCACACCCTGATGGATCGGGGCGCGCCCGCGCAAATCCGGCAGGCCAAAGGTCGTGGACAGGTCGCCGCCATAGGTATTGCCGATCAGGGCGTACAGCGCCTGATAATCGGTGATCTTTACCAGGCGACCGTCGCAGGGCAGCCAGTTGTCGATCGGGTAATTGAAGCCAACGGCGATGATCTGGCCTATGAAAGGATCTGCCACGACGTATTCTCCCGCACATGAACCGAGCGCGATTGCCCTGTTGCGCGCGGTTATGTAGCGGAGAGCGGGATGCGACCCAGTAAATCCTCCGTTAAAAGAATGGTATATCGTTCTGAGACAATGCCACTACTATTTGGGGAATTACATTATATTGGAACAATGTGCGGTTGTATCGAATGTAATACGGATCATGACTTTGCCACCGCGATGCCGCATCCGGCATCGCGGTGGAGGATGGATTACGCGCCCAGGTTCACCACGGTCACGCGCCGGTTGCGCGCTTCCGGCGTCTGCGCGGGCGTGGCGACCAGCAGACCGTCCTGGCCCATGCCGATCGTGGTCAGGATCGCGCGGTCGATGCCGAACTTGGTCACCAGATACTCGCTGACCGCCGCCGCGCGCTTTTCCGACAGCGCCTTGTTGCTTTCCGGCGTGCCGACCGTGTCGGTGTGACCTTCGATCCGGAACTTGTTGCCGGCCAGTCGCGAATCCTTCAGCGCCGATCCCAGTTGATCCAGCACCTTTGCCGCCGCCGGAGTCAGGTCGGCGGACCCGCTCAGGAAATTCACATGCAGGTCGACCGCCGGGGCCTTGCGCGCGACGGTTGTCGCCGCCGCAGCGGGTGCCGCGGCCGGGGCGGGCGCGCCGGCTTGCGGAGCCACGCGAATGCCGCGTCCGGGGCCGCCGGTATCGCCGGGGCGCAGACCGTTGACGATCTGTTCGGACGTCATGATGCCCTGCGCGAACGCGGAGGAGACGAATATCGGCCCGGACAGACCCAACACGACGGCGGTAAGCAGTGGACCCAGGCGCATGATACTATTCTCCCACAAAGCAATTCCCGCGATATTAGCACACCGATAACGGTCGCGTATGTGGTTTTGTAACAGTCTGTCCCGGCGACGGATTATCCGCGCGACGCCAGCGCCACGCCGGTCAACGTCAATCCCAGCGCCACCAACTGTCGCGGCCCCAGCGTTTCCCCCAGCAGCAGGGTGGACCCGATCACACCGACCATCGGCGATACCAGCACCGTCGTCGCCGCCGTGGACGCCGCCACCAGCCGCAGCGCGCGGTACCAGGCCAGATAGGCGATCGTCAGCGGAATCGTGGAGATATACAGGATCGAGCTCCACCCGATCCACGTCACCCCGCCCCAGTGCGGTTGTTCCGTCAGCGCCAGCGCCGCAACCGGGAGGACGCCCAGCCCCGCCTGCCAGGCCACGCTCGCGGTCGGCGGCATCCGCAACGGGTACTTCTTCGCCACCACCGTGCCGAACCCGAACAGCCACGCTGCCGCCAGACCCATCGCCGCGCCCGGCAGCTTTTCCCATCGGGCATCGACCGTGCCGAGATCGACCATCAGGGCCACGCCGGCAAGGCCGAGCAGAATGGCGGCTATCCGACGGGGGGTCGGTCGTTCGCCGAGCATCGGCCAGGCGAGGACAGAGGCCCAGATCGGCAGGGTATAGGTGATCGTCACCGCCTCCGACGCCGTCAACCAGACCAGCGCCTGAGTCGTCAGAACGATGAACAGGCCGTAGTTCAGCATCGCGAACAACAGCAGCTTCGGCCATTGATCGGACGGCGGCGCGATCCGTTCGCGCCGCAGGAACGCGACCATAAAGGCAAACACGCAGCCGGCGATGCCGCACGCCGACCGCATCGAAAACGGCGGCAGCATGGACAGCAGGTATTTCGATTGCGGCCAGGTCAGGCCCCAACTGAACGCGGTGAACAACACCAGTACCAGCCCCTCGGCCGGTGTACCCAGAAAGCGGCGCATCGGCTTAGCGCACGTAGACCCGCACCTGCGTATTGGGGATCGCCGGTTCCGCCCGCAGCCCCAGCGCGATCCGGCTTGCGGGCACGCCTTCCTGCATCATCGCGCGCATGATTTCGGCGGCCTGCGCACGGGCGGAGCCGACACCGTCGATCGTCTTCGCCACCGCGATCACGTCATAGCGCACCCGCTTGTCCCGCGCCTCCGCCGCCCGAACCGCAAGGCCCAGGGTCTCGCGGTATTTCGGATTGGGCGCGGCGTACTCGATCACCACCAGCGCGGTGCGCGGATCGATCTTCGGCGGCGCGGCCACCACGATGGTCGGTTCCACCGGCAGCGCCTCGGGGCTCGGCGCGAACACCGTCTGGTCGAACACCTCGCACCCGCTCAGCGCCAGCGCCGTCAGCAGCAGAGCGCGTTTCATTGCCGCCATTCCGGCGCGTCGCGATCCAGTTGCCGCTTGATGCTTTCCAGATGCAGGCCGGCGGAATCGCGTCCAGCGCCATTCGCATCCTCGTTCCGCATCTGCTGGGCGGTGCGCGCCGCGATCGCCTCGGGGATCGGCACGACGCGCCGGCCGGATGCCTGCGCCAGGCGCTGCACCTCACACGCGCGCTCCAGATAATACAGATCGTCCCACGCCTTCGCGATGCTCGGACCGACCACCAGCACGCCGTGATGCTTCATGAACACCACATCGGCGTCGCCCAGGCTGGCCGCGATGCGATCGCCCTCGGTCTCGTCCAGCGCCAACCCGCCGTACTCCTCGTCCACCACGGTGCGGCCGTAGAACTTCAACGACGACTGCCCGGCCCACAGCAGCGGCGGCCCTTCGACCATCGCCAGCGCGGTGGCATTGGGCATATGCGTGTGAAACGCCGCCCGCGCCCGCGGCACGTTCTTGTGGATGCGCGCATGAATATAGAACGCCGTATCTTCCGGCACCCCGTCGCCCGCGATCACCTGACGGTTGAAATCGCAGATCAGTAGCCGCGACGGCGTGATCTCGGCGAACGACCATCCGTCGGGGTTCACCATGAACAGGTCGTCCCGCCCGGGCACCATAAAGGAGAGGTGATTGCAGACGCCTTCGTGCAGCCCCAGCCGAGCGGCGGTGCGAAAACAGGCGGCGAGATCGACCCGCGCGCGCCAGACCGCCTCGTGATCGAGATCGTCATACTGCGCAATGGCGGGAGATGATGCGGAGGTATTCATGCCCGCAGGCTTGCAGGAACCGCCGCCGTCGGCAAGATGGCGCGCATGGCAAACACATCGCATCCGGCTTCCGACCAACGATCCTCGTCCAACCAGCGAATCGACGGCAAGCGCCTGTGGGACAGTCTCATGGGCTTCGCCTCCATCGGCGCCACCGCCAAGGGCGGCGTGCGTCGCCTGACGCTGACCGAAGTCGATAAGGGCGCGCGCGATCGCTTCCGCACGGAGTGTGAAGCGATGGGTCTGACGGTGCGCGTCGATGCCATCGGCAATATGTTCGCGCGGCGCGCCGGGCGCGATCCCAATCGCCTGCCGGTGCTGTTCGGCAGCCACCTCGACAGCCAGCCTTCCGGCGGCAAATTCGACGGCGCGCTGGGCGTGATCGCGGGGTTGGAGGTGATGCGCAGCCTGAACGATCTCGGAATCGTCACCGAGGCGCCGCTGGAGCTGATCAACTGGACGGACGAAGAAGGCAGCCGATTCGGCCATTCGCTGATGGGCTCCGGCGTTTGGGCCGGCGTCTATGCCTTGGACAAGGCGTATGGCCTGACCGACACGGACGGAGTCTCGGTGGAAACCGCGCTGAACTCGATCGGCTATCGCGGCGCCGAACCGGCCGCGCCGTTTGCCGCCGACGCCTATTTCGAACTGCACATCGAGCAAGGCCCCATTCTGGAGCGCGAGGAAAAGCAGATCGGCATCGTCACCGGCGCGCAGGCGCAGGTCTGGTACGACGCGGTCACGATCGGGCAGGACAGCCACGCCGGCACCACGCCGCCGTCGACCCGCCGCGACGCGCTGGTTTGCGCCGCGCGGATCGTCGATCTGGTCGATCGGCTGATGCGCGCGCGCGGAGAGGATGGGCGCGGCACCGTCGGGCAAATGCTGGTCATCCCCAACAGCCGCAACGTGGTGCCCGGGGAAGTGCGGTTTTCCGTTGAATTCCGTCACCCCGACCCGGCCGAAATCGACCGGCTGGACGCGGAATTCCCGGTCGAGGCCGCCGCCATCGCCGCCGCGTGTGGCGTGAAGCTGGACCTGACGACGCTGTTCAAGATCCCGGCGCAGCCCTTTGATCACGCCTGTATCGACCTGGTGCGACAGGGCGCGGCCCGATCGGGCTATTCAACGCGAGAGATCGTGTCGGGGGCAGGGCATGACGCGGTCTATGTGGCGCGCCACGTGCCGACCGCGATGATCTTCACGCCCTGCAAGGACGGTTTGAGCCACAACGAGGCGGAAAGCATCGAACCCGGCGAGGCCGAAGCCGGCTGTCAGGTCCTGTTCGAGGCCGTGGTCGCGCGCGCCAATCGCGCGCTTTAAGGATAAACCCCCTGTCCCGCATGCGCGGGGCAGGGCGTCGAAGCCGGCCTAGCGGGCCGCGTCGGCCGCGGATTGGGCAAGCGCGCGGGCGGCGAGGGTGTCGCGCATACGATACATCAGGGCGGAAAAATCCTCCTCCGACACGCCGTCACTGCGCATCACGAGTTGGGTCAGCTGGTCTTCCAGCAATCCGCTCAGCGTCATCGTGTCAATTGACATGCCGCACATCGCTTTCACCCTTTCCTCGTCCCGTCCGATTCTGGACCCGTCCTTGTTCGGTCCGCCTCGGCTGTTAAGAACGATGGAAGTTAATTGTGTCTTAACGGTGCCCCGATTGGGGTGATTTTTTATAAACTGTGACGCATCCGACGGTCGGTGTGACATTCTCGCCACGGTTGTGACCAATCCCGGCTTTGCCATCTCGTCCCCGCCGCTGTTCAGGTGCTTCATCGTCCGTCTCCCGTGACCCAATTCATGCCCCCGGATCGGGCGACGAGCCAGCGGGAAGGGGGGGCGCGCATTTTCCGGGATTTTCCCCGTTGGGATTTTCCCCGTTGGGATTTTCCCCGTTGGGATTTCCCCTGCCTCCATGCGCGCCAAGAGCCGGTGCTTGACCCGCGCCGCCCGCTCGTCCTTCGATAGGGCGGCATGACGCCCACGAGGATGAACATGAAAATCTGTGTCTACGGCGCCGGCGCCATCGGCGGGCACCTCGCGGCGCGGGTTGCCCGCGCGGGGGCGGAAACCTCGGTCATCGCGCGTGGCGCCCACCTTGCCGCAATTCAGGCAAACGGACTGACCGTCCATGCCCCGGACGGCACGTTGCGCGTCACCCCCGTCGCCACCGACTCTCCGCGCGACCTCGGGCCGCAGGACGTCGTGCTCGTGACCGTCAAGGCACCCGGCCTGGCGGAGGTCGCCGCCGGCATCGCGCCGCTGCTCAAGCCGGAAACCCTGGTGGTCTTCGTCATGAACGGCATCCCCTGGTGGTATTTCCAGAAGCTCGGCGGCCCGCACGACGGCCGCCGCCTCGACCGCCTCGATCCCGGCGACGCCGTGCTGAACGCCGTCGGCATCGATCGCACCGTCGGCGGCGTCGTCTATTCCGCCAGCGCCGTGATCGCTCCGGGTGTGATCGAGGTCGAACAGGCCAAATCCCGCCTGATCCTGGGCGAAATCGACGGCACGCTCACCCCGCGCGTCGATGCGCTCGCCGCCCTGATCCGCGCCGGAGGCATTTCCGGGGAGATGACGTCGGCCATCCGCACCGAGATTTGGGCGAAGCTGATGTCCAACCTCGCCGGCGGATCGCTCGCGGTGCTGACCGGGGCCGCGCCCAAATCGGTCTATGCCGACCCCGTCGCCGAGGATGCCGCCCGCCGCGTGATGACCGAAGCCATCGCCATCGCTCGCGCCCTGGGCTGCAACCTGGACGTCGACCCAGAGGCCCGCATCGCCAACGGCCGCTCGATGGATCATAAACCCTCGATCCTGCAGGACCTGGAACTGGGACGGAGAATGGAAATCGACCAGATGTTCGATGCCCCCACCGTCCTGGCGCGTCTGGCCGGGGTGCGCACGCCGACGATCGATCTGCTGGTGGCGCTGTGTAAAATAAGGGCGCGCGGCGCCGGACTGTATGGGGAGTAAACCGATGGAAATGCGCGTTTTTGGCCGTACCGGGCTGAAGCTTTCGATCCTTGGCTTCGGCTGCGGCGCGGTCGGCGGGCTGATGGTCCGCGGCACCGCCGCCGATCGCGAACGCGCAGTCGCGCGGGCGTTGGAGGTCGGGATCAACTACTTCGACACCGCCGTGCAGTACGGCATGGGCGTGTCGGAAACCAATCTGGGCGTCGCGCTGAAAGCGCTGAAACCGGCCGACGCCGTCGTCGGCACCAAGGTGCGCCTGCCCAAGACCGACGTCGGCCGGATCGAAGCGGCGGTGACGGAGTCCCTCGACGGCAGCTTGGCCCGCCTGGGCATGGAACAGGTCGATATCTTCCACCTGCACAACCCGATCACCCTGAACGGAGAGGGCGAAAGCCTCAGCGTCTCCCAGGTGCTGAACGGCGTCGTGCCGGCGTTCCAGAAGCTTCAGCAAGCCGGCAAGACTCGCTTCCTGGGCATCACCGCCGTCGGTGAGACTGCCGCGCTGCATCAGGTCATCGATGCCAAGGTGATCGACAGCGCCCAGATCAGCTACAACATGCTGAACGCCTCGGCGGCGGAGGCGCTGCCCGCCGGCTATCCCGCGCAGGATTACGGTCGTCTGTTCGACCATACCCTGGCCGCCGGTGTCGGCGTCGTCGGCATTCGCGTCCTCGCCGCGGGCGCGCTCAGCGGCAGCGCCGAACGTCATCCGATCGCGAGCCCGCCGCCGGAACCGATTGGGTCGGCGTTATCTTACGACACCGATCTCGCGCGTGCCCAACGCCTGATGCCGCTGGTGACCGAAGGCTTCGCCGCCAGCCTGACCGAAGCGGCCACCCGCTTCGCCATCGGACACAAGGCGATGGGTTCCATCCTCGTCGGCATGGCGACGGTCGACGAATTCGAATCCGCCCTGGCCGCCGTGCTCAAGGGGCCGCTGTCGGCGGAAGCCCTGGCGCGTCTGAGCGCACTGCGCGGCGGTTTCGCCGGAGAGGCTCGCTAACCGAGACTGTCGCTCCCGCCAAAGCGGGAGCGACCCCGGTTATTCCCCGGTGAAGCTCGGCTTACGCTTTTCCAGGAACGCGTTCACCGCCTCGCGGTGATCCGCCGTGGCATGCGTCAGCGCCTGCATCGCGCCGGACATCTCCAGCAGCGTATCCAGCCGCGTATGACGGCCTTCCATCAGCAGGCGCTTCGCCATCCGCACGGCATAGGGCGGGTTCACCGCGATCCGACCGGCCAGGGCGCGGGCGGCATCAAGCAGTTCCGCATCCGGCACGACGCGCGACACCAGCCCGCAGGCCAAGGCTTCGGCAGCGTTCAGCATGTCGCCGGTGAACGCCATTTCGCAGGCTTTGGAGAAGCCGACCACGCGCGGCAACAGCCAGGCACCGCCGTCGCCCGGCACGATGCCGACCTTAACGAAGCTTTCGGCGAAACGGGCGCTTTCCGAGGCGATGCGCATGTCGCACATGCAGGCCAGATCGAGGCCGGCGCCGATCGCCGGACCGTTGACGGCGGCGATGATCGGCACATCCAGCTTCTCGAACGCCAGGGGAATGCGCTGAATGCCGAATTTGTAGTAACGCGGCGTCAACGCCGGCTTTTCCGCGCGCGGACCGAAATCCTGCTGCATCTTGCGCAGGTCGCCGCCGGAGCTGAATGCGCTGCCCGCGCCGGTCAGGATCGCGACCCGCACCGACCCGTCCTCGTTCAGACGCTCGATCGCCGAAACGATACCCTCGACCATTTCGGCCTCGGAGATGGGATTGCGCATGCCGGGATCGTTCAGCGTGATCGTAACGATCGCGCCATCCTGTTCGTAAAGCACTTTTTCGGTCATGGGGTCGTTTCCTGTGGTTCAGCGAAGGCCAAGGCCGCGGGCGATGATGCCGCGCAGGATTTCCCGCGCGCCGCCGCGTAACGAAAAAGACGGCGCGTGCATCATCGTATGCGCCAGCACGGACGAAAACGCCTGCGTGGAGCGCTCATCCGGTTCGGCGGCGATCAACTGACGCGCGATTTCAGGGATTTCCTGCTCCACCAGCGCGCCCAGGTCCTTGACCAACGACGCCTGCAACGCCGGATTGGCGCCGTTCTGCAACATCCCGGCGACCGAGCGCGACAGCCGGCGCAGCACCATGATGTGCGCCGTCAGACGCCCCAGGGCGACGGCCCCGGCATCGGTGGGATTGGGCCCCAGCGCGCGGGTCAGCTCGACCAACAGCCAGAACGAGGACAAAAACCGCTCCGGCCCGCTGCGTTCGAACGCCAGTTCGCTGGTGACCTGGTTCCAGCCGTCGCCTTCCTTGCCCAGCAACGCCGAGTCGGGAATGAACGCGTCCTGGAAAACGACTTCGTTGAAGTGGTGTTCCCCGGTCAGGGCGTAGATGGGGCTGACCTTCACGCCCGGGGTGTTGTGCAGATCGACCACGAATTGGCTGACGCCGCCGTGGCGCTCTTCCGACGCGCCGGTGCGGCAGAACAGGATCATGTATTGCGACAAATGCGCGAAACTGGTCCAGACCTTGGTGCCGTTAACCAGATAGCCGCCCTGAACCTTCGCCGCGCGGGTGCGGACCGACGCCAGGTCCGATCCGGTATCGGGCTCGCTCATGCCGATGCAGAAAAAAGCCTCCCCGGCGGCGATCTTCGGCAACAGCGTTTGGCGCTGCTCCTCCGTCCCGGCGCGCAGGATCAGCGGGCCGGACTGCCGGTCGGCGATCCAATGCAGCCCCACCGGCGCCCCGGCGGCCAGCATTTCCTCCAGCACCACATAGCGTTCCAGCGCGGTGCGCTCGTGCCCGCCATACTGCTTGGGCCAGGTCATGCCGATCCAGCCCCGTTCGCCCATCTTGCGGCTGAACCCGGCATCGAGCCCGGTCCAGGACTCCGAACGTTCGACCGGGGAGCGATCGGCAAGCGCCTCGCTCAGAAAAGCGCGTACTTCCGCGCGCAGGGTTTCGGCCTGGGGGGAGGGCGGCGGAGGCGGAAAGGTGAAGGCATTCACCGGCGTCGGTTCCTGTCAAAGCGATGCGAAGCCGGTAGCCCGAGGCTCCGACAGGGTCAAGGCGATGCTCGCTCTCGACCCCATCGCGCCCCAATGCCGTTCCCGGAGGCAGGTCGTTACCGACCCAGGATCGGCATCGTGAATTCCGGCCCGCGCTTCGCCCCGCCGCTCCAGCGCTGAGTCACCGCCTTATAGCGGGTGTAAAAGCGCACGCCTTCCATCCCGTAGATGTGATGGTCGCCGAACAGCGACTGCTTCCAGCCGCCGAAGGAATGGAACGACATCGGCACAGGGATCGGCACGTTGATGCCGACCATGCCGATCTGGATCGCCTGCGTGAAGTCCCGCGCCACGCCGCCGTCATTGGTGAACAGCGCGACGCCGTTGCCGTAGGCATGCGCGTTGATCAGACGGGTCGCTGTGGCGACATCCGGCGCGCGCACCACGGACAACACCGGCCCGAAGATTTCCTCCTGATAGATGCGCATGTCCGGCGTGACGTTGTCGAACAGGCAGCCGCCCAGGAAGAACCCGTTCTCATAGCCTTGCAGCTTCAGACCGCGCCCGTCCACGACAAGGTTCGCGCCCTCGCGCACGCCCTGATCGACATAGCCGCGCACCTTGGCCAGATGCTCCGCCGTCACCAGCGGTCCCATCTCGGCGTCCGGATCGACGCCCGGCGCGACCTTTAGCGCGCGCACCCGCGGGGCCAGCTTTTCGATCAGTGCATCGCCCGACGAACCGACCGCGACCGCGACGGACACCGCCATGCAACGCTCTCCGGCGGCGCCATAGGCCGAACCCATCAGGGCATCGACGGCGTCGTCGAGGTCGGCGTCCGGCATCACCACCAGATGGTTCTTTGCCCCGCCCAGCGCCTGCACCCGCTTACCGGCCGACGTGCCGCCCTTGTAGATCGTCTCGGCGATGGCGGTGGAACCGACGAAGCTGATCGCCGCGATGCCGGGATGGGCGATGATCGCCTCCACCGCGTCGCGCCCGCCCTGCACCACGGCGAACACGCCGTCCGGCAGCCCGGCTTCCTTCAGCAGGGCGGCCAGCTTCAACGCGACGGAGGGGTCTTTTTCCGACGGCTTCAGGATGAAGCAATTGCCCGTCGCCAGCGCCACCGGGATCATCCACAGCGGCACCATGATCGGGAAGTTGAACGGCGTGATCCCGGCGACCACGCCCAGGGGTTGGCGGATCGACCACGCGTCGATGCCCGTCCCGACCATGTCGGTGTATTCGCCCTTCAGCAGATGCGGGATGCCGCAGGCGAACTCCACCACTTCAAGGCCGCGCTGCACTTCGCCGTCGGCGTCCGACAGCACCTTGCCGTGTTCCGAGGTGATGATCGCCGACATCTCGGCCCGATCGCGCTCCAGCAATTCCTTCAGCTTGAACATCACCCGGGCACGGCGCAGCGGCGGGGTATTCGCCCAGGCCGGCCACGCGGCGTTGGCAACGGCGACGGCCTTGTCCACTTCGCCGGCATCGGCCAGCGCGACCCGCGCCGTGATCTCGCCGGAGGCGGGGTTATAGACATCGCCGAACTTGCCGCTTGTTCCGGCAACCGGCTGACCGCCGATGAAGTGACCGATTTCGCGCATGACCCGTATTTCCTCCGTCAACCTGTCGGCTGGGATTAGGACGAATTCGCGTCCCATACCAGCCTTCCCGAACGCTCCGGCACTGTCTCGCGCATTGCCCTTCGGCGCGGGCACGGGCAAAAAGCGGCTTGCAGAGGAGACCACATGGATCAACCCACTTGGCAGGCCGGCGTCTACGCCGCGCTGAAAGCCGCCGGCATCAGGCAGATCGGTTACGTGCCCGATGCAGGCCACGCCCACCTCATCAACGCCGCCCACGCCGATCCCGATATGCGGGCCGTCGTCCTGACCACCGAGGAGGAGGGCATCGCCCTTGCCGCCGGCGCATGGCTTGGCGGGCAACGCGCGGCCCTGCTGATGCAGTCGTCCGGCGTCGGAAACTGCATCAACATGCTGTCCTTGTCGGTGAACTGCCGGATGCCGTTCCTGACGCTCGTCACGATGCGCGGCGAATGGGGGGAGTTCAATCCCTGGCAGGTGCCGATGGGTGTCG
This sequence comes from Acetobacteraceae bacterium, assembly GCA_947475245.1. GTDB lineage: Bacteria > Pseudomonadota > Alphaproteobacteria > Acetobacterales > Acetobacteraceae > Rhodopila. The sequence continues at coordinate 28,740 of CANJLW010000031.1, read as the reverse complement.
CCACGCCGACCGTCCTCGGTGCCGCCGGCGTGCATGTCCGGCGCGCGGACCGACCGGACGAAGCCGTGGAAATGGTCGCCGCCTCCGCCGCGCTGGCCTTCGACAGCCACATCCCCGTCGCCGTCCTGTTCTCCCAACGTCTGCTCGGCGCAAAGGTGTTCGTGAAATGAGCCGCCCGAACGATGGAACCCTCGATCGCCGCGAAGTCGTCGCCGCCCTGATGCGCGATCCCGGCGATCTGCTGGTCGTCACCGGCCTGGGTGCCGCCACCTACGACGTCGGCGCCGCCGGCGACCGTCCGCTGAATTTCTATTTGTGGGGCGCCATGGGCGGCACGGCGATGATCGGCCTGGGCATCGCGCTGGCGCAGCCCACCCGGCACGTGTTGGTGATCACCGGTGATGGAGAAATGCTCATGGGCATGGGCTCCCTGGCCACCGTCGCCGCCGCTGGCGCGCGTAACCTCTCGATCGCCGTGCTGGACAATCATCGCTTCGGCGAAACCGGATCGCAGTACAGCCACACCGGCTATACGACCGATCTGGCGGCCGTTGCCGCCGCCTGCGGCTGGACCAATACCGCCGTCGCCCGCGACATGGCAGAGGTCGAAGCCCTGCGCCCGCGCCTGCGGGAGGAGAATATGTTCGCCGTTCTGCGGATTTCCGCGGAAGAAAAGACCCGTCATCTGCCGCCGCGCGACGGCGCCTTGCTGACCTTGCGCTTCCGCCAGGCCATGGGGCTGACCAACGACTGACGATCCCGGCGGATTTGGCCGGCTCCGGCGGGGCACAACCATCCGCCGGAACGGCCCCGCCGGCGCGTGTCACGCATTTTCCGACTGGTGACGACGCTCAATTTCGGTGAGAATGCTACTTTACGAAGGCGTGCCGGGTTTCCCGCGCCTTTTGGAGACATTCGCATTGGGGTCCTGGAACGCATGCCGTCACGCGCCGAGTTGCATCGATCGGATGTGAACCTCCAAGGCGCGCATAAGCTGCCGAGGCAAACCACGAACGGAATCCGCCGCCTTGCCCTGCGCGTCTGCGTGGGCACGACGCTGCTGATTGGTCTCGCATCGGGTAACGCCGAAGCCCAGCCGCGTCCCGGCAGCGCGCCCGTCCCGGTCAGTGTCGCCAAGGTCGCCCGTGTCGATCTGCCGTATTGGCTCCGCGGGTTGGGATCGGTGCAGGCCTTCAATGCCGTGCAACTTCGCCCGCGGGTCGACGGCACGATCCTGCGGGTCGCCGTCACCGAAGGCCAGGAAGTGCGCCAGGGCGATCTGCTGGTCGTCATCGACCCGCGCCCCTATCAGGCGACGCTCGACGCCGCCTTGGCGAAGAAGCAACAGGATGAGGCATTGCTGGCCAACGCGCAGTCCGACGTCGCGCGCTACGCCGCGCTTGCGGCGCGGGAGGCAGCGTCCCGCCAGAAACTGGAAGCCGTCCAGGCGCTCGCCAAGCAACTGACCGCGGCGATCGCGTCGGACGATGCGCTGATCGAAGCCGCGAAGCTGAACCTGAGCTTTTGCTACGTGGTCGCCCCCTTCGACGGGCGTATCGGCCTGCGCTCCGTCGATCCCGGCACCTTCGTACGCGCCGCCGAATCCGTCAGCCTGATGCCGATCGCCCAGCTTCGGCCGATCTCCGCCACCTTCACTTTACCGCAGGACCTCCTCGGCGCGGTCAATGAGGCAATGGCCCGCGGCAAGGTCGCGGTGGCCGCCTATGCCTCCGACGACCGGACCTTGCTGGACGAAGGCGTGCTGCTGACGATGGAAAACACCGTCGATGCCTCCACCGGGACCATCAAGCTCAAGGCGACCTTCGAAAACGCGCAGAATCGCCTTTGGCCGGGCCAGTTCATCAACGCGCGCCTGCTGCTGAAGACCGAGCCCGGCGTGCTGACGGTGCCATCCATGGCCGTGCAACACGGCCCCGCCGGACTCTTCACCTACGTCGTCAAGCCTGATCAAACAGTCGCTCGGCAAATGGTGGAAATCAGCCGCGACGACGGCAGGCTGACGGTCGTGACCAAGGGTCTGGAAGACGGCCAAACCGTCGTCGTGAACGGACAATCGCGTTTGCAGGCGGGCAGCCGTATCGCCGACGCCGAAGCCGGAAAACCAAAGGCTGAACCGACCAAGACGGGTGGGTAACCAGAATGAGCATTTCGACGCCGTTTATTCGTCGGCCCGTCGCCACCTCGCTGTTCATCGCCGCGATGGTTCTGGTCGGACTGGCCGCTTACCCGTTCCTGCCCGTCGCGCCGCTGCCGCGCATCGACTTCCCCACCATCAACGTGAACGCGAATTTTCCCGGCGCAAGCCCGGAAACCATGGCCAGCACGGTCGCCCAGCCACTGGAACGGCAGTTCGCCGCGATATCCGGCGTGGCGCAGCTTACGTCCATCAGCGTTCAGGGCCAGACACAGGTCACGATCCAGTTCGACCTCGACCGCAACATCGACGCCGCGGCGGGCGATGTACAGGCCGCCATCAACGCCGCCAGCGGGCAGTTGCCGCGTAACCTTCCGGCGGCGCCGAACTATTACAAAGTGAACCCGTCGGAAGCGCCGATCCTGATCATGTCGGTGCAGTCCGAAGCCGCGCCGCTGATCGAGGTCAACGACTACGCCGATACCGTGCTGGCGCAGCAGATTTCCCAGATCAAGGGCGTGTCGCAGGTCTTCCTCGGCGGGCAGCAAAAACGCGCGGTGCGCGTGCAGGTCGATCCGTCCAAACTGGCGGCGATGAACCTGACGATGGAAGACGTGCGCCTGCTGCTGATCAGCGCGACCGTCAACGCGCCGAAAGGCACGATCGACTCCGAAACGCGATCCTACGCGATCTACAACAACGATCAGCTCACCAAGGCCGCCGAGTATAACAAAGTCGTGCTGGCCTGGCGCAACGGTGCGCCGATCCGCGTCAGCGATATCGGGCAGGCCATCGACGCCGCCGAAAACCAACTTCTGGCCGGCTGGCAGAACGGCAAGCGCGGCATCATCCTGCAGATATTCAAGCAGCCCGGCGCCAACGTGATTGAAACGGTGGAGCGGATCAAAGCCGAACTGCCGCGCCTGCAGGCCGCGATCCCGCCGTCGATCCACGTCGGGATCGTCATGGATCGCACCCTGACGATCCGCGCCTCCCTGCACGAGGTGCAATTCACCCTGGCCCTTTGCGTCGGGCTGGTGGTGATGGTGATCTTCCTGTTCCTGCGCAACTTCTGGGCCACGGTCATCCCGTCGATCACCGTGCCCGTCGCGCTCATCTGCACCTTCGCGGTCATGTTCCTGCTGGACTACAGCCTGGACAACCTGTCGCTGATGGCGCTGACCATCGCCGTCGGCTTCGTCGTCGATGACGCGATCGTGATGTTGGAGAACATATACCGCCACATCGAAGACGGCATGGACCCGATGGAGGCCGCGCTGAAGGGCGCCGGCGAAATCGGCTTCACGATCATCTCGATCAGCCTGTCGCTGGTCGCCGTCTTTATTCCGCTGCTGCTGATGGGCGGCATCGTCGGGCGTCTGTTCCGCGAATTCGCGATGACCGTCACCATCGCCGTGGCGGTTTCCGCGGTGGTCTCGCTGACGCTGACGCCGATGATGTGCTCTCGCTTCCTGCGCCACCATACCGGCGGGCACGGCCTGTTCTACCGCATCATCGAAGGCTTCTTCGACGGCATGCTGGCCGCCTATCGCTGGTCGTTGGATATCGCGCTGCGCTTCCGCTTCATCACGCTGTTGGTATTTCTCGGCACCGTCGGGCTGACCGGATACCTCTACGTCATCATCCCCAAGGGCTTCTTTCCGCCGCAGGACACCGGCGTCGTCATCGGCGTGACCGAGGGCGCGCAGGACATTTCATTCAAGCGCATGGTCGAGGTTCAGCAGGCCCTGATGAAGGTCGTGTCGGAAGACCCCGATACCGCCGCTTTCGCCGCGACCGTGGGCGCGGGGATCGGCGGGCAGACCGTCAATAACGGCCGCATGTTCATCGCGCTGAAGTCCTGGGAAGAACGGACCGGCGGCACCGCGCAGGACTACATCGCGCGCCTGCGTCCAAAGCTGCAAAAGGTGGAAGGCGGCGCGCTGTTCCTGCAGGCCGCGCAGGATATCCGCGTCGGCGGTCGTATCTCCAAGACCGAGTTCCAGTACACGCTGCAGGACGCAGACCTGGACGAACTCTATCAATGGTCGCCGCGCATCCTCGAAAAACTGCGCGCCCTGCCGATCCTGCGCGATGTCGCCAGCGACCAACAGGTCGGCGGCAACACCGCGACTTTGGTGATCGATCGCGATCAGGCCGCCCGCTTCGGCATTCAGCCGCAGGTCATCGACGACACGCTGTATGACGCGTTCGGGCAGCGCCAGATCACCCAGTACTTTACCCAGGTGAACACCCATCGCCTGATCCTGGAAGTTCTGCCCAGTCAGAAATCCGATATCGAGACCATCAACAAGCTCTACGTAAAATCGAACACCGGCGTCGCCGTGCCGATGTCGAGCTTCGTGAAATGGTCGACGACCCCGGTTCAGCCGCTGTCGATCAGCCACCAAAGCCAGTTCCCGTCGGTCACGATCTCCTTCAACCTGGCCCCGGGCGTGGCGCTTGGTCAGGCGGTTGACGCGATCAAGGCGGCGATGCGCGACATGGGGACGCCGATCACGTTGAACGGGACATTCCAGGGCACGGCGCAGGCATTCCAGTCGTCGCTGTCCAGCCAGCCCTATCTGATCGCCGCGGCGTTGATCACCGTCTACATCATTCTGGGCATCCTCTACGAAAGCTACATACTGCCGCTGACCATCCTGTCGACGCTGCCGTCGGCGGGCGTCGGCGCGCTGTTGATGCTGATGTGGGTGAATTACGACCTGTCGGTCATCGCGCTGATCGGTGTCATCCTGCTGATCGGCATCGTCAAGAAGAACGGCATCATGATGGTCGATTTCGCCATAACGGCGGAGCGACAAATGGGCGCCAACGCGCATGACGCCATCCGACAGGCCTGCCTACTGCGCTTCCGCCCCATCCTGATGACCACCATGGCCGCGCTGCTGTCCGGCCTGCCGCTGATGATCGGAGAGGGCGCGGGATCCGAACTGCGTCGTCCCCTGGGCTACGCGATGGTGGGCGGGCTGGCCTTGAGCCAGATCCTGACTCTCTACACGACGCCGGTCGTTTACCTCTATCTGGATAAGCTCCAGCGGCTGCTGTCCCCCAAGCGCCGGCGCATGCCCGCTTTGGCCGCGAAAATGGGCGCCCAGGCGGACTGATCAGCGGCGGGGGACGATACCCAGGGCCTTGATCCGCGACGCCAGCGTCGTCGGCTTCATGCCGAGCAGAGCGGCGGCGCCGGAGGGGCCGGAGACGCGATTGGCGGAGGCGGCCAGCGCGGCCAGGATATTGCTTCGATCGCGATCCCGGCGCTGCGCCTCGGTCAGAACGCTCTCGGCCGGGGCGATCGCCGGACGCGGCGGTTCCGGTCCGATCGGCATCGTGTAGTCCGGCAGGTCGAGCCGCGGCCGCCCGCCGCCGGCCAGAATCGCCGATCGTTCGATGACGTTTTGCAGTTCCCGCACATTGCCCGGCCAGACGTAGCGCCGCAGGCGGTCCATGTCCTCCGGCGTTAAGCCAAGGTTCGGCTGACCCAACTTGCGGCAGGCCGCGGCCAGGAAATGGGCGGCCAGGGCCGGGATATCGTCCGTCCGTATGCGCAGCGGCGCGCATTCGATCGGAAAGACCGCCAGCCGAAAGTAAAGGTCTTCGCGAAAGCTGCGCTTCTGCATCTCCGCCTTCAGGTCGCGATTGGTCGCCGCGATCACGCGGACGTCGGCCTCTCGCGTGCGCTCGTCGCCGACGCGTTCGAACTGGCCTTCCTGCAGGACGCGCAGCAGCTTGCCTTGCAACTCCAGCGGGATTTCCCCGACCTCGTCGAGGAACAACGTGCCGCCATGGGCGAGTTCGAAGCGTCCGACGCGATCGCGCAGCGCGCCGGTAAAGGCGCCGCGGACATGGCCGAAGAATTCGCTTTCAAACAGGTCGCGCGGGATGGCGGCGCAGTTCACCCGGATCAGCGGGCGGTCGGCGCGCTGGCTGGCCTGATGGATCGCGCGCGCCACCAATTCCTTGCCGGTCCCGGACTCGCCGGTGATCAGGACCGGGGCATCCGTCGGCCCGACCAGTCGCACCTGATGAATAACCGCCTGCGTCGCGGCGCTGCGCCCGATCAGGTCGTGTTGGAGGTCGCCGCGTATTTCTTCGCGCAGGTAGGCGTTTTCCAGTTCCAACCGCTCGCGCAGCTGGCTGACTTCCTGCAACGCGAGGTGCAGGCGTTCCTCGGCTTCCCGTCGGCGCGTGACGTCGCGAAACACGATGACCGCCCCGACCGGCACGCCTTTGTCCCCGATGGGACGATCCAGAATAGGTGTGCTGGTGTATTCGACCCAGATGGACGATCCATCCTTGTGCCAGAACACCTCGTTATCGACCTTGCGGATCGCGCCGTTGCGGAATGCGTCGTAGATGGGACAATCGCTGTCGGGATAATGGCTGCCGTCGGCATGGCTGTGGTGAACCAGGCCATGCATCCGATGGCCCACGAGATCGGCGGCATTCCACCCCAGGATCTGTTCCGCCGCCGGGTTGACGAAGGTCGTGACCCCCTCGGCGTCGACGCCGTAAATGCCCTCTCCGGCGGCATGCAGGATCAGATGATTCTCTTGCTCGATCTCGCGGAACAGAGCCTGGGTTCGGTTCCAGGCGTCGATCCCGCCGCGCAGATAGGTTTCCGCCTGCGCATCCATGTCTCGTCGGTCACGTTCGTCCAGATCGTAGAGCGTCAGCACCAGGAACTGCCGATCGTCCCGATCCATGCGCACGCCGCCGATTTCCAGCCGCCCCGGGCCTGTGTCGGTGTTGTCGATACGCAGGGTTCTGGTTCGGTCGCGGCCCTTGGCGAGCACTGACTCGGTAAAGACGACCAGGGCAGGGACCTGATCGGGGAACAACGTCGTCAGCCTGCCTTGCAGAAGCCAGGCGCGCGATTGCTTCAGAAACCGGCAGCATTCGGCGTTCACGGCGACGATCCGGTCGGACAGCGGATCGACGACGAGTGCCGGTTCGAGTCCGAGGTCGAACAGGCGGTGGTAGAGCGTGCTGTCGGTCATTCACGAAAATCCGGCGCTTTGATCATGAAATATCGTAAATTACGAAATCCCGTCACGCAATCTCCCGACCATCCTCCCCGCGCGCACCCAAAAACCCTGCCTTCCAGCCGATCGTACAGGAGTTCCGCGCTTGGCACGAAGCTTGCATAGCACGATCCGTCCCAGGGGATCGTCCCGCGGACAGCCAGAGTCGGAGTATCCCATGGCGCTGTTCGGAAAACCCGCTTGCTCCTGTGGTGTCGGCCACGCCGGATTGGTCTGCGCGCCCGGAGACGATCCCGTCGATACCGCCGTCGTGCGCGCCGTCTTCGGCGGAACCCCGTCGCGCCGTCGCATGCTGCGCGCGCTGGGCACCGGCACCGCGATGGCCGCCTTGTCGCAAGTCTTCCCGCTCGCCGCCGCGCGAGAGGCTTTCGCGCAGGCGCCGGGGCCGCTGGAGAAGAAAGCGGTCAAGATCGGCTTCATCCCCATCACCTGTGCCACGCCGATTATCATGGCCGAACCGATGGGCTTCTATGCGCGTCAGGGGCTGGAAGCCGAGGTCATCAAGACCGCGGGCTGGGCGATCATCCGCGACAAGTCGATCAACAAGGAATACGACGCGGCGCATATGCTCGCGCCGATGCCGATCGCGATTTCCATCGGCGCTGGATCGAACCCGGTGCCCTGGACCGTGCCGGCCATCGAGAACATCAACGGTCAGGCGATCACGCTGGCCACCAAACACAAGGATCGGCGCGACCCCAAGGACTGGAAAGGCTTCAAGCTCGCCGTCCCGTTCGACTACTCCATGCACAACTACCTGCTGCGCTACTATTTGGCGGAGCATGGGATCGATCCGGATCAGGATGTCCAGATCCGCGCCGTCCCGCCGCCGGAGATGGTGGCCAATCTCCGCGCCGAAAACATCGACGGCTTCCTGGGACCGGACCCGATGAACCAACGCGCCGTCTATGACGGTGTCGGGTTCATCCATATCCTGTCCAAGGACATCTGGGACGGGCACCCCTGCTGCGCATTCGGCGCGAGCCGGGAGTTCGTGACCGGCGCCCCCAACACGTTCCACGCCTTGTTGCGCGCGATCGTGGAGGCGACGGGCTACGCCTCCCGCGCCGAAAACCGCAAGCAGATCGCCGAGGCGATCGCGCCGCCGAACTATCTGAACCAGCCGCAGACGGTGTTGGAGCAAATCCTGACCGGGACCTTCGCCGACGGTCTGGGCAAAATCCAGCGCGTGCCGGATCGCGTGAATTTCGCGCCCTATCCCTGGGAAAGCTTCGCCATCTGGATTTTGACCCAGATGAAGCGCTGGGGGCAGGTCAAGACCGATATCGACTACGCCGCGATCGCTCGGCAGGTCTTCCTGGCGACCGACGCCGGAAACGCCATGGAAAAGGCCGGGATGGCGCGTCCGGTCGGCACGACCAAGACCTTTGTCATCATGGGCAAGACCTTCGATCCGGCGACGCCGGAAGCCTATCTGAACTCGTTCCCGATCAGGCGCGGCTGATGTCCGGGCGGATCGCCGATCTTAAGGCCGTCATGCTGTCCTTGCTGCTGTTCGCCCTGTTCCTGGGCGCATGGCACCTGGCGGTGACCGGTTCCGGCACGGCCGCGAATGTCGACCCGGAATACGCGCGCCTGATGGGTGCCGCGGCGATGCAGGGGACCTCCGCCATGCCCGGTCCCGTGGACATCGCCGTCCGGTTGGCGGATTTGCTGGCCCATCCTTTTTACGATCGCGGTCCGAACGACAAGGGGATCGGCATTCAGCTCGCCTACTCCCTGGGGCGCGTGTTGTTGGGCTTTGGCCTCGCCGTCACCCTGGCGATCCCGCTGGGATTTGTCATCGGCACGTCGCCCCTGCTGCACAAGGCGCTCGATCCGTTCATTCAAATCCTGAAGCCGATTTCGCCGCTCGCCTGGATGCCGCTCGCGCTTTACACGATCCGCGACAGCGGCAAATCGGCGATCTTCGTCATCTTTATCTGCTCGGTCTGGCCGCTGCTGCTCAACACCGCCTTCGGTGTCGCCAGTGTCCGTCGGGAGTGGCTGAATGTCGCCCGCACGCTCGAAGTCTCTCGCCTACGGCTGGCCTTCAGGGTGATCCTGCCCGCGGCGGCGCCGACGATCATGACGGGACTGCGGATTTCCATCGGCATCGCCTGGTTGGTGATCGTCGCGGCGGAGATGTTGGTCGGCGGCACCGGAATCGGGTACTTCGTCTGGAACCAGTGGAACAACCTGTCCATCGCCGATGTCATCATCGCGATCCTGTTGATCGGCCTGGTCGGCATGGCCCTGGATCAAATCCTGGGCTGGATCGGCCGCCGCCTCGGTTACCAGGAGTAGCGTCATGGATCGCCCGCATATCTCCATTCAGGGCCTGCAGAAGCAGTTTCCCGGCACCGACCGCCCGACCTTCGACGAGGTGTGGTTCAATGTCATGCCCGGGGAGTTCGTCTGTCTGATCGGCCATTCCGGCTGCGGCAAGACAACCCTGCTGAACATGCTGGCGGGTCTGGAACGTCCGACCGGCGGGGCAATCATCGTCGGCGGCCAGGAAGTCACGGGGCCCAGCCTCGATCGCGCGGTGATCTTCCAAAGCCACGCTTTGCTGCCCTGGATGACGGTCATGGGCAACATCGCCTTCGCCGTTCGCTCCAAATGGCCGAACTGGAAGTCCGCCCAGGTCGCGTCGCATTGTCAGAAATACATCGACCTCGTGAACCTGACGGGGGCGGAGGCCAAGCGGCCGGTGCATCTGTCCGGCGGCATGAAGCAACGCGTCGGCATCGCCCGCGCCCTCGCGATACAGCCGGGTATCATGTTGATGGACGAACCGTTCAGCGCGCTGGATGCGCTGACCCGGGGATCCCTGCAGGACGAGCTGGTCTCCATCTCCACGGCGTCCAGGCAGACGACGTTCATGATCACGCACGACATCGACGAAGCCATGCTGCTGGCGGATCGAATTGTGCTGATGACCAGCGGTCCCGACGCCCGCGTGGCGGAAATCGTCGAGAACGGATTGCCGCGCGGGCGCACGCGCGCCGAACTGCACCACTACCCCGGCTACTATCATTTGCGAAACCATTTGCTGGATTTTCTGGTGCGCAGACCCGCCGGGCGTCCCGCCGATCCGCGTCATCCGCCCAGCACGCGGATCGGCGCGGAACACTGAAACCACACGACCCTTCGAATGAGGCCAATCATGACCACACGTAATGAACTCACCGAGAAAATCGTCCGCATCAAGATCGAACGCGACCTGACCTGGTCCGGCCTCGCCGAACTGTCGGGCGGCCTGTCCAAGGAATACGTCACCGCCGCGCTGCTTGGCCAAATGCCGCTGCCGGTCGCGGCGGCCACCGCCATCGGCGGGGAACTCGGACTCGACGCCTTCGAGATCAAGCTGCTTCAGCAGCCGCCCTATCGCGGGTCGCTGCCGACAGCCGTTCCCACCGATCCCCTGATCTACCGGTTCTACGAATTGATTTCGGTCTACGGCACGACGTTCAAGGCGTTGATCCACGAAGAATTCGGCGACGGGATCATGAGCGCGATCGACTTCAAGATGGATCTTCAGCGCGAACCCAACAACGCCGGTGACCGCGTCGCCATTACCATGAGCGGCAAGTTCCTCCAGTACAAGCAGTATTGAGGCCACCATGTCGGACTCCCGCCCACCGCTGCCGCCTTTTGACGCGGAAACCGCCGCCGCGAAGGCGCGCATGGCGGAGAACGCGTGGAATACCCGCGACCCCGATCGGGTCGCGGCGGCCTATACGATCGATAGCCGCTGGCGCAATCGGTCGGAGTTCTTTTCCGGGCGCGAGGCGATTGCCGCCTTTCTGCGCCGCAAGTGGCAGGTGGAACAAGAGTATCGCCTGATCAAGGAAGTCTGGGCCTTTCACGACAACCGCATCGCCGTTCGTTTCGCGTACGAGTGGCACGATGCGAACGGGGCCTGGTTTCGCTCCCACGGCAACGAGCAGTGGGAGTTCGACGAGCACGGGCTGATGCGGCGGCGGGAGGCGAGCATCAACGATGTGGCCATCGCCGCCGACGCGCGCCTGTTTCATTGGCCCGCCGGACCAAGGCCCAGCGACCATCCGGGGTTGAGCGAACTGGGGCTTTAGTGTCTGAATGCCGATTGATCGCGGGATAGGGCCCGCCGATCACGGAGGAGACCATGGCATTCCTGGTGGCGACGCCGATATCGGAAGCCAAGCGGCTGGCGATCCTGGCCGGCGAGATATGGCACTTCAGCAAGGCCGAACCCGGCCAACTCGCAACCGGTAAGCTGGATGGCGGGCCGGGTCAGCCCAATGCGACGATCCGTCTGTCGCCGCCCAGCGGCTGGCAGTGGGATTTCTGGAAATTCGTGCGTGACGCGACGGTATGGGACCCGAATATCTTCGATCCCGTCGATCGCGGACGGTATCTGTACTGTTTCCTCGGAAAGCCGAGCTTCGTCGCGCGAGTAACGAATGTGCAGAAGGCGCCGGTTACGGTGCTCATTCGCGGCGTCGATCTGCTGTCGTGCGTCGCGCCGCATAATATCTTCAGCCGAGAGGAATTCGGCACGATCATCGTCGTGCGCGGGGATTATGTCGGCCCCGCGCTGCTCGATCCGCCGCCGCCGTAGGGATCAGTACCCCGGCGGGGAAATGAACCCGTACCCCGCCTGTTCCAGCAGCCCGGCGACGGCGATGGTGGTGCGATCGCCGTAGAGCGGTCCGGCGATCTGCACGCCCAAGGGCAGTCCGGCGCTGGTCAGCCCGATCGGCGCGACGGTGGCCGGCAGGTGGCAGCCGGCGATCAGGCCGGGCCAGAACAGCATGTCGTTATACGGGACGTCTCGCCCGTCAACCTTGACCCGCCGATCCGCCATCGAACCGTACTGCATATGGGGCAGGGCGGCGGTGGCGATGGTCGGGCACAGCAGCGCGTCCCACTCCCGGAAAAACGCGCTCCACAGCCGGCGCAGCTTATGGCGGCGTTCGTTAATGCCGAGCCAGGTGCGATGCGGCATGTCGACGGCGCGGATCATGACGGCGTCGGCACCCTGATCGTCCGACCGCAGCCCGTCGCGGGTGGCGCGCTTCATCGCCAGCAATTCGGCGCTGTTCCGCGCGCTCCACCCGGCGTCGAGCAGTTGCAGATAGAGGTGAAATGCTTCGACGGCGGCGAAATCCGGGCGCGCGACCCGGCTGACGGTGACTCCCTGCCGTTCCAGCGAGTCGGCGAGGGCATGCATCGCGGCGACGGTTTCGGCATCGGTGGTCTGGCCGGGTTCGTCGGCCCAGACGGCGACCCGTAACGTTTTCAACGATGTCGCGCGCGATGGCGGCAAGGTGACGGTCAGGCCGCTTTCATCCGGATCGGGCTGCGCCAGGATCGACAGCGCGGTATCCAGATCGGCGGCGGCGCGCGCCATGGGGCCGATCACGGCGATATCGGTAAAGGCGGCGGCGCTGGTGGTCGGGTCGCCGTAGTTGGGGCACAGCGCCCAGGTCGGCTTATGACCGAAGACGCCGCAGAAATGCGCGGGCACCCGGATCGATCCGCCGATGTCGCTGCCGATTTCCAGCGCGCTGAACCCCGCGGCCAGGGCGGCAGCCGACCCGCCGGACGATCCGCCGGGCGTATGGGCGGTGTTCCAGGGGTTGGCGCTGGCACCGTACACGGGGTTGTAGCTCTGCCAGTCCGCGAGATCGACGGGCACGTTGGTCTTGCCGAAGATGACCGCGCCCGCGGCCTCCAACCGTCGGATCGACAGGGATGCGACGGCCGCGCGATGGTCCTTCAGTTCCCGGTGTCCGCGCGTGGTCGGCAGGCCGACGACGTCAAAACTTTCCTTGACCGTCATGGGGACGCCGAACAGGGCGGCCGATTTGTCGGCCTGGCTGTCCAAGGCTCGGGCGCGGTGACGAGCGCGCTCGAAGTCACGGACGACGACGGCATTGATCGGCCCGTCCAGGCGTTCCGTGCGGTCGATGTAATGATCCAGCAGTTCCAGGCAGCCGATTTTGCGCTCTCGGATCATGGCGCCGAGGAGGGTGGCGGACAGGAAGCTGGGGTCCATGGGATGGGGCCTTTGCGGGAGGAAAAGGCGGCCGCCCCCGTCGCGAGGGCGGCCGTTCGGGTCAGGCGATGGAGGAGTTGAAGTTGCCGCCGTCGAGGATAAGGTTATGCCCGACGATGAAACCGATCTTGGCCGAACACAGAAAGGCGCAGGCATCGCCGAATTCCGCGGGGTCGCCGACGCGTCCGGTGGGGCTGCCCTTGGCGCGTTCCTGCACCAGTTCGTCGACCGGGCGGTTGGACGCGCGGGCTGCTTCCTGGAACCCGCCGCGCAGGCGATCGGTCAGGAACGGGCCGGGCAGGATGTTGTTGATCACAACATTGTGCTTCGCGACCTGACGGGCGAGGCCGGCGACGAAGCCGGTCAGGCCGGCGCGGGCGCCGTTGCTCATGCCCAGTTCGGGGATGGGCGACTTCACGGAAGCCGAGGTGATGTTGACGATCCGGCCGAATTTCCGGTCGATCATGCCGTCGACAACCGCTTTGATCATGAAGATCGGTGCCAGCATGTTCTGATCGACTGCCTTGATCCAGGTGTCGCGGTCCCAGTCGCGGAAGTCCCCGCGCGGCGGACCGCCTGCATTATTCACCAGAATATCCGGCTCCGGGCACGCCGCCAGCGCCGCCGCTCGGCCTTCTTCCGTGCTGATGTCGCCGGCGACGACGGTGACCTTGGCACCGGTCGCGGCGCGGATTTCAGCCGCGGTGGCTTCCAGGTCCGCGAGCGTGCGCGCGGTGATCACGAGTTCGACGCCGTCGCGCGCGAGCGACATGGCGCAGGCTTTGCCCAGGCCCTTGCTGGCCGCGCAAACGATGGCTTTCTTGCCTTGTAGTCCGAGATCCATGGTTGATCCTCCCTTCAGAGATGGCCGTATTCGGGGGGAGATTTGTCGCGCGTGCAAGATGGGGCGATGCGATGGGAAGGTCCGTCGATCGTCCTCCCCCGATAACGGGTCCTCTGCTAAGCTGCGCCGCGCCCCGCCGGAGGATACGTCATGCGTCGTTTCACCTTGCTGCTCGCGATGCTGATCGGCCTGCTGTGCGCGGGAAAATCCGCCTGGGCGGAGGATTTCAACCTTCCCGGCGTGGACGGCGAAAGCCAGGCCTATGCGCAGTCGCTGAGCGCGCGGTTTCCCGCCGGTGGAACGGCGCAGGCGCGGCGGCAGGCAGAACAACAGATCGACGCCGCGACCCGCAAGTCGGACTGGCAAGCCGCCGTCGTCGCGCTGGAAACCCGCATCGGGCTGGGGGAGGCGGCGGCCTACCACTGGCTCTCCCTCGCCCAGGCGCACATGCGCCGCACGCCACCGGAGGCTCGGCGTGCGTTGCAGGCGGGGTGGCAGGCGTTCACCCAATCCGACGCGGGCAAGGGCGAAATTCCACCGTTGCTGCTGATCGCCGACGCGCTGCGGCGGCTGGATCGGCCCGCCCAGGCGATCCTGGCGCTGGAAGCCGCGGTCGAACGCGCGCCCGACGATACAACGCTGGGCCAGTCGCTTGCCGATTTGCGCAAATCCGTCGGCGTGCTGGTCAAGCGTGTGCGGATGGAACCCGAGGCCGATCCGGCGCGCGCCTGCCTGGAATTCACCGTCGCCCCGGCCCGCCGCGACGATTTTCATCCACGCGACTGGGTGAAGCTGGAACCGGCCCCGCCCGGTTCGGCGATCACGCGGGAAGGCGATCAACTCTGCGCCTCCGGCCTGCCGTCAGGCATCACCACGCGTTTGACGCTGCGCGCGGGAATGCCGGGGGAGGGCGGGCTGACGACGATGAAGGAGACGAGTTTCTCCCTCGCCATGGCCAACCGCCGTCCGCGAATCGACTTTGACACGCGCCTGTTCGTGCTGCCCGCCGGTCAGGTGCCGGCGTTGTCGGTTGCCACCGTGAACCTGTCCGACCTGAAGCTGACCCTGGCGCGTCTGACGGAACGCAACATCGCCGCGTTCCTGCGCGACAGCCGCCTGGGGCAGCCGGTCGATAGTTGGGAAGCCGATGCGATCGGCGAGCGCAGCGGGCGGGTGGTCTGGGAAGGCAAGGCGGCAATCCCGAAATGGGAGCCGAACCGCGTCGCGCGCACCGCCTTGCCGCTGCCGGAGGCGATGGCCGGCGCGGGACCGGGGCTGTTCGCGCTGATCGCGCGACCCGGCGATGGGACACGCGGCGGCATGACGGCGGTGCAGATGATCCTGCGCACCGACCTCGCCCCCACGGTCTGGCGCGGCGCGGATGGTCTGACCATACAGGTGCGCGGCTTCTCCGACGCTCTGCCGCGACCGAATGTCGCGCTGCGCCTGTTGGCCGATAATAACGATATTCTGGCGGAAACCACGACCGACTCCCTGGGCGTCGGACGGTTTCCGGTCGCCTTGCTGCGCGGCGAAGGGCCGTTGGCGCCGCGCGCCGTGCATGCGTTCGGCGCGAAGGACGATTTCGCGCTGCTCGATCTGAACAACGCCGCGTTCGATCTGTCCGATCGCGGCGTGGCCGGTCTGCCGCAGCCCGGCCCGCTGGACGCATTCGTGTGGTTGGATCGCGGCATCTATCGCCCCGGTGAGACAGTGCGCGTCATGGCGCTGCTGCGCGACGATGCCGGACAGCCCGCCAATGTTCCGACGCGTCTGATCGTCCGGCGTCCGAATGGGCAGGTCTTTCTGGAAGCGGCTGCCCCGCTCGCGGCGGACGCGTCCATCCATTTACCCGTCACGCTGTCGTCGGGCGCGCCGTCGGGGACCTGGACGGTGGAACTGCGCGCCGATCCGGCCCGCCCGCCGATCGGTTCGACCAGCTTCCGCGTCGATGCCTTCGTGCCCGACCGCATGGCCGTCGATCTGGGGCCGGTCGGCGCGAAGCTGGTTGTCGGTCAGCCCTATGCGTTGCCGGTCGCGGCGCGCTTTCTGTATGGCGCGCCGGGCGCCGATCTTACCGGCAAGGCATCGTTCGGGTTGGTCGTCGATCCCGCTCCGTTCCCGACGCTGAGCGGTTATCGCATCGGGTTGGAAGACGAAATCTTCGCCCCAGATCGCAAGGAACTGACGCTGGAGCCGACGGACGCGCGGGGACAGACGCGGGTCAACATCGCCCTGCCGCGCGCGCCCGATACCACCCGCGCGCTGAAGGCCGCGATCGATGTGACCATCGACGATCCCGCCGGTCGCGGCTCTCGCGCCGCGGTGGAAATCCCGCTGCGGCCCGGCGGCAACCTGATCGGCATCAGGCCCGCCTTCGCGGGAAATGCCATCGATGCGGGCGCGGAAGCGGGTTTCGATCTGCTCGCGGTCGATCCCGACGGCAAGCCGATCGCGACATCGGTCAAGCTGCGCCTGGTGCGAGAGCGTCCGGACTGGCGTCTGGTCATGCGCGGCAGCCTCGCGCGCTACGAGACGGTGTGGAAAGACGAACCCTTGCATGCGGAAACGCTGTCGATCGCGGCCAACGCGCCGGTGCGCTTCACGCGCAAGCTGGATTTCGGGCGCTATCGGTTAGAGGTAACGGAAGCCGGCGGCATGGCCGCGACATCCCTGCGGTTCCGCGCGGGGTGGGTGGCGACGGACAATCCCGACGTGCCGGATCAGGTGGATGTCTCCGCCGATCGTAAGACCTATGCGCCCGGTCAGACCGCGCGCATCCATGTCGTGCCGCCCTTCGCCGGTTCGGCCACGCTGCTGGTGCTGACCGACAAGGTGCATGCGCTGCGCACGCTCGACATCCCCGCGGGCGGCGCCGATCTCGACATTCCCGTCGATCCCGCCTGGGGTCCGGGCGCTTATGTCGCTCTGCATGTCTTCCGCCCCGCCGCCGACGCCAAATCGCGACCAGGCCGAGCAATTGGGGTGACGTGGGTTGGGATCGATCCGGGGGGGCGGACGATTCCGTTGGCTTTCGAGACACCGGCCGAACTGCCGCCCAGGGCGCGATCAACTGTCCGCGTCAAGGCCGAACCCGGCGCGTGGGTCAGTCTCGCGGCGGTGGATGAGGGAATCCTGCGGCTGACCAATTTTGCCTCGCCCGAGCCGAACGGACATTTCCTTGGGCGTCGGCGGTTGGGTCTGGATATCCGCGACGATTGGGGGCGGCTGATCGCCCCGGCGGATGGCGAGGCGACGGCGCTGCGCCAGGGCGGGGACGAGGGCGGGTTCGTGCTGCCGGATATCCCCCAGAAGACGGTCACCTTGTTCGTGCCGCCCGTTCAGGCCGGCGCGGACGGGATCGCGACGTTCGCGCTCGATCTGCCGGATTTTGCCGGGCAGGTGCGGCTGATGGCGGTCGGGTGGAACGGCGCGCGGATCGGTTCGGCCGCGACCGCGGTTCTGGTGCGCGATCGGCTGATCGCCGAACCGCTGCTGCCGCGCTTCCTGTCGCCGGGTGACGAGGCGCGGTTGGCGGTGTTGCTGCATAACCTCGATCTGCCCGCCGGCGACGCCGCGGTGAGCTTGTCCGTCGATGGGCCGTTGCGGCTGATTGGGCCGGAGCGTTTGACGGCGACGCTGGCCAAGGGTGCCCGGGCCTTGCCCGCCACGGTCCTGGCCGCGACCGGGATCGGACGCGGCACGATCCGCCTGGATGTGACGGGGCCGGACGGTTTCACGGTGCGGCGGGAGACCGCGATCTCGGTGCGTTCGGCGCGCGCCCCCGTGACTTTGACCGCCGGGGGCGAGTTGGCGCCGAATGTGGACGTGACGCTGTCGCCGCCGATCGACAAGTTCCTGGCCGGTAGCTGGCGCGCCTCCGCGAGTTTCGGCGGCGCGGTACGCTACGATGTCGCCGCCGTCGTGCGGGCGTTGGATGCCTATGCGTGGCGTTGCCTGGAACAGACCGTCAGCCGCGGCCTGCCCCTGGCGTTGTTGCCGGATGGGGAGACCGCCGGACCTGATCGCGCCGAACGGTTGCAGCAGGCGGTGAACGGCATATTGGATCAACAGCGCTTTGACGGCGGCTTTGGCCTGTGGTCGGCGTCCGGCGGGGCCGAACCCTGGCTGTCCAGCTATGCCACGGAGTTTCTGCTGCGCGCGCGTTCGGCCGGCGCCGCCATCCCCGAGATCGCGTTGAAGGACGCATTGAAGTTCATCGCCGAAAGCGCGGACGAGGATGCCAGCCAGCCCAACCGCCTGACCGAACAAGCCTATCGGCTTTACGTACTGGCCTTCGCCGGTCAGGGCCGACCGGGTGCCGCGCGGGTGATGGCGGAGCGGATCAATCAACTGCCGACACCCCTGGCGCGCGCGCAGCTGGGCGCGGCGCTGGCGTTGGCGCACGATCAAAAGCGCGCGGAAGCTGCGTTCGGCCAGGCGCTGGCGCTCACGGAACGGAAGCCGTGGAGCGTCGATTACGGGTCCGCCCTGCGCGATCAGGCGGCGATTGCCGTGTTGTTGCGGGAAAGCGGATTGCTGAGCGATCGCTTGGCGCGTCTGTTGGGTGCGCTGCCCGGCGGCAACCTTGCGGCCGATACGCTGAATACCCAGGAGCAGGCCTGGACGGCGGCGGCCGGCGCGGTGCTGGGGCGCGGGCTTGCGCCGGTTTCGGTCAGTCTCGGCGGCGTCGCGCTGCCACCCGCCTCGACGGTCGGCGCCGCGCTGTCCGGACCGATCGCGGCGCGCAACACAGGCACGCAGCCCGTTTGGTACAATGTCTCGGTGACCGGCATTCCCGCGCCGGCCCTGCCGGCATCGCGTGACGGGATGCGCGTCTCGCGTCAGTTCATGACCCTCGACGGCCAGCCGTTGAACCTCGACACGTTGCGCCAGAATACGGTGTTTGTGCTGCTGATCGAAGGACGGGCAGAGGACAAGCAAGACCATCGGGCGCTGGTGCGGCAGGGGCTGCCGGCGGGATGGGAAATCGCCGGACGCTTCGGCGGTGGCGAGGCTACGGGGATGGCGTGGCTGGGCAAGCTGAGCGAAACCGAATCCCAACCCGCCGCCGACGATCGCTTTGCGGCGGTGGTCGGGCTGACATCGGATCAGCCGGGGTTTCGAGTCGCGGTGCGGCTGCGCGCGGTAACGCCGGGAGTCTTCGAGTTGCCGGGCGCGGACCTGGTGGATATGTATCGCCCCGCCGTTTTCGCCCGCCAGAATACCGGCCGCATCGTCGTTCAGCCGGCGGATTAAGGAGATACCGATGACCACTCCGTTCGGCGCATTCGTTTGGTACGACCTGATGACTCCCGATCCGTCCGCCGCGCGCGCGTTCTATGCCGCGGTGCTGGGTTGGTCGGTCGTGCCGTCGGTCGATCCGACAATGAAATACGACACGTTCGCGGTCGGACGGACACCCGTTGCCGGACTGATGGCGACGACCGAGGAAGCCCGCGCGCGCAATGTGCCGCCGTGTTGGACCGGTTATATCGGCGTCGACGATGTCGATGCCGCCGTGGCGCGGATCGTCGGCCTGGGCGGTTCGGTGCTGGTGCCGGCGATGGATGTGCCGCTGATCTGTCGCTTCGCCGTGGTCGCCGATCCCTGGGGCGCTGTCTTTGCGGTATTCCGCTGGGCTGGCGAGTCGCCGGGAGAAGCCCCGCCGATGGGCACACCGGGCTTTGCCGCGTGGCGCGAACTCGCCGCCGACGACTGGGAGGTGGCCTTCCCGTTCTACGCATCGGTGTTTGGCTGGGAAAAGGGCAACGCCGTCGATATCGGCCCCATGGGCACCTATCAATTGATCACCCTTGCGGGGCAGGAGATCGGCGGCGTCTTCAACCGACCGGAGGGCTGCCCCGGTCCGTTCTGGATGTACTATTTCGCGGTGGAGGACATCGATGCCGGGGCGAACCGCGTGACGGAGAACGGCGGGGCAATTCTGTACGGGCCGATGGCGGTCCCCGGCGGCGGCTGGATCGTGCAATGCACCGACACGCAAGGCGCGGCCTTCGCGCTGTTCGGCGAACGCGCCGGGTAACCCCGTTCAGGGTGGCGGCAAGGTCAGGCGCATTTCACCCTTGAAGGCGTGGATCAGTTCGCGACGAGCGAACTTCCAGCCAGCCGGAGTACGGGTCAATCGGTCGGCGTAGGTGCCGCAGACCGATGCCTCCGGCCCCGTCGGGCCTTCGACCACGACCAGATAGTTGGACTTCGCGGTCGCGCTGTCGCCGGTGACGGCGATGACGCTGTTCATGACGTAGTGCATCCGGTTCGGCGTGGCGGGCACGGATTGGGCGAGCCACGCGGCGATGGCGGCGGGGCCGACGGCGGTGCGATAGGGGGCGATCCAGGCGCCGTCCGCGGCGAAGAGGGTGGACAGTTCCTCGAAGCGGCCTTCGTCCATGCAGAAACAGTACTGATGCAGAACGTCGCGGATGGCGTCCTTGTCTTCAAGGATGCTCATGACACGGCTTCCCGCGCCGGATCGACGCGCTTTTCGGCCAGGGAGAACGCAAGATCGATGGCGGCGATCAGGCTCGTCGGGTCGGCGATGCCTTTGCCGGCGATGTCGTAGGCGGTGCCGTGATCGGGAGAGGTGCGCACGATCGGCAGGCCGAGGGTGACGTTAACGCCTCGGTCCATGTCCAGCGTCTTCAGCGGGATCAGCGCCTGATCGTGGTACATGCAAATCGCGGCATCGTAACGCGTGCGCGCCTTGGCGGTGAACATGGTGTCGGGCGGCCAGGGGCCGGTCACGTCGATGCCGTCGGCGCGCAGACTGTCCATCGCCGGGCCGATGATGGTGGTTTCCTCGTCGCCGAGAGCGCCTTGTTCCCCGGCATGCGGGTTCAGCCCGGCGATTGCGAGGCGGGGATTGGCGATGCCGAAATCGCGGCGAAGGGCGGCGGCGGTGGTACGCGCGGCGGCGGCGATCATGTCGGCGGTCAGCATGGCAATGGATTTGCGCAGCGAGGCATGCACGGTCACCGGCACGACGCGCAGGAAGGGGCTGGCAAGCATCATGATCTGCTTGCCGCGCGCGCCGGTGAGTTCGGCGAGAAACTCCGTATGGCCGGGATAGGCGAATCCGGCATCGTAGAGCGCCGCCTTATTGATGGGGTTGGTCACCATGGCCCCGGCGGCGCCCCGCAGCGCCAGGGCGGCGGCGCGTTCGATCGACGCGACGACCGCGGGCGCGTTGGCGGAATCGGGCTTGCCGGGCGTGGGCGGGTTTTGCAGCGCGATCGGCAGGACGGGCAGGGCGTTCGCGAACAGAGCAGGGCCTTCGTCGAGAGTCGCGACGGTGGCGATGGGCACGTCAAGGCCGAGCAGGGCGGCGAGGGCGGCGAGGCGGGCGGGATCGTCGAGGGCGACGAAACAGCGGCCGAGGCGGCGCTGGGCCAGCCAAGCCCGCAGGGTGAGTTCGCCGCCAATGCCGGCGGGATCGCCCATGGTCAGTACGATTGGTTTCATGACAGCTTCTATAGCATCGGCGTGGCCTCGGCGCAGTAGGTTCCGGTTGGGCGGATTCTGGACTTTTGGAGCGTCTGGTGCTAAAAACTCGGCTCCCGGCGGATCGCTGGATACGGCCCGCCGGGGCCGGTTGGGTTGGCTATTTGCGGATCGTGATTGTTATCCTGATGCGCCACCTTCCCCACCGGAGTGTCAGTTCGATGGTGACCATCGATCTTCTCCTCCAGTCGCGGCGGGATTGCCGCGACTGGTAGGGTGTCATCGAATGCTGAACACTCACTTAACGACGGACGAGTTTTTCGGATCGGTTTGAGATGTGCAGCGCGCGTTGCGCACCGCTTCGTTCAACGTCGGGTGGGTGCGGCAGATGCGTGCTGGGCGGATTCTGGACTTGTGCAGCGCCTGGTGCTAAAAAATCGGCTCCCGGCGGGTCGCTTTGCACGGCCCGCCGGGGCCGGATGGGTTGGCTATTTGCGGATCGTGATTTTTATCTTGATCCGCCACCTTCCCCACCGGAGTGTCAGTTCGATGGTGACCATCGATCTTCTCCTCCAGTCGCGGCAGGATTGCCGCGACTGGCAGGGTGTCACCAAATGTTGAACACTCCCTTAACGGCCGGCGTTTTTTTTCTCCGGATCGGTATCAGATATGCAGCGCGGCGTCCGCCGACCGCCAGGGCGTGCCTCGTGCACCGCTTCGCTCAACGTCGGGTGGGTGCGGCAGATGCCGACAAAATCTTCCGCCATGGTCAGTGCGATTGGTTTCAGAACAGCAGCAGGGCTGATTCTGGACTTGTGGAGCACCTGGTGCTAAAAAATCGGCTCCCGGCGGGTCGCTCGTTACGGCCCGCCGGGGCCGGTTGGGTCGGCTATTTGCGGATCGTGATTGTTATCCTGATCCGCAACCTTCCCCACCGGAGTGTCAGTTCGATGGTGACCATCGTTCTTCTCCTCCAGTCGCGGCAGGATTGCCGCGACTGGCAGGGTGTCACCGAATGTTGAACACTCCCTTAACGGCGGGCGGTTTTTCTCCGGACCGATCTCAGATATGCAACGCCCGTCCGCCGACCGCCAAGGCCGCCTCGCGCACCGCTTCGCTCAGCGTCGGGTGGGCGTGGCAGATGCGGGCAACATCTTCCGCTGACGCACCGAATTCCATCGCCGTCGCCAGTTCCGCGATCAGCGTGCCCGCGTCCGGCCCCAGGATATGCGCCCCCAACAGCCGATCCGTGGCCTTATCCGCCAGGATCTTCACGAACCCATCCATCGCCCCCATCGCCCGCGCTCGGCCGTTGGCGGTGAAGGGGAACTTCCCCGAAGTATAAGCAATACCGGCCGCCTTCAGTTCTTCCTCCGTCTGACCGACGGAGGCGATTTCGGGCCAAGTGTAAACCACGCTGGGGATGACGCCGTAGTTCACGTGCCCAGCCTGGCCTGCCAGCCGTTCGGCGAGCGCAACGCCTTCGTCTTCCGCCTTATGGGCCAGCATCGGCCCGGCGATGGCATCGCCGATCGCATAAATGCCGGGAACGTTGGTGGCATAATGCGCGTCGGTCCGGACCCGACCGCGCTCGTCGGTGGCAACGCCGACCGCCTTCAGCCCCAGACCTTCGGTATAGGCGCGCCGACCGATCGCCAGCAGCACGATATCGGCCTGAAGCTGCGTGGCCGGACCGCCCTTCGCGGGTTCGACAGTCAGGGTAACGCCTTCCGCACCGCTGGTCGCCGCGGTAACCTTACTGCCGAGACGGAACTTAAAGCCCTGCTTCATCAGAACACGCTGGAACGCGGTGGCGACTTCGTTGTCCATCGCCGGGCAGATGCGGTCAAGGTATTCGACCACGGTGACCTCCGCCCCCAGGCGACGCCAGACGCTGCCGAGTTCCAGGCCGATCACGCCCGCGCCGATGATCACGAGGTGCCCCGGCACCTTGTCGAGTTCCAGCGCCCCGGTGGAGGTGACAATGCGGGTTTCATCGACGTTGATGCCGGGAAGCGGCATGCTCTCGCTGCCCGTGGCGATGACGATGTGTTTGGCGGCATAGACGGTGCCGCCGACATCGACCTGCCCAGCCGCCGCGATGCGGCCCGTGCCCTTCAGCCAGGTGATCTTGTTCTTGCGGAACAGGAATTCCACGCCCTTGACGTTGGCACCGACGACTTCGGCCTTACGGGCGCGCATGCGGGCAAGATCGAGACCGACGGAGCCGACCATCACACCGTGATCGGCCAGCGCGTGGCGCGCGTGGTCGTATTCCTCGGACGACTGCAACAGCGCCTTCGACGGGATGCAGCCGACGTTCAGGCAGGTGCCCCCGAGGGTGTCGCGCTTCTCCACGCAAGCAACCTTCAGTCCAAGCTGCGCGGCGCGAATGGCGCAGACATAGCCGCCGGGGCCAGAGCCGATGACAATGACGTCGAATGAATCGTTCATGAATGCCTCGGGTAATCGGCGGTGAGCGGGGAAGGGGCGTGCCCCTTACCGAACGGGATCGGATGCTCCGACCTCTTGGAGAGGTCGGAGCCAGGGGTGATCACAGTCCCAGCAGCAGGCGGCGGGGATCCTCGATCCCCTCCTTGACGCGCACCAGGAACGACACGGCTTCCTTGCCGTCGACGATGCGGTGATCGTAGGATAGCGCCAAGTACATCATCGGGCGGATTTCGACCTTGCCGTTGATCGCCATCGGGCGGTCCTGGATCTTGTGCATGCCCAGGATGGCCGATTGCGGCGGGTTCAGGATCGGCGTGGACATCAGGGAGCCGTAGATCCCGCCGTTGGTGATGCTGAAGCTGCCGCCGGCCATGTCGTCCATCTTCAACGCATTGTCGCGGGCGCGCTTGCCGAAAGTGGCAATGGCGCCTTCGATCTGCGCGAAGTTCAGGTGTTCGGCATCGCGGATGATCGGCACGACCAGACCGTTCGGCCCGCCGATGGCGATGCCCATGTCGATGTAGTTCTTATAGATGACGTCTTCGCCGTCGATCTCGGCGTTGACGGCGGGGAATTCCTGCAACGCCACGCAGCAGGCGCGGACGAAGAAGGACATGAAGCCGAGGCGGATGCCGCCGTTCTTCTTCTCGAACGCGTCGCGATACTCGGCGCGCAGTGCCATGACGGCCGACATGTCCACCTCGTTAAAGGTGGTGAGCATGGCGGCGTTGTTCTGCGCTTCCTTCAGCCGCAGCGCGATGGTGCGCCGCAGGCGCGTCATCTTCACCCGGTTTTCGCGCGCATCGGCGGCGCGCGGCGCGGCTTTCGCCGCCGCGGGAGCAGCCACGGGCGTCGGAGCCGCCATGGGAGTCGGCGCAGGTGCCGCGGCGCGACCAAGAAACGCCAGCACGTCGCCCTTGGTGATGCGCCCGTCCTTGCCGCTGCCCAGCCCGATCGCGGCGGCGGAGACGCCCTGCTCCTCGATGATCTTGGCGGCGGCCGGCAGCGGCGCATGCGCCGAGACCGGCGGTGTCGCGGGGCGGGAGACAGGGCCAA
This sequence comes from Acetobacteraceae bacterium, assembly GCA_947475245.1. Taxonomy (GTDB): domain Bacteria; phylum Pseudomonadota; class Alphaproteobacteria; order Acetobacterales; family Acetobacteraceae; genus Rhodopila. Next base: position 3,658 of record CANJLW010000031.1, on the reverse strand, counting down.
GCGGGCGCGGCGGGGCGTGGATGCCCGCAACGCTGGCGGGCGGTGCCACGGCCGCGGGCGGAGCGGCGGCGGCCCCGTCGTTCAGCATGCCCAGCAGAGCCCCGACCTCGACCTCCGTCCCTTCGGGGACGGAGATGCTGGAGAGAACCCCGGCGGACGGCGCGGCGACTTCGACCGTCACCTTGTCCGTTTCCAGTTCCACCAGCGGTTCGTCGGCCGCGACTGTATCGCCCACCTGCTTCATCCAGCGGGCGACTGTCGCGTTCGTGACGCTTTCGCCCAACGTGGGCACCTTGATTTCAGTCGACACTCAAACTCTCCTGGCCGTTCGGCCGGTTCGGCGGTCAGAGGCCCAGGGCTTCTGCAACCAGCTTGTTTTGTTGGGCTTGATGGGTGCGGGCGAGGCCGGTCGCCGGGCTGGCCGCGGCTTCGCGTCCGACATAGCTGGGGCGTTTCGCGGCGATGTCGAGCCGCTTCAGCACCGCTTCGATGCGGCGATCGACGAAGGTCCAGGCGCCCATGTTCTCCGGCTCTTCCTGACACCAGATCACATCCGCATTGGTATACGGTGCCATCAGGCGTCCCAGGGTGTTTTCCGGGAACGGGTAAAGCTGTTCCATGCGCAGCAGCGCCACGTCGACGATCCCCTTGGTTCGGCGTTCGGCGAGCAGGTCGTAGTAGACCTTGCCGGTGCAGATCACGACGCGCTTGACCTGGTCGGGCGCGGCGATGGCGTCGATTTCCGGGATCATGAACTGAAACCGGCTACCATCCGCCATTTCCGACAATTTGGAAACCGCCAGCTTGTGGCGCAGCAGCGATTTCGGCGTGAACACCACCAAGGGCTTGCGGAAATTGCGGTGCAACTGCCGGCGCAGGGCATGGAAATAATTCGCCGGCGTCGTCAAATTACAGACCCACATATTCCGTTCGGCGCACAGTTGCAGATAGCGCTCCGGACGAGCGGATGAATGCTCCGGCCCCTGACCTTCGTGCCCGTGCGGCAGCAGCAGTACCAGACCGGACATGCGCAGCCACTTGGTTTCGCCGCTGGCCAGGAATTGATCGATGATGACCTGCGCGCCGTTGGCGAAATCGCCGAACTGGCCTTCCCACAGCACCAGCGTGCGCGGATCGGCCAGCGAGTAGCCGTATTCGAAGCCCAGCACCCCGGCTTCGGACAGCAGGGAGTTGAAGACGTCGATTTTCGCCTGATCCTGGGCGATATTGTTCAGCGGGACGTATTCGTTCTGGTTGAGTTGATCGATCAGCACGGCATGGCGATGGCTGAAGGTGCCGCGCTGGCAGTCTTCACCGGACAGGCGCACGCGGCTGCCCTCCAGCATCAGCGTGCCGAACGCCAGAGCTTCGCCGGTGGCCCAGTCGATGCCTTCGCCGGTCTCGATCATCGCCTTTTTGGCTTCGAGTTGACGTGCGATCTTGTTGTTCACGTTGAAGCCGTCGGGCACCAGCGACAGCGCCGAACCGACCTGCTTCAGCATGGCTTCGGGGACGGCCGTCAGTTCCTCGACATGGACCATGTCCTCGGTTTCCGGGGGATGGAAACCGGACCAATGGCCTTCGAGCCAATCGGCTTTATTGGGCTTGTAGGATTTTCCGGCGGTATTGGCGTCTTCCAGCGTCTTGGCGAAGCTGTCCCACATTGCCTGGGCTTCGTCGGCCGGAACCGCGCCCTCGGCGGCCAGGCGTTCGGCGTAGATCGTGCGTGTCGTGCGGGTCTTGTTGATGGCGCGATACATCACCGGCTGGGTGAACGCGGGTTCGTCGGTCTCGTTATGGCCGTGGCGGCGATAGCAGACGATGTCGAGCACGACGTCGGCGGCGAAGCGCATGCGGAATTCGGCGGCCATGCGGGCGCAGAACATCACCGCTTCGGGATCGTCGCCGTTGACGTGCAGCACCGGCGCCTGGATCGATTTGGCGACATCGGTGCAGTACAGCCCGGAATAGGCATGCGCCGGCACCGTCGTGAAGCCGATCTGGTTGTTGACGATCACATGGATCGTTCCGCCCGTGCGGTAGCCGATCAACTGGCTCATCGCCAGGGTCTCATACACCAGGCCCTGCCCGGCGAAGGCGGCATCGCCGTGCATCAGGATCGCCATGACCGAAGACCGGCGCTGCGTATCCCCGGCGCGATCCTGGCGCGCACGCACCTTGCCGATGACGACGGGATCGACCGCTTCAAGGTGCGACGGGTTCGGTTGCAGCGACAGATGCACCATCCGACCGCCGATTTCCTGATCGGTGGACGTGCCCAGGTGATACTTCACGTCGCCGGAGCCTTGTACGTCGTCGGGCTTGAAGCTTTCGCCGCCGAATTCGCTGAACAAAGCGGTCAGCGGCTTTTTCACAATGTTGACCAGCGTGTTCAGGCGGCCGCGGTGCGGCATGCCGATGGCGACCTCATCAACGCCGCCTTCCGCCGCGGTTTCGATGATCTGGTGCAGCGCGGGGATCGTGACCTCCCCGCCTTCCAGGCCAAAGCGCTTGGTGGTGACGTAGCGCTTTTGACAGAACGCCTCAAACCCTTCGGCTTCCGTCAACTGCTCCAGGATTTTGCGCTTTTCGGCGGCATTGAACCCGCCGATCCAGGGCGCGCCTTCGACCTTGCGCTGGATCCAGGACTTTTGCTCGGGATCCTGGATGTGCATGAATTCCACGGCGATGGAGCCGCAATAGGTTTCGCGCAGGATGCCGACGATTTCGCGCAAGGTCGCGGTTTCGCGCCCCAGCACGTTGTCGATGAAAATCGGTTGATCCATGTCGGCGTCGGTGAAGCCGTAGGAGCGCGGGTCGAGTTCGGCGTGCGGCGTCGGCACTTGCAGCCCCAGCGGATCGAGGCGGGCTTCCAGATGGCCGCGCACGCGATAGGAGCGGATCAGCATCAGGGCGCGGATCGAGGCGATGGTCGCCGCGCGCACCTGTTCGTTCGACATCGGGGCCTGGGTGCCGCCGCTCAGGGCCTGGCCGGCGCTCGGCCCGCTGGGCGCCCAGGATGCATTGTTCAGATCGTCCAGCACGGCGCGCGCGTCGTCGTCCATGGCCTCGAAGACCGCCGCGTAGGACGGATCGACCGCAGCCGGATTTGCCGCCCAATGCGCGTATTGCTCGCCCAGGAAAGCGGCACTCGCGCCGCTGAAGGCAGAAGCCAGAATGTCGACGCCAGCCATTCGTTACGGTTCCTTATGTATCCGTGCCGCGGTCCATAGACGGTGCAGCGCCGCGCCGGTAGCGCCGAATGGCGAGGGCGGCGTTGCAATCCTCGTATTGTCCCGTCGAGATGCCGGATACCTAGCAAGAAGCGCGCCGACGACGCCCGGTCGCGGCGGGTTCGAGCGGCAGCCTGACTCAGCCAGGTTAATACGAACTGAACGCGCCCGGGAAATGCCGCCAAATCACGGCAATTTCAAGATGAACCGACAGGAAGCCACGAATTTGTCCGTGTTCCGTCACGTAGCGCAGGGCAACCAAGGTGGGGTGACCGGTGTCGCGAGCTAATGATTCTGTCCGGTTTTTGTAGCTCACGATCTGTCCGGTTGTTTCCGGTCTGTTCGGAAGCCACCCAGACCAGGCAGCTGTGGTGCAAGAGTGCGCCATGGCGCCTCGCGCGGCCTTCCGCGTCCTTCTCTTCCTT
>CANJLW010000030.1 GCA_947475245.1 Acetobacteraceae bacterium | reverse complement strand
GCCTTAACGCCGTTCACTGTGAGGAAATTCGAGGACGTCAGCGCAAAGGCCTTGCCGGACGCATCGAACGGAGAGGCCGAGCTCGTGCCCAGGTCATCAACGGCATGCGCAGCGCTGGTCAGCGTTACGTCACCGGCGGAGGAACCAAGCAGCAGCGGCGTAACGATCCCCGCTTTGCCGTTGTCGGTGATCGTGCCCGTGGTCGAGGTCAGCGTCGCGGACGTGGTCGCTGTGACGTCGCCGGCGAACGTGAGGCTCTTGGCCTTCAAGGCGACAGTCGCGCCCTTGACGCCGTTGACCGTCAGGTCCTGCGTCGTCGTCAGCGCAAACGCCTTGCCGGACGCATCGAACGGAGAGGCCGAGCTCGTGCCCAGCGCATCGACGGCATGCGCCGCATTAGTCAGTGTCACGTCACCGGCGGAGGACCCCAACAGCAGCGGTGTCGTGATCGCCCCGGTGCCAGAGTCACCAATCGTGGTCGTCGTCGCCTTCAGCGTCACGGATGTCGTGCCCGCGAGCGTGCCGGAAACGTCCAGACTGGACGCGGTCAGGGCCACGGTCGCCGCCTTGACCCCAGTAACGGCCAAGGCAGTGCTGTTCACGACCGTGAGCGCGGCACCCGAGTTGTCGAAGCCGCTCAGTGTTGCGATCGTATTGTTGGTGCCCAACAGCGAAACGTCGCCGACGACTTTGCTCGTGCTTTTCAGTGTGTCGGCGCTAATGACACCGCCCGCGGCCTGGGTGACACCGCCGGCCGTGATGACGCTCAAATCGAGAGTCTTCGTCACGAGTGTCGTGGCGCTCAGCGCGATTCCGCCATCGGACACCAGAGTGATGGCGCCGGTCGCGGCGGCGGTCTTCAAATCGGCGTTAAGCGTGATCGCGCCGCCGGACGCTGCGGTTTCACCGGCCTTGATCGTGATCGTCCCGGTGCCCGACGCAGTGATCGGCGCGCCGATTGTAATATTCCCGGTTTGAGTCTCCAGGGTCAGGCTGGCGTTGTTCTGCAGGGTCAGCGGCGCGTCGTTATTGACGACGATTGTCTGTTTTGCCTGAAGAACGATGGCGCCATTCAGGCCGTTGATCACGAAGTCCGTAACCGTATCGGCAGCCGCGCCGTCGCCGAACGCAACCGTGCCTCCGGCGAGCGTACCATCCAGCGATCCGCTTGCCGCGGCCGCGTCGTGAACGACTGTCAGATTGTCGGGATCGAACAGGATTGTGCCTGTCTTACCGCGAGGCGCGGAAACGTCGATCTTGCCAGAGAGCGAGAACCCCCTATCGGCGGAGACCTCGACAAAGCCGCCGTCGCCGCCCTGCGCGCCGCCCTTGGCGGTTAGCAGCGCGGCCATTTTCGTGCCGCTGGTCGACAGCAACGTGACGTTGCCGCCATTGCCGTTGACCGTCGCATCCGCCGATAGCTTCGCGCCCTTGGCGACGGTGACGGTCTTAGCCGTCGCTTGACCGGTGACCGTCGGCCCGCCCGTGGCGCGGGCCAGCGTCGTGCCGACCGCGATCGTGCCGCCCGCGTTGCGCCCGGACGCGTTCATCGTGGCCGTCGCGCCGATCGTCACGCCACCGGTCGTATTGACCTGGATCGTGCCGCCGGTTTTACCGGTCGCGCTGACATCGCCCATGACGACGACATCGCCGCCATTGCCGCTGACGACGACACGCCCACCGTTGCCCCTGGCGTTGTTCGCCGAAATTGATCCGCCGGCGTTGACCAGTGTTTGCACGACACCGTCGACAGCCTCCGCCGTCAGCACGACGGTGCCGCCGCGGGCACCGATCGTGCCGGTGTTGGTGACAAGCGCCTTGGTGCCGTTCGCGGCGGTTTCCACTTGCTTGGTGACGTTGATCGACACCAGCCCGTCACCGTACAAATCCAGCGTATGGGTTTGCGCGCCGCCCAGGATAACCGTGCCCATCGTGGCGTTGATGACGCCGGAGTTGGCGACGCTGGGGGCCACCAGCGCGGCGAGGCCGCGGTCTTTGATGCTGATGGTGCCGCGGTTCTCGACCTTGGCGCCGGGATTGGCGGCCTGGTCGAAGACCATCTTGCCGGCCATGAAGTTGGAATTGCTGATCCCGGCGGCCGAGACGACAAGGCCCGACGTGTTGATCTGCGCCCCTTCGGTGAACAGCACGCCCGCCTGATTGACGATAACGACCTGACCGTTGGCGTTGATCTTACCGGCGATCTGCGATGGGTTCGCGCCGACGACGCGGTTCAGGGCGACCGCCGCGGCATTCGGCTGCTGGAAATTGACGGACTGCGCGCTGCCGACATCGAAGGTTTGCCAGTTGATGGCGGTGCGTTGGCTGGTTTGCGCGATGTTGGTGGCGGTGGGCGCCTGCGAGATACTGGCTGAACCCGCGACGACCTGACCGCCTGTCGGGCGAGCGTTCGGCGCGGGTTGGGCGAGCGCGGACGACGCCAGAATGGGCGCGCCGATAATCGCGGCCGCGGTCACCGCCTGAAGGGCCGTGGTGATCAGCAGCCCGGGTCGACTGCACAGCCGAGCAACCCGAATTTCGGGCATGGTGCGCCGGTTCACTCGATCAGCCTTCTTCATCGCCGTTCCCTTCGAGGCGCGATATCGAACGTCGCCCGTGCGCCGACACGATCAGAACCGTGCCAGAATCTGCCAATATACGCCCGCTTCCCGCAGTGGAGTGACCTTCGTGCTGGAGTCACCCTTGCCGGTCGGGAAGCGGTTGATGCGATAGACGCCCTCGATATCGAGTTCCACCGTGTCGGTCAGGAACAGGCGCATGCCCATGCCGGCGGAGCTGACCGCGACATCGAGTTCGTTGGGGGTCGCCTGCCAGGCCTTGCCCCAGTCATAGAACGCATAGAACTGCGCCCGAAGTTCGTCCGGCCAGAAGCTGGGCGTGGGCAGCGGCGTGTTCAGTTGCAGTTCAGCGGACATCGATACGGCGCGATCGCCGCTGACCTCGCCGTAGTAATAGCCGCGGTTCAGGCGCGGCCCACCGAGGTAGAATTTCTCGGCGGGCGGCAGCAGGACGGAGGAATACTGCCAGGCAACCGTTGTCCGAAGGGCAACTGATGCTTCGTCATAGGGCACAAACAGCGTTTGCGTCCGCGACAATTCGCCCTGGATCTTGGTGAAGTCGATCTGCTCCCCCAGGCGCGGCGGCGGGGTGGACGTGTCGTGGTTGCGCGACGCGCCGAGCAGCGAGAGGCCCTGGCTTATTCGTACGTTCGCGCTGTTGATGCCGTTGCGTTCGGCACCCAGCAGGGTATCGAGGAGCGCGTATTCAGCACCGAGCCGCAGAATGCGCAGGCTGTCGTAGTTGGCCCGGGCGGGCGCACCGTCGTTGCCTGTGTTCAGGTGGACCTGGTTTTCGGTGATGTCGAAGTTGGCCGTGACGTTCAGCGTTTGCTCACGCGTGCGGATGACGGGATAGCTGAGCTGCGTGCCGACGACGCGGGTATCACCGTTATACCCCTGAGCGGCGAGGGTGCCGCTGGGTACGGAGTTCCCGGCACCGCCATAGACCTTCATCTTGAGGCCTTGGGCACCGAGGAAGAACTCGCTCGACAACTGGCCGAAGATGTTGGTGCCGTTCGAGGTGCGGAAGATCGAAAGCTGTGTGCGTTCGCCGAGCTCGCTGAAACTGTCGAAGTTGAAGGCCAACAGGCCCTGGATCGGACCGGTAAGCTCGTAGGCGCGGTTGTCGGCGGAGAAGTATCCGCTGAGGGGGCGGCGACTGACCTGGGCGACGAGCGTGAGCACCCCGGGATCGCCGACTGATGGGTTCAAGGTCGAGCGCACCGTGAGGCCGGGGATGTCCTGGGCGAGCAGCAGCCAGCGTTCCAGGTCCGTTGTGCGCAGCGGTTTTTTGCCGACGAGTTGGTTCAGAAAGCGCAGGACCTGCGTGCCGGCGGGGCCGACATCGCCGTCGAGCTTGACCTCGGCGACATAGCCCTCGACGACCTGAAAGCTGAGATTGCCGCCGCGGATGACGGCGCGGACGGTGGTGTAGAGGAACCCGCTGGAGCGATACAGCGTCACCAAGGCCTGCCGAGCGGCCTCGATACGACCTTCGGGGACCGCGGGGCCGGTCAGGTTGGCGGTGTAGACACCGATTTCGGCGGCGGAGAAAGCGCTTACGCCATCCACCCCAATGCTCCGAATCGCATGACGCGCTCCATCCTCATTCCCGCTCGGCGTTGCCGGAGGGGCGGGAACGGCAAGGCCGGGGGCGACGCGCGGGGCCTCCACCGGCGCGATGCCCGGCAAAGGGGACGCGGTCGGCGGGCGCGCGACCTGCGCGGCGGGCGTTTGGGCGAAACCGGGCGCGACAAAACCCATCGCAGGCGCAATGCCGCCGATGAGAAGCCTGCCGATCGCGAAAGCCAATCGTCTCGGTCGCCTGACGAGCACCGATTCCCCCATCTTTCCCCGAAGGCCCCGACTATTGCGTATCCCCATCAGTTTATCAAGGCCCTTGAAATTGTTGTTTTCCAATCGGTTCCGATGCTGAAATCGGGTCGTCACGGGCCATGATCCGGGCTGATCGCGTCATGTTTCGCAACATGGTGCCGCAGCGCCGTTTTGATCTCGTCCACGACGGGCATCCAATGCCCGGGGTGAGGTTGGGTGAACAGGCGCATTGTTGGGTACCATGTCGTCTCCGCCCCTGTAAGACCCCATCGCCAACAGCGATCGAAGCGGTTCAGGACCCAGACACGCGCGCCGACCGCGCCGGCGACATGGGCGATGGAGGTATCGACGGTAACGACCAGGTCGAGCGCGGATATCAGCGCGGCCGTATCGGTGAAGTCGCGCAGATGTTCGGTCCAGTCGATCAGACCAGGCCAGACTGTGGCGGCACTGGCACCGGCCTCGCCCTTTTGCAGCGACACGAACGTCACGCCGGCCATGTCGGCCATGTCGGCCAGGTCCGCCAGGATCGGCAGCGGGATGGATCGGCGGCGGTCCATGCGGAAGGCGGTACGGTCGTAGCGGCGCGCGTCGCCGGCCCAGGCGATTCCGACCCTAAGCCCCGGCAGTGGTGTCAGGCGCGCGCGCCAGCCGGACGCGTGGACGGGATCGACCGGCAGGTAGGGACCGTCGGTCGCGAGGTCGTCGGCACCCAGCCCCAGAATGGCGGGCAAGCTCATCAGAGGGCAGTGGAGATCGAAGGCCGGGCGCGGATCCCCCGCGGCGAGGACCTGGGCCGAACCGGACAGGGTTGTAAGCCAGGATTTGAGCGGCGGCTGGACACCCAGAATGACGGTCGCGCCGCGTTCGGCGACCTTGGCGGCGAAGCGACAGAACTGGATCGTGTCGCCCAGACCCTGCTCGCCGTGCAGCAGGATACGCTTACCGGTCAGATCCGTCCGTCCGTCCCACAGAGGACGCCCGAAGCCGTCGAAGGCCCCTTGGCGCGCGGGCAGCTTCCAGCGCCACTCGTATCCCGCCCAGCCTTGCTCGAAGCGGCCAAGGCGCAAATGGCACAGGCCTTGATTGAACCGCGCATCGGCATGATCGGGTTGCACGCGCAGTATTCGGTCGTATCCGGCCAGCGCTTCGTCGATCCGTCCGGCGGCTTGCAGGGCAGTACCCCGGTTCATCCAGCCCGCCAGCAGATCCGGTGCCAGCGCGAGCGCGCGATCGTAGCACTCCACCGCGGTCTCGAAGCGTTCGCGATCCAGCAGCACATTGCCGAACACCAGCCAGGCGATGGGGTTGGACGGATCGAGGCTGACTGCGCGCGTCAGGTCGGCTTCGGCTTCCGGCAGGCGATCGAGTTCCCAAAGGGCGTCGCCGCGTCGCATCGACGCTTCCGCCAAAGTGGGATCCACGTTGAAGGCGGCGGTATAGAGGTCGATTGCTTCCTGTGTCCGGCCCATCGCTTGCAACGCCATGCCGTGCCCCATCAGCGCGGGCAAATGGTTCGGCGCTAATGCCAGGGTTTGCGCAAAGCGCGTCAGGGCTTCGGTGACGCGACCGGCGCGATTCAGCTCGATGGCCAGATTGCACAGCGCCCCGACGAATCCGGGGTTCAGGGCGACGGCTTGCTCGATCAGCGCGATGCCGTCCGCGGCGTCGCCAAGCGCGCAGCGCACAAGGCCGAGCAGATGCAGCGCGTCGTGGTTTGTTGGGTGCAGGGCGATGATCTGCCGATAGATGGTCTCGGCTTCCGTCAGGCTCCCCTGTTGGTGGAGCGCCACACCGTGGTGCAACAGCCGATCGAGGTTCGCCGTGGTCGCGGTTTCATTCATGCTGCACCCGTATCCCGCCGATCCGCTGTATAGCAGGCCGATAGCGGCGGAGGGGAAGCATGAGCACGCAGGCACGTGTCAGGGCGGTCAGTAGCGACGGGTCGCATCGGTTCGCCAAAACGCCGCGGCTTTGGATCACCTTGCTCGCCGGGTTGGGTGTCGAGGGAGACGCGCATGCCGGGGTGACGGTGAAACATCGCTCCCGCGTCGCGCGCGATCCCCATCAGCCGAACCTGCGACAGGTTCATCTGTTGCAGGCGGAATTGTTGACGGCGCTGGACGCGCAAGGATTCCGAATCGGTCCCGGTCAGATCGGGGAGAACATCCTGACCGAGGGCATCGATCTGCTGGGGTTGTCGAGCGGTGCCTTGTTGCGTTTCGGCGCGCGCGCTGTCGTTCGGGTGACGGGGCTGCGCAACCCCTGCGTTCAGCTCGATCGGTTTCAGCTGGGGTTGATGGCGGCGACGCTGGACCGCGCCCCGGACGGCGGCCTGATCCGCAAGGCCGGCGTCATGGGCGTCGTGGTGGAAGGGGGAGAGGTGCGACCGGACGATCCGGTGATGCTGTTACCGTCCGACTCCCCGCATCGACCCTTGGGGCCGGTTTAGGCCACCAGTTCAGGCGACGACCGCCGCTGCGCCGGCCGCCTGTTGCGGGTTGGTGCGCCGGCGGTTGAGCAGGTACAGCGCGATGGCGAGGTTGAGCGCGTTCCACAGCACGCCATTGGCGAAGGCAGCGCGGTATGAGCCGGTCATGTCGAAGATCACGCCCGACATCCAGCCACCGAGGGCCATGCCGAGCAGGGTCATCATCATGACGAGGCCGACGCGGCCACCGGCCTGGTTGGCGGGAAAACACTCTCGGATAACAATCGCGTAGCTGGGAACCAAGCCGCCCTGAAACAAGCCGAAGATTGCGGATATAATATAAAGCGACGTCAACCCGTCGGATATCATGTACATCAGCAGCGCGACGCCCTGCATGACCGATCCGATCAGCATGGTCGGCAGTCCGCCGATGCGATCGGCCACGAAGCCGGACGCGACCCGGCTGACGATGCCGAACCCTAGCATGAGGGAAAGCATTTCGGCGCCGCGGGCGACGCCGTAGCCGAGGTCGCTGCAATAGGCGACGATATGGACCTGCGGCATGGACATGGCGACGCAGCAGGCGAGCCCGGCAACAGCGAGCAGACCCTGAAGCTTACCGGGCGACAGGCCCATCATGCCGAAGCGCGGACCGGCGAGGGGGGCGGCGCCGGCAGAGCGGACCGGGGCATGACCACGCAGCAGCAGGGCGAGGGGGATCATGGCGACAACGCAGAAGATGCCCATCCATAGATGGGTTTCTCGCCAACCATGCACGCGGATGCCGTATTCGACGATCTTGGGCCAGGTTGCGCCGGCGAGATAATTGCCGCACGCGCAGAGCGCGACGGCGATGCCGCGGCGCTTTTCGAACCAGTGGGAGATATCGGCGAGCAGCGGCACGAAGGTGGCGGCGGTGCCGAAGCCACCGATCAAAAGACCGTAAGCAAGGGCGAACTGCCACAGCGAGTCCGACAGCGAGGCCAGCGCATAGCCGACGCCAAGCGAGACCGCGCCGATCATCAGCGGCGTGAGGATGCCGACCTTATCCGCCAGCCGGCCCATGACGACTCCGCCAACGGCGAAGCCGATCATGGTCAGGGTGAAGGGCAGGGAGGCACCGCCTCGCGCGGCCCCGAACTCCGCCTGCACCGCGGGCAGGGCCACGACCACGGACCACATGCCGCCACCGCCGACGGTGGACAGCAGGATGGACACCGCGAGGCGGAACCAGGCGTAGGGGGAGTCGATTTCGCGCGTGCTCAAGATGCGATGTCCTCAGGTTTTTTCGAAGTCGATCCGCTCGACCACGGGCAATCCCTGGAGCTTGCGGCGCAGACAGTCGAGGGCCATTTCGACCGCTCCCAATCGGACCCATTCGCGTCCGCCCAGAATGCGGGAGCGGCGGAATTCGACACCGTCGGTATCGGCGATGCCGATCCAGAGCGTGCCGCCGAAGTCGATCCGATCGGTGCCGGCGTCAAGCTCGATCAGCACGACGAGGGAGTGTGTCGCGCCGGTCCGCTCGCGCGCGGCGCGGGCCACGGCCTCGGTCTTCGCCTGCGTCATCTCGCCGGACAGGTCGATGCCGTCGTAGATTGGCGCCAATTCGGTGAAGTCGCGCACGACGACGCCGCGCTTGAAGACCGTTTCGGCGTTGGGCAGGTGGGCGAAGCGGGCGGCAATTTGCCCGGCGGTGAAGGTTTCCACCACCGACAGCGTTGCGTTTCGCGCGGTCAGTTCGGCGAGAGTGACGCCTTCGAGCGTGTCGCCGTCTTCCGCCATGATGAAGTTGCCGAGACGTTGGCGAACCGCGGCGGTGACGGGGGCCAGCTTCCGGTGGACGTCGTCCATGTCCCGACCACGCACCGTCAGCTTGGTCTCAAGCTGTGGGTAGTGGGCGCGGAAGCCGAGTTTGACGCCGCCTTGCGGATCAAGGTCCTCGATCCCCTTGAGCAGTTCGTCGGCGTGAGATTCGCCGATGCCGTAGGAGTGAAAGCGCTTGAGGTGGATCGAGGCGGGTTCGCCGGAGCGGGCGAGGATGCGCGGGATGACCTGTTCTTCCAGCATACGACGCAGTTCGCGTGGCACGCCGGGGGTGAAGAAGAAGCGCGCCTTGCCGATATCCATGGCGAAGCCGCATGCGGTGCCGATCGGGTTGTCGATCATTTCGGCGGTTGCGGGCAGCATGGCCTGTTTGACGTTGTTCGGCGGCATGACGCGAGCGCGTTTGGTGAAGAACGCCTCCATGATGGTCAGCCATTCCTGGTGCAGCACCAGTTCCACCCCGGCGGCCTGGGCGGCGATCTCCTGCGACAGGTCATCGACGGTCGGGCCAAGACCGCCGTTGACGATGACGGCGTCGGCCCGGGTGCCGGCCAGTTGGAAAGCGGCGAGCAGGCTTTCACGGTCGTCGCCGACGGTCGTCCCCCAATGCACGGACAGACCGACGTCTTCGAGCTTCTGGGCCATGTAGGAAAAATTGGTATTGACGATCTTTCCGGTCAGCACTTCGTCGCCGGTGCAGATGATTTCGATGCGCATGGAGTTCCCCCGTTTGTGGCCGGAGGATGGTCCGCGAGGCAGTTTTGGGCAAGGGTCGCTGTTCGGGGTGTCGGTTTGCCCCATTGCCGGTTTAACGGAGCAGCGTGACAATCCCGGGCAGGGAGGACAATCGCCATGGCTCGCATACCCTTGATCACCGGAGAGAACCTGACTCCGGAGCAGCAGCGCGTCTTTGACGCGATGAAAAATGGCCCGCGACAATCGGCGCCCGTCGGTCCGTTAGCCGTGGCGATGCACCGTCCGGAACTGGCGGAAGCGTGGTCGGCGCTGGGCCTGGTGCTGCGCTTCAATTCCAGCTTTCCGCCGCGGTTGCGGGAGTTCACGATCCTGCTGACGGGCCGGTTCTGGGATTGCCAGTTCGAATGGGCATCCCACGAGACCGAAGCGGTAAAAGCGGGCCTGTCGGCGGCTTCGATTGAAACGCTGCGGGTTGGCGGCACGCGCTTCGACGCGGCGGACGAGCAGGCGATCCATGACTACGGCATGGAATTGCTGAGCCAACGCTTCGCCGGAGAGGCAAATTATCAACGAATCGTCGGTCTGTTCGGCGTGCCCGGGGTCGTCGAGCTGACCGCGCTGATCGGCTATTACGCGATGGTCGCGCTGACGCTGAACGCGCACCAGGTCGGGTTGGATCAGGGCCGGCCGCTGCCGGTCCGATCGACCCAGTCATGAGGATCGTCGACGTTGCGGTTAGCACGGTCAAAGTACCGCTGGACAAACCGTACGAGGCCGCCGGCAAGGCGGTCGGGGCCAACTGGCACGTGGTGGCGGAGATCGAAACCGCCGACGGGGTGCGCGGTTTCGGATACATCGTGTCACTCAATCCTTTGTTGATCGACGCCGTCGCGTCCGCCGCGCGGGAATTGGGCAAGCTGTTGATCGGGATGAATGTGCTGGATGCCGAGGCAGCCTGGCATCGTATGGCCCGCGCCGGCGACTGGGTCGGCCCCGGCGGACTGCTGCACTATGCCATTTGCCCGCTGGACATTGCCCTGTGGGACGCGGCTGGCAAAACCCTCGGCCAGCCGGTCCGGCGATTATTGGGCGGTTTTCGAGATCGCTTGCCTGCCTATGCCAGCGACGGGTTCTGGTACAGCCTGAGTTTGGACGACCTCGCGGCCTCCGCGCGCCAGGCGGTGGCGGCAGGGTTCCGGGCGGTCAAACTGCGTGTCGGTCACGAACAGACCCCGGAAGGCGAGGTCGCGCGCGTCCGCGCCGTGCGCGATGCGGTCGGCTCCGATATCGCGATCATGGTCGACGCGACGGAAACCTGGTCGCTCGATCGGGCGATCCGCACGGGCAGGGCGTTGCAGGAGGCCGGTGTCGTCTGGGTGGAGGACCCCGTTTCGCATACCGATATCGCCGCGATGGCCCGCGTGACCCAGGCGTTGGACGTACCCGTCGCCACCGGCGAACATCTCTATCAGATCGCGGATTACACAAGGTTGTTCGAGGCGCGGGCCACGTCCGTCGCGTTGATCGATCTCGGGCGGATCGGCGGAGTTACGCCCTGGCGCAAGGTCGCGGCGCTGGCACAATCGTTCAACCTTCCCGTCGGCGGTCATGTGCTGCCGGAAATTCACATTCACTTGCTGACTGCCGTACCGAACGGTCATCTCGTGGAATACGTGCCCCGATCGGCGGGGCTGCTGACGGCGATGCCCGCGCTGACGGACGGCGCGATGATCGCCTCCGACGCGCCGGGATTTGGCCTGGAATTGAACCGCGACGCGCTGCGTCGCTTTACCGTGGGAGCTGACCGATGATCGCCCGACCGCCTCGATTGCCGCCGGAGTTCGGCGTGGCGACGATGCACGATGTACGCGTGACCATGCGCGACGGCGTGCGCCTGACAACCGACATCTGGCTGCCCGCCGAAAACGGCGCCATCCTGCCCGGCCCGTTCCCGGTCGTGCTGGAACGCACGCCCTACAGCAAGACCCGCAGTCCCGGAAACACGCCCGACGGCCCCTTCTGGGCAGCCCGCGGCTATGTCTACGTCGTGCAGGATTGTCGCGGACGCTTCGGGTCGGAGGGGAATTTCATCTCCTACCCAGCCGAAGGCGACGACGGCGAGGACACGATGGCGTGGATCATGCGCCAGCCCTGGTGCAGCGGCCGCATCGCCGTCACCGGGTCCAGCTATTACGCATCGACAGCGCAGGCGATCATGGTGCGCAATCCTCCGGGTCTCATGGCCGGGGTGATCCGCGTCGGGGCGGGCAATTATCACGAGGACGGCGCCTGGTACGGCGGGGCGTTCCTGATGACGCATAATATCAACTATGCGCTGGGTCTCGCCGCGACGAGCCATTCCGCCGACGCCGATCCCAAGGTCAAGGCAGCATTGAACCGCGCGTTGGAAACCCGCAATGCCCTGACGCTGATGCAGAGAACGCCGCTGCCGCCGGGAGGCTCCGCCATGGCGTTGTCGGCCGAGGACGACGCCTGGTACCAGGACTGGCAGAATCACGAGTTATTTGACGAATACTGGAAGCAAAGCGGTTATTGCTTCGACTACACGGCCGCGCCGGATATCCCGGTCCTGCTGATCGGCACCTGGTACGACGCCTTCCTGGGCGGCATGCTCGACGCCTGGACCGGCTACGCGGAAGGTAAGACTTCGCCGGTTCACATGATCATGGGCGGCGGGTTCCATTCCTCGGTCTACTCGATGTCCACCGTCGCGGGCGATGTCGACATGGGACCCGCATTGCCGATCGACGTTCCGTCGGCCATCGCGCAGTGGTTCGACCAGCACGTGCGCGGCATGGATCGCGGCCTGACGGACGGACATGTGTTCCACGCATTCCGGATCGAGGGCGGCGCGGGAGACAAGACGGCGGACGGACGCCTGCGCGCCGGCGGGTCCTGGCAAAGCTTTTCGCACTGGCCACCGTCGGATGCGCAAGCCCATGTACTGAACCTGACCGTCGACGGTCGGCTGAGCGCGGACGCCGCGGCGCCCGGTGCTATCGGTTATGATTTTGATCCATCCGATCCGGTCCCGTCGATCGGCGGCAACGTCAGTTCCGGTCTGCAAACTATCCTCGCGGGCCCGGCGGATCAGCGCGGCGACACCGCCCTCCTCCAATGCCGCGACACCCGACCGCTCGGCGATCGCGCGGACGTGCTGGTCTTCCAGACCGCTCCCCTGGCCGCCGATACGGAAATCGCGGGTCCCATCGCGGTCACTTTGTTTGTGTCGTCGTCCTGCGTCGATACCGATTTTACCGCCAAGCTGATCGATCAATATCCCGTCAGCGCCGATTACCCCGATGGCTACGCGATGAACATTCAGGACGGCATCGTGCGCGCGCGCCTGCGCGGCTTCACCCAGGCCGGGCCGGGATATCGCCGCGTTTACGCCCATCGCGAGGAAAAGCTGGTACCCGGTGAGATCGTCGAGGTAACCATCGAACTCTGGTCGAACAGCGTGTTGATCCGCGCCGGACATCGGTTGCGGCTGGATATCTCCAGCAGCAATTTCCCGCGTTTCGACGTCAATCCAAATACCGGAGAGGCCTTCGCCGAACGCCGTCTGCCGCCCATCATCGCCCATAACACCATTTATTTTGGCCCGGAGCATCCATCGCGCCTGCATCTGTGGCTGCGCTGAACAAACAGGGAGAACCGACTCATGAGTGACGCCGAAGCTGCCCGTAAGGCCGCGATCAAACAGGATTTCATCGATGCGCGCGGCTATTGGAGCCAGACGTGGGAGCCGCTGCTGGATATCGCGCCGGACTATTTCGCTGCCTATACGAAACTGTCCTCGACCCCCTGGAAAAACGGCACGCTGTCGCCCAAGGTCAAGGAGTTGATCTACATCGCGATCGATTCCTCGACGACGCACATGTATGAACCTGGCCTGCGTGTTCACGTGCGCAACGCCCTGCGTCACGGCGCGACGCGTGACGAGATCATGGAAGTCTACCAACTGACCTCTGTGCTGGGCGTGCACACCATTACGATGGGCGTTCCGGCGCTGCGCGAAGTGCTGACCAACATGGGCCGCGGTGAGGAAGTCGCGTTGCGCGAACTCACGCCCCGCCAACAAAAGCTCAAAGCCGACTTTATCGCGGCGCGCGGTTACTGGGCCGAATTGTGGGACGCCGTTCTGGCGTTGTCGCCGGACTACTTCGAGGCCTACGCCGAGTTTTCCTCGGTGCCCTGGAAGTTCGGCACCCTGGAACCAAAAGTGCGGGAGTTCATCTACATCGCTATCGATACCGCGACCACGCATCTGCACGAACAGGGCACCCGCGTGCACATGGAAAATGCCTTGAAGCATGGCGCGACACCGGCGGAAATCATGGAGGTCATGGAACTGACCAGTGTCCTCGGCGTCCATACCCTGTCGGTTGGATTGCCGGTCCTGCTCGACGAACTAAAAAAGGCCGAAGCGCAAAAAGCCTGACCATTCGCCCAACCGGCCCTGCTCGGCTTTGCCGAGCAGGGCAACGTAGATGAAGGAGAAACGTTCGATGACAACCCGTTCCATACCCGCCGGCATCAGCATGGAGGGCAAGCGAGTCCTGGTAACAGGTGCCGCCAGCGGCATTGGTAAGGCAACCGCCCTTGTCCTCGCGCAATTGGGCGCGGACCTGGTGCTGGCCGATCTGAGCGCGCTGGAGACGACCAAAGCCGAAGTTGAGGCTTTGGGTGCCAACTGTGTCGCCGTCGAGGGAGATCTGACCGACGACGCCTTTCTGGCCGCATTGTTCGCCGGTGAACGGCTGCATGCCCTGGCCCATTGCGCCGGTATTCTGATGCGCGCGCCCTGGAACGAGGATCCCGACTGGAACACGCGCTTCCACCGCATGATGGATGTCAACGTGCGCGTTCCCCTGCAGATCGCCGCCGCGGCGATCGAGCATATGGCGGCGCACGGTGGCGGGCATATCGTGCTGGTGGGTTCTGTCGCGGGAAAGACCGGCGGCACGTCCCTGACGACACCGCCGGACTACTCGGCCTCCAAGGGAGCGGTGCACGCCATCGTGAAATGGATGTCGCGGAGCGGCGTCGGTCGCGGTGTCATGGTCAACGCCGTCGCGCCTGGGCCGGTGCAAACGCCGATGACGCGCGGCAACAACAACGGCCCGAACCTGCCCCTGAAACGCATGGGTACCGCCGAGGAACTGGCCTGGCCCATCGCGTTCCTGTGCTCGTCCGGCGCCAACTACATGTCCGGCGCAATCCTCGACGTGAACGGCGGCGCTTTCGTCGGTTAGACCGACATGGGCCAGCCGCGCTGCTGATAGGCACTGTCCCAGAACAGCCATTCGAACTGTGTGGAGCGGATGAACGCAAGCATCATCCGCTCCCGAACGGCCTCCGTGGTTCCAGCGGCGGCACGGTCGGTGGCGGCGATAACGCCCTTGACCGCCTCGCCAAAGGCGGGGTCGGAGTAGGTATCGATCCAGGCCTGATACGGATTGCCGGCGACGGTTTTGCGCGACACCGTGTTTCCGACATCCCAATAGATCCAGAAACACGGCAACAGCGCGGAAACCAGCACCTCCCACGGTTCGTGATACGCGGTCGCCAGAAGAAAACTGGTGTAGCCCAGGCAATCCGGAGAGGCCTGAGCCTCGCGCAGCGCGCCGGGATCGATGCCGAAGCCCTTCAGGTAATCGCCATGCAATGCTTGCTCCACCGCGATCGCGCCAACGGCGGAATCGGCGAAGGAGCGTAACGTCGCGCTGTCCGGCCCGCGCGCGCCGGCCAATGCAAGCGTGCGGGCATATTGATCCAGATACAGCGCATCCTGGATCACGTAGGTCTGAAACCGCTCGCGGCTCAACGTTCCCGCCGCCAGTTCGGTGTTGAAAGGCAGGTCGTCGATCGACGCACGCAATGGCGCGGTGCGTTGCCAGGCGAGGCCGGTAAAGCTCGTCATGTCAGTTCACCCCGTAAATGCGCGCGGCAGTGCCGGAGAACAGCGCGGATTTCTCTGCCGCGGACGCGCCGGCCGCGATGCGCTTGAATGCGTTCCAGGTCACGGCGAAGCTCGACCAACGCTTCTGCACGGGAAAATTGCTCTCGAACATGCACCGATCCGCGCCGAACAGGTCGATGCTGGTTTGCAGCCACGGTCCCCAGGCGGCGGCGATTTCCATCGACGATGGCGGCAGGTCGCGATTGGCGGTGCCGCCGGGCAGGCGGATCGGCAGGGCACCCAGCTTCACCGTAACATTGGGGTGACGCGACAGAGCGGTCATGCCGGCCTTCCAATCGGTGAAAACCTGATCGCGCCTGCTCGCATAGGGGCCGCCGAGGATCGGGCTGCCGACATGGTTCAATACGATCTGCGTGCGCGGAAACGCTGCGGCGAGATCGGCCACTTCGCTCAGTTGCGGATGATATACCCAGGCGTCGAAGACCAGGCCCAGCGCGTCCAGCCCGGCGTAGCCCTTGCGGAACGTCGCATCCAGCAACAGTCCCGGCCGCGGTGCGACCTTGTGAATATCGGCGTCCCAGGCGGTGGAATGGCGGATCCCCGCGAACCGACCGCCGCTTGCGATCATGTGCCGTTCCAGTAAGCCGCGCGCGGGGTCGCCCAGCGTCAGATCGACGTTGCCGACCATGCGCGCGCAGACGGCAGCGTTACCGAAGGTTCCGCTGGCACCCATCGCGGCGATCCAGGCGACGAACTCGGTTTCCCCCAACGACGCTTCTTCGGGCCGCCCGCCCCGCCGATACATCGAATGGCATTCTTCGAACACCGTCGCGACGACGTTGTGCCCGCTGTAGACGTCGGCCAGCAGTTCCGGCAGCAGATACGTATTGCCGTCGCGCACCCATAAATGGTGATGCGGATCGATGATCGGCAAGTCCGGTTCGATAATCTCTTCCGTCAGTTGCGCCAGCCATGCGTCGTTGACCGCGCCGGAGAAGCGGCTGTTCTGGGCCATGGAGTTCCTCGGTGTTTCGTATTGGACGCAGGATTCGCCACCTTCGCCCGTTCGGCAACCCCTAAAGGGAAAACGC
Source organism: Acetobacteraceae bacterium (assembly GCA_947475245.1). GTDB lineage: Bacteria > Pseudomonadota > Alphaproteobacteria > Acetobacterales > Acetobacteraceae > Rhodopila. The sequence continues at coordinate 38,818 of CANJLW010000030.1, read as the reverse complement.
CCAGGGCGAAGGTCGGATCGTCGAAGACGGGTTCGCCTCAGGCCAGACTCTTCGAGACCATCTCATAGGTGTTGGTCGACAAGCCCTTCAGCTCCAGGACCCGCGTCAAGGCTGCCTTCATTCGCCCCTGGCGTTCGACATCGAAACGTCGCCATTGACCGAGGGGCGACACCATTCGTGCCGCCAACTGACCGTTCGCGGGATCGAGCCGAATGATCATGTCGGCCAGGAAATCGTAGCCACCGCCGTCCGCGGCGTGGAACCGCACCTGATTGCCCGAGCAAAAGCCACCGATCAGTGAGCGGGCGCGGTTGGGATTGCGCAGGTCGAAATCGGCGTGCGTCGTCAGCGCGCGCACCGCCGACAGCGTGTTCGGCAAGGGCGACATCGCCTGGAGCGTGAACCATTTATCGAGCACCAGCGGGTCATGCCGCCATGTCTCATGGAATATGCGAAGAGCCTCTGTCCGTTCGGGCGCGTCGATCGTCGACAGCACGCCCAAGGCCGCGAGAACATCCGTCATATTGCCGCCGACATCGAACTGCGCCTTCGCGCGTTTCGCGGAACCGGCATCGCCGCTCGCGCAAAGATACGCGAGACAGATATTGCGCAGCGATCGGCGTCCGACCGCCGGCCCGGAGGATTGGTACGGGCCGGTTTCTGTCAATTGTTCGTAGATCGAGGCAAAACTGTCGCGCAAGGCGTTGGCGATGGCGAGCCGAACCTTGTTGCGCATCGCGTGAATGGCATCGGGGGTCACGATCGTCATCTGATCGGCCAGAAACGCCTCGCCGGGCAGCGCCAGTGCCTCCGCTGCCAAGCCCGGGTCATCCGTCGCGCCGGCAAGCGTGGCGCGCATGGCGTCGAGCACCGCGGGATCGATGGTATCCGTTTCGCCCTTGATCATGTCCAGCAGGATATGGGTGGCGAATTGTTGGCCGGATTCCCAGCGAACAAAGGAATCCGTGTCGTGTTCGGCCAAAAACCGTAGCCGTTCGTTGGACATGCCGGATAGCTTCACCGGGGCGGAAAAGCCCCGCAGCAGCGACGGCACCGGCGGGCTGGCGACATCGACGAAGGTAAAGCGCGACGTCGCTTCGGTTGCGAGCAGGATCCGTGTGCCCGTCCGCGCGACGGCTTCGGATTCCAGACGGGTTGCCAGCTCTTGCCCATTGCCGTCCAACAATCCCATCGCCAGCGGAATGACCAGCGGCTGCTTGTCGGGCTGACCGGGCGTGGGCGGCGTGGTCTGTGTCACGGTCAGCGTGTATCGCTTCTCCGCCGCGTCGTAGGTGTCGTCGATGGTGATTTCAGGTGTGCCGGCCTGATGATACCAGCGCTTGAACCGATCGAGGTCGATCCCCGATGCATCCGCCATGGCAGCGACGAAGTCGTTGATGGTCACCGCCTGATTGTCGTGGCGAGCGAAATAAAGGTCCATGCCGCGGCGAAACGCCTCGCGACCGATGATGGTCGCCATCATCCGAATGACCTCGGCGCCCTTGTTGTAAATCGTCGCCGTGTAGAAGTTATCGATTGCCAGATAGCTGTCGGGTTGCACCGGATGCGCCAATGGCCCGGCATCCTCACGAAACTGGCTCGCCCGCAGCGCCCTGACGTCGCCGATCCGATTGACCGCTCGGCTGCCCTGATCAGCTGAGAATTCCTGATCGCGATAGACCGTCAGACCTTCCTTCAGCGAGAGTTGAAACCAGTCGCGGCACGTCACGCGATTGCCGGTCCAGTTATGAAAATACTCGTGTGCGATGACCGCCTCGATACCCTCGTAGTCGGTGTCGGTGGCGGTTTCGGGTTTGGCCAGAACGTATTTCGTGTTGAAGACGTTCAGACCCTTGTTTTCCATCGCGCCCATGTTGAAGTCGGAGACGGCGGCGATGTTGAAAACGTCCAGATCGTATTCCAGGCCGAACACGTCTTCGTCCCAACGCATCGACTTGATCAGCGAACGCATGGCGTGCTCGCACTTATCCTCGTCCCCGGCGCGCACATAAATGCCGAGATCGACGACGCGCCCCGAGCGTGTGGTGAAGCGATCCTTGACCGAGACGAGGTCGCCCGCCACCAGCGCGAACAGATAACAGGGCTTGGGATGCGGATCGGTCCAGGTCACGCGGTGCCGACCGTCGCCAAGGTCTTCAACCGGGCCGGGATTGCCGTTCGACAGCATCACCGGGCAACGCGCCTTGTCGGCGGTTATGGTGACGGTATAGCGGGACATCGTATCCGGGCGATCCGGGAACCAGGTGATGCGGCGGAAGCCTTCCGCCTCGCACTGCGTGAAGTAGCTGCCGTTAGAAACGTAGAGCCCGCTGAGTTCCGTATTCTCCACCGGGGCAATGCGCGTTTCGATTTCGAGCGTCGCCGTGTCCGGCAGGTCGTCGAGCAGCATGGCGCCGGGTTCAAGGCGGTACCGCGCCGGCGCGCCGTCGAGCGCGATCCCGATCAGCGTCAAAGCCTCGCCATTCAGCCGGAGCGGCGCGCCGGGATCGGCGGCTGGGTTACGTCGGATCGTCAGACACGAGCGGACGCGGGTCGCGGCATCGTCGAGTTCGAAGTCCAGCGCCACGGAGTCGATCAGAAACGCGGGTGGTTCATACGCCGCGAGATATACGGTGCGCGGGGTGGCGGCGTCGGTCATCGCATCTAGCATGGCGGTTCCGGTTTCTCTGGTTCGGGGCGCGATGACGATAGCTTCCCGGGCAAGGGCGCGATAGCGTGCGCTCTTGCTTACAGGAGAGCGAGCATGCCCTTGAACCGCGATCTGATTGGTTATGGTGCGAACCCGCCCAATCCGAACTGGCCCGGTCAGGCCCGCATCGCGGTGAACTTCGTGGTCAATTTTGAGGAAGGCTCGGAACCGTCGATCGGTGACGGCGATGCCGCCTCGGAATGGGGCCTGACCGAATATGGTGGCTCCAATCCAGGTGTGGTCGGTCGGGATTTGGCGGCGGAGGGCATGTTTGCCTATGGCAGCCGCGTTGGCTTCTGGCGGATCATGCGCCTGTTCGCCGAACGCGGCCTGCCGTTGACGGTTTTCGGCTGTGCATTGGCCCTGGAACGCAATCCGCCGGCGGCCGAGGCAATCAGGCTGGCCGGTCACGATGTGTGTTGTCACGGCTGGCGATGGGAAAAGCACTTCGAACTGGCGGAAGATGTTGAACGCGACCGCATCGCGCGCGCGATCGCATCCCTTCGCCAGACAATGGGAGAGCGGCCCCTGGGATGGTACTGCCGCAGCGCTCCGAGCGTGAACACCCGCAGGCTATTGGTCGAGGAGGGTGGTTTCCTCTACGACTCCGACGCCTACGATGATGAGTTGCCATATTGGACTCAGGTCGACGGCAAGGCGCATCTGGTGGTGCCCTACAGTCTGTCGACGAATGATTCAAAGTTCGGCCGCGGCGCTTTCGCAACTGGCGACGATTTTTTCCACTATTGCCGGGACGCGTTCGACTTCCTGTATCGGGAAGGCGCGACACAGCCGAAAATGCTCTCCATCGGCCTGCATATGCGTTTGATCGGCCATCCCGCCCGCGCAGCGGGTCTGGAGAGGCTGTTGGATCACATCGGCCGCTTCAGCGGCGTCTGGGTCACGCGCCGGTTGGACATCGCGCGTCACTGGGCGACAAATTTTCCGGCACCGGTTGCGGCGCATGCGCCGGGCTGATACGGAGATTTATGCCGCAATGCAGCAAAATACCCGTCACCCTGATATGGGAACACGCGTGTCCCAGGCCCGACATCTTCCGAGAGCCGCGAGAACAATCGATTTCGCCGGCGCGTAAACCGGATGCCTGATTCCCGTATCTTGGTCGTGAAGCTCGGTGCCTTCGGCAATGTCGTTTTGTCATGCGGCCCGTTTGGCGCGATCCGGCGCTTTCATCGCGACGCCGAGATTTCGGTCCTGACCACGGCACCTTACGCCGGCATACTCGCGCAATCGCCCTACTTCGATCGTGTGCTGATTGACGAGCGGCCTGCCTGGTGGAATCTCGCGGGCGTGGCGCGACTGCGCCGAACGCTGATAGGCGGCGGTTTCAACAGGGTGTACGACCTTCAGACATCCGGCCGGTCGTCGAAGTACTTCAGCCTTTTCCCGCGTGGCGCGAAGCCGGAGTGGTCCGGCATCGCGCGTGGTTGCTCGCACCCCGACCGCGATCCCAGGCGTGATTTCATTCATGACATCGATCGGCAGAACGGACAGTTGCGGCAGGCGGGGATCGCGGAAATCCCGCCGCTCGATCTGTCCTGGTGCATCGCCGATATCGCTGGCTTCGGCTTGCCGGCGCATTTTGCCCTGCTGGTGCCCGGTAGTTCGCCCCACCGGCCGGGAAAGCGGTGGCCGGTCGGGCAATACCGAGCGTTGGCCCAGGCACTGGCCGACAAGGGCATCGCGACCGTGGTCCTGGGCGGCAACGGGGAGCGTGAACTGGCCGCCGAAATCGGAGCGACATTCGATCTGACCGGCCGGACCGGCTTTGGCGAAATCGCCGAACTGGGACGCCGAGCGGCGTTCGTGGTTGGGAACGATACGGGACCTGTGCATTTACTGGCGGCGGTCGGGTGTCGATCGGTCGTGTTATTCTCCCATGAGTCCGACCCGGTGCTGTGCGCGCCGCGCGGCCGATCGGTGACGGTCCTCCGCAGGCCGCTGCTGGCGGATCTGACACTGAACGACGTCCTCGGTTCCATCGGGGAGCAATCGTGAGCGGTGGTGTCACGTCGCCGGATGGTTTGCCGTTTCCCCAGCGGTTCTGGGCAATACTGACGATCGGCCTGGGCCTGACCCTGGCGGTATTGAACGGTGCCATCGCCAATGTCGCGCTGCCGACCATTGCCCATGACGTCAACACGTCTCCGGCAAACTCGATCTGGGTGGTGAACGCCTTTCAACTGGCAGTCACGATTTCCCTGCTGCCGTTGTCGTCGTTGGGGGAAATCCACGGCTATCGCAAGGTCTATCGCTGGGGCCTGGTGGTGTTCACCATCGCGTCTCTTCTGTGCGCGCTGTCCTCCTCGCTTCCAGTGCTGATCGTCGCGCGCGTGCTGCAAGGATTTGGTGCCGCGGGCATCATGAGCGTGAACGGCGCGTTGATCCGCTTCATCTATCCCAGAAGTTGGCTGGGTCGCGGTGTCGGTCTGAACGCCACGATCGGTTCAATCGCGTCGGCGCTCGGTCCAACCGTGGCGTCCGGCATTCTGTCCGTCGCGCATTGGCCCTGGCTGTTCGCGGTGAATGTGCCACTGGGAATCCTCGCCATCGGAATTGCCTGGCGCGCCTTGCCGGATACACCGCATTCGGGGGCGCGGTTCGATGTGCACAGCGCGTTGCTGCAGGCGGTCTCGTTCGGGACGTTGCTGATTGGGGTTTCGGAGATCGGTCACGGCGAGTCGATGTTTCATGTCGGTCTCGACCTCGTCGTTGCCGTCACGACCGGTATTGTCCTGGTTGCACGCCAGATGACCCAAAGCGCGCCGCTGCTGCCGATCGATCTGCTGCGTATTCCGCTGTTTGCGCTGTCGGTCGCCAGTTCGATCTGCTCCTTCGTCGCGCAATCCATGGCACAGGTGACGTTGCCCTTCCTGTTTCAGCACGATCTGGGCATGGGGCAGGTGATGACGGGGCTGCTGATGACGCCCTGGCCGTTGACCGTCGCGGTGATCGCGCCGCTGGCCGGACGGCTATCCGATCGCTACCCGGCCGGTTTGTTGGGCGGGTGCGGGATGGCGATCATGGCCGTGGGACTCGCTGCGATGGCGTTTTTGCCCGCCGCGCCGACGGAATGGGACATCGTCTGGCGCATGACGCTGTGCGGCATCGGGTTCGGGTTTTTCAACACACCGAACAACCGAGCCATCATCATGTCCGCGCCCCCCGCCCGCAGCGGCGGCGCCAGCGGCATGCAGGCCACTGCTCGGCTGCTCGGTCAGACGATGGGGGCGGCGCTTGTCGCGCTGCTGTTCGGGGCACTACCTGTCGGCGGGGTATCGATGGCGCTGATTGTGGCGGCCGTCGCCGCTTGCGTGTCCGCGGGCGTCAGTTTCACCCGCCTGATGGCGAGATAGGCCGGTCAGGCCTGCATCATGCGATTCCAGGCGTCGAGCGCGGCGATCTTGTAGGCTTCCGCCAGCGTCGGATAGTTGAAGGTATTCTCGATAAAGTAATCGAGCGTACCTTTCAGGTTCAGCACGGCCTGACCGATATGGATCAGTTCCGTGGCACCTTCTCCGACGATATGCGCCCCCAGCAGTCGGCGGGTTTTAAGGGAAAAGATCAGCTTCATCAGGCCGCTGTTCAAACCCATGATGTGGCCGCGCGACGTTTCGCGAAACCGGGCGATCCCGCATTCATAGGGGATGCCGCGTCGACGAACCTCTTCCTCGCTCATACCCACCGTGGAGATTTCCGGCACGGCATAGATGCCGTACGGGAAGAATTCCGGCGCCGGGGGCATCGGGATGTTGAATGCATGGCAGGCCGCGATGCGGCCCTGTTCCATCGATGTCGAGGCCAGGCTGGGAAACCCGATCGCATCGCCGGCGGCATAGATGTGCGGCACCGTCGTTTGGAAGGTGTGCGGATCGACCTTCAGCCGGCCGCGATCGTCGGTTACAAGGCCGCAGGAATCGAGGTTCAGCGCATCCGTCGCGCCGACCCGCCCGGCGGCATAGAGCAGCATCTCACTGCGCACGCGCCGGCCGTTTTCCAGGATGGTAACCGGCCAGTCGTTCTCGATCTCGATGCGATCGACCTTAGAGCCGAGGCGGATGGCCATGCCGCGATCGCGCAATTGGTGGGTGAAATCCTCCATCAACTCGTGATCGATGAATTCCAACAGATGTGGCCGGGATTCGACCAACGCCACATTGACGTCGAGGGCGCTGAAGATCGTGGCGTACTCGATGCCGATCACCCCACCGCCGACGACGGTGATGCTGCGCGGCAAATGCGGGATTTCGACGATTTCATCGCTGTCGAGAATATTGGTCCCGTTGAACGGCACGTCCGCCGGTCGATAGGGGCGCGTGCCGACGGCGATCAGGAACTTCTCTCCGGCCACAATCCGCTTGTCGCCGTTGTCGAGCGTGACCTCGACATGATGCGCATCGACGAACCGCCCGTGTCCCAACATGGTATGCACGCCGTTGCGGGCGAACTGATGTTCCAGCACGTCAACTTCGTGGTCGAGCGTCATATGCAGCCGAGCCATGAGATCGGAGGCGTGGATGTCTTTTTTGACGCGATAGGCGCGACCATAGAAGCCGCGTTCACGCCATCCGCTCAGGTTCAGGACGGTTTCGCGCAGGGTTTTCGACGGGATCGTGCCGGTGTGGACCGAAACGCCGCCGACGCGACGGCCTTTTTCGATGACGAGTACTGATCTCCCCAGCTTGGCGGCCTGGATGGCGGCGCGCCGTCCCGACGGTCCGCTGCCGATAACGATGAAGTCATGCTTGATCATTGCTGCCAGCCCGTCTGCCCCGGAGATCGCAAGATAGCAATTTCCCTTGATGGCGTCTTGTGTGCAGTGCAGCGCATGGCAGGTTTTTTCCTGTGGACTACCTGCCTTTGGAATGACCTACTAGCATGATCGGAAATGTAGGGGGCGTTTCCCATGGGCGTGACGGTCGGTGCACGGACGATTTTGATTGGCGCGGCACTCTTGCTGAGCCTGAGTATGGGGATGCGGCAAAGCCTGGGCCTGTTCCTGACGCCGGTCACGCGTGATCTGGCCCTGACCGCAGCGGACTTCACCTTTGCCGTCGCGATCCAGAATATCGCCTGGGGCGCGTCGCAGGCCCCGATCGGCATGATCGCCGACAAGTTCGGCATTCGCCTCGCGATGTTGAGCGGCGTGATCGTCTACGCCGCCGGTCTTGCCGTCATGGCGACGGCGGGGGGCGCCGTCGCGCTGGCGATATCCGGCGGGCTGATCGGCGTCGCCCTGTCCTGCACGGCATCGTCTCTTGCGATGACGGCCTGCGCCCGGGCGGTGCCGCCCGAACGGCGCAGCGCCATGTTGGGCATTGTCGCGGCCTTCGGGTCCGTCGGCACGATGCTGATCGCGCCGAACCTGCAACTGATGCTGGCCAGCTACGGCTGGCACTTCGGGATCGCGTTCTTCCTGGTGCTCGCCGCCGTCATGCTCCCCGCCGCCTATTTCGCCGGCGGGGCGGACGATCTGCCGCGGCCGACCCGGGAAACCGTGACGATGAGGGAGGTGCTGGGCCAGGCGATGCGTCATCGCGGCTACCTCGTGATGTCGGTGGCCTATTTCGTGTGCGGTCTGCAACTGGTCTTCCTGACCTCGCACTTACCCGCCTATCTGGAGTTCTGCGGTCAGGACCCGATGCTGGGCGCGTCGGCGCTGGCGACGATCGGTGGCGTGAATTGCATCGGCTGTTGGTTGGCGGGTTGGTTGGGCGGCAAGTATCCCAAGCACATCCTGCTCGGATTACTGTATATTACTCGGTCCTGTGTGCTCGCCGCGTATTTCGTGATGCCGCCGACGCCTGCATCAACGATCGTGTTCGCGGCCGCGATCGGTATGTTGTGGCTTGCGGTCATGCCGCTGGTCAGCGGTTTGGTGGCGGAGATGTTCGGCACGCGCTTTATGGCGACCCTGTTGGGCATGTCCTTCGTCGTGCATCAGCTCGGATCGTTCCTGGGTGCCTGGGGCGGCGGGCTGATCTTCGACGCGTTGGGCACCTACGATCGGGCCTGGCAGATCGGTGTATGCGTCGGGTTGGCGGCCGGTACGATGCAGATCCTTGCCGGAGGACCGCCGAAAGAGCCTGGGCGCGCGCTGCGACCGGTTGCCGCCATGGGGTAATCCCTTTCCCAACCTCCGCGAGGGCGGAGGTTGGGAAGGGTGCCAAGGTCAGAACAGGCCTTCGATCTGGCCGTCGGCGCGCAGGTAGATCGACTCCGCCGCCGGCACGCGCGGCAAGCCGGGCATGGTCATGACATCGCCGCAGATGGCCACGACGAACCCGGCACCGGCGGAAAGCCGGACTTCGCGGATCGGCAGCGTATGGCCGGTCGGGGCACCCATCGCGGTGGGATCGACCGAGAAGCTGTACTGCGTCTTGGCGATACAGACGGGAACATCGCCATAGCCGGCATCCTCGAAGGATTTCAGCTTCCGCGCGACCGCGTCCGGCACGGAGATATCGGCGGCGCGATAGACCTCCCGCGCGATGGTGCGCACCTTGTCCGCCAATTTGCCTTCGAGCGGGTAAAGCGGCTTATAGGCCGACGCACCGGCATCGATCCGCTTCATCACCGCGTGCGCAAGCGCTTCGGCTCCCGCGCCGCCATGCGCCCAATGGGTGCAGGAAATCGCTTCCACGCCTTGGGCGGCCATCGCCTCGCGAATCGCCTCGAACTCCGCCGCGGTGTCCGACGTGAAGTGGTTGACCGCGACCACGACCGGAAGCCCGAACTTGCCCATGTTTTCCACATGGCGCGCGAGATTGGCGGTGCCGCGCTTCACAGCCTCGACATTTTCCGGCCCGAGCGCGTTGCGGGCGACGCCGCCGTGCATCTTCAAGGCGCGCACCGTGGCGACGATGACGGCGCAGGACGGGGTCAACCCGGCGGAGCGGCATTTGATGTCGAGAAACTTCTCCGCGCCCAAATCCGCGCCAAACCCGGCTTCCGTCACCACGACGTCAGCGAGTTTCAGCCCCAGGCGCGTCGCCATGACGGAGTTGCAGCCATGCGCGATATTGGCGAACGGCCCGCCATGCACGAAGGCCGGCGAGCCTTCGAGGGTCTGCACGAGATTAGGGGCGATCGCGTCTTTCAGCAGGACCGACATCGCGCCGTCGGCCTTGATGTCCTTCGCCGTGATGTTCTTGCCGTCACGGGTTTGGGCGACGATCATCTTGCCGAGACGGTCCTGCAGGTCTTCCAGGTTCTTCGACAGGCAGAAGACCGCCATGACTTCCGACGCAACGGTGATATCGAACCCGTCTTCGCGCGGGAAGCCGTTCGCCACGCCGCCGAGACTGCCGACGATCGAGCGTAGCGAGCGGTCGTTCATATCCAGGCAGCGGCGCCAGGAAATCCGCCGCTCGTCGATGCCCAGCGCGTTGCCCCAGTAGATGTGGTTGTCAATCATTGCGGCGAGCAGGTTGTTGGCCGAGGTGATCGCGTGGAAGTCGCCGGTGAAGTGCAGGTTGATCTGGTCCATCGGGACCACTTGCGCGTAACCGCCGCCCGCGGCACCGCCCTTCATCCCGAAGCTGGGCCCCAGGCTGGGCTCTCTCAGGCAGATCGCGGCGCGCTTGCCGATCCGGTTCAACGCATCGCCCAGTCCCACCGTGGTGGTCGTCTTGCCCTCGCCGGCCGGGGTGGGATTGATGCCGGTCACCAGCACCAGCGCGCCGTCAGGCCGGTCTTCCAGCGAGGCGATGAAGTCGGCGCCGATCTTGGCTTTGTGCCGTCCATAGGGATCGACCGCTGAGTCCGGTATGTTCAGCTTGGCCGCGATTTCGCCGATAGGACGCAGTGTCGCGGCGCGGGCGATTTCAAGATCTGGGTTCATCCTGGGCGACCTTCCTCTGTTCGATTCCGAGTTCGTTGAGTGTCTCGGCGATGGCGGCGACGGCGCGTCGCATGTCTTCGGGCAGAATGGCACCGATACATCCGACCCGAAAAGTAGGCACGGGGGTGTTGAAAAAGTTGCTGATCAGGAAGCCGTGCGCCTTCAGCCCATCGACGAAGGCCTGCAGGTTCCAGCGTGGATCGGGTGGCGCGTGGGTCACGGCGATGATCGGTCCCTGGTGCTGTTCCGCCAGATAGGGAGTCAGGCCGAGGGACTTCATGCCGCGATAGAAGATGCGGGCGTTTTGGGTGTAGCGGGCGAGCCGGGCAGGGCGCCCGCCTTCGGCGTCGAAGAAATCGAGCGCGGTGTGCAGCGCGTTGACCACCTGGACCGGGGCGGTAAAGCGCGGACGGCCCGGGCCGCCGCGCACCGACATGAGGTGATTATCGTGAAGGTCGAGCGCCCAACTGCCGGCGTTCCCGGCATTGGCCTCCAGCCGGTCGATCCGCGCGAGGGCGAACGCGATGCCGGGCAGGGCTTCCAGGCACTTGTTCGGTGTGAAGACGACGGCGTCGAGCTCCGGCTGATCGGCCAGGTTCATCGGCAACGCGCCGAACGCGGACACTGCGTCGACGATCATACGCCGACCGGCGTCGCGAACGACGGCACCGACAGCCTGGACATCATGGATGACGCCCGTGCCGGTTTCGGATTGCACAAGGCCGACATGACCGAGGGACGGGTCCTGTGCGAGGGCGCGCGCGACCAGAGTGGGATCGATCGGGGCCAGCGGATTGATGGGCATGGCGACGGGTTGACGACCCGCTTCCCGCGCGAGGCGGATCATGCTTTCGGAATAGCGACCGGTTTCGGGAATCAGGATCTTCCCATTGGGCGGCACGAGGCTGCGGATGGCGGCTTCGGTGACGAGATGCCCGCTGCCCTGAAGCGGCAGACAGGTGTGTTCACCGGCAATCCCGCCGCCGATGGCCAGCAGGCGATCCCGAACTCCGGCGTAGATCGGTCGGAAGTCATTGTCCCACGGTGCGATGTCGTGGGCCATCGCGGCTCGTACTTCGGCGCGAGTCGTCACGGGGCCGGGGATCAATAGTAACATGAGGCACAGTTCGCACGGCTTGCCCGATAAATCCAGCCGGGGCCGACCCGGAGACGCGCGTCGCGATTGACGCTCCGACCTCCGCAACCGAGGCGATCCACCCATCAGGGAAAGGCTCGGCCCTGGACAGCGCCCGTCAGGGGGCTATCGTCCGTCGCAAGGAATGGGGGGGTCATCGTGCAAAAAGCAGTTACTTCCAGGCTATCGCGCCGAACCGCGCTCGGCGGTGCCGGCGGCCTTGCCGCGACGCTCGGACTGCCCGGCATCTCGCACGCGCAGCGGCGCGATCCCAGGGTGCTGCGCTTCATCCCGAATACCGGGTTGACCGTGCTCGATCCGGTTTGGACCGCGTCGCTGGTCACCGGCAATCACGCCTATCACGTCTTCGACACGCTCTACGGTACGCCCAGCAACTGGAAGCCCGCGCCGCAAATGGCCGAAGGCCACACGGTGGACGACGATTGGCGCGACTGGCACATCCGGCTTCGCGAGAATTTATGGTTTCACGACGGTACGCCCGTGCTGGCGCGCGACTGCGTTGCCAGCATCAAGCGATGGGCGCGCCGGGACTCGTTCGGCGCCGCGATGATGCCGGTGGTGGACGAAATTACCGCGCCGGACGATCGCACGATCCGCTTTCGCTTCAAGCGACGGTTTCCGCGATTGTTGGAGGCGTTGTCCCGCACCTCCGGCTTACCGTGCATGATGATGCCGGAACGCTTTGGCACGGTCGACGCATTTACCGCGATAACCGAAATGGTTGGGTCCGGCCCGTACCGCTTTCTGGCGGACGAATTCAACCCCGGCAGCCGAGCGGTCTATGCGAAGTTCGACCGGTACGTGCCGCGCGCCGACGCGGCGGATCGCACGGCCGGCGCGAAAATCGCGCATTTTCAGCGGGTGGAATGGCATACGATGCCGGATTCCAGCACCGCCGTCGCCGCGATGCAGTCCGGTGAGATGGATTGGTGGGAATCAACGCCCGCCGATCTGCGCCCGCTGATCCAGCGCGCGCGCAACCTGAGGCTGGAATCCAAGGATCCGTTTGGCTGGATGGGGGTCTTGCGGTTCAATCTGCTGCAACCGCCGTTCAACAACGCCAAATTGCGGCGGGCTATTTTGACCGCCGTCAACCAGGCGGACTTCATGCAGGCCGGGGCCGCCGAGGGGCCGGAAGCCTGGCGCCCATGCCGGGCCTATTTTCCCTGCGGTGCGCCAAATGTCACGGAAACGTCGGGGACCGCGGCGATGCCGATGCCCGAAGACCTGACGGCGGCGAAAAAGGCGATCGCGGAGGCCGGGTATAACGGCGAGAAGATCGCTCTGCTGGTACCGACGGATATCCACCACCATAACGCCTTTGGTCAGGTCAGCGCGGACCTGTTGCGGCGCCTTGGGATGAACCTCGACTTTCAGGCGATGGATTGGGGCACGATGATCCAACGGATCACCAATCGCGGCCCGGTGGAAAAGGGCGGTTGGAGCCTGTTTCACACCGCCGGATCAATGGTTTCAATGGCATCGCCGGCGTTGAACTTCTTCATCAGCGCGACGGGCGAAAAAGGGTGGACTGGCTGGTACGAGAAGCCGGAAGTGGTCGCGCTGACACAGGAATGGCTCGATACGCCGCCGGATGCGCCGCAACAGCCGATCTTCGACAATCTGCAACGCGTTCTGTTCGACGATCCGCCCTTCGTGCCACTGGGCCAATACACGACGTTTGCCAGCTACGGTCGCGATATCGTGGGCGGGCTGCCGGGTATCGGGTCCTATCCCTGGAACATCCGGCGGGTTTGAACACCCGTATTTTGAACAGAAACCCCATCGACGGAAGGCCGCCATGCGCACGATCGACGTTCAGGTCCATGCTTACGAGCACAATCACCCCGGTCGCCCCTGGGTGGGAACGCTGCACGGCCCGCAATCGGCCAATGGGGCGGAGATGACGGCGGCGATGGACGCTGTCGGCGTCGACGCGGCGATCATCGTCTCCACCTTCAATCTGTATCGCTACGACCCGAGCTATGCGCTGGAGGTTTACGCAACCTACCCGGATCGGTTTCGCGTGGTGCGACCGATCGATGTGACCGACCCCGATATCGAGCAGACGGTTGCCGATTGGGCGAAGGTGAAGGGCGCGGTTGGCGTGCGCATTATGCTGCGCGACGAATTGCCGAGCGATCCCGCCGATCCGCGGGTTAATCGCGGGTTCGCGGCGGCGGGTAAGGCCGGATTGCCGGTGAACTTCCTCTGCTGGGGTCGCCTGGACCACGGAACGGAATTGGTGCGGCGCAATCCCGACACGGTGATCGTGATCGATCATCTGGCGTTGCTGCAACCGAACGAGCCGCCGCCGCTGGCCGAACCCTGGGCCGACCTGCCGAAGCTGTTGGCGCTGGCGGCGTTTCCGAACGTGCGCGTTAAGATCAGCGGCGCCTGCACATTGTCGCGGGAGCCGTTTCCCTACAACGATATCTGGGAGCCCGTGCTTCGGATTATCGACGCGTTCGGGATAGAGCGCTGCATGTGGGGAACAGATTGGACCCGCACGAGCGGGATGCTGAGCTATGAGCAGGCCGTGGCACCTTTCCGGAACACGACGCGCCTTTCGGCCGGGGATAAGGCACAGTTGATGGGCGGGACGGTGGAGAAGGTCTATCGGTGGTAAGGGGGCCGCGGCCCCCCGCATCACGCATGGACCTGTGGCTGTAACGCCGCCGACTGCTCCACGGCCCGCGCGATCCGTTCGGCCAGGGGGGCGGAAACGCCCACCATTGGCAGCCGGACCTCCGGGCTCGCGATCACGCCCGCGCGCCACAGCCAGTACTTGATCGGTGCCGGGTTCGGTTCGGTGAACAACAGGCGGGGCAGCCACGCCAAGGCTCGCCACGCCGTCAGCGCGCCAACCCAGTCCCCCGCCAGCAGCCGCGCGCGCACGGCGGCGAACGCGTCTGGTCGAATATGGGCGGAGGCAAGGATACCGCCCTCCGCCCCTTGGGTCAGCGCGGTATAGAACAGCGCGTCCTCTCCAGTCAGAACGGCAAACGACGCGGGCTTCGCGGCCAGCAGATCGAAGGATTGGGCGGCGTCGGCGCAGCAATCCTTTACCCCGATGATGTTGTCCAAAGCCGCCAGCCGCAGCATGGTTTCATTGCCGAGATTGACGCCGGTTCGATAGGGAATGTTGTAAATCAGGATCGGCCGATCCGTGGCGCCGGCAAGGGCGGAGAAATGCGCTAACAACCCCTCCTGCGACGGGCGGGAGTAGTAGGGGCATGCGATCAGGTAGCCATCGATCGGCCAGGCCGCGGTGCGGGTCAGCGCGCGCGCGCCGGCGCGGGTATCGCTGCCGGAAAGACCCAGGAAGATGGGCATTGTCCGCCCGACACGCGCCAGTTCATCGACGGTGGTCCTTACCAGACGCTCGGTCTCGTCGCGATCCAGCGTCAGGCCTTCGCCGGTGGTGGCCGCCAGGATCAGCCCGTCGATCGGTTCCGCGGCGTAAAGCCGAACCATGCGACGAAGCGAGGCTTCGTCCAGTTCGCCGTCCAGGAACGGCGTGATCAGCGGCAACCAAAGTCCGGATAATGTCGTTTGCATGGTGCAATCCCTTGTCCAGTGATGCCGGAGACAGGGATCGCGCATGAAAAAACCCCGTCGTCGCCGGCGGGGTTTCGATCGATCGAAGCGCTGTGTGGTTCATCGCGCGCGGATCGTCAGGCCCCGGAGATGGGGCGTTTTTTGGACGACAGAATAGCGCGCAACCGAGCGATCATGCGCCTGCGTAGCACGGGTTCGTCGGGCGTGAACAGCGGGATTCGTGGCTACTCCACCGTCACCGACTTCGCCAGGTTCCGCGGCTGATCCACGTCCGTGCCCTTCAGCACCGCCACGTGATAGGCCAGCATCTGCACCGGGATCGCATACAGGATCGGTGCGACGAACGGGTCGACCGCCGGCAGGATCACGGTTTCCGCCGAAATCCCCTTCAGCTTCGCCGCTCCGGCGGCGTCGGAGAATACGATCACCTGTCCGCCGCGGGCGGCGGCTTCCTGCAGGTTCGACGCGGTCTTTTCGAACAACGGGCCGGACGGCGCGATGGCGATCACCGGCACGGCGGGGTCGATCAAGGCGATCGGGCCGTGCTTCATCTCTCCGGCGGCATAGCCCTCGGCATGGATATAGCTGATTTCCTTCAGCTTCAGCGCGCCTTCCATGGCGATCGGGAAGCAGTTGCCGCGCCCAAGGAACAACACGTCACGCGCCTTCGATACGCGGTGCGCGATGGCCTGAATGGCCGCTTCGTTCTCCAACACCTCGGCCGCGCGTCCGGGGACTTCCAGCAGGGCGGCGGTCATCAGCGCTTCCTGTTCGGCACTGATGGAGCCGCGCGCGCGTCCGGCGGCAAGGGCCAGGCAGGCCAGAACGGATAGCTGGGCGGTGAACGCCTTGGTGCTGGCGACACCGATCTCCGGCCCCGCGACGGTTTCCAGTACCGCGTCGCTTTCCCGCGCCATGCTGCTTTCCGGCACGTTCAGGACCGACAGGATCTGCTGGCCCTGCTCGCGCATATAACGCAGCGCGGCGAGGGTATCGGCGGTCTCGCCGGACTGCGATACCAGCAGGCCCAGACCGTTGGCGGGCAAAGGCGGGGCGCGATAGCGGAACTCACTGGCAACGTCGCCGTCGGTCGGGATGCGCGCGACGGATTCGAACCACCATCGACCGACCAGACCGGCGTAGAACGCGCTGCCGCAGGCGCTCATGGTAATGCGCGAAACCTTGGTGAAATCGATGGCCAGCTCCGGCAGCCGCACGGCGCGCGACGACGGGCTGACCATGCGGTGCAGCGTGTCGCCGATCACGGCGGGGTGCTCGTGCAACTCCTTTTCCATGAAATGGCGGAAGTTACCCTTGCCGATGGCGGCGCCGGTCAGGCGTGTCAGCTTAATCTCGCGCTGGATCTCGGTTCCGGCTTCGTCGAAGAAGGTGGCGCCTTTCCGATCCACCACGGTCCAGTCGCCGTCGCGGAGATAGGCAATGCGCCGGGTCAGCGGGGCCAGGGCGAGGGCGTCGGAGCCGACGAACATCTCATCCTCGCCGAAGCCGACCGCGAGGGGCGCGCCGTGCTGGGCGGCGATGATCAGCTCCGGATGACCGGCGAAGATCATGGCCAGGGCATAAGCGCCTTCCAGGCGGCGCAACGCGGTGCCGGCGGCCTCGATCGGTGTCATGCCTTGTTGCAGATACAGGTCCACGAGCTGGGCGACGGTTTCGGTGTCCGTTTCGGTGCTGAACACCTGTCCGGCGGCTTCCAATTCGGTGCGCAGTTCGGCGTGGTTCTCGATGATGCCGTTATGAACCAGGGATACGCGCGCGGTGCCGTGCGGATGGGCGTTGCTTTCCGTCGGCGCGCCATGAGTCGCCCAGCGGGTGTGGCCGATACCGGTTGAACCGGTCAGCGGAGCATTGCCCAGAACGCCCGCGAGATTGCCGAGCTTGCCTTCGGCTCGGCGACGCTCGATGTGGCCGTTGACGAGTGTGGCGATCCCGGCGCTGTCGTAACCGCGGTACTCAAGCCGGCGCAGCGCGTCCAGCAGCAGGGGCGCCGCGTCCCGCGCCCCGATGACGCCGACAATTCCACACATCAGCCCGCACCCTTTCGCTTTTTCGCTTCCGCCAGTATGGCGCGCATCGCCGCCGCGCGTCCCGGCTTTTCTACCTGCTGCCCGCGCGCCAAGGCCAACGCGTCCGGTGCCACATCGCGTGTGATGACGCTGCCCGCGGCGACGATGGCGCCGTCCCCGACCGTGACCGGCGCGACCAGCGCCACATCCGAGCCGATGAAGGCCCGCGCGCCGATCGTCGTGCGATGCTTGTTGTAGCCGTCGTAGTTACAGGTGATCGTTCCCGCGCCGATATTCGTGCCGGCACCGACCGAGGCATCGCCGATATAGCTCAGATGGTTTGCCTTGACGCCTTGCGCCAGGGTCGCCGCCTTGACCTCGACGAAATTGCCGACATGGACGTCACGATCCAGCTCCGCGCCGGGACGCAGCCGAGCGAAGGGGCCGATGATGCAGCCTTCGCCGACGGTGCAGCCTTCGAGGTGGCTGTGCGCGCGGATATGGACGTTGGAGGCGACCGTGACGCCGGGGCCGAACACGACATTGGGTTCGATGACGACATCGGTGCCGAACCGCGTATCGGCGCACAGGAACACTGATGCGGGGTCGATCATGGTCACCCCGGCGTTCATCGCCGCAGTGCGCATCCAGCCCTGCACGACAGCCTCGGCGGCGGCGAGTTCAACCCGCGAATTGACGCCGCCCAATTCGTCGGCCGGGGCTTCCACGGCGGCGACCTGTTTGCCTTCGGCGCGGGCGAGCGCGACCAGATCGGTCAGGTAGAATTCCTTCGCGGCGTTGTCATTGCGCACGGCGCGCAGCCAGCGGGCCATGTCGGCGGCAGGCGCGCACAGTACCCCGGCATTGCAGAGATCGACGGCGCGCTCCTCGGCAGTGGCGTCGGCCCATTCGACGATGCGTTCCACAAAGCCGTCCCGCCCGATGACGCGGCCGTACTTGGCGGGGTTGGCCGGTCGGAAGGCCAGCAGTGCGAGGCCGACATCGCCCGCCTGTCGACGCTCCAGCAGCGCGCGGAGCGTTTCCGGTCGGATGAGCGGGTTATCGGCGTAAAGGACGGCAACTTCCCCGTCGCCGAAATGCGCGACGGCCTGAAGCGCGGCATGCGCGGTTCCCAGGCGTTCGTGCTGGATGACGCTGGGGTGCGGGGCGGCTTCGCGCGCGACGGCATCCATGTCGGGACCCAGGACGACCACGTGGCTTTGGAACGCGGTTTCGCTGCTTGCCAGCAGATGCTTCAGCATCGAGCGGCCGGCAATCTTGTGCAGGGTCTTGGGAATCGCGGACTTCATTCGCGTGCCCAGACCCGCGGCCAGGATGATGGCGGTTGCGTGCATGCCGTTCCCCTGCTTCGCTGTCCATCGGGGCGTAGCGGCGTGACCCCCACGCTGTCAAAGCCCGCCGTCATGCCTTTGGTTCAATTCACATTTCGGAGTACATCACTGTGACCCGACTCCCACCAGCCCGATTCATGGTGCTCGATCTCGACGGCACGCTGGTGGATACGGTCCCCGATCTGGCCGCCGCGCTGAACCGTTTGATGACAAGTCGCGGCCTTGCGCCGTTCGATCATGCGCAAACCGCTTCCATGGTCGGCGACGGGGTGGCGCGTCTGGTGCAGAAGGCGTTCGCCGCCCGCGACGCGCAGCCCGACGCGACGGCGATCGCGGACTTCTCCGGCGATTACGGCCGGCACGCGGCGGTGGAGAGCAAGCTCTATCCCGGCGTGCGCCCGACGCTTGAACGGATGGTGAAGGACGGTTGGCTTCTGTCGGTTTGCACCAACAAGCCGGAGGCCGCGGCGCGGTCGCTGCTGTCGGCGGTCGGGCTGCTTGACATGATGGCGGCGGTCGGCGGGGGCGACAGTTTCCCGGTGCGTAAGCCCGATCCCGCGCACCTGCTGGCGACGCTTGCGGCCTGCGGCGGCGATCCGGCCCGCGCGGTGATGGCGGGCGATCATGCGAACGACGTCGTTGCCTCCCACGGGGCGGGTCTGCCCTGCATTTACGCCGCCTGGGGCTATGGCACGCCGGACATGGCGTCCGGATCGGCGGCCGTCGCGCACACGATCGAGGAAATGGCGGCGGCGGCGGAACGTTTGGTCGGTGCCTGAATCCCCCCTTCAGTAAACGCCGATTCCCGGTTCGGCGGAGGCGCGGGCGTCGGTAAGGTAGAGCATCGCATCCCCGATCCAGCGGGTCTCGAACGTCATGCGCACCGGGATGTTGGGCGCGCCGGGAATGGCGGCGGCGAGCCAGAGCGACCCGGTCAGCGGCTTGCGGATTGTGTCTCCGTGATAGAAGCCGCCGACCATCTGACTGACGAAATCGCAGCGCATGGCCGAACCGCTGAAGGACGATCGCGCTGTTTTCGGCAAGACTTCCTCGCCGATCGTGGCGATTCGGATGATCGCGGCGCGCCGCCCGTCATAGGTGCGCACTTCGCCTTCGCATCGTCCGGTGGCGGCAACGGACCGCATCAACCCCGCCAGAGCGCTGAGCGTGTCGATGGTGTTCGCCTGCAAGGCCGTCGGCACGGGCTCTCGCTCCACCTCATTCGGCGGGGTCAGGCGACGCAGGACGGGCAGGCCGCGGTCGTAATCCATGTGGGTCAACCGCTCCTCCCCACGCGCCGCGCCTTGGCTGAGGAATGAGACCGGTTCCGGGCGATTGTTCATCCAGTTGCCGCGCACGGTCGTCAGTTGATGCCCGCTGAAGAAAAAACCGACGATGCCTGTCGTGCGATAGCCGATGTTGATCAGATAGCGATCCGGCTGCAGCCCCGCGCCGACCCTGACGCGGGCCGCGTTCAGGCCGGCGGCGTACAGATCGTAGTCCAGGCGAACCGCATCGGCCGCTCTCGCGGCGGCGGCAAACCCGACGATGCCCAGCAGTGCGACAAGGATCCGGCGCATCACGCTTACGTATGAATGAATCGGGCCAATTCAAGTCGTGGCGATGAACAGTGCCTTGACAGCGCCCGACCGTCCCGCCTAAGAGCAGCCCCCTTGACGGATGGGCGCGTAGCTCAGCGGTAGAGCATTCGCTTCACACGCGAAGGGTCACAGGTTCAATCCCTGTCGCGCCCACCATCCGTTCCCTTATCCCGCGACTTTCAATCCGCATCCTGCAGTCGCGGCGCCGCTTGACGGTGCCGGGTCAATTTTGCCGCGATGACCACGATCCAGGGTGCCAGCAGCAGGGTCAGAACCACCCGCTCCACATGGAAAGCCGTGACCATCGGCACACCCAGGTGCAGCGCCTTGGCGGTCAGCACCATTTCCGGCAATCCGCCGGGCGCGAGGGCGATGATCAGCGACGCAAGCTGTAGCCCGGCCACCGACGACAGCAGGCATGCTATGCCGCCGCATGCCAGCAGCAATACGACCGAACAGACGATGGTTCCGATCAGCAGCCGGCGGGAGCGGGCGAGGAACTTGCGGTCGAAGGTGATCCCCAGGCTGGAGCCGAGGAGAATCTGCGCCATGACGATCAGTCCGAAGGGCATGCCCGACAGGCGCACGCCGCCGGCGGTCAGTCCGCTGATGGCGATCAGCGCGCCGAGGAACCAGGCATTCGGCAATCCCAGCCAGGTCAGCCCGCCGACCGCCGCGGCGGCCACCGCCGCCAGTATGGTCAAGCCGAGCAGGTCGACCGGGATGATCAGGGTGGTTGCGTCGATATGGCCGTCGACGCCGGATAACAGCATCAGGGGCGGCAATACGGTGACGATCAGTGCTATCCGGAAGGTCTGCGCGAGCGCGACGGTCAAGGGGTCTCCGCCATAGCGTTCCGCGAGATTGGCCATATCGGCCGGGCCGCCGGGAACGCTGGACATCACCGCGGTCAGCCGATCGATACCGGTCAGTCGCACCAGCAGAAAGGAGATCAGCGCGCCGGCACCGAGGGTCAGCAGCGCGGCGGCGGTCATGGCGGGCAGGTTGGAGGCGACCGAGGCGGCGGCATCCTGCGAGAACGACAAGCCGACCCCTATGCCGATCGTGAACTGCCCCAGTCGGCGTCCGATCGGCAGGATTCTGGGACGCCAGCCCAACAGTGCCTGCGCGGCGGTGGCAAACAGCGCGCCCATCATCCAGGGCAGCGGGATATGCAGCGTCATCGCGGCATAGCCCGCGATCCCGGCGGCGGCGTATGTGGCGGCGATGCGCGGTGCCGTTCGGCGGGCATTTTCGAGTGTGCGGGCGAGGTTCATGGTGTGCGGAACTCAAGATTCGTACCAACCGGGGCGACGGCGATTCTGGGAAATACGAGCAAAATGTAAGCAGCCATGCAGCCGGCCCGGGGCATAGTGCACGATAATCGCTCCCCATGGCCATTACGATGGTTCGACCGCTATCGATCGGATGGCGCGAAGGTAGGAGTTTCGCCTAGACTTGCCGGGCGGGCGCGATAAGCCCGATGGGGAATGTCGCGTCACATGAGTGCCACTACCGCCCAGGGCGGCATCTTCACCATCAGCGGTCGTCAATGGCTGATCCTGCTGATGGTCCAACTCTCCAACCTGCTGTTCGGCATGACCATCACGCTGGCGAACGTGGTTTTGCCGCAGGTGCGCGGCACCTTGTCGGCGACGCAGGATGAAATCTCCTGGGTCATCACGCTGAACCTGGTGGCGACCGCCGTGGCGACGCCGATGACGGGTTGGCTCGCCAGTCGGCTGGGGTGGCGGACGTTGTTGATGACCTGCGTCACGGGGTTCACGGTTTCCTCCCTGCTCTGCGGCTTCGCCTATAGTCTGGAGTCTCTGGTGCTGGCCCGCGTGGGACAGGGCCTGTTCGGTGCCCCGATCATGCCGCTGGGGCAGGCTATCCTGTTGGCTACCTTCCCGCGCCATCTGCACGCGACCGCCCTTGTCATCTGGGGCGTCGGCAGCGTCTTCGGCCCCGTGCTCGGCCCCATCTTCGGCAGCATCATGACCGAGGCGTATAACTGGCGCGCGGCGTTTTTCATGATCGTGCCGCCTGGGATCGCGGCCATGGTCTGCGTCTGGTTCGCGCTGTCCCAGCACACCGAACGCACCAGCACGCAGTTGGACTGGACCGGCTTCATCGCCCTGTCCGTCGCCATGGTCGCCGCGCAACTCGTGTTCGATCGGGGGCAACGGCTGGACTGGTTCGAATCGACGGAGATCGCGCTGACGACGGCGATCGGTCTGGTGGCGTTCTGGATCTTCATCGCCCACTGCCTGACCGCGTCGAAACCGTTCCTGAACCCGCGATTACTGTTGGATCGAAACTTCGCGGTCGGCACGGTGATTGCGTTCGTCATGGGGATGTTGAGCTTTATCACGCTCGTGCTGTTCCCCAGCCTGCTGCACGATTTGCGCGGCTATCCCGACAGTATCATCGGATCGCTGCTGGCCGCGCGCGGGATCGGCAACTGGATGGCCTTTCTGGTGATCGTGCCGCTGACCCGTATCGCCCCCAGAACCGCGATTGCCGCCGGGTTTCTGGCCCAGGCCGTCGCCGGGTTCTCCATGGCGCAGTTCGACATCAACCTGACCTTCTTCGACGTGTTCTGGACCAATCTGCTGCAGGGCTTCGGGCAGAGCATCACCTTCACGCCCATGACGGTCGTCGCTTTCGCCACCTTGCCGCCGCATCAGGTGACCGAGGGCACGGCGATCTTCACCATGATGAGGAACTTCGGGTCCAGCCTCTATATCTCGTTGACCGTGCTGCTGCTGGTCCGCTCGACGACCGAGAACTATGCGCGGATGACGGAATTCATCACGCCGTATAACCGCATCCTGACCTTTCCCGAACTGCCGGCGGTCTGGAGTCTGGACACCACCACCGGGCTACTGCGGGTATCGAACGAAATCCAACGGCAGGCGGCAATGATCGGCTACGTCAACGCGTTCTACCTGACCGCGACCGTCGCGGCCCTGGGGATCCCGCTGGCGTGCCTGCTGCGGCCGCGCCCGAACTGATCGGGCGGCGTCCATGCGCCTGGTCTGGATACTGCTGACCGTTCTGGTCTTCGGGGCGATGCTGCTGTTCGATACGGCGGCGTTGCTGCAACTGACCTGGTACTGCGTCTCCGGCAATTGCGGCGTGCGACCGCTGTGGATCGGCGTCACCGCGTTCGCTGTTGTGTCGGTCCTGTTCGTGCTGGCGCGACTCGGGCGGCGCACCGGTGCCGGCGGGAAGCGCGGCGCTCGTAAGGCCGCGACGCCGAGGAAAGCTGCCTCGCGCAAACAGGGCGGCAAACGCAAGGCCTGATCAGCGCCCGGCGGCCTCCGCCAGCATGGTTTTCAGCCGGTCGGTATCCAGCAGTTCGATCGCGCCCCGCCGTCGCGCGATCAGCCCGGACCGTTCCATCATGTTCAGTTCCCGTGTCACGGCTTCGCGGTGGCTGCCGACGCGTCCGGCGAGTTCGGCATGGGTCGGCGGCGGCGACAGGACCGCGGCACCGTTGGTCATCCGGCCCGCATTGGCCAGGCGCAATAGCTCGGCCCAGAGACGTTCGCGCACGCTGAGACCCGCGGTTTCCGTCGTCCGGTTCGCCAGCATTCTGATCTGGCCGACCAAAACACCCATCACCTGATCGCAGACATCGGGGTGCGCATGGATCGCCCCGCGAAACGCGGCGGCCGGCATGCTCGCGAGAACGGAGATCGTCAGCGCCACGATCCCGGCGGACCGAGGTCTGCCGTCGAGTGCGGCAAGTTCGCCGAAATACTCCCCGTCGCGGAGATCGCGCAGGATCGTCTCTCGACCGGCGATCGTCGTGACCACGCGCAGATGGCCACGCAGAACGAAGTAGACCTCTGTTCCCTCTCCGTCGTGGTCCAACACCCATTGGTCCGTGTCGCATTCGCGCCAGACGCAGGTGGATTCCAGCCGCTCCAGGTCCGGTCCGACGACCGAACGAAAGAGCGGGATGTTAGCGAGCGTCCGATCGAATCGCGCCATAGCCCCTTCCCATGTCGCGGTTTTGCGACTGCTTGTCTGTTCCGAAGCCCGACCCGACGGTGCAGACCGACGGGTGGCGCGTCAAGTCGAGGGGTTCGCCGTGTTCGGCACGTGTCAAATGCCACATCTCCGCGCATGCGCCTCGGTTAGGTTTTGCGGGCACCGAGGAACGGGTGGGGACCCGGTCCTTCCGAAACCAGTGTCGAAGGGGAACAAGTCGATGTTTGGTCTGCAAGAGAGTTCGGCGAGCCGGTTTGTCTGGAATGGCAAAGGCCCGCGCCTGGGCATGGCGGCGACGAAGCGCGCCAGACCGTCTCGGCGTCCGGCAGCCTCCGGCGCGATGGCGACACCTGCCACCTTGGCTTCGAACGATCGGGTGCGCGCGCTGGAGCATCTGCTGTCGGCCTCCATGGAGATGATCCAACAGCTTCAACAGGACCTTGCACGCACCAGGACAGAGGCCGAACGCGATGCGCTGACGGGGCTTGCGAACCGGCGGGGATTTGACGCGGGGTTGCGCGATGCGCTGTGCTCCGCCGCCGCCCCGGTCTGCCTGTTGATCCTCGACATCGATCACTTCAAGCGGTTCAACGATACGCATGGGCATCCCTTGGGCGACGCCGTGCTGCGGATGGTCGCCCGCACGATCCAGGATCAGGTGCGGACCTGCGATCTGGCCGCGCGTCATGGCGGAGAGGAGTTCGCCGTCGTTCTGCCCGGTGCCTCGCTGTCGGTCGGCATGGCCATCGCCGAACAGATCCGTGAGTTGCTGGAACACCGGTCGATAACGGATCGTGGGACGGGCAAGACCGTCGACGGCGTCACCTGCTCGATCGGCGTGGCGGAATACCGGCCGGGGGAGACCGCGGACACGATGATCGACCGCTGCGACCGGGCCTTGTACCGCGCGAAGCGGGGCGGGCGTAACCGAGTCGAAGTCGAAACATTCGAGCTCGTTGGTGCGTAGTCGGAACGGACCCGACGGCTACCAGCCGGGATCGCCGGGTCTGAGCCCCATCAACACCTTGCCCGCCGATTCGAAATAGACCGGCAGAGCCGCGCCATGCTGCACCGCGACGTGAATGTCGCGGAACGCGCGTTCCAGGGGCAGCCTGGTGTAGATCGCGTTCGTGCCGGCGGCGTGGAACACCTTATCGACGGCGCGCACGGATTCGTGCATCGCATGGACCAGGGACAGGCGTGCCTGGGCGACCTCCCGATCCGACGGGGCGCGACCGGCGGAGACCGTTTCCCAAAGCCGCCCGACGGCGTCGAACACATAGGCCCGCGCGGCATTGACGATTGCGTCCGCCTCCCCGACGCGCGCCTGAACCGCGGAACGATCGCGCAAAAGCTGTGTCGACAACGTCGATGCCTCGGTGGCGGCCAGTTCCGTCAGGATGTCGATCGCGCCGCGCGCGATACCCAGGGCGTTGGCGGCCGATGGCGTCCAAAGGGCTACGTACCAACTGCGGCGATTGTACAGCGGCCCGGTCTCGCTTGGGTCGGCGTCGGACAGACAGCTTCGTTCCGCCGGGACAAACACATCCTCGGCGGTGAAATCCTGACTTCCGGTGCCGCGCATGCCCATGACCGACCAGGTGTCGATGACGGTAACGGCGTCTCTCGGCAGCCACAACGCGCGCAGCACGGGCTTTCCGGCGGCGGAGTTGCGAGGGGTGTCGCCGTCCATTGTCACGCAGGTCGCATAAAGCCAGCGCGCGTTCCGGATGCCGCTGGCGAAGTTCCACCGACCGGTGACGCGAAACCCGCCGGCGACCTCCCAGACCTTGCCGCCGGGGCGCCCGGAACCGGCGGCGCGATAATCCGCCGGCGTGCCCGCCAACATGCGTCCGACCTCCGCCGGCAGTCGTCCGGCGTTCAGCGACATCGCGGCGGCGATCATCGCACACCAGCCGACCGAACCGTCGTGGCGGGACAGTTCTTCCACCACGCGAAACGCGGTCAGCGGCGGAGTCTCGGGGCCGCCCATCGAGCGCGGCAGATACATCTGATAGATGCCGGCCGCGGCAATCTGTTCGGCCAGCACCGGCGGCGTCTGGCGCATCCGCTCCGCCGCGTCCCGTTCGGCCCGGATCGCGGGCGCCAGTTGCATCGCCACGGCCAGCATGTCGGGGATCGATGGGTCTTGTGCGTGCGTCATCGTCGGATCAGGCAAGGTGGCGACGGAAGAAAGCGACGGTTCGTTCCCAGGCCAGTTTAGCCGCGGCCTCGTGAAACCGCGGTGTCGAGTTGTTATGGAATCCGTGCTGCGTGCCCGGATAGATATGCATCTCGTACGGGACCTTAATTTCCTTCAGGCCGGCTTCGAACGCCGGCCACATCGTGTTTATCCGGTCGTCGTTCTCGGCGTACTGTACCAGCAGCGCGGCCTTGATCGCGGCGATGGAGGCTGTGTCGGGCGCCGCGCCGTAGAACGGGACTCCCGCCTTCATATCGCTGCCCAGCGTCGCCGCCAGATAATTGGTCGTCCCGCCACCCCAGCAGAAGCCGGTGACGCCCAGCTTGCCGTTCGACAATGCGTGGGCTTTGAGAAACCGCGCGCTGTTGAGCATATCCGTGCGCAGCTTGCCCTGATCCAAGGTGCCCTGCAGCGTGCGTCCGTCGTCGTCGTTGCCGGGATAGCCGCCGACCGGAAAAAGCCCGTCCGGCGCCAGTGCCAAAAACCCTTCCGCCGCCGCTCGTCGCGCCACGTCCTCGATATGCGGGTTCAGACCGCGGTTCTCGTGAACGACCAGCACGACCCCGAACGGGCCGGGACCGGTCGGTTGCACCAGATAGCCGCGCATCGTGCCGGATGTGCCGCCGGGGGACGGGTAGGTGACATAGGTCGCCTTGATCCGCGTGTCGGTGAAGGAAATCGTCTGGGCCTGGGCGTAGCGCGGCAACAGAGCCTGCGCCATCGCCAGCCCACCGACGGTGACGACGGCAGCCTGACGCAGGAAGGAGCGCCGATCGATACGACCGTGACAATACTCGTCGTAAAGGTCGAAGACGCGTTGATCGATTTGATCCTGCGTCAATGTCGCCGGTGTGTCGGCATCCATCCGATCGGCCATCCCGCTGTATCCCTTGGTGATCGGTCTTGCGACCGGTTGAACAGTGCCATTACGGCGGCGGCCGAACGCGACCGCCGCCGACATGGTTTGCCTGATTACGCGGCGTAGCCGGGGTCTTCGCGATCCAGCTTGCGGCGGAACGCGGCCCATTCCAGAGAGGCACCGGGAGAACGGCTGTTCGGGCTGTACATCTTCGCGCCGATGGCGCGGGTGCGGTCGATCGCGTCCTGCGACGGGAAGTGGATGGCCGATCCGGCCTGTGCCGCCAACTGGATTTCGCACGCGCGCTCCAAACGCCCCAGCAGGACGAAGGCTTCGCCCATCGTGCGTCCGGCGGTCAGCGTGCCGTGGTTGCGCAGGAACAGGATGCTGCCGTCCGAGAGGTCGCGGGCCAAACGGCGGCGTTCGTCGTCGGCGTCGCTCGCGGGGCCTTCGTAGTTATGGTAGCGGACGCGATCCATCAGGATCAGCGCATTCTGCGAAATCGGCAGCAGGCCTTCGGTCTGCGCGGATACCCCGGCGCCGGCCGAGGAGTGCAGATGCATGACCGCGCTGACATCCGGGCGCGCGGCCAGGATGCCGCCGTGGATGACTTCGCCGGCCTTGTTGATGCCGTGCGGGGCGTCGCTGAGGACGTTGCCGGCGGTGTCCATCTTGACCAGGGAGGAGGCGGTGATTTCCTCGAAAAACAGCCCCAGCGGGTTGAGCAGATATTGGTCGGTGGTGCCCGGAACGCGCAGCGAGAAATGGTTGCCGAGCATGTCGTGCCAACCGAAGCGGGCGGCGAGACGGTAAGCGGCGGCGAGATCGAGGCGCGCTTCCCATTCCTCTGGCGAGCAGCCGAGCTTGCGATCGCGGATTGGGGTGATTTGGGCGGAGGCTGACATTAGGCGTTCCTTCCTGGGATTTTTGACGGGGGCCAGCGTGCTGTTCCTTGGCATCGCGGTCAATCGCTTACGCTTGGTCGGGTGACAATGGCCGGGGGCTGGATGGCGGAGCGGTTTTCAGGTTGCAAGGGGTTCTTCCAACCGGAAATCGGCGCACGCCGATCGCGGGCATCGGCGTGGGGCGTTTGGCCTGGCTTGCGGTGGGCAGCCGTGTGGAACCGCACGTCGGTTGGGCGGGTACTCCGGTACGGTCGAGTTCTCAGGGTGTACGGGGTCTTGCCCGCGGATTGCGCAGTCGGCGTTTGTGCGTCGATCCGGGGGGCGCGAGGCCCAGGCGTGTCGGTTCTCACGGCGCATGGACTGTTGTTCATCGATTTCCGATCCCATACAGCTCGGCGGTATCGCACCAATGCGACCGGCGGGCGCACGCATGGCTCAGGGTAAGCATCGACGTCGAGCAGGGGCATGGGGCTACGCAGGAAGAATTGGAACGCCGATGGACGCGGATGAAGAGGATAAGCGCGGATCGCGGTTGATGGGTCGTTCGCCCAGGTTCTGCCTTCGGCGGGCCGAGCCGCTTTCGTCCCTCCCTGAACCGAATATTGCCGGACGATTCGCCGCCGACCGATCGACATCGATCCGCGCTGATCCCCTTCATCCGCGTGCATCGGCGTAAGCCCATTTCCTTCGAACCGCGCCACGACCTTACCGCCAAATGCGATGGCATTGTCGCCGGTGCGCTCTTTCGTCTCACGGCGCATGGGGGTACGCAGGAAGAATTGGAACGCCGATGGACGCGGATGAAGAGGATAAAGCGCGGATCGCGGTTGATGGGTCGTTCGCCGAGGTTCGGTTTTCGGCGGGCCATGCGGCCTTTGTCGCTGCCTGAACCGAATATCGCCGGACGGATCGCCGCCGACCGATCGGCAGCGATCCGCGCTGATCCTCTTCATCCGTGTCCATCGGCGTAAGCCCATTTCCTTCGAACCGCGCCACGACCTTGCCGCCAAATGCGATGGCATTGTCGCCGGTGCGCTCTTTCGTCTCACGGCGCATGGGGGTACGCAGGAAGAATTGGAACGCCGATGGACGCGGATGAAGAGGATAAGCGCGGATCGCGGTTGATGGGTCGTTCGCCCAGGTTCGGTTTTCGGTGGGCCATGCCGCTTTCGTCCCTGCCTGAACCGAATATCGCCGGACGGATCGCCGCCGACCGATCGGCAGCGATCCGCGCTGATCCTCTTCATCCGCGTGCATCGGCGTAAGCCCATTTCCTTCGAACCGTGCCACGACCTTGCCGCCGAATGCGATGGCATTGCCGCCGGTGTGCTCCTTCCTCTCAGGGCGCATGGACTTCTTGTTCGCTCGGCTACGGCGGGGGCGGAGTGGGCGACATGCGGTGCTGGGGATTTGCACGGTGTTGGCGCGGAGCCTCCCGGGCAGGAGAGGGCGTGCTCACGTTGCATGGAGTTTTGCCTTCAGGTTTTCCGTTCGACACGCGGAACACTGTACCGCCGACCTGGTGGCCGCGCGTGCTTGTCTCCGGACGCTGACCCGGATGCTCACGCCGCATGGACTTCTTGCTCGCTCGGCTCCGGCGGGGTCGTATTGGGCGACATTCGGGGCTGGGGAGTTGCGCGGTGTTGGCGCGGAGCCTCCTGGGCAGGCGAGGGCGTGCTCACGTTGCATGGGGTTTTGCCATCAGGTTTTCCGTTCGACGCGCGGAGCACCGCACCGCCGACCTGGTGGCCGCGCGTGTTTGTCTCTGGACGCTGACCCGGATTTTCACGGCGTATAGGGTATTGTTCACCGCCGGGGAGTAAGCCACGCCCGCGCCAGGATGCTTCGGTCGAACCGGCGCGCAACCGGCCGGTGCGTTCGGCTTGCGGCAAATCGGCAGTGTGGAGGGGAGGGAGCACCCAATCGTCCTACCCAATCGCGCGCTCCGCGCCAATCAAGACATACAGGCGCGATCCGGCGTCGGCGATTTCGCGGTTGTGCGGCGCAGCATTCGCTTGCAATGTTCCGGCTTCTTACCCAGGGGATTTGCCGCATGCCCGCTATCGACCCCAACGCGTTTCTCCGCGACCTGCACGAGCTTCGCGAGATCGGTCGGTTCAAGACCGGCGTGCATCGCCCGACCTACTCGCCGCAGGACATGGAGTCCCGAAACTGGTTGCTGCGGCGGTTGGAAGCCTGCGGCATCGATGCGTCGATCGATGGGATCGGCAACGTCTATGGGCGGCATAAGGGGGCGGGGCCGCATCTGTTGGTCGGCAGCCATATCGAAACCCAGAACGAGGCCGGTTGGCTCGACGGCGCGCTGGGCGTTGTCGCCGGGGTCGCCCTGGCCCGCGCCGGACTGCCGGTCGATGTCTGTGCCTTCGCGGATGAGGAAGGGCACTTCGACGGCGGTTTTCTGGGGTCTCGGTCCATCATCGGGGAATTGTCGGAAGCGGAAATCGATCGCAGCCGCAGCCGCAACGACGGCACCCCGTTGCGCGATGCCCTGCGCTCGGCCGGGTTGGACGGCAAGGCGCGCATGCAGCTTGAACCGGGGCGGCACAAGGGCTTCCTGGAAATGCATATCGAACAGGGGACGCAACTGGAACAGGCCGGTCTGCGGATCGGCGTGGTGACCGGGATCGTGGCGATCTGGCAGTGGCGCATCGATATCGTCGGTCAGCAGGACCATGCCGGCGGCACCACGATGGCGGAACGCAAGGACGCCGGCCTGACCGCCGTGCGGCTGCTGGCCGCGATCGACGCAGAATTCCCGCGCGTGGCGGGGGAACGCAGCACCTGGACCACGGGACGCATTCTGCTGGAACCAGGCGCGCCCAGCATCATCCCCGGCAAGGCATCGGTGCTGTTCCAGTTCCGAGACGTCTCCATGGCCGTGCTGGAACGGATGGAAGCAACGCTGCTGGCCCTGGTGCGGGAAGCCAATCGTCGGGAGCGTTGCGCGGTGACCGTAACGCCGCTGTCAAAGGCCATCCCCGCCCTGTGCGATCCCGCGATCATGCGGGCATTGTCGGACGCGGCGGACGCGCTGGCGCCCGGAGCGTGGCAGGCCATGCCCTCGGGCGCCGGCCATGACGCGCAGAATATCGCGCGCCACGTGCCGTCGGCCATGCTGTTCGTGCCGTCGATCGGCGGGATCAGTCACCATTGGGCGGAAGATACCAAGGACGAGGACCTCGCTTTGGGTATCCAGGTGCTCGACGACGCCGCGCGCCGCTTTCTGGCGGCGTAGGGCTTAGCCGAAGCGCTTCTTCAGGCGTGCCCAATCTTCGATGGCGTGTTCCTGACCGGGCGCAAGCTGCACGGTGAACTGCGTGTAGCCGGCGTCGCGCAGTGCGGCGACACGATCGGCGAGGTCGGATTCGGTGCCGGTGAAGGTCGTCTGGCGGATCATTTCCGCGGTGACGAAGGGCCGCTCGCGGTCCTTGACCTTCATCAGGTGGCCGCGATGGTTTTCCAGATACCGGGCGTCGGCGGGTTCGAACTGCTTTGCCAGTTCGACATAGGCCGCGACCGGTTCGACGACCGAGGCGGGAATGGCGGAGGTGTTGGGCAGGCCCGCCAGCGCTTCATCGGCGGCGCGATGCAGCAACACGGCGGCGCGGGGGCCGGCCTGCAGCATGGCCCGTTCGGAATTCATCGGCTCGCCGTCTTCCAGCACGCACCCCAAGGCGAACGCCACGGCGGTCAGATCGCTCGTCGCCCGTCCGGCATTCTCCCAATCCTTCTGCATCGCGGCCATCGCGGTCACGCCGCCCGCGACCTCTCCGACGAAATTCAGCCATCCGGCGCCAAGCCGAGCGGTGAGGGCGCGGGCGCGGGGGCCGTAGGCGGAGATGTGGAGGCCGATGGGGTCCTTGAGATTGATCAGGTTCAGTTCGGGGTTCAGGAAGGCGATCTTTTGCCGGTGACCCTCGACCGTGAATTCCGTGGTTTCCTTGGCGAGCAGGGCCATGACCACGCGGATATACTCGGCCATTTCAGACAGCTTGATGGCGCCGAGACCCATGGTGCGCCGGCCGGTAAAGCCCGTGCCCACGCCGAAGTCGATCCGTCCGGGCGCGAGGGCGTTCAGCGAGGCGAAGGAATTCGCGGTCACGGGCGCGATCCGATTCGACGGGATCAGCACGCCGGTGCCCAGCCGGATGCGGGAGGTGTGAACGGCGGCGGCACCCATGGCGACGAAGCAATCCGCGCACAGCATCTGCGTGTCGTAAAACCAGGCATGGGAAAAGCCCAGCTCTTCCGCCCGTTTCGCGGTTCTCCACGCGTCCGATGCCGTGGCCAGGGCGATGCCGAATTCCATGCGATATTCCTTCGTTGCGGGTGCGTTGAACGGTTTCCGCCCGCCATACCACGATGCCGGCGGGTCGTGCTAACTGGGGGCGACCGAACCAGGGGGAAGCCGTGTCCGACCTCATCCACGCCGACCATACCTTCCACGATTTCCGCCTGGAGAGTGGCGAAATCCTGCCGGAGGTGACGCTTGCCTATGTCACGCGCGGCGCGCTGCGTCCCGACGGGCGAAACGCCATCCTGGTGACGCACGGCTATACCAGCGGCCCGCGGATGATCGAGCCGGGCGTCGCGTCGTCCGAAGGCGCGTGGAGCACATTGGTCGGACCCGGCGCGCCGATCGATACCGACCGCTACTACGTCGTCTGCTCCAACATGCTGGGGTCCAGCTATGGGTCCACGAACGCGGCCTCGATCGATCCGCGGACGGGCAAGCCCTATGGGTCGCGCTTTCCGGCGATCACCGTGGCGGACATCGTGACCGCGCAAAAGCGGTTATTGGAGCATTTGGGCGTGAGCCATCTGCGCGCCGTTGTCGGGCCGTCTTATGGCGGGTTTCAGGCGTTTCAATGGGGCGTGACGTTTCCGGACTTCATGGATGGGATCGCGCCGGTGGTGACATCGCCGCGCCCGCCGGCGTCCGATCGCGTCGCCGGGCTGCTGAAGTGGTTCGCGCCCGATCCGAACTGGAACGGCGGCGATTACTATGCAACGGGCGGCGTGGAGGAAACCGCGACGCGGTTGCGCATCGATACGCTGACGCGATACGGCATGGCGGACAGTCTGGCGGCACAGTTTCCCGATCCGGCGGAACGCGACGCGGCGTTGCATCGCATCGCCGCCGCCTGGGCCAAGGTGTTCGACGCGAACTCTCTGTTCATCCTGGGACGCGCGATGGAGGGGTATAACGTTTCGGCGGCGTTCGATCGGATCAAGGTCCCGGTGCTGTATGTGCTGTCGCGCACCGACGCGCTGTTTCCGCCCAGTCTGGCGTCGGACGTGATGGCGGAGCTTGCCGCGGCCGGGGTCGATGCGACGTATTTTGAGATCGACAGCGATCACGGGCATTTGGCCTCGGGCGCCGACGCGGCGAAATGGGCCGACGCGCTGCGGCGCTTTATTCACAAACTGGAAGCAATGGGCCGATCATGATGGAAATTTCGTCCTCCGGCGCCGTCGATCGGGCGATCGCGTCCCGTCGCTCCATCCGGCGGTTTTTGCCGACGCCGGTGCCGCGCGAGGTGGTGGAGACCATCCTGGATCTGGCGGCGCGCGCCCCCAGCGGCACCAACATGCAGCCCTGGCGCGGGTACGCGCTGGCGGGGGAGGAGAAAGACCGGCTGTGCGCCGCGGTGCAGGCCGAGTTCGACGCGAAGACGCCGGGTCATACCCAGGAAGTGCGCTACTATCCCGAGGCCTTTTTTGAGCCCTATTTGTCGCGTCGGCGCACCGTCGGATGGGGTCTTTACGGCAAGCTTGGCATTGCCCGCGGGGATGAGGCGAAGATGCGGGCGCAGCATCGCCGCAATTTCCAGTTCTTCGACGCGCCCGTCGGGTTGATGTTCACCATTCACCGCGATCTCGCGACCGGGTCGTGGCTCGATTACGGGATGTTCCTGCAAAACATCATGACCGCCGCGCGGGCGCGGGGCTTGGATACCTGCGCGCAGGCGGCCTGGTCGCATTACCATCTGGCGATCCGACCGGTCCTGGGGCTCGCGGCGGAAGAGGTCGTGGTCTGCGGCATGGCGCTGGGCTACGCGGACCCCGACGCGCCGGAAAACGGGCTGGAAACCGAACGGGTTACGGCTTCGGCGTTCACCGCGTTTCGCGGTTTCTAGGTTCGCGGCGGATGCGCTATCCTGCGGGCGGTATCCAATCGGAGGCTGGCGCATGTCTCGCGTGATCAAGATGTTTACGCCGAAAAACAAGCAGACGGAGTTGCCGAAAACCGCCGCGTTGACCAAGGCTCAGGCGGAACACAAGGCCTGGCTGAAGGCGCACGGGATCAAGGTGACGAAGAATACGCTGCGGACCTGAACGACGGACGCGGCATAAAAGAACAAAACAATGGGGGCTCCGTGATCAGATTTTTTGCCGCCGCGTTCGCGGCGCTTGTTGTGCTGTCGCCGACGTTGTCGTGGGCGCAGTCCTATCCGTCTCGGCCCATTCGGTTCGTAATTCCGTTCGGTCCGGGTTCGGCGAGCGACGCGCTGGCGCGCATCGCCGGGCAGGAATTGTCGCAATCGCTGGGTCAGCAGATCGTCGTCGTGCACAAGCCCGGCGCGGACGGCGCGCTTTCGGCGGTGGAGGTGCAGCGGTCGGCGCCCGACGGTTATACGTTCCTGTTCGGGACCAACAGTCCGCTCGTGGTTGCGCCGAACATGCGCAAGGAATCCCCGTATAACCCGCTGACCGATTTTACGCCGGTGACGTTCCTGGGCGACAACACGTTCTTTATCGTCGTCCATCCGTCGGTGCCCGCGACGACGATCAAGGAGTTCGTCGCCTACGCGAAGGCCAGCAAGACGCCGATCAATCACGCCGCGGGGAACACCTTCGCCCTGGTCGGGACGGCGATGTTCGCGGCCAACAATGGTATCGAGCTTCAGGCCATTCCCTATAAGTCCGAACCGGACGCGATCATCGATCTGCTGTCCGGGCGGGTGCAGATGATGAGCGGCACCTCGACCTCCACCGCCGCGCATATCAAGGACGGCAAGCTGCGCGCCCTGGCGACGACCTTGAGCGAGCGCAGCCCGGTCATGCCGGACATCCCCTCCTTCCCCGAGGCCGGGCAGCCGCCATTCCCCATTGGCCCATGGTTCGCCCTGGTCGGTCCCGCCGGTCTGCCGCGCGACATCGTCATGACGATGAACCGCGAGATGGCGGCCGTACTCGCGAAGCCGACGGTGAAAGAGCAGATGAACCGGCACGGGTTCCTGCCGCGTTCCTCCACGCCGGAGGAACTGGCCGCCTACATCAAGGATCAACTGGGCGTCTGGAAGGTCGCGCTGAAGGGCGCGGGGATCGAGCCGCAGTAGCGGCTGCTATCCCGTCGGCATGCGGTCCTTGTTGCGTTCCGCCAACAGGGGCCGCACCCAGCGGGCGAAGCGGGTGGCTTCCTCGTCGTGCAGATAGCCGGACAGGCAAAAGGACTCACAGCCGAGATCGATGAAATCTTGCAGCGTCGCCGCGCATTGGGCGGGGTTGCCGACGATCACGATGCCCGCGCCGGGGCGCACGCGGGTGACGCCGGTCCACAGATGCGGTCCGATCAGATCGCCGTGTTCCCGCGCCAGTTGCTGGACGCGTTGATTGGCGACGGAACTGGCGTAATGGGTGCGGATGAAATTCGTATGTGCCTCCGTCACGCCGCGCAGCAGTTCGCGCGCGGCGTCCCAGGCTTCGGCCTCCGTCTCCCGGCACAGGATCTGCAATCGCATTCCGAAGCCGATCGTATCCGCCCGTCCGTGCCGATCGGCGAGGGCGCGGATGGTTTTCATGTTCTCCGCGATGCGTTCGGGGGTATCGCCCCAGAACAGGTGAATGTCGGAATGCCGAGCGGAGAGCGCCCATGCGTCGGCGGAGCCGCCGCCGAGATAGAAGCGGGGCATGACGGCCGGTCTCGGCGTGATCTGCGCGCCCTTAAGCTGATGGAAGCGGCCGTCGAAATCGACCTTGCCGGGGGAAGACCATAACGCCTTCATGACGGATACGTCTTCGTCCATCATCGCGTAGCGGTCTTCCTTGGCCAGGACGATGCCTTCGGCCAGGGTTTCCGCGTCGCTTTGCCCCGCGATCAGGTTGATCGCCAGTCTGCCGCCCGACAGCCGATCGAAGGTCGCACCCATTTTCGCGAGTTGCACGGGGCTGACATAGCCCGGACGAGCGGCGACGAGGGCTTTGATGCGGGAGGTTTTGGCGATGGCCATGGCGCTGCTGATCCAGGCTTCCCAGCAGGTCGTCGCGACGGGCACCAGGAAGTAGTCGAAGCCGGCGGCCTCCGCGGCCAGGATCACGCGGTCGAACAGTTCGGCGGACGGCTGGATGAAGGCCGTTCGATCGCCGTAACAGGTGGTGTCACCCGACGTTGGCAGGAACCAGCCGAATTCGAGCGGTCTTTGCATTGCGATGTTTCCTCTGACGCTCCGCCAGTTTCGCACTTCCCGACAACTCTGTCAGTCCGAGCGAACGAGAACCTTGGGGCGGCGGTTTGACCGCATGAGTCGATCGGCTACAAAGCCGGTGACGAATGCAAGCGATCCGAAGGTCGGTCGCGCGATCACAGGGATATAAGACGATGACAGCCGCCAAGCTCGCACCGAACCTGCCGAAGTGGATGGTCGATCATGTCGGCCGCTATTTGTCGAGCGGCGGCACCGATGGGCATATGTATACGATCGAACGTCCGGGCGTGCCGACGATGTCGGTGCCGTCGCTGCTGCTGACGACGGTTGGGCGAAAGTCGGGCGATCGGTATTTGTTTCCGCTGTTCTACGGGCAGGCAGGCGACAGCTATTTCGTGATCGCCTCCAAG
This sequence comes from Acetobacteraceae bacterium, assembly GCA_947475245.1. Classification (GTDB taxonomy): domain Bacteria; phylum Pseudomonadota; class Alphaproteobacteria; order Acetobacterales; family Acetobacteraceae; genus Rhodopila. The sequence continues at coordinate 1,718 of CANJLW010000030.1, read as the reverse complement.
GGCGGCGCGCCGGAACATCCGGGTTGGTACCGCAATATTCTGTCGAACGCCGAGGTGGAAATCCAGGTCGGCACGGTGACGATGAAGGCGCGGGCGCGGACCGCGACCGGGGAGGAGCGCGCGCGGTTGTGGGACAGCGCGGTGCAAATCTGGCCGCCCTTCGCGGAGTATCAGGTCAAGGCGGTCGGTCGGGAAATTCCGGTCGTCGTGCTCGATCCCATTCGTTAGGCCGCGCGCCGGACTTCGCCGTTCGATCAACCTGAATTTCCGCGACAGGAATACAGTATGCAGCATCATCCTTCGGTCCCCTCCACCTGGGACGTGGAAGCGGACGTCGTCGTTGTCGGTTTCGGTGCCGCCGGCATGGCGGTGGCGGTGACCGCGCACGAGCTGGGCGCCAAGGTCGTCATCCTGGAAAAGGCGCCGGAGGGGCAGGAGGGCGGCAACACGCGGGTCGCGGGGCAGGGGTATCTGAACACCTCCTCCGTCGAAGGCGCGATTGCCTATCTGACCGCGCTGTGCGGGCCGTTCACCGTGCCGGAGGTCATGGTGAAGGTCTGGGCGGAGGAGATGTGCAAGAATAACGACTGGCTCGCGAGCCTGGGCGGCGATCCGCAGGAACACCAGCATCCGCCGGTCGGCATCGAATTCCCCGACCTGCCCGGCGCCGATTGCGTGCACAAGTTCCATGACGGCCCGACCTATGGCTATTCCTATACGTGGCAGTTGTTTGAGCGTTTGGTCAAAGAACGTCCCATCCAAATCTTGTACGAAACGCCGGGACGGGCGTTGATCCAGCACGACATCACCAAGGAAATCCTGGGTGTGCGCGCCCAGCAGGGCGACAAGTCGATCCTGGTGAAGGCGCGCAAGGCGGTGGTGCTGACCTGCGGCGGGTTTGAGAACAATCAGGAGATGATCCGGAATTACCTGCCGGGCGTGCCGTACTGCTACACCTCTGGTTCTCCCTACAACGAAGGCGACGGCATCACGATGGCGATGTCGGTCGGTGCCGATCTTTGGCACATGAACAACTATGCCGGCCCGTCGATGGCGTTGAAGGTGCCGGAGGTCCGCACCACGTTTTCGATGCAGGCGTTGCACTACAGCAAGGAACCGCCGGGCGGCATGATCGTCGTCGGGCCGGACGGTCGTCGCTTTACCGACGAGAAGTTCAAGACGCGGCACGGCAAGGTGCCTGTCAACGGCCGCTGGTTGCCGCTGGCCACGCCGTGCCCGATGCATTTGATTTTCGATCACGCGCACTTCGCCGCCGGTCCGCTGTACGACGGGCATCCCAGCCACGGCTGGACGCAAATCATCGAGCGTTACGAATGGAGCGCGGACAACAGCGCGGAGTTGGCGAAGGGCTGGATCAAGAGGGCCGACAGCATCGCGGCGCTGGCCACGCATGTCGGGATCGACCCGGCGACGCTGGAAGCCTCTGTCGCGCGGTGGAATCAGTCCGTCGCCGATAAGCACGATGCGGAATTCGGCCGCACGATGATGATGCGCCCGATCGCCGAAGGGCCGTTCTATGCGGTGGAGTTGTCGCCCTCGATGCTGAACACGCAAGGCGGGCCGCGACGGAACGAACGGGCGGAGATCGTGCGTCCGGACGGCACGCCGATCCCGCGGCTGTACAGCTCGGGCGAGTTGGGATCGATCTACAGCTATCTGTATCAGGGCACCGGCAATCTGGGCGAATGCCTGGCCTT
>CANJLW010000029.1 GCA_947475245.1 Acetobacteraceae bacterium | reverse complement strand
GTCGCTCGAAAGGCGAAGAGGCGACGAAGTTACAACTCAGGCGGGATGGGACCGAACAAACGAGCAACGCGATCTGAAATTTTCACGGCGATCGCGACGGCTGGCGGGTCAAAGGGCGTCAGAAATTTGGATTCTTAGAGGTGCCCTTCTGCGAATGCGCGGTCGCGGCCGCGGTGTGCTTCTGCGCGGTGCCGCAGCTTTCGTGCGCGGCGGCGGCGTGCTTCTTCCCATCGTCGTGCTTGCCGGCATCATGGCTTTGGGCCGCGACGTGGTGGCTGTTGGCGGCGGCGGTGTGGGCGGCGGCTGCCTGGATGTGATGTTCGCCGGCCGGATGTTTCACTGCTTGCGTCATGAGAGGGTGCTTTCGTTGCGAGAGGAAATGGCAGGCACGTTGCGACCGCATTGGCGCGATCGACCCATCGCCGCCGCGATCCTGTGCGGACCCTCGGCGGCGGAGAGCTCGGGGTAGGTGTGTCAGTGAACCGCGATGTCGACCACGCGGGCACGCGCATCGGCGGTTTCCATCAGGACGGGTTCGTCCTTGGAACGTTCGCCCGTCCAACGGGTTTCAACCCGCTTGGCATCGACACGACCGGTCTGGATCAACGCATCGCGCACGGCCTGCGCGCGCTGACGCGACAGACGCATATTGGCGGCATCGCTGCCGACATGATCGGCCTTGCCGACGACCGTCGCGACCAACGCGCTGTTGCCTTGCAGACGATCTGCGGCGCTGTTCACCGCGCCGCGCGCCGCGGCGTCAAGCTGCGCGCTGTTGGTGGCGAAATCCACCCGGAACCAGTTGACGTCAGCCACCGGCATCGTCGCCAGAGACGGGCTGGGCGGATTGTATTGCACAACCGGCGTGTTCTGCTGATACATGTCGGCACAACCAGCCAACAAAACAAAAGCCGCCGCCGACGCAACACGGGCCGTATTCTTTGCAATCAAAGACATTTTGATATCCTCTTGGGTTTACTGGACGAGACGGAGCGAAGGCTGTTGCCGCGCTTTGGGAAAGGTCACATGCACCGACATTGTCGCCTGGTCATGCCGTTCTGCGATTGCCTCCAACCGCTCCGCCAGATCGCCGAAAGTCGCCCCATGGAAAAGGTCGAACGATACGGCACTGTCCATGAAAACGGCGACCACGTTGTTGCCTTGCAACATGCGTTTGATCCTTGGGTAAGTTCGCTTGTCTCTTCCCCAAGATGGCCACGCCGGCGCTTTTCAACAGGGGCGGAATATACCCAGCCCCAAACACACCGAAGGATTGAGTAGTTTCCCGCGCTGGCATCCCCACGCAAATCGAACGACACCGTGCCCCGCGCCGTCGCGCGGAACTGGAATCCCAATCATGTTTGACTCCCTGGTCGCCGTTTACCCAACACACCTGCAAGCCGAACTCGCGGTCCGAAAACTGGCCGACAACCACTTCGACATGAAACACCTCAGCATCGTCGGACGCGGCTACCATACCGAGGAGCAGGTGACCGGCTTCTACAATACCGGCGACCGGGTACAATTCTGGGGGACGCGCGGCGCCTTCTGGGGCGGGCTGTGGGGCCTGTTCTTTGGCGGCATGTTCCTGACCGTTCCCGTGATCGGTCAGGTCATGGTGCTCGGGTACCTCGTAAGCGTCGTCGTCGCCACCATCGAAGGCGCGGTCGTCGTCGGTGGGCTCAGCGCGATCGGCGCAGCGCTGTTCGGTATCGGCATTCCCCGCGACAGCGTTATTCAGTATGAGGTCGCATTAATGGCCGACAGCTTCCTCGTCACCGTCCACGCCAACCTCGCCGACCTCTCCCGTGCTCGGCATTTGCTCGAAACAACCGGCGCGACCGGCATCGAGACCCATGCACTGCCCGAGATCAAGGCCGTTGCGTAGATTCCGACCCTGTGGGGCGCCGATAACGCGCCCCATATCGGGAAGTGCAACCACGAACGATCACCGTTCGTCTGAACCATCCCGGAGACCGTCAATGTATAAAACCCTGCTCACCGCGCTCGCGGTGCTGCCCCTGATTTCGGGCATCGCCGTCGCGCAAACGACGACATCCACCACCACGTCCACGCAATCGACCACTGTGCCCGTCGCCCCGCTTGTCGGAGCCACCAGCACCAGCAGCAGCCAGCGCACCGTCGACAGCATGGGCGTCGTGACCGACAAAAGCCAGTCAACCACGACAGGCACATCCGTATCGCCCAGCGGCGACACATCGACGACTCGTAAGTCTACCGAAACCACCATCACCCGCTAATCGGGTCTGTAAGGATAATCGCGCCATGACCATTCTGTCGAACGGACTGCGCCTTACCATCGCGACCGGCCTGATCGGCGGCCTCGCGCTGCTTTCCGCCTGCGCCTCTCCGCCGCGCACCCATACGACGACGACCGAGCAGACGACGACCACCACCCCCCGGTCCGGTCGTTTCGACGACGACGACCACGACCGAACAAACCCGTCAGCCGTAAGCCTGGCTGTTTCCGGATCGTCCCCTAAGCAGATTCCGGCAGGTTGACCAACGCTTCGCCGTACGATTCGCTTCAGGCACCGATTCGGACAGGTGCGGCATGAGCGGAAAGTCTCCGGTTACAGCGAATGGCGATCAACGAACCGCGTTGTCGGCTTTGGCGGAGTCACGCGATCGCGGGGAGGCGGACAGAGCGCGAGCGGTTCTGTTGACGCTATCCGGCTGGACCAGCCCGCGGATCGCCGAAGCATTTGGCGTCCGGGAGGACACTGTCCGGCTTTGGCGTGGCGATTTCGCCCGAGGCGGCGTCGAGGCCTTGAAGGCGCGCATCGCCCCTGGGCCGGAACCTGTGAAAAGCACGGTGGCGTTGCGCGTGGTCACGCCATTGCTCGAAGAACCCGTGGCCGACAGAACGAACTGGACGATCGCCCGCCTGCGCGCGGAAATCGAAGCCCGCGAGGGTGTTCGCATCAGCCGCTCGCAATTATCGAAAGCGTTGCGAAAAAAAGTTCCGCTGGCGGCGGCCCCGGCATACGCTGAAAGGACGCCAGACTGCCAGCGAGGTGGACCGGATCGGTTTGCGTTTGCAACTTCGTAAGCGTCAGGCTGAAGCTGGCGATATCGTTCTTCTTTACGGTGACGAAAGCGAGGCGTTGACGCATCCCTATCTCGCGCGCGCCTGGGCGAAGTCAGGCGCCGATTTGCGCGTGCCAGCCCCGGGGCAGGCGAAAAAAGTGGCCATCCTGGGTTCGCTCGATCATGTCACGCGCCAACTTATCGTCCATACCAGTACGACAAAACGCAGTACTGATTTCGTGGCGCATCTCGAGCAACTTGATCGGCTTTACGGTCCCATGCCCGGCAGACCGGCCAAACCGGTCGTGCTGGTCGAAGATAATGGGCCGATCCATGTCAGCAAACTCTCACGCGCGGCGCTCGCCGCCCGGGAACACTGGCTCACCGTCGAGTGGCTCCCAAAGTACGCGCCCGAACTCAACGATATCGAGGTCGTCTGGCACGATCTCAAGGCGCATCATCTCGCCCATCAGACCTTCACCGACATCGCCGCGCTCGAACAGGCAATCCATACGGCCGTCGAGGCCCTCAACCAGGAGCGAATGGTCGATCCGTTGGCCAAGGCGCGAATCTCTGCTTAGCCGCGATCCGGAACCGAGCCTGGCTCCGCCGCCAAGGCCAGACGCGTCAGGGCCGGCACCGATTTGGATCCGGTCTTCTTCATGATCGCGGCGCGATGGTTTTCAACCGTGCGCTGACTGATTCCCAAGTCGGCCGCGATATTCTTGCTGGGCTGACCAGCCAGAACCATCTGCATAACCTCCCGCTGCCGCAACGTAAGGCCGGAAACCTGAGCAGCGGCGGCATCACGCCACGCTGCTCTTTTGCCCGAATCCCGCGACAGTTCCATCGCCCGCGCCACGGTCGCCAGCAACAAATCCGCGCCGATCGGCTTTTCGATGAAATCGGATGCCCCGGCCTTCATCGCCAGCACGGCCGTTTGAATGTCGGTGCTGCCGGTGATCATGACGGCCGGCATCTTGTCATTTGCCAGGCGCAATCGTTGCAGCAATTCCAGACCCTTCATCCCCGGCAGATAGGCATCAATCAGGAGACAGGCCTCGCCCCCCGGACGATACGCTTCGAGAAATGCCTCGCAGGAGGCATAGGCTTCGACTTTCCAACTCGCCTGGCTCAACACCGTGACGATTGTTTCCCGCAGTTGATCGTCGTCGTCGACGACGAAAATCGTCGGGCCTACGCGCCCGGTCGGGGCCGCGGCGCGGGATGGCGTTCGGGTCAGTAAGCCTTGAATCGCCTCCGTCAGTTCCTGCAGCTTCACCGGCTTGTTCAACTGCACGCAATGGCCGATGGCGATTTCGTTCAACGCCAGGATGGAAATGTCCCCGGTCAGGATGATCACCGGCAGCTCGTAGTGAAGCAATTCTCGCAACTTTGCCGTCAGTTGCAGGCCATTCATGTCGTTCGGCAGATTGAAATCCGCCAACATCAGGTCCGGTCGGAACTTGCCGTCCGCCATCGCCGCAGCGCCGCAACCCCGTCATGCGCCGATTCGGTCCGGTAACCTTCACCCTGCAGGAACACCGCAAGCAGATCGCACAGGTCGGGATCGTCATCCACGACCAAAATGGAACCGTTGCCGCGAGGTCCCTTGGCCGGCGGAGCCAGCGTCAGTACGGGGCCGAGCGGCATTTCCGACCGATCGCCGTCCGATGCGATTTCAATCGAAAATACCGATCCCCGGGTTGGACGCGATCGCACCCGCACCTGATGACCCAGCAATTTCCCAAGCCGCTGCACGATCGAAAGCCCCAGGCCCAGCCCGCGGCATTGTTCCCGGGCGGCGTTCTCAAGCTGATGATACTCGTCGAAGATCGCCGTCAACTCGGCTTCGGGGATGCCGTGACCGGTGTCCCATACTTCCAGCACCACCGCGCCGGCCCTGCGTCGGCAACCCAGCAATACCGTGCCGGTGTCGGTATACTTGATCGCGTTGGCCACCAGGTTGCGCAACATTTGCCCCAGAAGGCGGGGATCGCTGTTCAGAACAAGCGCGCTGGGGACGACGCGCCACTTCAGCCCCTTTGCCTGGGCGATCTCGGCGAATTCGTCGCGGATCGGCTCCAACAAAAAATTGATGGGGAAATTAGAGAACTCCGCGTGTACCGCGCCCGCATCGATCTGATTGATATCCAGCAGGGCGTTCAGCATGTCCGACATGGTCGTCAGGGTTTTGGTCATGCGATCGACCAGCTTCAACGCCATCGGTCCGGTAACGCTTTTTGCCAGCAGCCCCTGCACCAGGGTCAGGGTCTGCAAGGGTTGGCGCAGATCGTGGCTTGCGGCGGCCAGGAAGCGCGATTTCGCCGTGTTTGCCTGTTCCGCCTGCCGCTTGGCCGCATTCAGCGCGTCGGCGGTATTCCGCCGTTCCGTAATGTCCGAAAACGTGATGACAACGCCTTCAACCCCTTCGGTTTGGGTACGATAGGGGAAGATCCGGCGCATGTACCAAATGCCCTGACGGGAATCGATATCGCGTTCGACCGGCACCGATGTCGTCAGCACCTGTTTCGCGTCGTTCAGCAATTCCGCGTCCTGGGCGAGCGACCGCAGGTCTGTCAGCGGCCGGCCGATGTCTGTCGCGATGACATTGAACAATGCTTTCGTCGCCGGCGTGAAAAACCGAATGTTCAGCGCCGCGTCCAGAAACAGCGTCGCCACATCGGTGCTGTAAAGCACATTCTGCAAATCGTTCGATGTCGTGCGCTGGCGTTCCAGGGTTTCCTGAAGCTGGCTGTTCAGGGCGGTCAATTCCTCATTCAACGATTGCAGTTCTTCCTTGGAGGTCAGCAGTTCCTCGTTGGTCGATTGATGCTCTTCGTTGACCGAAAGTGCTTCCTCGTTGATGATTTTTTGTTCTTCATTCGATATTTCAAGGTCGCGGATCGCCGCGCGCAGTTCGCCTTTGGTCTCGGAAAGTTCGCGTTCCAGTTCCACGACTCGCGCGCCGTCTTGCTCGACGATAACGCCGGAGGCGCCGAGCAAGGTGTCGGGTGCTTCGGTGAAGCAGATCAGCAGAAGGTCTTCGCCTTCATTTTTCAGTGGCTGTACATCGATGGAATATCCGCCGGGTCCGTCTTCGGCGCGCAGGCGGCCGCCGCTTATCGTCACACGCTGGTTGGTTTGACCGGCCTGTTGGATTGCCGCCCGCAGTTTCGGGCGCACGTCGGTACGCGCCATGGCCAGCAGGTCACTGCTCGGGTGGCCGGCGGGCACGGTCAGATAGCGGTCGGTTGGGCCGAGCAGGTACAGACACTCATGCTTGCGATTGATCAGGATCGCGGCGGGGGCAAAACATTCGATCACCATTCGCCGGCACAATTCGGCCAGCACCGCGTGGCGCGGCTGTGCCGGGTTCTGCCCGGCCCGCGGTCGGGCACGGGTTCCATCCTGCCCAAGGGGCGTATAGTCGATCGGCACGGATCCGCGCTGACCGATCCGACGGTAAAGCCGCTCCGGCTTGGCGACGGTTACGAATCGTCCCGACGCATCGCCGACGGTTTCCGCGCTGCCAAGCAGCAAAAGCCCGCCTTCACCGAGTGCAAAGTGGAACACCGATATGATTTTCGCCTGTGCTTCCGGCTGAAAGTATATCATCAAATTTCGGCAACTGATCAGGTCAAGCCGAGCAAATGGGGGATCGAGGAGAAGGTCGTGTACGGTGAAGACGACACAAGAACGTAGTTCCGGCGCGACCCGATATCCGTTGGTTTCCTTCGAGAAGAAACGGGACAGGCGTTCGGCCGACACGTCGTGTTCAATGGCGCTGGGATAGAAGCCTTCGCGCGCCAACGCGACGGCTTCGGCGTCGACGTCGGATGCGAATATTTGCAATTTCACGTCCTGGCGCAGGGCGGTGATCTGCTCTCGGAACAGGATCGCGATTGAATAGGCTTCTTCGCCGCTGCTGCACCCCGCAATCCAGACACGGATCGGGGTATCCTGCCCGTGCGTACGCACCAGGTCCGGGATGACGGTATCGTTCAGCAGCGCGAACACCGATGCGTCGTGAAAAAAGCTGGTGACGTTGATCAGCAGATCGGCGGCCAGCAAGTCAGGCTCTGCATTGTCGGCGCGTAACAAAGCCAGATAGGCCGCCATGTCACCGGCAAGCCTGGGAAAAAGCGCCAGGCGACGTTCGATGCGACGCCGCAAGGTGCCGGCCTTGTATAAGGTAAAATCGTGTCCCGTTCGGGTGCGCAGGAAATCGACGATGGCCGGCAATGTATCGATCGTCGCGGTCGGCGCGCGCAGGGACGGGCTTTGTTCGATCAGCGCGCGCGGAATGTCTTCCAATCGCAGCACTCGATCCACCAACCCACTGCGCACCGCGTTGGTGGGCATCCCGTCATATTGGGCCTCGGCGGGGTCCTGCGCGATAACCAAGCCGCCCTCATTGTGAATGGATCGCAGACCAAGTGTTCCGTCGGCGCCGTTACCCGACAGAATGACGGCGACAGCGCGAGCACCGTATTCGGTCGCCAGCGATCGCAGTAAAAAATCAAACGGAAGTCGCGAGCCGTGCCGCACACCTGGGGCGGACAGGTGCAATGCCCCCGCCACGACCGACAAGTAGGCGCCGGGGGGAATGACATAAACCTGGTTCGGCAAAACCGGCATGCCGTCCACGGCCTGGTTCACCGGCATTTTCGTGGCATCGGCCAGCAGTTCGACGATCATACTCTCGTGCGTCGGATCCAGATCCTGCACCAGGATGAACGCCATCCCAGAGTTGTCCGGCATCGCCGCCAGCAATTTGCGATACGCATCCAGCCCCCCGGCGGATGCGCCGATACCGACAACCGAAAAATCGCTAACCGCGTGGCCGTTGGGCAGGGAAATCTGGGACATAAGGGGCAGCACTCGCCTGACGGTCATGAATGTGACGCGTCGCGAAGACTACCACGCCGAAAAATTCCACGATAGAAATTTAGGTATAGGTACTTTTCACTACTGCGGTTTGGACCTGAGTAGTTACCGCATAACCGCCGCCGCGACCTCATTCCGACGCCGCCAGGGAAGTGTCCACGGCGGGTCATAGAACCACGCAACCGGTTCCGCGGTGATGTGCCAGGGACCGCCGGCCAATGCCGTCCGCAACTCCTGCTGACGGGTACGGACGGCCTCCGCGCCGCGATCGCCGGTAAACGCCAACGCCGCGATCGTTTCCGCCGGCACGGTTACCAAGACCACCAACGGATCATTCGGCACCGGAAGCGTTTCCATCGTCCATTCCCTCGGCAAATAAAATCGGACGACCCATCGACCCGCCGCGTCACGCGTCTGCGCCACCGGCGCGGTCATGGCGATGGATTGGCCCGCGGCGGCCGTTGCCACCGGTGCCGTCATGGCAATCGACGTATTCCCGCGATTGCCGCCGAAGATGTAGCCCGCAAGTCGTCGAAAGCCGGTGCTGCGCGCGGCCTCCTCATCGGCCTCCACAACGGTTTCCGCCGCCAGGCGCGCCCCATACGTTCGGATTTCCACCTCGCCGACACGGTCCGTTACCCGGTATGCCGGCTCCTCCGTCCCCGAACGGTCGCCCACCAGGGAACATGCCGCAAGTGAAAGGCCGGAAACCAACGTCGCGATCTGACTCAACATGCGCAATGGACCAATCCCAACAGAACCGTCTCGTTCATATGGGCGCGCCCGACGTAAGGAAAATAGGTATTTTCCGGGGCTGCCGTCCCGCTTTCGCATCGGCCTATCGTCAGGCTCGAAATCCGGAGACACAGTCATGCATCCCGTTTGCGACACGCTGTCCGTCAATCTCGCCGCCGAGTCCGCCGAACAGCTCAACAAACACCTCCGCTCGGCGTTCGACCATACGGGACATGTCGCAAAAACCCATTGGCGGATGCGCGGGCCGGAAGCCGTCAGGATTTCAGACCTGTTCGAAATGACCCCGGGAGAGGTCATCGACTACACGCATTTCGTCGCTCAGACGGAACAAGCCGACCAGCGCCGGTCGGCGCGCTGAAACCAGTACAAATCAAGGATTGAATCCCATGGCCGACACCGTAGCGACTGACCCGAGCATTGCCTCTCTGCAAAACGACATTGCCGCGCTGAAGCGCGACATGGCGAGCCTGATCGAACACCTGAAAACCACCGCGAGCAACAGTGCCTCCGAAGCCGCCGGTCGGATCGACGAAGGTGCCCGCGAAATCTACCGCACCGTCTCGACCGAGGGATGCCGAGCGGCGCGCATGATGGAAAAAAGTATCGAAGATCAACCGCTTGTCGCCCTGTGTGTCGCCCTGGGCATCGGCTACATCGGCGGCCGGCTGCTGACCCGGTGAACCAACGATCGACCCTGACGGACCTGCTTCGCATGGTTGTCGGCAACCCGACGGCCGCGACGCCCCTGCCTGACCGATCGACGGTCGGGCAGGTGGCGCGCACCGTCGGGGCTTTCGCGGCGGCGGGGCTTTGCGGCTTTGCCGCCGCGATTTGTCTGTTGGCGGCGCTATGGGTGTTTATCGAGCCTTACGTCGGGCCCGCCGGCGCGCCGCTGATCGTTGCGGGTATCCTGATGATTGCCGCCTTTGCGATTATCGCCGGCGAACGGTCCCATCGCGTGGCCGCGACCGCGCCCACCGCGCCTGCAATGCCGCCGAACCTGTCGCTCGACGATATCCTGCGCCTGGTGCGGGAACACAAAAGCGCCACCCTGATGGGCGCGGTTGTGGCCGGAGCACTCGCCGCGCGCAACGACCGATCATGACGCACGCATCCTGCCCCTGAATTGGAACCATCATGCATCCCACTCATAATACCTTGTCGGAGAATATCCGCGCGCGCTCGGTCGAATTGCTGAACAAACATCTCGCCGCCGCGATCGATCTGCACGGTCAGGTCAAGCAGGCCCATTGGAACGTTCGGGGTCCCGGTTTCATCGCGGTTCATACATTGTTCGATAAAGTCGCCGAGGAAGTCGAAGGCTTTTCGGATTTGGTGGCCGAACGCGCGCGCGGTCTCGGCGGCGTGGCCTACGGTACCGTCCAGATCGCTGCCGCCCGTTCGTTTCTGGTTCCCTACCCGCTCGAAGTCGCGGACGATGCGCAGCATCTGTTCGCAGTCTCTGGCGCGTTGGCCGCATTCGGACAATCGATCCGCGATGCCGGCGCGGAAGCCGGAAGCTTTGGCGACGCGACGACGGCCGATCTGTTCACCGAAGTCTCCCGCGGTGTCGATCAACAACTCTGGCTGGTAGAATCCAACCTGCCCGCGAAATAGGGTGTTCCCGTTCGACCTCGCCACGCTGTTCCTGCTCGCCGGGCTGCTGGTGGGCGTCGTGGCGGGGAATGCCGCGCTGTATGGCGACACGCTGATGCTGCATATCGCGACCCCGCCGAAGCTGGTGCAAACCGGCTTCGACGGGGCGACGGCGGAGCAAATCTTCATCGCCGAATCCGCCTGGATCGTACTGGGCGAATCCATCGTCGCCGCGCCGACACCGCGGGTCAGTTCTCGCCCTACTGTCATCGGTGCGCTGGCCGCGCCGCTGCAACTCACACAGATGGTCGGCGCGTTGCAGGAACAGTTCGGCTATCAGCGCCTGGTGGTCAACGCCACCGTGCTGGCCGGTGCCGGTGACTCCCTGCGGATGCTGATCGTGGTGGAGCAGCCAGGCCGTATCCCGGAACAGATTCAACTCACCCGACCCGACGGCGACGCGCCTTCGTTGATACGGCGCGGTGCCGCTCTCACCATGGCGCTGGTGTCTCCCTATCGGGTGGCGGAGGCGAATTATCTGCGCGGTCTCGACCACGATCCGGACTCGCTGCGCCTCGCGCGCGAAACCGCCGACCGCTATCTGGATCGCCCCTGGGACCCCGCCCGCGCGTCGGAACGGGCGATGCTGCATAACCTGTTGGCGATGATGGCGTTGCTGGATGACGACCGTCCCGCGGCCGAGGCGTCTCTGGCGCTGGTCGCCCTGATTCCCGGTGTCTCCTCCGACGCCCTGGGCGTGGTGGCGCTGAACCAGGCCTTTCTTGCCATCGCCGACCGCCGCCCCAAGGACGCGGCGGCTTTGTTCGCGCTTGGGCAGGCCGATGCCTCCGCCATCGCGCTGCCCGACTTTCAACGCCAGGTCACGCTCCTCGGCGCGCTGGTGGCGTGGGCGAACGGCGATATGGCGATGGCGGAAGCCGCGTTCCGACGCGCCATCGCCGAACAACCCGGCGACGACATCCCGCATACCTATCTGTCGCACCTGCTGGCCGCTCGCGGCGACGGGCCGCAGGCGCTGGTGGAACGGTCCAACGCGCTGGCCAGGCGTCCCTTCGCCGGGCCGTCGTCGGTCCTGGCGCTGTCGGTGTTCAGGGTCGATCCCGTGGCCGGCGGGCTGCGACGACGCTAAGCGATTGACGGCGCTGACTGCCCGGCGGAACATACTTCGCAACAAGGTGGGGAACAGCGCGCCATGATTATCGACTCCCAGGTTCATGCCTATGAACGCAATCATCCGGGACGCCCCTGGGCCGCCGTTCTGCACGGCCCCGCCGAAGTGACCGGTGCCGACATGATCGCGGCCATGGACGCGGTCGGGGTCGACGCGGCGGTGCTGGTCTCGGCCTTCACGATGTATCGCTACGACGCAAGCTATGCGGTCGACGTTTACAACCAGTGGCCGGATCGCTTCCGCCTGATCAAGCCGGTCGATCCGACCGATCCCGGCGTCGGCGAGACCATTGCCGACTGGGCCGCGACCAAGGGCGCGGTCGCCATACGCATCATGATGCGCGGCGACATCTCCACCGATCCCGCCGATCCCGGTCTTAACCGGGTCCTTGCCGCCGCCGCGCGCCATTCTTTGCCGGTTAACCTGTTGTGCTGGGGGCGGTTGGGACAGGCGTCGCAACTGGCGGCGCGCAATCCCGACACGACGTTGGTGATCGACCATGTCGGGCTGCAACAGCCGTTCGAGCCGCCGGCCCCCAAGGAACCCTTCGCCGATCTGCCGAACATTCTGGCGCTGGCGCAGCACCCCAACGTGAACATCAAGATTTCCGGGGCCTGCACGCTGTCGCACCAGCCATTTCCCTACAACGACATCTGGGACCCTCTGTGCCAGATCTTCGAGGCATTCGGGCTGGATCGCTGCCTATGGGGCACGGACTGGACCCGCGCGGTGGGGCTGCTGACCTATGCGCAGGGCGTCGATGCCTTCCGTGTCACCGATCGCCTTTCAGACAGCGACCGCGCCATCCTGATGGGCGGCGCGTTGCAACGGGTTTATCGCTGGTCCTGACTCCACCGCTGGCATGACGCGTGCATGGCTGCTACGAGGGGGAAACAGGGCTCGACAACTGTTTTCCTCAGCTTGAAAGGCATCGCCATGAGTTTCTCTCCGGCTTCCCTGCTCGGCACCTTGTGTCTCGGTGCCATCCTGCTGACCGCCTCCGTGCTGCCCGCCCGGGCGCAAGACGGATCGACGATGAAGCGCATCGCCGAGACCAAGGTTTTCACCATCGGCCATCGCGATGCCTCCGTGCCGCTGTCCTATATCGGCCCGGACGGGAAGGCGCAGGGCTACTCCATCGATATCTGCCTGAAGATCGCCGAAGCGACCAAGGAAGAACTCAAGCTGGAGAAGATGGAGGTCAAGTTCGTTCCGCTGACGCCGCAGACGCGCATTCCGCTGCTGACTGCCGGCACGGTGGACATCATCTGCGAAAGCTCCACCCATACGGTCGGGCGCAGGCGGCAGGTCGCCTTCCTGGCAACCACCTTCCTGACAGGCTCCAAGCTGCTGGTGCGCAAGACCGCCGGCATCAAAGGCCTCGACGATCTGACCGGCAAGACGCTCGTCGCGACCTTGGGCACCACCAACGAAAAGGCCGCCCAGGCCGAAATCGACAAGCGCGGCATCAAGATTCGCGGCGGCGAGATCATGAAGGTCAAGGACCACGCGCAAGCCATGCTGAACCTGGAACAAGGCCGAGCGGACGCGTACGTGTCGGATGACGTGGTGCTGTACGGGCTGGCGAGCGCTTCGAAGAATCCGGCGGAATGGGAAGTGGTCGGACCGTACTTCTCCTTCGATCCGTACGGCATGATCATCGCCCGCAACAACGACGATTTCCGTCTGGTCGGCGACAAAACCATCTCCAAACTCGTGCAGAGCGGCGAGATGTTCAAAATTTACGATAAATGGTTCATGCCCGGCCCGACCAACATCAACTACCCGATGTCGGACCGCCTGAAGACCAACCTGGAACTCGTCGCGACGCCGGACTAACGGC
Organism: Acetobacteraceae bacterium; assembly: GCA_947475245.1. Taxonomy (GTDB): domain Bacteria; phylum Pseudomonadota; class Alphaproteobacteria; order Acetobacterales; family Acetobacteraceae; genus Rhodopila. The sequence goes on along the minus strand of CANJLW010000029.1, from coordinate 44,791 downwards.
ACGACCGTAACGGTCGCACGTCATGAGCGGATATAACTGGAACTGGCCGATCCTGCTGAAGGAGCCGTATTTCGGCTGGATCGTGTCCGGTTTCGGCTCCACCTGCGCGATCGCCCTGCTGGCCTGGGCGATCGCGTTTCCCCTCGGTTCCGTCATCGGCATTGCCCGCACCGTCGATAACCGCATCGTGCGCGGCATCGCCACGGCCTATGTCGACGTGTTCCGCAATATCCCGCTGCTGGTGCAGATGTTCCTGTGGTACTTCGTCGTGCCGGAACTACTGCCGAAGGATCTGGGGTCCTGGGTCAAGCGGGACATGCCCTATCCGCAGCTTTCCACCGCCATCGTCTGCCTGGGGCTCTATACCGCTTCACGCGTCGCGGAACAGGTTCGCTCCGGACTGGAATCGATCCCGCGCGGCCAGCGCTACGCCGGCATGGCAATGGGGCTGAACGGGTTCCAGGTCTATCGCTACGTGCTGATCCCCGTCGCCTACCGCATCGTCATTCCACCGCTGACCAGCGAGTTTCTCGGCGTCTTCAAGAACTCCTCCCTCGCCCTGACCATCGGCGTGCTGGAACTGACCTCTCAGGCCCGCCAGATCGAGGAATACACCTTCGCCTCGTTCGAGGCCTTTACCGTCGCCACTGTGTTGTACTGCTTGGTGACACTCCTCGTGATCCTGCTGATGCGCATCGTCGAGGGTCGCACCCGCCTCCTCGGCGCGATCACGGCGGGGGGCTGACGATGGGCGGATTCGATTTCGACGTCATCGCGCGCGGCGCGCCCTTCATCTGGGGCGGCATGCTGCTGACCCTGGAGTTGACCGCGCTCGCCGTCACCGGCGGGCTGCTTCTGGGCATCGTCATCGCGCTGCTGCGCTTGTCGCCGCTAAAGCCCGTGTCGTGGCTGGCGGCGTTCTACGTCAACTTCCTGCGATCGATGCCGCTGATCCTGGTGATCTTCTGGTTCTATACGCTGGTGCCGAAAATGATCGGCAGCTCCATCAGCGGCTTCCAGTCCGTGCTGATCGCGTTTGTGTTGTTCGAGGCCGCCTACTACTCCGAAATCATCCGCGCCGGCATCGCCAGCGTGCGCGCGGGCCAGATTTCGGCCGCCATGGCGCTGGGCCTGACCCGACTGCAGGCGATGCGCTACGTGATCCTGCCGCAGGCCATCCGCAACATGATCCCGGTACTGCTGACCCAGTCGATCATCATGTTGCAGGACACGTCGCTGGTCTACGTCGTCGGGCTGCGCGACTTCCTGACGACGGCGGAAATCGTCGCCAATCGCGACAACCGACCGATCGAACTCTACACCATGGTCGCCGTGGTGTTCCTGGTCGTCTGTTTCAGCCTGTCGCGTCTGGTGGGTCGCCTGCGACGGAAATACTCCCTGTGATCAAGGCGGACCGATGATCGAACTGAAAAACGTCGATAAGTGGTACGGCACGTTCCATGTGCTGGACAACTGCACCATGTCGATCGCCAAGGGAGAGGTCGTGGTCATCTGCGGCCCGTCCGGTTCCGGCAAAAGCACCCTGATCAAATGCGTCAACGGCCTGGAACCCTTCCAGAAAGGCATCATCACCGTCGATGGCGTCTCGGTCGGCGCGCGGGAGACGAACCTGCCCAAACTGCGCTCCCGCATCGGCATGGTGTTCCAGAACTTTGAACTTTTCCCGCATATGACGGCAGCCCAGAATATCGTTCTGGCGCAACAAAAAGTGCTGGGCCGCGATCAGGCCGCCGCGGATACCAAGGCTCTGGCGCTGCTCGATCGCATGGGACTCGCCGATCATGCCGCCAAATATCCGGCGCAACTCTCCGGCGGGCAGCAGCAGCGCGTCGCCATCGCCCGCGCCCTGGCCATGGACCCCATCGCCATGCTGTTCGACGAACCGACCAGCGCGCTCGATCCCGAAATGATCTCGGAAGTGCTCGACGTCATGGTTGCCCTGGCGGAAGAAGGCATGACCATGGCCGTCGTCACGCACGAGATGGGCTTTGCCCACAAGGTCGCCAACCGCGTGGTATTCATGGATCAAGGCGCGATCGTCGAGGACGCCGACAAGGATGCCTTCTTCGGCACCCCGCGCAGCGAACGCGCTCGGCTTTTCCTGTCAAAAATCCTGCGCCACTGACCCGAACCCCCGCTGAGGGGTACGGGACTTGCTACGGCTTCGTCGGACACGGCGAGGACGGCGACATGACGGACATCTATGCGGCGCGTGGCTACGGCAGCCGGACGCTTGGCTTCGGCGATAAGATCGGCGTGGTCGTCGTCGACTTCCAACGCGGCTTCATCGACGCCGACGCGCCCATGGGCGGCGCGCCGATGGTGGATCAGGCCGTCCGCAACACCGTCCCGCTGATCGAGGCAGCGAAACGCGCCGGCCTGCCCGTCATCGCCTGCGTCAACGGCTACGACTCCCCGCGCGCCGCGCCGCATTGGAAAATCGCCCCGGTGTTCGATCTGCTGGCCGGGACGCCGTCGGTGGAACTCGACCCGCGCATCGCCGCTGCCCAGCCCGACGTCGTTCTGATGAAATCAGCGCCATCGATCTTCTTCGGCACCTCCGCCGCCTCAATTTTAGCCAAAGAGCGTGTCGATACCGTCATCGTCACCGGCTGCATCACCTCCGGCTGCGTCCGCGCCAGTGTGATCGACGCCTTTTCCCTCGGCTTCCGCGTCATGGTGCCGCACGACTGCGTCGGCGATCACGACGAAGTCGCCCATGCGCAGAACCTAAAGGACGTCGAACGCCGCTATGCCGATGTCATCGACAGCGCCGAGGCGATCGCCGCGATCGAGCGCTGGCGGCAGGCGAACGACAAGGCCTGAGGCATGGTCGCACCCTATCTGCTGACCCTCGCCGACTTCGTCGCCCATACCCGCCTTGCGGATTTGCCCGACGACGTAGTTGCGCGCGGGCGACTGATCCTGGCCGACACGATCGGGTGCATCGTCGCCGGCAATGCCGAACCGCCGATCCGGGCACTGCGGTCCATGGAACAGGCCCGCGCGGCACCTGGCGCGACCATGCTCGCCACCGTCCTCGGCACCGAAACGCGCCTGCCGCCCGAAGCCGCCGCTTTTGTGAACGGTGCCGCCAGCGCCTGGCATGACCTGGACGAAGGCAACCTGCACACGCGCGGCCACGCGATGATCCAACTGTTGCCGGCCGCGCTGGCCGAAGCCGAGGCCCACGACCGCTCCGGCGCCGACCTGCTGGAAGCCGCGATCCTCGCCTACGAAGCCGCCTCCCGCCTGTGGCGCGCGACGCGGGTGCGCCTGGCCGTCCACCCGCACGGCACGTTCGGCCCTCTCGCCACCGCCTTCGCCCTGGCCAGGCTGCGCGGCGACTCCCCCGCGGCCACGGCCGAAGCCGTATCGATCGCCGCCACCCTCGGCGTGACATCCAGCCGCCAGACGCTGGTCGACGGCGCGACGGTGCGCAACATCTATACCGCCCATTCCGCGCGCGCCGGGTACCTCGCGCTCGACCTGCGTGATGCCGGTTTCAGCGGCGAACACGATCCCGTCCAATCCGTGTTTGGCGGCATCTACGGCGACGCATTCGACCCCGACGTCGCGCTCGCCGGTCTCGGTCAGGTCTGGTGGATCCGCAAGAACTACTTCAAGCGCTTCGCCTCCGCCCGCTATCTGCACGGCGCGCTCGACGCGATAGAGGCGTTGCAGGCCCGCCTTGGCCCGCGCCTGAACGCCGACTCGGTGGAAAGGATCGATGTCGATACCTATTTCATGGCCGCGACGATGGGTGGCCAGACCATACGGTCCGCCTTCGGCGCGCGGTTTTCGATCCCCATCGCCATCGCCGGACTTCTCCTGTTCGGCATCGCCGAACCCGACGACGACGGATCGACGCTGTTCGCCGATCCGCGCGTCCATGCCTTGGCGCGCCGGATTTTCGTCACTGAAAACCCCGCGCTGACCGCGGCCTATCCCGCCCATCAACCCGCCGTCGTCACGGTGCGCCTGACCGACGGCAGCGTCGCGACCGAACGCGTCGACATCATCCTGGGTGAAAGCGACAACCCCTTCGCGCCCACGGTCCTGCGCGACAAGTTCCGCGCGCTGACCCGCGCCGCCTGGGACAATGCGCAAGCCTGGGATCGCCTGCTGCGCATCGATGCCGAACCCAGCATCGCCCAACTGACGGCGGACTGGCGCGCCGCCGTCCGCGCGCAAAAAGGCTCGCCATGACAGCACTCGTCCCCGTCATCGACCTCGCCCCCTGGTTTGCCGGAGACCCCGTCGGCAAGGCCGCCATCGCCCGACAGGTTTCCGAGGCCTGCGAGCACATCGGCTTCCTGGTCATCGCCGGTCATCGGGTCGAACAGGCCCTGATCGACGAGGTTTTCGTCACGGCCGGCGCGTTTTACGACCTGCCGCAAGCCGAGAAGGACCGCTGGCGTCCCGGTAACGGGGCCTCGCCGCGCGGCTATCACGCCATAGAGACCAAAAACCTGGCCAAAACCCTGGGTTACGACAACCCGCCCGACCTGCGCGAACAATTCTACAACGGCCCACTGGTCGATCGAGCCCATCTGTTCGCCCGGTTCCCGGTCGCGAGTATGTTGTACGAACCCAATATCTGGCCGGACACGCCCGCCGCCTACCGCCCGGTCATGTCGCGCTACTACATGGCCATGGAAGCACTCGGCCAAACCTTGATGCATGTATTCGCCGCCGCGCTGGGCATGCGAGAGGGCTTCTTCGACGACAAGATCGACCGCCACTTTTCCACCCTGCCGGCCAACCACTACCCGGTTCCCCTCGGCGATCCGAAACCGGGACAGGTGCGCTGCGGCGAACATTCCGACTTCGGCAGCCTGACGATCCTGGCGCTGAACGACGCGCCGGGCGGGCTACAGATCAAAACGGCCGATGGCATCTGGAACGACGTGACCGCCGAACGCGGCCAGTTCATCGTCAATATCGGCGACATGATGCAGCGCTGGACCAACGACCGTTGGGTTTCCACCCTGCACCGCGTCGTCAACCCGCCCGCCGATCAGCGCGCCCGCAGCCGCCGCCTGTCGGTCGGCTATTTCCTGCATCCCAATTACGACGCCGAAATCGCCTGCCTGCCCACCTGCGCCGACCCAACCCACCCCGCGCGCTATGAACCCGTGCGCGCCGGCGACCTGATGGCCCGCAAGCTGCAAGCCCGCGCAACCTGATCCGGCATCCCACTGGCACAGTACTTGCCTAACCACGTCGGCAACCCAGGTCCGCGTCCCCAATGCAAAACGACCCAGCCGGAGCATCCCTGACGATCGATCGCGTCGCCCATCGCTATGGCAACGCCGTCGCCCTCGAACAGATCTCCCTCTCCGTCGCCGGCGGCGAACTCGTCTCTCTCCTCGGTCCTTCCGGCTGCGGCAAGACCACGCTGCTGCGCATCATCGGCGGCTTCATCGCGCAAAGCGCCGGTCGCATCCTGATCGACGGCCAATCCGTCGATCGCCAGCCCCCGAATAAGCGCACCGTCGGCATCGTCTTCCAGAACTACGCCCTGTTCCCGCACATGACCGTAGCCGCGAACATCGCTTATGGGTTGGAGGCACGCGGCCAGACCCGTTCCGTCATTCAGGCCCGCGTCAACGAGATGCTGGCCCTCGTGCGCCTCGGCCATCTGGCCGATCGCATGCCCCGCGCCTTGTCCGGCGGTCAGCAGCAGCGGGTGGCGCTTGCCCGCGCGCTCGCGGTGCGCCCCTCGATCCTGCTGCTCGACGAACCCTTTGCCGCCCTGGATAAAAACCTGCGCCTCGACATGCAGATCGAGGTCAAGCGCATCCAGCGCCTGTCCGGGACCACGACGATCCTGGTCACCCACGATCAGGAAGAGGCACTGTCGCTGTCGGATCGCATCGCCGTGCTGAACCAGGGTCGGCTGGAACAACTGGCCGAACCCAGCACTATCTATGATCGCCCGGCGTCGCTGTTCGTCAACACCTTCGTCGGCTCCACCAATATCCTGCCGGGCGTGCTGGTCTCCGCGACCGCCGAATCCGCCGTCGTCGCGCTCGACGGCGGCGGACACATCCGGACGCGCGCGCCGACGCCGGTCCAGGGCCAGGCCGCCATCCCCGGCGACGCCGTCGTCGCCTGCGTCCGCCCCGAGCATCTGCGCATCGTCGACGACGAGGCCGGGCTGCACGGCACCGTGGAGATGGGTCTGCCGCTGGGCGCCACCATCGTGCACGAACTGCGCACCGCCACCGGCGCGTCCATCAAGATCGCCGAACCGCGCGGCGTCGGCGCGCTGCCCCGTCCGCCCGGCGCGCGGGTCACCCTGCAAGCCGTTTCTCCCGATTCCATCAATGTATTCAAGCCTGCCGCATGACCGACCGGCCTTGGAACCCAGCCTTGGAGCACACAATGAAACCGACCCGACGTGGCCTGATGACCGGCGCGCTGACCCTGGCCGCCATGCAGACCTTCCCGCGCCTGTCGCACGCCCAGGCCCGCCGGCTGGTGTTCGCCACCTTCACCGGAAGCTGGGAGGAAGCGCACAAGGACGTCCTGGTACCGGCCTTCCGCAAGGCGACCAACGCCGAGATGGTGCTCGATCCCATGCTGTCGGTCGATCAGATCGCCAAGGTCAAGGCATCGATGAGCAACCCGCCGATCGACGTCATGCTGCACGATCCCGGCCCGGCGCTGGTGGCCATCGACCAGGGTCTGGTCGAATCCTACCCGGTCGCCGACAGCAAGCACTACGCCGATTTGATCTCCGAAGCGCAGGTCGCCACCGGCCCCGCGCCGTTCTTCCAGGTCGTCGGCATGACCTATAATCCCGACAAGGTGAAAACGCCGCCGTCCTCGTGGAAAGACCTGTGGAAGCCGGAGTTCAAAAGCCGCGTCGGTATCACCAACCTGAACTCCACTCTCGGCACCGGCTTCCTGGTCGAAATCGCCCGCATGCACGGCGGCTCTGAATCCAACGTCGACGCCGGCTTCCAGGCGATCAAGGACCTGAAACCCAATATCGCCGCCGTCGCCGCCAATCCCGGGCAACTCGCCACGCTGTATCAACAGGGACAGGTCGATATCGGCCCCGGCAACTTCAACGCCATCCAAATCCTCAAGGCGCGCGGCGTGCCAGTCGAATTCGTCATCCCGAAAGAAGGCGCCATCGCCTTCAAAACCACCATCCATATCGTCAAGAACTCTCCCAACAAGGAACTCGCGTTCAAGCTGATCGAGGCCGCACTGTCGCCCGAGGTGCAGGAAAAGCTGATGAACAGCCCCTATTTGATCGTGCCGACCAATGCGAAGGTCAAAATGACCGGCGAAATCGCCAAGGTTCTGGCCGGCAGTGTCGAGGAACTGAAGAAGAAGTTCGTCTTCCAGGATTGGAAAACCATCAACACCCAGCGCTCCGCCTGGATCGAGCGGTTCAATCGCGAGATCGCGTAGTCCGCCAATCATGTCGTATGAACTGAAACTGGCGGCGCCGCTGGCAGCGTTCTTCGGCCTGTTCTTCATCTTGCCGCTGCTGATCCTGCTCTATGTCAGCCTCCAGGCCGACACCGCCATGACGTCGATGGCGGTGTCGCAGTTCACGCGCTTTCTCTTCGATCCCTTCTCCCTCTCCGTCCTCGCCCACACCCTTTTCCTCGGCGTGGAGGTCACCGCTCTTTGCCTCATTCTCGGCTTTCCGCTCGCCTGGGCCTATGTGCGCGGCCCCGCCTGGGCGCAGCCGATCCTGATCGTCGTCGTATTGCTGCCGCTACTAACGTCCGTCGTCGTGCGGACCTTCGCCTGGATCGTCATTCTCGGCCGGCAGGGCATCGTCAACTCCGCCTTGCTGTCGCTGGGCCTGACCGATACCCCCCTGCGGCTGCTCTATACCGAAGGCGGAGTGGTCGTTGCCCTGGCGCAAGTGCAGATGCCGCTGATGGTGCTGCCGCTGATCACGGCGCTGTCGCGTATCGACCGCAACCTGGATGACGCCTCCGCGGCGCTGGGCGCGGGCGCATGGCGCGGGTTCTGGCGGGTGACCGTGCCCTTGTCGCTGCCGGGAATCCTGGCCGGCTGCATGCTGACTTACGCCGCGGCGATCACCGCTTTCATCACCCAGTCCCTGGTCGGCGGCGGACAGATGCTGTTCATGCCGATGTATATCTACCAGCAGGCCACCGCGTTGCAGAACTGGCCCTTCGCCGCCGCGATCTCCATCGTCTTCCTGGCCGCCGTCCTCGCCGTCGTCAGTGTGTTCAACGTGCTTGGACGCCTGTCGAAGGCCCATGCGGAGGCATAGCGTATCGATGCACAGGCAGGAAGGTTTGGAAGCGCTCGGCTTTCGCATCGTCATGTGGGGCCTCGCCGCCCTGTCCTTCGTCCTGCTGCTGGCGCCCAGCCTGGTCGTCGTCGTGGTGTCTTTTACCTCGGGCTATTCGCTGAAGTTCCCGCCGCCCGGCTATTCGTTCCGCTGGTATGTGTCGCTGCTCGACGCATGGCAATTACAGTTCGCCGCCGGCAACAGCCTGGAAATCGCCGCCGCGACGACCGCCCTGTCGGTGCTGCTGGGCGTTCCCGCCGCCCTGGCCATCGCGCGCTCTCCAACCGCCCGCGCCCGCGCGCTCGACTCCCTGTTCATGTCGCCGCTGGTGCTGCCCGCTTTGTCCTTCGGACTCGCCTCGCTGATGTTCTTCAGCCTGATCGGCCTGCCGGTCTCCCCGCTGACGCTGGTCATCGGCCACGTCGTGGTCTGCGTGCCCTATGTCATGCGCACCACCATCGCAAGCGTCGCGCAGTTGGAGTTCAGCCTGCTGGAAAGCTCCGCCAGTCTCGGCGCATCGCGCTGGTACACGTTCCGCCGGATCACCCTGCCGCTGATCCGCCCGGGCATCCTGGCCGGGGCCTTCATCGCCTTCATGTCGTCCTTCGACAACGTGCCGGTCTCGCTCTTCCTGCGCGACGCGCGCACCGACATGCTGCCGATCCGTATGTGGCAGGACCTGGAGGGCAAGCTGGACGTGTCCATCGCCGCCGTGTCCGGCGTGATGATCGTCGTCACACTCAGCCTGATGATCCTGATGGAACGGGTGGCCGGCCTGTCCCGACGCCTGCGATGACGCGTTCAGGCGCCGCGGTACAACGCGAAACCCCAGGGCGTGATTTTCATCGGCAGATGATAATGCTGGGCGGGATCGGCGATATTGAACCGAAACGGCACCTTATCCAGAAACGGCGGATCGGATTGCCCGAGGGAGGCGCCGGCGAAGTATGCGCCGGCATGGAAAAGCACCTCGTATTCTCCCGGGGACAGGGTCGCGCCGACGATCGGATGCGCCAAGGTGCCGTCCGCGCCCAAACGGCCCGATGCCAAACATTGCCCGCCGAACGACACTTCGACGAACATGCCAAGCGCGGGCCTGCCGAACGCGACGTCGACTACATGAACCGATAAACCGGGCATCGCAATTCGTCCTTCGTTGCGACGCCATCGTGCCGCCAAATCCAATCTTACGCATCAGGAAATCGCATGCCGACAACAGATCTCGCCACCCTGAACGACGCGCCGGTCGACGACTTCGTCGCCGCGATCGGCGAGATATTCGAAAACGCGCCCTGGATCGCCGCCGAGGCCGCCGCCCTTCGGCCCTTCGCAACGGTGACCGCTCTGCACGACGCCATGATGACAATCGTACGCAACGCGCCGCTCGACACAAAGCTGACCTTTCTCCGCGGCCATCCGGAACTCGCCGGCAAGGTCGCCCGCGCCGGGGCGATGACGGCGGCGTCCATCGCCGAACAAGGCAGTCTGGGGCTGAACCGCCTGAGCGATGCCGCATTCGAACGCTTTGAGGCAGTGAACGCCGCCTGGCGCGCCAAATTCGGCTTTCCCTTTATCGTCTGCGTCCGCCGCCACACCCGCGATTCCATCCTGGCCTGCTTCGCGCGCCGCCTGGACAACGCCGTGGCGACGGAGATCGATGCGTCGCTGGACGAAATCGCCTTCATCAGCCGCCTGCGCCTGGTGGAAAAACTCACCGGCCCCGGCATGCCCGTCACCAACGGCCGGCTGTCCACCCATGTGCTGGATACCGTGCGCGGCCGTCCCGCCGCCGGGGTAGCGGTATCGCTGCACGAGATCGGTGCCAATGAAACCGCTCTGCTCGCTCAAACCGTCACCAACGCCGACGGCCGCACCGACGCGCCGCTGATCGCCGATCAACCGCTGCGTATCGGCACCTACGAATTGCGGTTCGAGATCGGCGCGTATTTCGCCGGACTCGGCGCGGACTCCCCGTTCCTCGATGTCGTCCCGGTGCGCTTCCGCATCGCCGAACCGGAAGCGCATTATCACGTCCCGCTCCTGGCTTCGCCCTGGACCTACACCACCTATCGCGGCAGTTGATCGCGGTGGCATGAGTCTTGCTGAACACCCCCTGTAGACCCAGGGGGTTCCATGAAACGCCGTACCTTTATCAAAGCCGCCGCCGGAGCCGCCGCGCTCGCCACCCCCGCGATACGGTCCGCCGCGGCGCAAACCGCGCCGACCCGGAACGAAACCCTGATCGTCGTGCAGGAATACGGCCCGAACAGCCTCGATATGCAGGGCATCGGGTCCGCGCAGCCGGTCAACGGCGTGTCGCTGAATTGCTACGACACCCTGCTCCGCTTCAAGCGCGTCCCCTTCGCCGAAGGGACCATGACGCACGACCTGCTGAACTACGACCCCGCCTTGGCGGAAAGCTGGCAGATCGCCAGCGACGGCATGAGCTGCACGTTTAAGCTGCGGGAAAATGCCCGATTCCACAGCAAACGCCCGGTGACGGCGAAAGACGTCAAATGGTCGATGGATCGTGCCGTTTCCATAGGCGGCTTCGCCACCACCCAGATGGCCGCGGGCAGCCTGGAAAAACCCGAACAATTCGTCGCCGTCGATGACAAAACCTTCCGCATCGACTTCCTGCGCCGCGACAAGCTGACCATGCCCAACCTGGGCGTCACCATTCCGTTCGTGTTCGACAGCGAAACGGCCATCGCCAATTCCGGCGGCGACCCCTGGGCCAAGGATTACCTGAAGAATAACATCGCCGGCAGCGGCGCCTTCAAGGTCGAAAGCTGGAAACCCGGCACCGAAACCATCTATGTGCGCAACGACGACTGGGCCTGCGGTCCCCTGCCGCAACTGCGCCGCGTCATCGCGCGCGACATTCCCTCCCCCTCCACGCGGCGCGCGCTGATCGAACGCGGCGACGCCGATATGTCCTATGGCCTGCCGCCCAAGGACTTCAAGGACCTCGCCGAAGCCGGCAAGGTGCGCGTCGCCGCCGTGCCCGTGCCGAACGCAATCTGGTACGTCGCCCTGAACGCCGCCAACCCGCCGTTCAACGACGTCCGCCTGCGTCAGGCCATCGCCTGGGCCATTCCGTACGAGAAAATCATGTCCGCCGCCCTGTTCGGCCGCGGCGTGCCGATGTGGGGCGGGCCGGAGAAAATCGGCAAGATCGGCTGGCCGGTGCCGTCGCATTATTCCGCCAATATCGAAAAGGCCAAGGCCATGGTCGCCGCCGTGACCGGCGGAACCACCATCTCCACATCCCTGCTGTTCGACGCCGGCTCCGCCACCATCGCCGAACCGATGGCGGTCCTGGTGCAGGAAAGCCTCGCGCAAATCGGCATCAAGGTCGAACTGAACAAAATCCCCGGCGCGAACTTCCGCGGCGAACTGAACAAAAAAACCGCCCCGATGGTCATCAACCGCTTCGGCGGCTGGCTCGACTGGCCCGACTACTTCTTCTTCTGGAACTATCACGGCAAAAATTCGATCTTCAACGTCGCGTCGTACCAGAACAAGGAGATGGACGCCCTGATCGACGGCGCCCGCTTCGCCACCGATCCCGCCACCTACGAAACCCAGGTGCGCGGCTTCCTGCAAATGGGCATGGACGAAGTGCCGATGATCCCGGTCTGCCAGCCCTTCCACGACGTCGCGATGCAGAAAAACATCGGCGGCTACACCTATTGGCCCTGCCGTGAACCCGACTTCCGCTTCCTGACGAAAGGCGCATAGCCCGCTTTCATGCGCGCAATCCTGCTCCGTTTCGCGGGCGCTCTGCCGACCTTGTGCGGCGTCGTCGTCGTGACCTTCCTGCTGACCCGCGTGCTGCCCGGCGATACCGCGACCTATTTCGCCGGGCCGACCGCAAGCGCTGAATCGATCGCGCAGATCAAGGCCAGCCTCGGCCTCGATCTGCCGCTGACCGAACAGTTCCGCCGCTACGTCGTCGCCCTCGTCCACGGCGACCTCGGCATGTCGCTGACCACCGGACAACCCGTCCTGACGGAGTTGATCAACCGACTGCCGGCTTCCGCCGAACTGACCCTCTGCGGCCTCTTCCTCGCCATCGGCATTGCCTTGCCCCTCGGCGTCTTCGCCGCGGTGCGCCAAGGCTCCGTCATCGATCACGCCTGCCGCATCGTCGCCACCGCCGGCGTGTCGCTGCCGGTGTTCTTCACCGGCCTCCTCCTCGTCTACATCTTTTACTTCATCCTCGGCTGGATGCCCGCGCCACTCGGTCGCCTCGACGCCTTCGCCAGCGCGCCACCCGCCGTCACCGGGTTCTATTTGATCGACACCCTGCTGGCCCGCGATACCGAAACCTTCCGCGCCGCCGCCGCCCAGATCGTGCTGCCCGCCGGCACCCTCGCTTTGTTCGCCCTCGCCCCGATCGCGCGCATCACCCGCGCCTCCATGCTCGCCGTTCTGGGGTCGGAGTTCATTCGCACCGCCCGAGCCTCCGGCCTGTCCGGCCCCACCGTCGTGCTCACCTACGCCCTGCGTAACGCCCTGCTGCCCGTCGTCACCGTCCTCGGCATGGTGTTCTCCTTCCTGCTCGGCGCGAATGTGCTGGTGGAGAAAGTCTTCGCCTGGCCGGGCATCGGCAGCTACGCGGTCGAAGCCCTGATCGCGTCCGACTTCGCCCCCGTCCAGGGCTTCGTGCTGACCATGGCGATCCTGTATGTGCTGCTGAACCTGGGCATCGACCTGCTCAACCGCGCGATCGACCCGCGCGCCAGGCGCGGCGCATGACCAACGCCCAGTCCAGCACTCTGTCCCATATCCGCTACGTGCTGTCGGAAAACCCGGTCACCCTGGGGGCCGCGCTGCTCTTCGCCGCCTATGCCGCCATGGCCCTGTTCGGCCCGCTGATCGCCCCCTTCGACCCACTCGCCAGCGACACCGCCCGCGCCCTGCAAGCGCCGGACTGGCGTCACTGGTTCGGCACCGACCAATTGGGGCGAGACATCCTCAGCCGAGTGATCGTGGCCGCGCGCGTCGATATCGGCATCGCGCTTGCCTCCGTAGCGCTGGTCTTCGCCGCCGGCGGTCTTGCCGGACTCGCGGCCGGCTTCTTCGGCGGCTGGATCGATGCCGTGATCGGACGCATCGCCGACACCATCATGGCCTTTCCGCTGTTCGTGCTGGCCATGGGTATCGTCGCCGCGCTGGGTAACACCATTCCCAACATCGTCCTGGCCACCGCGATCATCAATTTCCCGCTCTACGCCCGCGTCGCCCGCGCCGAAACACTGACCCGCCGAGAAGCCGGCTTCGTCGACGCCGCTCGCTTGTCCGGACACCGCGACGGCGCGCTGCTGCTGACCCAGGTATTGCCCAACATCATGCCGATCATGGTCGTGCAGATGTCGCTGACCATGGGATACGCCATCCTGAATGCCGCCGGCCTGTCGTTCATCGGTCTCGGCGTTCGCCCACCCACTGCCGAATGGGGCATCATGGTCGCCGAAGGCGCCGGCTTCATCGTCTCCGGCGAATGGTGGATCGCGCTCTTTCCCGGCGCCACCCTGATGCTCGCGGTCTTTTGCTTCAACCTGCTGGGCGACGGCCTGCGCGACATCGTCGACCCAAGGCGGCGCACATGACTCAATCGGGCACGATCCAACCCGTGCTGCGGGTTCAGGACCTTTCGGTCGCCTTCCATACCCGCGGCGGAGTCGTGCACGCGCTCGACCGCATCGGCTTCGCCGTCGCCCCCGGACAGACCATGGCACTGGTGGGCGAATCCGGATCAGGCAAATCCGTCACCGCCTATGCCATCATGGGCCTGCTCGAAGCCGCCGGAAAAATCACCGGCGGGCACGCGTTCCTCGGCGAAACCGACCTCGTCGCCACCCCACCCGCCGAACTCGCGCGCATTCGCGGCCGACGCATCGCGATGATCTTCCAAAACCCGCGCGCCGCTCTGAATCCCATCCGCGCCGTCGGACGCCAGATCGCCGACGTGCTGCTGCGCCACGGCGGCGCAACCCGCTTCAACGCCCACGACCGCGCCATCGAGGCCCTGCGCGCCGTCGGCATCCCCGACCCCGCCAGACGCGCGAAAGCCTACCCATTCGAACTGTCGGGCGGCATGTGCCAACGCGTCATGATCGCCATCGCCGTGGCCGCCCGCCCGCAACTGCTGATCGCCGACGAACCGACCACCGGGCTCGACGTCACCACCCAGGCCGTCGTCATGGACCTGATCCGGGCGATGGCCGAAGAAACCGGCATGGCGACCATCCTGATCACCCACGACCTCGCCCTGGCCGCCGAACGCGCCGAACGCATCGCCGTGATGCACGCCGGACACATGGTGGAGGAAGCCGACACCGCCACATTGCTGGCCCATCCGCGCCACCCCTATACCGCCGGACTGATCGCCGCCACGCCGACCGCCGCCGGCAGCCTCGACGCGCTGCGCTCCGTGCCCGGCGGGCTGCCCGATCTCCGCGGCAAGGACATCCCCGCCTGCCGCTATGCCGGCCGCTGCGAACGCCGCCTCGATGCCTGCGCCCAACCGCTCTCCCTGCGCGATCACGCCCCCAACCACGCAGTTGCCTGCTGGAACCCGCTGGAGAGCGCCGCATGACCCGCCTGCTGGAACTGGAGAACGTCTCCAAGCGCTTTCCCGTCGGCAAAGCTCGCCTGCCCTGGTCCGGCCCGCCGTCGCGCGTTCATGCCGTCGACGACGTCAGCCTGACCGTCGAACAAGGCGAAACCGTCGGACTGGTCGGTGAATCCGGCTGCGGGAAATCCACCCTGGTCCGCCTGATCACCCGCCTGCTCGATGTCACCGAAGGCAAAATCTGGTTCGACCGCCGCGAACTGTCCGAAATTCCGGCCCGCGTCTTCGCCCGCGACGACGCCCGCGCCCATATCCAGATGGTGTTCCAGGACGCCGGGGAGAGCATCAATCCCCGCTTCACCGCCGCCGACGCCATCGCCGATCCGCTCCGCCGCCTCCTCGGCCTGCGCGGCGACGCACTGCACGCCCGCGTCCGCGAAGCCGCGCTGCAATGCGGCCTCCCGCTCGAACTCCTCGGTCGGTTCCCGCACCAACTGTCGGGCGGGCAACGCGCGCGAGTCGGGATCGCGCGCGCCATCGGCACCCATCCGCGCCTGCTGGTCCTGGACGAACCGACGGCGGCGTTGGACGTTTCCGTTCAGGTCACCGTGCTGAAACTACTCGACCAACTCAAACAAGACCTGGGGCTGAGCTACATCTTCGTCTCGCACGATCTGAACGTCGTGCGCCTGCTTTGCGATCGAGTCGTGGTGATGTACCTCGGCCGCATCGTCGAATCTGGGCCGGCGCAGGCCGTGTTCGAAAACCCGCTGCATCCCTACACCCGCAGCCTGGTGGCGGCGGTGCCCCGCCTGGACGGCCTTCGGTCCGACATCCCGCGCCTGAACGGCGACCCGCGCAGCCCGATCGATCCCGATCCGAACGCCTGCCGCTTTCACGGCCGCTGCCCGGTCGGCGTCGATCGCTGCGGTGTCGAAATGCCGCCTTTGCGCGCGTTCGACGGCGAACGCCACGCCGCCTGTCACTTCGCGGGCTAAAGCGGCTCCAACGTCGGATACGGACCGTCCGCCACCCGCCAACGGGTCAGCAGCAAATCGCGGATTGCCCGCCGCATGATCTTGCCCTGCGCGTTGCGCGGCAGTTCCGGCAGAGTCAGCAAGGCGCGCGGATGCTTGTAACGGGCGATCGGCGTCAGTTCCGCCCGCGCCCGCTCCGCCCAGTCGGGATCATCGGTCTCCGCCACCGCGACAATGATCTCCCCCCAATACTCGCTCGGCAACGACACCACCGACACGATGCCGGACAGCGCGCGCTCGATCTCGTCGGGATAGATCTTGTAACCGCCGGATTTGATGACGTCGGCCAGCCGCCCGACCAGATGCAGCCGACCGCGCGCATCGATCCGACCGAGGTCCCCGGTATCGTGAAACCCATCCGCCGGCGGCGGATGGAACCCCGCGGCGTCCAGATGGCCGTGATACATGTGCCGCCCGCGCAGGAAAATTTCGCCCACCGCGTCCGTGCCCAGCACCTGCCCGGACTCGTCGCGGATTTCGATCTCCACCCCCGTACCCGGCCAGCCGACACAGACGCCGTCCCCCGTGTCCGCTTCGGCGTAATAGGCATCGGTCGCGGTCGGCGGCAGCACGGTAATGGGATTGACGATCTCCGTCTTGCCGTAGGTCACGCGCACCACCGGCCCGAACATCGCCCGCGCCTTGCCGTACAGCGACGGCAGCAACGGCGCGGTACCGCAAAAAATTGTGCGGATGCCCTCGATCCGCTGCCCTTCATAGGCACCGACGATCTTTGCCAGGGGAGTCGGCGGGGCGAAGATGTGATCGACCATCCGCCGCTCCAGCACCGAACGCACGCGCGGCAGATCGACGCCGTCGAGCAGCACCACCGCCGCGCCACGCTCGTTGAACCCCTGCGTGATCAACCCCGCGCCGTGCACGAACGGGGTCATCAGCAACACCGCGCTGCCCGGACCCGGCATCGTTTCGAAATGCGCCCGCTGCAACAGACTGCCGATCCAGCGATCGGCATGGGTATAGACGATCGCCTTGGGTTTGCCGGTGGTGCCGGAGGTGAACATGATCCGCCCCCAGGCATCGCCTGGCACCGGCGGCAAACCGGCCGGACTGCCCACGCCAAGGTCCTCGATCACGATCGTGTCGCACCCCAGTGCGCTGAAGATCGGGGCCTGCGCCGCCGTGGTCACCACCAACCGCACCCCGGCAAGCCCGATGCAATGGGCGCGTTCGGCATCGGTATAGCCGGCGTTCAGCGGCGTTTCCGCCACGCCGGCGATCCGCAGACCGACCGAAACCCAAACCGCCTCAATCGAATTGCGCAGCGAACTGGCCACCGGCGTGCCGAACGCCACGCCCCGCTCGCGCAGCACCCAGGCCAGTCCGGCGGCACGCGCCGCCATCTCGGTAAAATCGATCCCCCGTTCGCCGTCATGCACCGCGAGCGCAGGACCGTGTTCCCCCGCGACCGAGGCGAGGTCCGACGCCCAGGCGATCGTGTCGATCACGTCGGTTCCTGCACCACGGTGTTGCGCAGCACGCCAATATTCGTGATCTCCACTTCAACGGTATCGCCAGGCTTCATCCACAGCGGCGGCTTCTGATACGCGCCTACGCCGCCGGTCGTGCCCGTCACGATCACGTCGCCCGCTTCCAACTGGGTGAAGGTGGAGCAGTATTCGATCAATGTCGGAATGTCGAAACACAGATCGTCGACAGTGGCGTGCTGCTGTTCGACCCCGTTCACCCGTGTCATCAGGTGGGCCTGGGTGATCTCGCCGGCTTCTTCCGGCGTCACGATCCAGGGGCCGAACGCGCCGGACTTGAAAAAGTTCTTGCCCGGAATGAACTGCGTGGAATGACGCTGCCATTCGCGGATCGAACCGTCATTGTAGCAGGAATAGCCGGCAACGACGCTCTGCCAGTCGGCCTTCTTCACATGGCGGCAACGCTTGCCGATGATCACTGCCAACTCGCCTTCGTAGTCGAAGGTGATCGAGGCATTCGGCCGTTCCATCGCCTGCCCGTGCCCGACCTGGGAGTTCGGGTAGCGCGTGAAGATGATCGGCTTCTCCGGCGGTTCGCGCCCGCCTTCCTTGATGTGGCTCAGATAATTCAGCCCAACACAGAGGATCTTCTCCGGGTCCGGGATCGGCGGCAGGAAGCCGACATCCGCGAGCTTGAAGGTCGTATGCGCCGACGCCTCATCGGCCAGCGACGCCGTGGCCCACAGCGCGTGTTTCAGCGACGGCGCGCGGGAACCAAGGTCGATGACGCCGTCGCCCTTGGCGATGCCCCAACTGCTCGTCCCGTCGGGGCGACGAAAGCTCATGAGTTTCATGCTGGCGGTCTCCGGATGAAATGGGTCGATCGACGGGGCCGAACCGGGGCGCGCCATGCGCCCCGGTTCGCAACCCCGTTACACGTCGGACTGGGGCTCAGTCGGTGATCGCGGCGTAGACGAGGTCGCGGAACAGCACGCGATAATGCTCCCGCTGCACCGGTGCCTGGATCATCAGCACCGCGAACAGGCGTTCCACCGGATCGACCCAGAACGTCGTTCCTGCCGCGCCGCCCCAGTAGTAGTTGCCGACGGAGCCGGGAAACGGTGCCATGCCCGCGCTGGTGCGCACCGCGAAGCCCAGGCCGAACCCATGGCCGGGCGGCAGCAGATCGGGCGACGCCGGGATGTCCGCGCCCAGGTGATCGGATGTCATCAGTTCGACCGTCTTGCGGCCCAGCAGACGCACCTTGTCCAGCCGCCCGCCGTTGATCAGCATCGCCATGAACCGCGCATAATCCATCGTGCTGGCCACCAGGCCGCCGCCGCCGGATTCAAAGATCGCCTTCCGCCGCACGTCCAGCAGCACCACGTCGGTGCCATTTTCGGGGTCCTTGGCGAAGGGTTCGGCGATGCGACCGTGATCCGCCTCCGGCACCGAGAAGCCGGTATCCACCATGCCCAGCGGCCCCAGGATGCGTTCTTGCAGGAACACGCCCAGCGTCTGCCCCGAGATCACCTCGATCAGGCGGCCCAGCACGTCGGTGGAGCGGCTGTATTCCCAATGCGCGCCCGGTTGATGCAGCAGCGGCACGGAACCCAGCGCCGCGACATGCTCCTCGTTCGTCTGCTTCAGACGAGAGATCCTGGCATCCACATAGGCCTTGTGCACCAGGCTGGTGCCGCGGAATTCGTAGGTCAGGCCGGAGGTATGGCGCAGCAGGTCCTGCACCGTGATCGCCCGGTCGGCGGGCACCGTGGTCAGCACCCCGTCCTTGACCACCCCGACCTGCGGATTGGCCAACGCCGGCAGATACTTGCCGATCGGGTCGCCCAGCAGCAGCCGGCCTTCTTCCCACAGCATCATGACGCCGACCGACACGATCGCCTTCGTCATCGAATAGATGCGGAACAGCGAGTCGTTCGTCATCGGCGCGCCGGTGACCGGGTTCTGTTGGCCGAAGCTGTTGAAATACGCGACCTTGCCATGGCGCGCGATCAGCGCGACCGCGCCGGGAATGTGACCGTCGGCGATACGGCTTTCGAGCGCGGCCGACAGTCGTCCCAGCGCGGCGGCATCCAGGCCGACACCCGCGGGCTCGACCGTTTGCAGTGGCAGAGTTGTCATGGTTTGTTTCCTCCGGATATCAAACGGTGAATTGCTCGGTGATGATCCGTTCCGACAGCCCTTGATCGGGGTTGAACAGAACGGTCACGCTGACGGTGCGATCCTCGCTGACGGCGACCGACGCGACATTGCGCACTTCGGTGAAGTCGGCGACGGCGGCGGTCGGGCGCTTGTCGGTCTCCAGCACCTCGAACAGCACCTCCGCCGAACTGGGCAGCAGAGCGCCGCGCCAGCGTCGCGGGCGAAATGCGCTGATCGGCGTCAGCGGCAGCAGGTTGGCCGACAACGGCACGATGGGGCCATGCGCCGAAAGGTTATAGGCCGTCGATCCCGCGGGGGTCGAAATCAGCACCCCGTCGCAGGACAACTCCTGCAACCTCACCCGCCCGTCGATGGTGATCCTGATCTTGGAGGCCTGGCGCAATTGCCGCAGCAGGCTGACCTCGTTGAACGCCAGCGCCTCTTCCACCGACCCGGTTTCCGTCACCGCGTGCATGCGCAACGGAAACAGTTCCGCCGCCTGCGCGTTCGACAGGCGCGTCAGCAGATCGTCCTCGTTATACAGGTTCATCAGAAAGCCTACCGAACCGCGGTTCATGCCGTAGACCGGCACGTTGCGTTCCAGCACGCGGTGGATGGTTTCCAGCATGAACCCGTCGCCGCCCAGCGCCACCACGATATCGGCCTGATCGAACGGGCAATCGCCATAGCGCGCTGACAGCCGAGCGCGGGCGTCGAGCGCGAGCGGGGCGGAAGAGGAGACGAAGGCGATACGACCGGACACAATCTCGCGCGGTTCGGTCGGCGGCAGGGATGACGCGGTAATCACGGAGGGGGGGACGGTCAAATCCGCTTCCGATGCTCGAGAACGGGCATATCGCGCCGTATCCGGGCGGTCACCGTCTGGTCAAGCCGAGCGGTGGCCCAGCCGATACCGTCGGAGACTTTGGCGACGGTGTGGCCCCAGGGATCGACAACCAGGGAATGGCCATAGGTGAAGCGCGCCTCCCCCTTACCTTCCAGGTGCTTGCCCCATGTCGCCGGCGCGGCGATCCAGCATTGCGTCTCGATCGCCCGTCCCTTGATCAGCGGCTCCCAATGGTCCTTGCCGGTGGCGAGGGTAAAGGCGCTGGGCAGGAAGATCAGTTCGGCACCCTGCGCACGCAGCGCCCAGAACAGATCGGGGAAGCGGATGTCGTAGCAGATCGCGCATCCGACCTTCACGCCGTCGGCCTCGTACGTCACGACCTCGTCGCCGGAGCCATAGGTATTGCTCTCGCGGTAACCGGTGCCGTCGGGCGCAACGATGTCGAACAGGTGCATCTTGCGATAGCGCGCCAGTTCGGTGCCGTCGGGGTTGAACACGACGGTCGTGTTGAACAGCTTCTCCGGCCCTTTTTCGATGATCGAACCGCCATGCACGTGGATTTTGTGCTGCCGCGCGGTCTGGCGGAGGAACTCGTAAGCCGGGCCGCCCGGCTCGTTGGAACCCTTGGGCGGCAGCAATTCGGCGTTGGCGTTACGCACCGTGCGGTCGCCGCCGAGACTGTCCCAGACCTCCGGCAGGCTCACGATATTGGGACGATCGGCCTCGACCGCATTGTCGATCAGGCGGCGCGCCTGGGCGATGTTGTCGTCCTTGTTGGCGCCTGGGTTCATCTGCACGACAGAGACGCGCATGGGGTGGCTCTCCGGATTGGTTGTCAGGCCGGAGAGAAGCGTATTGCCGGCTTTGTGGCAATCCGGGTGCCCCACGGAAGACCCGAACGCCCGACCGGACCGCTTGACGGTCGGGCCTTGGATCGCCCCTACTCCGGGCAATACACTCAGGGCGGAAACGACGCATGACCCTTGTTCTGGACACCAGGCTGCGCATCGGCATTCAGACCATCCATCGGCGCACCGAACCCGCCACCGGGCCGTGGCTGCCGGCGATCGACGAACTGGTGTCACTCGTCGAACTGGTGGATCGATCCGGCTACGACTCGCTCTGGGTCGGCGATCACATCTCCTTCCCCGTGCCGATCCTGGACCCGATGCTGCAACTGGCGCAGGCCGCCATGGTCAGCCGCCGCCTGACCCTGGGCACATCCGTACTGCTGCTGCCGCTGCGCCACCCAACCCCCGTGGCGAAGCAGGTGATCAGCCTGGATCACATGACCGAAGGGCGGCTGATCCTGGGCGTCGGCGTGGGCGGAGAGTTCCCCAAGGAATATGCCGCCTGCGATGTGCCGCACAACGAACGCGGCGCGCGCCTGGCGGAAGGCGTGCAGGTGCTGCGCAAGTTCTTCAGCGGAGAGGCCGTCAGCCATCACGGCAGGTTCTACGGCCCGTTCGCGGACGTGCCGATGCGCCCCGCGCCGCGTCAGCCGAACGGACCGCCCATCTGGTTCGCCGGTCGGAAAGATCCCGCCCTGCGCCGCATCGGCCGCCTGGGCGATGGCTATTTGGCCTACGTGATCACGCCGGACATGTACCGCGCCGCGCTGGCCACGATCGACGCCGCCGCCGAACAGGCGGGACGGTCGCCGCTGCCGTTCGGCACCGGACACCTGCTGTTCACCCGCCTGGACGCCACTTACGAACAGGCGCTGGACCGCGCGACGGAAACGTTGTCGGTCCGCTATGCCATGGATTTCCGCAAGGCCGCCGCGCGTTACTGCGCCCTCGGCACGCCGCAACAGGTCGCCGAACGCATCCGCGAATTCCACGCCGCCGGCGTCCGCCACATCGCCCTCGACCTGCTCGGCCCCTACGAACAGCGGCAGGAACAGATCGCCTGGTTCGCCCGCGACGCCCTGCCGTTGCTGGCTGACCTGACCGGGGAGTAGGGTAGACGGATCAGGGCCAGGATGACGGCCGAGAGGGAGAGAAACATGAAACTCGCGTTCTTCAACGATTACCGCCTCGGCGTGGTCAAGGGCGACAGCATCGTCGACGTGACCGCCGCGGTCAGCGACATCCCGCATACCGGACCCGGCGACCTGATGTCCGGCCTGATCGCGCGCTTCGACGCGTATCGCGGCAAGCTCGAAGCCGCCTCCGCCGGTGCCGGCGTGCCGGTCGCCTCCGTCAAGCTGCAGGCGCCGACCCCGAAGCCGGGCAACATCGTGTGCATGGCGGTGAACTACATGGAAAACGGCACGCTGCCGAAAAAGCCGCAGATCAACGCCTTCCATAAGGCCGCCACCGCCGTTATCGGCCAGGGCGACACGATGGTGCTGCCGGACGCGCCCGCCACGATCTTCGAAGGCGAGGCCGAAATGGCGCTGGTGATCGGCAAGCGCGCCTCCAACGTCTCCGCCGCCGACGCGATGGACTACGTGTTCGGCTATATGAACTTCATCGATGGCTCCGCGCGCGGCCTGGCCTCCGCCGGGTTCTTCGCCATGAAGTCACGCGCCACCTTCGCCCCCGTCGGCCCTTATCTGGTCACGAAGGACGAGATCGCGGACCCGCAGAACCTGCCGGTCAAGCTGTGGGTCAACGGCGAGTGCAAGCAGGACTTCAACACGAACGACATGGCGCACCAGATCGCGCGCTGCATCGAATGGGTCAGTTCGGTCCATACGCTGGAACCCGGCGATATCCTGGCCACCGGCACCAACCATCGCGGCCTGTCCAGCTTCATGGACGGCGACGTCGTGGAACTGGAAGTCCAGGGCCTCGGACGCCTGACGTTCAACGTCAAGGACGACCTGAAGCGCACCTGGTCGCGCGAAACCCGCCAGGATCGCAAGGAAAAGGGACAGGACGGCCCGACGCCGCAATTGACCGGCAAATACGCGCCGACCGCCTGATGTCAAAGGCATGGCTTGTCGTCCGGGCGACGGTGGCTGACGCCGCCGACCGCTCGGCCTTTGATCGCTGGTACTCAACGGAGCATATGCCCGACGCCGCCAAGGCGTTCCGGATCGGCCGCGCCTGGCGCGGTTGGAGCCAGAACGACCCGGCGGTGCATTGCGCCTATTACCAGTTCGAATCGTTGGATCGGCTGAACGCGATCATGGACGGCCCGGAAATCGCCGCCCTGATCGCCGAGTTCGACCGGTGCTGGGGTAACAAAGTCGTCCGCACGCGCGAAGTCATGAGCGTGGCCGACGAAAGGGAAGGATGAAACATGGCGGACCCTGAAATTGTCGCCCTGCGCGCGCTGATCGCCGGCCGCACGCGGGCAACCGAAGTGGCGCAGATGCGCCGCGACATTGACGCGCGCGGCCTGAACTTCGGCCTCGCCGCCGACGTGACCGTCGAAAAGGTCAGCGCCAACGGCGTACCGTCGGAGTGGACCTCCACCCCGAAAGCCGACGCCGACAGCGCGGTGCTGTATCTGCACGGCGGCGGCTATGTGATCGGCTCGCTCGACAGCCATCGCCATGTGGCGTCCGAAGTCGGACGTGCCGCGGGCACGCGCACGCTGGCGATCGACTATCGCATGGCGCCGGAACACCCGTTCCCGGCCGCCGTCGAGGATTCGGTCGCCGCCTACCGCTATCTGCTCGAACAGGGCATCAAGCCCGAGAAGATCGCCATCGTCGGCGACAGCGCCGGCGGCGGGCTGGTGGTCGGCGCGATGCTCGCGATCCGTGACGCCGGATTGCCGAATGCCGCCTGCGGCTGGTGCATTTCCCCCTGGGTCGACATGGAAGCCCTGGGCGCTTCGTTCGTCGATCGGGCGGCAACCGACCCGACCGTGCAGAAGCCGACGATCCTGATGATGGCGCAGACCTATCTGGCCGGCGCCGATCCGAAATCGCCCTATGCGGCCCCGATCTACGGAGAGCTGCGCGGCCTGCCGCCGCTGCTGATCCAGGTCGGCGCGGCGGAAACGCTGCTGGACGATTCACTGCGGTTGGCGCGACTGGCCGGCATGGCCGACGTGGTCGTCGACCTTCAGATCTGGCCGGAAATGATCCATGTCTGGCACCTGTTCCACCCGGTTCTGGCCGCCGGCAGGCGCGCCATCGTCTCGGGCGGCTCGTTCGTTCGCAACGCAATAAAGGGAGAGTAAACGATGGATGTTCGTTTTGATGGCCGCGTGGCCATCGTTACCGGCGCCGGTGCCGGGCTGGGCCGCTCGCACGCCATGCTGCTGGCATCGCGCGGCGCCAAGGTCGTCGTGAACGATCCGGGCGGCGCGGTTGACGGTGTCGGCACCGTCGCGGCCGTCGCCGACAAGGTCGTCGCGGAAATCAAGGCCGCGGGCGGTGAGGCCGTGGCCAGCTACGCCTCGGTCGCCGAGGAAAAGGCCGCCAACACCATTATCGAAACGGCGATGGATACCTGGGGACGGCTCGACATCCTGGTGAACAACGCCGGTATCCTGCGCGACAAAAGCTTCAACAACCTCGACATGGCGGATTACGAGTTCGTCAATCAGGTGCACCATTTCGGCACCGTCTACTGCACCAAGGCCGCGTGGCCGATCATGCGCAAGCAGCAGTACGGGCGGATCGTGGTGACCACGTCAGGCTCCGGCACCGTCGGCAACTTCGGCCAGGCCAACTACGGCGCGGCGAAGATGGCGGTGAACGGCCTGATCAACGTGCTGCGGCACGAAGGCGGCAAATACAACATCCGCCTGAATGCCATTTCCCCGTCGGCGCTGACCCGCATGACCGAATCCCTGCTGCCGCCCGATGTCGGCCCCTGGATGAAGCCGGAACTGGTTTCCCCGGTTGTCGCGTGGCTGTGCAGCGAGGAATGCGACCAGAACGGCGAGATCATGGCCGCGACCGCCGGCGGCTATGCCCGCGTGCAGTACTTCGTGACCGAAGGCGTGCAGTTCGATCCGGCCGAACCGGTCTCGATCGAGATGGTGCGCGACCAGATGGACACGATCCGCGACCTTTCGACCGCGAAGCCCTATATCGGCATGATGGGCAATGTGGTGGAGAAGCTGCGGGCCATGGGCCGCATCAAGTAGCAACCCCTGACGAAACGCCGTCGCCACATCGGTGGCGACGGCGGCTCAGGTCAGACTTCCAGCCATTCTTGCCGGATGCCGGCATTGTTGGCCAAATCGTCGGGCGTGCCTTCGAACACGATGCGCCCGTGTCCCATGACATAAAGCCGGCGGGAAATACGCAGCGCGATCGTCAGCTTCTGTTCGACCAGCAGGATCGACACACCGCGCTTGGCGATCTCTCCCAACAAATCGCCGACCTGTTCCACGAGCTTGGGCGCGAGGCCTTCGGTCGGTTCGTCGATCAAGATCAGATCGGGATCGCCCATCAGCGTGCGGCACATCGTCAGCATTTGCTGCTCGCCGCCCGACAGCACCCCGGCCGCGGTGTTTTGCCGGTTGGCCAGGTTGGGGAACAGCCGATAGACGTCCTCGAAATTCCAGCGGCCGAACTTGCCTGCCTTCTTCAGGCCGAGTTCCAGATTCTGACGCACCGTCAGAGTCGGGAAGATCTGCCGATCTTCGGGCACGTAGCCGATGCCGGACTGGGCGACCATGTCGCTGCGCAACCCGGCAAGTTCCTTACCGCGGTAGCGGACCGACCCTTGCGGCGGCACCAGCCCCATGATGGCCTTGCAGGTCGTTGACCGCCCGACCCCGTTGCGGCCCAGCAGACTGACGATTTCCCCTTCCTGAACGTCGAGATCGACGCCGTGGAGGATATGGCTCTGCCCGTAATAGGCATGCAGATCGCGAATTTCGAGCATCAGGCCTCCAACGCCCCCAGATAGGCTTCCTGAACGGCGCGGTTGGCGCGGATTTCCGTCGGTTTCCCGGACGCGATCACCTGACCGTAGACCACGACCGAAATCGTGTTCGCCAGATCGAACACAACCTTCATGTCATGCTCCACCATCAACAGCGTCCGCCCCTCGGTCATGCGATGGATCAGCGCGACCGCGTAATCGGTTTCGCTGTGGCTCATGCCGGCGGTCGGCTCGTCGAGCAGGATGACCGTGGCATCGCCCGCCACCGTCATACCGATCTCGAGCGCCCGCTGTTCGGCATACGCGAGCAACCCGGCCGGCACGTCCCGACGAGCAGTCAGGTTGATTTCCTCAAGGAGGTGTTCGGCGGCGGCGTTGAGTTCCTTCTGGCGCGAAAGCGTGTGCCAGAAGGAGTATTTGTAGCCCTGGTTCCAGAGCAGCGCGCAGCGCAGATTCTCGAACGTCGAGAGACGCGGATAGATCGAGGTGATCTGGAAGCTGCGCGACAGCCCGCGGCGCTTGATCAGATGCGGCGGCAAGGCGTCGATACGCTGGCCGTTCAGGCTGATCTCACCGCTGGTGATCGGAAACCGGCCGCTGATCAGGTTGAACAGCGTCGTCTTGCCGGCACCGTTCGGGCCGATGATCGCGTGACGCTCACCCTTGACGATATCGAGGGTGACGCCGCGGATGATCTCGGTATTGCCGAATTGCTTGCGAACGTCGTTCAGACGAATGGCGGCTTCGGTCACTGCGCGGCCCCCTTCTTCGGTTTAAGGTCGGCCATCATCGCTTCCCACAAAGTATGGAACCAACGGCCCTCGCGCCACAGCCACAGACCGCCCAGCAAGAACATGCCGGTGACGATCAACCAGGGTTGGGCGGTGGTCGCGTCGATCGGATTCCCGAACAGGACCAGCTTCTTGCCTTGCGCGGCCCCGATGGTCTTGAACGACAGCAGTTCCACGACCCCGACAAAGCCGATCAGCGTGACCAATCCCGGCACGACGATCCGGATATACGGCACGATCAGCGGCTTGAGCCGTCCGGCCTGTTGCAGCGGGCTGTGCATCGCGATCAGCCCGGCCAGACCGGCCGGGGCAAAGGTCACCATGCCGATGAACAGCACGCCGACATAAACCAGCCAGGAGTTGGAGATCAGGCTCACGCCGCTCTGCATCAAGGTGATCAACACCGCGCCCAGGATCGGCCCGCCAAAGGCGTTGGTGCCGCCGATGAACACCATCAACAGGGCGTTCGCCGACAAGGCGCCGGATACCGAGTCGAAGGTCACGATTTCGTAGGTGATCGCCGACAAACCGCCCGCGATGCCGGCGAACAGGCCGGACAGGGCGAACTGAATGAAGCGCACGAACTTCGGATCGTAGCCCATGAACTGCGCGCGCTCGTAGTTATCGCGGCAGGCATTGGCCATGCGACCCAGCGGCGTTGTGGTCAGATAGAGCATCGCCAGAATCGAGATGAACGACCACGCGACGATCAGATAATAGACCTGCACGCCCTGGGAATAGGTCAGGCCGAACAGGCTGCGATCGATCATGCGATCGCTGCTGACGCCGCCTTCACCGCCGAAGAAGGCGTGGAACATGACCGCGGCGGTGGCGACCAGTTCACCGATGCCCATGGTGATCATGGCAAAGGCGGTCGCGCGCTGCCGCGTGGCCATATAGCCGAAGACGATCGCGACCAGCATGGAGCACAGGCCCGCGATCAGGGGCAGAATCTCCAACGGCACCGGCAGGCTGCCGCCGCCGGCGGCGGTCAGCAGATGGATACAGAAGTACCCGCCCAGTCCGAAGAAGACCGCATGGCCGAACGACAGCAGACCGGCCTGGCCCATCAGCATGTTGTACGACAGCGCGAAGATCGCCATCATACCCATCTGACTGAACATGGTCAGCATGAAGCCGGAATGGCGACCGGTCGTGTAGTTGTAGAACAGCCACGGCAAGGCCATGCACAAGGCAAAGATCAGGAAAATCCGAAAGATCGGACCAACCAGGGACGAACGAGGCGCCGGCATCGCGCCGGCACGAAGGGTGGTGCTCATGTATCGCGGGTTCCCATGAGGCCACGTGGCCGGAACAAGAGGATGAAGACCATCAGAAGGTAGGGCAACAACGGCCCGATACGCGCCATCGGCACGGTCAGGATTTCACCCAACAGTGTTTCGGACGACAGCGCGATGCCGATCGGCTTCAAAACGTCGCCAATGGAGGCATCGATCACCACCGCGAAGGTCTGGATCATGCCCATCAGGATCGAGGCGATGAAGCAGCCGCCCAACGATCCCAGGCCGCCGAACACCACGACCACGAATACGATGGGTCCCATCGCGTCGGCCATACTGGACTCGGTCACCAGATAGTTGCCGCCGATCACGCCGGCCAGACCGGCAAGGCCGCAGCCGCCGGCGAAGACGGTGGTGAAGACCAGCGGCACGTTATGCCCCAGCGAGCTCACCATGTTCGGATGCGTCAACGCGCCCTGAATGATCAAACCGATGCGGGTCTTTTTGAGCATCAGCCAGATCGCCAGCAGCATCAGTGCCGAGATGAACAGCATGAAGCCGCGATAGGCCGGAAAATTCGCCCCATAGATGGTGAACAGCGGGAAATCCAGCGCGGCGGGCACCCGATAGGGCATCGGCAACATGCCCCAGATCATTTGCACGCTGCGTTGGATAATGAACACCAACCCGAAGGTGAACAGCAGTTCCGCGACGTGCCCATTGTGATGGACGCGCCGCAAACCCCAGACCTCGATCGCCGCGCCAACCGCCGCGCACAGCAGCGGCGCGATGATCAGCGCCGGCAGGAAGCCGATGAAACGGCTGACCTCGTAGGCGAAGTAGGCACCCAGCATCCATACGCTGGCGTGGGCGAAGTTCAGCACACCCATCATTGAGAAGATCAGGGTGAGCCCGCTTGCCAGCATGAAAAGCAACATGCCGTAAACGAGCCCATTCAGGAGCGAGACGATTACGATTTCCATTCAGACGTATCCTGGACAGGCTCAGTGTTGGTTTTAGGACGCGGGACGCTTCATCTTGCAAGTGGTCGGCTGGTCCAGATCCTTGCCTTCAACCGCCGCGACGGTTTTCCAGCCCAGACCTGTTTTCTCGGAGTCGTACTTCACATCCTTGGTGAATTTCGACGCATACAGAGGCTCCAGAAGCTGGTGATCTTCCTTGCGCATCCGATAATCGTGACCCAGCGGGTCCTTAGCGGTAATATCTTCCAACGCCAAGGCGACCTTATAGGCATCCGTCGTGCTGGCCTTGTTGATCGCCTTGGCGAGCATGGTCAGCAGCACGTAGTTGTTCATCTGGAACAGGTCGAAGTCGTGGTTCTTCCGCCATTCCGTGACGAACTTCTCCCCTTCGACGCTCTTCTGCTCGACCGGAACGTTGGGGTGGAATTCCGTCACCGTGTAAAGCCGGTTTTCCCCCGTCGCGCCGACCGCGGTCGCGCCGCCGACGACGTGCGCCAGATAGGTGTAATAATCGAGTTCGAACCCGGCATCCGCGCCGGCCTTCATCATCAGGTTCAGGTCAGGTCCCCAATTGCCCGTGATCAACGCCTGCGCGCCCGAAGCCTTGATCTTGGAGATGTAGGGGGAGAAATCCTTGACCTTGCCGAGGGGAATCAACTCCTCGCCGACGATCTTGATGTCGGGCCGCAGCTTCGCGAGGAAGTCCTTGGTTTCTTTCTGCAGCGTCTGACCGAACAGATAATCCTGGTTCAGCACATAGACGCTTTGCAGCGTCTTCGGCAGGCCGCGCACCAATGTCTCGGCGCGCATGCCGGTGTTGGCGTCAAAGCGGAAATGCCAGAAATCGCATTTTTCGTTGGTCAGGTCGGACGCCAACGCGCCGCAGTTCAGATAGATCACGCGATTGTCGGGATTGCGCGCATTGTGCTTGGCGACACCGTCGATCAACGCGGCGGCAACGTTCGAGCCGGCGCAGTGCATGATGAACGGGATGTTCTGATCGGTGACGCTCTTCAACGCGATCAGCGCTTCGTTCGGCTGCAGCTTGCTGTCGTAGGGAACGATCTCAAACTTTTTGCCGAGGGGCGGATTTTCCGCGTTCACCCGGTCAAACAGATACGCAAAATGTTTAAGGCTGGCGTCGCCCTGCTGCGCAAATGCGCCGGACAGCGGATCGACGTAGCCGATTTTGATTGTACCTTGGGCATGGGCAACCTGCCCGAGGCATAACGCGGTCAAGGCGAAGGCGCTGGCGGCAATTTGCCGGACGAACGGCATCATATTTTCCTCCCTGGACGCTGTTTGCGCCACTCTGCGTTGCGAGAAGTGTCGCAGCGCTTCGGGGGGGAAGTCAATGAAGCTAAATAGGCAAAAAAGTGGCGGCGCCCCGAGGGGCACCGCCAAGTTTAGGGAGGAAACGTCCAAGAAAGCAAACAGTGCGATCAGTGACCGCCTTGCTGCTGAAGAAGAACTTAGCCCACCGATCATTCGCATGCAAGCGATATTTCGCATTGCAGCATTGAAAAATCGCCCTCGTCCGTACCTCTTGTTAACGAAGAATTCACCCTCATCGGTAAGGGTGTCCGGATGCGCCGGTTCCTGCCTCTGTCGATCGCTTTGCTTCTGCCGGTTTGCGCCGCTTCGGCCGCGCCCGTCGCCCTCTCCGCGCCGCCGGGATCGCTCTGCCGACCCGCGATCGCCGCGGCGGAACGCGCGCAGGCGATCCCGCCCAATCTGCTGGCCGCGATCGGCCGGATCGAAAGCGGACGCAAGGACCAGACGACGGGTGCCTGGAACCCATGGCCCTGGACCATCAACGCGGAAGGCCAGGGCAGCTTCTTCGACACGCGATCCCAGGCGATCGAAGCCGTCCGCGCGTTACAGGCGCGCGGCATACGCTCCATCGATGTCGGCTGCATGCAAGTGAACCTGCATCATCACCCCGATGCCTTCGCCGGCCTGGAACAGGCGTTCGACCCTACCACCAATGCGGCCTATGCGGCTCGGTTCCTGAACCAGCTTTACGGTCAAACCCGCGACTGGCCCCGCGCCGTCGGGATGTATCACTCCGCCACGCCGGAGCGGGGGGAAGACTATCGCCGCAAAGTTCTGGCGGTATGGCCGGAGGAACAGCGTAACCCCGCCCCATCTCCGTTGGCCTCGGGCCCGGGGATGATGCCGAACCGAGGCTCGGTCATGCGCGACGCCTTCCCCGTGGCGGCCGCGGGCGCGGTCGGACCGACGACGCCGGGGCGCGATCTGATGTCGTATCGCGCCATGCCGGTCATGACGGCGCGCATCCCCCCACCCGTCATCACGCCCACGAAAGCGCCGGTCGGGCCGACAGGCGCGCAGGGCGGGTTCTTCAACAATCTGGTCAGGGGTCGGCAGATCGCGCCGTGACGCATCGCCACGCTCCGCTGGCAATGTGTGACAAATAAAGGTATGCTCCCGCCCGAAAATAAGCGGACCATCCGGCCCGCGTGATGGAGGCCGTGCCATGAATGTTCAGGTCACACCGCGCCCAACGCTGCAGAACGCATCCAAATTGGCGACCGCCGATTGCGACATCCATCCGCAGCGCAGCAACGACAAGGTGTTGCACCCATACATGGAGAAGCGCTGGATCGAGCATATGCAGATGTTCGGCTCCCGCCCTCGGCAAGCCTATCAGGCCGGCCCCGCCTACCCCAAGGGACAGCCCAATGCCTCCCGTCGAGACGCCTGGCCGCCGGATGGCGGACGTCCCGGCAGTTCGCTTTCCTTCATGCAAAAGCAGCTTCTCGACGAGAATAACTGCGTCCTCGGCATCCTGAACCCCACCGGCGACAACGGTCAGGCCTATCAGAACCGGGAATTCGGCGCCGCGGTCTGCCGAGGAATGAATGAATGGATTTTGAATGAGTGGTTGCTGCCGGAGCCGCGCCTGAAAGGTTCCATCGTCGTCCCGTTCGAAGACGCCGACGTCGCGGTCAAGGAAATCGAACGCTACGCCGCCGATCCGCACTTCGTGCAGGTGCTGCTGCTGAACCGGACCGCCGAACCACCTGGCCAGAAGCGCTACTGGAAAGTCTACGAAGCCGCCGCCGCGGCCGGCCTGCCGATCGGCGTGCACGCCTTCGGCTTTGGCGGCTACCCCGTCAGCGGCTCCGGCTGGCCGTCATACTATATCGAGGACATGGTCGGGCACGCGCAGTCCTGCCAAACCTTCATGACCTCCATGGTGATCGAGGGCGTTTTCGAACGTATCCCCGCGCTTCGTCTGGTCTTGATCGAGGCCGGTTTCGCCTGGGTGCCGTCGCTCGCGTGGCGCTTGGACAAGCTGTGGAACCGACTCAAGGTCGAAACACCGCATCTGAAGCGTCTGCCGAGCGAATATATCCATGATCATATTTGGCTGACGACACAGCCGATGGAAGAACCCGCCAAGCGGGAGCAAGTGATCGACGCCATCGATTGGATCGGTTGGGACCGGCTGCTGTTCGCAACCGATTACCCGCATTGGGACTACGACGACCCCGCGCAGGTCCTGCCGATGCCGATCAATGAGCAGAAGAAGCGCGACTTCTTCCTGAACAACGCGCTGAAGCTATACGGTCAGGACCTATAGACCGCCCTGGACGACGCGGTGCCGGCTGTCTTGCGACAGGCCGGCCCGCGCCCCGATCCGGCGAATCCTAACTCCGTCCGCCCTCAAAGAACTCCTTTACCTTGGCAAAGAAGCCCTCATTCTCCGGGCTGCCCTTCGCATCCTTCCGGCCTTCCGTGTCGAACTGCTCCAGCAGTTCCCGCTGCTTGGCCGTCAGGTTTTGCGGAGTCTCAACGGCGACCTGAATGAACATGTCGCCCCGCGCCGGATTGCGCAGCACAGAGAAACCCTTGCCCCGCAGCCGGAACTGATCGCCCGATTGCGTGCCCGCCGGGATCTTAACCTTGGCCTTTGACCCGTCGATGACGGGAACCTCGATCTCTCCACCCAAGGCGGCCTGAGTCATGCGCAGCGGCACGCGCATCAGAATATTGGCCTGCTCCCGCTGAAAAAACGAATGCGCGCGGACGGCAACATGCACATACAAATCACCGTTCTGCGCACCCTGCCCACCGGCCTCGCCCTCTCCGGTCAGACGAATGCGCGTGCCGTTCTCCACCCCCGCGGGAATGGGAACCTGCAAGGTCCGATCCCGCTGCGACGTGCCGGAACCACGGCAAACACGACACGGGTTGCGCACGACACGCCCCTGACCGCCGCAGGTCGGGCACGTACGCTCGATCAGGAAAAAGCCCTGCTGCGCCCGCACCTTGCCCGCGCCCTGACACGTGCCGCAGGTATCCGCCGCTCGGCCCTTGTCCTCGGAACCGGAGCCCAGGCACTGCTCACAGGTGACGCGGGTCGCGACGCGTAGATCGACCTTCACGCCCGCGAAAGCCTCTTCCAACGAAATCTCGACCGCCTGCTGAATATCCGCGCCGGTCCGCGTGCGACCGCCGCCCCGGCGATTGCCCATGAAGTCGCCGAACATCTGGTCAAAGATACCGCCGAGGTCGCCACTGGCGGAGAAGTCAAAACCGCCGCCGCCGCCCGGCCCACCCTGCTCGAACGCCGCATGCCCATAACGATCGTAGGCACCGCGCTTCTGGTCGTCCTTCAAGACCTCGTAGGCCTCGTTGACTTCCTTGAACTTGGCCTCCGCCTGCTTGTCTCCCGGATTACGATCGGGATGAAACTGCATCGCGAGTTTGCGATACGCCTTTTTCAGATCATCGGCGCTCGCGTCGCGGGCCACGCCCAGCGTGGCATAGAAATCCTGCTTGGCCATCTCAGCCCTTTATTGCGTCAGACCCCACCGTAAAACGCACAACGCGCTCGGCTTCCGAAGAAGCACGAGCGCGGTACGCCATCGCCAATCAGCCTGAGTCGTCAGGCCGATTTCTTCTTCTTGTCGTCGACTTCCTCGAACTCGGCATCGACGACTTTATCGCCCGGCTTGCCACCCGGCGCTTGCGGTCCATCGCCGCCCGGCCCGGCCTGGGCCTGCGCGGCTTCGGCCTTGTACATCGCCTCGCCGATTTTCATCGCCGCCTGAGTCAGGCGTTCGCTCGCCTGCTTCAGCGCCTCGCCGTCCGTGCCTTCCAGCGCGGACTTCGCGGCGGCGACGGCGGCTTCGGCCTCGCCCTTTTCCTGCGCGCCGATCTTATCGCCATGCTCCGACAGGTTCTTTTCCACCTGATGGACCAGACCCTCGGTTTGGTTCCGCGCTTCCACCGTCTCACGCCGCTGCTTGTCGGCCTCGGCGTTGGCTTCGGCTTCCTTCACCATGCGCTGAATATCGGCTTCCGACAGACCACCGCTGGCCTGAATACGGATTTGCTGCTCTTTGCCCGTCGCCTTGTCCTTGGCCTGCACCGACACGATGCCGTTGGCGTCGATGTCGAACGTCACCTCGATCTGCGGCACGCCGCGCGGCGCGGGCGGAATGCCCTGCAGGTCGAAATTCCCCAGCAGCTTGTTGTCGGCGGCCATCTCGCGTTCGCCCTGGAACACCTTGATGGTCACGGCCTGCTGGTTGTCGTCGGCGGTGGAGAACGTCTGGCTCTTCTTCGTCGGGATCGTCGTGTTGCGGTCGATCAAGCGCGTGAACACGCCGCCCAGCGTTTCGATGCCCAGCGACAGAGGCGTCACGTCCAGCAGCAGCACGTCCTTGACGTCGCCCTTCAGCACGCCGCCCTGAACCGCGGCACCGATCGCCACGACTTCGTCTGGGTTCACGTTGCGGGCGGGTTCCTTGCCGAAGAACTGCTTAACCGCTTCGATCACCTTCGGCATGCGGGTCATGCCGCCGACCAGGATGACTTCCTGAATTTCACCGGCGGTAACACCGGCATCCTTCAACGCCGCCTTGCACGGTTCCATCGTGCGGGCAATCAGGTCGTCGACCAGGCTTTCCAGCTTGGCGCGAGACAGCTTCATCACAAGATGCTTGGGGCCGGACGCATCGGCCGTGATGAACGGCAGGTTGACTTCGGTTTCCTTCGAGGAGGAAAGCTCGATCTTCGCCTTTTCCGCCGCTTCCTTCAGGCGTTGCAGCGCCAGCTTGTCCTTACGCAGGTCAATGCCCTGCTCCTTACGGAACTCATCGGCCAGATAGTCGATGACGCGCAGGTCGAAGTCTTCGCCGCCCAGGAACGTGTCGCCGTTGGTCGACTTCACTTCGAAGACGCCGTCGCCGATTTCCAGCACGGAAATGTCGAACGTGCCGCCGCCGAGGTCATAGACCGCGATCGTGCCGGCGGATTTCTTATCCATGCCATAGGCCAACGCAGCGGCCGTCGGCTCGTTGATGATGCGCAGAACGTCCAGGCCCGCGATCCGACCGGCGTCCTTGGTCGCCTGCCGTTGGCTGTCGTTGAAGTACGCGGGAACCGTAATCACGGCCTGAGACACGGTCTCCCCGAGATAGGCCTCGGCGGTTTCCTTCATCTTGCCCAGAATGAACGCGCTGATCTGGCTGGGGGAGTATTTCTCGCCCTTGCCTTCGACGAAGGCGTCGCCATTGTCGCCGCGCACAATGCCATAGGGCACCATGCCTTTATCCTTGGAAACCAGCGGATCGTCGAACCGGCGGCCCATCAGGCGCTTCACGGCATACAGGGTATTGGTCGGGTTGGTGACGGCCTGACGCTTGGCCGACTGGCCAACCAGCCGCTCTCCCCCGTCGGAGAACGCAACCATGCTCGGCGTGGTGCGCGCGCCCTCGGAATTTTCAATAACGCGAACGTCCTTGCCTTCCATAATGGCGACGCAAGAGTTCGTGGTCCCAAGATCGATACCGATAACTTTACTCATAAGATAGCTCCTTCTAGCGGACCCAGGCGGCCCGAAGCACCGCGGAGGTCCCTACGTGGGAATAGTCAGGATGTATGAGGCGTCGCCGCGCGGGGCAAGGGTGTCAGCGGAACGCGGCGCGGTTTTTTCGCAAGATGTTCGGAAATCCCTACGCCGGGTCGCCGCCCGCCGCTTTCGCGACGACGACCATGGCCGGGCGCAGCAAGCGGCCATTCAGAGTCCAGCACGCGGTCCAGGCCTGCATGACCGTACCGGGCTTGTGTTCGGCGGATTCCTGTTCCGCCATCGCCTGATGCAGGTTGGGATCGAAGGCCTGACCCACCGGGTCGGCTTTCTTGATGCCGTTCCGCTCCAACAGGCCGATGAAGCTGCGTTCCACACCTTCCAGCCCGTCGCGTACCTTCGTCAGGATCGGCGGCTGGTCGTCCGACGCCGGCGGCAGACTGTCGATGCCGCGCTTCAGGTTTTCCGCCGCTTCCACCACATCCGTGGCGAATTTCTGGACCGCGTACTGGCGGGCGTCGTCGGCGTCACGCTTGGCGCGGGCACGTACGTTGGCGTTTTCCGCCTCCGAACGCATCCAGCGGTCCTTCATTTCAGAGAGTTCTGCCTCCAGCGCGGCAATGCGGTCGGTTGCGGCCTGCATCACTTGCTCCGGGGTAAGGTTGGTATCTGCCGTCTCGGCACCCGTTTCGGGGGCGGACGACGCGGAGTCATGGGGGGCGTTTGTTTCGGTGCTCATAGCGAGCATCAGTTAGGGAGGATGACGAGCCGGGACAAGCGCCCGGCGCCCGAAACCCAACGTTTAATATCCATTCCCGGCACGCATGACCGGATCGGCCTACCCCAGCAATTGCCCGATTACCCGAGCGGTATAATCGACAACGGGAATAATGCGGCCGTAATTGATCCGGGTCGGCCCGATCACGCCGATGGCGCCGACGATCCGCCCGCTCTCGCTGCGCGCCGGCGCGACCACCATCGCGACGCCCGAGGTGCCGAACACCCCGCTTTCCGCCCCGATGAAAATCCGCACACCGTCCGATTCCTCGGCCAGATCCAACAGCTTTAACATCGTCTCCTGCGCTTCCAGCCGTTCAAACAGCGTCTGGATCGCCGACAACCGGTCGATTTGCGTCACATCCGCCAAAAGCCGAGCCTGACCGCGGACGATCAGGCTGCCGGATCGCCCCTCTCCGGTCCAGGTTGCCAGACCGGCGGCAACGACATGGGCGGATAGCTCATCCAACTCCGTCCGGTTGGCTTTGATTTCTTCCCCAACCAACCGTTGCAACTCGTTCAACGGTCGCCCGGACAAACGCGCGTTCAGATAGTTGCTGGCCTGCTGCAGGGCGGAGGGGGGCATACCGGGCGGCGTCTCGATCACCCGGTTCTCGACATGCCCGTCCGCCGCCACCAGCACCACCAGTGCTCGCCCTGGGCCCAGGGCGACGAATTCGATGTGGCGCAACGCACCCTCGGTCTTCGGGGCCAACACCAGCCCCGCCGCGGACGACAGGCCGGACAGCATGGAACTGGCTTCCGCCAGCGTATCCTCCAAACTGCGGCCGGAAGCCGCGAGCGCCGCGCCGATCGTGCCGCGCTCGTCTTCCGTCAATTCACCAAAATGCAGCAGCCCATCGACGAACAGCCGCAATCCCATATCCGTGGGCAACCGCCCGGCGGAGGTATGGGGCGCGAATAACAGGCCGGAGTCGGTCAAATCCGCCATGACGTTGCGGATCGTCGCCGCCGACAGGCTCATGGGCAGGCGGCGCGACAACGTGCGGCTGCCGACCGGTTCCCCGGTTTCGACGTATTGCTCGACGATCTCGCGCAGGATCGCGGCGGAACGAACATCCAGACCGGGCGGCAAAGCTCCGCCGCCCAACGCACCCGACAGGGAATTGAGCAAGCCGGGATGACCAAGTCCGGAGGCGCGTCCGGACAGGCGCGTACCGGAGCCTGGAGGGGAAACGGGTATGTTCATTGCGCGGACTCCAGGCCGGGAGCCTAGGGAGCGCGGCACGGAGGGTCAATCGATAGTTCGACAGGCCGTGGGATCGGCCTGGATGTCGGAAACGGCGATACAGAACTCCCGTTGAATTGTACTATTGGGTTGTATAATTGGATTGCGCGGGGTGCCTGATCCAGGAAACTCCAGCCCAAACACGGAAGGTCGGACGATGGGTGCGTGGCAAGCCTCGGTGGCACGGAGCCGCCTGTCGGAGATCATCGATCAGGCGGTCGCGGGCGATCCACAGTTCATCGAACGGCGGGATGGCAAGGAGGTCGTTGTCGTCTCGCGCGATTACTTCGAACGGACCAAGGGCAACCTGAAAACCTTCCTTCTGCACGAAACCTATGCCGGTCCCGGGGAGGAAGAGTTCGACGCGATCATGGAGACCATCCGCCCCGGAACGGCCGACATATTCTCACCGCGCCCAAAGGCCAAGGCGCGCTGATCGCCAGTGTTTATCCTCGACACGGATGTGCTGAGCAATCTGCGGAAAGCCAAACCTCACCCGGTGGCGCGGGCCTGGCTTGAACGCACGGACCCCGGCGCGCTGACGACCAGCGTTGTGACAATCATGGAAATTCAGTGCGGGATCGAGCGCCAGAAGCCATCCAATCCGGATTATGCGGGCGCGACCCAGGCCTGGCTCGATCGTCTGCTCGAAATCGCCGCGTTTCAGGTGCATCCGTTGGAGGTCAAAGCCGCTCGGCTTCTGGGGCGGATGCATGAAACGCCGGCTTTGCGGCAATTCACCGTGTCCGACCCTCGCCGGAAGCAGCCCCAAACGGCCGCGAACTCGGCCGCCGACCTGGCCATCGCCGCGATCGCCATCACGCAAGGCGCGGTTGTCGCCACGGGCAACCACGCGCATTTCGAGATGATCGACGCCTGCTTTCCCCTGTTCGGCCTGTACAATCCGTTCCTGGACACATGGATTCGACGCCCTGGCGAGGTGTCATCAGGGGCAGGCGCACCGTAAGCGCGGTGCCCTTGCCCCCGAACAGGCGATAACGCCCTACACGTCGGCGATTTTTTCCCAGTAAAGCTCTCGCTGCTCGACCTTGGGACCATAGGAGCGCAGCGGCGGACGCAGCACCATCAACTCACCCTCGAACCGCACATCGCGCACCTGATCCGAGCCGACGCGCGCCGGGTCGGAAGCCGCATCAACCCGCGTGATCAACTGCTTGCCGTCATAGGTGTAGTTGCCGCAGTACGAGCTGTATTCCCGCGCCTGCCCCGCCGGCAGCGATGCCCGCCCGTCGCACAGCACCGCCATCATGCGCCCGTCCGCACCCAGCACGACGCGCCCCATGCCCTCGCCGCCATAAGGCGGCGGCATGACCGTACCGTCAGCCGCGACCGATGTGGCGCGCACCAGACGCCAGGTTCCCGTCAATCCGCTCATTGCTCATTCTCCCTATTGGTCGTCGCGTAATCTCAGACCGGATGCATCCGTTCGAACACTGCCGGAGAACCCTCGTCCAGCCGCAAGTGCGGCCGCATGCGCAGGTTCCAGGGGTTGCTGACCCGCGCCGCGGCCCATTCCGGACTGTCCGGCACGCCGGCATGGGCAAATTCGTAAACCGTCAGATACTTCGGCACCGCTTCGACCGCCACGAAACGACGCGCGCGCAGCACGCCGGGCACCTTCAGGAAGCCGGGAATGAACGCGGTATTGTACCAGTCGTTGAACTCGTCCTCCATCGAGGCGGCGATGTCGATCCGCCCCATTTGCAGGAACGGCGCCGGTTCCTGCGTCTCCTCGGCCGGGTTGCTCATAATCGGGAAAATCCGCCGATAGCCGTTCAGCAGCACATTCCGGCCGATATGGCTCGGCGACACCTGCGTCCGCGCCGCCGACGGGCGGAACCGGATTTCGTCAAGGAACGCCGACGTGCGCAGCACGTTGTGTTCTTCCAACTCATACATCGCCAGGTATTTCGGCCCACCGCGCAGCGCCCGATAGCGCGTGCCCCCGATAAATCCCGGCACCTTCGCCAGGCGGAGCATGTGCTCCTCGTCATACCACCGATTGAACGCCGCCTCATGC
The DNA here is from genome assembly GCA_947475245.1 of Acetobacteraceae bacterium. Lineage (GTDB taxonomy): Bacteria > Pseudomonadota > Alphaproteobacteria > Acetobacterales > Acetobacteraceae > Rhodopila. Next base: position 4,666 of record CANJLW010000029.1, on the reverse strand, counting down.
GCCGGATCGACATCGGTCCATGCCATCAACAGGCCATTGCCCCGCGTTTTCGCCATTTTGAGCACCCTCCCTTTCATGAATCGCGCAGGCCCACAGTCAAACATCTTTCGGGCCTTCTGTCCCCACGATCAAAATTTGGGCACTTCAGAGGCCGCCACAATTTTGCTTGCATATTGGGCAAATCGCCGCGCATGCTGCGCTGCACCATACGTCACGAGCCTCCTTCCCAACGCCTGAACGAAGGAATTCAGCCAATGACCCCACGCACTGCCCGCGAAGGTGACTATTGGGACGGCGTCGCAGCCGCCCTGGAACTCTCGATCGAGGGGCAACGGCTGCTCGTTGCCGAAATCGCGCAGGAAATCAGGCTGCTGTGGCAACGTGTGACGGCCTGGGCCTCGGCCCGCATGGGTATGCGCTACCAATAACGCGGAGTCAGATCGGCAGCACGCCCTGACGCGATGGCGGGCGACCGCCATCCGCCGTCGCCCGAATTTCGGCATCGGCAAAGCGAACCTTCAGACGCGCCCCCGGCTTCACCGAGGCCGCGCTGGTCAGCGGATGCCCGTCCGTATCGGTGACCAACGCATATCCCCGTTGCAGCACGGCCAGCGGCGACACCGATTCCAGCCGGCCCGCCGCGCCCTGCAATCGGGTCCGTGCCTCCCGCAGGCCCGCGCGAACCGGTGTATCCAGCGGGCGCCCCAACACGCGCCCCGCATTCGCCTGCACCCGCCCGATCGATTGGCGCAGTGCGCTCAACAGCTTTTGGCCCGTCAGGTTCAGCGCCGCGCCCCGCATCGCGACCAGGTTCGGCAATGCGATCACCAACCGCACCCCACGTTCCCGCACCCGCTCGCGCAGGCCGCTCAACAGGATCGGCAGATCGGGCAGCCGCCGCTCCACCGCGATCAACGCCGATCGCCGACGCTCCAACAGGCCGGTCAACGACAGGCCCAGTCGCTCTGCCCGGTCGTCCAGTCGCTGACGCGCGGTGCCGAGGAGGGCGGGAAGGTCGGGCAGTTTGCGTTCGGCGAGGGAGAGGCGGAGCCGTTGACGTTGCAGCAACTGGTTCAACGACCCGATCAGCCGCGAAGCCTTTTGCGACAGATCGGCCACCAGTTCGGCACGCGCGGGTATCGCCATTTCCGCCGCGGCCGTGGGTGTCGGTGCCCGCCGGTCGGACGCGAAGTCGATCAGCGTCACATCCGTTTCGTGCCCAACGGCGGAGATCAGCGGGATCTGGCTGGCAGCGGCGGCGCGGACCACGATTTCCTCGTTGAACGCCATCAGGTCTTCCAGACTACCGCCGCCGCGCGCGACGATGATCACGTCCGGGCGAGGCACCGGCCCGTTCGGGTCCATGGCATTGAAGCCTTCGATGGCCGCGGCGATGCGCTCAGCCGACCCTTCGCCTTGAACCGGCACCGGCCACAACAGGATCGTGCGCGGAAATCGACGCGCGATGGTCGCGCGAATATCCTGGATGACGGCACCGCGTTCGCTCGATACCACGCCGATCACGCGCGGCAGGGTCGGCAGCACGCGCTTGCGCGACGCGTCGAACAGCCCCTCTGCCGTCAGTTTCTGCCGCAGCATTTCGATCCGCGCCAGCAATGCGCCGGCACCGGCGTATTCCATACGCTCCACGATCAACTGGTAGGACGACCGTTCCGGATAGGACGATATGCGGCCGGTGGCGATGACCTCCACCCCATTTTCCGGCTGCAAGCCCAGGCGCGACACCGTTCCCTTCCAGACGATGCCGGAAATCTTCGCGCTTTCGTCCTTCAGCGAGAAATAGATGTGGCCGGACGGATAACGCTTGCACTCCGTCACCTCCCCCCGCACCCGCACGCGATTGAACGTGCCTTCGAGCGTGCGTTTCACGGCCCCGGATATCTCGGAAACCGAATATTCGGGCACGTTGGAGGCGGGGGCAGCGCGCGGTTCGTCCATGACCGCAGTCTATGCTAACAACGCCGCGCCGAGGAAGCCGAGGAGTCGTCGATGCGCGTGCTGGTAGTTGGTTCGGGTGGACGGGAACACGCGCTGTGCTGGGCGATATCGGCCAGCCCGCTGTTGACCAAGCTGTGGTGCGCGCCGGGTAACCCCGGCATCGCCGACGTGGCCGAATGCGTGGCAATCGGCGTGCTCGACATTCCCGCGCTGGTCGCCTTCGCCAGGGACAACGCGGTCGACCTGGTGTTTCCCGGCCCGGAAGCGCCGCTGGTCGCCGGTATTACCGACGCGATGACCGCCGCCGGCATCAAATGTTGCGGCCCGACCGCCGCCGCCGCGCAACTGGAAGGCAGCAAGACCTTCACCAAGACCATCGCCGACGCCGCCAATGTCCCGACCGCGCGCTGGGAACGGTTCGAGGACGCGGACGCCGCCCGTGAATTCGTCCGCCGCCGCGGCGCGCCGATCGTGGTCAAGGCAGACGGCCTCGCCGCCGGCAAGGGTGTCGTCGTCGCGACGACGGAAGCCGAGGCCATTGCCGCCATCGATGCCATGATGTCCGACCGGGTGTTCGGCGACTCCGGTGCGGCGGTGGTGTTGGAGGAGTGTCTGACCGGTCCCGAAGTCTCCTTCTTCGCGCTGTGCGACGGTGAGACCGCCATCGCCCTGGGATCGGCGCAGGATCACAAGCGCGTCGGCGACGGCGATACCGGCCCGAACACCGGCGGCATGGGGTCTTACTCCCCCGTGCCGGTATTCCCCCCGTCGATGGAGGCGTGGGCGATGGAGAATGTCATTCGCCCGACCCTGCGCGAAATGGCCGGTCGCGGCACGCCATTCCGCGGCATCCTCTACGCCGGTCTGATGTTGACGGAGGACGGCCCAAAACTGATCGAATTCAACGTCCGCTTCGGCGACCCGGAATGCCAGGTGCTGCTGTCCAAGATGCGCTCCGACCTGCTGCCCGCGCTGATGGCCGCCTGCGACGGAGAGTTGAACTACTTCGATGTCCGTTGGAACGACGTCGCTTCCATCAGCGTCGTCATGGCCGCGCGAGGCTATCCGGAGGCACCGGAATCCGGCAGTGCCATCACGCTGCCGCCGTCTGCGCAGGGGATTATCTTTCATGCCGGGACCAAACGCGACGCTGCCGGCACGCTGCGCGCCGCGGGCGGCCGCGTGCTGACAATCTGCGCCACCGGCGCGGCGCTGCGACAGGCGCGCGACACAGCCTATGCGACGGTCGATGCGATCGACTGGCCGGAGGGTTTTTGCCGCCGCGACATCGGCTGGCGGGCGCTGGGCGACGCCGGCTGAGCCGTTCTTCTATCCGCCGATGCGACGGTTGCGCCGACGCAGGCGAATGGCGCCCAGGGCACCGACCGTCAGCAGCGCCAACGATGTGGGTTCCGGTATGGCCGCCGATGTCAGCACCACATCGTCCAGCCCCGCCATCATATCGTCCGACGGCGTCACGTTGTAGAATGTGATCGTCGTCGTGGCCGAGGTCGCCTGGAAACCGTAGGTGAACTGCTTCCAGTTCACATCGGCCGAGGTGTTGTCGGCATTGCTGAATGTGCCGACCGACGTGCCGTCGATGTCCAGCGAGATCGCGCTCGCCAGCGTATAGGCCGGGAACGCGGCATCCTGATTGCCGACCCAGAAGCTGATTGCGTAATCGGCCCCGACGGTGGTCGTCACACTTTGGCGAACACCGTTGAATCCACGATTAGCGGCGCCGGTGATGTCCAGCGATTGAATGCCGCCATGTGGGGAAAACGCCAACGTGCCGGCATATTCCGTGTAGTCGTTCCGCAGGACCGCCATGGAGTTGACCGGATCGCCGGTGCCGACCACCGTCCAGCCGCCGATATCGGCCCCCTGGTCGTAGACCGCGAACGTTGCTGACAGCGCCGGGGACTCAAACCCGCCATTGACCAACAGGTTGGCGTTCGAGACGGCGGGCAGAACCGACATCAGGGATGCGGCCGCGATGATCGAGGGGAAGCGCATCGGCATAAGGTTCCGCAAAATTCACAAGGGCCATTATAGAAAGCGACGCGGCCTGGTTCAACATTCCAGCATGCCCCCACATCGACCGCCTGGCGATATTGGGCTTCCGCGCGGCGTAGGTCGGGTGACCATCGAGTATCTTCGTCGCGGCCCCGATCCTCTGATCGATCAGGTCGGCAAGGCCGCGAGCGTTCAAACAGGCATCGCTTCGGCAAGTACCTGGTCGTGAAACGTCTGCGGCAGATCGCCGGAGGTCAGCACCTCGACCGGTATTCCCAGCAATTGTTCCAGCCCGTCCTGCAACCCGCCCAGATCGAATAACGTCGTGCCCGGCAGTGCATCCACCAGAAGATCGAGGTCGCTGCCGTCCCGGTCCGTTCCATGCAGAACGGACCCGAATATCCGTGGATTGAACACGCGAAAGCGGCCGACCATGTCGCGGATAGCCGGCCGGTTCCGGTCCAGGACCGACGATGGTTTCATCAACATTCTCCGATCGCACCTCGTGGCCCGAGGGGCGTGCTTTGTCATCGACACATTTATGGGCACCTCTAAAAATTCGCCTGGCGACCGCGCCCGACCTTCGATTCAATAGGGCCACCGACCCGCCCGATTGGATTGCCGATGACCCAGCCCGGATTCTTCGACCTGAGCCACCGATACGAGACCCTGGACGCCAAACCCGATCCGC